>NZ_LR134378.1:10000-1210000 GCF_900637555.1 Lautropia mirabilis | reverse complement strand
TCATGTCGGCGCCCCAGCCAAAGGCGTACTTGCCCACCCGCTCTGCCTGCTTCAGCGGGTCAGTCGTGGCGGTGTTGTAGATGATCACGTCGGCACCACCGCTGATCAGCGTCTGGGTGGCCTCGGTCTCGCGCACCGGGTCTGCCCAGCCGTTCACCCAGGCCACCTTCACGCGCGCCGTGGGGTTGACCGACTGCGCACCCAGCGCAAAGGCGTCGATGTTGCGGACCACCTCGGGAATGGGCACAGGCGCCACGAAGCCCACGGTGTCGGTCTTCGTCATCTTGCCAGCGGCCACCCCGGCCAGGTACACCCCCTCATAGGCGCGCACCCCATAGGAACGGATGTTGCCTGCGGACGTGCCCAGCCCGGCCACTTCCCAGCGCACATCCGGGTATTCCAGCGCCAGACGCTTCATCAGCGCCTCGTAGGTGGCGCCAGTGCCGAAGATGAGCCGATTGCCGTCTTCCACCAACTTGCGGAAGGCCTTCTCGGCATCAACGTCCTTCACGTTGTCCAGCACCGTCACGGCCACCCGGTCACCCAGCTGCTGACGCAGGGCATCAATGCCCTGCTGGTGCGAGCGCGACCAGCCGCTGCCATCCGGCGTGGTGGGCAGCACGAAGCCCACTTTCAGTTCTGCCTCGGCCCTGGCCGCAGGCTCTGCCTTGGCAGTGCTGTCCTGCTGCGAAGCCGGCGTGCCCTGAGCGGCGGGGGCTTTCTGATCGGCCGGTGCATCCTGTCCAGCCGGCGCTTTCTGCCCGGCCGCAGCGCCTTGCCCGGCAGCTGCCTTCTGTTCGGCTGCAGCGCCCTGCTCGGCCGAAGCCTTCTGACCCGAAGCAGCTTCAGCCTGTCCGGCGGCCTTGTCGGCCGCAGCGGCAGCAGGCTGGACCTTTTCGGGCTGGTCCAGGGTGGGCTGGGCCGCCAGCGGCGCAGCCAGCACCAGCATCACGGCCGCAGCCAGCGGCGCGGTCTTGCATCGACGGGGAAGTTTCATGAAAGGAAGCTCCGCAGGCCCGGGGAACGTCCCCGGGAAAGGGCTGGAACGCCAGAAAGTCAAAGTCATGATTTTATCAGTGCAGCTTGGCGACAACGGATACAACCTGAATCGATATCGAACGTTCTGGCAGAAGTCCTGCCAAAAACTGCGCACGACAGGCTGTTCCGGCACACAGGAAGCGCCCGGGGGCTTTCGACAACGCCAGACCGCATGCGGTCACGGCGTCTCGCGCAGCTGCATGACATCGCCCACCCGATCAGTCGGTCATCAGGGACATCGGCTGCAGGCGGGGCCACAGCACCGCCAGGAAGTCGTCATTGGACACCGGCCGCGGGCTGACCGAGGCCAGATCCACCGTGGTGGCCGCCAGCTCGTCGGCCAGCGCCACCGGGTGACCCAGTGTCTGCGCCAGCAGGCGCCAGGGGGCCGGCTGCACCAGCACGCCCAACGCCAGCAGCACGCCATGGCGGCTGCGCCGCTGGGCAAAGCCCACCAGCTTGCGCGCCACGCCCGTGGCCGGGTCATCCACCACCACCTCCCAGGGCGCCACACCGGCAAAGCATGCCCACGCCAACCGTTCCGGCGCCGGAATGCGCTCGGCCGGCGGCACGGCACGCGCCGTCACGCCCAGCTCGGCCAACGTCTCCATCATGGCCTCGCCCAGCCAGCGATAGCTGTCGGCCACGGAGGTCATCGCCATGCGCGGATCGTCCAGCGGCAGCAGCAGCGAGGCACTCAGCAACCATGGGCCCACCAGCACCGCACCACCACCGGCACCGCGCTTGACCAGCGGCAGGCGCACGGCGCCAGAATCCGCCAATCCATCCGGGGACATACCCGCAGCATCGCCCGCCGGCGCGCCGCCCACGCCGGCAGCTGCCGGCCTGTCAGCCAACGCATGCTGCGAGCGCCCCAGCACGATGGCCCCTTCGCGGTAGGTCCAGACCTTCATCCGCGGCTGCAGCACCGGTTCTGCCAGCTGGCGCTCGTTCCAGCGCTGCTCCCGGGCCGCGTCCAGGTCCGACGCACCTGTCGCTTCCCCTGTCAGGGAGAGACCCTCACCATGTCCTTCATGCGTCGGGGATGTTATGTTCATGCGTTTTCTGCATATCCATCTGTCGCTCAGGCAGAGATGATGCGCCAAAATGGCCGCCATTGTCTCGAGAAGGCCTGCCACGCGCCAGACAGGATCCCGCCGCGGCCGGTACATACGTCCCCTCGCAAGGAGTTCTCACCCATGAAAGCCAACAACATTCTTGCCACCATCGGCAACACCCCGCATGTGCGCATCAACCGGCTGTTCGGTCCCGGCCAGGAGGTCTGGATCAAGGCCGAACAGGCCAACCCGGGGGGCTCGGTGAAGGACCGTATCGCCCTGGCGATGATCGAAGATGCCGAAAAAAGCGGCAAGCTCAAGCCGGGTGGCACCATCGTCGAGCCCACCTCCGGCAACACGGGCGTCGGTCTGGCCATGGTGGCAGCCGTCAAGGGCTACAAGCTCATCCTGGTCATGCCCGAGTCCATGTCGCTGGAGCGCCGGCGGCTGATGCTCGCCTATGGCGCACGCTTCGAGCTGACCCCGCGTGAGCGCGGCATGCCCGGCGCCATCGAACGCGCCCGCGAGCTGCTCACCGAAACGCCCGACGCCTGGATGCCGCAGCAGTTCGAGAACCCGGCCAACCCCGCCATCCACTCCGAGACCACGGCCAAGGAGATTCTGGCCGACTTCCCCGAGGGGCTGGACGTGCTGATCAGCGGCGTGGGCACCGGCGGCCACCTGAGCGGCGTGGCCCGCGTCCTGAAGAAGGCCTGGCCCAACCTGAAGGTATTTGCCGTGGAACCGGCGGCATCTTCCGTCATCTCCGGTGGCAAGCCCGGTCCGCACCCCATCCAGGGCCTGGGCGCCGGCTTCATCCCCAAGAACCTCGACACCAGCCTGCTGGATGGCGTGGTGACCGTCGACGGCGAGGATGCCAAACGCTTTGCACGTGACGCTGCGTCCCAGGAAGGTCTGCTGGTCGGCATCTCGTCGGGCGCCACCCTGGCCGCCATTGCCAGCAAGCTGCCCGAGCTGCCCAAGGGCGCCCGCGTGCTGGGCTTTGCCTACGACACGGGTGAGCGTTACCTGTCCATCGACGGCTTCCTGCCGACCTGATCTCACAGGTTCCGCCATCAAAGGGGGGCTTTGGCCCCCCTTTTTTTTCGGCCCCCTTTTTTCAGCCCCCTTTTTCGGCCCCGTTTCAGAAGCCGCTTTTCAGAGGCTGCCATCCCATCTGAAACCGCCCTCCGAGGCCCCTTCAGGCCCCCCGGGTGGCCCTCACCAGCATGTAGCCTGCCAGCCCGAACAGCAGGCAGGCAAAGGCCCGCTTCAGGGTCGGCACCGGCAGCCGATGCGCCATGTAGGCCCCCACCGGCGCAAACAGCATGCTCATCGGCACGATGGTGAACAGCGCCCGCACGTCCAGATACGCCAGCGCCCCACCCGGCAGCCCCTGCCACCAGCCCATCACCATATAGCCCAGCGTACCCGAGAACGCGATCGGAAAGCCGCAGGCCGCACTGGTCGCAATGGCCTTGGGCAGCGGCACGCCACGGCTGTTCAGGAAAGGCACTGTCACGAAGCCGCCTCCGGCACCGAAGATCGCCGACAGGACCCCGATGCCGGTGCCCACGACTGCCAGCCCCAGGCGCCCCGGAAGCCGTGCCGGCACATCCGGCTCGACGCGCCGCGCGCCGCGCAGCATCCGGCTGCCCATCCACCCCACGAAGAGCGCAAAGGCCACCGCCAGCACCTGCCCGGGCAGCCACGCCACGATGCGCGAGCCCAGCTGCCCCCCCACCAGGATGCCCGGCGCCAGCAGCCAGACCAGATGCCACTGCACCGCCCCCTTGCGGTGATGCGCCCGCATGCTGGACAGCGACGTGAACATGATCGTGGCCAGTGCCGTGGCCAGCGCCGTCTGCACCACCATGGCCGGGTCATGCCCCGCATGGTCAAAGATCATCACCAGGAAGGGCACCAGCACCATGCCGCCGCCCACGCCCAGCAGGCCAGCCAGAAAACCGCCACCGCATCCCATCAGCAGCAGCATCACCACGGTAGTTGCCGTCATCTTTCCTCTTCCGCGTCCTTTTTCTTTCCCAGCGTCTTGCCGGCACACGGACGGCGTCATGTCCGCGCGCATTCGCCTTTCACCGCTCCGGGCGCGCAGGCCTCCTCGGGACCGCCCGCCTTTCGCACACCTCGGCGCCGACGGTCTATTGTGCGCCAATCGGCCTAGGCCGTCGGTAAGGCTGCCAGAAAACTCCCACGCCAGCACGCACGGCAACCCCTAATCTCCTGCCATCCGATCAACCGGCCTCGCCCCCACACTGCCACCCGTCGTTGTCCGACCGCCCAGCCCGCTGTACGCCACGGCCCATGTCCCTCATGACGGCACGGCAGCGGTCAGATACCACGGCATACCGGCAGGACGATGCCCCACAGGAGATTTCCCATGCCCCGCCTCTCCACCCGCTGCGACGCATCCCCCATGCACGCCACCCGCCCTTCGTCGCGGTCCGCTCACAGGACCCGAAACACTTCCCCCAGCGCCCTGCCCCCCCTCTCCGCCCTGCTGGCCGCCGCCCTGCTGGCCGGATGCGCCGTCACGCAGCCCAACGGGATTCCGGAACGGATGCTGACCCCGGAGGCCGTGCAGGAGGCCGCGCGCCAGGATGCCAATGGTGAGCCCTATTACCTGAGCTACCAGGTGGGCGAAACCGGCCTGGCCGCCGCCTTCGATGACGGCAACCATACCTATGTGGAATTCGAACGCCCCGTGCCCAGTGACCTGAGCTGCTTCGACAACGCGGGCGCCCTGCTGAGCTGCGAAGCCGTGGGCAACGTGCTGGCCGTGGAAGGAACCCACGCCGGCATCCTGTTGCGCCAGGGCGAAAATGCCAGCTTCATTGCGCCCAACCCCAAGGCGCTCACCCCGCCGCCACGACAGCTGGGCAACACGTCAGCTTGGGCTGCTCATGTGCAGGCCCGCAATCGCGTGCTGCTGAAGGCACCGCTGCGACAGGCGCTGGAGCGCAGCGCCGGGGTACAGGCCGACCCGAACCTGAATCAGGCTGCCGGCCTGCGCGCCTCGATGGTGCAGACGGTTGCACCAGCTCAGTCAGGAGCGGTCGAGCACCCAGGCTCGGCCACGGACCGCCCTGGCACACGCCTTCTGCGCCATGGCGAAACAGCGAGCCACCGCGAAACAGCGAGCCACCACGCAACCGCGAACGAACCGGGCCCCAGAGCCCGTGGCTCCCTCAAGGCAGAGCGCCCTGACGGGGCTGCCGCCATCCCCCCCGGCACGAGCGTCCGCCCCGGCAAGCCGGCAGGCGCCACGTCCGCCACGGCCCCCGGGCCACACAACACCATCGTGTCGACTTCGCGCTGGACTTCACTGCCTTTTGCCGACAACAGCGCTCAACTGGATGCCCGGCACCCGGTCATGACACGGCTGGGCAAGAGCCTGACCCAGGCCGATGAGGTTCGTGTCGAAGTCCTGAGCAGCGCCGAGGACGCGCTGCTGGCCCAGGCGCGCCTGGCGGCCACCCGGGAACTGCTGCAAAGGCAGGGGGTGATCAGCAGCCGGATCCGGACCAGCACGCGCACCCTGCCGGCCGCCCGCAGCACGCGACAAGGTGCTGCACCGGGTCAGCCGACCCTGCGCATCCAGCTACTGAAGAATGGATTGCCGCTGGAAGCGGCCTGAGCTTACAGCGAGCGCAGAGCGACGCGCGCCGCCAGCGCCTCTTCGTCCGCGTGCTGAACAGTGGCGCGCTTTCCGGCCGTGGACGACGTGCCGCCCGAAGCGTGCGTGCTCATGTTCGCCGCGGAGTGCATGCCGAACATCGACACCGGCGGCAGATTGCGCGCCACCGTGAACAGGCGCTCGTTCTCGACACCCCGGTCACGCATCCCGTCGAAGAAACGGGCGCTCATGCGATGCGGCAGATAGCGCATCTGCATCACATAGCCCCCGTTTCGACACAGATAGGTGAAGAAATCGGCAATGTCGTCGGAGTAGAAGAGGCCCGCCGTGGGGATGAACGAGGCCAGCAGGATCCGCTTGTCGCGCAGCGCCGGGAAGTGGTCGTACAGCTTCTCGATGCCGTCGGCAAACACCCGCGCCGTGGGGTGCTGCTGCTGGAAGCGGTGGGCAAACTCGTCCTCGATCTCGAAGAAGAGCGTCTCGGGCAGAAGCTGATGCACGCGCGAGGCGACCACGCCACTGCCGATGCCGGCCAGGACCACCTGGTCATAGCCGCCAGCCAGACGCCGCACCTCGTGCGCGGCACGCTGGCCAAAGATGGGGGAAGACGGGCACACGCTGCCCGTGACAGTAAACCGCGTCAGATAGCTCATGAGGACATCCGATGGAACAGGTCCGTCCCATCTGAATCGATTCAACAATGCCGGCACAGCAACCGCGATACCGGTACGACGGGCGGACCAACGCACGGACCGGAGCATGGCCCCCGGAAGACGCCATGCCCAGCCCCGGCCGATGAAACCCCTTGCGGCACCGACCCGTGTATCCGCCGAATGTGGCTTTTGTCACACAGCCACTGGTCGGGTGAAGTTTGCGATGGTAACGGATCATGCCGCTGTCCCCAAGAAAGCCCCGCCCGCCTGTTCAAGAGAAACATGAACATCGCGTCATGCGGCCGACAATCGCGCCGACCAGGGGTTTAATATTGAAGGGAGGAGCCCCATATACTTCAGAGACGCTGCACCCGGCAAGGCCCGGCATCGCTGGCCGCCCGGCTCACAGGCAGGATGCAGCACCTGTCCAGGCCTTCCTCAGGAAGTTTCCTTCGACCCGGTGGAGTTCATGGAAAACCAACAGCCCAATCAAGAAGCGCCCGATCACGTCCTCGTCGTGGACGACGACGCAGAGATCCGCACGCTGCTGGCCGAATACCTCAGCCAGAACGGCATCCGTGTCACCGTGGCCCGCGACGCCACCGAAATGCGCCAGGTCTTCGACGAGGCCCGGCCCGACATCATCATCCTGGACCTGATGATGCCCGGCGAGGACGGCCTGACCGTCTGCCGGGAACTGCGTTCGCGCTCCAACGTCCCGGTCATCATGCTCACCGCCCGGGCCGACGAAGTCGACCGCATCATCGGCATCGAGATGGGCGCCGACGACTACCTCGGCAAGCCCTTCAGCCCGCGAGAGCTGCTGGCCCGCATCAAGGGCGTGCTGCGCCGCACACGCACCCTGCCTCCCAGCCTGGGCGACGCCCAGCAGGTACGCTTTGCCGGCTGGACGCTCGATTCCGGCGCACGCCACCTCATCTCGCCCGACAACGTCATCGTGCCGCTCTCGGGCGCCGAATACCGGCTGCTGTCGGTGCTCATCCAGCACCCCAACCGCGTGCTGGACCGCAACCAGCTCATGGACCTCACCCTGGGCCGCGAAGCCACTCCCTTCGACCGCAGCATCGACGTGCAGATCAGCCGGCTGCGCAACCGCCTCAACGATGACGCCCGCGAGCCGCGCATCATCAAGACCATCCGCAACGAAGGCTACATCCTGGCCGCCCATGTCGAGCGCGTGGGCTGACGCCGTCCTCCCGGGCGTGCGGGCCACACCAGGCCCTGCGCCCGGGTTCCGCCTCATGCCCGGAGCCCATCCATGAGGCTGCTGCCCGGCTCCCTCTACGGCCGCATGGTGCTGGTGCTGGCCGCCTCGCTGCTGCTGTCGCAGGGCGCCAGCCTGCTCGTCAACTTCTTCGACCGGGGCAGCTCCATCTACCGGCTCAACGCCGAACAGATGGTCAACCGCATCGCCCGCACCGCCAGCCTCATCAACCGGCTGCCACAGAACGCCCGTCAGGCCGTGGTGGCCGAACTGGGCGCCAAGAGCGACTTCCGCGTCCAGCTCGTCAACCAGCCCATCGAGATCGAGAGCGGCTTTGCCGAGCTGAACCAGTACGAGAAGAACTTCGCCGCCTCCATCCGCGATGCCATGCACCCACCGCTGCTCACCACGGTGGAGATCACCCGCGCTGCCCGGGCCGAAAGCCCTGACGAAGTGGAGCCCCCCAACGCCACCGCCTTCGAGACCTGGCTGGCCCGGCGCTTCTACTTCATGCTGCCGGCCACCTTCTCGGTCGTCGCCCAGGTCGAGCTGGAAGACGGCACCTCGGCCGCCTTCTTCGTGCGCATGCCGCAAGAGCCCCTCAGCCAGCTGGAAGCCCTCGTGCCCCGCCTGCTGATGTGGGCCGCCATCATCCTGCTGATGTCGCTGCTCATCGGCCGCGTCATCACCCGGTCGCTGCGCCAGCTCGACCGCGCCGTCCAGAACATCGGCAAGAACCCCGTCGGCGCCAGCGACAAGCCTGTCGTCATCCCCGACGAAGGCCCCATCGAACTGCGCCGCCTCATTGCCCGCTTCAACGAGACCCAGGAACGCATCCGCCGCTACATCATCGAGCGCTCCAGCCTGCTGGCCGCCATCTCGCACGACCTGCGCACCCCCATCACCCGCATGCGGCTGCGCGCCGAACTGCTTCCCGAGGCACAGCGCGCCAAATTCATCCATGACCTGAAGGAAATGGAAGACCTGGTGGGCTCATCGCTGGACCTCTTTGCCGACCTGGGCAAATCGCGCAAGCGCTACCCCGTCGACATCAATGCCCTGCTCGATGGCATCACTACCGACTGGACCGACACCGGCCACCAGGTCCTGCTCACCGGCCGCGCCCACAGCGCCTACCCCACCGAGCCCTCCATGCTGAAGCGCGCCATCAACAACCTGGTCTCCAACGGCATCCGCTACGGCAAGCAGGTCGAGATCAGCATCATCGACAGCCCGCGCCAGCTGCGCATCTTCATCCGCGACCACGGCCCCGGCATCCCCGAGGCGGACCGCGAGCGTGTCTTCGAGCCCTTCGTGCGACTGGAGCCCTCACGCAACCGCGACAGCGGCGGCTCCGGCATCGGCATGGCCATCTCGCGCAACATCGCCCGCTGGCACCAGGGCGACATCTATCTCGACAACGCCATAGACGGCGGCCTCATCGCCGAACTGCGCCTGCCGCGCCGCCCTGACACCAGCAGCTGAGCCCTCCCGGGCCCCACGCCCCCTCAGTACCCTCAGTACCCTCAGTACCCTCAGTACCCTCAGTACCCTCAGTACCCTCGGTACCCTCAGCACCCACGGCCCCCACTCCCCCTCAGCCCCCCCATCCCGGGCCCCGCTCCCCAGCCCGTCAACCCGAATCGCCCTGCCGCGTTCTTCCCGATTGAGGCCTCCACATCCCGGACGGCCTCATCGCCCGGCGCAGGCATCCCCTGCCCGGCCCCTGCATATCCCTTCCATACCGAAGGAAAGCCATCATGGCCCTGTACAACGCCTTCCCCCTGAACATGGCGAACGCCGCATCCCGTCCTGCCAACCAGCCCCGCCAGGGCTCAGGCCTGCGAAACACCACCCGCCTGCTGGCCGGCCTGCTCACGGCCGGCAGCGCCAGCGCCTGGGCGGCCGGCCCCAGTGTCGACCTGGAAGCCAGCGTCAGCCAGCAGTTCCCCAACGACCAGATGCGCGTGCAGCTCGTCAAGGAAAGCCGGGGCCACACCATCGAGACACTCAACGCCCAGGTCATCGAGGCCATCAACCAGGCCCTGGAAAAGGCGCGGACAGCACCGACCGTCAAGGCCTACGCCAACGGCATCAACACCCACCAGGAATGGAACAAGAACGGCGAGCCTGACGGCTGGGAAGTCAGGGGCAGTCTGGTGCTGGAGGGCACCGACACCGCAGCCGTCGCCCACCTGGCCGGGCAGCTGGCCAGCACACTGCAGCTGGATGGCGTGACCTACCAGCTCAGCACCGCGCGCCGCCACGCCGAAGAAAACAACCTGATCCAGCAGGCCGCAGATGCCTTCCGGGCGCGTGCCCATGCCACGGCAACCGCCTTCGGCTACAAGAGCTATGAAATCAAGCAGTTCCGCCTGGACAGCAACCACCGCTCCGACAGTGACTCGATCGGCGCCTACGCCGTGCTGGCCTCACGCTCCATCGAATCCGACAGACAACGACCCAGCGTGCCCGGTGAAGGCGGCGACACCACCATCACCCTCACCGTCCGCGGCACCATCGAGCTGCGCTGACCCCGCGCCTGAACGGCACTGACACGGGCGGCAGCCCGGCCACACCGGCCCCTGCCGCCTCGCCTCCCGGCACATCCTGCCCGGGAAGGCTCCTGCTCCGTGCTGCGCCGGACTCCGCGTCTCAGGCAGCCCGTCCCAGGCAGTTCACCAGATGGGCGCTCGTCTCGCGCAGCCGGTCCGACAGCAGGCTCACCAGCTTCAGCAGCACCTTGTTGCCCAGCACCGGCTCGCGCGTCAGCAGCGCCAGCAGCGCCGCGCGGGTCAGCACCGCCACCCGGCATTCGGTCTGCGCCATGCAGGACGCGAAGCGCCGCTGCCCGTCCACCATCGACATCTCGCCCAGCGTCTGGCCGGGCCGCGCCACGGCAATGCGCACGGGATAATTGTGCTCGTCACGGCGCACCACATCCACCTGGCCTTCCATCACCAGCATCATGTAGTCGCCCGTATCACCCTCGGTGATCAGCGTCTGCCCAGCCTGTGCTGCATACACGTGCATCACCGCCCCCAGCAGGCGCGACTCGGTGTGGCCCAGTCCGGCAAACAGCGGCGTGCGCATCAGAAGCCCATGCAGTTCCTCGGCAAAGCGCGCGCCTGAACCCAGCGACTGCAGGCGACGTTCCGCCAGTCCCTCGGCCACCGGGCAGCGTGCCGGCACATGGTCACCGGCCCCCTGTTCCGGCCGAACACCCTCGCCCGCCGGTTCCAACGTCACGACATCCTGAATCTGGTCCATTCGCCCTGCCTTTTCGCAGCACAAAAGGGCCATATTGCCGTGACATCACGCAGCGCCCACGCCCCGAAGCGCCACGACCCGATGACCGCCCCGGGGCCCGCGACCGAAGGCCGACCGTGTCGCGCCCGGGACGCACCCGGCCTCAGCCCCGCCGCAGCGCCAGCCGCCGTTCGCTCACCCCTTCGGCCAGCGCCTCCAGCACCGTCACGCTGCTATCCCAGTCCAGGCAGCCATCCGTGATGCTGCGGCCATAGGTCGGCGTGCGCCCGGCCACCAGATCCTCGCGGCCACCCGCGATGTTGCTCTCCACCATCACCCCGAAGATGCGCGACTCGCCATCGGCCAGCTGCTCGGCAATGTCCTGCGCCACCGGCACCTGATTCTCGGGCTTCTTCTGGCTGTTGCCGTGCGAGCAGTCAATCATCAGCCGGCAGGCCAGTGCCGCATGGCCCGCCTCCACACAGGCAGCCTTCACGCTGTCACGGTCATAGTTGGGCACCTTGCCGCCGCGCAGGATGATGTGGCAGTCCTCGTTGCCCGCCGTGGACACGATGGCCGTGTTGCCGCCCTTCGTCACCGACAGGAAATGGTGCGGCTGCGACGACGCCTTGATCGCATCCAGCGCAATGCGCACGTTGCCGTCCGTCCCGTTCTTGAAGCCCACCGGGCACGACAGCCCCGAAGCCAGCTCGCGGTGCACCTGCGACTCCGTCGTGCGCGCCCCGATGGCCCCCCAGGAAATCAGGTCCGCGATGTACTGCGGCGTGATCATGTCCAGGAACTCGGTGCCTGCCGGCATGCCCATCGCATTGATGTCCAGCAGCAGCCCCCGCGCCAGCCGCAGCCCCTCATTGATGTCGAAGCTGCCATCCAGCCGCGGATCATTGATCAGCCCCTTCCAGCCCACCGTCGTGCGCGGCTTCTCGAAATACACCCGCATCACGATCTCCAGCCGGTCGCCGAAGCGCTTGCGCTGCTCCATCAGCCGCGTTGCATAGTCACGCGCAGCAGCCGGATCGTGGATCGAACAGGGCCCGATCACCACCAGCAGCCGATCATCCATGCCATGCAGGATGCGATGGATCGTCTGGCGCGCCTTCGACACCGTGCCGGCCACCGCCGAACTCACCGGAAACTCCTTGATCAGATGCGCCGGCGTGACCAGCTCGTCCAGGGCCAGAATGCGCAGATCATCGGTTGTCGTGGCGGTACTCATCAGCATGAACTCCTTCGAATGGATGGCCCATGATCGTCTTCATCCGGAATGCCTGAAACGGAAGCAGACCATGAAGGGCCGGTACAGATTGGTTTCGGATCGTCCCGAACCCGCCGCCCTCTGCAACCGACGAAAAAAAACCGCCAGTCGCAGAACGCTGGCGGTTTCTTGGGTTGAAGCCCTCTTCGTGTTACCCGAACATGGCCTGACCTGCCATTCCGCCTGCGGAATTGCACCAGAAAAAGCCAAAATAAAATCGGGCGGCGTGGAACACGAAAACGGATCTCGAAAGCAGAACGCGAAGAAAGCTTCAGAAACGGGAGTAAAGGCCACACCATGCAGACACGCTGCCCACAGGCACGGAACCCCGTTCACAGTGTGGCTTAATGTAGGACAAAACCCCGGCCGGCGTCAAACACGGGTCAACCCTCACCCGTCAGAACACCGGCCCGGCACCCATCAGGCCGTTCCTCCCACGGTCAGCCCCTCGATGCGCAGCGTGGGCTGACCCACCCCCACCGGCACGCTCTGGCCGTCCTTGCCGCAGACACCGATGCCCGGATCCAGACTCATGTCGTTGCCGATCATCGTCACCCGCGTCAGCGCATCCGGTCCGTTGCCGATGATGGTGGCCCCCTTCACCGGATACTGGATCTTGCCGTTCTCCACCCAGTAGGCTTCCGACGCCGAGAACACGAACTTGCCATTGGTGATGTCCACCTGCCCGCCCCCGAAGTTCACGGCATACAGCCCGCGCTCCAGCGACGCCAGAATCTCGTCCGGCTCGTGCTTGCCGCCCAGCATGAACGTATTGGTCATGCGCGGCATGGGCAGGTGCGCAAAGGACTCGCGCCGGCCATTGCCCGTCACCGGCACCTTCATCAGCCGTGCATTCAGCGAATCCTGCAGATAGCCCTTCAGCACCCCGTCCTCGATCAGCACGTTGCGCTGCGTGGGGTTGCCTTCATCGTCGATGTTGAGCGAGCCGCGCCGGTCGGGCAGCGTGCCGTCATCCAGCACCGTCACCCCCTTGGCCGCCACCCGCTCACCAATGCGCCCGGAAAACACCGACGACTTCTTGCGGTTGAAATCGCCCTCCAGCCCGTGGCCCACCGCCTCGTGCAGCAGCACCCCGGGCCAGCCCGGCCCCAGCACCACGCTCAGCACGCCACCCGGCGCCGGCCGCGCCTCCAGATTCACCAGCGCCTGCCGCACCGCCTCGTCCACATAGGCGAACGCCCGTTCGTCCGAGAAATAATCCAGATCGAAACGGCCACCACCGCCTGCATGGCCCTGCTCGCGCCGGCCGTTCTGCTCGACGATCACCTGCACCGAAACCCGCACCAGCGGCCGCACATCCGCCGCCAGCACCCCGTCCGAACGCATCACCATCACCACGTCATGCTCGGCGGCCAGACCTGCCATCACCTGCGTCACCCGCGGATCCTTGCGGCGCGCATAGGCCTCGATCCGCTGCAGCAGCCCCACCTTGCCGGCCGCCTCCATCGAGGCAATCGGATCATCCATGCCGTACAGCAGGCGCGGTGCCTTCCTGCGCCCACGCCGCCGCGCCGGTGCAGCCTGCGCATCACCCACCCGCGTGCGGCCCGAACGGCCACTGCGTGCAATCGTGCGCGTTGCATCCGCCGCCGACATCAGCGCCTGCGCATTGATCTCGTCCGAATACGCAAAGGCCGAACGATCACCCGAGACCGCACGGACCCCCACCCCCTGCTCGATCGCAAAGCTGCCCGACTTGACGATGCCCTCGTCCAGGCTCCAGCCCTCGCTGCGGGTGTACTGGAAATACAGGTCCGCGTAATCCACCTTGTGTTCGAAGATCCGCCCGATGGCCCCGTTCAGGTCCTTCACATCCAGACCGTGCGGCTCCAGCAGGACACTCCGCGCCACCGCCAGCGGATCACCCGCCGCGTCATTCCGATTCATTGCCGTATTCGTTTCCATCAAGGTCATTCAAACATGTCTCTCGGCTTCTGCCCCTGGCCAACCACGGCCAGGACCCTGCAGGTCCGATCATCATCATTGACTTCGTAAAGCACATATCGCCCCAGCTTGATGATTCGGCGAACCCCATGCCCGTACTCAGGGACCTCTTGATACAAGCGAGGATATTTTTCCAGAAGGAGCGTTGATTGAAATATCCTGTCGCATATGCCCTGAGCCTCCTGCAAGGAAACCTCATCAAGCAGGTAAACAAGAAAACGCTCCAGATCATCAAGAGCTGCCCTGCTCCACTTGACCTCATAGGTTGCCATTGTGCAGCCGTTCCATGCGGATCCTGAATTCCGTCATTGCCTCCTCAACCGGAACATCCGGACGAGTATCGTCCCGTGCCGCAGCAACCTTCGCACGTACCCAGTCGATGTGCTGTGCCTCTGCCAACTGCTCATCAGCCAATTTCTGCAGAAGCCGCATATGCTCTGGGCACCCATCCTCCGGGCTGATCCGGGGAAGCTTTTCGGCCAGCTCCCTAAGAAAATTGGCATTCTGATAGTGTAGATCCGGTGTCGTGTTCATGATTCCGCCCTCTCAAAGCACCCGATGCCGCAGCGCCGGCAGGCTCTCGCGCACCGAGGCCAGCCGCTCCGTATCCATCTCTGCCATCACCACACCTTCCCCTTCGGGCAGCACCGCACACACCTCGCCCCACGGGTCCACCAGCATGGAATGCCCCCACGTCCGCCGACCCGACGGATGCGTGCCCCCCTGGCCCGAGGCCAGCACATAGCACTGCCCCTCCACCGCGCGGGCACGCAGCAGCAGTTCCCAGTGCGCCTGCCCCGTCGTATAGGTGAAAGCCGCCGGCATCACCATCAAGTCCAGCGGTGCCATCTGCCGGTACAGCTCCGGAAAGCGCAGGTCATAGCAGACCGACAGTCCCACCCGCAGCAAGGCCCCGTCCACCGGCACGTCCGCCACCACCGGCGTGCGCCCCGGGTGAATGGCCACGGACTCGTCATACGACTCGTCGCCCCGCTGGAAGCCAAACAGGTGGATCTTGTCATAGCGCGCCAGCCGCC
The DNA here is from genome assembly GCF_900637555.1 of Lautropia mirabilis. NCBI lineage: Bacteria > Pseudomonadati > Pseudomonadota > Betaproteobacteria > Burkholderiales > Burkholderiaceae > Lautropia > Lautropia mirabilis. Next base: position 1,194,841 of record NZ_LR134378.1, on the reverse strand, counting down.
GCCCGTCCGGGCCATACACCAGCAGGCTGTTGCACACCTTGTTGATCTTCGGCGAGCGCATCGGCACCGTCCCGCCCAGCACCGTCATCCCATACCGTCGGGCCGCATCCGACAGGAAGCACTGCAGGGGCACCTCCGCCTCGGCCTGCATCGGCCACTCGCCCGCATCCGGCTCCATGATGCCCAGCTTGTCGCGGTCATTGCCGCTCATCAGGCAGAAATACTCCGGCAGCAGTGCCAGCTTCGCGCCCTGCTTCGCCGCCTGCGCCAACAGGCCATCAGCCACCTCCAGGTTCCGGTCCACATCCGGCCCGGACACCATCTGCACCGCCGCCATCTTGATCTTCATAACCATTCCTCGTTGGGTCGGCCTGCATCCTAACGCAAACGACGTGCAGCGGCAGCCCCGGCCCTTCAGCCACGCCCTTCATGGCGTCCATCCCGCGCCATCGCTGCCCGCCGCCCATCCGGCCCCCTTCCCGCACTCGGCGCCCCCCAGCGACCGCCCGACGCCTGCCCTCTACAAAGTGTGGCGAAAACTGCCACGATGACTCCCGGTACCTGGCACGGACATTCGGCATATCGGAACCCGACGCCGAAAGCCATGACAGGCACCGGACAGATCGCCAACACCGGCAGACGACCATGCCAGAGACAGAACGCCACGACATGGACACGACGCCGTCATCCCTTTCGTGAGACAGACCGACATGGCAACCCAGAACAACATGACCAAACAACCGTCGCAGCCCCAGGCTGCGGCATCCCGCGCCGCCAGCGCCCAGGCGCATGACATGGATGCGCTGGACAAGCTGGCCGCCCGCAAGGCGGCCCAGCCCCAGGCCGACAAGGCCGCTGAAGTGGCCAACGCCGACGCCCAGGCCGTTGCCGAAAACGCTGCGCCCGCCCAGATGGCCAGCGCCGAAGGCGCCGTGACCGCCGACGCTGCGGCAGCCGGCGGCGTGGCTGCCGAAGCCGGCGCCGGCACGGCCGCTGCCGGACTCAGCCCGCTGGCCATTGGCGGCGGCGTGCTGGGCCTGGCCGTCGTGGCCGCCGCAGCCGGTGGTGGCAGCAGCGGTGGCAGCAACGGCCCCGCCAGCGCCCCCCTGGCCGTGAAACCGCCCGTCAGCAACGTTCCGGCCGACACGCAGCAGCCTGCTGCACCGTCCGCACCGGCCGCCGAGAAGCCCTCTGTGGCAGAAGCCCCCGCCGAATCCCCTGCCGTCCAGGCCCCGGCCGCTGAAACCCCGGCCAAGCCGCCCGCAGCCCAGCCGGCGCCTCAGAAGCCGGTCCAGACCGTCGTGACCGGCCCTGCTGTCGCCCAGGGCGAGCCTGGCGCACCCAAGGTGGCCGAAACCGGTGAGACGAAGCTCTCCAACCTGAAGACGGTGTTCGAAAACTCCGCCGGCGAAAACACCCCGGTCAAGTTCGTCCAGATCACCCACATCCAGGCCTCTGAAAGCGAACACCCCAACGCACGCTCCGTCCGCTACGGCGACGAAGGCCCCAAACAGACGCCCAGCGCCGATCATGACGCCGATGTCCAGGGCATCCATGCCGTTCGCCCCTTCGCCGTCCGTGCCCTGCCAGCCGAAGGCCAGCAGGCCCAGGGTGATGCTGCCAAAGGTGGCAAGACCGTGCTGACGGCCTACGAAGTCATCGAAAGCAAGACCCCGATGACCCTGGCCGAAGCCAAGGCCCATGCCGAAAAACTGGGCGGCAAGCTGCTGTCCGTCGATGACCAGAAGGAACTGGACTGGCTGAACGAGAACCTCCAGGGCCTGGGCCATCAGGGCGAGAACAACGACAACAGCAAGGCCGCCTGGATCGGCAGCAACAAGCTGCACGAAGGCAACGCCATGATCACCACCGGCACCGATGACACCGGCCACAAGCCCGAGACCATCGCCCAGGGCGCCGAAGCCAAACTGTCCCGCTTCGTCATCGAATACGACAACTACCAGGCCCCGCTGACCCTGAACGGCAAACCCGTGCAGGAAGGCCAGATCATCAACGCCGAAGACTTCGACAAGCTGGTCTGGAACTCCACCTACAGCCAGTCCGGTGCCATCCGCTTCCAGGCTGTGGACAGCAATGACCCCAAAACAGCCAAGCCGCTGCCCAACACCCAGCCGCACAACGTCTCCATCACCGAATCGCCCGAGGTGAAGCAGCCCACGGCGCCGGCGCAGCCTGCCCCGGCCGAAACGAATGCAAACGCGCAGCAAGGCGGCCAGGCCACCCAGGGCAGCGACAAGCAGCCGGTCAAGGACGCCCATGAGGGTGACGCCGAGCACAAGGGTGACACTGAGCACAAGGCCGACCCGCAACCGGCCGAGCACCTGCCCCAGTACCAGGCCCAGCACCCCGTCAAGGTGGCCCACGACGCGACCGCCAAGCTTGACCCCGCCATCTTCAAGGGCAGCGATTCCGATCACCCGGCCGGTGCCGTGAAGATCCTGGACGTCAAGCCGGGCACGCTGAAACTGGATGGCCAGAACGTGGAGGCCAATCAGGTCATCACCGCCGACCAGTTCGAGAAGCTGAGCTGGGACGCCAGCACCTCCAAGGGCGGTGAATTCCGCTTCATTGCGGTGCGCCCCGAAGAAGGCCACGCTCACTACGACGCCGCCAAGGTGCAGGCCCAAACCATCAGCATCGACGAAGCCGCCGCAGCGCCCAAGTATCCGGAAGGCGACGCCCATACGGTCAATGTTCGTCAGAACATCAAGCAGACCCTGGGTGAAGACCTCTTCAAGGGCATGGTTGCCGACGACGCACCGGCCTTCATCCGCATCGGGAAAGTCAATGAAACGGCTGACTCCAACTCGGCAGAATCCGCCCTGTTCGTCAACAAGGGCCGTGACGCCTACACTCCGCTGAAAGAAGGCAGTGAAGTCAGCTTCGAGGACTTCAAGCACATCGCCTGGGATTCCGCCCAGAACAACGGGGGGTCCTTCACCTTCCAGGCGCTGGATCATCACAAGCAGCCCATCGCCGGCTCGCCCCTGCAGACCGTCACCGTCCATGAAACGCCCAACCTGCCCAACTACGGCAGCGACGCCAAGACGGTGAACGTCGCCCATAACGCCAACCATCACCTGAATGCCGCCCTCTTCAAGGGTGTCGACGGCGTCACGCCTGCCGGTGTGCGCATCCTCTACATCCATGGCGAAGACGGCTACGAAGGCCCGGTGCTGAAAGTCGGCAACGACGGTGCGGCACGAAGCGTCTCCAAGGACGATGTCATCACCATGGCCGAGTTTGACAGCGTCTACCTGGACGCCAACCAGTTCAAGGGCAGCGCTTCCTTCAAGTTCGTGCCGGTGGATGAACAGGGCAATGTCTTGCAGGGCGCCGATGCGGCAAACCCCGTGTCGCGCGAGGTGAAGATCACCGAAGCCGGCCCGCAGGAGAACAGCAGCCAGTCGCCGCAAACCCCTGCTCCGGAGGCTGGGAACACCTCGCAAGCAGGAAATGCCTCGCAGCCTTCCGGCCCGAGCGCAGGCACGGGCGAAGTCAGCCGCACGGAAGGCGCGCACAGCGACACGCCTCAACAGAGTGATTCGACCTCGGTCCAGAATCAGCCCTCTGGCACCCAGAGCCAGACTCAGGGTCAGACGCAAGGCACGGTTCAGGGTCAGGCCCACTCGACGTCGGGTGAGCATGCTCCGACCCCGCCGGCAGCGTCGGAAGGCAACTCTCAGTCGCAGGGCGCTTCCTCCACGCAGGAAGGCGGCCCGAAGACTCAGGAGACTTCCGGCACGCAGCAGCAAGAAGGCAAGGTGTCTCAGACCTCTGCTCCGGAAGGCTCGGATCCGCAGCTGAAAAACGAGTCGCATGGCGAAGCTACTGGCCAGCATTCCGAAGCCAGTCAGAGAGCCCTGCCCCTGCAGCTCAAGGACCTGCTGGGCCACGAAGAACTCTTCGGTGAAGCATCGCCGACTGCAGACAACGGTCACATCAGCTACGCCCCCAGCAGCAGTCTGGTGTCGAACCTGATCGACCCGCTGCACGAGGTGCCGATGGTCTGATGCAGGCGCGCAACGCGCACGCATCTTGCAGTCATGCTGCCGGGTCCATGGGTTGCAACCCGGCAGCACCTTCCCGCTGAAGGTCGTGCGCCTTCGGCGGGAAGGGCCTCTGGCGGAATGGTCGCCTTGTGCGTTCGGGCCATTCCGCCTTCTTTTTTCCCGCCCGATCACGGACAGCGGCCTTTCGTCCGTCACTCAGCCCTGTCCATAAGCCTGCGAACAAACGGACGAAATCAGGGCACGAACGGCAGGCGTGACTGGGGACAGACACCCCCGGTTTCACGCCGGGCAGCCCCAATCGACCGCTCGAACCCAAAGCCAAGCGGTGCCCTCAAGACCTTGCCAAGATGAGACAAAGCGCACCTTGTGACATCTGGCAACCACCCCCTTTCCGGAACTGAACGGGCCCACGGTTGTCTCACCGCCTTCGCGCGCTTGTCCCAGGCCGGGGCACCTGACCTTCCAGGCAACTGCCGCGGCCAACGTTCATCGTGAGACTTTCAACGTTCGTAGATCGATATGGCAACTCAGAACCGCACGACAAAACCCCAGCCCACCCAAGGCAGCGCCGCTGCACGCCAGGCCGCCCAGGCACCCGCCGCTGACGCCGCCAAGATGGCCAAGCAGGCTGCTGACAAGGCAGAGCTGGACAAGATGGCCCAGGCCAAACAGGCCGAAGCCGTGAAGGAAGTGGTGGCAGAGACCACCGCTGAAGGGAGCGTGGCCACCGCCGACGCAGCCGCTGCTGCCGAAGGCTCGCTGGGCGCAGTGAGCGGTGAAGCTGCGGTTGCCGAAGCCGGTGCCGCAGGCGCCGCCGGTACCGCCGCCGCCATCAGCCCGCTGGCCATTGGTGCCGGCGTGGTGGGCGTTGTTGCCGTGGCCGCCGCAGCCGGCGGTGGCAGCAGCGGTGGCTCCAGCAGCCAGCCGATCGCCCAGAACAACAACCAGCAAGCCGCTCAGAACCAGGGCAGCCAGAAGCCAGCTACCCCGGCCGCCGAGCAGCCTGCCCAGGACACCAAGCCGGCCGAAGGCACCAACAAGCCTGCCGAAGGTGCCAAGCCTACCGAACCGGCCAAGGAAGAAGAGCCTGCCAAGCAGGCCGATTCGAAACCGGCCGATCAGCCCAAGGTTGACCCCACCCCGGTCGAGGATCTCACCAAGCCCGCCACGGCTGCAGGCACTGCGGCAGAACCGAAGGTTGCCGCGGATGGTGTCACCAACCTGACCAAGTTTGCTGACCTCTTCGAGACCGCTGGTGCCAATGGTGGCAAAGCTGAGTACATCAAGATCAGCCGCATCCTCAGCGCCGAAAACGCCAAGGACGCTGAAGCTCGTGCCGTCGACAGCGACAACAGCCGTGCCTATGAAGTCATCGACGCTGGCAAGCCCATCACTCTGGCAGAAGCCCAGACGATGGCCGCCAAGCTGGGCGGCAAGCTGATGTCCATCGACACCGCCGAAGAAAAGGCCTGGCTGGACAAGAATCTGTTCGGCGCCCTGGGTGAGTATGACGGCGACAAGTCCCTTGCCGAAGCAGCAGCAAGAGGTGAAAGCGACAAGGCTGCTCAACAGAAAGTCCTGGATGGCCAACTGGCTTCCAACGGTGCCTGGCTGGGCAAGAACGCCACTGAGGGCGCCGATGCCAAGGCCAACGCCGTCATCCGCAACGGCAACAACGCAGACGGCTCTGGTGCCATGAAGCTCTACGAAGCTGCAGGCACCACGCTCAGCAAGTTCGTCATCGAATATGAAGGCTACAAGTCGCCGCTGCTGCTGGACGGCAAGCCCGTGGTCGAAGGCCAGATCATCAACAAGGCCGACGCCGCCAAGCTGGCCTGGAACGCCGACCTGAACAAGGCCGGCAAGATCACCTATCAGGCCGTCGACAGCAATGATGCCGCCACGGCCAAGCCCGTCGCCGACGCCAAGGAAGGCACGATGGCGCTGTCCGAATCGGCCGACGTCAAGCACCCGATGACCACGCCGGCCAATCCGAGCGCCCAGGACAAGCCGGCGCAGGGCGGCACGGAGGTCAAACCCGCCAACGACGTCCCGCAAGCTGACAAGACCGGCCAGGACACCCAGAACAGCGACCAGCAGCCTGCCAAGCAGGAACTGCCGGCCACGGCTCAAGGTACGGCTGAGGCACCGCAGGTTGCCGCCAACGGCGAGACCAAGCTGGCCAACGTCGCCACCGCGTTCGAGAAGGCGGCTGGCGAAGGCAAGAACGTCGAGTTCATCAAGATCGTCAGGGTCGACACGTCCGAAGGTGAGGCTGGCACGCGCATCTTCCGCGAGGTCGAGACCACCAGCAAGGTCACCGGCAAGGCTCCGGATGCCCCTGCTCCGGTCAAGACCGTGTCCACCACCGCCTACGAGGTCATCAGCACCAAAGAGCCCATCACCCGCGCTCAGGCCGAAGAAATGGCCAAGGTACGCGGCGGCAAGCTGCTGACCATCGACAGCGCCGAAGAAGCCCAGTTCATTGGCCAGAAGCTGTTCGGCTCGCTGGGCGAGTATGACAGCGATGAAAGCGTTGCTGAAGCTAAGGGTGACACTGCCAAGGCTGCGCAACAGGATGTCCTGAACGGACAGCTTGCCAAGAACGGCGCCTGGCTGGGCAAGGACAGCACCGCAGGTGCCGTCGCCAACGCTGACGCCATCATCCGCAACGGCAATGGCACCGACCTGCCCAAGGGCTACAAGGCCTACGATTTCTCCGGCGAGAAGCTGAGCCGCTTCGTCATCGAGATCGAGAACTACAAGGCCCCGCTGACCCTGGAAGGCAAGCCGGTCGTGGACGGCACGATCATCAACAAGGCCGACTTCGACAAGCTGGTCTGGAACGGCGACCACAACATGGGTGGCAAGATCACCTACGTGGCCGTGCAGAGCAACGAAGCCAATGCCGCCAAGGTGGAAGGTGCCGAAGAGAAGACCCTGACCGTGTCCGAATCGGCCACCATCACGCACCCGTCGGCCCCGGCCTCCAACCCGGCTCAGAACCAGCAGCAGGGTGGCGCCGGCACGCCCGAGGTTCAGGACAACAAGGCTCCGACCGGCGGCGAAGGGCCGAAAGGCGATCAGAAAGCTGGAGAGGGCAGCAACAAGGCTGGCGATCCGCCGAAAGGTGGCGAGCATGGCACGGATGGCGGCAATCACAAAGCCGACACCCCGCAAAACAGCACGACTGGTAGCGACGCCAACAAGGGTAACGGCAACCCCGGCGGCCAGGGCGCTGCAGCGGGTGGCTCGACGGGTGGTGCCGGTGCTCAAGGCGGCTCCAAGCCCCAGGAAGGTGGCTCCGACTCCAAGGCCGGTGGCACCACCCAGGATGCAGGTTCCCAGTCCCAGGGTCAGACTCCCCCCAGCAAACCTGCTGGCTCCGACCCTCAAGCTGGCAGCCCGAGCGGCAAGCCTGTTGCCCCCGGCGGCCAGCCCAGTGACGCCCCCAGCCAACCTGCTGGTACTCCCGAGGCTCAGACGGGCGGCGCCGTCAACCAGCCTGCTCAGCCTCCGGTCAAGGCTGCGCCCTCCTACGAAGCCAACAAGTCCGTCAACGTCGCTCACGACGAAACCAATGCCAAGATCGGCAAGGAAGTCTTCGAAGGCACGAACTCAGCCAACAAGCCCGAGGCTGTCAAGGCCACTGGCTTTGCTGCAGGCGCGCTCAAGGTCGATGGCAACGTCATTACCGACGGCGCACTGATCAAGGCAGCGGACTTCGACAAGGTGACCTGGGACGCCTCCAAGGGCGAAGGTGGCACCTTCAAGTTCACGCCGGTTCAGGCTAACGGCGATGCACTGCAAGGTGCTACCGAGCAGACCATCACCATCAACGAGGCACCTGCCCCGGTGGTGAATGCCGAGCCGAAGCTGGGTGTGTACCCGACTGAAGCCGTGAAGTTCGATGTGGCGCACGATGCTCTCAAGGGCGCGCTGACCAAGGACTCGCAGACCAGCCCGTTTGCAGGCACGGACGCCGAAAAGGCCCCGGATGCGGTGAAAATCGTCTCCGTCCAAGGCCCGGATGGTGAGAACACGCACGCCAACATCATGACGCTGGGTGACGGGGGCTCTGCCCGCAACCTGACGGCAGGTCAGTTCATCGACAAGGCCGATTTCAGCAAGGTTCAGTGGGATGCCTCCGTCGACCACGGCAGCGGCACCTACAAGGTCCAGTTCGTTCCGGTCACGTCCGATCACCAGGAAATCGCCGGCGCGCAGACGCAGACCTTCACGGTCAAGGAAGCCGCCGAGCAGCCGAATTATTCGGGCACGACCTTCAGTGCCGAAGCCGAACATAACGGTGACGCCACGTTCGGCAAGGCCATGTTCGATGGATCTGATGCCGCGAAGGCACCGATGTTCATCCGCATCACGGAGATCTCTCCGAGCAATGCAGAGGCGGGCGATCATCGCGTACTGCACCTGGTGGGTGATCACGCGCAGGACCTGAAGGTGGACGATTCTCATCCGGAGAACACGGTCCTCAGTGCTGCGCAGTTCGAAAACCTGCGCTGGGATGCGTCCCACAACGGAGGCGGTTCCTTCAAGTTCACCGCTCTGGACGGTGACATGAAGCCCATCGACTCCAGCGTGGTGCACACCGTCACGGTGACCGAGAAGGATGCGCCCCTGGCCATCAACCCCCAGTCGCTGTTCGGTGCTTCGGAAGGTCAAGGCCCGCTCACGATCAGCGCCAAGTCGCTGGCCGCCTACACCCCGGCCGAGCCCAGCAGCAACCTGCTGGACGACCTGCACAACCAGATCAACCCGCTGATCTGATGGCAGCCTGAAGGCCCGTCACCGTCATCCGGCAGCATCGGGTGACGGCCCCGCCGGTCCGCCGGCACGACGGGACCTTTCCGTGCAGCTGCAACACTGGGTTGCACCAGCCTCCAGGGGCCGCTTTCCGCAAGGGAAGCGGCCCCTTCGCTTTTCATGCGCCGACATTGGCACGCCGCTCTTCTGCGGGTGTCGACTGTCTGTCAGAAACGGTATCCGCTTACCGAAAAACCCACATTTGCCGCACACCCGGCGGCCCCCGGAAGCCGTCCATGCGCTGCCGGTGCTGCTGCCTCGCGGTGCGTACCAAGATTCAGGTTCGAGCATCTCATGCCTCATTCTCTGGTTGGCCTATGAACACCCTGCAACCCTCCTCTGCCTCTGCAAACACGTCGGCCCCGCTGCGGGCACAGACGAACCCTGCATCCGCAGCGGGTGCGAAGACACAGGTCACGTCACCCGCCAGCCGGAACATGCAGGCAGCCGATGACAGCATGATGCAGACCCTGGAGCGCGAATACGGCCCTCTGGGCGACTACCAGGAAGCCGTGGTGCAACAGGAAGGCGCCCGCCGTGCCGCCTGGCTGCCCACGGACGGCGCCGCCGGCGCTGCAGCAGGCGATGCCACCGCCACGCTGGGCGCGGTCGAAGCCACGGGTGAGGCTGCCGGTGCTGCCAGCGTCAACGGTGCAGCACAGGCGGCCCACGTGGCAGGCGTTCAGGCAGCCGCACCGGCGGCATCCGGTCTGGCCGTCACGCCGGGCGCGTTCGCCTTCAGCCCGATGGCGCTGGCGGGCGGTGCCGCCGCACTGGGCGTGCTGACAGCCACCGCATCCCGGGGCGAAGGCCCCATCAGCCAGGCCAACCGGCACGCCAACGAGCTTTCCCAGAACCTTCGGCCCTCCCCTGCTCCGCAGCCGGCCCCCGTGCCCACGCCCGCACCGGCGCCCGAGCCGGCGCCGGAACCTGCTCCACAACCCGCACCACAACCTGCTCCTGCGCCGGAACCCTCGCCCGCGCCTGCACCGCAGCCTGCGCCCGTTCCTTCACCTGTCCCGACTCCCGAGCCGGCCCCGGCACCTGAGCCCGCGCCGGAACCCGCTCCGCAACCGGCGCCGCAACCTGCCCCTGCACCGGAACCATCACCTGCGCCCACGCCGCAGCCTGCGCCCGTTCCTTCGCCTGTCCCGACGCCCGAGCCGGCCCCGGCTCCTGAGCCCGCGCCGGAACCCGCGCCGGAACCCGCGCCGGAACCCGCTCCGCAACCGGCGCCACAACCTGCTCCTGCGCCGGAACCGTCACCTGCGCCTGCCCCGCAGCCCGCTCCACAACCGGCCCCACAGCCTGCTCCCGAACCGGCTCCTGCACCCTCACCGCGTCCCGTTGCGCCCAGCTATGACGACGCCCCCGTGACCCGTGCGGCCCGTCACAACGAGGCGGTGGAGCTGCGCGCCAGCACGTTCACCGGCAAGGATGCCGAACATGCCCCGTCTTACGTGCGCATTGAAGGCATCGAGGCCAAGGGCGCCCGCGCCGGATCGGCCGCGCTGCATCTGCGCGCCGACGACGGATCGCTGACCCCTGTTGCCGAGAACCAGGAAATTGCCGCCGCAGATTTCGGCCGTCTGGTCTGGAACAGCGCCGACAACGACGGCGGCAGCTTCCGCTTCGTGCCGCTGGACAGCGAGCGCCAGCCCTATGACGGCGTCCAGCCGCAGACCGTCAACGTCTACGAATCCCCCGCGGTGCCGGACTACGCCAGCGCGCGTGACCCGCTGGCGGTGGCACACGACCAGACGCTGACGCTGGGTCAGGAACTGTTTGCCGGCAACACGGCCGACAAGGCCCCATCCTTCATTCGCATCGAGAAGATCACCCCCCAGGGTGACACCGGCTCGGGCGCAGCCCTGCAGCGGGATGCCGACGGCGATGGCCCCGGTGCCCCAACGGCTGTCTCAGAAGGCGATGTCATCAGCGCCGCAGACTTTGGCAAACTGAGCTGGAACGCCGCCCACAACGACGGCGGCAGCTTCCGCTTCGTGCCGCTGGATGCCAGCCAGAAGCCCATTCTGGGCGCCTCCGCACAAACCATCACGGTCAGCGAATCCCCGGCTGCTCCGGACTACCCAACCGCACGCGAACCCCTGGCCGTGGCACACGACCAGACGCTGGCGCTTGGCCAGGAACTGTTCGCCGGCAATGCTGCCGACAAGGCTCCATCCTTCATCCGCATCGAGAAGATCACCCCCAATGGTGACACCGGCGCGGGCGCGGCCCTGCAGCGAGACGCCGACGGCGATGGTCCCGACGCGCCCACGGCCGTGTCGGAAGGCGATGTCATCAGCGCCGCAGACTTCGGCAAGCTCAGCTGGAACAGCGCCCACAACGACGGCGGCAGCTTCCGCTTCGTGCCGCTGGATGCCAGCCAGAAGCCCATTCTGGGCGCCTCCGCACAAACCATCACGGTCAGCGAATCCCCGGCTGCTCCGGACTATCCCGCCGCGCGTGAACCGCTGTCGGTCGCACACGACCAGACGCTGACGCTGGGTCAGGAACTGTTTGCCGGCAACGCTGCCGACAAGGCACCATCCTTCATCCGCATCGAGAAGATCACCCTCCAGGGTGACACCGGCGCAGGCGCTGCCCTGCAGCGGGACGCCGACGGCGATGGTCCCGGTGCCCCGACGGCCGTCTCGGAAGGCGATGTCATCAGCGCGGCAGACTTCGGCAAGCTCAGCTGGAACACCGCCCACAATGACGGCGGCAGCTTCCGCTTCGTGCCGCTGGATGCCAGCCAGAAGCCCATTCTGGGCGCCTCCGCACAAACCATCACGGTCAGCGAATCCCCGGCTGCTCCGGACTATCCCGCCGCGCGTGAACCGCTGTCGGTCGCACACGACCAGACGCTGACGCTGGGTCAGGAACTGTTTGCCGGCAACGCTGCCGACAAGGCACCATCCTTCATCCGCATCGAGAAGATCACCCTCCAGGGTGACACCGGCGCAGGCGCTGCCCTGCAGCGGGACGCCGACGGCGATGGTCCCGGTGCCCCGACGGCCGTCTCGGAAGGCGATGTCATCAGCGCGGCAGACTTCGGCAAGCTCAGCTGGAACACCGCCCACAATGACGGCGGCAGCTTCCGCTTCGTGGCACTGGACGCCAACCAGAAGCCCATTCTGGGGGCACCGGAACAGACCATCACGGTGCACGAATCTCCTACCTCCCCAGTTTATCCGGCTGAACCGGTCATTCGCGCCGTGGCCCACGAGCAGACGGCCACCTTCCCGGAAAGCACCTTTGCCGGCACGAACCAGGACTACAAGCCGGCTGCCATCCGCATCGAGGCCATTGAGCCCAGCAGCCATGACGGTGCAAGCCCGTCCCTGCAACTGCTGGGCGACGGTACGCCCACGCCCATCACGGTCGGCCAGACCATCACGGCCGAAAACTTCAGCAAGCTGACCTGGAACACCGTGGGCAACGAAGGCGGCAGCTTCCGCTTTGTGCCCCTGGACGGCACCGGACAGCCCTACGTGGGCGTTCAGCCGCAGACCATCAGCGTCTACGAATCCCCTGCCGCGCCGGAATACCCCAGCGCACGCAGCCCGCTGGCCGTCGCGCACGACCAGACTCTGACCTTCGGCCAGGAACTGTTCGTCGGCAGCGCATCCAGCAAGGCACCTGCCTTCATCCGCATCGAAAAGATCACCGCCAAGGATGGTGACGGCACAGGCACTGCCCTGCAACGGGATGATGATGGTGCCGGCCCCGGCGCGCCCACGGCCGTCTCGGAAGGCGATGTCATCAGCGCGGCAGACTTCGGCAAGCTCAGCTGGAATACCGCCCACAACGACGGTGGCAGCTTCCGCTTCGTGGCGCTGGACGCCAACCGGAAACCCATTCTGGGGGCTGATTCACAGACCATCACGGTGAGCGAATCCCCCGCGGTGCCGGACTACCCCAGCACGCGCGACCCGCTGTCGGCTGCACACGACCAGACGCTGGCGCTGGGTCAGGACCTGTTTGCCGGCAACACCGCCAACAAGGCCCCGGCCTTCGTCCGCATCGAGAGCATCACGCCCCTGGATGGCGACGGCACCGGCACCGCCCTGCAACGGGATGATGATGGGGCCGGTCCCGCCGCACCCACGGCCGTTCAGCAAGGCGATGTCATCAGCGCCGCAGACTTTGGCAAGCTCAGCTGGAACACCGCCCACAACAACGGCGGCAACTTCAGCTTCATGCCGCTGGATGCCAACCAGAAGCCCATTCTGGGTGCCACCGCACAGACCGTCAGCGTCTACGAATCTCCGGCAGCACCGGACTACCCTGGCGTGCGCAATCCGTTGACGGTGGCGCACGACCAGACGCGCGCCCTCGGCCAGGAACTGTTTGCCGGCAACACGCCCGGCAAGGCCCCGGCCTTTATCCGCATCGAGAGCATCGACGCCAAGGATGGCGACGGCACGGGCGCTGCCCTGCAGCGGGAGGCCGACGGCGGCACCCCCACGGCCGTGCAGCAAGGCGATGTCATCAGCGCCGCAGACTTTGGCAAGCTCAGCTGGAACACCGCCCACAATGATGGTGGCAGCTTCCGCTTCGTGGCGCTGGATGCCAACCGGAATCCCATTCTGGGCTCCGATGCACAGACCATCTCGGTGCACGAGTCACCGAAGGCTCCGGACTATTCCGGCCGGGCCCTGCAGGTGGTGGCACATGATCAGGTGCGCCAGATTGATGCCAGCGTCTTCGAGGGCAACGACCCCGCCCGCAAGCCGGCATTCGTCACCATCAACCAGATCGAGGCAGACAATGGCGTGAACCCCGCCCCGCTCTACATCCAGCGCGAAGGCGGGGTCAAGGAAGCCGTACAGGCAGGCGCCACCATCCGTGCCGAGGATTTCGACAAGGTGCACTGGGATACCAGCAGCAACGATGGGGGCCGCTTCACCTTCACGGCGCACGACGCCGAACGGTTTGCCATTGAGGGTAGCGCACCGCGTACCGTCACCGTGCATGAATCGCCGCTGCCTCCGGTCTGGAACGCCATCAGCCTGCAGTATCAGACGGCCTACGCAGCCCATGACGGATCGGCTGCCTTCAACAACGGAATGGCCTACAACGGCCACAACACGCCCCAGAAACAGCGTCCTGCCGCCATCCGCATCACCCACATCGACGAAAAGAATCCGTCGGCGACCGAGCACGCGGCCCTCTACAGCTGGGATGCCGGCCACCGCACCCCACTTTCCGTGGGCAGTGAAATTAAATTCGGCCGCTACAGCAATATCCGCTGGGACACAGCCCACAACGAGGGCGGCACATTCCGGTTCGTGGCCCTCGACAAGGACGGCATCGAGATTGCCGGCTCCGCCGAACAGACGATGACCGTCATCGAATCGCCGGCGGCCCCTGTCTACGCCACGAACACGCCCAGTGCCTTCACCCCCTACAACCGTCCCCTGACACTGGACAGGACCCTGCTGGCTGGTACCGATCCCTCGCGGGAGCCCACTGCCATCCAGATCACCACTATCTACGAGAAGGACGATACTGCCCCTGGCACGTCCGCGCTGGCCATCGACCGTGGTCATGGCCAACTTGACCCGGTCTCCAAAGGCAGCCGGATCCAGGCCAGTGACCTGGACAAGCTGGTATGGCGCTCGGATGCAAACTCCGGCGGCTCGTTCACCTTCTCGATGATCGGTGCGGACGGAAAGTCCATCCTGACCACCAACCCTGCCAACCCTGGCAGCACCTCCACCCTCACCCGAACCATCTCCGTCGAGGAAGGCGTTCAGGGACCGGCCTATGCTCAAAATGCCTCAACGCTGCGCGCCGCGTTCCAGCAGGTTCTGGAGATTGGCAAGAACCATCTGGACGAAATCCGGGGGACCGAAGACAGCCGTGCCCCAGCCCGCATCGAGATCACTCGCATTGAACAGCCCAACGACCGCGACACCAGCCACTCGCCGCTGCAACTGGCCAACGGTACCGATGGCTCCGGCGCCCGTCAGATCACCGAAGGCGAGACCATCGATGCCGCAGAGTTCGCCCGGCTGACCTGGGATGCCAGCAAGACCGATGGCGGCCGCTTCATCTTCAAACCGCTGGACAAGAACGGACGCCCCTTCGTGGACGACAGCGGCCAGGAAATGGTTCGCACCATCACCATCGACGAGCAGCCGCAGGCGGCGGGTACTCCCACCAAACCCGTCGTGGCTCCCAACGCCATCACCGGGCTGGACAAGAGCATCATCAGCAGCAATAGCCATAGTCCGGACTCCAGTCTGGACGGCAGGTTCTTCAAGGTCATAAGTATCGAGGCGTATGAATCTCCCAATGCCAAACGCGTGATGAACTGGGATCTGGCCGGACGCCCCCTGCCCGACGGAGGCCAGTCGGGACCGACCGCCTACGAGGTCATCCAGGCGGATGGCATCAGCCTGGCGGACGCGCAGCAGCGCGCCCAGGACATGGGCGGCAAGCTGCTGTCCATCGACGATGCTGCAGAAAGAGGTTTCATCAAGACCAGCCTGTTCAACAGCGGCCCCGACATCTCGACCCGCTACCACTACATCAACCAGGGCAACGTCGCACACGACGCCGGCAGTGGCGCCAAGGGTTTCATCATCGAGTACGACAACTACCGCCAGCCGCTGAAGCTGGAGAGCGAGCACGACCCCGACTTCTCCGGCCAGGTCGAGGAAGGGCAGATCATCGTCGGCTCGGAACTGAACCAGGCTCACCTGGGCTGGGACAGCAGCAAGAACCACGGCGGTGTCATCACGCTGGTGGAGGTGCAGGGTCAGGAAGTGGAAGACGGCTCAGGCAAGAACCCTTCCCTGCCGGGGAACCGTACGAAGCTGGGCCACCTTGCCAGGGACGCCCGCGATCCGGACGTCGGCCACGAACGCTTCACCATCACCATTGCCGAGGCCGAAGACGGCAGCCCCACCTTCAGCAAGCCCAACATCACCGGCCGCTCGGCAGGCACGTCGGGCCACCGTGAAGCCGCCGAGACGCTGGACGCCGCAGAGCTGCTGCCGGGCACGCCCTCGGCCGGAAGCGACACGGCCACCAGGGCACTGCCGTCCACCCTGGGCAACCTCTGGCACGGCACCGACCCGCTGCTGCACGACCCGCTGGGCCAGCATCCGCCGCTGGCCTGACGGCACGCCAGCACCCGGCGGGGGCACGGAGACGCCCCTGCCGCGACCTACCCCCGCCCCGCCAGCCGCTTGCCGCTTGCCGCTTGCCGTGCCCCAATGCTAACGCTTGACGATACTATCGCCAGTCGTTAGCATGACGGGATGGCCATTCAATCATTCAGATGCAGCGATACCCAAGCCCTGTTTGCCGGCCACCGGGTGGCCCGATGGGTCAGCATAGAAAAGGTTGCCATGCGCAAGCTGGCCATGCTGCACAGAGCCGGCAGACTTGACGACCTGCGCATTCCGCCTGGCAACCGGCTGGAACTCCTCAAGGGAGATCGCCACGGCCAGTACAGCATCCGCATCAACGATCAATGGCGCATCTGCTTCTCGTGGCTGGGCACGGACGCCATTGCCGTCGAGATCACCGACTATCATTGAGAGGCTTCCGCATGCGTACGGTTCCTTATCCTCACCCCGGCGAAATTCTCCAGGAAGAGTTTCTCAAGCCCATGGGCATCAGCCAGTATCGGCTTGCCAAGGAAATCCACGTCCCTCAGCGCCGCATCGGCGAGATCGTGGCGGGCACACGCGGCATCAGCGTCGATACCGGCCTTCGGCTTTCGCGCTTCTTCGGCACGTCAGACGGCTTCTGGACCGGGCTGCAACTCGACCATGAAATGGAAATGGCCAAGGACACCCTGGCAGCCACGCTGGCCGACATCACCCCCATCTCCACCTGAGCCCCCGCCGCAGCCTACCCCCGCCCCGCCAGGCGCTTGCCGTGGTCCCGCCATGGCACCTCGATCCAGCGGTAGGTGCAGCGCGCCGCCAGTAGCACCGCCAGCACGAACACCGCCACCACGGCGTATTTCAGCGGCTCGCCGAACTTGCGGCCCGGCCAGTCGAAGAAGGTGAGCACCGTGACGTGCACCAGATAGATGGAATAGCTGTGCACGCCCAGCCACTGCAGCGGTCGCGTCTGCAGCAAGGCCGCCACCATGCCGCGATCCGGCAGCAGCGACCACACCCACAGGCCGAACACGAAGGGAATGGCATACACCCAGGCCCCCAGATCCGCGCGCATGTCGATGAGCGCCAGCGACAGCACGGCCAGCACCAGCTGACACGCGCCCAGCACGGGTGACGACAGGTTGCGCAGACGGGGCTGCACCGCCTGCCAGCCATACCAGACCAGCACGCCGATGAAGAAGCTGAGCAGCCCGCGCGGCATGCCATGGACATCCGGCGCCAGCACCTGCGGCCCCAGCCCCGAGAACACCCGCAGGAAATGATCCAGGCACAGCACCACGATGGCCACGCTTGCCCAGACCCGCGCCCGGGTACTGCGCACGAAGAAGAACAGCACCGCAAAGGCCAGATACAGCCAGAACTCCACCGACAGTGACCATGACGGGTAGTTGTGCAGCGCCTCGGTCATGATGCCCACGCCCTGCAGCATCACCAGCTCCAGCAGGAAATACGACAGCTTGAAGAACTCCACCGCAAAGGGCTGCTCCCCCCCCAGCTGGATGCCCGCCTGCGCCGCCGCCCACTTGGCGCCCTGCACCACGATCACCGCCCCGATGGCCGTGAGCGTCGTGACCAGATGCAGCGGATACAGCCGGAAGAAGCGCTTGATGAAGAACGCCCGCACCTGCCTGCCATCCTGCAGCCGCTGGCCATACACCATGGCCATGATGGCCCCGCTGATCACGAAGAACAGATCGACGAACAGCCAGGCATTCTGCACCAGCCCCCATTGCGCCGGCGCCCCACCCCAGCGCGCCAGCACAAAGGCATGAAAGAACACCACCATCAGCGCAGCCACGCCACGCAGCCCCTCGATCGATCGAATCACGCTCCCGACTCCAGATTCTCATGTCCGCGCAAGGGTAACACCCACCCCTGCATCCCCTCGCCCCGGTACGGGTATGTCCCCAGCCCCCTCGTAGTGCTACGCTTGCATGCGTTGAATGAGCCGATGCCCATCCCCATGACCCACTACGCCGCCGACCGCCACAGCGCCTTCTTCCGCCGCAACCTGCAGGCCATCGGCACCCGCACCGAAGGCGGCCTCTCCAGCCTGGACGCCCTCATCGGCATCCCGCTCACCCCCGTGGCCATCGACGAGGCCTGGGTGCGCCACCAGATGCTGGGGCAGCCCCCCGAAGTCGCCCTGCGGCGCTTCCGCAACCTGCTGATGATGGCCCTCATCGAGCGCGACGTGCGCGGCGAGGCCCCGCTGGAAGAAGTGCTGGGCGCCATCACCCACTGGGCCGAGGTCTCCGTGCGCCATGCCCTGCAGGTGGCCGCCACCGAGCTGCAGGAACAGGGGCGCACCCTGCTGGACAGCCGCGGCCGTCCGCAGGACATGCTGGTGGTGGGCATGGGCAAGCTGGGCGGCGGCGAACTGAACGTCTCGTCCGACATCGACCTGATCTACGTGGCACGCGACGCAGGCGAGGAACCGCGCTACCTGGAGCGCATTGCCCGCCGGCTGGGCCAGCTGCTCTCCAACGTCACGGCCGACGGCTTCGTCTTCCGCGTGGACACGCGGTTGCGGCCCTACGGCGACGTGGGCCCGCTGATCGCCACCCTGCCGGCCCTGGGCAGCTATTTCCACGAGCAGGGGCGCGAATGGGAGCGCTTTGCCTGGCTCAAGGGTCGGGTGATTGCCCACACGGGCCTGGCCCCCTTCGACAGCACGCGCGGCGACGAACAGCAGCTGATGCAGCAGGTGGTGCCCTTCGTGTTCCGTCCCTACCTGGATTTTCCGGCGTTCACCGCGCTGGCCAAGCTGCACGACATGATCCGCACCGAGGCCGGCAAGACCGAGAGCCGACGCGCCCGCAGCGACAACGCCGGTTTCGACGTGAAACTGGGCCGTGGCGGCATCCGCGAGATCGAGTTCTGTGCCCAGATGTTCCAGATCGTGCGTGGCGGGCAGGATCCGTCCCTGCGCGAGCGCAGCACCCCGAAGGCCCTGCAGCGGCTGGCACGTCGCCGCCTGCTGGACGAGTCCGACGTGGAGCAGCTGCTCTCGGCCTGGCGGCTGCTGCGTCGCACCGAGCACGCGCTGCAATATCAGGAAGATGCCCAGACCCACTGGCTGTCGGACGATGCCGCCCAGCACGCCGCCATCGCCGCCATGCTGGGCATGAGCGCCAGCGAGTTCGACGCCCGGCTGAACGATGCCCGCAACCATGTGGCCCGGGTCTTCGACGAACTGCTGGCCCCGTCGCGGATGACGGGCTTCGAGGCCGCCCCGGAAAACACGGCCGCGCAGGCTTCCGGTGTGGCCACCAGCCCGTCGGCTTCCCCGGCGGAAGCCCCTGCCCCCGCCCCCGAAAGCACCGATGCCCCGCCCGCCGAGGCCGAACCGGCAGCGCAGTCCCCTGCCGCCCATGACCCCGAAAGCCAGCGGCGCATCGAGGCCCTGCGCGAATCGCGCGCCTACCGCAAGGCACGCGACACGTCGCAGCAGAAGGTGGAGCACCTGCTGGGCCAGGCCCTGCACTTCCAGCCCGGTCCCGAGAGCTGCGGCCCCACGGCCCTGATCGGACGGCTGTGCGACTTCCTGGAATCCATTGCCGGGCGCTCGGTGTACCTGGACATGCTGATCCAGCACCCCGGCGCCTTCCTGCACCTGCTGCGGATGATGGCGCAGGCGCGCTGGGCCAGCGATTACCTGCGCAGCCACCCGGTGGTCATCGACGAACTGGCCAACGGCCAGCTGCTGGAGCCGCTGGACATCCCGCACTGGACGCAGGAACTGCGCGAGCAGCTGGATGCCACCGTGCTGGCCGGCGTGCTGGATGACGACGGCCGCCCCGCCCCCGACATCGAACGCCAGATGGACGCGATGCGCGAGGCCCACCATGGCGCCGTGTTCCGCCTGCTGGGGCAGGACCTGGAAAAGCGCCTGACGGTGGAGGTGCTGAGCGACCACCTGAGCGCACTGGCCGACGCCGTGCTGGAAGTGACGCTGGAGCGCTGCTGGGCCAACCTGCCGCGCCGCCACCGACCCGACCCGCAGTTTGCCGTCATTGCCTACGGCCGGCTGGGTGGCAAGGAGCTGGGCTATTCGTCCGACCTGGACCTGGTGTTCCTCTACGACGACCCGCACGAGGACGCCCCGCGCATCTATGCCCAGCTGGCACAGCGCATGGCCGGCTGGCTGCAGACGCGCACCGCCGCCGGCACACTCTTCGAGGTGGACCTGCGCCTGCGCCCCAACGGCAACGCCGGTCTGCTGGTGTCCAGCCAGAACGCCTTCCGGGTCTACCAGACCGAATCGGCCTGGGTGTGGGAGCACCAGGCACTGACCCGGGCGCGCTACGCCGCCGGCAGTCCGACCATCGGCAGCGCCTTCGAGACACTGCGTGCCGACATCCTGGCCCGTCCGCGCGACGAGGCCGCGCTACGCGCGGAGATCCTGTCGATGCGCCAGAAGATGCACGACGGCCACCCCAACAACACGGGCCTCTTCGACCTGAAGCACGATGCGGGCGGCATGGTGGACATCGAGTTCATGGTGCAGTACCTGGTGCTGGCCCACAGTCACCAGCACCCGGCGCTGATCGAGAACAAGGGCAACATCGAGCTGCTACGCCGCGCGGCCAGCGCCGGGCTGATCCCGCCCGAGGCCGGCAAGGCCGTGGGCGATGCCTACCGCCGCTACCGGCGCCTGCAGCACGAGATCCGCCTGAACGACGCCGAGCGTGCCCGCGTGCCACCGGCCACCGTGGCCGTCGAGGCCGGCGCCGTGAAGGCGCTGTGGCAGCACCTGTTCAGTTGAGGGGCCTGCCCGACACGGGGCGTGTGCGCAACGATGACCCACTGCTAGAATGGTTGCCCCCTATTGTTCAATGAACGCGCAGTGCGAAGGGAGCAGAAGGGAGCATCCGGACCGCCTGGCCGATGGAGGGGGTTGCCCATGGGGCAGCCCGGCCGGCCACCGTCCCGTGCCGGCACCTTGCCCGCCCCGCCCTGTCCTGGAGATAAACAATCATGTCAATGTCGGATCGTGATGGGAAGATCTGGTTCGATGGCCAGCTCATCGACTGGCGGGATGCGAAGATCCACGTGCTCAGCCACAGCCTGCACTACGGGCTGAGCGTCTTCGAGGGCGTGCGCGCCTACGACACCGAGCTGGGCACCGCCATCTTCCGCCTGCCCGAGCACACCCGGCGCCTGCTCAACTCCGCCAAGATCTTCCAGATGAAGGTGCCTTTCGACGCCGCCACGCTGGAAGAGGCCCAGAAGGCCGTCGTGCGCGAGAACGGCCTCAAGAGCTGCTACCTGCGCCCGCTCATCTGGCTGGGTGACGACAAGCTGGGCGTCTCGCCCCGCGGTGTGAAGGTTCACGTCATGATCGCCGCCTGGCCGTGGGGCGCCTACCTGGGCGAGGACGGCATCAACAAGGGCATCCGCGTCAAGACCTCTTCCTACACCCGCCATCACGTCAACGTCTCGATGGTGCGTGCCAAGGCCGGCGGCCACTACATCAACTCCATCCTGGCCAACAACGAGGCCCTGGCCGACGGCTACGACGAAGCCATGCTGCTGGACACCGAAGGCTACGTCTCGGAAGGCTCGGGCGAGAACCTGTTCATCGTGAAGCAGGGCAAGCTCTACACGCCTGACCTGGCCTCCTGCCTGGACGGCATCACCCGCGACTCCATCCTCACCATTGCCCGCAACCTGGGCATCGAGGCCCGTGAGAAGCGCATCACCCGCGACGAGGTGTACTGTGCCGACGAAGCCTTCTTCACCGGGACCGCGGCCGAGGTCACGCCCATCCGCGAGCTGGACAACCGCGTCATCGGCGAGGGCACGCGCGGCCCCATCACCACGAAACTGCAGACCGCCTTCTTCGATGTCGTCAAAGGCAAGGATCCGGCCTATCGCCACTGGCTGCAGCCGGTGAATGCCTGAGCCCGCCTCCGAAGAAAGCTGCGCCCTCCGTTGCCGGACGGCGTAGCATGAGGAAGGCGCTGCGCCCTGCCATGCAGGGCGTGGCCAGCCACACCGTCGGCCTCTTCGCCCCCTGACATGCCCGCACCCCGCCGTGCGGGCATGCCACATGCAGGACGTACCCGCATCGGTGTGGCCAGCCCAGCGGCCCCTTCCCTTTCGTTCCCTTCGTCGAACCATCTTCCGTTTCGGTGCCCCATGAGCCAGTCGCCCACCCAGAACACGGCCGTCGAGCTGGACGCCTCCGACCTGCCGGTCTTCTGCCCCAATCCCAAGATGACGCTGTGGAGCCAGCATCCGCGCGTCTATCTGGACGTGACCCACGAGGGCCAGGCCCGATGTCCGTACTGCAGCACGCTGTACCGGCTCAAGCCGGGCGTGAAGCTGCCCCACGGACATTGAACGGCCTCCCTTGCCCGGCACGCCGCGCCGTCTCTCTTTCCTCCCTGCCTGCCCCATGACCCCAGACGCCATCCTTCACCAAAGCGCCTCCCACGCCCAGGAGACCTATTACCAGGCCCTGGTCGATGCCGATCTGGACGTGCTGATGGCCATCTGGGTCGATGACGATTCGGTGTTGTGCATCCTGCCCTCGGGCGAGCGCCTCTCGGGGCTGGATGCCATCCGCGACACGCACGAGGAAGTCTTTGCGCAGGGCGGCGTGCGCGTGACCTGCCACGAATTGCAGTCCTTCGAGACAGCCACCGTCTCGGTGCATCACGTCATCGAGCAGTTCGACTTCAATCCGCCCGACGAAGCGCCGCAGCGCTTCCTGGCCTACGCCACCAACGTGTTCCTTCGCACCCCGCACGGCTGGCAGCTGATGCTGCACCACGCCTCGCAGGCCGGCGACGAGATCGAACTCAGCACCCCTGCACCGACACAGCTGCACTGACCCTCTCTTCTTGGGATGACGCCATGCCCAGCCTGATCCTGACCGATACCGTCGCCAGCCTTGCCGAGCTGAAAGAGGCCCCTCTGGAAACTTTCAGCGCTGCTGATGGACACGCCATCGCTATCCTGGACAAGGACAAACCAGCCTTCTATTGCGTATCGCCCGAACTCTATGAGTACTTCATGGAGCTGGCCGAAGATGCCGAGCTGACCAGAATCGTGGAAGAGCGCCAGCACGAGGAGCCCATTCCCGTGGAGCTGGAGTCGCTGCGTCGATGAAGTATCAGCTCACCTTCAACCCCCAAGCCCTGAAGGAGTTCAGGAAACTGGGGGCAAACATCGCCAATCAGTTTCTCGACAAACTTGAGGAGCGACTGCAAAACCCGAAGGTGCCCAGCGCCCGCCTTATCGGCATGGCCGACTGCTACAAGATCAAGCTTCGCAGCAGTGGCTATCGTCTGGTCTATCAGGTACAAGACGAGAAGATCATCGTCCAAGTCATCGCCGTGGGAAAGCGTGAGCGTATGGAGGTCTATCAGAAAGCGGCACGACGGCTGTAGAGCCGACTGAACACGATCTCTGGCCTTCCTGCCTGCCCCACGGTGGCCATGTTCCGGGCTATGATCGTCGGTGATGTCCATCATCCGTGCGAATGACCATGACCCGACGCTTCACCCACACGCTGCTGGCCGGCGCTCTTCTTGCCACCGGAGCCGGCTTCGCCCAGGCCGAAACCACCCTCACCATTGCATGTGGTTCCGTCGGGCAGGACTATGACTCCTGCAAGCATGCGTCCGACCAATGGGCACGCAAGACGGGCAATCAGGTCAGGCTGCTGTCCGTTCCCGTATCCAGCACCGAGACCCTGGGCCTTTACCAGAAGATGTTCGCGGCCGGCTCATCCGACGTGGACGTGGTGATGGTGGACGTGGTCTGGCCCGGCATCATCGGCCAGCATCTGCTGGACCTCACGCCTTATGCCAAGGACGAGGTGAAGAAGCATTTTCCTGCCATCATCGCCAACAACACCGTGCAAGGCCGCCTGGTGGCCATGCCCTGGTTCACCGCAGTGGGGCTGCTCTACTACCGCAAGGACCTGCTGGAAAAATACGAACTGTCCACCCCCACCACCTGGGATGAGTTCGCCAAGGCAGCTGCCACCATTCAGGAAGGTGAGCGCAAGGCTGGCCGGGAGGATTTTCAGGGGTTCGTCTGGCAGGGCCGCCCCGATGAGGGCCTGACCTGTGACGCGCTGGAATGGGTGCACAGCCAGGGCGGCGGCACCATCGTCAACGAGGCCGGCGAGATCACCATCGACAACGAGAAGGCCGCCCACGCTCTGGATCGGGCCGCCGGCTGGGTCGGCACCCTCTCGCCCCAGGGCGTGCTTGGCCAGGGCGAAGAAGATGCACGCAACCTCTTCCAGAACGGCAAGGCCGCCTTCATGCGCAACTGGCCCTATGCCTGGGCGCTGGTTCAGGGTGCCAACAGCCGCGTGAAGGACAAGGTGGGCGTGGCCCCGCTGCCCGCCGGCGAGAACGGCAGCACCGCCACCCTGGGTGGCTGGCAGCTGGCCGTGTCCAAGTACACGAAGCACCCTGAAGAAGCCGCCGATCTGGTGATGTATCTGACCAGCGAGAAGGTGCAGAAGCGTCGTGCCATCGAGGGGGCCTACAACCCCACCTACCCTGCCCTGTACAAGGACAAGGAAGTGCTGGCCGCCAACCCGTTCTTCGGCACGCTGTATGACGTGCTGCCCAACGCCGTATCCCGACCATCCAGTATCACCGGCCCCAAGTACGACGCCGTCAGCCAGGCCTTCTGGAGCACGGTGCATGACGTGCTGAACGGCCGTGCCAAGGGTGCCGAGGCCGTGAAGAAGCTGCAGGAACGGCTGGGAGAGGTGAAGAAAGAGCAATGGCAAGAGAGGGCTGAACCATGACGACCCGCAGACCCCGCAAGGCGCCCAACAACGAATGGTGGCGCGGCGGCGTGATCTACCAGATCTATCCGCGCAGCTTTCAGGACAGCCACGGCGACGGCGTGGGCGACCTGAACGGCATCACGCAGCGGCTGGACTACGTGAAGGCACTGGGCGTGGATGCCATCTGGCTGTCGCCCTTCTTCAAGAGCCCGATGCACGACTTCGGCTACGACGTCTCGGACTACCGGGCGGTCGATCCGATCTTCGGGACACTGGACGATTTCCGCACGCTGGTGGACCGTGCACATGCGCTGGGTCTGAAGGTGATCATCGACCAGGTGCTGTCGCACACTTCCGATGAACACCCCTGGTTCATCGAAAGCCGTCAGAGCCGCAAGAATCCGAAATCCGACTGGTACGTGTGGGCCGATGCCAAGCCGGATGGTTCGCCCCCCAATAACTGGCAGTCCATCTTTGGCGGCAGTGCCTGGCGCTGGGACACGCGGCGGATGCAGTATTACCTGCACAACTTCCTGCCCAGTCAGCCAGACCTGAACTTCCACAACCGCAAGGTGCAGGATGCACTGCTGGCCGACATGCGCTTCTGGCTGGAGCTGGGTGTGGACGGTTTCCGGCTGGATACCGTCAATTTCTACTTCCACAGTCAGACGCTGCACGACAACCCGCCCCAGTCCCGTCGAGGCAAGGCAATTCCGGAGGCGGATCGGGTCAACCCCTACACCTGGCAGCGCCACCTGTACGACAAGACCCAGCCCGAGAACCTGGCGTTCCTGAAGCGGCTGCGCGCGCTGCTGGACCAGTTCCCCGACACCACCACGGTGGGCGAAGTGGGGGCCGACAATGCGCTGGAGGTGATTGCCCAGTACACGGCCGATGGCGACAAGCTGCACATGGCCTACAGCTTCGATCTGCTGCACGAGCACCACTCGGCCGAGTACCTGCATCAGGTGTTCGGCAAGTTTGGCCGCATCGTGAAGGACGGCTGGCCGTCATGGGCCATTTCCAATCATGACTGCCCGCGCATCCGCACCCGCTGGGGTGGGCAGCAGGGAGGTGAGGCAGTCGCCCGGCTGGCGGCGGCCATGCAGATGACGCTGCGCGGCAGCCCCTGCATCTACCAGGGCGACGAGCTGGGCCTGCCTGAAGTCGAGCTGAGCTTCGAGCAATTGCAGGATCCCTACGGCATTCGCATGTGGCCCGAGTTCAAGGGACGCGACGGCTGCCGAACGCCCTTCCCGTGGAAGAAGCGTGGTACCAGCGCCGGGTTCTCGGATGCGCCGAAGACCTGGCTGCCCATTCCGCCCGAGCACCGCGAACTGGCCGTGGACCAGCAGACGCGCAATCCGGATTCGATGCTGAACTTCTACCGGAACCTGCTGGCCTGGCGCAAGACGCATCCGGCCCTGCTGAAGGGGCGGCTGAAGCTCCTGCCCGCCGATCCGCAGCTGCTCGGCTACGAGCGCCGGCTGGACGACGATGCACTGCTGTGCGTCTTCAACTTCAGTGGCAAGAAGGCACGACTGCCGCTGCCGCGTGGCTGGGCCGACGGCCTCATCGATGAGGGCAGCGGCCTGACCGGGGCCGAGATCCGGCGCGGTGCGCTGGTGCTGGGGCCGTGGTCGGGGGCAGTGTTGACCCGCCCCTGAACGGGTTCAGCGGCGCTCCTCGCCCTGCTCCTGCATCCAGGCCGCTTCGGCTTCGCGCAGCTTGGCATCGGCGATGGAACCGTTGTAGAAATCCAGGTCGCCGGCGTTGCGCGCCAGCCGGAGCTGCTCGATGGCCGGCTGGTTGTAGCCCAGCGCCAGGTAGCCTTCGGCCGCCGCCAGGTGCGACATGCCCTTCTCGCCCTTGGCCAGATAGGCCTCGCCCAGCATGCGCCACAGTTCGGCGTCGCTCTTGTACAGGCGCGTTTCATTGCGCAGCAGCGCAATGGACTCATCCCACTTCTTCGCGGCGTTGAGCACTTCGGCGCGCTGGCGCACCAGCGCCCGGGCGCCGGGGAAATCCTTGGCTGCCGCGGCCGAAGCCTGCTCGGCATCGGCCACCTTGCCGGCCGCCAGCAGATTGGCAATGCGCAGCCGCACGACGTATGGATGCGGCTTGTCGAGCAGCTTCTCGGTCTGCGTCAGGGCCTGTTCGGTGGCCAGGGCGTCGTGCCGCATGTAGGCCACATTGGCAAGGCCGAACCAGGCGGACGGATCCTTCTTGCCTTCCTCGGTCTTGAGCTGCGCCTCGAAATGGCGGCGCACCTCGGTCTGCTTGTCCACGCTGTCGGCACTGACGGCGCGTGCCCGTGCCCGCATCAGCTGGAAATCCACGGAATCGGCCGGCGGTCTGGCCGTAGCGGCCAGCTGCTGGATGCGCAGCTTCAGGTCGTTGATGCGCTCGGCCGTGACCGGGTGGGTGCGCAGGTAGGCCGTGGTGTCGCCGCCTTCGTTGAAACGGTTCTGCTGCTGCAGGCGGCCGAAGAAGACGGGCGCGCCGTTCACGTCGAAGCCGGCCTCGCGCATCACCTGCAGGCCGATGCGGTCGGCCTCGCGCTCAGCATCGCGCGAGAACGAGAGCAGGGAGCGCGTGGCCATGCTCTCGCCCAGCGTGATGGCCCCCATGCCGGCATCCGGATTGTTACGGATGGCCAGTGCCCCCAGCACCATGCCGGCCATGGCCAGCATGCTGGCCTGCTTCTGGTTCTTCAGCATGCGGGCAATGTGGTGCTGAGTGACGTGCCCCATCTCGTGCCCCAGCACGCTGGCCAGCTCGGATTCGCTGCCAGCCACGGCCAGCAGGCCCGTGTGCACACCGATAAACCCGCCCGGCAGGGCGAAGGCGTTGATGCTGTCGTCGCGCACGATGAAGAACAGGAACGGCTGGCCACGTGCCGGTTCGGTGCCAGTGAGCCGGCTGCCGAAGCGGTTGATGAAGTCGTTCATCTCGGCATCGTCGTAAACGGTGCCGTCGGAACGCAGCTGGCGCATCACCGATTCGCCCAGGCGGCGCTCGGCCGGGTTGGACAGTTCGTCACTGTCGGCCGAGCCCAGGTCGGGCAGGCGTTCGATCTGAGCATGGAGCGATGCCGGCATGGCCATGGTCAGCGCCAGGCCCAGCAGCCCTGCCCGGCCCAGACGGCGGAATGCGCGTGTCACGGGCCCTGCAGGCCTGGCGGGCAGCGCTGCAGGCCCGGCGGGCCGTGCCGCGTGTACCCAGCCTTCGGCTGCGCCGTTGCCAGCCCCCAGGCGCCCGGTCTGTTCCGGCTCGTGATGCCTCATCGACAGATTCTCTCGTGTTCGGATTGCCTGGATGGGGCTCCAGATGGCCCCGCGCCATGGCGTGCTACGGTCTTCCAACGTCCGGCCCCGCCCCTGCGACGACAGGAGGGAGCCTTCCTCCTGCTATGATGGCACGATGAACGATCTGACGCATTTCGACGCCCAGGGGCAGGCCCACATGGTGGATGTGGGCGGCAAGGCCGAAACCCGCCGCACGGCCGTGGCCGAGGGCTGGATCCGCATGCAGCCGGCCACGCTGGCGCGCATCCGGGAAGGAAGTGCCGCCAAGGGCGACGTGCTGGGTGTGGCCCGACTGGCGGCCATCATGGCGGCCAAACGCACGTCCGACCTCATCCCGCTGTGCCATCCCATCGCGCTGTCACGCGTAGCGGCCGAGTTCACCCTGGACGAGGCCGGCAGCCGCGTGCGCTGCGAGGTGACGGCCGAATGCACGGGCCGCACCGGGGTGGAGATGGAGGCGCTGACGGCGGTGCAGGTGGGTCTGCTGACCATCTACGACATGTGCAAGGCCGTGGACCGTGGCATGGTGATGGAAGGCGTCCGGCTGCTGGAAAAGCGCGGCGGGAAGTCGGACTGGCACAGCGATTGAGAGAACCATGATGAAGAAACAGATCCTGCTGGCCACCGCGCTGCTTGCCCTGACGGGCACGGCGTCGGCCGCCGGCTCCTTCACGCTGCAGGCCGATGACCTGCAGAACGGCAGCTTCACCCGCAAGCAGCTGCTGAGCGCCGAGTACGGCTTTGGCTGCACGGGAAACAACCAGTCACCGGCACTGTCCTGGAAGAATGCCCCCGTGGGCACCCGGAGCTTCCTGCTCACCATGCATGATCCGGATGCCCCCACCGGCGGCATCGGCTGGACGCACTGGGTGGTGGCCAACATTCCGGCCAAGGTGGACCGACTGCCGGCCGGGATCAGCGTGGGCGACACGAAGCTGCCTGCAGGAGCCCTGCAGACGCGCACCGACGCGGGCAAGCCGGGCTACATGGGCGCCTGCCCGCCCACGGGCCGGGCGCATCGCTATGTGATCACGCTGACGGCCCTGAAGGTGGCCGAGCTGCCGGGCGTGACGGCCGATTCGACGCCGGCGCTGGTCGGCTTCGTGGCCCAGGCCCACGCCCTGGGCGCCTCCAGCATCACGGTGATGTACGGGCGCTGAGCCCGTCAGAACAGCATCGTCGCCAGCCCCAGGAAGATCAGGAAGCCCAGGCCGTCGGTGGAGAAGGTCAGCAGCACGGACGAGCCCAGGGCGGGATCGCGGCCCAGCCTGTTCAGGGTGAAGGGCACCGCCACGCCCAGGGTGGCGCCAATGAGCAGGTTGAGGACGATGGCTACGCCCATGGCGATGCCCAGCAGGCGGGCAGCGTCGGTGTCGTGGTAGAGCAGCCAGGTGGCCAGGCCCGCCACGCTGCCCCAGACCATGCCGTTAAGCAGTGCGACGGTCAGTTCCTTGCGCAGGATGCGGCCGAAGTTGCCGCCGTTGATCTGCCCCTGGGCCAGCGAGCGGATCATCAGCGCCATGGTCTGGTTGCCGGAGTTTCCGGCCAGACCGGCCACGATGGGCATCAGGGTGGCCAGGGCCACGATCCGTTCGATGGTTTCGTCGAACAGCCCGATGACGCGCGAAGCCAGGAAGGCGGTGACCAGGTTGACGGCCAGCCACAGCCAGCGGTTGCGGGCTGACTGCCAGACGGAGCCGAAAAGGTCTTCCTCTTCCTGCAGACCGGCCTGGTTCAGGGCGTCGGTCTCGCTTTCTTCACGGATGACATCCACCACCTCGTCGATGGTGAGTCGACCGATGAGCTTGTGGTGGGTGTCGACAACCGGCGCGGAAATCAGGTCATAACGCTCGAAGGCCTGGGCGGCATCGCCCACGTCGTCGTCCACGTCCAACGACAGGATGTCGCGGTGCATGACGGCCGAGACTTCGGTGTCCGGCTCGTTGAGCAGCACCTGCTCGATGGACAGGCTGCCCGTCAGCATGCCGTTACGATCCACCACGAACACCTGGTCGGTATGCTGGGGTAGCTCGTCGAAGCGGCGCAGATAGCGCAGCACCACTTCCAGCGTCACGTCCTCACGCACGCGCACGAACTCGAAGTCCATGCGTCCGCCCACCGAATCCTCGGGGTAGGACATGGCGGCACGCAGCTGCTCGCGCTCCTCGGGGGTCAGCTCACGCTGGATCTTCTCCACCACCGCCGGCGGCAGATACTCGACCAGGTCGGCCACGTCGTCGGCGTCCAGTTCCTTGACCGCCGAGACCAGCTCGTCCTCGGTCATCAGGTCGATCAGGTCTTCCAGAACCGGCTCGGAAACCTCCAGCAGCACGGCGCCATCGGCTTCGCGCTTGACCGAATCCCAGACCAGCTTCCGCTCTTCCGGTGGCAGCGCTTCCAGCACGTAGGCAATATCGGCCGGGTGCAGCTTGGCCAGACGCTCGCGCAACTGGGCAAGGTAGGGAGACTCGTCCGGACGCGCCGCGACCTTCGATGCCGTCTCCAATGTCGATCCGGACTCGGGCGTCGAGATGTCATCGCCCTCCGCGGCAGCGTCCCCTTTCCGCTCGGCCTCCGGCCGGGTCCCACTGTCGGCCTTCGTCGCCACGTCTCCCATCAACCCGGCGGCGGCCTTCACCCGGACGTCGGCAGACTTCAGTACCCCCGTGGACGGCCCCATGCCGACGGCCGCCAGGGCGCTGTGCTGCCCCGAATGGACGTGATGGCGGATCGGTTGATGATGGGCATCCCGCTGCCCGCTTTCCGCGTGCCGCCCCTGCTCGGTGAGATGGCCTCCCGCCGGGTCATCCTGCGACGTGGCTGCAGACGCGCCGGCGTCCGCATCCGACGCGTGCCGCCCCTCGACAGACGCGTCATGCGCTGCCTCGCCATGGGCATGTGTCCTGTCGTGGGACGCGGCATCCTCCTCGTCGTCGTCGGGCTCCTGCGCCGCTTGGCGCACGGTTTCGGCGTAGTGGCGGGCCGTTTCCTGCGCAAAGGCGTGGCGCTCCAGCAGCAGCTGCACTTCGGCCAGCGCATGCTGCGCGTCTTCAGCGTCGCGCGGGAGAACACTGGTCTGGGCGGCTGCGGTGGCTTCTTCCGATGCTTCCGGTGCTTCAGCTGCCTCCGAGGCCGACAGGACGGATTCCGCCAGGTCAGGATGAGAGGACAGGCTCGTGTCGGCTGCGGTCTCTTCGGGCACGGACGATGCGGCCGAACGGGGATCGACAGGGGAGGTATTCATGGCACGGGCTCAGGCGAGCAGCCGCCGTCGTCGGGGGAGGAGGCAGGCAGGTCCGGACGGTGGCAGGCAGGGAAAGGCCACAGGCATGGGGGTGGCCAGGCTTGAAGCGTGCGTGGGCTGGCAGACAGCCCGCAACCTTGGACGACAGGGTCAGGGAATGCAGAAACCGGGCCGAAGCGCGCGGCCCGAACGACGGCGCAGTCCATGGTCCCGGCTGGCAGCCTGCAGGTGTTGCGCCACCCAAGCTTTCAGCACGCAATCCGCGATGTTAGCGCAATCAGCGTGCCGTGCGCAGTGCTTCCAGCACGGGGACGACATCAGGCCGGATGCCGCGCCACAGGCGGAAGCTTTCGGCGGCCTGGCCGACCAGCATGCCCAGGCCGTCGCTGACCTGCGGCACCCCGGCCGCCATGGCCTGCTGCATGAAGGGCGTGGGTCGGTCGGCATAGATGCAGTCGTAGGCCAGACGACAGCCCTCGAACAGCCGTGCCGGCAGCGTGGGGCCGTCGCCATGCAGGCCGGCGGATGTGGCATTGATGAGCACGTCGGCTGCCGGTGCATCGGCCAGCGCCACGGGCTCCACCCGGACGGGCAGTGCCTGCGCCTCAAGATGGGGGTCGATGTCGGCGGCCAGCGCCTGCGCGCGGGCCAGCGTGCGGTTGGCCACCACCAGCCGGGCCACGCCGGCCTGGGCCAGCGGCAGCATCAGGCCCCGGGCTGCGCCCCCGGCGCCCAGCACCGTCACCCGCAACCCCTGCAGCGACACGCCCAGTCGCCGCTGGATGTCATCGACCAGGCCGGCGCCATCGGTGTTGTCGGCGATGATCCGGCCTTCGATGAAGCAGAGCGTGTTGGCGGCACCCGCGGCCTCGGCACGCGGACTGCGCTCGTCGGCAAGGCGGAAGGCCGCTTCCTTGAAGGGCAGCGTGACGTTGGCGCCCCGCCCTCCTTCGTCCTGGAAGAAGTGCCGCATGGCCGCGGCAAAGGCCTCGGGCGGATCGGTCTCGATCAGGCGCCGTTCGTAAAGGATATGCTGGCCGGTCTGGGCCGCGAAGGCGGCGTGGATCTCGGGCGAGCGGCTGTGGGCAATGGGGTTGCCCACCACCAGGTAACGGTCAGGTCCTGAAACCATCGGCATCACCGCTTGGCCGACTTCGTCTGCAGGCTGCCGTTGGTGAAGGTCCAGGTACGGACGATCTGCAGGATGTCGCCGTCCTTACGCATCTCGGGCGTGAACTTGTCGTAGGGGGCACCGGCCAGCACGATTTCCTTCACCTTGCGGTTGAGCACGTCGTAGCGGGACTTCTTGTTGATCAGCACGTCGACGACGTTGCCGTACTTGTCCACCTCGACGGTGACGGTGAGCGAGTCGTACATCTTGCCCCGGGCTTCCTCGGGGAAGCGCTCGGTGCCGATCTTCTCGATGCGGTCAGCCCAGGCGCTGACGTAGCGGGCGTAGTTGACGCCGGTGGCGTTGACGCCATAGGTGAGGCGCTTGGGCCGGCGGGCGTAGTCTTCCAGCTGGCGGTCGATCTGCGCCTGCATGCGGGCGATCTGCCGCTGCAGCTCTTCCTGCTCGCCGCCATTGGCGTCCTGCGACTGCTGCGGCTCGGCCTGCGGGGTGGGCTCGTTCTGGTTGTTCAGGGCCAGCAGGCGCTGCTGCTCGGCTTCCAGCTGGCGAATGCGGGCCTGCTGCTGCTCCATGGTCTCGCCGTCACGGGCCTGCTCCGAGGCAGGCAGCGGGGAACGCGCCCTGCCCTGGTCACGGTCACCACCGGCTTCCATGTTCACCTGCGCCAGCACTTCGGCATTGACGGGCTTGGCGCGGGTGGAGGCATTGAGCAGCACCACCTCCAGCTGCGACTCGGCGGGCAGGAAGCGATTGGGATCAGCCGCCGAGAAGCGGATGGCCAGCATGACGGCGTGCGCCACCAGCGACACGACGATGCCGACAGTGAGCGGGTCCATCCGGTTGAAGGCGCGGGCCCATGGCGTAGCAGCGGCCATTTGCAGAAATCACTCCGTATCGATCGAATCCGAGGGTGCCAGCCCGGGGTCTTCAGTCCCGGGCGCCGGCGTTGCCTCCGCCCCCACAGGGTCGGAGTCATGGGGATCGGCGACCAGCCGCACGGCACGGGCCTGGACGGTCAGGTCCAGCTCGTCCCAGTCCAGCAGGTCCACCAGCAGGGGCTGACCTGCGCTCATGGGCGGCAGGCCAGTCACCTGGAAGTACAGGGGGGCAGCAGCCAGACGCACCGTCTCGTCGCGGATGGCCACGGCCGGGAAGCGTTGTTCGGGCTGCTGCGCGACCCAGCGCAGGCACCAGTAGCGCTCCATTGTCTGCTGATATTCGCCCACCGTGCCATAGCGCGCCTCGAAAGCAGACACAATTGCATACAGCGATGTGTCATTCATGGTGAATGGCGGGACTTCCGCCTCCAGCACGGCCACCAGCTGCATCTGGTTGATGAGGTCGACGTAGCGGCGCAGCGGCGAGGTGCTCCAGGCGTACTGGGGCACACCCAGGCCCTGGTGGATGGCCGGGTGGGTGGACATCTTCACGCGGCCAAAGCTCTGCGAACGGTACAGGCCCGAGACGGCGTGATCGGCCAGCAGCCGGCCCCAGCGCGAGTTGGCCAGGATGGCCATCTCGGCCACGATGCGGTCAAAGGGTGCATCACGACGGCGCGGGATGATCTCGACATGCTCGCCGTCAATGCGGAAGGTGAAGTCGACGCGCGAGCGGACTTCAGGGCGACCACGCACCTTGTCACGCTCGGCCGACAGCACCTGCGTGAAGCGCCACAGCAGCCGGAAGGCGTCGGCATAGGGCAGCCCGGCCAGCGGATCTTCCTCGCCGGGTACAGGCTGCCAGTCCAGCTGCGCCTCGGTGTCGAAGGGCTCCAGTTCGTCGTGGCGGATGTTGCGCGCCACACGGATGCGGTCCACCTGACTGAATTCGTTGGCGACCTGCAGCGTCTCGATGTTGATGTCCAGGTACAGCGACAGCGCCGGACGCACATGCCCCTCGTCCAGCGAGAAGCTGCGCACCACGGCGTCGGGCAGCATGGTGATCTTCTCACCGGGACTGTAGACGGTGGTCATGCGCTCGCGCGCGACCTGGTCCACGCCATCGCCGGGGCGGATGCCCAGCGCCGGGGCGGCAATGTGCACGCCAATGCGCGCCATGCCGTCGTCCAGCCACTGCACGGACAGGCAGTCGTCGATCTCGGTGGTGCTGGAGTCATCGATGGAAAAGGCCTCGACCGGGCTTTCGGGCAGATGGTCGAGCACCGGCGGCTGATACTGCGACAGCGCCGCCGGGAAATCGGTCCCCGTCGGGAAATGCGAACGCAGGAAGCGCTGTTCGTGAACGGCGCGCGCGCTGGGCAGCGCCCCCACCTTCAGCAGCAGCCGCTCGGGCGACAGACCGGTCTGCTGGCAGGCCAGATCCAGCGCACGCCAGCCCACCGACTGACGGTCGGCGGCCACCAGCAGGTCGGGCACCTGGCCGGCGATGAGCGCCGGCAGCTGACCGGCTTCCAGCTCGGCGGCCAGCCGCTGGATTTCCTCTTCCTGCAGGCGCTTGCGCTCGATGGCGGCCAGCGCGGCCTTGAGGGTGTCGGGCTGGGCCGGGCGATAGCGGCCACGCCCCTTGCGGTAGAAGTACACCGGCATGCCGTGCAGGCGCATCAGCATGGCGGTCTGCTGCACGACGCTGGGATTTTCACCGTAGTACTCGGCCACCAGCAGCTGGTAGTCGAACTCTTCCTGCGGGGCCACTTCCCACAGGAAATCGATGTCGATGTTCTCGGCCTCCTGCAGGGCCTCGGCCAGCATCTCTGCGGGGCCGGGCGATGCAAAGCGCAGCATGACGTTGGCCTGCTTGACCTTGACGCGCTTGCCGGTGGTGAGTTCCACCTGCAGGCTGGTACCGGTGTCCTGCAGGATGGTGCCCGTCTTGAACTGACCGGCCTCCTCGAATAACAGGTAGTTTTGGCTCATTGACGGGATAATCTGGGGGGCGGTCCGCCGTTTGGGAAGATGCAGGGAAAAATGACCGGTGCGGTGGCAGCAGGGAAATGCCCGGCCGCCGCAGACCAGGGCCCTGACGGGGCCTTGTCCCGGTGCCTGCACAGTGTTGCATGGTGAAGACAACCGGCCATTATACGGGCGTGCCCCCCGGCCCTTTCAGGAAAGAGCCAGGCAGGGAAAGGTCAGACCGCCCCCGGAACCGGTGCAACGATCGGCGCTGCACCTTCGGGGATCCGTCCGAGCCCTTCCCGGGTCCGACGGAACATGATCGCTGCCCTGACGCCCTCCGTGCAGACGGACCGACGGACGGCGCCGGAAGGCGGATGGAGCCGCGCCTCTTCGTTGCGCCTGTTACTTCCCGTTGCCTTCCCGCGAGGCCAGTCCGGCCAGCAGGCGGCCGTGAATGCCGCCAAAGCCGCCGTTGCTCATCACCAGCACCTGGTCGCCCGGACGGGCGGCCGCCAGGATGGCGGCCTCCAGGGCCAGCATGTCGCGGAAGACGGCCACGCGCTCGCCCAGCGGAGCCAGGGCGGCCTGGGCATCCCAGTCGATGCCGCCGGCATAGCAGAACACCAGGTCGGCGTCCTGGAGGCTGCCGGGCAGCTGGGCCTTCAGCGTGCCGGTACGCATGGTGTTGGAACGCGGCTCCAGCACGGCCAGCAGGCGCCCGCCAGGATGGCTGCCCGCCTGCATGCGGGCCCGCAGCCCGGCAATGGTGGTGGCAATGGCCGTGGGATGGTGCGCGAAGTCGTCGATGACGGTGACGCCACCGACGGTGCCACGCACTTCCAGCCGCCGCCGCACCCCCTGGAAGGCCGCCAGCGCCTCGATGGACTCGGTCGGCGTGATGCCGATGTGCTCGGCCGCCACGATGGCGGCAATGGCATTGGCCCGGTTGTGCTCGCCGGCCAGCGGCAGGCGCACGCGCCCCTGCTCGACATCGCCGCGCCAGAGCGTGAACACGGTGGCATCGGCCTCCTCGGTCACGTCGCTGGCGTGCCAGCCGCCAGCGCCCAGGGCCTCGGTCTGGCTCCAGCAGCCACGGGCCAGCACCCGCTGCAGCGCCTCGGAGTCCGACGGCCAGATGATCCGCCCCTGCCCGGGCACGGTGCGCACCAGATGATGGAACTGGGTCTCGATGGCCCCCAGATCCGGGAAGATGTCGGCGTGGTCGTACTCCAGGTTGTTGAGCACGGCGGTACGCGGCCGGTAATGCACGAACTTGGAACGCTTGTCGAAGAAGGCCGTGTCGTATTCATCGGCCTCGATGACGAAATAGGGCTTGCGCCCCAGACGCGCCGAGACCGGGAAGTTGCCCGGTACACCACCGATCAGGAAGCCCGGCTCGCGCCCGGCAGCCTGAAGGATCCAGGCCAGCAGCGACGCGGTGGTGGTCTTGCCGTGCGTGCCGGCCACGCCCATCACCCAGCGCCCGACCAGCACCTGCTCGGCCAGCCACTGCGGCCCCGAGACGTAGGGCAGCCCGGCATCCAGAATGGCTTCCATCAGCGGATTGCCCCGCCGCACCACGTTGCCCACCACCCAGACATCGGGCTTGAGCGACAGCTGGGACGGATCCCAGCCCTCGATCAGGTCGATGCCCAGCGCGCGCAGCTGATCGCTCATCGGCGGGTAGACGTTGGCGTCGCAGCCGGTGACCTTGAAGCCCGCCTCGCGGGCAATGGCGGCCACCCCACCCATGAAGGTGCCGCAAATACCAAGAATATGTATGTGCATCCGACGATTCTAGCGGCAGCCACCTCCCCGATGACACGACGACCGGCCTGGCGGTCGCTGCTGTGCCGCTGCGGCGACATGGGCCGGATCCGTGCCACCCGGACCACCGTGACGCCGCCCGGAAGGGCAAGCCGGCTGACCGGTCGCCATCCCGGTAAACTTGTTGCAGCCCGCGCACGTTGTGTGCAGCAGGAGCCCGGGCAACAACCACACCGCAACGGACTGCACGCCGTGCCCTGAAGGCATCCCGAAGCTTCAGACCTGCCCGCGGCAGCATGCCCTGCCCTTTTTCATGCCGATGACCGATCCATCCACCGCGCCGCTGCCCAGCGACGCCCACTCCGACCTGCGCGCCGAGGTTGCCGACCAGGCGGCCCGACTGATTGCCGACGGCGGTCTGGACTATCAGAGCGCCAAGCAGAAGGCGTTGCGCCGTGCCTTTGCCGGCACCACGCCACCGGCCGGCCTAGTCCCCACCAACGAGGAGATCGACCGGGCGCTGCGCGAACATCTGGACCTTTTCGACCCGCAGCACGCTGCCCGGGTGCAGGAATATCGCCAGGCAGCCGTGGTGTGGCTGGAGCGCCTGGCCGAGCACCACCCTTATATAGTAGGTGCTGCCTGGAAGGGCGTGGTCACCACCCACGCCGTGCTGCACATCCAGTGCTTCACCGACGAGGCCAA
Source organism: Lautropia mirabilis (assembly GCF_900637555.1). Lineage (NCBI taxonomy): Bacteria > Pseudomonadati > Pseudomonadota > Betaproteobacteria > Burkholderiales > Burkholderiaceae > Lautropia > Lautropia mirabilis. The sequence goes on along the minus strand of NZ_LR134378.1, from coordinate 1,157,060 downwards.
GGAACTGGAATTCCTGCTGCTGGATGCCGGCGTCGATTACGACGTGGTGGAGGTCGCCCATTTCTCGGGCCGGGGCGAGGACGTCCCCGCCCTGGTCTTTCATGACGGCCACGGCCTGCCGGTGATGATCTCGGTCTACCGGCATGACGACCTGCGCGGCGCCCTCAAGCGCGCCCAGGGCGCCGAACGAGGCGATCTGGCCGCCCTGCGCCGGCTGATGGACGAGCCCGCGCCCGAACCCCTTCTTCCCACTTCTTCTGCCACAAGTCCTCTGCCATGATCCTGCATCGCTTCACCCCCCCCTCCCTGCGCCCCCTGCTGCCCGCCCTGCTGCTGGGTCTTTCCCTGTCCCTGACGAGCCCGGCCATGGCCAGCGCCCCGGACGGCGAGCAGCCGGCCCAGGCTGCCAGCACGGGTGCCACACCCCTGGATCAGCTGGCTCAGAAGAAGTTCCCGGCCCCCGACGGCTCGGCGCTGGACGTGGCCACGCTCAAGGGCAAGCCCGTGGTGATCAACTTCTGGGCCACCTGGTGCCCGCCCTGCATCCGCGAGATGCCCGATCTGGCGGCGCTGGCCCGCGAAATGGGTGATCAGGCGGCCTTCCTCGGCATTGCCGCCGACACCGACGGCAACGTGAAGAAGTTCACCGCGAAGAACCCCGGCATCGATTTCCCGCTGGTGCTGGCCGGCTACAACGCCCTGAATCTGTCGCGCCAGTGGGGCAACGAGCGCGGCGGCCTGCCATTTACCGTGGTTCTGGACGCAAAAGGCCAGATCCAGTGGCGTCACAGCGGCACGGTGGATGTCGAAGCGCTTCGTTCGATGCTAAAATCCGGCGAACTGCGTTGAGCATCCACGATCTTGAACGTATCTGGCTCCAAAAATGGCCTCCTGATCATTCACGGCCCCAATCTGAACCTGCTGGGCACTCGTGAACCCGAGGTCTACGGCCACACCACGCTGGCCGACATCAATGCCCGGCTGGCCCACCTGGCCCGCCGGCATGGGGCTGCCTTCGACCATTTCCAGAGCAACCACGAAGGCGCACTGGTCGACCGCATCCAGGCCGCCCGTACCGACGGAACCGCGTTCATCATCATCAACCCCGCTGCCTACACGCATACCAGCGTCGCCATGCGCGACGCCCTGGCTGCGGTGGCCATCCCCTTCGTCGAGGTGCACCTGTCCAACGTCCACCGACGCGAGAGCTTCCGCCACCATTCCTATTTTTCCGACCTGGCCGAGGCCACCGTGGTGGGCATGGGCGCCCATGGCTACGAGGCCGCGCTGCGCTTCGCACTGCACCGGCTGGGTCTGCTGGACGAACCCCCACCGGGAGACTTAGCTGCTCCCGGGGCCTCTGCCTGAAGGGGAGCCGTCATCCTGATATCTTCCCGCTGGGCGAGACGCGGCAGCCCTGCAGCCCTTCGCTTTCGCCGGCCAGGCGCCCTGCCAGGCGCCCGATTTCCCGATCCGCCGGTCCGAGTGCCCTTGGCATCCGGGCCGGATTCCTTCACAGCCAACCGGCCCGTGTGGGCCAACTCCATCATTCATCAGGGACAAGCAGCATGGATTTGCGCAAACTGAAAACCTTGATCGATCTCGTTGCCGAGTCCAGCATTTCCGAACTGGAAATCACCGAAGCCGAGGGTCGGGTCCGCATCGTCAAGGCACCGCCGCCGTCGGCCCAACCGGCGCCCGTCGCCCAGGTCGTACAGATTCCGGCCAGCCAGCCTGCGGCCGCTGCACAGGCCCCGGCTGCAGCCGCTCCGGCCCAGCAGGCCGCCGCTCCGGCTCCGTCGCGCGGCAAGACGGTCAAGTCGCCGATGGTGGGCACGCTGTACCGCGCCCCCAACCCCGAAGCGGATCCGTTCGTCACCGTCGGCAGCACCGTCAAGGTGGGCGACACGCTCTGCATCATCGAAGCCATGAAGCTGATGAACGAGATCGAGTCGGAATTTGCCGGCACGGTGGTCGAGATCCTGGTCGAGAACGGTCAGCCCATCGAATACGGCCAGCCGCTCTTCGTCATCGAGTAATCCGCCGCGGGTGCCCAGCATGTTCGAGAAGATCCTCATCGCCAACCGGGGCGAAATCGCCCTGCGCATCCAGCGTGCCTGCCGCGAAATGGGCATCCGCACGGTGGTCGTCCACTCCGAGGCCGACACCGAGGCCAAGTACGTCCGACTGGCTGACGAGTCGGTCTGCATCGGACCGCCGCCTTCGCGCAACAGCTACCTGCACATTCCGGCCATCATCAGCGCCGCCGAACTGACCGACGCCGGGGCCATCCACCCCGGCTACGGCTTCCTGTCGGAAAACGCCGACTTTGCCGAGCAGGTCGAGCGCAGCGGCTTCGTCTTCATCGGCCCCCGCGCCGCCTCCATCCGCCTGATGGGCGACAAGGTCTCGGCCAAGGACGCCATGAAGCAGGCCGGCGTGCCCGTGGTGCCCGGCTCGGACGGCGCCCTGCCCGATGACCCGAAGGAGATCGTCGAGATCGCCCGCAAGGTGGGCTACCCGGTCATCATCAAGGCAGCCGGCGGCGGCGGCGGACGCGGCATGCGCGTCGTGCACGACGAAGCCTCGCTGCTAGGCTCGGTGGCCACCACGCGCAGCGAAGCGCAGGCCGCCTTCAACAACGGCTCCGTCTACATGGAGCGCTACCTCGAGAACCCGCGCCACATCGAGATCCAGGTGCTGGCCGACGAGCACGGCAACGCCATCTACCTGGGCGAACGCGACTGCTCCATGCAGCGCCGTCACCAGAAGGTCATCGAGGAAGCACCGGCACCGGGCGTGTCGCGCGAACTCATCCACAAGATCGGCATGCGCTGCGTCGAGGCCTGCAAGTCCATCGGCTATCGTGGTGCGGGCACCTTCGAGTTCCTCTACGAGAACGGCGAGTTCTTCTTCATCGAGATGAACACCCGCCTGCAGGTCGAGCACCCCGTCACCGAGTGGATCACCGGCGTGGACCTGGTGCAGGAGCAGATCCGAATCGCCGCCGGCGAGAAGCTGCGCCTCACGCAGGACGACGTGACCATCAAGGGCCATGCCATCGAGTGCCGGATCAACGCCGAGGACCCGTACAAGTTCACCCCCTCGGCCGGTCGCATCACCAACTGGCACACGCCGGGCGGCCCGGGCGTGCGTGTCGACTCCCACGTCTACAACAACTACTTCGTGCCGCCGTTCTACGACTCGATGATCGGCAAGGTGATCTGCTATGGCGACACCCGCCACCAGGCCATCCAGCGCATGAAGATCGCACTCTCCGAGATGGTGGTCGAGGGCATCAACACCAACATTGCCCTGCACCGTGACCTGATGGAAGACAAGCGCTTCAACGAAGGCGGCACCTCCATCCACTATCTGGAAAAGCTGCTGGCCGAAACCAAGCGACCGTCCTGAACGTCCCGACGCACTGAGCATCCCATGAGCCAGTCCTGGATCGAAATCACCCTCGAAGTCGACAAGGCCGAGGCCGAAGACTGGGCGGACGCCCTGCTGGAAGCCGGGGCCCTGTCGGTCCAGGCCGAAGACGCCGACGCCGACTCGCCCGACGAGCAGCCCCTGTTCGGCGAGCCCGTTCCCCCGGGCCTGCCCGGCACCGGTGCGGGCTACCTGCCCCAGACCTTCGGCTGGAAGCGAACCCGGCTGGCCGTGCTGCTGGACGCCACGGATGAAGACGCCGACGCGTGTCAGACTCCGGCCCCGGCGAATCTGGCCGTGCTGCAGGAAGCCGCCGACAGCCTAGAAAAGCCCCTGCCCTCCATCGTGGGCACCCGCCGTGTGGACGACCAGGACTGGGTGCGCCTCACCCAGGCCCAGTTCGACCCGATTCCGGTGGGTCAGCGCCTGCTGATCCTGCCCAGCTGGCACGCTGCCGAAACCCAGGCGGGCGACCGCGAGGCGCTCATCATCGATCCGGGCCTGGCCTTCGGCACCGGCAGCCATCCCACCACGCGCCTGTGCCTGGAATGGCTGGACGAACATGACCCGCGCGGCCTGCGCGTCATCGACTACGGCTGCGGCTCGGGCATCCTGGCCATTGCCGCTGCCCGACTGGGCGCGGCCGAAGTCATCGGCATCGACATCGACCCCCAGGCCGTGCTCAGCACGGCCGAAAATGCCCGCATCAACCGCGTGGAAGTCACCGCCCTGGGCGGTGACGCGCCGCTGCCGCCACCGGCCGATCTCGTCATCGCCAACATCCTGTCCACTCCGCTCAAGCTGCTGGCCCCCATCCTGTCCAGTCTGGTGGCTCCGGGGGGACGACTGGTGCTGTCCGGCGTGCTGGAGCGGCAGATCGACGAAGTGGCCTCGTGCTACGACCCGGCCCTGAACGTGCAGGCCTGGCGCACCCGCGACGGCTGGGCCTGCCTGAGCGGACGGCGCTGATCCCGTGCGACGGAAAACCAGACACCCCGTCGCCCTGACACCGCGTCCATTTGCGCCGGTCCGCACAATATGCGATCTTCGCGCCCGGCAGGCAGCACACCCCGCCGGAGCGCCCCTATCTTCAGACCCGTTCCGCCCCACCGTGGCCGCCCTGCTGCCCCAGGTTGCCGGCACGCCCTTCCTGCGCCGGCGTCACCCTGCTTTTTCCTCACCATCTTCCAGACGGTAAGATAGCGACATGGCGCTCGCAACCACTTGTCCGCAATGCAAGACCAGCTTCAAGGTCGTCCCTGATCAGCTCAAGCTGCGGCGCGGCCTGGTCCGCTGCGGAGTCTGCCAGCACGTCTTCTCGGGCGTCGAGCACCTGCGCTATGTCGATCGGGACGAGGACACCAGCCAGCCCGACGCGCTGGCCGCGCCCACCATCACCGCGCAGCCGTCCGCGCCCGCGCCCACGGCCCCGGCCAACAGCACACCCCGGCCAAGCGCCGACGCGTCGCCTGCGCACACCGCCCCCGTGGCTGACGACGACCCGGACACGGACACGCTCACGTCCGTCGATACCGGGACAGATACCGGCGCAGCCGACAGCCCGTCTGCCGAAGTCCCTGCGTCCGACGACCAGGACGCCCCGGACGACACCAGCACCCGGCGCCCCTCCAACGACAGGGGCCGGCGTCGGGGCCGCAATCGCAACCGTGACAATCGCGCGGGACGAAATGGCAGCGAAGCCCCGCGTGCCGCGCCGGCGCCCCGCCCCGCCGTCACCCAGGAAGAAGACGACCTGAAGACGGTCTTCTTCCTCTCCGACAGCGAAGAGCCGCTGCCCGGCCAGACTGCCGACGACAACATCCAGCTGCCCGCCTCGCTGCGTTCGGGCAACACGGCGCCCCAGCCAAACGCCATCGACCCCGATACCCAGGCGGCCGGCGCCCTCATCGACGAAGCCAACCGCATCTGGCGTCAGCACAAGCCTCGGCACGCCGATGGCGATGACGACAAGGGAAGCAGCCGCCACGGCGCCGACTACAGCGGTGCATCCGACAGCCGCACCGGCAGCCGTACCGGCCACAGTCGTCGCAGCCGCCGCCATGGTGCGGACAGCAGTGCCCACAGCGGCCAACGCACCCTCGTCGGCTGGCTCACGCCTGCCCGGCGGCGGTACCTGGCCATTGGCCTCTCGGTCCTGGCTGCCGTGCAGCTGGTGTCCGTCTATCGCACCGAGATCGCCTACCACCTGCCCTTCCTGCGGCCCGTGGCCAGTACGGCCAGCCTGCTCACCGGGCAGGACATCAAGCCCCCCATGAGCCTGGGCGCCCTGTCCATCGAGTCCTTCGAGCTGCGCAACACCCGCCAGCCCGGCAAGACCCGCATGACGGCCATCCTGCGCAACCGCAGCAAGCTGCCCACCCGCTGGCCGGCTATGGAACTCACCCTCACCGGCCCCTCCAACGCCGTGGTGGTACGCAAGGTGCTGCTGCCCAGCCAATACCTGGAAAACCCCCGGGCCCAGGCCGCTGGCATGCCGCCTAATAGCGAACAGCCCATCGACCTGCTGCTGGAAACCTCCGACCTGAACCTGGCCGGCTATTCCGTGGCGCTCTTCTATCCCTGATCCCTCACGCCCTGCCGGCCACGCCTTTGCTTTCCGCGGGCCTGGCCGGCTCGGGTCTCCTCCTGATTTCCTGCCGGCACGCCGGCCCATTCCCACAGGCACACCATGTCCCGATACGTTCTGATCAGCGGCTCCGTCGCCTTCGACACCATCATGGTCTTTGACGGCTACTTCAAGGACCACATCCTTCCCGAGCGCGTCCACCAGATCAACGTCTCGATGCTGACCCCCCAGCTCAAGCGTGAATCGGGCGGCTGCGCAGCCAACATCGCCTACAACCTGACCCTGCTGGGCGGCCATCCGGCCATCGTGGCTGCCGTGGGCGCCGACGGTGCCGGATACGTCGAGCAGCTGAAGAAGCGGGGCATCGACACCCGCCAGCTGCTGGTGCTGCCCGAGTACTTCACGCCGCAGGCCTTCATCACCACCGACATGGCGGCCAACCAGATTGCCGCCTTCCACCCGGGGGCCATGAACGAGGCCCATCGCGCCCGCATCGATGCCTTCCCGGCATCCGAAGTCAGCTGGGGCATCGTTTCGCCCGATGGCAAGCAGGCCATGGTCGAACACGCCCAGCAGTTTGCCGATGCGAAGATCCCCTTCATCTTCGATCCGGGCCAGGGCATGCCCCTGTTCAACGGCGACGAGCTGAAAGCCATCGTGAAACAGGCCACCGCGCTCACGCTGAACGACTACGAGTTCGGCATGCTGTGCAACAAGACCGGCTGGACTGAAGCAGAAGCCGCCGAGGCCGCCGGCACGATGATCGTCACCCTGGGCGGCGACGGCTCGCGCCTCTATCAGGCAGGCCAGATCGAGACCATCAAGCCCACCCCCATCAGCCAGGCGGTGGACCCCACCGGCTGCGGCGACGCCTATCGTGCCGGACTGCTGTATGGCCTTTCGCAGGGCTGGGACTGGGGCAAGTCCGCACGCATGGGCAGCATCATGGGCGCCATCAAGATCGAGGCAGCCGGCCCGCAGAACCACCGCCCCTCGCGCGACGACATCGCCGATCGCTTTGCCGCCGCCTACGGCAGCCGGCCCTGGTAATCAGAAACGAAACGGGCCGGCAACCTTCGCCGGCCCCGTGACAACCCCGTGGTGACTCAGTGGCCGCCCAGAAGCGCCAGCACCACGGTGGGGTCAACCAGCACCAGCACCACCTGGATCACCAGAAGCGCCACCAGTGGCGTGAGATCGAACTGCCCCACCATCGGAAGCACCCGCCGGAAGGGTTTCAGCAGCGGGGCAGTGAGTGCTGCCAGCGGCCAGGCCAGCGGTGCCTGCGGATTGATCAGCGACAGCACTGCCGAGGCAATGATCAGCAGCATGGCCAGGTACAGCGCCCAGCGCACAGCCCACAGCACGCCCAGCAGCACCACATAGACCGGGTTTGCCATGCCGGGCACCCCCAGCAGCACGGCAAACGCCAGCGACGTGACCAGCCCCAGCACCAGGGCTGCCACGATGCTGGGCCAGTCCAGCCGCCCGGAAGGCTTCAGCACCATGCCTAGCGGGCGCACCAGCCACTGCGTGAGCGCATGGGCAAAGCCCACCAGCGGATTGCCAAACGGCGACATCCCCTGCCAGCGCGCATAGGCCCGCAACAGACAGGCACTGGCCAGCAGCGAGGCCAGCGTCTGTATCAGCATCCAGAGAATCGACTGCATTCCGGTCCTCCAAGCACAATCGAAAAATGATCTGCCGCTCTGGTGCTGCGCAGGAAAGCGCCGCATGCGGCCAACATGAAACATGCCGGGCTGCGCGTGAAAGGCTGCAGCCCCGGGGCAAGCCCTCTCACCGCAACACGCGCGGAAAGATCAACGCCCGACAGAATACCATCCCCCAAAACGCCGACAGCCGCCCGGGTGACCCGAAGCGGCTGTCGTAACGCTTTCAAGCGTCCTGGATCAGAAAGCGCCTGTCATCAGGGGCGACGACCCACCGGGAACGGCCAGGCAGCCTGGGCTGCCGGCGCATCGGCCTTCGGCTTGCGACCGCGACGAGCAGGCGCTGCTGCCACCGGTGCAGCAGCTTCCGCCTTCGCCTTGCGACCGCGACGGGCCGGCGCGGCAACCACCGGCGCGGCTTCTTCCACCTTCGCCTTGCGACCGCGGCGTGCGGGCGCGGCAACCACCGGCGCGGCTTCCTCCACCTTCACCTTGCGACCACGACGTGCGGGCGCGGCAACCACCGGCGCAGCGGCTTCCGCCTTCGGCTTGCGACCGCGACGAGCAGGCGCAGCAACCACCGGCGCGGCTTCTTCCACCTTCGCCTTGCGACCGCGACGGGCCGGCGCGGCAACCACCGGTGCAGCGGCTTCCACCTTCGGCTTGCGACCGCGACGGGCAGGCGCAGCAACCACCGGCGCGGCTTCTTCCACCTTCGACTTGCGACCGCGACGGGCCGGCGCGGCAACCACCGGTGCAGCGGCTTCCGCCTTCGGCTTGCGACCGCGACGGGCAGGCGCTGCAACCACCGGCGCGGCTTCTTCCACCTTCGCCTTACGACCGCGACGGGCGGGCGCTGCAACCACCGGTGCAGTGGCTTCCGCCTTCGGCTTGCGACCACGACGGGCCGGCACTGCAACCACCGGCGCGGCTTCTTCCACCTTCGCCTTGCGGCCACGACGTGCAGGAGCAGCAACCGCAGCTGCGGCTTCTTCCACCTTCGCCTTGCGACCACGACGGGCGGGGGCGGCAACCACCGCCTCCACTTCGGCTTTCGCCTTGCGGCCACGACGTGCGGGCGTGGTCGTCAGCACGGCAGCTTCAACTTCCACCTTGGACTTGCGGCCACGACGGACCGGCGCAGCAACGACCGCTTCCACCTCGGCCTTCGGCTTGCGGCCACGACGTGCGGGCGTCGTCGTCAGTACCGCAGCTTCCACTTCCGCCTTTGTCTTGCGACCACGACGAACCACGGGTTCCGCCACCGTCTCAGCAGCCTTGCGACGTCCGCGAGTTGCCGTCGTTGTTGCCGCAACAGCCGCAGGGGCCGATGCACGCGTCGCGGTGGCACGACGGGTTGTGGTTGCAGCAGCAGCCTTCGTGCTGCGCGTGGCCGTTGCGGCACGGCCGACGGTCTTCTTGGCTACCGCCGTCTTCTTGGTGGTTGTTGCCATCAGTCACTCCTAAGCAGGGAAATTCGATTGGCGATCAATGTCTGCACCGATTGCACGCCATGCACCACCAACCGAGGGCAATTTCTGACGGCCCGATCATAACGTGAGCAATATGCGTGTTGCAATCGCACCAAGAAGAATACCGAAGGTTTTTTCGCGTTTTTCAGGGGGCAGCAGATAAACGGTTTCTGCGCACCCCCTGTATTGCAGCAGCACTGCACAGTGACAATCGATATCCGCTCGACAGACGCCGGACTTCTGCCCCCTGAAAGCATCACGCAAACTTGAAGCGTTCGGGACTGGCACGCTGGAAAACAGGGCGCAAAGAACAGGATGCAAATGGCAGTGACGGCGCGTCATGAGCATTTCACACCGCCTGCATTTCAAGCATCACCCATGTTTCGTGCACGGGTTTCGCCGCGAATCATGCGTGCAGCCGCCATGGCATCCAGGTCTTCACCCGGCGTGATGGAAGAACGGGAAACAGGCGTTCTACACCACCCACGCCATGCCAGCAGCACACACATCAGCGCATCAGCAGCCTTCCGGAAAAGGACGCACCACACCATGTGCATCCAGCAGCGACTTCAACCGGGACCACTGGAACCAGGGGCCGGGATCTTCCTTGCGTCCGGGTGCCACATCACTGTGCCCGGCAATGTAGCGAATGGGATAGGCCTGGAACAGGGCATCCAGAAGCTTCTCCAGACGGCGGTACTGGCTTTCGGTGAACGGACGCTGACTGCTACCTTCCAGTTCGATGCCGATGGAAAAATCGTTGCAGCGTTCCCGATCCAGCAAGCGCGACACGCCGGCATGCCAGGCGCGCAGATCCGGATGAACGAACTGCACCAGCTCGCCATGCCGGCGCAGGAAGAAATGCGACGACACCCGCACACCAGCCAGCCCTGCAAAGTACGGATGCGCCGTGACATCCAGACGATTGGTGAACAGGGCCTCCACCGCGTCACCCGTGAAATGCTCGGGCGGCAGGCTGATGTAATGGAGGATGACCGTATCGATAACGATGCCCTCGGGCCTCGCATCATGGTTGGGGCTGTCGATCACCTTCATGTTCGACAGCCAGGGCGTTCCGGTGTCCATCAGATGCCCAGCCGCTGCAGCCGATAACGCAATGCACGGAACGTGATGCCCAGCAACCGCGCCGCCGCCGTACGATTCTGGCCGGTACGCTCCAGCGCCAGCAGGATGGCATCACGCTCCACCTGGTCCAGATAATCGGGCAGTGAGGTGGGCACCCCATCAATCAGCTTCCAGCCGCGCGGTTCGCTGGCGGCTGGCATCGACGACGTGCCCTGCCCTTCGTCGGCAGCAGCATCGGACACCGATGCCCCCTGCCCTGCACTCCAGGGTACAGCGGCCAATGTCCCCTGACCCGGACGCATCCCTCCCGGGGCAGCCAGCCCCTGATGCAGGGAGTCATCCAGCTCACGTTCCTTCTCGTCGGTCACGATAGGGCGCAGCCCCAGGTCCTCGACGTTGATCACACGACCATCGGAAAACGCCAGCGCCCGTTCCAGGATGTTCTCCAGCTCGCGCACGTTGCCCGGAAACGGATAGCTCTGCAGGTAGCGCAGCGCCATGCTGGAGAGCTGCGGAACGCCCTCCAGACCGCTGCGCTGTGCCAGCCGCTGCAGGATGGCATCGGCCAGCACGCCCACGTCCTCCTGCCGCTCGCGCAGCGCCGGCATGCGCAGCTCGATCACGTTGAGCCGGTAGAAAAGGTCCTGCCGGAACCGTCCCTGTGCCACGCACTGCGCCAGGTTCTGGTGGGTGGCGCTGACGATGCGCACATCCACCGCTTCTTCCGTCACCGCCCCCACCTTGCGGATGCGCTTTTCCTGGATGGCACGCAGCAGCTTCACCTGCATGGCCAGCGGCAGGTCGGCCACCTCATCCAGGAACAGCGTGCCGCCATTGGCCGCCATGAAGAAGCCGATGCGATCGGAATCCGCCCCCGTGAACGCCCCCTTGCGGTAGCCGAAGAACTCCGACTCCATCAGGTTCTCGGGGATGGCGCCGCAGTTCACGGCGATGAAAGGCCCTTCGGCACGGCCGCTCAACTGATGGATGAGCCGAGCCGCCAGCTCCTTGCCGGAACCGGACTCACCCGTGACGTGCACGGGCGCCATGCTGCGCGCCATGCGCGCGATGGAAGCGCGCACCGCATCGATGGCGGGCGACGTGCCCAGCAGGCGGGTGGACTTGCCCCCGGGCTGCGCCGTCGGTGGCGCGACCGGATTCTTCGTGGCAGGAGTATCCGAGAGCTTCAGGGCCGAACGCACCAGCGCCCGCAGTGCATCCAGCCCCACCGGCTTGTTCAGATAATCGAAGGCCCCTGCCTTCAGCGCCGCCACGGCGTTCTCCGCACTGGCGTAGGCCGTGATGACCGCCACCGGCGTGTCGCGCCACTGGCTGTTGATGAGCCGCACCAGATCCAGGCCGTTGCCGTCGGGCAGGCGCATGTCGGTCAGGCAGAGCGAATAGCGGTAGCGCTCCAGCATTGCACGTGCCGTGGACAGGTCCTCGGCCACGTCCACATCCAGCCCCATGCCCACCAGCGTCAGCTCCAGCAGCTCGCGCAGGCTTTCCTCGTCGTCCACCACCAGCACCCGGGGCGTCCGGCCGGGGGGCAGACGGTTATCGTCGTCGGCGGTGACTTTCATTCATCGCTCTCCATTCTCGAAGGTGCCGCGACAGGGCCTGCTTCCGCAACCTGTCGCTGCTGGGGCGTGATCACGAAACCCGCCCCGTAGCGCTGCCGGATGTCCTCACCCAACAGCGCAGAGGATTCATAACGGATGGTGGCGCCATTGGCCGTGCACAGCTCCTGCGTCAGGTGCAGACCCAGCCCCGTTCCCCGCGTCTCGGTCGTGAAGAACGGTTCGAACAGATGCTCGCGCCGATCTTCGGGAATGCCCGGGCCATCATCCAGAACCCACAGCTGCAGCACGCCCGTCGCACTCTGCGTCCAGAGCAGCAGCACCGCGCCCTCACGGTCCGAGGCATGGCGCAGCCCGTTGGACAGCAGGTTGACGAGGATCTGGCGCAGGTGATTGGGGTCGAAGGTGATGGGCGCATGACTGTCATGGCGCAGCGCGATGCGCTCACCGCCATCGCGCCCTGCCACCACGGCACCACCGGCCTTCACGTTGGCCATGAACTCCGGCATGAACTGCGCCATGAAATGCCGCAGGTCCAGCACTTCGCTCAGGGCCCCGCGCCGTGCCATCGACAGCACATCCTCGACGATGCGGTCGATGCGCATCGTATTCTTCTCGATGATGTCGGCCAGGCGCTTCTGGGCTGTCGTGCTCGCCTGCTCGCCCAGCAGCGCACCGGCATGGCGAATGGCCGAAAGGGGATTGCGGATCTCGTGGGCGATGGAGGCCGACAGACGGCCCATCGACGCCAGCTTGAGCTGCTGGGCCTGATCCTCGATACGCTTCAGGTCCTCCAGCAGCACCACGCGGTCCAGCAATGCACGGCCGCCCTGCCCGTTGTCGCCCCCCGGATAGTACGAAGTCTCATCAAGCTCGTCGGGCGGAATGTTGCCACCGGTCAGCACCCGGGCCCGCAGCCGCACGGTGCCTTCACGACGACGGATCTGCAGGTCCGCCACGCGCTCGGGCGTCTCCAGGACCTGGCGCAGCGCCTTCAGTGTCTTGGGATCGGCCTCGGTGAAGGGAACGCCCATGGGCAGGTTCAGCAGACGCCGCGCCTTCGGGTTCATGTCGCGCGGCACGCCCCGCGGATCGAAGACGACCACCCCCTGATCCAGCTCGGCCACCACCAGCGCGTGGATGGCGCGCTGGTTGCGGAGATCTTCGCCGCGCCGGATGGCCAGTCGCTCCTGCATGGCCAGACGCCGTGCCAGGCGGCTGATCACCAGCGCCGTGAAGAACAGCGTGGCACTGATGAAGGCGGCGATCATCAGCTCGTTGCCGATGGCCGTGGTGCCCATGTCGCCACGCTGCAAAAAGCGCAGCATGGTCTCGCCCAGCAGCATCATCGAGGCCGCAGCCGCCACCGCCAGCGCGGGCAAGGTGGCCGACAGGATGGCCACGCCCGCCACCGGGGTGATCATCAGCGCCCCCAGGCCACTGCGGCCGTTGCTGGCATAGACGATCAGCCCCAGCACCAGCACGTCCACGGTGATCTGCGCAAACAGCTGAAGCGAGAAGCCCCGACGGATGCGACGCACCGCGATGGAGCTCAGCACCGCAAAGCCCATGTAGAAGGCCGTGAGGCCAATGAAGAGCGTTCGCTGGAACGGATGCGCTGCCGGGGTGTCGGGCCCCAGCACCGGAATGTAGATGAGCAGCAGCAGCGCGATGATGAGGCGCCCGTCGGCCAGGTAGCGCAGCGAGGTCCAGAAGGTGCCGGCCTGCTGCAGGGGCAGCTCATCCGGGTCCGGCGACAGCCGATTCGTCGATGCGTTCATGCCGCAACCAGCCGCGTGCGGCGCTGCGCAGGCGTCATTTCAGGCGCTGCCCGCTCTGGGCCGCCTTGCCCTGCGCCTGGTGCGCTTCACAGCAATAGACACGGCCGTGGGCAAAGATGGCCTCGGAAGCCGGCAGGTGCAGGTCGCAGATCGAGCAGGCCACCATCATGTCCGCACTGGCCGGACGTGCGGGCGCGGCGTCTGCGGCCGACTGGCCGGCCGCAGCCTGGGCTTCGCGCCGGGCACGGGCCGCCGCCAGGGCACCATAGCGCCGCACGAGCATGATCGCGCCGGCAATCACCAGCATCCAGAAGATGATTTTCACGTTGATTCCTTCCTGGCGATCAGATCCGGTTGAGGATCACTTCCAGCACGAAACGGCTGCCCACGTAGGACAGCAGCAGCAGGATGAAGCCGCCCAGCGTGAGCCGGATGGCCAGGCGTCCACGCCACCCCCACAGCCGGCGCCCCAGCAGCAGCAGCCCGAAGAAGATGGTGGCCACCAGCGAGAACACGGTCTTGTGGTTCAGCGTGAGCGGTCGCCCGAAGATCTCTTCACTGAACAGGCCGCCACTGACTGTCGTGAGCAGCAGCAGCACGAATGCTACGCTGATGACATTGAAGAGGATGCGCTCGAGCACCATGAGCGGCGGCAAGGCCTGATGGCCGCGCGCCAGCAGTGTTGTGATGAGACCAGCGCGGTCCTGCCGGCGCGGATGCAGCCGGTGCTCGGCCGCCGCCATGAGCAGCGCCTGCAGCGCGGCCAGAAAGACCACGCCGTAGGCCAGCGTGCCCACCACCAGGTGCGGCACGAAGAACGGCGTCTGCCGATCGAGCGGGAATGCGGCACCGGGGAAGAAGACGGGCAGCACCACCACGACCATGGCCAGCGGCGCCAGCAGCACAGGCAGGCGCCCCACACTCATGTGGCGGCTTTCCAGCCAGATGAGCAGCAGCGCGATCCAGACCGTGGCCGACAGCAGATAGGCAAAGCCGAAATGAAAGACCTCGTCGACGCGCCACCAGGGTGAGATGAGCACCAGCGCATGGGCCAGCAACCCGGCCCCCAGCACGACATCGAGACCGCGCCAGCCGACGGCGGGGCTGGCCACACCACGGGGCGCCGGCGCAGCAGCAGGCCGTGCCGCCGGAGCACCTGCGCCGGCGGCACGAGAAGGAGGGTCGGCGTCTGCGGCACGTGCCGGGCCCTGCGCATCATGGCGCAGGCCACGCAGCAGCACCAGACCATACAGTCCGACCGCCAGGAGGATGAGAGTCAGTACAATGCCCACTGTCGCAGTTTACCCCGCCCGGGCACCGGTCGCGCAACATCGCCCCGCCCCTGGCGCACTCCCCGCCACGTTTTCCACCGCCTTCGGGCCCAGTCTCTCATGTTCGACAGCCTTTCCCAACGCCTTGCGCGCATTGTGAAGACCATGCGCGGTGAGGCTCGCCTGACCGAAGCCAATACCCAGGAAATGTTGCGGGAAATCCGCATCGCGCTGCTTGAAGCCGATGTGGCCCTGCCCGTGGTGCGCGACTTCATCGCCCAGGTGAAGGAAAAGGCGCTGGGCCAGGAGGTGCTGCAGTCGCTCACCCCCGGCCAGGCGCTGGTGGGCATCGTCCACAATGCCATGGTGGACCTGATTGGCGGCGAGACCGCCGAGCTGGACCTGGCGGCCCAGCCGCCCGCCATCATCCTGATGGCCGGTCTGCAGGGCGCGGGCAAGACCACCACGGTGGGCAAAATCTCCAAGTGGCTGCGCGAGAACCGCAAGAAGAAGGTGCTGACGGTTTCCTGCGACGTGTACCGCCCCGCCGCCATCGACCAGCTGAAGACCGTGGCCCAGCAGGCCGGCGTGGACTTCTTCCCGTCGCAACCCGACCAGAAGCCGGCCGACATCGCGCGTGCCGCAGTGGACTGGGCCAAGAACCACTATCACGACGTGCTGATCGTCGACACGGCCGGCCGGCTGGGCATCGACCAGGCGATGATGGACGAGATCCGCCTGCTGCACGACACCCTGCACCCCATTGAGACGCTGTTCGTGGTGGACGCCATGCAGGGTCAGGATGCAGTCAACACCGCCAAGGCCTTCAATGACACGCTGCCGCTCACGGGCGTGGTGCTCACCAAGCTCGACGGCGACTCGCGCGGTGGTGCGGCCCTGTCGGTCAAGGCCATCACCGGCAAGCCCATCAAGTTCGTGGGGGTGGGCGAGAAGCTCACCGGCCTGGATGTCTTCCACCCCGACCGGATGGCCAACCGCATCCTGGGCATGGGCGACATCGTGGCGCTGGTGGAACAGGCCCACGCCAACGTGGACCACGCCGCGGCGCAGGAACTGGCCGAGAAGCTCAAGAAAGGCTCGCGCTTCGACCTGAACGACTTCCTGGCCCAGCTGAGCCAGATGAAGAAGCTGGGCGGGCTCAGCTCGCTGATGGAGAAGATGCCGGCGGAGATCCAGGGCAAGGCCAGCGCCGAGGACATGGACAAGGCCGAGCGCGACATGCGCCGCATGCAGGGAATCATCCACGCCATGACACCGGCCGAACGCGAGAAGCCCGAGCTGATCAAGGCCACCCGCAAGCGGCGCATCGCCGCGGGCGCAGGCGTGCACGTGCACGATGTCAACCGGCTGCTGAACCAGTTCTCGCAGATGCAGTCCGTCATGAAGAAGATGCAGAAAGGCGGCCTGGCCAAGATGATGCGTGCCATGAAGGGCATGATGGGCGGCGGCGGCCTGCCCGGCATGGGCGGCCCCGGCCCGATGGGCCGATGACGGGCTGAGGGATATGGCTCATTCGCACCCAGGCACATCCCGGGTGATCGCCTTTCCTGACAATTCAACCGATTCGCGGCTATTCGCAACCGTTCCGCGCTGATTGGTTACATATCGCATTAGATTGGTCACAGAATTGCGGTCTAATGGCTTGCAGAAGTGACCGCCTGTCCCTATTGGGACAGAAGGCTTGGGGGGTTTCACAACGCCCCCTGAGCCTGCCTGCCGGGAAGTTCCTCCCTTCCCGGCACACGGACGCTTCAGGAAGACCCAAACCTCTCATCCTGCGGGCCAGCATCCGGGGCCCGAGCCTTTCCATTCGGGTGACCGACCGTGCGTCTTGCCTATCTGATCATTGCCCACCAGCAGCCCGAGCAGCTGGCCCAGATGCTCTACTGCATCCAGCACCCCGACAACGTCTACCTGGTCATGCCCGACAGCAAGGGGCTGACCGGCAGCGAGCCGGCCCTGCAAGCCGTGGTGCGTCGGCACCCCAATGTCTTCATTGCCCCGGCGCGCGACATGCGCTGGGCGTCCTGGAGCCTGATGCAGGCCCGGCTGGACGGCATCCGTGAACTGCTGGCACGCCCCGAGCCCTGGGAAGTGCTGATCAACCTCAGCGGCCAGGACTTTCCGCTGAAGTCGCAGGAAGAGATCCGCGCCTTCTTTGCAGCCAACGAAGGCCGCAACTTCCTCGACATCGTGGAGCCCGAGAAGGTCTGGAACGACCCTTACGCCCGCATCCAGCGCATCCGGCTGGAGCCCCCGTTCATGAAGAGCGGCTGGAACGTGCCCAAACTGCGCATTGACCGCTGGTCGCGCCATCTGGGCCAGGCCCGCTACGTGGGTGGCCGCCCCTACATGGCGCTTACCCGCAGCTTCTGTCAGCACCTCATCGAATCCAGCCACCTGCCCCGCTGGGTGAAGACCCTGAGGCATGGCTACCGCCCCGTCGAGGTGCTGCCGCACAGCTTCATCATGAACTCTCCCCATGCCGACACGGTGGAAAACCGCCTGCTGCATGAAGAGGACTGGAGCGCCGGAGGATCGCACCCCAAGGTGTTCACGCTGGCCGACCGGGAGCGTCTGGAGCGCTCGGACAAGCTCTTTGCCCGCAAGTTCGACAGCCGACAGGACAGCGAGATCCTGCGGGTGCTGGAAAAGAGGGTGCTGGGCGCCGAGGCAGGCTGACCCACAGAAGGTTGACCGAAACAGGCTGACGACGGCCGGGCGTTCCGGCATCCGGCCTGCCCTCGAACAGCCTCAGCCAGGTTTGCCGAAACACAAAAGCCGAAGCGACCCTTGGCAGGGGCCCATGGCCCATGCAGAAGGTCTGCCTATGGCAGTCTCCTCCCCCCTTCGGGGATCACCACGCCGATACGCACATCCTGCGTGTCGGCGTGCTGCTTTCTGATAGGCCACGCCGCAAGGGCGGATACGACTCGCGGCGCGGTCGGATAGCACGAATCAGATAGCACGGCTCAGATGAATCGACCCCCTGAATCTGCTGCCTTGGCGGGCAGCCGGCCCGTGGGATGAGGCATTCATGCCTCTTGAGCGCACAAATTGACTATCTTTAACATAAAAGATACGGAACGGCGCAAAAACCTCTTGCAATGACCGAAGCCAGAGCATAGAATTCATTCGTCTCCTCCACCTCCTCCTTTGGTGGATTAGCCCGCACGCTTATCCGTGCGGGCTTTTTTCTTTCTGCGGTCGCTTTTCTTGTCCGGCTCAGTTAGTGCAGTACTTGCCGGGTCTCCTCTCACTGCCGCCGGGTGTCTCCATGTCCGGCTGGTCTAGACCGCATGGCTGCATTGTCTTGCTTTGCACGCAGGCATTCCATTGGGGGCAACCCTAAGCGGGGGCAACCCTAAGCATCTGCCCGCCATGACGCTTTCCCTCTTTGAAGACGCGGCCGATCCGCAGATCAACCTGCTGCCCTGCGACGGCGTCGTCAACGACCATGGCACGGTGTTTGCCGCCGAGGCCGATGCGATGCTGGCCTGGCTGCTGGCCGAAGTGCCCTGGCAGCATGACGAGGTCCAGCTCTACGGAAAGCGCATCGTCACGGCCCGCCGTGTGGCGTGGTATGGCGACGAAGCCTTCGACTACCGCTATTCAGGCGTCAACCATCGGGCACGCCTCTGGGCCCCTCCCCTACGGACGTTGCGCGACCAGGTGAGTGCCCGGGTGGGGGTCTCCTTCAATTCCTGCCTGCTGAACCGCTACGACGACGGCACTCAGGGCATGGCCTGGCACAGCGACGACGAGGCCGAGCTGGGGCCGGAGACGGTGATTGCCTCGGTCAGCTTCGGGGCCACCCGCAAGTTTGCGTTCCGCCACCGCCAGACCCGCCAGAAGGTCGAGATGCTGCTGCACCACGGCCAGCTGATCGTGATGCGCGGCCAGACGCAGACCCACTGGCAGCATGCGCTGATGAAAAGCACGCGCGTCACCCAGCCGCGCGTGAACCTGACATTCCGGACGATCCGGGCGAGAGGGTGAGATCCCTCGGGCCTTCCCCGAAAGCGCTATGCCCTCCCCATTGGCTCACCACGCCGCAGCGGTCTCCTTGACATCCGCGCTGCGCACGGTCATGGCCGCTCCCAGCAGCAAGGTGCGCATCAGACGCTCCGTGGCCTCCACCAGCAGCCGCTCACCCGCCTCGATGGCCTGCTCAAGACTCATCGGAATGGGCACGATCGACGCGATGGCATCGATGCCGATGTCATAGACATCCTGGGCCCCCTTGCCAAGCGTGCCAGCCAATGCAACAACCGGCACCCCCAGCTCACCAGCCCGCCGGGCGATCTCGGCAGGAACCTTGCCACGGGGTGTCTGGAAATCGATGGCCCCTTCCGCGGTGATGACCAGGTCTGCCCCTCTGAGCAGCGCATTCATGTCGAAACCGGCCAGCCCGGAGTCCAGAAGTGCCTGAAAGCGCGACACCAGCTGCGCCCCGATGGCAGCCAGCCCTGCACCCAGACCACCCGATGCGCCCGTACCCGCACCGCGAGCAAAATCGATGTCCCGTGCCTGTGGCAGTGCGTATTCTGCCAACTTGCGTGCCCAGTTTTCGAAGCCTCTTTCCAGTTCGGCCACCTGCTGTGGAGAAGCCCCTTTCTGGGGGCCAAAGACCCGTGCCACGCCGCGCTCACCCGTCAGGATGTTATGTGCGTTGAGCGCCATCACCATCTTTACCTTTCCATCGCGCAACGCCGACGGCAGCCCACTCATGTCCAATGTCGCCACATCCGCCAGACAGCGACCACCATGTCCAACCTCCCTGCCTTGGGCATCGGCGATGCGCACACCCAGAGCCTGCAATGCTCCCAGGCCTCCATCACTGGTGCCGGAGTCACCACAACCAATCAAGATGGTGTGGATGTCATGCTCCAGCGCGGCATGTATCAGTTCTCCCACACCCCGGGTCGTGGTGAGGGTAGGATCACGCATGTCTCGCGGCACCAGGCGCAGGCCGGCTGCAGCAGCCATTTCCACCACAGCCACCCCTTGTGCCTTGCCGCCGAGCAAGGCGAAATGCGACTCGACAGGCTGTCCTACAGGACCAGTAACGGTGCGATGCACCAGGCGTCCCTCTGTCGATTCGGCCAGCATATGCGCTGTTCCTTCGCCTCCATCAGGCACCGGAACGGTCTTGATACGTGCTCCCGGCATGGTGCGCCGCACGCCTGCCGAAATGGCACGCGCCACGGTACCGGCGTCCAACGACTCCTTGAACCCAGCTGGAGCCACAAGGATATTCCTGGGGATGATCGACATTGGCTTCCTCCTTGATGGTTGATCCGAACGAACGGCTGCTGCCATTCACTTTCACCGAAACAGCGGCATACCGCTCAGCGGCCAGACGACGAAGGCAAACAACAGCACCAGAGCAGCGCTCAGCGGCGCCAGCCACAGGCTCAACCGCAGCAGATCCTGGGCAGAATAGGTGGGAGCATCCTCGACCCTGGCAAACAAGGCCATGGGTTTGGCCGAACTGCTCATGGTGTGACAGAAACCTGCAGCCGCCGTCGAGGCATACGCAGCGGCCATCGCGGAGACCCCAACCTCCGGCGCCAGCGATACCACCAGAGGAATGAGCACTGCGGACCGTGCCGACCGTGACTGAATGACCAGATGCGCTGCAGTGGAAATGAACACGATAACGACGACGAAAGTGACTGAAGCTGCCTTTCCGGCACTGCGAATGGGCCCAAGCATGCCTTCGGCTGCCCAAGCTGCGGCGCCGGAACTGGCCAGCGCCGATCCCAACGCCAGCGTAGCCGCCATGAAGATCAACAGGGACCACGGTACCGACTTGAGCGCCTTGCCCAGACTGACGACGCCCAAGCTGGTGCTACTCATGGCCAGCCCGCCAGCCAGGGCAATGACAGCAGGGTGGATGCCATGGACCGGCTCCATGCACCAGAGGACGATGACCACAGCCACCAGCCAAGCGGCCCTTCCCTGAGCTGGCGTGAACCTGCCACTGATAGGAATGCTGGTGTGGCTTTGAAGGTCGCTCACAGAAATGCTCAACGCCTGACGACGATCTTCACGTGATGTGAACAGCGCCAGCACCAGCTCCACGCATGCCACACTGGACACCACCGCCAATGGCAAGCCATAGAGCATCCAATTGGCAAATGAGAAGCCCGGGTATCCCCGACCAACCAGAATCTGACTGGTGATCAGATGTGCACCGGCCCCCAGGTAGGAAGCCACGGCCGACAGCAGGATGACAGATGGGAAGGCCAGCGCCAGCGCCCGAACCAGTGAAGGTCGATCGCGCAGTACCGGAGCCAATGCCATGAACACCGGCATGGCCAATGCTGCCCGCCCCGAGGTCGATGGCACAGCAAAAGCTGTAGCCACAAGGGCCGCTCCGCTCAGATGCATCAACTGTCGCACATCTCGTGCCCCAGAAATGATGAAGACTGCTGCTCTCGTGGCAAGCCCGGAAGCCGTGATGCCTGCGGCGATGACGAACGAACCGAGCAACAGCCAGACAGTGTCATCACCCAGAGAATCGAAGAGCGTCTTTTCCGGCAACACACCCATCACCACCAGCACGACTGCCGCCCCCAACGCGACATAGGTGTCATCAATGGCGGTGAAGATCCAGAACCATACCGCAATGGCAAAGACCGAAAGGGTGACTGCGCCCTGCGTGCTCAACGCCTTGGCTTCGTCCGCACCATCCACGGCAATATTGACCCACCAGACGACGAGTGCCATCACACCAATGGCGGCAGCAATGGCGGCCAGATGCCGCACAGAGAAATCGTCACGCAACCGCCGTACCACTCGCTCCATCAGACTTGGCTCAAGCGTTCGTCTGCTCCCGGATTCCCTCCTGTCCGGCAGATTCAATGACGAATGGGTACGATAGAAAACCGGAGCGGAGTCGTCCGTCGTCATATTCTTGATCCGTTCAGCCTTGGTCATGGCATGGGCTGTCATTTTTCATTCTGCATGGCCTGGATGGCCGATTCCTGTACCAGTGTCTGACTGGTACCCTCTGAAGGACGGGCCATCGGAACATCGATACCGAACACCGTCCCACGTTCCGTACCCGACTCCACCCACGCATACCCGTCATGGGCATGCGCCAGTGCCTTTACCACGGCGAGCCCCATGCCCATGTGCAAATGGCCCTCGTCCAGCTCATCACGACGATGCGGCACCGGTTCGAAGACGGCCCTCGCCTGTTCCTGGCTGAGCGGCGCCCCCTGATTGACGACCCAGAGACTAGCCATGGCCTCACCGTCGGCCTGACGGCGAACGGATGCTCCCAGACCGATCCTGTCTCCCACCTGGGTGTTGTCCGCCGCGTTGTTGGCCAGATAGTGCAACGCCAACAGCACCCGTTGCATGTCCAGCTCAGCTTCGGCATCAACGGTCTCCACCACCTGCCAGTCCCGATCGGGTCGCAGATTGCGCTGCTGGCGGACCGCCTTCTGGATCAATTCATCCAGTCTGACCGGGTAGCAATGCAAAAACCCCGGTCGAGCACTTTCGAGCAGCAGCTCCAGATCCTGCACCAGACGGCGCATCTCGCCTGCCGGCCTGTCCAGCAGAGCCAGCTGTTCGGGGTCATGTACCAGCAGCTGACGCAACGAGACCAGTGCCTGCAGTTGCCTCTGCAACTGTTGCTGCACCTCGTACAGCACGTGACTCTGCTCGCGGTGTGAGCTTTCCAGTCGATCCAGCATGCCATTGATCGCGCGTGCCAAGCGGGTCAGCTCACTGCTACCATGCTCGGGCAGCCGTGTATACAGATCAAGCGGGCCGATACGTTCGGACAATCGTGCAAAGCGGCGTACCGGCGCCAGGATCTGCCCGGCTACCAACCAAGCGATGAACGCCGTCAACACCATGCCAGCCAGCGATACGCCGAACAGAACGAGCATGTTGCGATGCACGCTGTCGACATTGGCCTGAACGAACTGCGTCACCAGCAACACCCCCCGCTTGCCGTGCCCCTGAATGACACTCTTGCCCCAGCGCATCGGGCCATCGGGCGTGCTCTCGATGCCTGAACTCTGCGGACTGGTCAACAAGGCCCTCAGGCGCTTGGGATTTTCGGCTAGTCGCTCGCCTGCATCATTGGAGGCATTATCCAGCAGGAGAACCTCATCGGGTGTCACACCAATAAAGGCCTCCCCACGATCAGGGGTCTGACGTTCCAGGTAGCGCTCCATCAGCGCGGTCAACGAGTGGAAGGCAACGTGCGTACGAGGGTCCACAGCCTCGCGGGCAAACGCATTGAACTCATGCAGCTCCTGGACGACGGCTGCATTAGCATCCAGGTCCACCTGCCGAATGAAGATCGAACGGACCGTCAGGATCAACGCCAGAACCATCAATGCAGCTGTCAGCAATATCCAGCCCACGACGCGCCAGCGCGCCGTGAGAGGCATTGCCAGAGGACGTGCATCAGCATTCGACTTCATGGCGTCTCCCTTTTTTGATGGCCATGGTGCTCCGCAGCTTTAGTCTCCGGCGCAATACTGTGCTCGCGGCTGCCATTCTGCCGTTCATCGTGGATACCATCCTGATGAAGAGCATCCGCTCCCTTGCCTCTGACGCCATCCACACGTCTGGCCTCGTCATCCGGCCCCATGTCGTATTTGTGCTTGATGGTGCGGGGTGTATATGAATCCGGCAGACCGATTTCGGTTACTGCATCTGCACCATGGCCAGACATATCATCCGTGTCGTGCAGTGGGACCTCAATGATGCCGCCAGACAATTTGGGCGGAGGTACCGTGCGCGTTATCTGTTGAGACAGCAGCGCAATAGCGACAGGAATAAGAAGCAACAGAATGATGATAAAGAGACGCGACAGCACAGCATTCCCCCTCAAAAAGCAAATGGGACAGCAGTGTCATGATGTTATCTCATCACCAAATCATATACTGCGACACAGTAAGACAAACCTATTTCTTCATGTTAAGAGTTGTATACAAAACTAACTAATTGAATGCTAATTCCTCGATGATATGTTTCTTCGCAACCAAATGTTGGATTAATCGACAATACCTACGCATAATAGTAGGAACATACGATCGCCCCATCTCTATGGTCCTCTGCAAGGTCTTTCTTTCAGTGGGAGGATCGGAGTACAGCTTGCACCAAAAGAGCGAAAACTGGGCTCCGTACATCCCCTTTCCGGAGCCCGGCTCTCGCAAAGACCGCCATACAAAAGGCAAGACATATCTCATGCTCTGCCCGGACGCGAATCTCGCCGTCCGGAGACGATCGCCTCACTGCCAGCGCAGGCCGCCGATGGTATAGCCGCCATCCACCAGGATGCTCTGCCTGGTGATGAACGACGCCGGCCTGATCCTCGCCGCTGCCATTGACGGACAGGGGCTGGCCTATTCGGCCGATCAGCTCGTGGCGGAGCATCTGACGGCAGGTCGCCTGGTACGGGTACTGACAGATTTCAGCCCACGCATCGAGGGCTTCTGCCTGTACTACCCGAACCGCCGGAGATCCGTCACGCTGCGGGCGTTGGTGGAGATGCTGAAGGACGCGCGCGAGCCGGCCGCCCATTGAGGGGATCCCCTTGTACGGGCCACACGGCGCTGGCGGCCTGAGCACCGACAGTCGCATCCTGTATGGGCTGGCACGGCCGGACACGATGACACATTGGGAACGCATCCGATCCCGAAGCCATCCATGCAAATCGCATCTGCCCTCCATCATGGTAGCCGGCAGGGCACTGGATGGGACAAGATCATCGGCATGCCAAGGAAGCCCCTGCCGCAGGCGTGTCTTCCCGGCCAATCAGCTTGCCGCCCGTGCGATTCAGGGCCCGGGTTTTGGTACCCTGTCGGCTGTCTTCATCGCGGTGCCATTCACGGTGACGGCATGGATGAAGGCATCATCGTCGGTTCCGGCTTCGGCACGGGACCGGCACCATACATGTTCAGGGAAGATATTCATGAAGAAGAACCAGAAACCCACCCTCTCCTCGGTGCGCACTCCGGCGCTGGGCCTGCTGGCTGCGCTGGCGCTGACATTCGGTGCACCGTCGCTGCACGCGGCCGACAAGTCCGAACTGCTGTCGGGCGCTCGCGAGAAAGTGACGGAAGTGAAGGATTCGCTGTCCGGCAAGATGAGCGAAGCTGCTGACAGCAAGACATCCACCCTGAAGGAGAAGAAGGATGCGCTGAAGAAGGACGGCAGCAAGCTTCAGGACAAGGCCGCCAGCCAGAAGGACAAGGCCCAGGAAGCCACCAGCAAGGCCAGCGCCACGGAGGAGGCTGCCAAGGACAACGCTGCGGGGTCGGTCGGCAAGCTGGACCTGAACAGCGCGACCGAAGCGGAACTTGCGCAACTGCCCGGCATCGGCGAGGCACGCGCCAAGGCCATCGTGAAGGGACGCCCCTACACCGGCAAGGATGAGCTCAAGCGCAAGAAGATCGTGCCGGCCAGCGTGTACGAGAAGATCAAGGATCGCGTGATTGCGCACAAGCGCTGATCACCTCTGCCGTCGGCGCCCATCGAATTCTTCCGGTTGGGCGCCGATGTATCCCAGATGCGTGAAACGGAAGCCATCGACATACCTCAATCCATAGCCGAGGGCACGATTGAGGCCGATGTGGCGGACATGGTTGGACAGGATACGATACGGACAGCCCCCATCAGGCTTTCGAAGCCCTTCCCCCAACGTTACCGATACCGAAGAGATGTCGCCATTGAAACTCGTGCCGGCCCGGCGCCGAGCACAGGATGCCCGAGGCCATGAAGCGGAGCGCCCCCGCGCGGGGCGTCCGCAGAACCGGAAGAATGACCCTCAGTCCGGGTCACAGGCTCAGCCCCGGACGCAGCCCCGGTTGCAGCCCCGTGAGAAGGCCCAAGAGAAGGCCCAGGGACGTGCCCCGGCCGCGGCATCAAGCGAGATCCCGCCCGAGGGCGAACGGCTGAACAAGCATCTGGCGCGCACGGGCGTGTGTTCGCGGCGCGAGGCGGATGACTGGATTTCCCAAGGCTGGGTGCGGATCAACGGCCGGCCGGTGGAGATGGGGCAGAAGGTGATGCCGGGCGATGTGGTGGAGGTGCGGCAGGCAGCGCGAGCCCGGCAGCAGGACAAGGTGACGATCCTGCTGAACAAGCCGGTGGGTTATGTGAGCGGCCAGGCCGAGGACGGCTATCGACCGGCGGTGACGCTGATCGATGCGCAGAGCCGCTGGGCTGGCGACACGAACCCGCGCCGTTTCGAGCGCAACCAGCTGCGCGGGCTGGCGGTGGCGGGCCGGCTGGACATCGATTCGGTGGGGCTTCTGGTGCTGACGCAGGATGGGCGCGTGGCCCGGCAGCTGATCGGTGAGGATTCGAGCACCACCAAGGAATACCTGGTGCGGGTGCGCTATGGCGAGGTCGAGCGCAATGTGCAGGCGGCCTTTCCGCCGGATCGGCTGAAGCTCCTGCGTCACGGGCTCTCGCTGGACGGGCACAAGCTGAAGCCGGCGCAGGTGGACTGGGAGAACCCCGAGCAGCTGCGCTTCGTGCTGCAGGAGGGGCGCCACCGTCAGATCCGCCGGATGTGCGAGCTGGTGGGTCTAGCGGTGACGGGGCTCAAGCGCATCCGTGTGGGCAACGTCCTGCTGGGGCGCCTTCCGCCCGGCCAGTGGCGTTACCTGGGGCTGGACGAAAGCTTCTGAATGCTCCACGCCGGCGGCGATGCCGGCCAGCTTCTCGAATTCCGGCAGCGGCATGGGCGCGCCCAGCGCCTGGCCCTGGCCGTAGTCGACGCCGATGCGCTCCAGCGCCGGCAGCATCAGGTCGGATTGCACCGACTTGGCCACACTGGCAATGCCCAGTTCATGCGCCAGCACGGTGAGGGTGCGCAGCACGGCCTGACCGGAACCCTGGTGGACGAGCGATTCGGTGAAGGTGCCGTCGATCTTCAGATAGGCCACGCCGATCTCGCCGATGGCCGACAGGTTCACGAAGCCAGCCCCCACGTTGTCCAGCGCGGCGCGCGCGCCCAGCTGGCGCAGGCCGCCAATCAGGCGCTTCATCATGTAGCCGTCCTGCATGGCCACGGTCTCGTTGATCTCGACGACCAGCTTGGGAGCGACCTGCTGGTAGCGGCGCACCTGGCTCAGCAGGTAGGTCTTGAAGGCTTCGTCACTGAGCGCTTCGGCCGACAGGTTGAGCGAGATGAAGTCCAGGGCACGGAAGGCGCGTTCGTTCCTGTCCAGCCAGCGCAGGGTCTCGTTCAGCACCCAGCGGTCGATGGTGGCCATTTCGCCGCGGTAGATGGCGGCCTCGATCAGGCCGGCGGGTGAACGCAGGGTGCCGTCCGGGGTGCGATGGCGCAACAGGATCTCGCCGCCAAGCCGGTTGGATTCGCCCAGGCCGACCACGGGCTGGATGGCCAGCTCGAAATCGCGGAATTCCTTGGTCCGGCGCAGGCGGTCCAGCACCTCCATCTCGACCTGGTGACGCTGGCGCTCCCCTTCCTGCTCACCGTCCTGGAAGATGACGACCTGGTTGCGTCCCTTGCGCTTGGCCTCGCGGCAGGCGTTGTCGGCACGGTCGATCAGCTGGCTGCCGGTCTGGCCACGCCGGGCCGGGCTCATGCCCACGCTGGCAGTGACGGCAAAGCGCTTGGGCGCAATGACGAAGGGGCGGCCGGCAATGGCATCCAGGGCACGATAGGCCAGCAGGCGGTGCGGAGGCTCTTTGCCATTGAGCAGCACGGCGAATTCGTCGCCCCCCATGCGGGCAATCTCCGCATGCTCGCCCAACCGGCTGCGCAGTCGGCGCACGACATCCACCAGCACCGTGTCACCAGCCTGATGCCCGAACACGTCATTGAGCACCTTGAAGCGGTCCAGGTCGATGTAGCAGAGGGACACCTGATCCAGCGTTTCATGCTCATTCAGCAGTGCCTCGAGGCGCTTCTCCAGACCATGGCGGTTCAGCGCGCCGGTCAGCCTGTCGTGCTGGGACTCGTGGATGAGGTGGTGTTCGGCCTGCTTGAGCGCCGTGATGTCGGTAAGGCTGACGTCGTGACCGGTATCGGTCTTCTGTGCCTGCACGCGCAGCCAGCGATGGCCGCTCACCTTCTCCAGACGCCAGACGAAGTCGGCTTCCTCGAAGTTCTCCAGTTCCTGATGGATGCGTTCGGCCAGATCCTGCGGGAAAGCGTCATTGAGGGCGGAGAGCGTGTCGACGTGGGCACGATCCAGTGAGGCACTGTCGCCCCGGATGGCCAAGGGCGAGGCATCTGCCCGTGCACCCGGGGCATGATGGGGATCGATGCTGCCAGCCGGCACATCGAACAGCCGTACCGCCACTTCGTTGTAGCGCTCGATGCGGTTTTCACGATCAAAGGACAGCAGGCCGATGGGCACGGCACGGTAGGTGGCCTGGTAGCGCCCCAGGGCCGTCATGGCGGCTTCCTGGCTGCGCAGCTGGCGCGAACGCTCGGCCGCCAGGTAGCCGATGACGGCGGTGGAGGCGTTCATCACGGCCAGCAGCGTGGTGGACTGCAGGTCCAGCCAGGGCAGCGGCGACTGGGTGATGCCCAGCAGGAAGAAGAGCGTGTTGGCAGCCGCCATCCCGTCGAGCAACGGGGTGCACAGGTACCAGACCGACATCACCGAGATGCGGCGGCTGAGGTTGACCACCACCATGCCGACCACGGTGACGACAATGGCACCGCCCACCAGGTACAGCAGCGTCTGGAAGATGTCGGGCGGCAGCAGGCCGGAGACCGCCAGCGCGAAGCCGGTGGCAATGTACATGCCGTGCAGCCAGGTGCCGAAGCGGTGGCCCTGCAGCCGGGACTCCATCAGCCCCCACATGAGGGCGGCGCAGGCACAGGGGAAGGCCATCTGGGCCATCTGCTCCAGACCCATGCCCACCACGCTGGAGGCCGAGCTGCCCAGCCAGAACTGGATGTAGCCACCCCGCACCATCAGGAAGACGGCACGTGATCCCAGCCAGAAGGCCAGCAGCCGCACCACACGGATGTGCATCAGCTGCCCGGCCACGAAGGCGGTCAGCCCCAGCAGCGCCAGGATACTGCCCAGCAGCGTGCCCTGGGCCTCGATCTGGCGCTGTGCCTCGATGAAGCGGGTCTCGTCCCACAGGTTGAGAGAGAGCGCCGAGCCGGCGATGGACAGCTCCAGACGCAGTACGGCGGTCAGGTCATGTTCACCGCTGAAGCGGCGGTGGCCGGCCGGCAGGGGCAGTGGCAGCTCGGGCAGCGTGATGGCATAGCCCGGCAGTGCACGGGCCGCGTTGACGGGCTCCTGCTCGTTGTTGAAATGCGCGTAGAGCAACGCCTGGCCGAATTCGTCCAGGATGACGGCATCGCCCTTCTGCACGGAACGGTTGGCGATGTGCAGCACGCGCGTGCGCTCGACGGTGTCGGCGGGGATGCGGGCCAGCACCCACAGGGTCTTGGCGTTGCCGCTCTTGGCGCCCAGATCCAGTGCCGGTCCCTGCTCGCGCAGTGAACCCAGCACGCTAGTGAGTTCGTTGAAGTTCTTCGATGACGCCAGGATCCTGTAGGGCAGGACCTGATCCGGCTTCGAATAAGCCATCGGGTAGGCGTACATCCAGACCACGTACGACACCGCAATCAGCAAAAGCACCCACGACGCCAGTTGGCGTGCGCCTTGGCGTTGTCGTGCTGCTGGATCCTGGGGCTGCGTCACATTCGCTCCCGGGAGGGGGTCCCTGGTTGTCGTGCGGTGATCATGTCATCCCGGAATGGGATACATTGGGCGAAGACACACAGGTGGGGGGCCGACGTCGGCCGGGGTGCGTCCATCCCCAGCAAAAAGAATAATGTCCACCGACAGACGGCAGGTCCTGCCCCCCGAACGGGCCGACGAGCGGTCAATCGAGGGGGCTTGCAGCCGACGAACGGTCGGTTGGCGGGGATGAGTGATGCGAAGAAGCGACGTCGGACGGCTGGAAGCGCCAGCGCTTCCAGGCCGCAAAGACCGCATCGGGATAGGCCGACTGGCCACGGCTGCCGTTGTAGCGCCCCAGGGCCATGAAGAGGTTGCCGTTTTCCAGGTCGAGGTAGTGGCGCAGGATGACGCAGCCATAGCGGATGTTGACGCGCATGCGGAAGAGCGCGTCGGCATCGCCGTTGCCCAGCACGCGCGTCCAGAAGGGCATCACCTGCATGAAGCCACGCGCGCCCACCTTCGAGATGGCGTACTGGCGAAAGCCGCTTTCCACCTGGATGAGGCCCAGCACCATCTCGGGGTCCAGGCCGGCACGCTGCGCCTCGTAGCGCACGGTGAGGAGAAAGGCCTGGCGTGCCTCGAAGCCGGGCATGGCGCGACGCGGCAGCCGGTCGGACATCTGCGTGAGCCACTCGATCTTCTGCGCACGCGACTCCCACAACGGCTCGGCATCGTGCGGGGCATCGATGGCGCTGGCCAGCGCCACCCGCACCGCATCGGCCAGCACCTCGTACTGCTGGCCGCCCGCCCGGGCGCTGCCGGGCAGGACAAGGGCAGCCGACAGCGCCGCTGCCCCCAGCGCTGCAGCAACGTGCCTGACAATCAAAGCGTGGGCAGCAGCTTCTGCACCTCGGCCAGCACATCGGCCGGGGCGACCTTGTGGGTGACCATGCCGCGCCGCACGGTGAGTTCCAGCAGCCCTTCCTTCAGGCCACGGTCGCCCACGGTGATGCGCAGTGGCACGCCGATGAGTTCCCAGTCGGCAAACATGACGCCCGGACGCTCGTTGCGATCATCGACCACATAGCGGATGCCGGCCGCCTGCAGGTCGGCAGCCAGCCGGTCGACGGCCTCGCGCACGGCCTCGGAGCGCTCCAGGCCCATGGGGCAGACCACCACCTCGAAGGGGGCGATGGACGCCGGCCAGATGATGCCCTTGTCGTCGTGGTTCTGCTCGATGGCAGCGCCCAGCAGGCGGGTGACGCCAATGCCGTAGCAGCCCATTTCCAGCGGCTTCGACTGGCCGTTCTCGTCGATGAAGGTGGCGTTCATGGCCTGGGAATACTTGGTGCCCAGGTAGAACACGTGGCCCACCTCGATGCCGCGCTGGATGGCCAGCGTGCCCTGCCCGTCCGGGGAGGGATCACCGGCCTGGACGTTGCGGATGTCGGCGATCATCACCTCGCCCACCTGCCCTTCAGGCAGCGGTTCGGGCAGATCACGGCCCCAGTTCACGCCGGTGTAGTGGTAGTCCACCTCGTTGGCGCCGCAGACGAAGTCGCTCATGTTGGCGACCGTGCGGTCGACCACCATGCGCACGGGCTTCTTCAGGCCCACCGGGCCCAGGTAGCCGGGCTTGGAGCCGAAGTGTTCGAGGATCTCTTCCTCGGTGGCAAAGCGGAAACCCTTCAGGCCCGGCACCTTGCCCACCTTCACTTCGTTCATTTCATGGTCGCCGCGCAGCAGCAGCAGCCAGACCGTGACCTTGGGCGGCTGACCGTCGGCCCCCGGAGTCTCCGTGCTCAGCACGATGGACTTCAGCGTCTGGTCGAGCGGCAGCTTGAGGTATTCGGCCACCGCCTCGCAGCGGGCCTGACCGGGCGTGGCCGTGCGGGTGAGCGGCTGGGTGGGGGCCATGCGGGTGGCCAGCAGGGGCACGGCCTCGGCCAGCTCGATGTTGGCGGCGTAGTCGGACCCCGTGCTGTAGACCAGCGCGTCCTCGCCCGTGTCGGCGATGACCTGGAATTCATGGCTGGCCGATCCGCCGATGGAGCCGGTGTCGGCCGCCACGGCACGGTACTGCAGCCCCAGCCGATCGAAGATGCGGTGGTAGGCGTCGAACATCTTCCGGTAGCTGACCAGCGCGCTTTCCGAGTCTCGATCGAAGGAGTAGGCGTCCTTCATGGTGAACTCGCGCCCACGCATGACGCCGAAGCGCGGCCGGCGCTCGTCCCGGAACTTGGTCTGGATGTGGTAGAAGTTCTTGGGCAGCTGGCGGTAGCTGCGCAGATCCTGCCGGGCGAGGTCGGTGACCACCTCTTCGGAGGTGGGCTGGATGACGAAGTCGCGCTGATGGCGGTCACGGATGCGCAGCAGCTCGGGCCCGTATTCTTCCCAGCGGCCGGACTCCATCCAGAGCTCGGCGGGCTGGATCACCGGCATCAGCAGCTCGATGGCGCCGGCGGCGTCCATTTCCTCGCGGATGATGGCCTCGATGCGGCGGATGACACGCAGGCCCAGCGGCATGTACGTGTAGATGCCGCCGGCCAGCTTGCGGATCATGCCCGCGCGCGTCATGAGCTTGTGGCTGACGACTTCGGCGTCGGCAGGCGCTTCTTTGAAGGTAGGCAGGTGCAGTGCGGTGGCTTTCATGGGCTCGCTCTATATAATGGGCAACATTCTAGAGCGTGTCATGGTGCTTTTGGCCAGCTGGAGGCCAAGATATCCTTGTGCACGCCACAAAAAAGAACGCGCCCGCACGCCGACCGGACACTAGCCACCATGCTCGACAAACACGGATACCGACCGAATGTCGGCATCATCTTGCTGAATCAGGACAACCAGGTGTTCTGGGGTAAGCGCATCCGTGAGCAGTCCTGGCAGTTTCCGCAGGGCGGCATCAACGCGGCCGAGTCCCCGCAGCAGGCCATGTACCGTGAGCTGCACGAGGAAATCGGCCTGGGCCCGCAGCACGTCACCGTGCTGGGCCGCACGCGCGACTGGCTGCACTACGACGTGCCGGTGCGCTGGGTGCGCCGCGAATGGCGCGGCCACTACCGGGGCCAGAAGCAGATCTGGTTCCTGCTGCGCCTTGTGGCCGGCGACGACGCCATCTCGCTGGACGGCCAGGGGCACCCCGAGTTCGATGCCTGGCGCTGGACCGGCTACTGGACGCCGCTGGACGAGGTCATCGAGTTCAAGCGCAAGGTCTACGACAAGGCCCTGAACGAGCTGGCCCCGCTGGTGGAGGGCGGCGTGAACACGCCGCCGGCTGCGTAAGGCCCGGACGAGGCCCGCTCCCGAACAAGGCCCGCGCCCTGTCACAGCATGGCTGGCCTGGCAGGCGATGCAGGCAACCTGACCACGAACCGGCTGCCGCCCCCTTCGCGCGGCTCGTGATGGGCATCGCCGCCATGGCGACGGGCAATCTGCCGCACCAGCGACAGCCCCAGCCCCACGTTGCCGGCCTGCTCGGAATGGCCATCCACCCGATAGAAGGCCTCGAAGATGCGTTCGCGCGCCGCTTCGGGCACCCCGGGCCCGCGATCCAGCACCTCGATGCGCAGCCAGTCGGTGGCTTCGCCGGCCTGGCCCCCCTTCCCGGCCCCGGAATGATTGACCCCGGCATGGCTGACCCCGGTATGGCCGGGCTCCGTGTCAGCCTCCGTGCTGCCCACCGCCACCGGCCCAGGCTCCCGCGACAGGCACAGCAGCACCGGCTCATCGCCCTCCGGCTGATAGCGCCGGGCGTTTTCCAGCAGGTTGCGCAGCAGCCGGCGCAGCAGGCGCGCATCGCCGGCCACGGTCGTGTGGGCAGCGCCTGACTCCGACCCGTCATCCCTGTTCACGTCCGACGGCGTTTCGTCCATCCATACGGCGCCTGTCCGCGCCGCCTCCTCGGCGACCAGCTGCGTCAGGTCCACCGGCTCACGTCGCAGCTCGTCCAGGCTCAGGGTATCCAGCCTGCTGGCGAGCAGGATCTCTTCCACCAGCGCATCCAGCTCGCGGATGTTCTGGCGCACTTCATCGGTGTGATGCGTCAGGTCGGCGGGGTTTTCCAGCATCAGCTCGATGGCCATGCGGATGCGCGCCAGCGGTGAGCGCAGCTCGTGCGAGGCGTTGGCCAGCAGCCGGCGCTGGGTGCTCAGGAGCGCCTCCTGCCGGTTCACCAGCGCCTCGATACGCTCGGCGGCGTGGTTGAAGCTGTGCGCCAATGCGGCCACTTCGTCCTGACCGGACACCTCGGCTCGCACGCGCAGATCGCCCGCAGCCTGCGCATCCACCGAGCGCTGCAGCGCTTCCAGCCGACGGGTGATGCGCCGCGAGACCGGCCAGGCGGCCAGCCCCACCGCCACAAAGAGCAGGGCCAGCGCCAGCGGTGCACTGATGGGCAACTGCGGCGGCGCGGGGCGCCAGGTGCGGATCAGCAGCGTGCGATCGTCCGGCAGCGCCACACGATGGATGACGGCCACCATCGCGCGCCGGGGCCCCTCTCCGTCACGGGCCTGGCCATGGCGGCCCTGCGGGCGACGCGCATGAAGGGCCTCGCCCGGGGGCAGGGGCGCATCCAGTCCGGGCGGGGGTGGCATCTCTTCCAGGCCGGGCTGTTCTTCCTGCCGCGCCCCGGCATCGTCCGCACGGAAGGGCCGGCCGGCGGCGGCCAGCACCCTGCCCTGCGCGTCGATCACCTGCAGGTCGATGCGCAGGCGACGCTGCCAGTGCCACAACGCCTGCTGCAGCCGCTCCACCCCCTCGGTGGCCGCGGGAATCACTTCGGCCGCCAGGGCCTCGGTGAAGCGGTTCTCCTGCGCCTCGGTCCGGTTGTCCAGCCGCCACTGCCAGAAAAAGGCCACCGCGGCGGCCATCAGCAGCAGACTGGCCAGCAGCGACAGAAAGATGGTCAGGGACAGGCGACGCATGGGCTATCAATATATAGAAGGGGAGCAGGTCGAATGGTCGAAGACAGCGGCACCTTCGATCAGGCGGAGCCGTTGCGCGGCCGCGCGAACACATAGCCCACGCCGCGCACGGTCAGCAGCCGCACGGGCTGCCGGGGATCGGCCTCGATGGCCTGACGGATCTTGCCTACATGCACGTCGATGGAACGGTCGAAGGCTTCCAGCGGCGCGCCCTTGACCAGATCCATCAGCCGTTCGCGCGACATCACTCGGCCAGCATGGCGGGCCAGCGCCAGCAGCAGGTCGAACTGGTAGCTGGTCAGCGTGCGTTTCTCGCCCGCCACGCGCACCTCGCGGGCGCCCTCGTCGATCTCCAGATCATCAAGCACCAGCACCGGGGGATCGTCGTCCGCCACGGAGGTACCCCGTGCAGCGGCTCCCCCCTGGGTGGCCACACTGCCGGCAGCGACACCTGCGCCACCGGACACTGCCACGCCACCCGACTGGGCAGCGGCGCCATGAGCCCCGGTGCCCGTTGCTGCACCGCCCTCTCCTGCATCCCCGGCGGCGGGATCCGCTGCGGGCGGCACCGAGGCGCGACGCAGCAGCGCCCGCACCCGGGCCAGCAGTTCGCGCGGTTCGAAGGGCTTGGGCAGGTAGTCGTCTGCGCCGATCTCCAGACCCACGATGCGGTCGGTGGTCTCGCCCCGTGCCGTGAGCATCAGGACAGGCACCGTGGCGGCCGCCCCCGGCATCTGCCGGATCTGGCGGCACACGTCCAGACCGTCACCGTCGGGCAGCATCAGGTCCAGCAGCACCAGCCCCGGCACCTGCTGTCCCAGCGCCGCCAGACCTTCCCGCGCCGTTCCCTGATGCTGCACGGCAAAGCCGGCCTGCCCCAGGTAACGGCCCACCATGTCGGCCAGGCGGCGGTCATCGTCGATCAGCAGAATCTCGGGAGACGACATGGGCAGACCTCCTGCAGGAAGGGGATGGATAACGGCGAAACGCCGGGCAACCGACATGATATCGATTGCCCGGCACAGGCTCTCTGCGGTTGAAACGCTTACTGTGCAGCCTCGGGTTGGGGCTGGCCGGCCTCGCCCGGCGCGCCTTCAGGCGCTCCCATGGCCGGCGGCGGCACGTCGGGGCCCTGTCCCTTCATGCCCGGGGCATGGCCCGGCATGGGCGGGCGCTGGCCGTGTCCGCCGTGCATGCCATGGGCCGAACGGGGCGGATGCTGGGGGCGCTCGGCCAGCTGCTTGCGCTGCGCGGGCGTCAGCACCGAGGCCATGTCCAGCCAGGCGTTCATCGAACGCTGCGAGATCTGATCCATCAGCTTGCTGCGCTCGGTGCGCAGGGCCTCGAAGCCGGCGCGGTCCAGCGTCTCGGCCTGATAGAGGGCCTCGGCCCGCTGGTCCAGGGCGCGCATCTGCTCATGCAGCGGGCGCAGGTCCTGGAAGGCGGCGCTGGCCAGCTTGCTGATCTTGTCCGCCTGCTCGGGCGTGCCCTTCACGGATTCGATCACCTGATCGATGCGTTGTGCCAGTCGGCGCTCGGCCCAGCGCGCGCGGTTCTGCATCTCGGCCTCATCGCGCTTCACCTGCTTTGCAGCATCCGCTGCCGACAGCTTCCCGCCTTCGGCTTTGGGCGCATGCGGCGGAGCATCGTGCATCGGGCGCACACCGAAGGGGCCCACGCCGAACAGATCCAGTGCGGCCATCGGCGGGGGCGGCATCATGCACGGCCCATCATGGCGTCCCATGCGCTCGTGACCGTGGGCCTGCTTGCCCGGATGAGCGTGGCGCTGCATGGCCGGCGCGCCGTTGCGGACCTCGCCAGCCTGCTCGGCCTTGGCGGTGACGACAACCGGTGCAGCCACCAGGGTGGGCGTGGCCGCCGATGCGGCGGAAATACCAGCCATGGCCAGTGCGGAAGAAACAACCAGAGTCCTGATCTTCATGTGTCATGCTCCTGCTGGGGTTGAAGGAACGGATCCGGGGCATCCGGCACTGATGCGCTGTCCGCCGATCCGATGGGGTGCATTGTGGGGAGGACGGGTCAAGGCTGATTGAAGCCTGTGTAAAGTTCACGTAAAGCCCCAGCCAGAAATTGCCTGCATCTGTATCGATTTCCCCGCGCCGGCTCGCCTGTGGCCACGCCAAACGGGCCACCGTCCTAGAATGTCTGGGCCTGCCATGGCAGCAGATCGACCCCGAGGGGTCTTGTGCGCGTCCCGGCAGGCATGCTTTGCCACGACTTGAGCCAACCAGACCGATATGGCCCATACCTCCCCCGATACCGCCGGTTCACCGGCCGCGACGCCCGCCGCCCCTTCCGTGCAGCCGGCCTCACCTGCCTCGATCAAGCCGCCGCGCGACCTGCGGCTGGACTTCTTCCGGGGCCTGGCGCTGTGGTTCATCTTCATCGACCACATCCCGTCCAGCAGCATCGGGCAGATCACTTTCCGCAACTTCGGCTTCAGCGACGCCACCGAGATCTTCGTCTTCATCTCGGGCTACACGGCCGCACTGGTCTACGGCAGCTCGCTGGAAAAGCGCGGCTTCGTCTACATGGCCATGCAGGTGCTCAAGCGCTGCTGGCAGCTCTACGCGGCCCACATCCTGCTGTTCATCTTCTTCATCGCGCAGATCTCGTGGGTGGCAGTGCGCTATGGAAACGCCTCGTTCATTGAGGAACTCAATGTCCAGGCCTTCCTCGACAGCCCGCTGGAATCCGTGCTGGATGCGCTGATCCTGCGCTACCGGCCGGTCAACCTGGACGTGCTGCCGATGTACATCGCGCTGCTCTTTGCCCTGCCCTTGCTGCTGGTGCTGGCGCGCCTGTCCCGCCCCCTGACCCTGGCGCTGTCGCTGGTGCTGTGGTGGGGCGTGCAGAAGTACAACCTGGCCTGGCCGGTGTATGAGGCCGGCGATGTCTGGTTCTTCAACCCGCTGGCCTGGCAGCTGATGTTCGTCATCGGCATCCTGTGCGCCTCGGTGCGCAAGACGGGCTCGCCCTGGCTGGCCTGGCGCCCCTGGCTGGCCTGGGTGGCCGTGGCCGTCGTGCTCTTTGCCTGCATCGTGGCCGTGGGCTGGCGCGTGCCCGCCATCGATGAAGTGACCAAGCCGATCGTGGGCTCATGGCTCTACCCCATCGACAAGACCAACCTGGGTCCGGCCCGGGTGCTGCACTTCCTGGCCGTGGCCTACCTGGTGGGCCACTACACCCGCGCCGACGCCCGCTTCCTGAACTGGCGCATCACGCTGCCCGTCATCCGCTGCGGCCAGCACTCGCTCTACATCTTCTGCCTGGGCATCTCGCTGTCGTTCGTGGCGCACTTTCTGCTGGTGGAGTTCGGCCGCAGCTGGACGATGCAGGTGCTGGTGGTACTGGGCGGTCTGGCCGTCATGACAGCCCTGGCCTACCTGCTGCATTGGTACAAGACCCGCAGCACCCCCAAGGCAGTCGCTCCCGCACCCAAAGCGGCCGAAACCCCGGCTCCATCCCATAACGCATGAGGAGGCCCACGATGCACACCCCGATCCGTACTGCCTGCCGCCCCCTCTCGTCGCTGGCCCTGATGGCCGCCCTGGGCGCCCTGCCGCTGGCTGCGGCTGCCCAGCAAGGCACGCCCGCCGCCAGCGCGCCGGCATCCGTGGCGCCTCAGACCACCGGGCAGCCTGCTCCCCAGCCGGCCCCCCAGAACGTCGCCCAAACCGCCAGCCAGCCCGGCAGTCAGACCTCCGGCCAGGGGGGCGCTCAGCCCTCCGCGGCCAGCCCTGCCGCCGCGTCGGCCGTCACATCTCCCGCCGCACCGGCCGTCCCATCGGCTGCGGGCACGCCAGCCGCCACCCCACCAGCGGCCCCGCAGGCCGCCCCTCAGTCGGCGGGTAGTGCACAGCCTGCACCCTCACCGGCCGCCAGCAGCACGCCAACGGCCCGCCTTCCTTCCACTGGCACGCCCCCCACGCAGCCTGCAAACAGCGCCAACCGGCTTCCGGCCGCACCGGACACGGCCGACACCGCCAAGCAGGCCCGCAACTGCTATGTCCCGGATGACCTGCTGTCGGAACCCGGGCGCCTGCCGGGACTGTCGGCCGCGCTGGTGCGCGGCAAGGGCGACCTGCTGGTGATCATGCTGGGTTCGGAAAGCACCAACCCCTCACCGGCCCGCCCGGCCAGTGTCCCCAGCAATACGGCCAACTCCGACGCCGGTGGCAGCGTCAGCAGCCGGCTGCGTGCCACGCTGGCCGCGGCCGCGCGCAATCCGCTGGCCGAACGGCTGGAAGAACGCCTGATCCAGGACCTGGGCCCACTGCCCGGCCGCACCATCCATGTCGAATCGGTCGGACGGCGCAACAGCACCGTGGCCGAGCAGGCCTCGCTGATCAACAAGCAGGTGCTGCCGCGCAAGCCCGCGCTGGTGATCTGGAACCTGGGGCGCACCGACACCCGCCGGGGCCTGCCGCCTGCCAACATGGCACGCGCCCTGGATCGGGGGCTGGAGCAGCTGCGCCGGCAGCACATCGACACCATCGTGATGGATCCGCCCTATCACCCGCAGTTCGAGGCCTTCTACCGGACCGACGACTACCGGCAGTACATCCGTTGGACGATGAACCTGCACGACCAGCCCTATCTGCAACGCTACGACATGATCGACTACTGGGCGTCGACCGGCCGCATCGATCTGGACTCCGGCGAGCCTGACCGCCAGGCCGCCGCCGTCACCTTCACCGAGACCTGCATTGCCTATCAGCTTTCCCGAATGATCGATCGCGGGCTGTCGCGCAAGTGAGACCCCGGCCGCCCAGGCCAGACCATCACTCCGGCTCCACCGTGTCCCCCACGCGGATCAGCGCGCTGCCCGCGCCCTCAGCCACGAAGGCGTGCGTCCCGAACAACACGTTGTCCCCCCGCCGATTCAGCCGGTACTCGCGCAACGTGCGGGTGGGCTCCTCCTGAAAGCGGCCGCTGGCCGCATCCAGATTGGGCATGGGGCAACGCGCGCAAGGCGCCACCATCTGCAGCACGTAGCCCAGCCCGATCAGCCGCGCCATGTCGTCTTCTTCATGGGGCTGCAATTCATCATCATGAATGACGATGTTCGGCCGAAAGCGTTCCATGCCCACGGGCTGGGCGCCTCGCGCCACCAGACGCCGGTTCAGCGCATCCAGCGAGCCCTGTGACACCACCAGCAACGGATAGGCATCCGGCAGCCAGGTCGTCACCTCCTGGTCTCCCTCCCAGCGCGGCTTGCACTGACGCCGGAAAGTCGGGTCTGCCCGCACCAGCCGTATCGGCTGCCCCAGGTACTGGCTCAGCCATTCGTTGACAACTGGCCCTTCCACCAGCGTCTGCACCTCGCTGCGAAACACCGCCGAACGCAGACGGGGCGCAGCATCCGCATCAAAGTCGGACACGGGCACCTCAACGTCTGCCCCCATGCCGGGCGCCCGCAGGCGCAGCACGTCACCTTCCAGTGTCGTCTGGATGAGTGCCATGGCCGGATGTGTACGCTGTGTAACAAAACGTCCATCGGCATCCACCAGCATCCACTGCCGGTCATGT
Source organism: Lautropia mirabilis (assembly GCF_900637555.1). Classification (NCBI taxonomy): domain Bacteria; kingdom Pseudomonadati; phylum Pseudomonadota; class Betaproteobacteria; order Burkholderiales; family Burkholderiaceae; genus Lautropia; species Lautropia mirabilis. The sequence goes on along the minus strand of NZ_LR134378.1, from coordinate 1,117,019 downwards.
GCCAGACCGGTCTCGAGCAGGTGGGTCTCCGACAGCTTGATGCCGCCACAGGACTTGACGGGATAGATGAACAGACCGGTCACGATGGCCATCGTCTCACCCCTCCCCATTGAGAACGGGCACCGCCACGCCGGCAGCGCCCTTGAAGCCGATATTGTTCATGCAAACCTCCGGATACTTTGACAAAACGGTGTTCATAATCATGAATTCAGATGGAAATCCGTCTGTTCCATAAGGGAAAGTTGGTTTCCCCGGTGTGATTGGACAGCTTGGAAGCAGCTTCTTAAGAAAGAGAATGATTTTCATCGTCATCAACATCTTCTATCACGCAAAGGCTCTTGATTTTCATCAAGCACGCCCCATAGGCACCCTGCAACAATTCCGATAGACAGCACAGGGCTGCCATACAAGTTCAGGAATTTTTTCATGAAAGAGTACAAACGACTTTGGGTGATCCTAGCGATCATCATGATCGGGGCGTTTACGGTGCTCGGTTACTTCGGTAAAGAGGTGTATAACGAGCGCCCGCCGATTCCGACCGCATTCGTGAGCGAGGACGGCAAGACCGTCTACACCGAGGAAGACATCTACGCAGGCCAGACCGCCTGGCAATCCATCGGCGGCATGTCGATCGGTTCGATCTGGGGGCACGGCGCCTACCAGGCTCCGGACTGGACGGCTGACTGGCTGCACCGCGAAGTGCTGAACTGGCTGGACCAGCAGGCCCAGCGCCAGTTTGGCAAGAACTTCGAGCAGCTGTCCGAGCGCGACAAGGCCACGCTGAGCTACGACTCGAAGGTTGCGTTCCGCACCAACACCTTCGACAAGGCCACCAACAAGGTCACGCTGTCGGAAGACCGCATCCGCTCCATCCAGAGCGTCGCGGCCTACTACGACAAGCTGTTCAGCGACGACCCGGCCTTCCAGAAGCTGCGTTCCGCCTACGCCATGAAGGAGAACACGCTGCCTGATCCCGAGCTGCGCTCGAAGATGGCTGCCTTCTTCTTCTGGTCGGCCTGGGCTGCGTCCACCAACCGTCCGGGGCTGGATGTCACCTACACCAACAACTGGCCGCATGAGCCCCTGATCGGCAACGAACCCACGCCCGAAAACGTGATCTGGTCGATCGCCTCGGTCGTGACGCTGATCTTCGGTATCGGCCTCATCATCTGGGTCTGGGCCTTCTTCACCCACCAGCAGCACATCGAGGTCGAGGCTCCCAAGGCCGACCCGCTGTCGCTGATCAAGCTCACCCCCTCGCAGAAGGCGCTCGGCAAGTATCTGCTGGTCGTGGCCGCCCTCTTCCTGGTGCAGGTGCTGCTGGGTGGCGCCACCGCCCACTACACGGTTGAAGGTCAGAACTTCTACGGCATTCCGCTCTCCGAGTACCTGCCGTACACGCTGACCCGCACCTGGCACATCCAGTCCTCCATCTTCTGGATCGCCACCGGCTTCCTGGCTGCTGGCCTGTTCCTCGTCCCCATCATCAACGGCGGCAAGGATCCCAAGTACCAGAAGCTGGGTGTGGACGTGCTCTTCTGGGCGCTGATCGTCGTGGTGGTCGGTTCCTTCGGTGGCCAGTTCGTGGCGCTGAAGGGCTGGATGGCCACGAACCTGAACTGGTGGTTCGGCCACCAGGGCTATGAGTACGTCGAGCTTGGCCGTGTCTGGCAGCTGGCGCTCTTCGTCGGCCTGGTCTTCTGGCTGGTGCTGATGATGCGCGGCATCTACCTGGCCCTGCGCGCTCCTGGCGACAAGAGCCTGCTGATCCTGTTCACCATGGCTGCTGCTGCCATCGGCATCTTCTATGCCCCGGCGCTGATCTACGGTGAGCACACGCACATCTCCATCATGGAGTACTGGCGCTGGTGGGTGGTGCACCTGTGGGTGGAAGGCTTCTTCGAAGTGTTCGCCACCTGCTCGGTCGGCTTCGTGTTCTACAACCTGGGCGTGGTCAGCAAGCACACGGCCACCACGGCCAGCCTGCTCGCCGCCATGCTGTTCATGATCGGCGGTATCCCGGGCACGTTCCACCACCTGTACTTCGCAGGTACCACCACCCCCATCACGGCCATCGGCGCGATGTTCTCCGCCCTGGAAGTGGTGCCGCTGGTGCTGCTGGGCTATGACGCCTTCGAGAACTGGACGGTGCAGCACAAGGCCATCTGGATGAAACCGATGCGCTGGCCGCTGATGTTCTTCATCGCCGTGTCCTTCTGGAACATGCTCGGTGCTGGCGTCTTCGGCTTCCTCATCAACCCGCCGATCTCGCTGTACTACCTGCAGGGCCTGAACACGGCCGCCAACCATGGTCACGCCTCGCTGTTCGGTGTGTATGGCTTCCTGGCGCTGGGCTTCTCGCTGATGGTGCTGCGCTACATCCGCCCGACCCTGAAGCTGAACAACCGGCTGATGGGCATCTCCTTCGTGGCGCTGAACCTCGGTCTGGCACTGATGCTGTTCACCAGCCTGCTGCCGGTCGGCATCATCCAGGCCAACGCCTCCATCAGCGTGGGCCTGTGGTGGGCACGTAGCGCCGAGTTCGTGGAGCAGACCCCCATCATCCACACCCTGCGCTGGGTGCGTACCATCGGTGACATGATCTTCATCTGTGGTGCAGCCGCCTACGGTCTGCAGATGGTGCTGGGCCTGATGCACAAGGAAACCGGCGCCGAAGTGGAAAAAGCCTGATTCACCAGGCTTCACTCAGGCGGATGAACCGGGGCTAGTCCCCGGTTCCCTCCCCGAGGGCCAGGCGAAGGATGCAGAACATCGCATCCACCGCCTGGCCCTTTTTCTTTTCTGGCATCAGGTCTGCGGTCTCAGGGCCAAGCCATGAGACCGGGGGGAGCTGCCACCATCGCAGCGCCAGCCACGATCGTCCCACCAGCCACGATCGTCCCACCAGCCACGATCGTCCCAGCAGCCACGATCGTCCCACCAGCCGCGATCGTCCCGTCAGCCCCCTTCGTCCCGCCGGCTACGACAGGGACCGCAGCGCCCGGCGAACAATGCGCTGCGTGTTGCTGTCTTCGGGCCGCTCGGCCTGCCAGCGTCCGCACACCTCGTGCACCCAGTCAGGCTGGTCCTTGGCCGCATCGTTCAGCCAGTTGGCCACGGAATCCTGCACATAGGCAGCCGGATCCGCCCGCAGCGGCTCCAGAATGGGCAGCCCCTTTTCCGGCTGGCGCTTGAGGGCCGCAATATGCCCCGCCCAGACACCCCGGGGCCGCAAAGCCTCGCTGGCAAAGCGCCGGACCCGCTCCGACGCATCTCCCGTCCACCCGGCCAGCAGCGCGATGCTGGCCTCCAGCTCGGCCACCAGATGCGGCCTGACTGCCATCCAGGCCCATTCACGCACCCCGAAATGCGGGTCATCGGCCAACGGACGGATCAGCGCCAGACGGGCCGCCACATCCAGATCGTCCCGCGCCCCCACCAGGAAGCACCCCCAGCCGCGCACCGTATCGGAGGGATGATCCTGCAGCCGCGCCAGTCCCTCAGCACCCCAGGCCTGCCACAGCAGCTGGCCCGCCAGGCCCATCCGTTTCAGGATGCCCTCGTCTTTTGCCGCCTGCATCCGATTCACGATATCTTCGGACAACTCCGGGAAAACGGAAGTCATCAGCACGCCAAAATCCACAGCCAGGCACTCTGCCAGTATGGCCGCCTCGATCCGGCCTGCATTCAGCTCGGCCAGCCGGGCCGCGTCGATGGCGCTGCCACGCGGCTTCGAGGCCGCGGGCTTTGGGGCTGCTGCCTTCGTGCGCTTCACGCCGGTGGAAGCTACCTTTTCATGGCCCCCTTTTCGGGCCCCCGTCTTCGTGGCCATCGCATCTACTGCAAAGCTCGTTCATCATTCACGCGATCTTCGCACGCCTGCACGCCCCTTTCCCATGTCCGCGCCCAGCCCCCTCATCGCCTTCAACAAGCCCTGCGGCGTCATCTGCCAGTTCAGCCCGCACGAGACCCATCCCAGCCTCAAGGACCACATCGATGCCCCGGGTTTCTATCCCGCCGGTCGACTGGACACCGACAGCGAGGGCCTGTTGCTGCTGACCAACGACGGCAGGCTGCAGGCGCGCATTGCCGAACCCCGCCACGGCAAGGAAAAGACCTACTGGGCCCAGGTGGAAGGCGCCCCCGACGAGCACAAGCTCGCCCTGCTGCGCCGCCCGATGGACCTGGGCGACTTCATCACGCAACCCGCCCGGACACGCCTGCTGGCCGCCGACGAGACCGAACGGCTTTGGCCGCGCCAGCCCCCGGTACGCGTGCGCAAGACCGTGCCCGACTTCTGGCTGGAGATCCGCATCCAGGAAGGCAAGAACCGCCAGGTGCGCCGCATGACGGCCAAGGCCGGCTACCCCTGCCTGCGGCTCGTGCGCATCGCCGTGGGCGCCCTGAATCTGTGGGACCTGGGCCTGGCACCCGGTGAATGGCGCTTCGTGTCGCCGGCCGCGCTGAACCGTCGCTGAACCGCCCCCTGTCCACCGCTCGTCCGGCCAGGCGTTACCTCTGGAAGGTGTGGCGTGCCTGCCCGCAACATCCCGGGCCGGCACGCCACACGCCACGACACCGACCGTTAAGATTCGGATGCCCGTCTTCCATGGAGCCTTCCTGATGCATCTGCGCCCAGCTTCACCCGAACAAGCCCCTCAGCCCCACGCCCCCGCAGCCCCCCATACCACTGCCAGCCACGCAGCCCCGGCCCATGCCGGCCTTCGCAGCCCGCAGGACGGCCCGGCCTGCCGCCAGCAGCGCCGACTGCTGCGCGACGTGCGGCTGGCGCTGCTGATGCTGGGTCTGGGCGTTGCCACGGCCTTTGTCGTTCCCCATGTCCAGGCCAAGGAAGCCCCCATCCCCTCCGCCGCCGTGGCCACGGTCGAAGCCACCACACCCACGAACATCCCCGGCGTCGTGCAGGTGGGCCAGCCCATCAACGGCGTCACCCAGTACCAGCTCTCCAACGGCCTGACGGTGCTGCTGGGCCCGGACGAATCCAAGCCCACCATGACCGTCAACCTGGTCTACAAGGTGGGATCGCGCCACGAAGGGCCGGGCGAAGCCGGCATGGCGCACCTGCTGGAGCACATGCTCTTCAAGGGTACCGAGAAGATTCCCGATCCCAAGAAGGAGCTGACTCGGCGCGGCATCGACTGGAACGGCACCACCTGGTATGACCGCACCAACTACTTCGGCCAGTTCAACGCCAGCGATGCCACGCGCGACTGGATGCTGTCCTGGCTGGCCGACACGATGCAGAACATCCGCATCGATGCCGGCAAGCTCAAGAGCGAGCGCCCGGTCGTCATCAACGAGATGGAATCCAACGAGAACCGGCCCGGCACGGTTCTCTACCACCAGCTCATGGCCACCGCCTACGGCTTCCATCCCTACAGCCGCTCCGTGATCGGCGCGCTCTCCGACCTTGATGCCGTCGCGCCCGACAACCTGCAGAACTTCTACGGGCGCTACTACCGCCCCGACAACGCGGTGCTGATCATCACCGGCCAGCTCGACGTGAACGGCACGCTGGCCGCCGTGCAGAAGGCGTTCGGCAGCATCCCGCGCCCGAAAGCGCCCATCGTCCAGCCCTACACCCTGGACCCCGCCCAGCAGGGCGAGCGCGAAGTGGTGGTGCGCCGCACGGGGGGTGTGCCGCTGCTGCTTGCCGGCTATCACACGCCGGCCGGTGCAGCGCGCGACACCGTGGCCCTGTCCCTGCTGGCCGAGATGCTCACGCGCGAACCCGACGGCCCGCTCTACCAGCAGCTGGTCAAGCCCGGCTACGCCGTGAACGTAGGCGCCTCCTCGTCCGACCTGTACGACCCGGGCATGCTGCTGTTCAGCGCCACGCTGGCCTCGGAAGACAAGCGGCAGATCGTCTGGGACACCCTGCGCAAGGTGGTCGAAGGCGAACTGCCACTGTCGCAGGAGGCCCTGGACCGCACCAAGCAGGACGTGAAGAACGGCATGCAGCGCCTGGCCGAAGACCCCGAGGCCCTGGCCATGGAACTGACCGAAGCCGTCGCCCAAGGAGACTGGCGCCTGCCCTTCGCCCAGGCCGACTGGGCCCAGGCCATGACGCTGGACGAGATCCGTGCCGCCGGCCGCCGCTGGCTGGTGCGCGACAACCGCACGCTGGCCTGGTACCTGCCCACGGCCCAGCCGGTCCGTGCCCCCAACCCGTCGCGCCCTGACATCGCCGCCCTGCTGAAGGACCACAAATGGCAGCAGGCCGAGGCCTTCACGGCCGACGTCGCGCTCACCCCCGCCAGCATCACGGAACGCACCCAGATCGGCCAGCTGTCCAATGGCATCCGCTATGCCATCCTGCCGCGCAAGGTGAAGGGCGATCGCGTGAACCTGTCGCTGAACCTGCAATGGGGCAACCTGCAGAACCTCTCGGGCCGCTGGCGTGAAGCCGACCTGCTGGACACCATGATGCTCTCGGGCACGAAACAGCTGCCGCGCCAGGCCTTCGAGGACCGCCTGCGCGCACTGGATGCCCGCCTGAGCATCGACGCCAACGCCAGCGGCGCCAAGGTGTCGCTGAGCGTCCCGGCCAGGAACCTGTCGGAAGCACTGACCCTGGCCGCGAGCGCGCTGCGCGAGCCCGTGTTTCCCAAGGACGTGTTCCAGGAGCGGCGCGACCAGGTGCTCACCGGCATCGAAGCCCAGCGCCATCAGCCGGAAGCACTGGCCGCCGAAGCCATGGCGATCCGCGGCCATGCCTACCCGACTGATGACCCCCGCCACTACCGCACGATGGACGAGGTCGTCACCGACCTGAAGGCCCAGACCCCCGAACGGCTGATGAAGTTCTGGCAGGACTTCGCCGGCGCCTCCCACGGCCAGTTCTCGGTCGTGGGCAACGTCGACCCCGAAGCCCTGAAGGCCGAGCTGCAGAAGCTCCTGGGCGACTGGAAGAGCCCGCAGGCCTATGCCCGGATCCGCATGGACTACCACGGCCTGCCCGCCGCCACCGAAATGGTGGAAGTGCCCGACAAGGCCAACGCCGTGCTGCTGCAGGCCCGCAACATCCCCATCTCGGAAGAGCACCCCGACTACACGGCGCTGTCCATGGCTGTGCGCCTGCTGGGCGGATCGGCCGATGCACGTCTCTTCCACCGGCTGCGCGAGAAGGAGAGCATCAGCTACGGCGCCTACGCCTCGCTGTCGGCCAGCCGTGACGTGGACAACGCCATGATCGACATCCGCGCCATCCTGGCGCCGGCCAACATCGACCGGCTGCAGAAGGCTCTGCAGGAAGAGATCGAGCGCGTGCACGCCGACGGCTTCACCCAGGCCGAACTGGACGAGGCCCGCAACGCCCTGATGGACCAGCGCCGCCAGTACCTGGCCAGCGAGGCCAACGTGACCAGCCTGCTGTCCAGCAACCTGTTCTGGAACACCGACATGGGCCGCTGGACCCGCCGCGACGAGCAGATCCGCGCGCTCACGCTGGAGCAGGTCAACGCCGCCTTCCGCAAATGGATCGATCCGAAGAAGGCCCTGACCGTGGGGGCCGGCAGCTTCTCGGCCGCCCGGGCAAAGAGCACGGAAAAAGTCCAGAAGTGACGGGAACGACCGTCGGCCCACAAAACCGACGGTCTCCCTTACCATAAAAGACTTCCTAAACAATTCCGACGCCCGGCACACGGCCGGGTCAACGGAAGCTCCTCCCGGCTGACCGACCCCATGCTGCGCTCGATCTGGTCCATTTCATCCCTGCTGATCGGCATGGGCCTTCTACTGGTCGGCTCGGGCCTGCTGGGGATGGTGATCGGCCTTCGTGGCGTCTACGAAGGCTTCAGCAACCTCATGATCGGCCTGATCATGTCAGGCTACTACGTCGGCTACATCGCCGGCGGCTGGATCTGCCCGATCCTGATCCGCCGCGTGGGCCACGTGCGCTGCTTCGCCAGCTTCGCGGCCCTGTCCGCCGCCCTCACGCTGGCCTTCGGCATGGTCGTCGACCCCTGGGTCTGGCTGGTGCTGCGCGTCTTCAACGGCCTGGCGCTGATGGGCATCTACATGGTCATCGAGAGCTGGCTCAACGAACGCAGCCAGGCCACACCCGGCAGCCAGGCCAGCATCTTCGCCGTCTACATGGTCGTCAACCTGGCCACCGTCGCCGTCGGCCAGTACTTCGTCACCTTCTACGGCGCCACGGCCATCGAGTCGTTCATCATCGCGGCCATCCTGTTCTGCATGGGGCTGCTGCCCATCGCCCTCACCCCCGTGCCGCAGCCCCTGCCCATCGCCACGCCCAGCCTCTCGCTGGGCACCCTGGCACGACGCACCCCCTCCGGCGTGGCCGGCGCCCTGTGCTCCGGCCTCGTGCTGGGCGCCTTCTGGGCACTCACCGCCATCTACGGCCGGGCGCTGAACTTCTCCGACATCGACATCGCCAACTTCACCGCTGTCGCCATCCTGGGTGGCGCCCTCACCCAGTGGCCCATCGGCTGGATGTCCGACCACTGCCGTGACCGCCGCGAGATGCTCATCGCCGTCGCTGCCGGCGCCACCCTGGCCCTGATCGCCCTCAGTGTGGTGGACACGGTGCTGGAAGGCAGGGCCGAGCCCAACGACTACATCGCCCTCTCCTTCGTGCTGGGCATCTTCATGTTCTCCATCTACGGCATGGCCGTGGCCCAGACCCATGACCGCTTCCCCGCCAACGAGGCGCTGGAAGCCACCCGAGGCCTGTTGCTGCTGCACGGCGTCGGCGCTGCCATCGGCCCCCTGCTCAGCGGCCTGGCCATGCAGTACCTGGGCACCCAGGGCTTTCCGCAGAGCATGGGCGTCTTCACCGTCCTGCTGGTCATCTTCGTCTGGTGGCGCATCCACCACGACGACCCCGTTCCCATGGAAGAGCGCAGCCCCTTCCACGTCGCCTCCGACCAGGTCTCGCCCGTGGGCGTGGAAATGGACCCCCGTGCCGACAGCCCCCTGAGCGAATCCCCGCCCCCGGATGACGGCAGCAGCACCGAAACCCTCTCGCCCGAGGAAGCCGCCACCGCCGCCGCCGAAGCCGTGGCCTTGGCCCAGAACGTCGCCAGCGAAGCCGCCGAAGCCGAAGTCCGCCAGCAGGAAGAAGCGGCCCAGCAGACTGCCACCCAGCCGGAAGCCCAGTCTCCGAAGAAACCCGAAACCCGCTGGGACAGAATCCGCCACTTCATCCGACGGCACGTCACCCAGGGCAACAACGACTCGATGGACTGACGCCGCTGCGTCAAGGCAGAACAGCGTGGCTTCCGTGGTTTCAGTGCCTTCGCTGCACGGGGCGCCGCGGGGGCAATCCCTGTGGCTTTACGGGCGCAAACCGGCTTGAGCAGTTCATGCTCCGACAGTGCTGGCGCCCGAAGGCGCCCCAGGGACAGCCCCCACGTCACCCTTCCTTCCACATGGTCGGCCGCTCTGCCTTTCAGCGTGCCCCCAAGGACACGACGTAGCCCCACACGCTCCAAGGCCCGTGCGCAGCCCCCGCCCGCTGCCCCCTCGGGCATCACCCCACTTACCCAGAGACGCAACCCGCCCCCTCAATGCAAGGGCGGCGTGCGGGGCCCCCTGAGGCGCCTTCGGGCGCCAGCACCCCACGCGGCAAGGCACAACATCCCCCCAGCGCCCGTAAAGCCACAGGGGGTACCCGTGCGGCGGCCTCCCCCAGCGAAGTCGAGCCCCGAAAGTCCCCGTGGGCACCATCAATCCCACTCACCCAGGGACGCATCCCCCACCATGAAAGGCCGGCGTGCGGGTGCCCCCTGAGGCGCCTTCGGGCGCCAGCACCCCGCGCGGCAGGGCACAACATCCCCCCAGCGCCCGTAAAGCCACAGGGGGTACCCGTGCGCCGGCCTCCCACGCCGAAGCCGAGCCCTAAAGCGCCCGTAAGACAGCCTCCCCCACCGAAGTCGAGCCCCAGGCGCCCCTCAGTAAAACGCCCCGACACGCAGACAGGGCGCCCCCTTCAGGGTTATCCCCCTGCCCCCGCTTGATATATCCTTGACCACCCTCAGCCACACAACCATCTCCCCCATGAAGCACTTCCGCCCCACCGCCCTTCTGGCCGCCCTGGCCCTCTCCGGCCTGATGGCCACCGCCGCCCAGGCCGCCGACACCCTGCGCATTGCGCTGCCCGGCCCCACCACCGGCCCCGTCGCCCAGTACGGCAGCATGGTCCGTGAAGGCGCCTTCACCGCCATCGAGCAGATCAACGCCGCCGGTGGCGTCAATGGCCAGCAGCTGGAAGGGGTCGTCATCGACGACGCCTGCGAACCCAAGCAGGGCCCCATCGCCGCCAACCGCGCCATCAACGAGGACATCCACTTCGTGGTGGGCCATGTCTGCTCGGGTGCCACCATTGCCGCAGCCGCCATCTACGATGAAGAAGGCGTGCTGATGATCACCCCGTCGGCCACCGCGCCCGCACTCACCGACGGCAAGAACTACGAATACATCTTCCGCGTCACGGGCCGTGACGACCAGCAGGGCCCTGCCGCTGCTCAGTACATCCTGGACGTGGCCAAGCCCAAGAAGGTCGCCATCCTGCACGACAAGCAGTCCTACGGTCAGGGCATTGCCAACGCGGTGCGCGTCACGCTGGAAAAGGCTGGCCTCAAGCCCGTGCTCTTCGAGGGCATCAATGCGGGTGATGCCGACTACTCCGCCATCATCACCAAGCTGCGCAGCCAGGGCGTGGATTTCGTCTACTACGGCGGCTACCACCCCGAGATGGGCCTGCTGCTGCGTCAGGCGGCTGAACAGGGCGTGAAGGCCAAGTTCATGGGCCCCGAAGGTGCGGGCAACCCCGACATCAACGCCATCGCCGGCAATGCCGTGGAGGGCATGCTGCTGACGCTGCCCAAGGACTTCTCCGCCGATCCGGCCAATGCCGCCATCGTGAAGGCCTTCCAGGCCAAGAAGCGTGACGCCAGCGGCGCCTTCCAGCTCTCGGCCTACGCCGCAGTGCAGGCCATCGTCGACGGCATCAAGGCCACCGGCAGCGATGACCCCGAGCAAGTGGCCAAATGGCTGCATGCCAACACCGTCAAGACCCCGGTGGGTGAGCTGAAGTGGACCGCGCAGGGCGACCTGGAAAGCTACCCCTACGTGGTCTACACCTGGCACAAGGACGGCAGCAAGACGCTGGCCAAGTAAACCAGGCAAAACATGACGCCAGCGCCCCGGCCAGCACGGCCGGGGCTTTTTTCATGGCGGCACGACAGGCGCTGCCAATGCCGCATTTCGGCAGCACTCCCCGCGTCAGCGACGACCTGTCGATGCTTCCCTCATTGCTCAGGCCTGCCCCCCTTCAGACCCTGAGCACACATCGCCTATCGCCTACCCCGGCCGGCCGATCCCCCTGTCGCCCTGACTGACAGCATGGGCGCGATGGCGCCCGCCCCCTTCCGGGCTTATCATTACAGGTTCGTTTCGGGCCAGACGCCCGGAATGTGTCCTGCCGCCATGCCCACAAGGCGCCCGTGCGGCATGAACCCTCCTCCGGTCACCCCCTGCCGGCGGGGTACCGCGTCCGCCACCCCCGGACAAAGGTCCCGACCTTCACGGAAGGATCGGACAGGTCCTCACGGAACCTGCCCGCGCCTCCCCCTCCAGACCCGAACAGGACGCCCGCCTGTCGCGCCCCCTGCCATTCGCCCCTTGGCCGGCAGGGTCGTGCCTGCGCCCGGTGCCGTCGTCGCTTCCATGTCCGAATACTTACCGCAGATCGTCCAGCAGACCTTCAACGGGCTTTCGCTCGGAGCCATCTACGCCCTGATCGCCATCGGCTACACCATGGTGTACGGCATCATCGGCATGATCAACTTCGCCCACGGCGAGATCTACATGATCGGCGCCTACGTGGGCCTGGTCACGCTCACCGCGCTGGGCACCCAGGGCAGCGTGCCGCTGCCGCTCGCCATCGGGCTGATGCTGGCCATGGCCATGATCGTCACCGCCCTGTATGGCTACAGCGTCGAGCGCATCGCCTACCGTCCCGTGCGCGGCGGCCCCCGCCTCGTGGCGCTCATTTCCGCCATCGGCATGTCGATCTTCCTGCAGAACTGGGTGGCGCTGGGCCAGGGCTCGCGTGACATGGCGGTGCCCTCGCTCATTTCCGGCGGCATCGACATCCCATTCGGCAACTTCGACGTGACCTTCTCCTGGTCGCGGATCCTGATCATCGTCGTGACCGTGGTGCTGATGGTGGGGCTGTCGCTCTACATCCGCCACTCGCGCATGGGCCGCGCCTCGCGCGCCTGCTCGCAGGACATGCAGATGGCCCGGCTGCTGGGCATCGACACGAACCGCGTCATCTCCTTCACCTTCGTGCTGGGCGCGGTGCTGGCTGCGGTGGGCGGCGTGCTCATCGCCATCACCATCGGCAAGCTCAACCCCTTCATCGGCTTCATCGCCGGCATCAAGGCGTTCACCGCCGCGGTGCTGGGCGGCATCGGCAGCATTCCCGGCGCCATGCTGGGCGGCGTGCTGCTGGGCCTGGCCGAAACCTTCGCGGCCGCCTTCATCTCCGCGCAGTACAAGGACATCGTGGCCTTCGGCCTGCTGATCCTCATCCTGCTGTTCCGCCCCAGCGGCCTGCTGGGCAAACCCGAGGTGGAGAAAGTCTGATGGCCAGCACGCTCCGTAACGCCCTCGTGGCCACGCTGGTCACGGCCGGCCTCACCATCCCGGTGCTGGGCCTGCAACTGGTGCGCGAAGGCGCCCGCACCCACATCGAGACCCACTGGAATCTGGTACTGATCGCCTGCGCTGCCGTCTTCGTCATCCAGCTGCTGCGTCCGGCGCTGGCGCGCGCCTTCGGCGGGCTCTCGTTCCGCGTGCCCGGCGCCGAAAGGCTCAACTTCGTCCACCGCACGCCCACCGGCCAGCGAGTGCTCGTTGCCCTGATCATTCTGGCCGCCATCGTCTGGCCCTTCTTCGGCAGCCGCAACCAGGTCGACATCGCCACCGTCGTGCTCATCTACGTGATGCTGGCGCTGGGGCTCAACATCGTGGTGGGCTTTGCCGGCCTGCTCGACCTGGGCTTCGTGGGCTTCTACGCCGTGGGCGCCTATACCTACGCCCTGCTCTACCAGTGGCTGGGCTGGGGCTTCTGGCAGGCGCTGCCCGTCTCCGGCGCCATGGCCGCACTCTTCGGCTTCCTGCTGGGCTTTCCGGTGCTGCGGCTGCGGGGCGACTACCTGGCCATCGTCACCCTGGGCTTTGGCGAGATCATCCGCCTGCTGCTCATCAACCTCACGGACTGGACCGGCGGCCCCGACGGCATTTCCGGCATTCCCAAGCCCACGGTGTTCGGCTATGAAATGAGCCGCAAGGCCAGCGAGGCCGGCGCCCAGACCTTCCACCAGCTGATGGGCTGGAAGTTCTCCAACCAGGACATGGTCATCTACCTGTACCTGATGGCGCTGGTGCTGGCGCTGATCACGCTCTTCGTGTCCAACCGGCTGGTGCGCATGCCGGTGGGCCGCGCCTGGGAAGCCCTGCGCGAGGACGAGATCGCCTGCCGCTCGCTGGGTCTCAACCCCACCCGCATCAAGCTCTCGGCCTTCACGCTGGGCGCCATGTTCGCCGGCTTTGGCGGTGCGTTCTTTGCCGCCCGCCAGGGTCTGGTCAACCCCGAATCCTTCACCTTCATCGAATCGGCGCTGATCCTGGCCATCGTCGTGCTGGGCGGCATGGGCTCGCAGCTGGGCGTCATCCTGGCCGCCATCATCCTCACCGTGCTGCCCGAAATGGCCCGCGAGTTCGCCGACTACCGGATGCTGATCTTCGGTCTGGTGATGGTGCTGATGATGATCTGGCGTCCCGAGGGCCTGCTGCCCGTCAAGCGCCCGCACGTGGAGCTGACCCGATGAGCCACGATCCCATGAACGCCCCCGACAGCACCCGCAAGCCCGGCCCCCTGCTGGCCGTGCAGGACCTCACCATGCGCTTTGGCGGCCTGCTGGCCGTCGACGGCGTGTCGCTGACGGTCGCCCCCGACGAGATCTTCGCCATCATCGGCCCCAACGGCGCCGGCAAGACCACCGTCTTCAACTGCATCGGCGGCTTCTACCGGCCCACCGGGGGCAGCATCCGGCTGGATGGCCACGAGATCGCCGGCAAGCCCAGCCATCAGGTAGCCCGTCACGGCCTGGTGCGCACCTTCCAGAACGTGCGCCTCTTCAAGCAGCTCACCGTGCTGGAAAACCTGCTGGTGGCCCAGCACACCCAGGTGCAGAGCGGCCTGCTGGCGGGGCTGCTGCGCCTGCCCTCCTACCGCCGCGCCGAGGCCGAGGCCATCCGCCATGCCGCCCAGTGGCTGGACTTCATGGGCCTGCGCGAATACGCCAACCGCGAGGCCGGCAACCTGGCCTACGGCCATCAGCGCCGGCTGGAGATCGCCCGCTGCATGATCACCCGGCCGCGGCTGCTGATGCTGGACGAGCCCGCCGCCGGCCTCAACCCCCAGGAAAAGGTCGACCTGCAGGACCTCATCCGCCGGCTGCGCACCGAATTCAACGTGGCCGTGCTGCTCATCGAACACGACATGAAACTGGTGATGAACGTCTCCGAACGCATCCTGGTGATGGAGCACGGCAAGCCCATCATGACCGGCACCCCCGAAGCCGTGCGCAACGACGAGCGGGTGATCAAGGCCTACCTGGGAGAGGCGTAAGACCATGGCTTCCAACCACACCACGGGCCAGCCCAACGACGGCGCCATGCTGCAGCTGGAAGGCGTCAGCACCTTCTACGGCCCCATCCAGGCGCTGGATGACGTGAGCCTCGTCGTGAACCGCGGCGAGATCGTCACCCTCATCGGCAGCAACGGCGCCGGCAAGACCACCCTGCTGATGACCGTCTGCGGCAACCCGCGCGCTGCCACCGGCCACATCCGCTTTGAAGGTCAGGACATCGCCCGGCTGGACACCCCGCAGATCATGCGCAACGGCATCGCCATCTCGCCCGAGGGCCGGCGCGTCTTTGCCGACATGACCGTCACCGAGAACCTGCAGATGGGCGGCTTCTTCCAGAACCGCGAAGAGATCGAGGCCGGCCTGGAGCACGCCTTCAACCTCTTCCCGCGCCTGCGCGAGCGGGCCCACCAGCGTGCCGGCACCATGTCCGGCGGCGAACAGCAGATGCTGGCCATCGGCCGCGCCCTGATGTCGCGCCCGCGCCTGCTGCTGCTCGACGAGCCCACGCTGGGCCTGGCGCCGTTGATCATTGCCCAGATCTTCGAGATCATCCAGAAGATCCGCAGCGAAGGCGTCACCGTCTTCCTGGTGGAACAGAACGCCAACCGCGCCCTGCAGCTGGCCGACCGTGGCTACGTGCTGGAAAACGGCCGCATCGTGCTGGAAGACAGCGGCCAGAACCTGCTGGCCAACGACGACATCCGCAAGGCGTATCTGGGCGTCTGAGCGCGGGGGCACAGTTCAGAGCTGCCCACGGCAGACAGCAACACGTTGAAAGTCCGCAGAACAGGGCTGGTGCCTGCGCCAACCGGCTCAGACCGTCAGCCCGCCGGCCTTCAAGCCATCAGCCCTTCCGCCCCAAAGCGCCGCAGCGCCTCGACACCCCGGATGTCGGTCGACTGCAGCGCATAGTCGAACTGCTGCAGCCCAGCCAGGTCACGGCGGACCTGCGAAAGGATCTCCTGCTGGCGCGCGCGTCGCTGCTGCCAGAAGGCGTTGTCGTCGACCAGGGGAGGAATGATCTGATTCACGATCAGGTGCCGACAGGGAAGGTCGAAATGCTGCAGCTGCGCCACGGCGCGGCGCGTCTCGGCCAGTGGCAGCATCTCGGGAATCATCACCAGCACGATGGCGGTGTGGGCCGCATCGGTCAGCAGCCGGCCTGCCTCGGCAAACAGCTTCTGGCGGCGCTCCAGAACATCCAGCGCCTGCCGCCAGCGCTCCTGCTTCAGCTCATCCGAAAACGGATGACGCTGGCCGCTCTTCTGCCAGAACGGCAGCGCCGCCTCGCGCAACTTCTGCTGCTGCCCCTGCTGGGCCAGCAGCCCCTCGGTCCAGGCGCCCATCATCTTCGGCAGCTCCAGCAGCCGCAGCGTGTGGCCGGTAGGTGCCGTGTCGAAGACCAGATGCTGAAAACCCTGCTGGCGCTGCTCCACCACATGACGGCAGATGGCTTCCAGCATGGCGGCTTCTTCAGCCCCCGGGGAGGACTTGGCCGCCTCCAGGTGCTCACGCAGCCGGGGCAGCATTTCGGGGCGGGCATAGGCCGCAATGGTCTTTTCCACCGCGGCAAAGTGCTCGTCCACCATCCGCGACGGATCCAGCTCCAGCGCCGACAGGTTGTCATCGAGGGCCCGGGCCGTGCCCGACAGCTTCTCCTGCAGCACGTCACCCAGACTGTGAGCGGGATCGGTGGAGACCACCAGCACCTTGCGGCCCAGCGCCGCCAGCCGGCAGGCCAGGCTGGCGGCATGGGTGGTCTTGCCCACCCCGCCCTTGCCGCCCACGAACAGCAACGGCCTGTTTTGCAGTGATTGCAGCAGTCGGTCCATCAGCAGCAGCCGAAACGATCGAGCGGGGAATGCGGCATGCCCATGCGGGTATGCCACTCGTGGAACTCTTCCATTAGCAGCGGCTGCAGCTCCAGCGTATACCAGGTCATGGGATTGGGCACGCCCAAGCTCTCTGCAAACACCAGCAGCATGAACAGATCGCTTTCGTCCCGGTACGCGCGGCTGAGGGTACGCCGGTAGGGCGCATGGTAGAACTCATGCAGCCCTTCCGAGAACGCCTTGAAGCCCTCAAGCCACTTCTTCATCGCCGTCCTTGCGACCGGACCAGTTGCGCTTGAGCACCGAGATGCACTCCAGCGAGGCCAGGATGGAGCAGGCCAGGATCACCAGATCCAGCACCACCAGCAGCCAGTTGCCCTCGTCATAGAAGGACTTCAGCTGCAGCAGCAGCGCGATGACCGACACGAACAGCAGGAAAGCCATCGGGATCAGCGTGAACCACACCTTGCGACCGGCCTTCAGCAGCATCACCGTCACCACCAGCAGGGTCAGACCGGCCATCAGCTGGTTGGTGGTGCCAAAGAGCGGCCAGATCAGCATGCCGCCGTCACCCTTCAGGCCACCGGCACCGAAGGCCAGCAGCATGCAGCTGCCCACCGCCAGGAACGTGGCCACCCAGCCCTTCTGGAAGGACTTGATGTTGTAGATCTCGCCCCACTCCTGGAAGATGTAGCGCTGCAGGCGCACACCCGTGTCCATCGTCGTGCCGGCAAACAGCGCGGCCATCACAGTCAGCATGGTGGCCGACAGCGTGGGATCCAGCCCGATGCCGGCATTCATCACGGCAGCACCGCCGTCGATGAAGGCGCCGATGCCGCCCTTGCCGAAGGCCGAATACACGGCCTGCCAGTCAGCCAGCGTGGCAAAGCCCGCCGTGGCCACCAGAATGGCCGCCAGCGCCAGCATGCCCTCACCCATGGCACCAAAGTAGCCCACGAAGCGGCTGTCCGGCTCGCGGTCCACCTGCTTGGAGGTGGTGCCGGTGGAGACCAGACCATGGAAGCCCGAGATGGCGCCGCAGGCAATGGTCACGAACAACAGCGGCATGATCGGCGGCGTGCCGGCCGGCACGTTCTCGTTGACGGCCGGGGCCACCACGGTGGGGTTCACCAGGAAGATGGCGGCATACAGCACCAGCAGCCCCACGAAGAGCTGCAGGCCGTTGATGTAGTCACGCGGCTGCAGCAGCATCCACACCGGCAGCAGCGAAGCCACGGCCGCATAGACGAACAGCAGGATGATCCACCATGCATTGGTGGGCAGGCCCATCATGTCCTCGGGCAGACGCAGCGGGAAGACCGGGCCCAGATAGATGAGCAGATAGAGCGCCACCACACCGATCAGCGACACCCAGAACAGGTTCATCTTGAAACGGTAGATGCACTGGCCGATGATGAAGGCCACCACCAGCGCGCCCCAGACCGGCAGCACGGACGACGGCGTCTTGATCATCATCTGCGCGATGACCACGCCGAACACGGCATTGACCATCAGCAGCAGCAGGAAGATCACCACCATGAACAGGCTGCGCGTGCGGCCATTGACCACCCGCCCGGCAATGGCGCCGATCGACAGACCCCGGTTGCGCACGCTGGCCCACACCGCCGACATGTCATGCACACCGGCAATGAAGATGGTGCCGCACACCACCCAGACAAAGGCCGGCAGCCAGCCCCAGATGACCGCAATGGCCGGCCCGACGATGGGCGCCGCCCCCGCCACCGAGGTGAAGTGGTGCCCCCAGAGCACGTACTTGTTGGTCGGCACATAGTCGATGCCGTCCTGCATGGCATGCGATGGCGTCTCGTAGTTCGGGTCGAGCTTGAGGATCTTCTGCGCAATGAAGCGCGAATAGACGAAATAACCGGCTGCCATGAGGGCTAGGCCGGTGACCAACAGGGTGACTGCGCTCATGGCGCCTCCTTTGTCAGCGCCGTCGGAGCGATCGGCACGGGATGTTTGAAAACCGCCTGTGTGGCGCGCCCACAAGGGGCGCTCCACGACATCCTCTAATTTTGTCAAACATTCATACCCGTGTGTACAGGGGCACCCAGGGCCTGCGCCCGTCACACGCTGTGGCAGTCATCCCCAAGGGAAAACCCTATGTAGAACCAACCGCACATCGTCAGCCGATGCCGACGTCTCTCAACGCGGCGTCGGTCAGGGTCATTCGGCTCGAAAGTCCGGTCCGTTCTGTCAGACCTTCCCCTCACCTTCTGCCAGGGCCTGCAGGCACATCAGCAGCCACTGATGGCAACGCCCCACCGTATCGATCTGCACCGCCTCGTCCGGCGAATGCGCCCCCGTGATGGTCGGGCCGAAGGAGATCATTTCCCAGTGCGGGTAATGGGTGGAAAGAATGCCGCACTCCAGCCCGGCATGGATGGCCTTCAGCGGCGGCCGATGGCCAAAGACCTGCTCACCCGTGCGCTGGAAGATCCGCACCAGCGGCGAATCCGGCTTCGGC
Source organism: Lautropia mirabilis (assembly GCF_900637555.1). Taxonomy (NCBI): domain Bacteria; kingdom Pseudomonadati; phylum Pseudomonadota; class Betaproteobacteria; order Burkholderiales; family Burkholderiaceae; genus Lautropia; species Lautropia mirabilis. The sequence goes on along the minus strand of NZ_LR134378.1, from coordinate 1,097,991 downwards.
AGCCAGCCGCCATAATCCGCCGAGTAGTCGGACTGGCCACCCGCCAGCCGCACCACAGCCGCCATCCGGTCGGCCAGGTCCAGCTTCTGCGGCTCGGACGACGAGCGCAGCAGGCAGCTGATGTGCAGCGCACCGTCCTTGCAGCGGATGGCCGCCAGGTTGGTGGAGGTTTCCACCAGACCGGGCATGGACGGGCTCATCTGGTCCACCCCGTTGGGCAGCACCCGCAGCACATCCAGCAGCCGCTGGGCGTCCTCGATGACCTGCGTCACCTCCTCGGCCGGCTCCAGCACCAGCTCCAGCCCCTGGGAATCCTGCGCCAGCCCCTGACGGATCTGCGCCGCCAGCCGGGCCAGCATCTCCCGCACGGCCGTGGCGGCCGCCTCGTCCGGCAGGCCGATCAGCGCCTGCGCCTCCCGCGGGATGGCGTTACGCAGATTGCCCCCGCTCAGGTCCGCAATCTCGGTCGCTCCGATGCCGACCAGCACCTGCGCCAGAATGCGGATGGCATTGCCGCGCAGCCGGTGGATGTCCACCCCCGAGTGCCCGCCGCGCAGACCGCGCACCATCAGCCGATAGCCCGGCATCCGCACCGTCCGCGTGGCATACGGCAGGGTGTAGCTTCCATCCACACCGCCCGCGCAGCCGATGCACAGCTCGCCCTCGTCCTCGTAATCCAGATTGATGAGATAGCGGCCCTTCAGCCAGCCGCCCTGCAGCCCCTTCGCACCCACCATCCCCGTCTCTTCCGACGACGTGAACAGCGCCTCCAGCGGCGGATGCACCAGCGTCTTGTCGGCCAGCACGGCCAGAATCAGCGCCACCCCGATGCCATTGTCCGCCCCCAGCGTCGTGCCATCGGCCGTCACCCGGCCGTCCGCATGCACCTGCGTCGTGATCGGATCGCGCGTGAAATCATGCACCTTGTCGGCGTTCTTCTGCGGCACCATGTCCAGGTGCCCCTGCAGGATCACCCCTGGTGCCCCCTCATGCCCGGCACTGGCCGGCTTGCGAACCCGGATGTTGCCCACCGCATCGCGCTCGGCCGACAGGCCCAGCCGCGCCGCCTCGTCCAGCACGTATTGCTGAACGGCCTCCTCATGATGCGAAGGCCGCGGAATCTGCGTGAGCTGGTGAAAATAGTGCCAGACCGATGCGGGCTGCAGATCGAGAATCGTGCTCATGCGGGGCTCCTGTAGGCTGCGGCGCCAGGGCCCGGTGGCGTGAAAGCCGGAAATAGGGGCTGGCGCGGGGCTTGTTATGTCGGTGGATAGGCTATTGTAGGCCCCGCCGAGCCAATTCGCAGACGCCTGGACAGCAGGCCTTCTGGCGTCCGGACGGAATGTTTTACGCAAACATCTGAATCATGTACTGCGCGCGTTCCGCCGAAATTCGATCCTCGTCAAAGGGAATGGAAACGACGTAAGGAAGATTGTCAGAGCCCTTGTAAGTAATTTCCAAGACAATACTTTCTCTCGAGATGCTACTCGACCTTGAAACAGGAGTCCTATTCACAACATCAGACAAGGAGCCTTGACCATACACCGTCTTCGTCTCAACAAAAACACTTCTCTCCACTTTTGAAGACACAATATTTCCTGCATCAAGCCTGATTGCATCGTATTCAGTAGACGAAGAACTAACCAAAAGATACTTATCCCGGCAATCGATACTAAAAATCCCGGGATTCACCAACCACGTTCTCTCAAAGTCCGAGCGAATAAGTCTTCCAAATTGCCTTTGCAGCATTTCAACCGCACGATACCTGAAAGCTGTACCCACCGTGATATTCATGACGAACTCGATAGCCGAAGATGCAATGACATATACCACGAACAACACAAACAAAACCCACAAAACACCCAACAAAAAACCAAAAAAATCAATCGGCTTAGGACCAAACAGAACTTCATAGATAAGAAAAACAAATAACACAGCCTCGATCGCAATGACAAAGCGCTTAACAAGCCGCTGATAGCCCCAATACCGCTTAAAAAGGTTCACAACTTCCTCGTTCTTCATAGCCTCTTCCTTTATTTTTATGACAACCGCGCAAACAGCACCTGCAGCACCTGTCAGCAAGCACAAGCCATTGGAACCGCACACCGGCCCCAGAACGTAGTGTATCGAATTTGATACAGATGCTGACCAAAAGGCCGTGATCTTCATCGCCGCCCGGCTTGTCTCCTCCGCGCCCTCACCTTCCTGCCCTGCGACAGAAGGCGCGCGAAACCGGACCCCGGTAAGGCCTCAACATGAAGGCATGTTCAGCACTTGCGGGGTGACTTGCGGGGTGACTTGCGGGGTGACTTGCGGGGTGACTTGCGGGGTGACTTGCGGGGTGACTTGCGGGGTGACTTGCGGGGTGACTTGCGGGGTAACTTGCGGGGTGACTTGCGGCGTGACTGGGTCGGTCACTGGGTCGCTGACTGGGTCGGTACCCCTCTGTTGGGCACCCTGTTCATCGTTTTCCTGTCACGGTGGCCATTCGCTCAAGACACGCAGAACGCCACCACCCAGCACCAAGCCGGACAGCCCGGCGCTCCTCCCCCGCCGGGCCTCACGGGATTCCCTGAACCTGTCCAGAGAACCCCGCGGATCGATCAAACGTGGATCGACTTGTAACGGAAGCGCTTGGGACGGGCTTCCTCGTCGCCCAGGCGGCGACGCTTGTCTTCCTCGTACTCGCGGTAGTTGCCGGCGAAGAACGTCCATTGCGAATCGCCTTCGGCCGCCAGGATGTGGGTGGCGATCCGGTCCAGGAACCAGCGGTCGTGCGAGATGACCAGGCAGCAGCCGGCGAATTCCAGCAAGGCGTCTTCCAGCGCCCGCAGGGTTTCCACGTCCAGGTCGTTGGAGGGCTCGTCCAGCAGCAGCACGTTGCCGCCTTCCAGCAGGGTCTTGGCCAGGTGCAGGCGGCCGCGCTCACCGCCGGACAGCTGTCCCACCAGCTTCTGCTGGTCGGGGCCCTTGAAGTTGAAGCGGCCGATGTAGGCGCGCGACTGCATCTCGAACTTGCCGACGTTCATGATGTCCAGGCCGCCCGACACGTCTTCCCAGACGGTCTTGTCGCCCTGCAGCGATTCGCGCGACTGGTCCACGTAGGCGATGTGCACGGTGTGGCCGATCTTGATCTCGCCACTGTCGGGCTTCTCGCGTCCGGTGATCATCCGGAAGATGGTCGATTTACCGGCGCCGTTGGGGCCGATGATGCCGACGATGGCGCCCGGCGGGATCTGGAAGCTGAGGTTGTCGATCAGCAGGCGGTCGCCGTAGGCCTTGGAGACGTTCTGGAACTCGATGACCTGATCACCCAGGCGCTCGGCCACGGGGATGAAGATCTCCTGCGTCTCGTTGCGGCGCTGGTATTCGTAGGACGACAGTTCGTCGAAGCGGGCCAGACGGGCCTTGCTCTTGGCCTGACGGCCCTTGGCGTTCTGGCGCACCCATTCCAGCTCCTTCTTCAGGGCCTTCTGGCGGGCCGATTCAGCGGCCTCTTCCTGCTTCAGGCGGTTGCTCTTCTGGTCCAGCCACGAGCTGTAGTTGCCGCGCCAGGGAATGCCGCTGCCCCGGTCCAGTTCCAGGATCCATTCGGCGGCGTTGTCCAGGAAGTAGCGGTCGTGGGTGACGGCCACCACGGTGCCGGTGAACTTCTGCAGGAACTGCTCCAGCCAGTCCACGCTCTCGGCGTCCAGGTGGTTGGTGGGCTCGTCCAGCAGCAGCATGTCGGGGCGCGACAGCAGCAGGCGGCACAGGGCCACGCGGCGCTTCTCGCCACCGGACAGGTTGCCGATCTTGGCATCCCACGGCGGCAGGCGCAGGGCATCGGCCGCCACTTCCAGCTGCAGCTCGATGTTGTCGGTGCCGGCGGCCTGGATGATGGCCTCGTACTTGGCCTGCTCGGCGGCCAGGGCGTCGAAGTCGGCGTCCGGCTCGGCGTAGGCGGCGTAGATCTCTTCCAGCTTCTGCTTGGCCTCGACGATCTCGCCCAGACCGCCCTCGACGGCCTCGCGCACGGTCTGCTCGGGATCCAGCTGCGGCTCCTGCGGCAGGTAGCCCACCTTGATGCCCGGCATCGGCATGGCTTCGCCGTCGATCTCCTTGTCGAGGCCGGCCATGATCTTGAGCAGCGTGGACTTGCCGGCGCCGTTGGTGCCGAGCACGCCGATCTTGGCGCCCGGGAAGAAGCTCAGGGAAATATCCTTCAGGATCTGGCGCTTGGGTGGCACGGTCTTGCTCACCCGGTTCATCGTGTATACGTATTGGGCCATGTAGCTGCGGCAGCCAGCGCTGCCGGAAAATGAAGCGGACCGGACAGGAAAAGTCTCAGGCCGCCCGCCGTGCAGACGGCGGCGGGAGCTTTTCGATGAGGAAAGCGAACGGCGCCGGCAGTGTTCGCCATGGCCGAGGCGCCCTGAAGGGCACACGGCACGGAACACCCGGCCATGCCGGGAAGGGCCCGGAACGGCCCTGCCTGCGGAGGATTATCGCAGACGGCCCGCCGGCAGCCAAACCCCGATCACTTCCGGGGAGGCGGCAGGCAGCGGCACTCGCGCAGGGTCTGCGCGGCAGGAACAGGCAGCACGGCGGAGGACTGCGCCGGCACCACGGCCATGCAGCCGCGCGGTCCGAAGCGCAGCTGCATGATGAAAGGCTGGGGTTTGCCGCGCCGGCCATCCAGGATCTGGCCATCGGGCCCGCGCAGGAAGGTCTGGTCCAGCACCAGGTCGCTGCTGTCGACGAAGGCGGCCTCGCCCAGCATCACGCGGCGGCCGCTGTAGCGCTCAGCCATGGTCTCGATGGCGGCCAGGCAGGCATGGTTGGTCTGCGCGGCCAGCCGTGCATGCGGCAGGTCGGACAGTGAAGCGCCCGGGTCCTGCCGCAGCATTTCCGCCAGCTGCTCGCGGCGGTCGGCTTCGACATCTTCACGGGCGCCTTCCCGGATGGCTTTCTGCTCCAGGGATTCCCGCTTGCCCCCTTCCCCGCTGGTCATCGACGAGCATCCGGTCAGTGCGGCCGACAGCAGCAACACGGCAGCCAGGGCACGACGGGAAGACACGGCGGACAAGGAAGAAGGCAGCAGGGAAAACGTCATGGCAGCACGAACTTGGAAGTCTGGGCGGGAGAGCGCACCAGCTGCGGGTCGGACAGGACGGCCTGCGTGGCACCGCCCAGGGCCTTGGTGCTGGCCGTGGCGGGGCACTGGCCGTACTGGCGGTGATGCAGCGCGGCGGCCAGCAGCCGCTCGTTCGGGTCGCCCAGCTGGTGCTCCAGGTCATCGGCCACCTTGCAGGTGGGCTCGAAGCCTGCGTCGAAACCACCGACGCCCTTGTCATTGACGCCGTTGAATTCGATGGGGAAGTATGACATACCGCAGTTGTCATGCGCGGTAAAGCCGTAGGGCTTGCCGCAGGTGGTATTGCCGATCTGCACCACTTCCACGTCCACGCCGCGCAGGCCGTTGATCAGCGATTCGCTGGCCGAGCAGGTGTTGTTGCCCGTCAGTACGTAGACGCGCTTCAGGCCCAGGTTGGGCAGGGTCTGGCCGTAGCGGGTGTTGGTGCCTTCGGTGCCGCTGGTCACCGTCAGGAAGCGCATCAGGCTCTCGTCCTTGCGGCGCTTGTCGTTGTACTGCAGGCGCTCGAAGACCTTGTCCTTGGTCAGCGTGGGATCGCTCAGCATGTAGGCCAGCTGCGCGGACTGGTACAGGTAGCCGCCGCCGTTGTAGCGCAGGTCCACCACCACATCCTGCACCTGCTGGCCCTGCATTTCGGTCACGGCCTTCACCAGCTGCGCTTCGGCCAGCAGGTTGAAGCCATTGAACAGCACGTACCCCACCTTGGCGCCCCCGGCACCGTCAATCACCCGGGTGGTCTGCACCGGCGGCGCGGTGTACTGGCCAGCGCTCAGCTCGACCTCGCGGTTCTTCTCGCCGCCTTCCACCGGGCGGAACTCGAAGCCTGTGTTCTCGCCCTCGTTGGCCTTGAAGAGCACGCGGTTCAGCTCATCGACTTCTTCCTGAACTTCGGTGTTCACCACGTCGATACGCTTGCCGGCCGCCGTGACGACCCACAGCAACCGGTCACCCCGAGCCACATTCAGGCGCTCGGCCGGGGTACCCGGGGTCACCAGCGTCACCCGCACATCACGCGGCACCTCGCTCTTCAGAACGCCCAGGTCCACACCATAGCCGCTGACGGCCCCCGCCTGCGACTGGGCCTTCCAGTCGGCCGTGGGCATGGCAAAGCTGAAACGGTCCTTGCGTGCGCCATTGGTGTTCTTCTGGGGCGAGAGCAGGTCACGGAACCAGCTGCTCATGCCGTCCTGGTAGGCGGCCTGCGTGTAGATCGGCGGCACCACCAAGGAGGCCGGCATTTCCTGATACCAGAGGTAGTTTTCCTGCAGGTAGGCCCGCACGAAGCTCTGTTCGATCAGCCGCGAGCCCGAGCGATAGCCCGACAGGAGATTGCCCTGGGCATCTCGCGCCAGCGAGTTCTCGGGTGCGCACTGGTTGGCCAGTTGCGTCGACGATCCCAGCAGGATGGCCGAGCCCGCCGCCGGATCGACGGCAGCCGCGGGCGTAGGCGCTGCGCCACCACCGCCGCCACCACAGGCAGCAAGCGCCGTGGCCAGCAGCGCGGAAACAGCCGAGAGGGAGAATTTCGTGGCGTTCATGCAACGATCATGGCGAAAGCCACCATGGCCTGCAATGTACATCGTCACGCTTGCTGCCGGATGGTTCCCCATGGCCGCCGGACGCAGGTGGAGGCAGGCGGAGGCAGGCGGGGGCCACGGGCGAACGCCTGCCCCACCGGGGCGAGCAGCCCTCAATCAGACCATCAGGCGAGGGGAATCAGGCGTTGCCCGGCAGGCTTTCATCCTCACCCGGCAGGTTGTCGGCCGGGTGCAGCGGTGGCAGGCCCAGGATCATGTCTGAGGCCTTCTCGGCGATCATCAGCGTGGACGCGTTGGTGTTGACCGAGGGCAGCGACGGCATGATCGAGGCATCGACCACGCGCAGGCCCTGCAGGCCATGAACGCACAGCTGGTGATCGACCACCGAATCCCGACGGTAGGCCGGCCCCATGCGGCAGGTACCCACCACGTGATACACCGTGGCACCGGTCTCGCGGGCAAAGTCCAGCAGTTCCTCGTCGGTCTGGTACCTGTCACCCGGGACCTCTTCCTGGGCCACGAAGGGGGCCAGTGCAGAGGTCGACATCATCTTCCGCCCCAGGCGGATGCCGTCGATCAGCACCCGCTGATCGCGTTCGTCGGTCAGGTAGTTGGGCTGGATGCGCGGCGCATCGAAGGGGCTTGCGGTGCGGGCCTGCACGCTGCCCCGGCTTTCCGGCCTGCCCTGCCAGATGCCCAGCGTCATGCCCGGCCAGCCATCCAGCAGACCCACCACACCGCCGCGGAAGCTGGCCGGTGCGAAGACGAATTCCAGGTCGGGACGCTCCACCTCCGGCCGGCTGCGCCAGTAGGTGTAGGCCATGGAGGCGCTCAGCGACAGGACGTTGGGACGCCCCCGCATCCATTTCACGAACTCGCTGATGAGCCGGGGGCTGAGCACCACTTCGTTGATGCTGACCACATAACGCAGCCGCGACACCAGACGGACCCGGTAATGGTCCTGCAGGTTCTGCCCCACGCCGGGCAGATCGGCCACCAGCGGCACGCCCAGCGATTCGATGAGGGAACGATCCCCCACGCCGGAGATCTGCAGGAGCTTGGGTGTGCTGACCGCCCCAGCCGCCAGGATGACCTCACGGTTGGCCCGGATGGTCTGCTCCCGCCCCCGAGGCCCACCCCGGACGCACCGCACGCCAACGGCACGGTTGCCTTCGAACAGGATGCGGCTGACATGGGCGCGCGTGCGGACTTCCACGTTCGGACGCTGCATGGCAGGCTTCAGGAAGGCCCGGGCCGAACTGCAGCGCCGTCCGTTGTGGATGGCTCGCTGCAGGTAGCCGCCCCCCGTGTGGACCATGCCGTTGTAATCGTCGGTGAGCGGGATGCCCAGTTCGGACAGTCCGTTGACGAAGGCGTCACAGATGGGGTGCGACCAGTCCTGGTCGGTGATGTGCAGGCTGCCGGAGCGCCCGCGAAAGCGGTCGTCCCCCACGCCGACCTTGCGTTCGGAACGCATGAAATACGGCAGGATCTCCAGATAGGACCAGCCCGGATTGCCGGCCGCTGCCCAGTCGTCGTAGTCCTGTCGCTGCCCGCGCACGTGCGACAGGCCGTTGATGGAGCTGGAGCCCCCCAGCACCTTGCCCTGCGGCAGGCGGAAGCGCCGGTTCACCACCGGCCCGGGCTCCACGGCGTAGTCCCAGGTCAGGCGGCGGCTGTGCACGTTCCAGACATAGCCGACCGGCAGGTGGATCAGCGGGCTCCAGTCACGTCCGCCCGCCTCCAGCACGCAGACACTGGCCCCGGTGGCACTCAGGCGATCGGCCAGCAGGCAACCTGCCGTTCCGGCACCCACCACCACATAGTCGAACCTGGCGTCCTCATCCGTCCCGATAGCCATTATCCGCTCCGCAACAACCCACCGGAATCGACGGGCGCTAAACGATATACCGATAAACCGTCGATAACCGGATCATCGATTAAATTCATCAATAATTGCAATAAAACTTACAAATTTACAGATTATCACGCCGCAGAAACGGCGCCTGTACGCGCCCTATCGCAGCACCAGATTGTCGCGGTGAATGAGTTCCACGCCTTCGATGAATCCCAGGATCGACTCGATGCGTGAAGATGGCTGCCCCGCCAGTCGCCGGGCGTCGGTGGCGGCGTAGTTCACCAGGCCCCGCGCCAGCTCCCGGCCATCGCTCGACAGCACCGCCACCAGGTCGCCTCGGGCGAACTCGCCCTGCACGGCCGTGACGCCCACCGGCAGCAGGCTTCCGCCGTGGGCACACAGGGCTTCTTCGGCCCCGGCATCCACCACCACATGGCCATGCAGCTGCAGGTGGTCGGCCATCCAGGTCTTGCGGGCCGCCAGGCGGGCGGTCTGCGCCACGAAGCGCGTGCCGATCGACTCACCGGCCTCCAGCCTCAGCAGGACGTCGGGTTCATGCCCGGAGCAGACGATCGTCGAGGTGCCGCTGCGGGCTGCACGCCGCGCCGCCAGTACCTTGGTCAGCATCCCGCCCGTACCCACGGCGCTGCCCGCGCCACCGGCCATCTGCTCCAGCGCCGGGTCGCCGGCCTGCACCTCGAGCAGCAGCACCGCGTTCGGATCACGTCGCGGGTCGGCCGTGAACAGGCCGTCCTGGTCCGTGAGAATGACCAGCCAGTCGGCTTCGATGAGGTTGGCCACGAGCGCGCCCAGCGTGTCGTTGTCCCCCACCTTGATCTCGTCGGTCGTCACCGAGTCGTTCTCGTTGATGACCGGTACCACGCCCAGCGCCAGCAGCGTCTTCAGCATGGAGCGTGCGTTCAGGTAACGCCGGCGGTCAGCCAGGTCTTCATGGGTCAGCAGCACCTGCGCGGTCTCGATGCCGTGGCGCTGGAAGGCGTTCTCATAGGCCTGGGCAATGCCCATCTGACCAATGGCGGCCGCAGCCTGCAGCTGGCGCACTTCCCGCGGCCGCTTCTTCCAGCCCAGCCGTTTCATGCCTTCGGCAATGGCACCCGAGGACACCAGCACGATCTCGGGCAGGATCCGCGCACCGTCGTCGGATTCGTGCGCGGCATGATGCCGGCGGTGCCCGGCCGCTGCGCCTTCCGCTTGCCCCTCAGGGTCGCTGGCGTGCCTGCCCTGCACATCGGCATGGGGGGCAGCGGCCGCTCGCGCCCGCAGTGCCGCCACCTGGTCGGCCCAGTGGTTCAGCGCCTGCTGATCCACGCCCTGCCCGCCGCGTGTCACCAGCGACGAACCTACCTTGATCACCAGTCGCTGCGCGGGCATGGCGTTCTTCATGGCTCCAAACTTCCTTGCAATCCCATCATCCGGCCCCGGAAAGCGGCATGCCCGCCCGGGCCCGGCACATCAGCCGGACAGAAGAATCCACCCGGCCCTGCCTGGCATCCCGATCAGGACGCCGGCCCTTCCTCGGCCTGGCGGTCGGCTGCCTCGCCAGCTGCTGCCTCGCCGTTCACCACCTCGGCGGCGTTTTCCCGGTCAAAGCGCACGTCGGGGTCAACATCCTCGGGCGGACGCAGCGACTCCAGATAGTCCCAGATGGCATAGCACAGCTCACGGCAGCCCTGGCCGGCAATGGCCGAGATGCAGAACACCGGCCCCTGCCAGTCCAGTTCCTTCACCAGTCGCTCGCGCACCTCGTCCACGGCCTCGGGCGACATCATGTCCACCTTGTTCAGCACCAGCCAGCGGGGCTTCTCGTAGAGGGCCGGATCGTACTTGCGCAGCTCCTCCACGATCGTCTTGGCCTCGTCCACCACGTCGCGGTCGGGGTCGAAGGGGAAGATGTCCACCAGATGCAGCAGCAGTCGCGTGCGCTGCAGGTGCCGCAGGAAGCGGTGCCCCAGCCCGGCGCCCTCGGCTGCCCCGCCGATCAGCCCCGGCACGTCGGCCACCACGAAGCTGCGGCTGTCTTCCACACGCACCACGCCCAGATTGGGGTGCAGCGTGGTGAACGGATAGTCAGCCACCTTCGGACGGGCATTGGAGACCTGCGAGATGAAGGTGGACTTGCCCGCGTTGGGCATGCCCAGCAGGCCCACGTCAGCCAGCACCTTCAGTTCCAGCTTCAGCCGACGCTCCTCGCCCGGCCAGCCCGGCGTGGACTTGCGCGGCGCGCGGTTGGTGCTGCTCTTGAAATGCAGGTTGCCCAGACCGCCGTCACCGCCCTTGGCCAGCACGACCCGCTCGCCATGCGTGGTCAGGTCAAAGAGCAGCTCGCCCGTGTCCTCGTCATGGATCTGCGTGCCCACCGGCATGCGCAGCACGATGTCGTCGCCACCCTTGCCGTACTGGTCCGAGCCCCGGCCATTCTCGCCGCGGCGTGCCTGGTACTTGCGGGTATAGCGGAAATCGATCAGCGTGTTGATGTTGCGATCGGCCTCGGCCAGGATGGAACCGCCCCGGCCGCCATCGCCGCCATCGGGCCCACCATACGGGATGAACTTCTCGCGGCGAAACGACGCCGCCCCGTTGCCGCCGGCCCCGGCAATCACCTCGATCCGGGCCTCGTCGATGAATTTCATGGCTCACTCCTGCCGGGGAAGGCCCGGACGGGACTTTTCCTGAGACTGAAGCCCGGGGCGGATCCCGCGGATCTCCAGGGGCTTCATGGGAACTGCCCCATGCGGCACCTCACAACGGGCGCAGGCACGGGCAGCAGAATCTTGCAAAAATAACAGCAAACGCCTGCCGTCGTGGCAGCAGGCGAAAAAAAAGCCCCGGAAGCACCGGGGCCTTGGCGGAAGGCGAAGCGCCCTCAGGCAGCGTCTGCCAGCGCCGGGGTGATGCTCACCACCTTGTTGCTCTTCGGGCCGGTGATGCCGAAGGTGACCACACCGTCCATCAGCGCAAACAGGGTGTGATCCTTGCCCATGCCGACGTTGCGACCAGCGTGCACACGGGTGCCGCGCTGACGCACGATGATGGAGCCAGCCGAGACGAACTGGCCGCCGTAGGCCTTGACGCCCAGCATCTTGGGCTTGGAATCGCGGCCGTTTCGCGTGGAGCCGCCGCCTTTCTTCTGTGCCATGTCAGATTACCTGCACGAAATGTCCTGTCGCCCGAACAAGGCAGGGACAGGACGGGTTGATCGGTCCCGGTCGCCTCAGGCGGCTGCGGGTGCCTCGGCCTTGGCCGTGCCCAGCTCGGACGACACCTGCGTGATGAACAGCTCGGTGTAGTTCTGGCGATGGCCCTGGCGCTTCTGATAGTGCTTGCGCCGCCGCATCTTGAAGATGCGCACCTTCTTGTGACGTCCCTGAGACAGCACGACAGCCGACACGCTTGCGCCACCCACCAGCGGCGCACCGATCTTCACCTTGTCACCGTCGTAGACGGCGAGCACCTGGTCGATCTCGATGCCGGCTCCGATGTCTGCGGATATCTGTTCTACCTTGATTTTCTCGCCGGCTGCAACCTTGTATTGCTTGCCACCGGTTTTTATGACCGCGTACATGGAAACCTCCAAAGAACACACCTCCCCACCCGGGAAGGCGCAACCTGGAATTATAGAATCGGCCTGCCTTGGCAGTCAAACATCCGGCTGAGGCCACCACGCCCTCACAGCCACAGCCACAGCCACAGCCACAGCCACAGCCACAGCCACAGCCACAGCCACAGCCACAGCCACAGCCACAGCCTCAGCCTCAGCCTCAGCCTCAGCCTCAGCCTCAGCCTCAGCCTCAGCCTCAGCCTCAGCCTCAGCCTCAGCCTCAGCCTCAGCCTCAGCCACAGCCTCAGCCTCAGCCTCAGCCTCAGCCTCAGCCTCAGCCTCAGCCCCGGCCCCGGGGGGCATGCCCGAAAAGGCACATCCCTCCCTGCGACGGCCCCGGATTCGGTCGCCCAGCCCCTTGAAACCCCTCCCACACCCCCTGAAAAGCGCCCCATTCCGGAAGAATCGGCCACTGCCGATCGGCATCGGCCATCCGCCCATATAATCAGGTCTTTCCCAGGGCATTCCCGTCTGGCAACGTGGCATCATTCCGGGCGCTCCTGCCATCAGGCAGGGCCCCTTGCCGGAACCGGGCACCTTGGTCAGGCCAACGCACAACAGCTTCCCATCTTGAAACCCTACGACGCCTATCCGATCATCTCTGAAGATCTCGCCGAAGTCGATCGGGTCATCAAGGAGCGCCTCGACAGCCCCGTCGCCCTGATCCGCACCATCGCCACCTACATCATCAGTGCAGGCGGCAAGCGGCTCCGGCCCGTGCTGCTCACGCTCTTCGCCCGCGCTCTCGGCTACGGCCAGACCGAACAGCAGCGTGCGCAGGGTCACCACTGGCTGATGGCCGCGGTGGTCGAGTTCATTCATACCGCCACCCTGCTGCACGACGACATCGTCGACGAATCCACCCTGCGGCGGGGCGCCCCCACCGCCAATGCCCAGTTCGGCAATGCCGCCTCGGTGCTGGTCGGCGACTTCCTCTACTCCCGCTCGTTCCAGATGATGGTGGAAGTCGAGCAGCTCCACATCCTCAAGACCCTGGCCGACGCCACCAACGTCATCGCCGAGGGCGAGGTGCTGCAGCTGCTCAACTGCAACGACCCCGACGTGGACGAGGCGGCCTACCTGCAAGTCATCCGCTTCAAGACCGCCAAGCTCTTCGAGGCCTCGGCGCGCATCGGCGCCGTACTGGCTGGCGCCACGCCCGAGCTGGAAGACGCCGCCGCCGCCTACGGCCGACACCTGGGCACCGCCTTCCAGATCATCGACGATGTGCTCGACTACTCCGGCGAGAGCGAGACCCTGGGCAAGAACATCGGCGACGACCTGCGTGAGGGCAAGGCCACCCTGCCGCTCATCCGCGTGATGGAAGTGGGTTCGCCCGAAGACCGCGAGATCGTCCGTCAGGCCATCCTGAACGGCGAGACCGAGCACTTCGACCTCATCCACCAGGCCATCCAGCGCTGTGACGCCCTCGGCTACGCGCGCCAGCTGGCCGAACAGGAAGCAAACCGGGCACATGCGGCTTTGGCGCAAATGCCCCCCTCCCAATATCGCGAAGCTCTGGTATACTTATCTTCTTACTCGGTTTCGCGCAATATGTAGTATCATTGCAGCAAGCCATTCGGGGTGTAGCTTAGCCTGGTAGAGCGCTACGTTCGGGACGTAGAGGCCGGAGGTTCGAATCCTCTCACCCCGACCAGGACATCAAAAAGCCGGATCGTGCCATGTGCCGATCCGGCTTTTTTCATGCCCTCGTCCATGAAGCGCACCACCGCCACGAAGAGCATCTCCATCCACTTTCACAGATGGTGCACAATAATAACTCTCGTTAACGTTATCATCCTCAAGTCCAGGAGACCGATCCCATGCTGCAACCTTCCCGTATCGCCCTGGCCGTAGCCGCCGCGCTGGCCTGCGGCACTGCCCTGGCAGCCCCCACTGGCAAGCCCGGCCCCGCACCCTCCAAACCCGTCAGCCTCGACGCCTCCGACTTCAAGCCCACCAGCGGCTGCGAAAAGCTGGAAGGCTACGACCCCCAGTGGGCCAATCACGGCGACGACTACGGCCTGAATCAGCCTGAGTCCAAAGCCGACAAGCCGAAAGGCGACAAGGACAAGAAGCCACAGTACGTCTGGGGCTTCTATCAGATGCACGAACATGACGGCACCCTGTATGCCGCTTTTGGCGGCAAGATGACCAGGAACGTCACCCCGGGTGCCCTGGTGGCGCTGGATGCCGACACCCTGGCCCTGAAGAACACCATCAAGCTGCCCTTTGCCACCCATGCCCTGGCCCTCAGCCAGGACGGCAAGCGCGCCATTGCCACGCACACCTATGTCAACGCCTTCAGCCTGGTGAACCTGGCCGACGGCAAGATCACCTGCCGCAAGGCCGATACCGACGTGAAGGGCCAGAAGTATCGGGGCCGCTACGTCGTGCTGGATGAAGCCGGCAACTTCTACATCAACTACAACACCTTCGCGCCCGGCAAGCCGCCCAGCTACCTCATGAAGTACACGCCGGAAGGCGAGCACGCACCGGGCTTTGCCGTGCAATCCATCGGCAACGGTCTGGTCATCCCGCTGGCCTACCTGGATGGCCGGGTACTGACCGGCACCCATGGCGTGACAGCCGTGGACCCGAAGACCGGGGTCACCACCCCGCTCACCGGCGTGGACGAGGGGCTCAACGTCTACAACTATGTGGCGGGCCCCGGCAAGCAGCTGCTGGCCAGCGTCTACGGGGTGGGTGCACTGCCCAACCTGCTGCTCATCGATCCGGCCACCGGGGCGCGCAGCAGCCTGCTCACCGGCAGCGGCACCGTCGAGGTGGGCTATTCACCTGAATCCGGACAGGTCTTCTCCACCAACTACGAAAGCCACACCCTCACCGTGGCATCCCTGCCCGCCCAGGCCACAGGCTTCGTGCCCGGCCAGTTCGTCAACATCGCCTTCCAGGATGCGCCGTCCAACCTGCACGTGCGCCACACCGCCAACGGCACCGATGTCTACCTGACCACCAAGGACTGGGAAGGCGGCAATGCCACCCGGGGCGCTCGCCTGCATCGCGTTCACATCGCACCTTCCGTGCAGGGCATCGATGGTCTGGACAAGCCCGACGCCTGCACCGTCACCACCTTCGACATGCGGGACCGCTCGGTCTCGTCCCCGGTTGCCTGCAAGCTGCTGGATCCGAAGGCGACCTGGAAAGTCGAATACGAGCGCGCCGGGAAGAAACTGCCCGACCTGCAGAAAAGCCTGCGCAGGGCCGTCACGTCCGAGCAGGACGCCAAGGTCAAGCTGAAAAAGGCCCAGGCCCAGGCCCGCAAACAGCCCGGCAAGGCAAGCACCCAGGCCGTGAAGGACGCCCAGCAGGAAGTGAAGCAGGCACAGATGCTGCAAGGCTTCCTGAAAGACCAGATGCCGGCTGCCGAATCCGGCCTGAAGATCTTCCAGCACATGGCCGGCCAGTAAGCCTCCGCCAGACCTTCCGGGTATCATGCCCGGACCCGTCTGACCCAGGGAACCCCGCGTTCCCTTTTCACGTTTGCGGGAAGGGTTGGCGACACGGACCCGCAGGTCCGCAGGTCCATGGTCGCAGCGTCCTTCCCGCCCATTCAGGAGATCCTCATGAGCCAAGTCACCCTCGCCGGCAATCCCATCAAGGTTGGCGGCACCTTCCCCGCCAAGGGCAGCAAGGCCCCCGCCTTCACCCTCACCACCGGTGAGCTGGGCGAAGCCACGCTGGCCACCTACGCCGGCAAGCGCAAGGTGCTCAACATTTTCCCCAGCGTCGACACCGGCGTCTGCGCCGCCTCGGTGCGCCACTTCAACCAGGACGCCGGCAAGCTGGCCAACACCGTCGTGCTGTGCATCTCGGCTGACCTGCCCTTTGCTCAGGCCCGCTTCTGCGGCGCCGAAGGCCTGTCCAACGTCGTGATGCTGTCCTCCTTCCGCAACCCGGAATTCCGGACCGCCTACGGCGTGAACATCGAGAACGGCCCGCTGGCCGGCCTGTGCGCCCGCGGCGTGGTGGTGCTGGATGAGAACGACCAGGTGCTGCACAGCCAGCTGGTGTCCGAGATCAAGGACGAGCCCGACTACGCCGCCGCGCTGGCTGCCCTGTAAGCCCTCTTGCGTGCCGGACGGGGGCGTGAGCCTCCCTGTCCGTCCTGCAGACAACGATCCCGGTGCCCGTGCCCAGTCGCACGGCACCGGGATCGCGTTCATGGTGTCGAATATCATTGATCGGGCCTTTCACGCCGCAAAGGCTTGCAGAACCCCGATTCCCATCGCGCTCACACCATGGCCATGTCCCTTCCCAGCCGCCTGCCGGATGTCGGCACCACCATCTTCAGCACCATGTCGGCCCTGGCCGCACGGCACGGTGCCGTCAACCTGGGTCAGGGCTTTCCGGACTTCGACTGCGATCCTGCCCTGATCGAGGCCGTCAGCCGCGCCATGCGCGCCGGCCACAACCAGTACCCGCCCATGCCCGGCTGGCCGGCCCTGCGTCAGGCCGTTGCCCGCAAGATCGCGGCCTGCCATGGCCACGCCTACGATCCCGACACCGAGATCACCCTCACCGCCGGGGCCACCCAGGCGCTGTTCACCGCCATCCTGGCCGTCACCCGACCTGGCGATGAAGTCATCGTGCTGGACCCGTGCTACGACAGCTACGTGCCCGCCATCCGCATGGCCGGCGCCGTCCCCGTGCGCGTGCCGCTGCAATCCGGCAGCTTCGCGCCGGACTTTGAGCGCATTGCCGCCGCCCTCACGCCCCGCACCCGGCTGCTCATCATCAACTCGCCGCACAACCCCAGCGGCACGGTCTGGACGGCCCGGCAGATGCAGCAGCTGCAGACGCTGCTGGCTCCCACCGACGTGCTGCTGCTCAGCGACGAGGTGTACGAGCACATGGTCTTTGACGGCCAGCCGCACCAGAGCGTCTCCCGGTATCCGGAGCTGGCCGCCCGCAGCCTGGTCGTCTCCAGCTTTGGAAAGACCTTTCACGTCACCGGCTGGAAGGTGGGCACCGTGGCTGCGCCGGCCGCACTGACGGCGGAATTCCGCAAGATCCACCAGTTCAACGTCTTCACCGTCAACACTCCCATGCAGGCCGGCCTGGCCGACTACCTGCAGCATCTGGAAAGCAACCCGCAGGATCCGGGCCACTACCTGAACCTGTCCGCCTTCTATCAGCGAAAGCGTGACCTGTTCCGACAGGGCCTGGCGGGTACAGGCTTCCGGCTGCTGGATTGCGCCGGCACCTATTTCCAGGTCGTGGACGTGACCGACCTGTTGCAAGACAAAGCCCTGCGCACTAACGTGCTGGCGCACCGTAACGGAACGTCAAACGCTCCGGCGGCCACAGACCACGGCAACAGCGACAGCACACCGAATCATCCCGCTGACGGACAGCGCCCCGCTCATTCGTCGGACGCCCCCACGGAAGCCGCCTTCTGCGAATGGCTTACCGCCCACATCGGCGTGGCCGCCATCCCGCTGTCGCCCTTCTACGGCGACGGGCGCAACCAGAACCTCATCCGCTTCTGCTTTGCCAAAAAGGACGAGACCCTGCACGCCGCCCTTGAACGGCTGGCCCGGCTGTAGCCGGAAGAGGCGTCGCCCCGTGGAGATCAGGCCCATGGCCTGACCCCGACCTGTTCAAGGTGCACAGGCCTGCCTTGCACCAGTGCATTCACCATGAAACAATGAATGCACATTCATTCCACGGAGCCAGACCGCCATGGCCATGCTCACCGTCCGCAATCTGCCTGATGAAGTCCATCGTGCGCTGAAAGCGCGTGCAGCCTCCCGTGGGCACAGCACGGAAGCCGAGGTACGTGCCATCCTGGCTGATGCCGTCAAACCTGCCGAGCGAATCCGACTGGGATCGCTGCTGGCCGGCATCGGCCAGGAGGTCGGGCTGACCGATGAAGAATTCGCCATCTTCGAGAACGTCCGGGACAGGACATCCGCACCAACGGTGGATCTTGAATGATCCTCCTCGACACCAACGTCATCTCTGAACCCATGCGCCGGGAACCCGAGGCCCGGGTATTGGCCTGGCTGGACCGGCAGCCGTCCGAAACCCTGTTCCTGTCCGCCATCACGGTTGCCGAGATCCGCAAGGGCATTGCATTGTTGCCAGCTGGCAAGCGGCAGACCCTGCTGGCCGAGCGCCTGGACAAGCTGCTGCTGCCGATGTTCCATGGCCGCATCCTGCCTTTCGACATTCACACGACACCGGCCTACGCCTCGGTCATTGCCCATGCAGCCGCAGCGGGTTGCACCATTGCCGCAGCTGACGGCTTCATCGCCGCCATCGCGCTGCAGCACCATTTCAGCGTGGCCACTCGCGACACCCACCCCTTTCAGGCGGCTGGGCTGGATGTCATCAATCCATGGACGACGGACTGATGCTCTCCCACATGCACCCCCAGCTGGCCGAATTCTTCCACTACCGGCTGGCCCAGCAGGAACTCATGAAGGAACTGGGCGAATCCGGCGCCGCCCTGTCCATGCAGCAGGATCTGCGTGCCCTGCGCGGCTGGTACAAGCTGTTTGGCCAGCGCGTGGGCGGCCCCATCCTGGACATGGCCGAGGTAAGCGATCTGGTGGCCGACACCGACGAGCGCCCGATCCGCTTGCGGCGCTATCGTCCGGACATCACGGCCATGGAAGCCCCTGCCCTCATCTACTTCCACGGCGGTGGCTGGAGCATGGGTGATCTGGACACGCATGATCGCGTCTGCCGTCGCCTGGCGCATACCGCACAGGCCATCGTGATCGCCGTGGACTACGCGCTGGCCCCGGAACTGCCCTGGCCCCAGGCGCCACACGACAGCATCGCGGCCACGCGCTGGGTCCTGCAGAACGCTGCCTCACTCGGCATCGACGCCCGGCGGGTGGGCGTGGCCGGCGACAGCGCGGGTGGCAACCTGGCCGCCATCGTCGCACTGGCGTTGCCAGAGCTTGCCTGCCAGATCCTCATCTACCCGGCCACCGACCTGCGCAGCGGCTTCCATCCCCAGTACCCATCGCTGCGCGACAACGCCCAGCGCCCGCCGCTGACCACCGAACAGATGGCCGAGCACATGCGCCTCTATCTGGATGGTCAGGAAACACATGCCCGACATCCGCAGGCCTCTCCCCTCCTGGCCCCCTCCCATCGCGGCGTGGCCCCAGCCCTGATCATCACGGCAGAACTCGACCCGTTGCGCGACGATGGCGCCGCTTACGCACAGAAGCTGGCCGCAGATGGCGTGGACGTGCTGCACCGCAACTACGCAGGCCTCACCCACGGCTTCATCGAGATGGCGGGCGTGCTGGACTGCGTGCCCGAGACCTTTGCGCTGATGGCGCAGTGGCTCCAGGCCTGCTGCCGGCAGGCCACGGCTCCCGACCCGCACAACCCTGCCAGGCCTGCCAGTCCGAGCCACCCAGCCGGCCCATCATCGTGATCCCGGCCGGCGCCCGGGTGACGACCTCGGGCGCCGAACAAGACCCCCGACGACACTCAGATCGACGTATCCACCCGCACGCCCAGCCAGAACTGGCGTCCCAGCCCCTGATAGTCACGCACCGGCTCGATGTCCCGGTCCAGCGCATTCAGGAGTTTCGCCTCCAGCTTCCAGCGCGTGTCCAGCTTCCAGTCGGCACGCAGATCCAGAACCGCATAGCTACCCAGACGCACATTGCCGTCCGGACGTGATCCCACACGGGTGAACGTCGCCCCGGTGCTCCAGCGGTCTGCCAGATAATCAGCCCCGATACTGGCCTGATGCGTGGCACGACGGTTCAGGCGCTGACCGGTGCTGTCGTCCCTCGCATCCAGAAAGTCGAAGACCGCCGTCAGTCGCATGAAGCCCCAGTCATGCGCAGTCTGGAGCGTTGCCCCTTTCAGCGTGGCGCGCGCCGTATTGGCTGCACACCCGAAATACCCGGCCGGGCACGTGGTGCCGGTGCTGTCCGGGTCATAGCCGATCAGGTCGCGGATGCGGTTGCGATAGATCGTGATGCCCGCCCGCGTGTTGGAAGACTGCCAGACCAGACCCAGCTCGGCATTGCGGCCCTTTTCCGGCTGCAGCGTGCTCACGCCATAGTTCGGGTAGTACAGATCATTGAAGGTGGGCGCCCGAAAGCTCGTGCCCACCAGCGCCCGAACCTTCAGGCGATCCGTCAACGCCTGGCTGGCCCCCAGGCTGCCCGTGGTCTGCCCGCCGTAGGCGGAATTGTGGTCATGCCGCAGGCTGGCCTGCACGTCCAGCGGGCCGAACTGCCCCGTATACCCGGCCAGCAGCGCCTGATTGTGCCGCGTGCGCTGTTCGGAAGCGCCAGCCACGCCGCTCGTGGCATAGCTGTTGCTGCCCACCTTCTCGTGCAGATATTCCCAGCCCAGCACCACCTGCTGGCCCGGCTGCAGGCGCAGCGTGTTCTGCCACGTCGCCTGATTGCGCGTCGTCCGGTAATGATCCGGTTGCACCGCACCGCTGCGGTCATCATCCACGCCATGCGCCAGCTGCGCCGACGTGATCCAGCGCGAGGACAGCTCACCCCGATAGTCGAGGGCGGTGCTCGTGGTCTTGGCACGGCGACGGAAATCCGGCGAGGCATCCGACAGCCCGGTAGCCGCATCGAAGCGGCCGCTGTCGTACTGCGCATTCAGCCGGGCCTCGGTGGCCGTCAACCCGATGCGATGCCCGGCGGCAGGCGACACCCCCACGTTCACCGTGCCCATCGTGCGCTTGAAACCGTCTCGGTCGGGGTTGTAGTAACCATAACGGTCGCCCGGGCGGATGGCCGATTCGCCACGATTCTGCTCATGCCCCACGCTGGCCGCATAGTCGATGACGCCACTGGCCCCGGTCAGACCGATGCCCGCCTCACGTCCCCGATAGCCGCCCAGCGCCGCATGGGCCTGCAGGCGAGGCGCGCCCTTGCCACGCCGTGTGACCAGATTCACCACGCCGCCCACGGCATCCGCACCATACAGACCCGACACCGGCCCCCGCACCACCTCGATATGGTCGATCTGCGCCAGGTTCATGGAACCGAAATCGGTCTGCCCCAATGAGGCCGAGCCGATGCGCACGCCATCCAGCAGCACCACGACCCCGCCGGCCGCCACCCCGCGCAGGAAATAGCCGCCGCTCTGGCCAGGCCCGCCATTGCGTGCCAGCTGCAGGCCGGCAAAACGGCGCAGCGCATCGTCCACCGACGAAAGGCCACTGTCCTCCAGCATCTGCCGGCTCACCAGCACCACGTCAGCCACACTGTCGGTGATCGGCTGTGCCTCGCGGGTGGCCGTCACCACCAGCGGCGCCAGCGCCGTCGGTTCTGCCGCCAGGGCCGTCGGTTCTGCCGCCAGGGCCGTCGACAGTGCGGCCCCAGAGGACATCACCAGCGCAACCGCCGCGGCAGCCCCATGAAAGCGAAACACCGGTTTTTTTTCAGAGAAATGATTATCAGTAGACATGTCGGCCAACGTAAAAGAAAGACACCGTAAAGAACAGACACGGATTGCCAGAAATTCTTCGCTTTCAATGATCGCACGCTTCCAGCCACCGGCCATGGTGCCCTGTCGCAATCGCTATATAACCGTGTATATTTCGACTGTCTCCATTTCCACACCATCCATCCAGGGGGTCATCTCCATGAAAAACATCTCCTTCAGGAAACAGCTGCTGGCCCTGTCGGTCCTGTCGCTTGCTGCCGGCACCGCGCAGGCCGCCGAGATCACCGTTTCGGCCGCCGCCAGCCTCACCAACGCCTTCAAGGAAATCGCCCAGCGCTACGAAGCCAAGTACCCGGATGCCAAGGTCCAGCTGAACTTCGGCGCCTCCGGTGCCCTGTTGCAGCAGATGGCCAAAGGCGCCCCGGTCGACGTGTTCGCCTCGGCCGACCAGGCCACCATGGACAAGGCCGAGAAACAGGATCTGATCAACCCCAAGACCCGCCACAACTTCGCTCGGAACACCCTGGTCCTCATCGTGCCGGCCGACAGCACCCAGTCGCTCGACAAGCTGGCCGACCTGAAGAAAGCCTCCATCCAGAAGATCGCCATTGGCAACCCGGCCAGCGTGCCGGTGGGCAACTACACCAAGGATGTCCTGGAAGATGCCCGCCTGTGGAAGCCCGTCTCGACCAAGGCTGTCAACACCCAGAACGTGCGCCAGTCGCTGGACTATGTGGCCCGGGGTGAAGTGGATGCCGGTTTTGTCTACGGCACCGACACCTACGTGATGAAGGACAAGGTCAAGACCGCCTTCGAGGTGCCCACCAAGACCCCCATCCTGTACCCGCTGGCCATCACCAAGGACAGCGCCCAGCCCGAAGAAGCACGCCGCTTCCAGGCCTTCGTGCTGGCCCCCGAAGGGCAGGAAGTGCTGGCCAAGTTCTTCTTCAAGAAGCCCTGATCACTGCACGGCATGGAGTCCGTCTGGCCAGCACTGCTGCTGTCCCTGAAGGTGGCAGGCCTTGCCACCGCCATCGACCTGGTCCTGGGCGTGGCGGTGGGCTGGCTGCTGGCTCGGCGGCGCTTTCCGGGGCGTGAGTTCCTGGACACGGTACTCACGCTGCCCATGGTGCTGCCGCCCACCGTGCTCGGCTACTACCTGCTGGTGCTCATCGGCCGGCGCGGCTGGCTGGGCGGATGGCTGCACGACACCTTCGGCATCAACCTGATCTTCACCTGGCAGGGCGCCGTCATCGCTGCCTCGGTGGTGGCCTTCCCGCTGGTGTTCAAGCCTGCGCGCGCTGCCTTCGAGGCCGTCGACGGCCAGCTGGAGCAGGCCGCCCGCATCCTGGGCATGAAGGAAGCCGCTGTCTTCTTCCGGATCACGCTGCCCCTGGCCTGGCGCGGCATCATGGCCGGCCTGCTGCTGGCCTTTGCCCGTGCCCTGGGCGAGTTCGGCGCCACCCTCATGGTGGCTGGCAGCATCCCCGGCAAGACACAGACACTGTCCATCGCCATCTACGAAGCCGTGCAGGCAGGTCAGGACGACACCGCCAACCTGCTGGTACTGATCACCTCCATCGTCTGCGTCGCCGTGCTCCTGTCCGCCGGCAAGCTCGCCCCCGGGCGCATCGCCCACCGATGACCCCTTCGGCCCCACCTCACGGGGCTGCTCCCTCTCCCCACATTCCCACCCCGCCCTGCCGTCGCCGTGAAGCTCGACCTCGACATCCGAAAGACGCTCACCTCCGCCACGCGCACCTTCACCCTGTCGGTGCAGCTGCAATCCGACCATGAGCGGATCGTGATCGTCGGCCCTTCCGGATCGGGCAAGAGCCTGACGCTGCAGGCCATCGCCGGGTTGCTCACCCCGGACGCCGGTCACATCCGGCTGGAGGACGACACCCTGTACGACGCCTCCAGCCAGATCTGCCTTCCCCCCCAGGCTCGGCGCCTGGCCTATGTCTTTCAGGACTACGCCCTCTTTCCGCACCTGACCGTCTACCAGAACGTGGCGTTCTCGCTCCGTCACGGCTGGCGCAACCCGCCCAGTCATCCCGAGCGCAGCCAATGGCACCCGTCGGTAGCACGCTGGCTTGATGCCTTCGGGCTGACCTCGCTGGCCAGCCAGTATCCATCCGAGCTGTCCGGCGGACAGCGTCAGCGCACCGCCCTGGCCCGCGCCCTGGTCACCGAACCCCAAGCCCTGCTGCTGGACGAACCCTTCTCCGCCCTTGACCCCCACCTGCGTGTCACCATGCGCCAGGAGCTGCTGGCCCTGCAGCAACGCCTGCGCGTGCCCCTCATCCTCATCACCCACGACGTGGAAGACGCCAAGGTGCTGGGTCAGCACGTGGTGCAGATGCAGGACGGCCGCCTTCAGGACTGAGCTCTCTGTCCGCCAGGGCTTGCACACCCAACAGGCACGCGCGATCATCGACCCATGGATTCGCGTGACGTTGCCCCTTCGCTGCCCCAGTCCAACCCCGACGCCGATGCCGTGCCGGATCTGCTGCGGCGCGCGGTCTCGGGCGTGCTGCGCAACGCACAGAATGGCGAGCTCCCGCTGTTCGCCTGGACGCTGGGCATGCCCCAACCGGAACTGTTGGCCCTGCTGGCCCGGCTATTCCCCGAAGTCGACCCCGTCGAATCCATGCCCGATGCCCAGTACCAGAAGCTGCTGCGCATGTGCCCGCCCGACTTCGCCGCCATGCTGACCTTGCTGCTGGCCAACCGTAATCCCGAGCAGCCCGAACGCCTCACCCGCTGGCTGGCCCACGCCATCGCGGCCGCCTGCTATGGTGAACGGGAACTCTGGGAAGACCTCGACCTGGGCGGGCGCGACGATCTGGGTCAGCTGCTGCAACAGTACTTTCCCACCCTGCACGCCCGCCTGCGTCACGGCCACAACTGGAAACAGGTCCTGCTGACCGAGTTCCACGCAACCTGACGCTCAACGGCAGCCCCTGGCCGCCAAGACCCCGGCCATCACTCCGGCATGGAGAGTCAGACCTGCCGCCCCGGGGAAAATGCCTTTCTTTCCCCTTGCGCCCCTCTCTTTTGCCTTGCCTCTCTCCACGACATGAGCACGCCTCAAGCAACTGCCACCGACGCCCCGAACACGACATTTGTCACGGATTCACCCACAAACCAGCAGGTAGAATTGCACGGTTCCATCTGGATGACCATCGGTGGCACCAACTTCGGTGGCGCAGGGCGTATCGGGCTGCTGGCCCAGATTGCCGAGAGTGGTTCCATCTCGAAGGCCGCCAAGGCCATCGGCATGAGCTACAAGGCAGCTTGGGATGCCATCGACATCATGAACAACCTGGCTGGTCAGCCGCTCGTCGAGCGCACGGTGGGCGGCAAGGGCGGCGGGGGAACCCGCCTCACCCAACGCGGCCAGCAACTCATCGACAATTTCAAGACCATTGAAAACGAACACCGTCGCTTCGTCGAACAGCTGTGCGCTCAGGCTGACGGCATTGCTGACGACTACCTTTTGATACGGAGAATGAGCATGAAGACCAGCGCACGCAATCAGTTCCTGGGCAAGGTTTCCGCCGTCCACCGCGGTGCCGTCAACGATGAAATCGAACTCGACGTGAAAGGCGGCCACAAGGTGGTGGCCACCGTCACCCACGAAAGCGCCGAGAACCTGGGCCTGAAGGTTGGCGCCGAAGCCTTCGCCCTCGTCAAGGCCTCGTCCATCATCGTCGTGGCCGACAGCGAAGGGGCCCGTTTCTCGGCCCGCAACCACCTCACCGGCAAGATCAGCCGCGTGCAACCCGGTGCCGTCAACACCGAAGTGGTCATCGAAGTGAACGGCGGTGGCACCGTAGCCGCCATCGTCACCAACGAAAGCGCCCAGTCGCTGGGCCTGGCTGAAGGCAAGACGGCCAGCGCCATCTTCAAGGCCTCCAGCGTCATCATCGGCGTTCCGGCCTGATAAGCCCTTGTCTGGCCCCTGGCGGGCCAGATACCCCCAGGCCCGGCCCCTGCACGGCAATCCACCCCCTGCAGGCGTCGGGCCTGTCGCATCAGGACATTGAAAGCCTCAGGGCCCGTTGCCCGACAGGCCGTTCTCCACCGCATAGACGGCAATCTGCACCCGGCTGGACAGATTCAGCTTCTTCAGGATGTTCTGCACGTGAATCTTCACCGTGCTCTCGGCCACATCCAGCCGCCGGGCAATTTCCTTGTTGCTCTCGCCTCGCGCCAGGCACTGCATGATCTCCCGCTCGCGCGCCGTCAGGTGCACCCGCTCGGGCGTTGTGCCCGACTGGATGGAGGGCGAGTCGGGCGGCGTCACGGTTGCGCCGTGCTGGCCACTGCCCTGCGAACGGAACTGCTCCACCAGCTTCATCGTCATCGACTCGGCAATGACGGGTTCGCCGCGCTTGGCCTTGCGGATGGCAGCCACCAGCGTCTCGGCCTCGACATTCTTCGTGAGATAGCCCACCGCACCGGAGCGCAGCGCCTCGCCCAGCTCCTCGGCCTCTTCCGAGACGGTCAGGATCACCACCTTCGACTGCGGCACATCCTGCGTGAGCAGATGCAGCGTCTCCAGCCCCGACAGCCCCGGCATGTTCAGATCCAGCAGGATCACGTCCGGGCGCAGCGCCTTGGCGCGCTTCAGCCCCTCCAGCCCGTCGGCCGCCTCGGCCACGATGCACAGGTCCTCCTCACGCTGCAGCAGCTGACGCACGCCGGAGCGGAACAGGTTGTGATCATCGACAAGCAGAATGCTGATGCTCATTTATCAGAACTGGAACTCAGGGCTCGACAAGATAACAGAACGGCAAACACTCAGGCCTCGGTAATCCGACCATTTCAGGACGCCAGCCGGTCGCTCTGCGACAGGTACAGGGAAACCTCCGTCCCCTGCCCCGGCGCGCTGCACATCTGCAGCTGCCCGCCCAGGCGTGCCGCCCGCTCGCGCATGATGGACAGCCCCACATGGGTTTCACTGCGCTCGGCCACCTCCTGCGGATCATAACCCTCACCGTCATCACGGATGCTCATGCCGAAATCGCGGTGATTGTCGATGCGCACCGTCACCTTGCTGGCATACGCATGCTTGCGCACGTTGGACAGCGCCTCCTGCAGAATGAACAGCACCTGAAGCTGCTGGTCAGGGTGCAGCGGTGCGCCGTCCCGGTCATCCAGGTGCAGCTCCACGTTCAGCCCGGTCTGCCGGCGGAAGCGCCCGATCGTGTCGTCCACCGCCTTGCGCAGCGACTCCTCGCCCAGCCGGGTCCGGAAATTCTGCAGCAACTCGCGCACATCCTGGTAGCTCTCGGAAACCCCCGTCTTCAGCAACGGCACGATCTCCTCCACCTCGTCCCAGCGGCGCTGCTGCACCGCGCTGCCCAGCATCTGCGTCTGC
Organism: Lautropia mirabilis; assembly: GCF_900637555.1. Lineage (NCBI taxonomy): Bacteria > Pseudomonadati > Pseudomonadota > Betaproteobacteria > Burkholderiales > Burkholderiaceae > Lautropia > Lautropia mirabilis. The sequence goes on along the minus strand of NZ_LR134378.1, from coordinate 1,071,033 downwards.
AGGTTCAGGAAGTTCAACCCCTGGGCCAGGCTGTCATGCAGCCCCTGCGCCACCAGGTTGCGTTCCTCGGCCACCGCCAGCTGACGCGCCTTGATGCTCAGCCGCTGGTTGTCCAGCGCCGCGCCCAGGTGCTGCCCCAGCATCTCCAGCAGCTGAAGCTCGCGGGGCGACATCGTCGTGCGCTCACGGAAATGCAGCGAAAAGGTGCCCAGCGTCGCCTCCGGCGTCACGATCTGGAAGACCGACACCGCCTGGAAACCATCGCGCATGCAGCCGATCTCCTCGGGGCGCGGCAACTTGCGGAAGTCCCGGATGATCATCGTGCCGCGCTGCGTGGCCTCGCCGCAGAAGCAGGCATCGGTACGCATGCAGTGCTCGCTTTCCTGAAGCGCCGAAGAAAACCCCAGCGACACGACAATGTGCAGCCGCTCCCCCGACGGGTCCAGCACCCGGATGCTGCCCGCCGCCGCATGGAACTCATCCATCACCCGCTGCAGGAAGCCCCGGCACAGTGCCTCGATATCGTTGGGCTTGTTCAGGAACGCCGTCATGCCATAGAGCGCGCTCAGCTGCCGGTTCTGCCTTTCCAGCTCGGCCGTCTTCTGACGCACATGCTCGCCCAGATCCTCGTACAGGCTCTGCAGCTCGTCCGCCATCCGGTTGAAGCCTTGGGCCAGCACGCCCAGTTCGTCGGTATTGTTGACGGGCACCCGCACCGAAAAGTCCCGGGCCGCCATCCGCTGGATACCGCCCTGCAGCGTCTGCACCGGCCGGATGATCCAGCGGTACAGCAGGAAGATCATCGCCATCGTGCCCAGGCAGGCCATCACGATCAGCACGCTCTGCAGGATCCGCAGCCGGGTTGTCTTGCTGGCGTTGCCGACCTCCAGCACGTGCACCAGCCGGTCGGCCTCAGCCACGAAGCCCGGCAGCTGCGCCAGATAGGCCGTGCTGTCACCCTCCTCCAGCGCCTCGTGGGCCAGATCCGCCAGCTCATCCCAGCGGGTCGTCACAGCATGGAACTGCTGGCGCAGCGGCGCATCCGTGGACAGAAAGAGCGGTCTGCCCGGAAGGTCCCCCGCAAAATGCGCCAGGATGCGCCCCTGCTCCCGCAGGTCCACCACCACCTGGGCCTGAGCCGCCTCATCGTGCCGAAGCAGGTTCAGCCCGATACGGTTCGCGCGCATCCGCAGGCTGCCCGTCTCGTTGATGGCCGCTGCCGTGCCCGCCAGCTGCCACGACAGCCACAGCGTCCAGCCCACCATGCTCAGCACCAGCGACAGCGCCACCACGGAACTGATGACGATGCGGGTGGACAGCCGGTTCTTCCAGGCCGGCGCAGCCGCCTTGGCCTGCACCGCACCTGTCACCTGCACACCCTCCGGCAAACGGTCGGAGCCTTCCTCACGTCGCAGCCCGGCCTCGCCATCGGTCGCGGATGCAACGCCATCAGGCGCCCTTTCTTCCTCGGAAGCCCCTCTCCGCACTATCGTTATACCCGACTCGACATAACGACTGGAAGCGGCTGCCTGCGACAAGGACCCGTCGCGCTTCGGCGAACCTGATGCCCGGTCATCAAACGGCATGGTGCTTTCCATGGAAGTATCCGTCGAGGAGCCTCGGGGCGTTGCGCCTACTGCACCAATGGCGTGTCGGCCCCTTCCAGATCAATGCCTTCGATTTTGGCACGGCCCAGCAGAACCTGCACATACTGCCGCCAGGCCGCATCCCGGCTGGCTGCGGTCAGTGCCTGCGCGATGCCCTCCTGCACCTGCTCGAAGGGCAGCTGCTGCCCCTCGTGGCGACGGTTGACCCGGATGATGTGCAGCCCGTAGCGGGTCTCGATCAAACTGTCGGCAATGGTTCCGGGAGCAATGCGCCACAGCGCCGCCTCGAACTCCGGCACCGTCTCACCGCGCTGCATCCGCCCCAGTGCACCGCCGTTCTCTGCCGACGGGCAGTTGGAACGCTCGGCTGCCATCGCCTCGAATCGCTCGGGATGCTCCTGCAGCAGCGCCAGCGTCTCCTTCGCCACCAGCCGCAGCGCATCCAGCGGCGTGCGCTCGTTCACGGCAAACAGGATATGGTCGGCATCCACCCATCCGCCCACCCGGAAACGCTCCGGATACTGCTCGTAATGACGCCGGCAACTGGCCTCATCCACCACCGGCACCGTGACCTGCGTGGACAGCAGGTAATCGGCTGCTTCCTCGGCATCCGCCACCGGATGCCCCTGCTCGGCCGCCTCGTCCAGCATCACCCGCTTCAGCGCCAGGGCGATGCAGGCACTGCGCAGCGGCTGCGGGGTGTCCTGGTGGAAAGGCAGCTCGGCTGCCACCTCATCATCGGTGATCTCCACACCATTGACCTTGATCGACACGCAAACCTCCTGAAAATGATTGGGCCACGGAAGTCGTCCTTCCGTGGCCCGATGTCCGGCCCGCCTGATGATATCGGACGGCCGGGATCATGATGAAAGCCATCCGCTGCCGGACGCATCCGGCAGCATGACGACAGCTTCAGCTCAGCGCTGGCGCACCAGCTGCCAGGCACGACCCAGGTAGGTCAGCGAGGCAAAGCCGCTCCAGACATGCACCAGCCGCGTGAACGGGAACAGGATGAACAGCGTCATGCCCATGAACAGGTGCAGCTTGAAGATGATGCTGACATCGGCAATCAGCGACGCCGCGTCCGACTGGAACGTGACGATGTGCTGTGCCCAGGTCATCAGCCGGACCATCTCGGCACCGTCCATGTGGCCGGCCGACACGATGATGGTCGTCAGCCCCAGCAGCAGCGTGAGCAGGATCCAGATCATCAACACCTTGTCACCCAGGGAGGTGACGGCGCGGATGCGCGGGTTGGTCAGACGCCGATGCAGCAGCAGCGACAGCCCGATCAGACACATCGTGCCCATGATCCCGCCGGCCGTCATGGCCACCACCTGCTTGAAGTGGTGAGTCACCCCCAGCATGTCCCAGATGGCCACGGGCGTGAGCAGCCCCACCAGGTGGCCGAAGAACAGCCCCAGAATGCCCACGTGGAACAGGATGTTGGCCGTACGCAGATGGCCGCGGTACAGCACCTGCGAGCTGTCGCTCTTCCAGCTGTACTGCTCGCGCTCGAAGCGCACCAGGCTGCCCAGCAGGAAGATGCTGAGCGCGATGTACGGATAGATCCCGAAGAAGAATGCGTTGAAGTAGCTCATGAGATCTCCTCAGCGATAGAACTTCACCGTCTGCACCATGCCGTTGTCCGGCTTGAGCAGGGGTTCCGAACCGTCATTGCCCGGTCCGATGGTGTCGAGCAGCGTGTCCATGTCACGTGCCGGCGCATCCTCCATGGGCTGCGCCTTCACCGGCGACATTTCCTGCAGGACCGTGAACACGGCGGCATACGGATTCTCGCGCTCGGCCAGGCGGCCGCCCACCAGCGCGATCACGTTCACCGCATCACCCAGCAGGCGCGCGGCCTCCTCGGGCGGACGCTGTGCCAGGAACTCCAGGAACAGCGGCAGGTAGTCCGGCGTCTCGCGCGGGCTGCCCGCCTCGTCACAGGGCTCGAAGCCGTGGCGCTGGTATTCGCGCAGCAGATCCAGCAGCGCGTCACCCCGCTCACGGCTCTCGCCGTGGATGTGCTCGAACAGGTACAGCGACTGGCGGCGCGAGCGATCGAACTCGGCCACGTACTCCTCCTGCAGCCGGATCAGCTTCGTCGTGCGCAGATGCTCAAGGAGCGGCCCCAGCTGCGCACGGATGCGCGGCGTGGGCGCCAGGGCTGCCTCGATCTCGGGCAGCGCGTCGATCAGCTCCTGCTCCGGGTAGCTCAACAGCGCCGAAAGCACTCGATAGATGATCATCACGACTCCTGTTCGGCTTCCTGTTGGCGAGGCCGCTTCAGCTGCAGGTGAATGACATCCACCTTGTTCCGCTTGCCAAAGAGCGACTCATTGGAATAACCCGACGAGCAGCCATTGCCGAAGCTGAAACCGCAGCTGCCGGTATCGCTGAAGTTGCGCTCCACCGCAGCCTTGTGCGAGGCGGGAATGACGAAGCGGTCCTCGTAGTTGGCGATGGCCATGGTCTGATACATGTCCTCCACCATCTCGGGCGTGAGACCCACGCGCTTGATGACCTCCAGCGAACCCTGGCCGTTGATCATCTCGCCACGCTTGAACGCACGCATGGCAATCATCCGCTCCAGCGCCTTGATGACCGGCTCCTCGTCGCCTGCCGTCAGCAGGTTGGCCAGGTAGCGAACCGGAATGCGCAGGCTCTTCACGTCGGGGATGATGCTGCCTTCCACCGTCTCGTGCGGCATCTGCTTGTTCTCGGCTGCACTCTGGATCGGCGACAGCGGCGGGATGTACCAAACCATCGGCAGCGTCCGGTATTCCGGGTGCAGCGGGAAGGCCACTTCCCAGTCCACCGCCATCCGGTACACCGGCGACTTGCGGGCAGCCTCCAGCCACGTCTCGGGGATGCCCTCCTTGCGGGCAGCCTCGATCACGTCCGGATCGTTCGGATCCAGGAAGCACTCCAGCTGGGCCTTGTACAGCTGCTTCTCGTCCGGCATGGATGCGGCCGCCTCGATGCGGTCGGCGTCATACAGCATCACGCCCAGATAGCGGATACGGCCCACGCAGGTCTCGGAGCACACCGTGGGTTGGCCCGCCTCGATCCGCGGATAGCAGAACAGGCACTTCTCGGCCTTGCCCGACTGCCAGTTGAAGTAGATCTTCTTGTACGGGCAGCCCGAGATGCACATCCGCCAGCCGCGGCACTTGTCCTGGTCCACCAGCACGATGCCGTCCTCTTCGCGCTTGTACACCGAGCCCGACGGGCACGAGGCCACGCAGGTCGGGTTCAGGCAGTGCTCGCACAGGCGCGGCAGATACATCATGAAGGTGTTCTCGAAGGTGGAGTACATCTGCTTCTGCACCCCCTCGAACAGGTGATCCTGGCTGCGCTTGCTGAACTCGCCGGCCAGATCGTCCTCCCAGTTCGGGCCCCACTCGATCTTGTCCATCTTCTCGCCGGTCAGCACCGACACCGGCCGTGCCGTCGGCGGCGTCTTCATACGCGGCGCCGACTGCAGGTGCTGGTAGTCGTAGGTGAACGGCTCGTAGTAGTCGTCGATCGACGGCAGGTTCGGGTTGGCAAACAGGTTCGCCAGAATGCGCAGCTTGCCCCCCTGGCGCGGCTCGAGCTTGCCGCTCGAGGTCCGCACCCAGCCCCCGTTCCACTTCTTCTGGTTCTCCCACTGCTTGGGATAGCCGATACCGGGCTTGGTCTCGACGTTGTTGAACCAGGCGTATTCCACGCCGTCACGGCTGGTCCAGACGTTCTTGCAGGTTACCGAGCAGGTATGGCAACCGATGCACTTGTCCAGATTCAGCACCATTCCAATCTGTGCACGAACTTTCATCAGACTTCTCCTTGTGCCGTTTCCGCCTTCACCGGCTCATCCATCCAATCGACCTTCGACATCTTGCGCAGCAGCACGAACTCGTCGCGGTTGCTGCCGATGGTCCCGTAGTAGTTGAAGCCATAGGCCAGCTGCGCGTAACCCCCGATCATGTGCGTGGGCTTGAGCACCGTGCGAGTGACCGAGTTGTGGATACCGCCGCGCTTGCCGCTCAGCTCCGATCCCGGCGTATTCACGATCTTCTCCTGCGCGTGATACATCAGGCACATGCCGCGCGGGATCCGCTGGCTGACGATCACCCGGCAGGCAATCACGCCGTTGGTATTGAAGACCTCGATCCAGTCGTTGTCCTCCACGTTCGCGCGCTTGGCATCCTCTTCCGAAATCCACACGTGCGGGCCACCCCGGCTCAGCGACAGCATCCGCAGGTTGTCCGAATACGTGCTGTGGATGCCCCACTTCTGGTGCGGCGTGAGGAAGTTGAGCGCAATTTCCGGGTTTCCGTTGGGACGTGCGCCGAACATGCTGGCCGTGGACTTGGTGTCGATGGCCGGCTTGTACACGCAGAAGCCCTCACCGAAGTCCAGCATCCAGCGGTGATCCTGGTAGAACTGCTGGCGGCCGGTGATGGTACGCCAGGGAATCAGCTCGTGCACGTTGGTGTAGCCGGCGTTGTAGCTCACCTCTTCCGACTCCAGGCCCGACCAGGTGGGCGCCGAGATGATCTTCCTCGGCTGCGCCTGGATGTCGCGGAAATGGATCTTGTCGTGCTCGCGACCCACCGCCAGGTGCGTATGGTCGCGGCCGGTGATCTTGCCCAGCGCCTCCCAGGCCTTCACCGACACGTGGCCGTTGGTCTCAGGTGCCAGCGTGAGGATCATCTCCGCCGCATCAATGGCCGTATCCAGCCGCGGACGGCCCTTGCTCACGCCCTCTTCCTGCACGGCCTTGTTGAAGCCGACCAGATCGTGGATTTCGTGCTCGGTGTTCCAGGTGATGCCCTTGCCGCCGTTGCCCAGCTTGTCCAGCAGCGGACCGATGGACGTGTACTTGCGATGGATGTCGTTGTAGTTGCGCTCGACCACTACCATGTTGGGCGCCGTCTTGCCGGGGATCAGGTCGCATTCGCCATGCTTCCAGTCCTTCGGCTCGAAGGGCTGGCCCAGCTCTTCCGGGGTGTCGTGCATGAGCGGAACCAGCACGATGTCCTTGCGCGTGCCCAGATACGGACCGGCGATCTCGCTGAACCGCTTGGCGATCAGCTTGTAGATCTCCCAGTCCGTCTTGCTTTCCCACAGCGGCGTCACCGCCTCGGACAGCGGGTGGATGAACGGGTGCATGTCGGACGTGTTCAGGTCGTCCTTCTCGTACCAGGTGGCCGTGGGCAGCACGATGTCGCCATACAGACAGGTCGTGCTCATCCGGAAGTCCAGAATCGTCACCAGATCCAGCTTGCCCTCCTCGGGCATCTGCTCGGGCGTACGCACCTCGGTCGGACGCACGGTGTCGCTGGCATCACAGAACACCGAGTTCTGCGTGCCCAGCAGGTACTTCAGGAAGTACTCGTGCCCCTTGCCGCTGGAGCCCAGGATGTTCGAACGCCAGACGAAGAGGTTGCGCGGGAAGTTCTTCGGGTTCTCGGGGTCATCACAGCTCATGCGCTGCGAGCCGTCCTTCAGGCCACGTACCAGATACTTCACCGGATCCTCGCCTGCCTGCTGCGCAGCGTCGACGATGTCCAGCGGGTTGTTCTCCAGCTGCGGTGCCGACGGCAACCAGCCCATGCGCTCGGCGCGGGCGTTGAAGTCGATCAGCGCCAGCGGCTCCATCGCCTTCTTGTCGGCCGTCGGTGCCAGGATCTCGCCCACGCGCAGCTGCTCGTGCCGATACTGGCCCGTGTGCGCATAGAAGAAGCTCGTGCCGTTCATCTGGCGCGGCGGACGCGACCAGTCCAGACCGAAGGTCAGCGGTGCCCAGCCGAACTGAGGCCGCAGCTTCTCCTGGCCCACATAGTGCGACCAGCCGCCACCGCTCTGACCCACGCAGCCGCACATCATCAGCAGGTTGATGATGCCGCGATAGGACATGTCGGTATGGAACCAGTGGTTCAGACCCCCACCGACGATCACCATGCTGCGGCCACGCGTGTCGTGCGCATTCTGCGCGAACTCGCGTGCCACCTGCGTCACCAGCTCGGGACGCACGCCTGTGTGCTTCTGCTGCCATGCCGGCGTGCAGGGAACATCATCCTCATAGGACTTGGCCACGTTCTCGCCGCCCAGCCCCTGGTCCACGCCATAGTTGGCCATCTGCAGGTCGTAGACAGTAGCCACCAGGCCCTCGCTGCCATCGGCCAGCTTCACGCGCTTGACCGGCACGTTGCGCGGCAGCAGGTCGTCCTTCTCGCCACCAAAGTAGCTGAAGTACACGGCCTTCACGTCGTCGTGCATGCCCTTCAGGCTCAGCACCGGATCAATTTCCCGGCCGCTGCCGCCATCGCGCTTCTCCAGGTTCCAGCGACCCACCTTGCCGGTGCCCGCCTTGTCCTCGCCCCAGCGGAAACCGACAGAGCCATTGGGCGCCACCATGTCACCGGTCAGCGCATCCACCAGCACCGTCTTCCACTCGGGGTTGTTGGTCTCGCCCAGGTTCTCGGGCAGGTGCGAGGCACGCAGGAAGTAGTCCGGCACCAGCTTGCCGTCGTGTTCCTTCAGCGTCACCAGCATCGGCATGTCGGTGTACTGCTTCAGGTAATCCACGAAGTACTGCGACGGGTTGTCGCGGTGGAACTCGGTCAGCACCACGTGACCCATGGCCAGTGCCAGCGCAGCGTCCGTCCCCTGACGCGGGGCCAGCCACACATCGCTGAACTTCACCATCTCGCCGTAGTCGGACGAGACCGCCACCGTCTTGGTGCCCTTGTAGCGCACCTCGGTGTAGAAGTGGGCATCCGGCGTGCGGGTCATCGGCACGTTCGAGCCCCACACCACCAGGTAGCCGGAGTTGTACCAGTCGGCCGACTCGGGCACGTCGGTCTGCTCGCCCCACACCTGCGGGCTGGACGGCGGCAGGTCGCAGTACCAGTCGTAGAAGCTCAGGCAGGTACCCCCGATCAGGCTCAGGTAGCGGGCACCCGAGGCATAGCTGATCATCGACATCGCCGGAATGGGCGAGAAGCCGACCACCCGGTCAGGGCCATACTTCTTGATGGTCAGCGCGTTGGCCGCCACAATGATCTCGGTGGCCGTGTCCCAGTCGGCACGCACGAAGCCACCCAGGCCACGCACGCTCTTGTAGCGGCGCGACTTCACCGGATCCTGGCTGATCGACTCCCAGGCCGAGATCGGATCCATCGTCTTGCGGGCCTCGCGCCACATCTCCATCAGCTCGCCCCGAATCATCGGGTGCTTGACGCGCTGCGCCGAGTACACATACCAGCTGTAGGAGGCGCCCCGCGGACAGCCACGCGGCTCATGGTTGGGCAGATCCGGGCGCGTGCGCGGGTAGTCGGTCTGCTGGGTTTCCCAGGTGATCAGCCCGCCCTTCACGTAGATCTTCCAGCTGCACGAGCCGGTGCAGTTGACCCCGTGAGTGGAGCGCGCAATCTTGTCGTGCTGCCAGCGGGAACGGTAGGCGTTCTCCCAGGCACGGTCTTCCTTCACCACGGCTCCATGGCCTTCTGAGAAGGACGAACGCACCCGGGAAAGGAATTTCAGCCGATCCAGAAAATGACTCATCGTCGATACCTTTTGTTCAGAGCAGCCGGCTTGCGCCGGCCATGTTCAAAAACCACTCAGCAGGGGGTGCGGGCACCCTTGCGGGCGTAGAACCACCAGGTCACCACCATGCAGCTGAGGTAGAAGGCGATGAATGCGTACAACGCCATGTCCACCGAGCCCGTCGCCTCCAGTGAAGTGCCGAAGCTCTTCGGGATGAAGAAGCCGCCATAGGCACCCACCGCGCCGGAGAAGCCCAGCACAGCGGACGCTTCCTTGTTGCCCTGCACCACCGCCTGGCGCTGGGCCTCGGGCGTCTTCTCGGCTTCCTGCGTGCGTGCCGTCAGGAAGATGACGGGAATCATGCGGAAGGTGGAACCGTTGCCGATACCCGAAAGGGCGAACAGCAGGATGAACATGCCCAGGAAGGCCGGGAAGTTGCCTGCATGGCCTTCCGAGGGCAGCGTGAACAGCACGCCCACCACGCCCAGCACCATCAGCAGGAAGGTGTAGAGCGTCACCGTTGCACCGGCCTTCAGCCGGTCAGAGATCCAGCCGCCCACCGGTCGCGTCAGCGCGCCCACCAGCGGCCCCAGGAACGCATACTGCGTGGGGTTCACGTCCGGGAACTGCGACTTGGTCAGCAGCGCCAGTCCGGCCGAGAAGCCGATGAAGGAACCGAAGGTGCCGACGTAGAGCCAGCACATCAGCCAGTTGTGCTTGCGCCGGAAGATGATGGCCTGATCCTTGAACGAGGCCTTGGCATCGGCGATATCGTTCATGCCGAACCAGGCCAGGATGGCCGAGATCACGATGAACGGTACCCAGACAAAGCCGGCGTTCTGCAGCCACAGCGTTTTCTCGACACCCTTCTCCACATAGTGCAGGCCCTCACCCGTGAAGCTGCCCACCATGGCGCTGGAGATCACCAGCGGCACCACGAACTGCGCCAGGCTCACCCCCAGGTTGCCAATGCCCGCATTGAGGCCCGTGGCCGTACCTTTCTTCGCCTTCGGGTAGAAGAAGCTGATGTTGGCCATGCTGGAGCTGAAGTTGCCGCCCCCCAGACCACACAGCGCGGCCAGGATCAGCAGCGTGCTGTAGCTGGTGCTGCTGTCCTGCAGCGCGATGCCCATGCCCACGGCCGGCAGCAGCAGACTCAGCGTGGAGATCACCGTCCAGCGGCGCCCGCCGAAGATGGGCACCATGAAGCTGTAGAACACCCGCAGCGTGGCCCCTGAAAGTGCCGGCACTGCAGTCAGCCAGAACAGCTGGTTGCTGGTGAACCGGAAGCCCACCTTGTCGAGGTTGACCGTCACCACGCTCCACAGCACCCAGATGGAGAAGGAGATCGTCAGCGAGATGATCGAGATCCAGAGGTTGCGCTTCGCGATGCGTGCGCCGGTCTTTTCCCAGAACTCGGGATTCTCCGGATCCCAATGGTGAAGGACATGGCCCTTCACGGGGGCGTCGTTGGATGTTGCCATGATGATCTCCGTGTCTCCTTGACTTGTTATTGGGCGGCAGCCTTGCCCGCCAGCTGAGCGCCATCCGCGGCCTCCTCGCGCGGGTGCTGCACATCGCTGTAGCGGCTGAAGTGCATCCAGATCAGGCTGACCGACACGGTGCCGAACAGCAGCATGAAGCAGCTGGAGCGGATGCCGGTGAGGTCCAGCGCAATGCCGAAGAGCACCGGCAGCAGGAATCCCCCCAGGCCACCGGCCAGCCCCACCACACCCGAGACGGCACCGATGTTGTCGGTGAAATCATCGGAAATGAACTTGAAGACCGACGCCTTGCCGATGGCCGTGGCAATGCCCATCAGGAACAGCAGGAAGGTGAACACCCACGGGCTGTGACCGATGTGGAAGTTCAGCGGACCATTGACGGTGCTGATGGTGAAGTCGGTCTGCGGATAGCTGAGGAAGAAGAAGCAGATCCACATGATCCAGAGCACATACCAGGTGGTTTTGTACGCACCGGCCCGGTCGGAAATCCAGCCACCGATGGCACGCAGCACACCGCCCGGCAGCGAGAAGCAGGCGGCCAGGAAGGCGGCCAGCTGGATGCTGAAGCCGAACTCGTTGATGTAGTACTTGGTCAGCCACAGGGCCAGCGCCACATAGCCGCCGAAGACCACCGAGTAGTACTGGCAGTAGCGCCAGACGCGCGGGTCGCGCAGCACATGCAGCTGGGCCTTCAGCGAGGTGGCACTGGGTACGTTGTGCGCCGGATTTGTGCGCGAGAACATCCAGAAGATGCAGGCCGTGACGGCCATGCCGGCGGCATAGACCTTCGGCACGAAGGTCCAGGTACCGGCGTAGGCGATCAGCGGCGGGGCGATGAACTTGGTCATGGCCGAGCCGGAGTTGCCGGCGCCGAAGATGCCCATGGCCAGCCCTTGGCGATCCTTCGGGAACCAGCGCGCCACATAGGGCGTGCCAACCGAGAAGGAACCACCGGCCAGACCGACGAACAGCGACAGCACCAGGAACTGCCAGTATTCGGTGGCATAGGCCATCAGCCAGATGGCGGGCACGGTGCAAAGCATCAGCACGAACAGCACGATGCGGCCACCGAAGCGGTCGGTCCAGATGCCCAGCGGCACCCGCACCAGCGACCCGGTCAGCACCGGCATGGCCGTCAGCAGGCCAAACTGGGTTTCGTTCAGCCCCAGCTGCTCCTTGATGGGGATGCCCAGCACGGCAAACATCATCCACGCGGCAAAACAGACGGTGAATGCAAAGGTACTGGAGGCCAGCACCGAATAGGCGCCGGGGGGAACGGGACTGTGCTGGATCTTGTCGACCATGACAGAAATAGCCTCTTTTCATTCTTGTAAGGGGCCTGCCCCGGGGCTTTCGCGCCGACAGTCAAAAAACGGCACCGACCGTCAGGATCATCCCGGGAGACCCATGCGCCAGAATGTAGAACTTGTTCACATCGTTCACCATTCCTCATAGGGGGAATACCCCCACCTACCCCGGGACTAGTTCCAAAGAACTATATTCATCAAGCCACTGATTTCAAGGGAAAAACATGCGATGACCCGCAATATTTCATGCGTCGCACAACCATTCCCGACGGCATTCATGAACTTCATGAATGGAAAGGGCGCAGAAAAACCGCCGGATCGACAGACACGGCCAGCCCGCAAATCCATAAAGACCCTGTCGGATAATATTGATCGTTATTGAAAACGATTATCCATCCGCATCCGCTTCATGGTCCGACCCCAAATTCGGGTCTGCACCATGCAAAGGCCACCTCGGTCATAGAATCTCCTCCATGCAGTCTTTCCGGCCCGCGCCCTCACGATCACCCATGAGCGCGCCCCGGTGCGTCGGGCATGCCGCTCTCTGCCATGAGCCGTCCGCCGCGCCGCCCCGCCATGTTGCCGGGCCTGTCCCACCATCCCCTCTTGAACAGCATCCCCATGGACAAAGACATCCAGACATCCTGTCCCGCCGCCGACCCTCAGCCGGTCGTGCAATCGGCCGGCATGGCCGCCATCTTCATCGTGCTGTCCCTGGCGGACGGCGACGAAGCCGCCGACACCGCGCGCGACGCCCTGGGTGAAGTGCCGGCCATGCTGCGCACCCTGAACCTGCGCCTGCCCGGCGCCGCCCTCAGCTGCGTGATCGGCATCGGCCACGACGCCTGGCCCCGCCTCTTCCCCGATCATCCCCGGCCCAAGGGGCTGCACCCCATGAAGGCCTTCAAGGGCGCCAAGCACACCGCCCCCGCCACACCTGGCGACCTGCTGCTGCACATCCGTGCCACGCGTACCGACGCCTGCTTCGAGCTGGCCATGCGCATCCGCGAACAGCTGGGCGACGCCGTCGTGCCGGTGGACGAGGTCCATGGCTTCCGCTATCTGGATGCCCGCAGCATGGTGGGCTTCGTCGACGGCACCGAGAACCCGCAGGGTCAGGAGGCCGTCGAGGCGACGCTGATCGGCGACGAGGATCCTGCCCACGCCGGCGGCAGCTACGTCATCGTGCAGAAGTACATCCACGACATGACGGCCTGGAACGCGCTGCCGGTGGCCGAGCAGGAAAAGGTCATCGGCCGGACCAAGTATGACGACATCGAGATGGACGACGAGGTGAAGCCCACCAACTCGCACATCGCGCTGAACGTGATCGAGGACGAGGACGGCAACGAGCAGGCCATCCTGCGCGCCAACCTGCCCTTCGGCAACCCGTCGCGCAACGAGTACGGCACCTTCTTCATCGGCTATGCCCGGTCCCTGGAGATCATCGAGCAGATGCTCACCAACATGTTCATCGGCCGTCCGGAAGGCAATTACGACCGCCTGCTGGACTACAGCCGCGCCGTGACCGGTACCGCCTTCTTCGTGCCGTCCGCTTCCTTCCTGGAAGAAGCGCTGGGCGGCGACTGAACCCGAACGGCACCGACGCACCGCCCGGGTCAGGCGACGCCCGGGTCGGATCTTCCCGAAGCATCAGGTCGGTGCCGTTCGTAGCAGGAGGCCGTCCGTTGGGCGCATGGCCCCCCGCCAACTGATGCAAGCGGCCGCGGGGCGCGGCACACTCATGGGCCAGGCAGGGTCCGGGAATGGATCCTTCCCGGCTTTTCCTGATCCATGAGGGTAGGTTGCCCGTGTCCGCAAATCTTCCACCGCAAGCAAAGAACGAACGTGCCGACAAGGCCGATGCCGTGCAGCTGCCCGGCATTGCCCGCGTGCTGATCCAGCACCAGCTGCTGTCGCCCGAGCAGGCGCGGGAAGCCCATGCCAAGGCTCAGGCAGCCGAGAACGGCAACTTCCTCGACGAGCTGGTCATCAACAGCAAGGTGCTGAACCCGCTGCGGCTGGCCACCTTCCTGGCCGAGACCTTCGGCATGCCGCTGATGGATCTGGCCAGCCTGGACTTCAGCACCCTGCCCCTGGACCAGATCGACCGCAAGCTGCTGGCCGAGACCCGCGTCATCCCGCTGATCAAGCGCGGCAACCGCCTGGCCGTGCTGCTGTCCGACCCGACTGACAACCAGGCCATCGAGCGCGTCAAGTTCCAGCAGCAGGCCATCATCGACCCCATCGTCGTCGAGCACTCCAAGCTGGTCAAGCTGATCCAGAACCTGGACCAGAGCACCGCCGACAAGCTGGCCGACCTGATCGGTGACGTGGAAGAAGAAGAGTCCGCTGTCGCCGATGGCGCCGTGGCGCTGGAAGACAACGCCGACGTGGACGACGCGCCGATCGTGCGCTTCCTGCAGAAGGTGCTGATGGATGCGATCCAGGGCGGTGCCTCGGACATCCACTTCGAGCCCTACGAGAAGTTCTACCGGATCCGCTTCCGGGTGGACGGCGAGCTGCGTGAGATCACGCAGCCGCCCCTGGTCATCAAGGACAAGCTCGCCTCGCGCATCAAGGTCATCTCCCGGCTGGACATCTCGGAGAAGCGGGTGCCGCAGGACGGCCGGATGAAGCTGGTCATCTCCAACAACCGCGCCATCGACTTCCGGGTCTCCACGCTGCCCACGCTGTTCGGCGAGAAGATCGTGATGCGTATTCTGGACCCCTCTTCCGCGAAGCTGGGGATCGATGCGCTGGGCTATGACCCCGAGCAGAAGAAGGCGCTGACCGAGGCCATCGCCCGTCCCTACGGCATGGTGCTGGTCACCGGCCCCACCGGTTCGGGCAAGACCGTGTCGCTCTACACCTGCCTGAACATCCTGAACCAGCCGGGCGTCAACATCGCCACCGCCGAGGACCCGGCCGAGATCAACCTGCCCGGCATCAACCAGGTCAACGTCAACGACAAGGCAGGCCTGACCTTCGCTGCAGCCCTGAAATCCTTCCTGCGTCAGGATCCGGACATCATCATGGTGGGTGAGATCCGCGACCTGGAAACTGCCGACATCGCCATCAAGGCCGCCCAGACCGGCCACATGGTGATGTCCACGCTGCACACCAACGACGCCCCCACCACGCTCACCCGTCTGATGAACATGGGCGTGGCACCCTTCAACATCGCCTCGTCGGTGATCCTGATCACCGCGCAGCGTCTGGCCCGTCGGCTGTGCACCCAGTGCAAGCAGCCCGTGGACCTGGACGATGACGCCCTGCTGGCCGCCGGCTTCACCGAAGACGACCTGGACGGCAGCTGGCGCCCCTACAAGGCCGTGGGCTGCGAGCGCTGCAACGGCTCGGGCTACAAGGGCCGGGTGGGCATCTACCAGGTCATGCCGATCTCCGAAGAGATCCAGCGCATCATCCTCAATTCCGGCAACGCCATGGAAATTGCCGCCCAGGCCAAGCGCGAGGGCGTCAACGACCTGCGCACCTCGGGGCTGATCAAGGTCAAGCAAGGCCTGACCACCATCGAGGAAGTGCTGGGCGTCACCAACGAATGACCCCCCTGTCCGGCTGGTTCACCCCGGCCCTCCCCCACCGCTTTCCGAAAGAACCGAAAACTCCGGAGTGACGCAACAACATGGCAGCCAAGGCAATGACCGCATCGGGCGCAAAGAGCGCCACCTCGCGGCCCAAGGAATTCAACTTCGTCTGGGAAGGGCGCGACCGCGCCGGTAAGACGCTGCGCGGTGAAACCCGGGCCAGCGGCGAAACCATCGTCGTCAACACCCTGCGCCGGCAGGGCATCGTCGTCACGCGCATCAAGAAGCAGCGCTACAAGGCGGCACGCGGCAAGATCCAGGACAAGGACATCACGCTGTTCACGCGCCAGCTGGCCACCATGATGAAGGCCGGCGTGCCGCTGCTGCAGGCCTTCGACATCGTGGCCAAGGGGACCGACAACGGCGCCGTGGCCAAGCTCTTCACCGACATCAAGGCCGATGTGGAAACCGGTACCGCGCTGTCGCAAGCCTTCCGCAAGTATCCCCTGTACTTCGACAACCTCTTCTGCAACCTGGTGGGCGCGGGTGAACAGGCCGGTATTCTGGACGACCTGCTGGACCGGCTGGCCATGTACAAGGAGAAGATGGAGGCCATCAAGGCCAAGATCAAATCCGCCCTCTTCTACCCCACGGCCGTGATGGTGGTGGCCTTCATCGTGGTGGCGGTGATCATGCTGTTCGTGGTTCCCGCCTTCAAGAGCGTGTTCGAGAGCTTCGGCGCCGACCTGCCCGCTCCCACGCTGTTCGTGATGGCGCTGTCGGACTACTTCGTCCAGAACTGGTACATCATCTTCGGCGGCATCGGCCTGGGCATCTACTTCTTCCTGCAGGCCTGGAAGCGCTCGCCCAAGATGCAGATGTTCATGGACCGGCTGTTCCTGAAGCTGCCCATCTTCGGGCCGGTCATCCGCAAGGCCACCATCGCGCGCTGGCTGCGCACGCTGTCCACCATGTTCGCTGCTGGCGTGCCGCTGGTCGAAGCCCTGGACTCGGTGGGCGGCGCCGCAGGCAACATCGTCTACCTGCAGGCCACCAAGAAGATCCAGCAGGAAGTCTCCACCGGTACCAGCCTGACGGTGGCCATGAACAACGCCAACGTCTTCCCCAACATGGTGCTGCAGATGGCCTCCATCGGCGAGGAATCCGGTTCGCTGGACTCCATGCTGGGCAAGTCCGCCGACGTGTATGAGCGCGAGGTGGACGATGCGGTGGAAAGCCTCTCCTCCCTGATGGAACCGCTGATCATGGTGGTGCTGGGCACGCTGATCGGTGGTCTGGTGGTGGCCATGTATCTGCCCATCTTCAAGCTGGGTCAGGTAGTGTAATACTTGCACCCGCCACCCTAGGAAGGTGCGGACGGCAGCACGCACCGCCCTTCCCCGGAAACCGGGGCGGCCATGCCCGCATGGTCGCCCTTTCACATTTCAGGGGAGTCCGGACAGACTCTCCCGCTGACACACCCTCGCGGCAGCACATGACCGCAGGAATAGACCGCAGGGGTCTGCCCGGCCCCCGCCAGGAACCAGGGAAACAAGCATGGGCATCGAAGACATCTACTGGATCACGCCGGAGTTCTCCGTGATCGTCGCCGGCGTGGTGGGCCTGCTGGTGGGCAGCTTCCTCAACGTGGTCATCCACCGGCTGCCGCTGATGATGCAGGCCCAGTGGGAAGCCGAACTGGAAGAAGCGCTGGCACAACAGAACCCCGCTGCCGCAGAAGCTGCCCCCCCGGTCGAGAAGAAGGCCCCCTTCAACCTGCTGGTACCGCGCTCGCGCTGCCCGCACTGCGGCCACCAGATCACCGCCCTGGAAAACATCCCGGTGCTGTCGTGGCTCTTCCTGCGCGGAGCCTGCCGCGAATGCCGCAAGCCCATTCCGGTGCGCTACCCGCTGGTGGAACTGCTGACCGGCGTGCTGGCCGCCGCCAGCGTCTGGCATCTGGGCTTCGGCGTCACCGGCATTGCCGCCGCCATCTTCTGCTGCGTGCTGGTGGCCCTCACCTTTATCGACTACGACACCCAGCTGCTGCCCGACAGCCTGACGCTGCCGCTGCTGTGGGGCGGGCTGCTGCTCAACCTTACCTCACACGGCATGGCGCCGCTGCCCGATGCCGTCATCGGCGCCATGACCGGCTACCTGTCGCTGTGGAGCGTCTACTGGCTCTTCAAGCTGCTCACCGGCAAGGAAGGCATGGGCTACGGCGACTTCAAGCTGCTGGCCGCCCTGGGCGCGTGGTTCGGCTGGCAGGCCCTGCCCGCCATCATCCTGATGTCCTCGGTCATCGGCGCCGTCGTGGGCATCAGCCTCATCTTCTTCAAGGGCCACGGCCGCAGCCAGCCCATCCCCTTCGGCCCCTACCTGGCCGGCGCAGGCCTGGCCATGCTGTTCCTGGGTGGCCAGGTCATGACCTGGATGGGAGTGGGTGTGCAGCCTTCGGTCATCATCGGGCCTTGAGCGGCACCTGCTGCTACCAGAAGGGGCATGATTTGCCCGAAGCTTCCCGGGTTCCCCGGAAGCTGCCCTTCAATGGTTTCAGCGGGCTACACCAGGCAAGGCTCCACGATCAATACTGCAGGACGTGTACGATGAAGAACATCGCCCCCGAATGTCCCTGCTCCTCACGCCCTGCCCCATGCCTTCGCCCCTCTCGCCTACAGCACAACACCCCTCCCTGTTCACCATCGGCCTGACCGGCGGCATCGGCAGCGGAAAGAGCAAGGTGGCGGACCTGTTTGTCGAACACGGCGCGGCGCTGGTCGATACCGACGAGATCGCCCATCGGCTGACGGCCCCGGGGGGAGCCGCCATTGCGGCCATCCGCACGGCCTTCGGCGACGAGGTGATTGCTCCCGACGGTCGGATGGACCGCGCCGCGATGCGCGCCCTGGTCTTTGCCGCCCCGGCGCGACGCAAGGAACTGGAGGGCATCCTGCATCCGCTGATCCAGGCCACCGTGCGCGATGAGCTGTCCCGGCTTGCCCAGGACGACTCGGTCTCCCGACCGCCCTACGTGCTGATCGCGGTGCCGCTGCTGGTTGAATCCGGCCACTGGCTGCACCGTGTGGATCGCGTGCTGGTGGTGGACTGCCCCGAGGAGGTTCAGGTGGCACGCGTGATGGCCCGTTCGGGTCTGTCCGAGGCGCAGGTGCGCAGCATCATGGCAGCGCAGGCCAGCCGGGCCCAGCGGCTGGCAGTGGCCCATGCCGTCATCGACAACGGCGGCAGCCTGGCAGACACGGCTGCCCAGGTGGCCCGGCTGCATGCACGCTTCCTGGCCGAGGCGGCACAGGCCTGAAAGCCACCATTCAGCGGCCCGCACACCACGGTTGCCCCGCTCCTGCGGGCTCTGGCAGGGTGCCGGCCGTGTCGACAGGGTTATCATCAGGGACAGCGCAGGCCGCGCGCTGCCCCTGCCCGATGCCGGGCATTCCGGCCTCCTCACGGTTTCATCCGGCTGATCCCATCATCCGGCCCACCCCTGCATGCACTCATGATCATCTACCTGCATCCCTTCAACGAGCGTGTCCGCACCATGCTTCGGCTCGATGAGCTGTACCGCCGCTTCGAGCGCCTGGTATCGCGCAACGACTCGCTCTCGCACCATGCGGCGCTGGGTACGCTGTTCGAGATCATGGAACTGTCGTCACGCGCCGAAGTGCGCGCCGACCTGCTCCACGAGCTGGAGCGTCAGCGCCAGACGCTGGCCTCGTTCAAGAATGACCCCGATGTGGCCATCGACGCCCTGTCGTCGATCCTGGGCGAGATCGAGGATGCCGCGGCCGCCCTGCAGCAAAGCGCCGGCAAGGCCGGCCAGGCACTGCGCGAGAACGACTGGCTGATGAACATCCGCAGCCGCAGCGTGATGGCCGGCTGCAGCTTCCAGGTGGACCTTCCCTTCTACTATGCCTGGCAGCACCGCCCGCCCGAAGAGCGGCGCGAAGCCATCATCGAATGGGCTCGTCCCTTCGGTGCCGTGCGCGAATGTCTGACCATCGTGCTGCGCCTGCTGCGCGAATCCGGCCAGAAAAGCCGCGTGACCTCGCAGAACGGCAGCTACCAGCAGCAACTGGGTGGCAAGACCTATCAGCTGGCCGAGATCCACCTGGACGAAACGCTGGGCGCCATTCCCGAGTTCTCGGCCAACAAGTACATGCTGTGGATCCGCTTCGGCCGTCTGGACCGCGAGTTCAAGACCCGCCCCTACGAAGGCAGCGTCGATTTCGAACTGAGCCTGTGCAACCTCTGATGAAACCCGCCGACGCTCCGCCCCCCTCTCGCCGCATCACCGTCAACTGCCCCACCTGCCAGGGACCGTCCCTGTTCGCCCCGGAAAACCGCTGGCGGCCGTTCTGCTCCGAGCGCTGCCGGATGATCGACCTGGGCGCCTGGGCCAACGATGAATATGTGGTGCCCGGCCAGCCCGTCGAAGCTGACGACGACATCCCGCCTCCCGGCCCCCGGCACTGACGGACACCCCCGCGCATCCGCGCCGGGCGCACGACAGCCCCGGTGCGGAAGCCGCCCACACGCTGCACACTGACAACGCAGCGTATCTCTCGCGCCATAACCCCGGGCCATCGATCCCCTGTCCGTTTCCTTCGATCGATTCCGCCCCGGCACACTGCGTTCCGCTCCTTCGCAGACCCTATCCTTCAGATTGGCCACGAGCCCTCTTCCACGCCGCCCTGTGGAACAGGGCCCATGCCGCCTCCGATGACCGGCCACTCCGGCCGATCGCTCTGGCAAGGATATGTGACGCGATGCACAAGCAGGTTTCCCGATCGTTCTCTCAGGCCCTGGCATTGCGCCCGGAAAGCATGGCCACGCCGCCGTGCCACCACGGTGCAGCATTCACCCGTTTCCGCCCCACGCTTCTGGCCGCAGCCCTGCTGGCAGCCCTGTGGAGCGCACCAACCCACGCCGCCCTCAACGCTGTCAACTACACGGTGGACTCCGACGGTACGCCGGGATGGGACGCCACGGATGGCCCCGGTCTCGACACGGGTCCGAACAACCAGCGGGTACGCACCCATGACGAAGTCACCTACCAGGTGGCCATCTCGTATTCCGGCGGCACCAAGGATGCAAAGGTCGAACTGACGCTTCCCAGAAGAGGCGATGGAAAGCCGCTTGCCGAGTGGCCCACGACCCCCCCCGCCGATTGCGTGGCAAAAGGCTCACGTGTTTCGAGCGATCGGCAGACGCTTGTCTGCGCCCTGCCGGACTACACCGGCTCCGGCACGAACTCAGGCAGGTTCAGGGCCCACGTCCTGGGCTCCAACGCCAACGGCACCCCGATGCCGCCCCCCACCCTGAAGGTCAGCTCGCTCAATACTCCCACCATTGCCCCGGCCACGCTGCCGCCGGCACTGACCATCACGGCTGCCCCGTTCTACGACGTGGTGGTCATGGACACCTATCCCGGCAACCCCATGGCCTACGGATTCCAGGCTGGGGGCGGCCCCAACAAGGAAGACGGCTTCTACCATCGCATGATGGTGGGCCTCATGGCCCGCAATCCCAGCGGCAACGGCAAGAAAGGGGTCGAACAGCTTGATCCCACCAAACCCATCGAGATCAGTCTCAATGTTGCCGGCTACCCGCAATCGGTACGTCTGGACAACTGGCGCACTCGCGCCAACACTGAAGCCGCCGACCTGCCCAGCGGCAGCTTTGCCGACGGCTGCGGCAGCATCTGGCAGGGTGCTCCCAGCCAGCTGGCCGGCCGCGGCATCAACGCCTATCAGAGGGTCGGTGATATCGGGGGGCCAAGCAAGGAAAACTGGATGGTTGCCAACGGCGGCGACTGTGAAGCCTTGCCTACCGCCAACGGTCTGCCGGACAACAACATCGTCAGGATCCGCCTGACCGGCGTCGACACCAGCCTTGCCCATACGCCAACCCAGATGCGGGGCGGAAGCTCCATTCCGCCCGACGAACACTGGGTCGCCAGCAAGGCCCTGGTGTTCTGGACGGACCTCAACGACTACCCACCCGAGCAGACCATTCAGCACACGCTGAGACTGGCTGATTTCAAGGCGACCTCCATCAGCAATCAGGCCGCCCAGAACACCCGAACCAGCAATGATTCGTTCACGCACGAACTGATCAACCGGCCTGACGGTTACTCCAGCAAGATCTATACACCCGACGCCGCCCAGCGCCCCCCGATCGGTACCGTACGCGATCCGGCCTATACCGGGGATGACTTCGTCGACTACATGGCCCATGGCCAGATCGTCAAGGCACGTGTCGTGTTCACCAACAAAGGTAGCGTCGCCTTCCGGAACCTGTCGATGTGCGAAATCATCGACAGGACCGCATTCGACCTGGCGGACCATTTCGGCGCCACCTTCACGCCCCAGAGCGGTGAGGGTGCCGTGCAGTATGGCGTCCGTTCAGGTGGCCGTTACTTTGCCAGCACCGACAGCGCCCTCTCCCCCCGCCTGTCCGCAGCATCCGTCACCGGAGCGTCGGAGTACGCCAGGGCCAACTGCACAGACCCCTCCATCACCTGGTATCGCAAGTGGCAGGATGCAGAAGCGGCCGGCGGCGTCACCTATGTGAAGGGCACCGGCAACCTGCCGGGAGGCAAGAGTGCCTACCTGTACATCTCGGGACTGAAACTGCGCGAGACTTGGGCCGAGACCATTGCGGTCGAGACGCCGACACCTTCGGTACGCCAGAAAGGCACCGAGATTGCGGAAGGCACCATCATCCGTAACCGTGGAACACTGGCGGCTGACAACATACCCGAAGCCTTGGTGCAGAGGTTTCAGCCTTCGCTGCGTGACCACCTGCAGGTCACCAAGGCGCGCACCACCACCCGCATCGCCAAGAGGATCATCGAGCCGGCCAACGCCACCCAGCCCGTGGCGGCCGGCACCACACTCACCTTCCAGCTTCTGCCGCGCTACGCCACCGTGCTGCCGCCCTACCCCGGTACCGTCACCGTCACCGACGTGCTGCCGCGCGGCATGCGCTATGTGCCCACCAGCAGTCGCCAGGGCGGCCGACCCGTCGAGCCCCAGGTGGAAGAGGACACCCCCTCGCAGGGTCTCACCCGCCTGACCTGGACCTACACGAACGTCACCCCGCACGTGGGTACCGACCTGGAAGGCGGCGCCTACCTGCCCGACATCACCTTCCGTGCGAAGCTGGCGCTGACACTGCCCAACGGCGCATCCCTGCGCAACCAGGCCGTGGTCAGCGGCGGCGCCATTGATGCTGATCCGGACTGCGAGTTCGACACCGCCTCGGGCGGCTTCAAGGCCTGCGCCAAGTCGGCCGACGCCTCCGTCACCATCGACACGCCCCCGGGCTTCGTGCTGCAAAAGACCGTCTCCAAAGAGGAGATCGAGCCGGGCGAGGCCTTCCATTACGATATCGCCTTCTATGCGATGGGCCAGACCCTGCGGCAGATCGACATCCCCGACGTGATCGACATCCTGCCCTTCGTGGGCGATGGCACGGCCGATACCGCGCGCTCGTTCAACGGCCGCAACCCGGCCTCGCGCTTCGATGCCGGCGCCTACCACCTGCAGGCCGTCGAGCCCCCGACCATCGACCCGGGCATGCGCATCTACTACACCAACCGTGCGCCTGCCGAGATCCACAACGACGCGCGTGACGCCAGCAACGTCATGCCCGGCGGCAGCACCCGCTGGTGCCAGGCCGCCGAGTTCGGCCAGGCCGGCTGCCCGGCCGACATCGGCCAGAGCACGGCCATCCGCACCCAGTCCACGCTCACGCGTCTAGGCTCGGGCGAGCCCTACGAGATCCGCGTCAAGATGACGAGCGATCCGCTCATCGCCCAGCCCGGCGACGTCTTTGCCAACCACGCCGGTGCCCGTCCCGTCAATCCGAGCAGCCACCTGCTCTACACCTACTCCGGCACCGACCTGAACGTGCGCATCCGCACGGTGCCCCTCAACAGCCTGGCCGGCCGGCTCTACATCGACGGCCACCAGGACGGCACCTTCAACCATGACGATGCCGCCCTGCCCAACCAGTGCGTGCTCCTGCAGGGGCAGGACGCCCAGGGCCGGGCCGTCACGCTCTCGACCCGAACCAATGCCCAGGGCGAGTACGGCTTTGCCATGGGCGCGGCCAACACGGTCTTTGCCAACGCCGACTGCAGCGGCACGGCGCTCGTGCGCTTTGCCGGGGTGCCCGGCGGCACCTATGCACTATCGCGTGTCACGGCCAACAGTGCAGACAGCCTGCCGGGGGCAGCCCGTGCCGGTGCGCAGGGCGGTCAGCCCGCCACCGACGGCCGCAGCATCGCCAGCATCACGCTGACGGGCGACCAGAACGCCACCGGCTACGACTTCACCGAAGCACGCCAGAAACCCCGGCTCTCGCTGCAGGCCAGCATCGACAACACCCATGGCGGCAAGGCCCAGCTGGGCGAGATCGCGCTGACGGCCAAGGGTCCGGGCGATCCGGCGCTCACGCTCCAGGGCACCAGCGGCAGCGCCCCGGTCACCCGCACGGACGTCGTGCCCGGCACCTATGCCCTGTCCTCCCCAGCCCTGACGGGCTACGCCATCAGCGCCTGGCAGTGCGTGGTCAATGGCCAGGCCCCGGTCGATGGCGCCAGCGTCGCGCTCACCTGGGGCGATGAGGCCACCTGTTCCGTGCGCTATGCCGGTCGGGCCGAGCCGCAGCTCACGCTGGTGGGTCAGGTGACCAACAACCACGGGGGCAAGCTGGGCGTGCATGACGTGCACCTGTCGGCCCAGCACGACAAGGACACCGACCCCAGCATTCACGGTGTCACGGGCGAGGCTGCCGTCTCCCAGGCCAACGTCGCACCCGGCACCTGGACGCTGGCGGCGCCGGAGCTGCCCAACTACCGCCATGGCGACTGGCGCTGTGTCATCACCACCGGGCACGGTGCGTCGGCTCAGACCACGACCGCCACGGGTGCCACCCTGGCGCTGGACTACGACCAGAAGGCCACCTGCACCCTGGCCTACGAGGATCTGCCGCGGGCCAAGGAATCGCGCCTCACACTGGTGAGCGTGGTCAACAACCGCCATGGCGGCACGGCCACGGCAGAGAGCGTTCCGCTGTCGGCCAGCCACTTTGAAGAGGCTACCTCCCGCACGGTCACCGTCACGGGCAACAGCGGCAGCAGCGCCGTCACCCAGGCTGATGTCGTGACCGGGGACTGGACACTCTCGGCCCCTGCCCTGCTTCGCTACTGGCACAGTGACTGGCAGTGCAGCATCGACGGAGCACGTGCCATCCGCATCGCCAACGGGGACGCCAAGACCGGTGTGGCCAGCAGCCTGAACCTGCAAAAGGGCCAGGCCGCCGTCTGCACCATCGTCTACGAGGACAGCGCACCGGCGCGGCTCACGCTCGTCAACACCGTCACCAACGTCCTGAGCGGCACCGCCCAGGCCGAGGACTTCCCGCTCTCGGCCGATGGCCGCATCCTCGTGGATGGACGCAGCGGCCAGCCCACCGTGACCCAGGTGGAAGTGCCGGCTGGCGCCTACACGCTGGCGGCCAGCACCCTGCCCGGCTACTCGGCCAGCACCTGGAGCTGCGCGAACGCCAGCGGCCAGGCGGTGAACCTGGCCAACAGCAAGCTCTCGCTGCAAAGCCATGACGATGTCACCTGCCGCGTGCATCATGTGGACCAGCCGGTGAGCCTGACGCTGGCGCTGGACATCAGCAACAGCCATGGTGGCACGGCCACGCCGGCCCAGCATGCGGTCTCGGCCAGCGGCCCGGACAATATCCAGGGCGTCACCGGCAGCCGGCCCGTGACGCTGGCCGGGGTGCGCCCGGGCGTCTACGAGCTGCAGGCGCTGGCACTGCCCGGCTACCAGACGGGCAAGTGGGTCTGCAACGGCGGCACGCTCAGCGGCAACACCCTGACGCTGGCCAATCAGCAGAACGTCACCTGCCGGCTGGAACTGAAGGACATCCCGGCCTCGCTGAAGCTGGCCAAGGCCGTCGACGGCAGTGCACGCCTTGTGGCCGGCACCGCCAACGAGTATGACGTGGCCTACACCCTCACCGTCAGCCACGAGGGCGGCATCGCCGGCGTCTACGACCTGGTTGATGCCCCGGCCTTCGACAGCGATGTGGAGATCGTCAGCGCCACCGTCCTGCGCAACGACCAGGCCCTGAACGTGACGCCTTCGGCTGTCACGGGTGCTGCACAGGCTCGCCAGCAATGGCCGCTGGCCACCCAGCAGTCGCTGGCCATCGGTGCCTCCGATGTGTACCGCATGACGTTCCGCGTGCGCGTGCCCTTCGACGGCAGCACCGCCAACGACCGCTGCCAGGCAGCCGGTGACGGCTCGGGCCATGGCCTCTTCAACGCCGCCACCCTCACCCGTCAGCAGGGCGGACAGGCCAGCGGCGAGCCGCTCTCGGCCCAGGCCTGCCTCGACACGCCCGAGCCGGTGCTGGCTGCCACGCTCTCCATCGACAAGACCAGCACCAGCCGCTCGGTCGAGATGGGCGATCTCATCACCTATCAGCTGCGCATCCGCAACAACGGCAAGGCCCCTGCCCTGTCGCCGATGGTGGTCGACCGGCTGCCGCGGGGCTTTCGCTTCGAGCCCGGCTCGGTGCGCATCGCCAATGCCCGTGCCACCCAGGTGCAGATGCATGGCGATCGGGAGCTGCACATCACGCTGGATCGCGTGGCCGCTGCCGGCACCGCCCAGGCCGCCGGCCAGGGGGGCAGCAACAGTGATGTGACGATCACCTATCGGCTGCGTGCCGGGGTGGGCTCGTCCCAGGGTGACGGCATCAACCGCGCCCACGTGCAGTGTCTGGGCCGTGATGGCGCAAGCCGCAGCCAGTGCTCGAACGAGTCCCGCTGGAAGGTGCGTGTTACCGGCGGCATCTTCTCCGACGAGGCCTGCCTGGCCGGCCAGATCTACGTGGACTGCAACGGCAACAGTGTGAAGGACCGCGAGGAGCTGGGCATTCCAGGCGTGCGCCTGTACCTGGAGAACGGCACCTGGATCGTCTCCGACGAACAGGGCAAGTACAGCCACTGCGGTCTGCGTCCGCGCACCCACGTGCTCAAGGTCGATGAGCGCACCTTGCCCCGCAAGAGCCGGCTCGTGACCAGCAGCGCCCAGAACGTGGGTGATGCGCACAGTCTCTTCATCGATGCGAAGAAGGGCATGCTGCACCGCGCCGACTTCATCGAGGGTTCGTGCAGCGCCACCGTCATCGAGCAGGTCAAGGCGCGTCAGGCCCAGGGCGCCAACGTGAGCGTGCAGACCGAGCCGGGGCAGCCGGCGCTGAGCTTTGACAGCAAGCGCGGCATTCCGGCACGGCCGCGCCAGCAAGGCACCGACGGTGCCGATCAGCCGATGGCGAAGACGCGGCACTGAGACGCGACACTGAGCCATGACGCGCCGGCTCGACCCGTAGTCTATCGGGTACCGGGATCCGGGAGATTTCCCGGATCCCCAGGGGATGTCTCAACGGCACAATAGTTCCATCCCACCCATCCCCTGCCCATCCCCACTGATCGACTGCTGCCCGTTTTCCATCGGCAGCCAGCTCAGCGGCGAATATCCTTCATTCATGAACCGGTCCGCCTTCCTGCCCAGCACGAAAGACGGACGCCTGTTTCCATGACCGACCACCCTGCCGGATCTCCGGCAAAGGACATGCGACGCATCATGCGCAGACCGTCTATTCCACTTTCGCTTCGCCCCCTGGCCCGCCTGCTGGCAGGAATGACCCTGGCATCGTTCGCTCTGCCGGTGAGTGCCGGTATCGCGGAGGTGAAGTACAGCACGCACTTCGATGGCACCCCCAATTTCGACAGTGCAGACGGCCCCGGCCTGGACAGCGGCCCCAGAAACGACATCGTGCGAACGCATGATGAGTTCCAGTACCTGGTGCAGCTGGCCACCGATGATGCGGAAAAGGACCTGCGCATCCAGCTCGTGATGCCACAGCATGCCGGCAAGCAGGTAGCTGTCTGGAGCTACCTACCAACAGCCTGCAAGCGAGGGTCCACACTGTCGACCGACAAACGGACCATCGATTGCCGTCTGGGCGACGTTGCCAGCGCCGGAACGTTGGCCGTCTATTTTCAGGGGGTCGTGCTGGGCAGTTCCGGCAATGGTGACAAGATCACCCCTCCCTCCCTGGAAGTCAGTGCCAATGGCCAGGTCCAACCCGGGCCTGCTTCCCTGCCCAATACCCTGACCGTCAGTGCCGCCCCCTTCTATGACGTGGTCGTCCAGCAGTCCGTGGGCGGACCACAAGGCTACCGGCGCGGCAGTGGCCCCGGCGGCAAGGATGGCTTCTACCACCAGATGCTGATTGGCCTGACGGCACGCAACCCCCACGGACATGGTCTGAAAGGCGTTGAACAGCTGGCCCCCACTTCCCCCATCGAAGTCGACCTTGATGTAGGAGGCTACCCACCCTCGGTTGCCGTGGCCAACTGGCATGCCAATCTGCCCGCCAACACCGGCAACCGCCCCACCGGCAGCTTTGCCGATGGCTGCGGCAGCCCCAGCAACGGCCGCCCCAGCCCGCTGATCAGCAACGGTTTCGGTATGTATTACCGCGTGATGGATCAGGGCCCCACACCCAGCACTGCCAATAACTACGTAGCCAATGGCGGTGACTGCCGCACGGTCACCAGCGATCGCAACCACGTCCAGCTGGCCCTCGACGGCGTGGACACCGCGCTGCGGCATATCCCTACCATCCTTCTCCCCGACGGTCGCAAGCTGCCCACCAACCAGGAAGCCTGGGTGGCCAACAAGGCGCTGCTGCTGTGGACCTCAATTGAGGATTACCCGCTAAATCAGGACATCTACCACACCATGACGCTGCGTAGCGTCAGTGGTCAGTCGATCACGGGTCAGTCCATCAGCGGTGACCAGGCCAGCAATAATAAGGACACGTATAAGCTGAGGAATGAGGCTTCAGGAAACACGGCCAAGCAGTTCCAGCCAGATGAAAGCCTGCCCATGCCCTACAGAACGGTACGCGACCCAACCATGACGTCGGGCAGTATCGTCAACCAGATGTCTCACGGACAGACTGTAGCGAGTCGGCTGGGATATTCCGCTTTCGGAGCAATAGCACACGAAAATGTCTCGCTGTGCGACATCATCGACCGCACCGCCTTCGATATTGGCCAGAATTTCACAGCTCTGATTACGGCAAATGTCCCGGCGCCCGACATAAGCTATCAGTATGGCGTACCGGCCAGCGGCTCGCCCTATTTCGCATCCACCGATAGTGCCCATTCCGAGTACGAAGGCCTAGCCGGCGTCCCGCGCTCGGTACCCGGCACATCCGAGTATTCCCGTGCCAGCTGCCTGGATCCAGGCATCCGCTGGTACGCCACCCCGCAGGAAGCTGAAGCGGCCGGCGGCCTGGTCTATGTACGCGGCAACATCAGGAACCTTCCCGCAGCCAACGACTCCTCCATGCGTATCGGGGGACTGATCCTGCGCGAAACCTGGGCATCCACCATTGAAGTGCAGACGCCCACGCGCAGCATCCGTCAGGCCGGTGCGCCCATCGCCGCCGGCAGCATCATCCGTAACCGTGCAGAGCTGCGCTCCGACACGCTGCCCAACCTGGCAAAGAGCATCACCAATTGGGACCACCTGCGCGTGGTAAACCGGCAGACCACAACACGTCCCACCAAAAAGGTGATTGCCCCGGCCAATGCCACCACTGCACCAGTGCCCGCAGGCACCGTCATCACCTATCAGATCACCCCGTATTACGCCACGGTCAACAAGCCCGTACCTGGTACCATCACAGTGACGGACATACTGCCAACCGGGCTGAAGTACGTGGCCGACAGTGCCCGTTTCGACGGCCAGCAACTCGAGCCCACCATTCAGAACGACAAGCCGGCCAAGGGGCTCACCACGCTCACCTGGAAGCTGGAGAACCGCACGCCATTCCTGGGCGTACACTCTGACGCCGCTGCACAGCCTCCTCTCACCTACAAGGCACGCACGAGCCAGACACTGCTGGATGGCACAAAACTTCGCAACGACGTGGCCACCAGCGGTGGTGAGTACGATGCAGCATCCGACTGTACCTACGAAGTGGGCAAGGGCTTTGGAAAGTGCGTCAAATCCGCCTTTGCCGAAGTGACGGTACAGACCCCACCTGGTTTTGTGCTGGAGAAGACCTCTTCCCAGACCAGCATCACGCCGGGCGACGATTTCGACTACAGCATCAGCTTCGCCTCCATCGGCCAGGACACCCTTGCCCCCAACCTGCCGGACATCATCGACATTCTGCCCTTCGTGGGCGACGGTGAGGACAACCACGCATTGAGTTTCAGCGGACGCACCCCGGCATCCAGCTTCGAGCCCGGAGCCTACACGCTGAAATCCGTCGTGCCGTCCAGTCTGGACCCCAACGCACGCATCTACTACACCAAGCGCCCGCCGCACGAGATCCACAACGACCCGCGTGACGACAGCAACCGCCTTGTCGGAGGCACCACCCGCTGGTGCCTGGCCACCGAGCTGGGCACCACAGGCTGCCCGCAGACCATCGGCGAAAGCACGGCCATCCGTGTCAGCCCGACACTGGCCAACCTGCCGCGCAACACGCCCTACACCATCCAGCTGATTCTCGGCTCCCACCCGGTACTGGCCTACCCCGGCAACGTCTTTGCCAACCGGGCCGGCTCCCGGCCCGTGGATCCCGCCAGCTCGCTGCTGTTCGTGGCCTCGCAATCGAACATGCAGGTCCGCGTCCGCGATCACATGAGCCGCCTGGCAGGTCGCGTGTTCGCCGATCTGGACCAGAACCACGTACTGGACACCGCCGACTGGGCGCTGGCCAACCGTTGCATCACGCTGCAGGGCACGACCAGCCGCGGCGAGGCCATGACGTTCTCGATGCGCACCGACGCCGACGGCCGCTATGAATTTGCCGAGGGCGCGCGCAACAAGATCCACTACAACGCCGACTGCAGCGGCACGCCGCTGCCCTACTTTGGTGGTCTGCTGGCAGGCACATACACCGTTTCCAAGCCGGCAGCCAGTGGTGCGCTCAGCAACGGCCTGGCCTTCCTGGGCACCCAGGCAGGCAGCACCACACCCAACGGGACCGTGCAGGAAAACCGGATTGCCCAGATCACCGTGGCTCGCGGCGCGGCCCTTCAGGACTATGACTTCACCGAGGTTCCCGTACGGCCTCGCCTGACCCTGGTGGCCTCGGTCACGAACAACCATGGCGCCACGGCGACTGCCGACAGCGTGCAACTGTCGGCCACCGGGGCCGACACCGCAGCCGGCACCATCGTGCAGGGCAACAGCGGCAGCAGCCCTGTCACCCAGACCACCGTGCCTGCGGGCAACTACACCCTCTCTGCCCAGGAGCTTTCCGACTACAACCCGGCCAGCTGGCAGTGCGTGATCAACGGTCAGGCCCCCGTGGCAGGCACCAACCTGACACTGGCCTGGGGTGATCAGGCCACCTGTACCGCGAGCTACGAAGACCAGCCGAAACCGGCCCACCTGACCCTGGTGAGCCAGGTGACCAACAATCATGGTGGCAAGGCCTCGGCGACCGACATGACGCTCTCGGCCAGCCACACCGACAACGGCAACACCACGACGGTGAGCGGCACCAGCGGTGCCAGCACCATCACCCGCATTGAGGCCGCCAACGGGACCTGGACACTGGCCAGCACGGCCCTGGCCGGTTATACCCATGGCGAATGGCAATGCGCCATCGATGGTGGCGCCCCTGCCAGCGGCAACACGCTGACACTGCAGCGCGGCCAGGATGCCGTCTGCACGATCAACTATGAGGACCAGCCCCCTCCCCCGCCGCAGAAGAAACCGACCTATCTGACGCTGGTCAGTGAGATCGGCAACCGTCACGGCGGCACCAAGACGACAGCCGACCTGACGCTGGGCGCCAGCCATACCGATGACACCGGCACCACCACTGCGCTGGAAGGCGCCAGCGGCAAGCCGTCCATCACGCGCGTGGAAGTGCCGACCGGTGCCTGGACGCTGTCCAGTGCCGAACTGGGTGGCTACCAGCGTGGAGAATGGTCGTGCACCATCACGCCGCACGCAGACAGCACCGACAAGGCCGTGAAACAGAGCAGCGGTAACGCGCTGAGCCTGGCCGAAGGCGATGAGGCCGTCTGCACGGTGCGCTACGAGGACGTGGCTCCCCGCCTGACGCTGGTTGGTGAGGTGAGCAACCGCCATGGCGGCAAGGCCTCAGCCAGCGACGTGACGCTGCAGGCCAGCCAGGACCATGCTGACGGCACATCCACGACCGTGAGCGGCATCAGCGGCAGCAAGGCCGTGACGCAGGTGGAAGTGGCCCATGGTGACTGGACGCTCTCCAGCAGCGCCCTGAACGGCTATCGCCACGGCGACTGGCAATGTGCCATTGATGGCGGAAGCGCCAGGACCGGCAACAGCGTGGCCCTGACACATGGCCAGCAGGCCGTCTGCACGATCCGCTACGAGGACATGCCGGCCCAGCTCACCCTGGTCAACATCGTCACCAACCAGAATGGCCACACAGCCAAGGCCGAGGACTTCCCGCTGTCAGCGCAAGGTCCGACACCGCTGAACGGACAGAGCGGTTCCGCCAGCGTCACCGGGGCCGGCGTGCTGCCAGGTGCCTACACCCTGCGCGCCGATGCCCTGCCCGAGTATGGTTCCACGCCATGGTCGTGCAACGGCGGACAGCTGGCCGACAGCGTGCTCACCATCCGCAGCGGCGAGCACGTCACCTGCACCATCGAGCACATCGATCAGCCGGTGAGCCTAACGCTGGACGTGGACGTGGTGAACGAACACGGTGGCACGGCCTCGAAGGAAGACATCGCCCTGTCGGCCACCAACGTCGCCAACCCCGATGACTCCATCTCCGGCATCTCGAAGACGGCGGCCGTGACCGCGCGCCAGGTGAAACCCGGCGTGTTCGAGCTGCAGGTCCCCAACCTGCCCCGCGGCTATCGCGTCAGCAAATGGGTATGTACCGGCGGCACGCTGCAGGACAACATCCTGACGCTGGCCAACCGTGAATTCGCCAAGTGCCGCGTGGAACTGAAGGACATCCCCGCCTCGTTGAAACTGGCCAAGGCCGTCGACGGCAGTGCACGCCTTGTGGCCGGCACCGCCAACGAGTATGACGTGGCCTACACCCTCACCGTCAGCCACGAGGGCGGCATCGCCGGCGTCTACGACCTCGTCGACGCCCCGGCCTTCGACAGCGACGTGGAGATCGTCAGCGCCACCATCCTGCGCAACGACCAGCCCCTGAACGTGACGCCTTCGGCTGTCACGGGTGCGGGTGCTGCACAGGCTCGCCGGCAATGGCCGCTGGCCAGCCAGCAGTCGCTGGCCATCGGCGCCTCCGATGTGTACCGCATGACCTTCCGTGTGCGCGTGCCCTTCGAGGGCAGCACCGCCAACGACCGCTGCCAGGCGGCCGGTGACGGCGCGGGCCACGGCCTCTTCAACGCCGCCACCCTCACCCGCCAGCAGGGCGGACAGGCCAGCGGCGAGCCGCTCTCGGCCCAGGCCTGCCTCGACACGCCCGAGCCGGTGCTCGCTGCCACGCTCTCCATCGACAAGACCAGCACCAGCCGCTCGGTCGAGATGGGCGATCTCATCACCTATCAGCTGCGCATCCGCAACAACGGCAAGTCCCCTGCCCTGTCGCCGAAAGTGATCGATCGTCTGCCGCGCGGTTTCCGCTTCGAGCCCGGCTCGGTGCGCATCACCAACGCCCGCGCCACCCAGGTGCAGATGCAGGGCGATCGGGAGCTGCACATCACGCTGGATCGCGTGGCCGCTGCCGGCACCGCCCAGGCCGCCGGCCAGGGGGGCAGCAACAGTGATGTGACGATCACCTATCGGCTGCGTGCCGGGGTGGGCTCGTCCCAGGGTGACGGCATCAACCGCGCCCACGTGCAGTGTCTGGGCCGTGATGGCGCAAGCCGCAGCCAGTGCTCGAACGAGTCCCGCTGGAAGGTGCGCGTTACCGGCGGCATCTTCTCCGACGAAGCCTGCCTGGCTGGCCAGATCTACGTGGACTGCAACGGCAACAGTGTGAAGGACCGCGAGGAGCTGGGCATCCCGGGCGTGCGCCTGTATCTGGAGAACGGCACCTGGATCGTCTCCGACGAACAGGGCAAGTACAGCCACTGCGGTCTGCGCCCGCGCACCCACGTGCTCAAGGTCGATGCGCGCACCCTGCCCCGCAAGAGCCGGCTCGTGACCAGCAGCGCCCAGAACGTGGGCGATGCACACAGCCTCTTCATCGATGCCAAGAAGGGCATGCTGCACCGCGCCGACTTCATCGAGGGCTCGTGCAGCGCCACCGTCATCGAGCAGGTCAAGGCGCGTCAGGCCCAGGGCGCCAACGTGAGCGTGCAGACCGAGCCGGAGCAGCCCGCGCTGAAGTTCGAGAGCAAGTACGGGGCACAGGCCAGGCCCCGCCAGCAAGGCACCGATGGTGCCGATCAGCCGATGGCCAGGACGCGGCACTGAGCCGCGTCTACCACACCCCGCGCTGCATGGCCACGCCCTGGGCGCCTGCCTGACGGGCATCGTCCAGGTGCGCGGGGTTCAGGCCGCCCAGCGCATACACGGGAACAGGGGTCTGCTCGATCATCCGGGCCAGCCCCTCCCATCCCAGCCCTGCCCTGCCAGGGTGACTCTGCGTGGGCAGCACCGGCCCACACACGGCCAGGTCCAGCTTCAGCAACCCGGCCAGCCGCAGGTCTTCGGCACTGTGGCACGACGCTGCCACCATCGGATAGTTGACCTGCAGATATTCGATGGCTGTGCGCGAGTCGCGGGCGGAGGTGTGCAGATCGTCCCCGGTCAGGTGAATGCCACCCCGGGTCTTCTCGGCTGCCAGCTGCGCATAGGTTTCAGGGTGACGACTGCTGACCATCAGCCGCACGTCGCGCCCCTGCACGCGTTCCAGCACCCCGTTGAACAGCCGGTCGAAACTGGCCGGCCCCATGTCGGGCTCGCGCAGCAGCAACAGCCGTGAAGGCGCCGCACATGAGCCCCTTGCGCTTTCCAGCCCCTTCCCCTCCAGCCAGCGCTCCAGACACTGCAGCCATTCATCGATGCCCCGTGCCGAAGCATCCGAAATGGCATAGACCGCTGGCAGCGACAGCCAGCGGATGGGATCCAGCGAGGCCGGCAGCAAGGGTTCGACATCGATGGCATCCAGCGCCCGCCAGGCCAGCTGCTGTCCCTCCCGGCCACGCGGCTCACCTTCCCAGGCCGTCACCCGACGGAAATGCAGCCGCACG
Organism: Lautropia mirabilis; assembly: GCF_900637555.1. Classification (NCBI taxonomy): domain Bacteria; kingdom Pseudomonadati; phylum Pseudomonadota; class Betaproteobacteria; order Burkholderiales; family Burkholderiaceae; genus Lautropia; species Lautropia mirabilis. The sequence continues at coordinate 1,036,209 of NZ_LR134378.1, read as the reverse complement.
TGAGCGTGCTCGTAAACGTGCTCCCGCACCACCCACGGCTGCGAGGCCAGCACGTGGATGTCCAGCTCCTCTTCCAGCTCGCGCACAGCGGCCTGTGCGGCATCTTCACCGGGCTCGAACTTGCCACCCGGGAACTCCCACCAGCCTTCATAGGGCTTGCCGGCCGGACGCTGGCCCAGCAGGACCTGCCCATCCGGACGCATCAGGATACCGACGGCGACATTGACGATCTTGGGAGCGGACATGGGAATCGGCATGCCCTGGCCTGCCGCATGTCATGCATGACAGACCAGAGCCTTGCTGGGTTGAGAACGACAAAAGGAAAACAGCCTGCAGAGCCCCTATGGTACGGGACACCACCTCCTGATGTGCTGTCTGCCTGGCCCCAGGGCGCAGGACTCAATCACTGTCCGTGACGCCCCGCCCAGTCACGGGCAAACTGCCAGGCCACGCGACCGGAACGGGAGCCCCGCTCCAGCGCCCAGCGCAGCGCATCGGCCCGGGCGGCCTCCACCGCCGCATCATCGGCCCCGAAATGACGCAGCCAGTGTGCCACCACCGCCAGATAGTCATCCTGCCGGAACGGATAGAACGCGATCCACAGTCCGAAGCGCTCGGACAGCGACACCTTCTCTTCCGAGGTCTCGCCCGGATGGATCTCGCCATCAGCCTGATGGCTGGCCTGCAGGTTCTCGGACAGCATCTCGGGCATAAGGTGCCGACGATTGGAAGTGGCATAGACCAGCACGTTGTCGGCCTGGCCGGACAAGGATCCGTCCAGCACCGTCTTCAGCGCCTTGTAGGCCCCCTCCCCCTGCTCGAAGGACAGATCGTCACAATAGACGATGAAACGTTCGGGCCGCTCCTGCAACTGCTCGACGATCTCGGGCAGATCGGTCAGCTGCGCCTTGTCCACCTCCACCAGCCGCAGACCTTCATCGCGGAACGTGGGCAGACAGGCCTTGACCAGGGATGACTTGCCGGTACCCCGTGCACCGGTCAGCAGCACATTGTTGGCCGGCAACCCACGCACGAACTGGCGGGTATTGGCCTCTACCAGACGCTTCTGCTCATCGACGTTCTGCAGGTCTTCCAGCCGCAGCGTGGCGGGGCGTGCAATGGACCGCAGCTCGCCCACACTGCCAAAGGGCGTCTGGCGACGCTGCCAGCGGAAGGCGCTGGCCGACCAGTCGGGCTCGCGTGCCACAGGTGCTGCCTGGGCAAGCTGGCCCAACAGGGGTTCGACAGTATCGAGCAACCGACCGAGGCGTTGCAGGACAGGCTGCAGGTCGGTGGCGCGCTGCGCCTGATCAGGTAGCCCGCTCATGACCGGTAGTCCGCATTGATCGTCACATAGTCATGCGACAGGTCGCAGGTCCAGACGGTGGTACTGACCGTCCCACGGTCCAGACGCACCCGCACGGTGAACTCGGCCTGCTTCAGCACGCGCTGGCCGTCTTCTTCCCGGTACTCCGGATCGCGCCCACCCTGGCTGGCCACGCGTACGTCGTCCAGCCACACTTCCAGCCTGTCCGCGTCCAGGTCATCGATACCGGCATAGCCGATGGCTGCCAGAATGCGCCCCAGGTTGGGGTCGGACGCGAAGAAGGCCGTCTTGACCAGCGGAGAATGGGCGATGGCATAGGCCACGGCCGCGGCCTCGCCGTCATTGCCGGCACCTTCCACCTGGATGGTGACGAACTTGGTGGCGCCTTCGCCATCGCGCACGATGGACTGGGCCAGCTGCACGGCGGTCTCGACCAGCGCCTGCAGCAGTTCGGCTGCCCCCGGATCGTCATCACGGGCGATGCTCACCGCCCCCTGGCCGGTACTGAGCAGCAGGAAGGTGTCATTGGTGGACGTGTCGCCATCCACCGTGATGCGGTTGAAGCTGGCGTCGGCCATGCGACGCACCCAGGTCTGCAGCAGGTCGGGGGCAATTCTTGCGTCGGTGGCAATCATGCCCAGCATGGTGGCCATGTTGGGACGGATCATGCCGGCGCCCTTGGAAATGCCGGTCATCACCACCTCGCCGCCGGGCAGCTTCACGCGGCGCGACACCGCCTTGGGCAGCGTGTCGGTGGTCATGATGGCCTCGGCCGCCTCCACCCAGTGTGTGGGTGCCAGATCGGCCACGGCATCCGGCACACCGGCCGCGATGCGCTCGACAGGAAGGTGCTCCAGGATCACGCCGGTGGACATCGGCAGCACGGTATCGGCCGGCACGCCCAGTTCGGCAGCCACGGCCTGACAGACCTGCTGTGCGTTGCGCTGCCCTTCGGCACCGGTGCCGGCATTGGCCACGCCGGTGTTCACGACCAGCGCCCGCATCTGTCCCTGCGAAGCCGCCAGATGCTCGCGCGACACCACCACAGGGGCTGCACAGAAACGGTTGCGGGTAAAGACCCCCGCCACCTGGGTACCCTCGGCCAGACGCACCACCAGCAGGTCGCGCCGGCCCGGTTTGCGGATGCCTGCACGGGCGGTACCCAGTTCCACGCCGGCTACAGGCAACAGGCTGGCGGCATCGGGAGCGGTCAGATTGACGGGCATGGGGTCTTCCTCGTTGTTGGTTCCAGACCTGCACAGCAGAAACGGGGTCTCCGCTGCCCAGGCTCACGGCATCGCACCTGACTCCAGGCCTCCAGCGTGGAGCTGCCTTGGGTCGTCCGGGATTGCCGCATGGGAAAGGCCAATGATAAAACGCCCACCGGATCAGGGAGATCCCGGTGGGCGTCGAGGGTCCCCTCAGGACGGGGACATGACACATGACTGAGGCACCGTGTCCATCAGGGCGGACACGGCCTGCACGTCGGCATCAGGCCAGCTTGCCGTGGCAGTGCTTGTACTTCTTGCCCGAGCCGCAGGGGCACGGATCGTTGCGACCCACATGGTGGCCGTTGACGATAGGACGCTGGGCCGGGTTGGCCGACGCCACCTCCTGCAAGCGCAGGGCCACGGCTTCTGGATCCTCGTCCATGCCACCCAGCTCGGAAGAGTCGGCATGCATCATGCGTGCGCCGCCTGCGGTCTGCTCGGCACGATCCTCCAGCTGATCAGCCACCTGCTCGGCCTCGGCCGCCGACTGGATCTGCACGTTCATCAGCACGCGGCTGACCTCGGTGCGGATGATGCCCAGCAGGTTCTCGAACAGCTCGAAGGCCTCACGCTTGTACTCCTGCTTGGGATTCTTCTGCGCATAGCCACGCAGGTGAATGCCCTGGCGCAGGTGCTCCAGCGCCGACAGGTGCTCACGCCAGTGCTGGTCGATGGACTGCAGCATGATCGAGCGCTCGAAGTTGCCGAAGGCCTCGGCCCCCACCCGCTCGATCTTGGCGTGGTAGCGCTTGTCGGCCTCTTCGACGATACGTGCCAGGATGGCCTCGTCGCCCAGGTCCTCGTTTTCCTTGAGCCACTGCGACACCGGCACCGGCAGCTGCCATTCGTTCTGCAGCTCCTTCTCCAGACCGTTGATGTCCCACTGCTCTTCCACCGTGCCTTCAGGCACATGACGGCGGAACACCTCTTCCAGCGCGCCCTGGCGCAGGTTGGTGATCACCTCCGAGACATCGGCGGTATCCAGCAGCTCGTTGCGATGCGCATAGATGACCTTGCGCTGCTCGTTGGCCACGTCGTCATAGTCCAGCAGCTGCTTGCGGATGTCGAAGTTGCGGGCCTCGACCTTGCGCTGTGCGGACTCGATGGCGCGCGACACCAGACCGGACTCGATGGCCTCGCCTTCGGGCAGCTTCAGACGATCCATGATGGCCTTGAGGCGGTCACCGGCGAAGATCTTGAGCAGCGGATCTTCCATGGACAGGTAGAAGCGCGACGAACCCTTGTCGCCCTGGCGACCGGCACGACCACGCAGCTGGTTGTCGATACGACGGGACTCGTGCCGCTCGGTACCGATGATGTGCAGACCGCCCTTCTCGAGCACTTCCTCGTGGACCTTCTGCCATTCATCCTGGAAGCGGGCGATCTCGGCCTTCTTGGCCTCGGGATCCAGGTCCTCGCGCATCTCGATGGCGTTGATGACGCTGGAACGGCTGCCACCCAGCTCGATGTCGGTACCCCGGCCCGCCATGTTGGTGGCGATGGTGATCTGGTGCGGCCGGCCAGCCTGCGCCACGATCTCGGCCTCGCGATCGTGCTGCTTGGCGTTGAGCACGTTGTGCGGCAACCCGGCCTTCTTCAGCAGGTTGGACACCAGCTCGGAGTTCTCGATGGAGGTTGTGCCAACCAGCACCGGCTGACCACGTTCGTGGCAGTCGCGGATGTCGGCCAGGATGGCGTCGTACTTTTCCTTGGCAGTACGGTAGACCAGATCCTGCATGTCGTTGCGCACCATGGGGCGGTGCGTGGGCACCACCACGGTCTCCAGGTTGTAGATTTCCTGGAACTCGTAGGCCTCGGTGTCGGCCGTGCCGGTCATGCCGGACAGCTTCTCGTACATCCGGAAATAGTTCTGGAAGGTGATCGAGGCCAGCGTCTGGTTCTCGGCCTGGATCTTCACGCCTTCCTTGGCTTCCACCGCCTGGTGCAGGCCATCGGACCAGCGCCGGCCTGCCATCAGGCGGCCAGTGAACTCGTCGACGATGACGACCTCGTCGTTCTGCACCACATAGTGCTGGTCACGCAGGAACAGCGTGTGCGCCCGCAGCGCCACCATCAGGTGATGCACCAGCGAGATGTTGGCGGCGTCGTACAGGCTGGCCCCCTCGGGCAGCAGGCCCAGCTGCGTCAGGATCTGTTCGGCGTGCTCGTGGCCAGCTTCGGACAGGTAGGCCTGATGCGCCTTGTGATCCACCCAGTAGTCGCCCGGAGGATCTTCCTCGCCCTGTTTGGGCTCGCTCTCCATCGGCGTGAGCATGGGGGGCACGGCGTTCATCCGCACGTACAGTTCGGCGTTCTCTTCGGCCGGACCGGAGATGATCAGCGGCGTGCGCGCCTCGTCGATCAGGATCGAGTCCACCTCGTCGACGATGGCGTAGAACAGCTTGCGCTGCATGCGCGACGCGGCGTCATACACCATGTTGTCGCGCAGGTAGTCAAAGCCGTACTCGTTGTTGGTACCGTAGGTGATGTCGGCCTGATAGGCAGCCCGCTTCTCGTCGGACGGCTGCTGGGCCACGATGACGCCCACCGTCAGGCCCAGGAAGTTGTAGAGCCGTCCCATCCAGGCCGCGTCACGCTGGGCCAGATAGTCGTTGACCGTGACCACGTGCACGCCCCGGCCGGCCAGCGCATTCAGATAGACCGCCAGCGTGGCGGTCAGCGTCTTGCCCTCACCGGTGCGCATCTCGGCGATCTTGCCGGCATTCAGCACCATGGCGCCCAGCATCTGCACGTCGAAGTGACGCATGCCCAGGATGCGCTTCGAGCCCTCGCGACAGACTGCAAAGGCCTCGGGCAGGATGGCGTCCAGCACGTCGTTCACCGGCTTGCCGGCTGCCACCTCTTCCTGGATGCGCGCCTGGAACTCGCGGGTCTTGCCGCGCAGCTCGTCGTCGGACAGCGCCTCCATCTGTGGCTCCAGCGCATTGATGCGCGCCACGCGACGGCGGTATTGTTTCAGGAGCCGCGAATTGCGGCTGCCGAAGATGCTGGTCAGTAGTGTCTGGAACATTGGCAGGAGGGTTCTGCAGGCGATAATGGGAGCCACGGCGACATGCCGGGACCATCATGACCTTGGCAAAGTAAGCTGAAAATGGTATCACGCGACCCGGAATTCAACGGCCAATCCCCATTGAGACCCCCCTCAGGCCGACCGACGCCCTCCCGGGCGGGGTCTGGCGGCAAGGCCGTGGGCAGCGCGCAACAAGGCAGCGGCCGGCGGCGCACGCTGCGCGAGCGCGACCGCGAGGGCCGCCCCATGCTGGAGCACATGAAGGCCCGAACGCCCGAACTGTGGCAGACCTGGCAGCGTCTGGATCGCTTGGGAAGGGACCTGCACACCATCCTGCCCTCCGTGCGCCTCATCCCCATCAAGCTGGATCGCCAGGTGCTGCTGGTCACGGCCCCCTCCAGCGCCATGGCAGCACGCCTGCGTCAGTACGAGCCGCGCCTGGTCGACGGCCTGCAGGCCCGAGGCTGGCTGGTCAACCGTGTGAAGTTTCGGCCCAACACCGTCTTCATGCCGGTGCCGCCTCCACCGCGGGCCAAACAGCCCGTACCGCCCCGGGCCGTCGAATCAATGGCCGCCCTGGCAGCCTCCGGGCAGGTCACGCCCGAGCTGCGCGCCGCCCTGGAAGCCTTCGTGCAGCGGCAGCGGGGATACCTGCAGGAGCCATGAACGAAAAGCAGCTCGCGGGCGCATGTCCGCGCTTTCCGTTCAGCAAATCAGCAAGGGATATTCTCAACCCCAATCCAGCGAGAACGTGGGCAGGTTGCGGCGCTGGGTGAAGGTAACGATCTCGTGGCTTTCGGGGTCATCCAGCACGGCACGCACCAGCAGGTTGTTCATGTGGTGGCCGGACTTGCGGGCATGGTAGGCCCCCAGGATGGGATGCCCAATAAGATAGAGGTCGCCAATGGCGTCAAGCGCCTTGTGCTTCGCGAACTCGTCGCGATAGCGCAGGCCGTCGGAATTCAGCACGCGATCGTCGTCGACGACGATGGCGTTGTCCAGACTGCCCCCCAAGGCCAGCCCATGCTTGCGCAGCAATTCAACCTCGCTGGCCATCACGAAGGTGCGGGCGCGGGCGATTTCCTGGACGTAGGACGTGGTGGCGAAGTCGATCTCGATGCGCTGGCCGGTGGCATCAATGGCCGCCTGCCCGAAAGCGATCTCGAAGCTGAACTTCATGCCTTCATGGGGCTCCAGTCGCACCCATTTGTCGCCGTCGACAATCTCGACGGGCTTGAGGATGCGGATGAAACGCTTGGGCGCAGCCTGCTCTTCCAGGCCGGCCGATTGCAGCAGATAGACGAACGAGCCCGCCGAGCCATCCAGGATGGGCACTTCGCTGGCGGTGATGTCGATCTGTGCGTTGTCGATGCCCAGCCCTGCCAGGGCGGACATCAGGTGTTCGATGGTGTGGACGCTGACCTGCAGCCCCGGGCCTTCGACATCCGCCGACAGCGTGGTGTTGAGCCGCGTATCGGTGATGCGATGGGCAAGCGCCGGCAACTCGACGACCGGATCGAGATCCACCCGACGAAAGACGATACCGGAGTCGATCGGACCAGGCTTGATGTTGAGGGAAACCCGTTGCCCCGAATGCAGGCCGATACCGATGGCCTGCACCGGTCCACGCAGGGTTCGCTGTCTCAGCATCTTCCAACTCCGTCAGTGTTGGGGCCGGCATCATGGCCCGAAGGGATTCAGGGTCAGGCATTCATGGCCATGGGCTCATGGCCGTTCATCCATGGGCGACACGGACACGATCACCCCGCCATGACAGCGGCTGGGCGAGGCCCGTGGCCCTGGCGTGCCGGGCAGGTTCCTGAAACGCTGCGAACACCGGGCACTGCCCATGACGGCAGATGCCCCGGATCCACGCGACGCTTTTCGGACTGCGCCGGCCGCCGATCAGGGCCAGGATGGACGATCAGTCGGCCTGGCGACGCAGGAAGGCAGGAATGTCCAGACGCTCGACGCCCTTCTGGGACATGGCGTTGACACGCTCGGCCGCCTGGCTGCGCGGGTTGCGGAACACGTTCGGCTCATCCAGACCACCGATGGCATCCACCGTGTCCAGGGCCAGGTCGTCGGTACCGGTCTTGACGGCCGGCTGCGAGACCAGCTGGGGCTTGCGGACCACCTTGCCGATGCCGGTTGCCACGACGGTGACGCGCAGCGAGTCTTCCATGTCCTCGTCGTAGACGGTACCGTGGATGATGGTGGCGTCTTCGGCGCAGAACTGCTTGATGGTGTTGATGACCTCGTTGGTCTCACGCAGTTTCAGCGAGCGGCTGGCGGTGATGTTGACGATCACGCCGCGGGCACCATGCAGGTCGACGCCGTCGAGCAGCGGCGAGGAAACGGCCTGTTCGGCAGCCAGACGAGCGCGGTCCAGGCCCGAAGCCTCGCCGATACCCATCATGGCCTTGCCCTGCTCACCCATGATGGTCTTCACGTCAGCGAAGTCGACGTTCACCAGGCCGGGCACGTTGATGATCTCGGCAATGCCGGCCACCGCGTTGTGCAGCACGTCGTCGGCGCGCTTGAAGGCGTCTTCCAGGGTGGCGTCCTCGTCCATCACCTCGAAGAGCTTCTCGTTGAGCACCACGATCAGCGAATCCACCTGGCCGATCAGGTTCTCGATGCCTTCGTCGGCCACGCGCTGCTTGCGGCTGCCTTCGTAGTTGAAGGGCTTGGTGACCACGCCCACCGTCAGGATGCCGAGTTCCTTGGCGATCTCGGCGACCACGGGCGAAGCGCCGGTACCGGTGCCCTTGCCCATGCCGGCGGTGATGAACACCATGTTGGCGCCTTCCAGGGCAGCGCGGATGTTGCCACGCTCGGCCTGGGCTGCGGCCCGGCCTGCCTCGGGATTGGCACCGGCGCCCAGGCCGGCATCACCCAGCTGGATGGTGCGGCCGGCCAGCGAACGGGCCAGCGCCTGGCGGTCGGTGTTCACTGCGATGAACTCGACGCCCTGCACGCCACGGTTGACCATGTGGTTGACGGCATTGCCACCGCCACCACCGACGCCCACCACCTTGATGACGGCGCCATCGACATCTGTTTCCAACATCTTGAACGTCATAGCTGAAAAACCTCCTGTTTTGAATGAACAGTCGTCAGGCGCGCCGCTATGGCATGAGCCTCCGGACTGGCGGGTGCGGTACCGGGCAAGGATACCGTTCCCTGTCGGCCGCCCTTCCGGGCGGCCCGGCGATCATTCGGGATCGAACGTGATTCTGTCTCAGAAACTCCCGAAAAACCATTCTTTCATGCGGCGAATCGTGTCCCGGAAGGACCCCGACTGCTCCGCGACCTTGCGACCCTTCAGGCGCTGCTGGCGGGCTTCCTCCAGCAGGCCCATGGCCGTGGCGTACCTGGGTGTGCGAACGACATCGGAGAGGCTGCCGCTGTAGGCGGGGGCCCCCACGCGCACGGGCTTGAGGAAGATGTCCTCGGCCAGCTCGGCCATGCCCGGCAGCAGGCTGGAGCCGCCGGTGAGCACGATGCCGGACGACAGCGACTCTTCGTAGCCCGATTCGCGGATGGTCTGCTGGACCATCTGGAACAGCTCTTCCACGCGCGGCTCAATGACCGATGCCAGGCCCTGCTTGGACAGCGACCGCGGCCCGCGGTCACCGATGCCGGGCACCTCGATCTTCTCGCCCGGGTTGGCCAGCGTGGGCTTGGCCAGGCCGTGGCGCAGCTTGATCTCCTCGGCGTCGGCCGTGGGCGTGCGCAGCGCCATGGCAATGTCGTTGGTGATCTGGTCGCCCGCCACCGGAATGACGGCCGAGTGGCGGATGGAGCCACCGACGAACACGGCGATGTCGGTCGTGCCGCCACCGATGTCCACCAGTGCCACGCCCAGTTCCTTCTCGTCGTGGGTGAGCACCGCGTTGGCCGAGGCCAGCGGCTGCAGGATGAGATCCTGCACGGCCAGCCCGCAACGACGCACGCACTTGATGATGTTCTGCACCGCCGAGACGGCACCCGTCACCACGTGCACCTTCACGTCCAGCCGCACGCCGCTCATGCCCACCGGCTCGCGGATGTCCTCCTGGCCGTCGATGATGAACTCCTGGGGCAGCACGTGCAGGATCTGCTGGTCGGTGGGGATGGCCACCGCCTTGGCAGTCTCGATGACGCGCGCCACGTCGGCCTCGGTGACTTCCTTGTCCTTGATGGCCACCATGCCGATGGAGTTGAAGCTGCGGATGTGGCTGCCGGCGATGCCGGTGACCACCTGCTGGATCTTGTTGCCGGAAGTGATCTCGGCCTCTTCCAGGGCAGCCTGGATGGAGGCAACTGTCTTCTCGATGTCGACGACGACACCCTTCTTCAGGCCGTTCGATTCATGCTGGCCGGTGCCGATGACCTCGATCTCGCCATCCGCATGCAGCTCGGCCACGATCGCCACCACTTTCGAGGTGCCGATGTCCAGGCCTACCAGCAGATCCTTGTTGTCACGTGTCATGATCCGTTCCGGCACTCAATGAAGGTTGTCACGATGAGGATGACCGTTGCCGTCATGCGGTTCCAACGCTCCGGGAGCACGCACGGCAAAGCCGTTCGGGTAGCGCAGGTCGATGACCTCGGCACGGCCGTTCAGGCGCGCCTGGATCAGCGGATGCGCCGTGACCCAGCGGGCCACGCGGTCGGCCACGGGCAAGCCTTCGTCACGCCCCATCTTCAGGGTGATGCCACTGTCGAGCCGCGCCGTCCACGACTGGCGGTCGGACAGTTCCAGTTCCACCGGCTGCATCGACAGCGGCAGCAGTTGATGGGCCAGCTCGTCGTAACGGCGGGCGACCAGCGCCTGGCTGCCGTCCGGGCCGGACAGCAGCAGCAGGTTCTGGTGATTGGCAACTTCGGCAGGATTCACCGAAAACAGTTCCCCATGGGTGTTGACGAAACGACCGCTGTCATCCTTCCAGCGCGCCAGCACCTGGTGCTCCTCGAGCGCAACGAAAAGACGGTTGGGCCAGATGCGGCGAACTTCGGCACGACGTACCCAAGGTACCTGCTCGAAATGCTCACGGACACGATCCAGCCCCACGGTAAAGAAATTTCCTTCCAGACGATTGACGCCCTGGGCATCCATCATCCGTTGATCGACATGATCCAGCATGCGCCCGTTGACCGGCCCCACCTCGATGGCCAGCAGATCGAACGTCGATCGCTGGCCTACCCACCAGATGCAGGCAAGCAGCAGGCAGCCGAACGCAGCCATTACCATAACGTTGGCAATGGCGTTCAGCGCGCGCGGATCATGCCACAAATTCACGCAATTGCCTCCGATGCAACACGTCGTTGTATTTTCAGCGATGCCTGAGCCGTCAGGCCCAGAACCAGATCCTCATACGAGATGCCTGCGGCACGCGCCGCCATGGGCACCAGCGAGTGGCCGGTCATGCCCGGCGACGTGTTCACTTCCAGCAGCCAGGGCCGCTGCGTGCCGTCGTCCAGCATGATGTCGACACGCCCCCAGCCCTCGCAGCCCACGGCCCGGTAGGCCGCCTCGGCCAGCGACGCGATGTCGGCCGCCATGGCCGGCACGAGCGGTGCGGGGCACAGGTAGCGCGTGTCGTCGGTGAAATACTTGTTGCGGTAGTCGTAGTTGCCGTTGGGTGCACGGATCTCCACGATGGGTAGCGCACGCGCGGCCGCACCACTGCCGATGACGGCCACCGTCAGCTCGCGCCCCTGCACGAAACGCTCGGCCAGCACCGGAAAATCGATGTCGGCCGCACGCTCATAGGCGGCGGGCAGGCGGTCCAGCGAATCGACGCGGGTAAGGCCCAGCGTGGAACCTTCGTGCGGCGGCTTGATGATGAGCGGCAGGCCCAGGCGCTCGGCCAGTCCGGCCAGCTGATGCGGCCCCAGCAGCACTTCCCACGGCGGCGTGGGCAGGCGGCCTGCCTGCCACATCTGCTTGGTGCTGATCTTGTCGATGGCCACTGCCGATGCCATGACCCCCGAGCCGGTGTAGGGAATGCCCAGCATCTCCAGAACACCCTGGATGGTGCCGTCCTCGCCGTAGCGGCCATGCAGCGCAATGAAGGCGCGGTCGTAGCCGGCCTTTTCCAGGTCGCCCAGCGATCGCTCCGCCGGATCGAAGGCTTCGGCATTGACCCCCTTGGCCTGGAGGGCCTTCAGCACATTGCGGCCGGAATCCAGCGAGACATTGCGCTCGGAAGAATGTCCGCCCATCAGCACCACGACGCGTCCCAGCGCGTCGGGGTCGATCTGCACGGGGAACGGCAGCGGATTCAAGGATTCACTCATGCTCGGCTCCTTGTCGGGAAGGCGTGGCGGCGGACATCCGGGCCACGATCTGCGCAGGGATGGTACCGATGCTGCCCGCGCCCATCGTGATGACGACGTCGCCTGGCTGCACCAGTCCCAGTACCGTCGTCGGCAATTCGGCGACATCGGCGACGAACAACGGATCCCGCTGGCTGGCAAGCCGCACGGCGCGCACCAGTGCCCGACCGTCTGCAGCCACGATCGGAGGTTCACCGGCTGCGTATACTTCGGTCAGGATGAGCTGATCGGCCATGCCCAGCACACGGACGAAATCCTCGAAGAGATCGCGCGTGCGGGAATAGCGGTGCGGCTGGAAGGCCAGCACCAGCCGCCGCGTCGGAAAGGCGCCGCGAACGGCCCGAAGCGTCGCCTCGATCTCGACCGGGTGATGCCCGTAGTCATCGATGAGGGTAAAGGTACCCGATGCGGCTGCCGTTTGGCCAGCCTGTGCGCCCTCGCGCCCTTCACGCACGGGTACCGGCACCTCACCGTATCGTTCAAAACGTCGTCCAACCCCGCGGAATTCCGCCAATGCCGCGACAATGGCCTCAGCCTTCACCCCCAGTTCGGTGGCGATGGCAATGGCCGCCAGGGCATTGCGCACGTTGTGCTCGCCGCTCAGTGCCAGTGAGACCTCCAGGGGCGGCTCGTTCTCGCGCAGCACCTGGAAATGCATCCGGTCACCCTCGGCACGCACGTCCACGGCCCGCACCTGGGCATCCTCGCCCAGTCCATACGTGATGGTGGGCTTGGACACGAAGGGGACGATCTCGCGCACGTGCGGATCATCCAGACACAGCACGGCCGAACCGTAGAACGGCAGCCGGTTCAGGAAGTCGACGAACGCCTGCTTCAGACGGGCCATGTCATGGCCGTAGGTGTCCATGTGGTCGGCGTCGATGTTGGTGACGGCCGCAATCATGGGCAGCAGGTTCAGGAACGAGGCATCGGATTCATCCGCCTCGACCACGATGTAGTCGCCACTGCCCAGCCGGGCATTGACACCGGCGCTGTTCAGGCGCCCACCAATCACGAAAGTGGGATCCAGACCCGCCTTGGCCAGGATGGAGGCGACCAGGCTGGTGGTCGTGGTCTTGCCGTGCGTTCCGGCAATGGCCACCCCCTGCTTGAGCTTCATCAGCTCGGCCAGCATCAGCGCGCGCGGCACCACCGGCACGCGCCGGGCTCGGGCACGGCGCACTTCCGGATTGTCGGCGCGCACGGCCGTGGAGACCACCACGCAGTCGGCGTCTTCCACATGCTCGGCCTGGTGTCCAACGTGGACCTTGGCACCCAGGCTCTCCAGGCGCTCGAGCACCGTCGAGCGGTTCATGTCCGAACCGCTGACCGAATAGCCCAGGTTGAGGAGCACCTCGGCAATGCCGCTCATGCCGGCGCCGCCGATGCCCACGAAATGAATCTTCCGTACCTTGTGTTTCATGCTCTTGCCACTGCCTCGCAGGTATCTGCCACGATGGAGGCGGCATCGGGTTTGCCCAGGGCGCGTGCCTTGGCCGCCATGGCCGCCAGGGCCGGACGGTTGAAATGCGCCAGCAGCGACGACAGCCCCGAGGGCGTCAGCTCCGTCTGGGGAATGAGGATGGCCGCACCGGTTTCGGACAGGAAACGGGCATTGCCGGTCTGGTGGTCGTCCACCGCGTGCGGATAGGGAATCAGGATCGACGCGACCCCGGCCGCCGCCAGTTCGGACACCGTGGTGGCACCGGCACGGGCGATCACCAGATCGGCCTCGGAATAGGCTTCGGCCATGTTGTCGATGAATGCGACGGCCTGTGCGTCGACCGCTGCGTTCTTGTAGTTGGTCCGCAGCTCTTCGAGATGCGCACGACCACTCTGATGCAGGATCTCAGGGCGCCGCTCGGGCTCGATCAGACCGAAGGCGTTGGGAATGATGCGATTGAAGGCCTGCGCCCCCAGGCTGCCGCCCACCACCAGCACCTTCAGCGGACCGCTGCGCTCACGGTAGCGCAGCTCGGGCGCCGGAATGGCGGAAATGGCGCGGTTGACCGGGTTGCCCACCCAGACCGCCCGCGACATCGCGCCCGGGAAGGCCACCAGCACACGCGCCGCAAAGCGCGCCAGGAAGCGGTTGGCCATGCCGGCGACCGAATTCTGCTCATGCAGCACCATCGGCACGCCCAGCTTGCGCGCCACCAGCCCCCCGGGCACGGTGACATAGCCGCCCATGCCCAGCACCACATGCGGGCGCACCTGCTTGAAGGCCTTCTTCGCCTCGCCACAGGCACGGTGCAGACGCAGCGGCATGCGCAGCTTGGCCATCAGACCCTTGCCCCGGAAGCCCTGGAAATGCACGTGCTTCATCTCGATGTCGTGCTGGGGCACCAGCAGTGCCTCCATGCCGTCCGGGTTGCCCAGCCAGAAGATCTCCCAGCCGCGCTCGCGCAGCTGTTCAGCCACGGCCAGCCCCGGGAAGATGTGGCCGCCGGTACCGCCGGCCATGATCAGGACGCGCTTGGCGCTCATGCCATTTTCCCCCGCATCAGTCTGCGATTCTCGACATCGATGCGCAGCACGATGGCCATGGCCACGCAATTCATCAGGATGGCGGTGCCCCCGAAACTCATGAAGGGCAGCGTCAGACCCTTGGTGGGCAGAAGCCCGAGGTTCACGCCCAGGTTGATGAAGACCTGCAGGCCGATCCAGAGCCCGATGCCCTGCGCGACCAGCCCGTTGAAGAACTCCTCGAAAGCGATGGCCTGGCGGCCGATCTCGAAGCAGCGGCGAACCACCCAGAAGAACATCAGGATGACCACCAGCATCCCGACCATGCCCAGCTCCTCGCCGATGGTGGCGAACAGGAAGTCGGTATGCGGTTCGGGCAGGAAGTTGAGCTTGGCCACACCGGCGCCGAGTCCGCTGCCCAGCCATTCACCCTTTCCGATGGCCATCAGCGAATGGGTGAGCTGATAGCTGCTGCCCTCGGCATTGGCGCGCGCAAACGGATCCAGATAGGAGAAGAAGCGCGCCCGCCGGAAGGGCACCAGCAGGATGAAGGCAGCAAACACGAAGCCCAGGAACGCCGCCATGCCGAAGAAAAGCCGGGGGTTCATGCCGCCCAGAAAGAGCACGCCCATCGCCACCAGCAGGATGACGATCAGTGCGCCCAGGTCGGGCTGGCGCATGATGAGCATCCCGACCACCGACAGGGCGATGGCCATCGGAACGAACGCCCGCCACAGGTGCGGCATCAGGGCCTGCTTGCGCACGGCATAGTCAGCCACGTACAGCACCACGAAGAGCTTCATCAGCTCGGTGGGCTGCACGGTGGCCACACCCAGCGACACCCAGCGGTAGGCACCTCCTGCCCGCTTGCCGATGCCGGGCACGAAGACCAGGATCAGCAGCAGCACGCCACCGAAGAACAGCGGCCTGGCCAGCCGCTGCCAGCGTGCCGGCGGCACCGCGTACGCGAACAGCCCTGCCACCAGCGCCACGCAGATGGCCACGCTCTGGCGGATCAGATAGAAGGTGGAGGCATCACCGGACGGGTCGCGCTTTTCCATCAGCGCGATGGAGGCCGAATACACCATCACCAGGCCCAGCCCCAGCAGCAGCGCCGTCATCCACAGCAGCGCCTCGTCAAAGCGCTGCACGTTGCTGTTGGCCAGGGTGCGCTGCGTGAGCCCGCGGCTGGCGGCTGCCGGCGCACGGCGTCCGCGCGCAGCGGTGGCGGGCTTGCGCGCATCGGCAGCCCCTCCTCCCAGCCAGGCAAAGCCCGGCAATGCAGCCAGGCGATTCAGCATGGTTGACCTGCCTCCTCGGCCATGGCGCGCACGGCTGCGGCAAAGACCTCGCCCCGGTGGTCGTAGCCCCGGAACATGTCGAAGCTGGCGCAGGCCGGCGACAGCAGCACCACATCACCGGCCTGTGCAAGGCGTGCACAGGCACGCACGGCGGCATCCATGTCGGCAGCGTCTTCCAGCGCAACGCCGGTGTCTGCCAGCGCAGCGCGCAGGATCGGTGCATCACGGCCGATCAGCACCACGGCGCGGGCATGTGCGGCCACCGCCGGTGCCAGCAACGAGAAATCCTGATCCTTGCCAACGCCACCGGCAATCAGCACGGCGCGGCGGCCCAGGCCCTGCAGGGCGGCCACCGTGGCCCCGATGTTGGTCCCCTTGCTGTCATCGATGTACTCGATGCCGTTGACCACCGTGACCGGTTCGCAGCGGTGGTGATCGGTCACGAAGGCACGCAGCGCATGCAGCATGGCGCGCATCGGCACATCGCAGGCGCGCAGCAGCGCCAGTGCCGCCAGCACGTTGGCATGGTTGTGGGCGCCCTGCACACGCAGCGCGTCGGCCGGCATCAGGCGGTTGAGCACGAAATCCACGGGCTCGACCTTGCGACGACGACCACCAGGAATCTCTTCCGGCAAGGCCTCGGTCAGCCAGGCCAGACCGCCCTCACGCACCAGACCGAAGGCAGGTGCGGAATGTGGGGTGTGCAGCGAGAAATCGGTACGCGGCGCCAGCACGGGCACCTCGACCTTGGCCTTGGCGCGCGAACGCCCCTTGGCTGGCTGAGGAACCTCGGGTTCGGCAGGCACATCCCACGGCGCGGGCAGGTCCGGATCGGCCAGCGGGTCGTCGAGATTGACGACACGGCGCTCTGCTGCCGGGTAGATGCGCAGCTTGGCAGCCCGATAGTTTTCCATCGAGCCATGCCAGTCCAGATGGTCTGGCGTGACGTTGAGCACCACGGCCGCCTGGCAGGCGGGTGGCCGCGACACGGCCAGCTGGAAGCTGGACAGCTCAAGCGCCCACAGCCGCGGCATGGCGGCGGCGGCAGCACTGGGCGGCAGGCTCTCGGGCGCTGATTCATCCTCGGGCGCCGATTCCTGCAGCGGGGCCGGCACGGGCTCGATGGGCAGGTCGCCAAGGCGATCCATCAGCGCATCCAGCATGGAGGGACTGATGTTGCCGGCAGCCACGGCCTCCAGGCCCGCTTCGTTGGCCAGGAAGGCGCAGAGCCGCGTGACGGTGGTCTTGCCGTTGGTGCCGGTAATGGCCACCACATCGGTCCTGGCCCCCTGCGCGCGCAGCGTGGCGATGGCATCCATGAAGAAATCCAGCTCGCCATGAACAGGAATGCCCCGTTCGCGGGCGGCCGCATGCAGCGCGGCACCGGCACCCGTCTCGCAGGAGACGCCCGGGCTCCAGGCCAGCAGATCGATCTGGCCGGCCGCATCAAGCACACCGGCATCCAGCGTGCGGCTGTGGAAGGTTGCCCCCGGAACCTGTGCGTGCAGGGCATCCAGGCCCGGCGGCTGGGCGCGATCATCGAAAACCAGCACATCGCTGCCGGAACGCGCCAGCCAGCGCGCCATGGCCAGGCCCGACTGGCCCAGCCCGATGACGGCCGCCCGTTTCCGATTGAGTTCGATCATGCCCATGTCAACGCAGCTTCAGGGAAGACAGGCCAAACAGCACCAGGACCATGGTGACGATCCAGAAGCGGACCACCACCTGCGACTCCTTCACGCCGCCCACCTCGAAGTGATGGTGCAGCGGCGCCATGCGAAAGATCCGCCGGCCAGTGCCATAACGGCGCTTGGTGTACTTGAACCAGGACACCTGCAGCATCACGGAGACGGTTTCGGCCACGAAGACCCCTCCCATGATGAACAGCATGATTTCCTGGCGGACGATGACGGCGATGCAGCCCAGCGCGGCGCCCAGCGCCAGCGCACCCACATCGCCCATGAAGACCTGGGCCGGATAGGCGTTGAACCACAGGAAGGCCAGCCCCGCCCCGAAGATGGCGCCGCACAGCACGATCAGCTCGCCAGCGCCCGGCACATAGGAAATGAGCAGGTAGCGCGCGAACACCGCGTTGCCAGTGACGTAGGCGAAGATGCCCAGCGCACCGCCCACCAGCACCGCCGGCATGATGGCCAGGCCGTCCGCCCCGTCCGTGAGGTTGACGGCGTTGCTGGTGCCGACGATGACGAAATAGGTCAGCGCCACGAAGCCGGCCACGCCCAGCGGGATGTTCCATTCCTTGAGGAAGGGGATCTGCAGGTCGGTGGTCTCGGGCAGCGGCAGCGAGAAGCCGCTGCTCATCCACTGATGAAAGAGCTGGAAGGCCTCGGCCACCGACTGGGTGGGAATGGCAAAGGCCAGATAGAAGGCCGCCAGCAGCCCCAGTGCGCTCTGCCAGAAGTATTTCTCGCGCGCCGACATGCCCTTGGGATCGTGGTGAACGACCTTGCGGTAGTCATCGACCCAGCCCACCAGGCCGAAACCCAGCGTGACCAGCAGCACCACCCAGACAAAGCGGTTGGAAAGGTCCGCCCACAGCAGCGTGGACAGGCCCACGGCGATGAGCACCAGCACACCGCCCATGGTGGGCGTGCCGGACTTGACCAGGTGGGTCTGCGGGCCGTCCTGCCGGACCGCCTGGCCGATCTTCATGGCTGTGAGACGACGAATGACGGCCGGACCACACAGCAGGCCAATGAAGAGCGCCGTGAGCGTGGCCAGCACGGCACGCAGCGTGATGTAGTTGAATACCGAGAAAACGCGGTATTCGTTGGCCAACCATTGCGTGAGCAGCAACAGCATCAATGTTCTCCCTGCGGCGAGGCCGTCTCGGCCCACGCCCGGACAACGCGCTCCATCTTCATGAAGCGCGATCCCTTGACCAGAATGCTGGCGATGCCGGCCGGCGCCTGCGGATGTTCCGCCAGCAGCGCCTCGACCGTCTCCCAGTACTGCACGCCACCTGCCTGGGCTGCAGCTTTCATGTCCTTGCCAACCGCCCAGACCTGCTCGATGGCCCGACTGACGGCGTATTCACCCACTTCGCGGTGGAAGGCCTCGGCCTGTGCCCCGGTCTCGCCCATGTCGCCCATCACCATCAGGCGCGGGGCTGGCTGGTCGGCCAGCACGTCGATGGCAGCACGCATCGAATCGGGGTTGGCGTTGTAGGTGTCATCAATGAGGGGCACGCCCTGCGCGGTGTGCGTCCGCCGCAAGCGACCGCTGACCGGCTCGAAGGCAGCCAGACCGCGCACGATGGCCTCGACAGGAACCCCCAGCGCCAACGTGCAGGCTGCGGCAGCCAGTGCATTGCGCACGTTGTGACGGCCGGCGATGTTGAGCCGGATGTCGACGAGGGCCTCACCCAGGCGCGCGCGGAAATGCTCGGGACGCGCATCACGGGCCGCAGCCACGGACAGATAGGGCGTTCCGGCATCCGGCGTCGATTGCACATCAGCCTCCAGCGCTGCCTCATCGGCCACCAGGCCGAAGTTCAGCACACGCTGCCCTTGTGCCAGCGCCTGCCAGATGGGCGTGCAGGGGTCATCGCCCGGGAACACGGCCACCCCGCTGGCCGCCAGTGCACCGAACACGGTACCGTTCTCACGGGCGGTGGCCTCGGGGCCATCCATGAACTCCTGGTGTTCACGCTGGGCATTGAGCACCAGCGCCACCGATGGCTGTGTCATGGCGGCGAGGCCGGCGATCTCGCCCGGATGGTTCATGCCCATCTCGACCACGCCCATGCGGTGGGCATCACTCAGCCGCAGCAGCGTGAGCGGAACACCGATGTCGTTGTTGAAGTTGCCGCGCGTGGCAAAGGCCGCCTCTGCGCCCAGGTGCGCCACCAGAATGGCGGCGATCATTTCCTTGGCCGTGGTCTTGCCGTTGCTGCCGGTGACGGCAATCAGCGGGCACTCGAAACGACGACGCCAGCCGCCCGCCAGCGCACCCAGCGCACGGCGGGTATCGGGCACCCACAGCGTGGGCACGCGAACGCGCTCGGGGAACACTTCGGTCAGCACGGCGGCCGCACCGGCGTCGATGGCGGCGTCAATGAAAGCATGGCCATCGAAGCGGTCGCCGCGCAGCGCGATGTACAGGTCACCGGGGCGCACGGTGCGCGAATCGGTGGAAATGCCGGTGAAGCGCTCGGCACCGCTGCCGAACATCGTGACGTTGGGCAGCCACTGGTAGACGGTGCGCAGATCAAGCATGGGGCACCTCCCGGGTCTTGAGCGCCCAGTGCGAGGCCAGGGCCTGCGCGGCGAACTCAGGATCAGAGAACGGATGGAAGACGCCAGCAATTTCCTGCGTGGTCTCGCGGCCCTTGCCGGCGATCAGCACCACGTCGGCCGGTGCAGCCTGCGCAATGGCAGCGTCGATGGCAACGCGCCGATCAGCCTCGGTGCGCCAGGCCGGCTTCGACAGCCCCTGGCAGACATCAGCGATGATCTGTGCAGGATCCTCGTCACGCGGGTTGTCGCTGGTGACGACGACACGATCGGCCACCGCTTCGACGGCACGCGCCATCTCGGGGCGCTTGCCCCGGTCACGGTTACCGCCGGCACCGAAGACACAGCAGAGCTGCCCACCGCGCTGCCCGGCGATGTCGCGCAGGGCAGCCAGCACGTTGGTGAGCGCGTCAGGCGTATGGGCGTAGTCCACCACCACCAGCGGACATGCCGTCGAGGAGATGGCTGCGGCGGGAGCGGCCTCGCCTGCATCAGACACCTGCGCGGCCGGCAGACCAACAATTTCCATCCGGCCGGGTACCGGGTGCAGCTGATGCAGACCCTCGACGATGGCCGGGAAGTTCCAGCCCAGCGAACGCCACGCACCGGCCGCAGCCAGCGCGTTTTCCATGTTGAAGCGGCCCAGCACATTCAAGCGCAGCGTGGCGACGTTGCGGAACATCGCCTGCAGGCGCTGCTGGCGTCCATGGACGGAACCTGCGCCGCCGCTGGAGGCCACCGGGTCGGCCCCCACTTCAGGCAGCTGGAGCAGCGTCTTCACCACGCTGCCGGGGAACATCATCAGCACGTGCTGGCTGCTGTCCCGGTCCAGGGCCAGTTCCAGCACTTCGTCGCAGCGCATGGCCAGTTCGTAGAAGCGACGCAGGCGTGCACGGGCGTCATCGTCCATGGCCTGGAAGGCTGCGTCAGCCTGGCCGGCCTGCGGTGCGCCATGGGCATTGTTCACCCAGTAGCCGATGATGCGCGGTGCCGCCGTATGGCGATGCAGCACCTCGATGATCTCGGTTGCCAGCGGATCACCCAGGTTGACGACGGCTGCCTGCAGCGTGGGCCACGAGAACAGCCCGACCTTGGCGGCGCCGTAGGCCTGCATCGAACCGTGGTAGTCGAGATGGTCGCGGGTGAGATTGGTGAAGACGGCCGTATGGATGCAGGTACCCTGCATGCGCCCCTGCACCAGCCCGATCGACGAGGCTTCCATGGCCACCACACCGACTGGCGCTTCGGTGTCTGCGCGGAAGCGCTGGAACAGCGTCTGCAGCGTGAGCGGATCAGGTGTGGTGAGGCCGATGTATTCCAATGCCCCGGGTGTGCCGACTCCGTTGGTACCGATGACGACACCCCGGCCTCGGCCGGGTTGCATGGCGGCATCGGCATCACCATCCAGGGCGATGACCAGACCGGCAAATTCGGCAGGACGCTGCGTTGAGGCACTGGCGGCAGGACGGCTCGGCGTATTCGCATCAACAGCCTGGGCGTCGCCGGTACGTGCCAGACGATCGTTCACCCCCTGGGCGATCCAGTGGGTAGTACTGGTCTTGCCGTTGGTGCCGGTGACAGCCACCACATCCAGCACCTGGCTGGGGTGGTCGTAATACTCGTCGGCCAGTGCACCCAGCTGGCTACCCAGGCACGGCACGTAGCAGACGGGCACCTGGATGCCGGCCGGCAGCGTCGGCAGATTCTTGAAGTAATCGAAATTCCCGCAAGCGGCGTGCTCGGCCTGCACCACGTCCCCTTCGGCAGCGTCTTCTGCCTGGCAGGCCTGCGCCGGGATGGCCACGACGACGGCGGCCGCACCCTGCTGCACCGCCTGCGCGATGAAGGTGCTGCCATCCTGGCGCCGACCATGCAGCGCAAAGAAGGCATCACCCTTGCCAACGCGGCGGCTGTCGGAAACGAGACGCCCGGTGGCAGGAAGATGCTCCCGCAACCAGGCGACCAGTTCCGTCGGCTCGACCAGGCCCTTGAGGCCGTTCGGGGACTCCGCCATCAGGCCCCTCCCCTTCCACTGCCCGGGCGTTCGTTCTCCTGCCGGACGGCCAGGCGAGGCTTGCCCTCATCGGCCGATGAGGTCTTGGGTCTGCCCTTGGCCGGCGGGATGAGCGTATGACGCGGCACGCTGACATTCTGGACGCGGCCGACATCACCCGGCGCGCGCGGCACGCTGCCAGGCCCCACCACCAGCTCGGGGCTGATCGGGGAGATCATTGTCTCGAACGGGGCATCGGGCTCGACGGCCAGCGTGTGCAGCGCCTCGCCCGTGATACGTGCGAACACCGGCGCAGCGATGTCCGAACCGTAGTACTTGCCGGCACCCGGCTCATCGATCATGACGGCGACGATGACACGCGGGTTGGACATGGGCGCCATGCCGATGAAGGAGCTGACGTATTTCTTGACGTAGCGGCCACCTTCCAGCTTCTTGGTGGTGCCGGTCTTGCCGCCGATGCGATAGCCCGGCACGGCTGCCCGGCTGACGGCATCCTTGTTGCCCGCTGACATCTCCAGGATGTGGCGCATGGTGGCGGCCGTCTGCGGACGGATGACCGGCGTGCCACGCACGGGAGCGTTGAAGCCGGCGCCCAGGGCGGCACCGCCACGTGCGGACACCTGGATGGCACGAACGCGACGCTCTTCTTCGGGAATGATCAGCTGGGCAGGCAACACCTCACCACCACCCGCGAAGATGGTGTAGGCGCGTGCCATCTGCAGGAGCGACACCGACAGGCCATGCCCGTAGGAAATGGTGGCGTGCTCGATGGGCTTCCACTTGGTATAGGGACGCAGACGACCTGCGGCAGCACCGGGGAAACCGATGCGGGGCGCCTGACCGATGCCGACGGCATCCAGCATCTTCCAGTGGTCCTCGGGCGGCATGCTGAGCGCCATCTTGGCGGTGCCGATGTTGGAGCTCTTCTGGATGACCTGCTGCAGCGTCAGCAGTTCCTTGTTGCGGTGTGCGTCACGAATGATGTCCGGACCGATCTTCATGAAGCCTTCGCGGGCGTCGAAGAGCGACGACGGCGAATAGCGACCGCTGTCCAGCGCCAGCGCGGCGGTGAACACCTTCAGGGTGGAACCCGGCTCGTACAGGTCGGTGATGGCGCGGTTGCGCAGCCCGTTGCCGTTGAGGGTGCGGCGGTCGGCCGGGTTGTACGACGGCCAGTTGGCCAGCGCCAGGATCTGGCCGTTGCGGGCGTCCAGCACCACGGCAGCACCGGCCTTGGCCTGCTGGGCAGCGACGGCTTCCTTGACGGCCTGGAAGGCCTGGTACTGGATGCGCGAGTCGATGGTCAGCTTCAGGTCGCGGCCGTCCTGCGGCTCCTTGATCTGGTCGATGTCGCTGATGATGCGGCCGCTGCCGTCACGCACGACACGACGGCTGCCCGGCTTGCCGGCCAGCGTGGACTGGAAGGCAAGCTCCAGACCCTCCTGACCCACATGAGCCAGGTCGGTGAAGCCCACCAGGTGTGCGGCGATTTCGCCCTCGGGGTAGTTGCGCTTGTATTCGCTGTCCTGACCGATGCCGTGGATGCGCAGCGCGGCGATCCGCTCGGCGGTGTCCAGATCGACCTGGCGCTTGAGGAAGACGAAGCTGCGGTCACCATGGGTAAGCTTGGCCTGCAGATCCTGCGGCTTCATGCCCAGCAGGCGCGCGAGGTCCATCAGGCGCGGGTCAGACAGGTCCACGCGGTCGGCGTAGGCCCAGATGGAACGTGCCGGCAGGCTGGAGGCCAGCACGACGCCGTGACGGTCGAGAATGCGGCCGCGGTTGGCCTGCAGTTCGATGGTCTTCTCGTAGCGCTGGGCACCCTGTGCCTGCAGGAAGGGTTTGGAAGCCGTCTGCAGGTAGAACGCCTTGATGCAGAGCGCCGAGAACGCCACGAACAGCAGGGCGAACATGAAACGCGAGCGCCACAGCTGCAAACGCGCCTGCAGCAGGTGCGGGGCGGCGAATTTGACTGATTTGGGCATCAGCGACTTCCTCTCAGGTAAATCGTGCGCTCGGGGGTCAGCGCAATCATCCCCAGGTCCTGTCGGGCACGGGCGTCCAGCAGCGAGGGCTTGGCCAGTCGGGTGATCTCGATCTGCAGCTGGGAGAAGCGAACTTCCAGCTCGCGGGTCTGACCCTGGGCCTGCTCCATCTCCGTGTTCAGGCGCCGTGCACGGTTCTGGGCCGTGACCAGCAGCAGGGCTGCAATCATCAGCAGGACGGCCAGCACGATATTGATCCGGTTGAGCATCATGTCCGTGCGCTCCTCAATGCAGCACCGACGGCAGCCGTTCGGCCACACGCAGGATGGCCGAGCGCGCCCGCGGGTTGGTCGCCACCTCGGCTTCGCCGGGCAGGACGCGTCCCAGGGACTTGAGCAGCGGCTCGGCCAGCCATGCGCCGGTCACGGGGTGACGCTCGGCATCACGGCCAGCGTGACGTGCGATGAACTGCTTGACCACGCGGTCCTCGTTGGAATGGAAGCTGATCACGGACAGGCGCCCGCCAGTGGCCAGGCGCCGCAGGGCGACATTCAGGACCCGCGCGAGCTCGCCGCCTTCGTCATTGGTGTGAATCCGTAGAGCCTGAAAGGTGCGTGTGGCCGGATTTTTCGCCGAATTCTTTTGCCGCCGACGGATGACCCCCGCCACGAGATCGGCAAGCTGTCGTGTTGTCTGAATGCCCTGGCCGTCGGTCTGGTCGCGGCGAGCAGCAATCTCCTTTGCAATCGGAAAAGCAAACCGTTCGTCACCATCTCTTTTCAATACCTCGGTAATCTGTTCGACCGTGGCCTGCATCAGCCATTCATGCGCCGACAGGCCCACGGTCGGATCCATGCGCATGTCCAGCGGACCATCGCCGGTGAAACTGAAGCCCCGGCGGGGATCGTCGACCTGCGGCGACGAGATGCCCAGGTCCAGCAGCAGCCCGTCGATGTGCGTCAGTCCGTGCGCATCGAGCACCTCGTCCAGCGACGAGAAGCGGGCGTGCACGATCTCGAACCGTGCGTCACCGCTTTCCTGTTTCCATGCCCGAGCTGCTGCCACTGCTTCCGGATCCCTGTCCAACGCCAACAGACGGCCTTTCGGTCCGAGGGCCTGCAGAATGTGCCGGCTGTGCCCCCCGCGTCCGAACGTGCCGTCCACGTACACCCCATCCGGGCGGATGGCCAGGGCCGCGACCGCCTCGTGCAGCAGCACGGGCAGATGCGCCCCCGACGACAAACCCTCCCGGTCCATGTCCGCACCTCCTTCCATCGTTCAGAGGCCCGGAATGTCGCCCAAGTCTTCCGGCAAGCCGGCCGCAGCCTGCTTGTCCAGATAGGCTTCCCAAATCTGCTCATCCCACAGCTCGAAGCGGGTCAGGTCTCCGACCATGACCACCTTGCGATCGAGCTTGCCGGCCCGACGCAGGATCGGGCTGACCAGGATGCGTCCTGCACCATCCATCTCCACGGTTTCTGCCGAGCCGATCAGCAGACGACGGATACGGTCGTCCTTGGAGGTCAGCACGGAGGCGATGTGCTCACGTACCTTCTCCCATTCCGGCAGCGGGTAGATCCGCAGAAGATCACCAAAGTGCCGGGTCAGCACGAGCTTGCGCACGCCCTGTTCTTCGAGCACACCGCGCCACTGCGACGGGATCGTCAGACGACCCTTCGCATCCAGCGACAGCGGGAAGCTCCCTTCGAACATTGGCTTACCAACCCGGTTGATGAATGGGCGGCGGCGATGCCGGCCCGATCCGGACCAGGCTGCGCTGCCACCTCGACGGTGGTGGCGGGCCTGCGAGAGGTACGCCTTCGGTGAATTTTCCCACCGTGGCCCACCTTTTCCCACAAATCCCCACCAGATCGAAGAATACGAGGGGTTCCGGGCAGCGTCAAATCAGGAGAAAGTGTTTTTTCCTGCTATGACAATGACTTACAGAAGATCGCTCATCCTGGAAAAGCAACCGTCCGACCACTTTTCACGCACTTAGCGGCGTCACTGAAAGTAAGCCATCAACTAATTGGCAGTTATTTGCAACACTTCTACAACGATTGTGAAAAAACCGGGGGCGATCGGCGGTATTTCCAGCCGACGAACGGTCGTTGAAGCGTTGCCTTCCTGGCTAAAGAATGAGCCGTTCATGCGGCCTGTGGTGGCGCCGCGACCGATCTCGGCACGAAGACGACAGGCGACGCAGCCTTTTTGCCATGCGTCATGACAACCTTTTTGCCCGGGAAAGCAGCAAGGGTTGACAGACGAAGGGGCTTGCACCAAGCCGGACAATGCCACGAGGGGGCGTGGCCCAAGGCCCGGAAAAGAAGGGATGGAGCGGGTCTGTAGGCCGGATTCTGTCCACCTGGGAAGGTGTGACGGTCATTCATCTGGGCCAACCGTTGCCGGCCGGCTCTAGCCATCCACCCGCACGCTCGGGCGGGCGCCCTGTGCAGCCGAGGCTGCGTCGCGTGCCTACATGATGTTGCTCCGGATGGGGTTTGGCGTGCCACGCCTGTCACCAGCCGCGCGGTGGGCTCTTACCCCACCTTTTCACCCTTACCCGGCAGGCTGAGCTGCCGGGCGGTCTGTTTTCTGTGCCACTGTCCGTCGCTTTGGGGACAAAGTGGGACGCCGCCCCACTTTGTCCTTATGGCGCCTGGCCGTTAGCCAGCATCCTGCCCGCAGGAGTCCGGACCTTCCTCCGGGTTGCCCCGGCGACCGTCCGACCCGCTCCGGCCGGGAATGTAACACCAGATGCCCGAACCCGGTGGCTTCGGGGACTTTCCACCAGCGACACGACACACCGGCATTCCGTCACGGCCGGCCGTCGGCATCCGGCCGCCGACGGCAACCCGCCGTGCGTGGCCAACCATTCATCCACTCTGCCTCGACAGGCAAGGGCTGAAACCGGATGCTGGCGCGGATCTCCCAACGAGGATCTTGCTGATGAAACGTCTTCTGAAGCGCGCACTGGCTGGCAGCCTGTCGCGCACGATGCTGGCCGCCGTGGCGGGCGCGGGCCTGGCTGCCGCCAGCCTGCCGGCCCAGGCCGTCGAGTACCCGGTCAACTTCGGTGAGCCGGTCGTGCTGTCCGAACGTGGACAGCCGCTGAAGGTACTGCTGCCCTTCGAGGGCACGCCCAACGACCGGGCCTCTGCCGTTGCCTTCCTGGTGGAGAATGCCGAAGTGCCCGAGGGCTTCCGTGCCCCTGTCGCCCGCAACTTCGTCATCATGCGGCCGGATGCGTCGCCGTACGTGATCTTCCATTCGGAAGAAGATGTGACGGCACCGCAGATCCTGCTGACGGTGAACGTGATGGGCGACCCGAACAGCCCCTATCAGATGCGCCTGAGCATTCCCGAGAGCGGAAGCGACCGGACGATGATGGCCATGGGCGGCGACAACGGACGCCAGGGCGCCCGTCGGGGCGGCCGTGGAGCCAACTCGTTCCGCAAGGTGCCTGCCCCGATGGCGCGCACCGATCTGCCCCCGAAGTGATCAACCATCCAGGGCAGCCGGGCGCAGTGGCCTGAAGATCCTCTCGTCCGCATAGAAGGCAGGATCCGCATTGGCCGGATCCCAGCCTGGCCAACCCTGGAGTGGCAATGGCAGCAACAAGGCCGGGCGCAGCGCCTGCTGCCCGGCCAGTTCGCACAGCCGGGCAGCCGTGCCCCGGTCCAGGCCGTACCGGGGGTCCGGACACGGCAGCAGCTTGGCCGTCATGGACTTGTAGGGACGGTGAAGCTTCTCCAGCAAGCCATGCCCGACGATGACGGGCGCATTCCGCGCTGGCCCTGAGACCAGGCTCAGCACCTCACCGGCATGAGCATCGTCGCGCATTGTCGGTAATTCAGACGTGCCGCCCATCAACGCCTGCCGACGCTCGACGAAGAGGCTGCACCATTCCCGCGCCTCCAGCATCCGCACCCATTCTGGCGCGGGCGCTGGCCATAATGCACCATTCTCATCCAGCAAGGTCAGGGCATCGCGCAAAGGCCCCCGGCCTCGGCGCCCCTTCTGGCCGGTGGACGCACCTGACGCCACATGAGCAGAAGACACGGTCTCCCGCTCAGGTTCATTACCGGTTTGCAGCGCCTCACTTTCCGCCTGCTGACAATGCAGCCAGTTGATGGCAGCCTTCAGACGCGGAAAGCGCAGCCAGACCAGGGCATTATGGAAGTCGTGCCGCGCACCCAGCCCCAGAGGCTTGCACGGAACCCGGCCGGTTTCCAGAATGCTGCGTTCATAATCCACGGCGCCCACGTCGCTGCCCGAGACGAACCGCAGGGACATGCCCCGGACCGAACGCAGGCCGCGCCAGACCGCCAACCGGTTCATGAACGGCAACCAGTGCTCGGCGTCCCAGGTTGAGGGATCGTCTTCTTCAGGAGCGGCATCCAGCCCTGCTTCCTCATGCACCAGCAACAAGGCTGCGGCGCGTTCTCCCGCCGCCTCAAGCGCCATGTCACGCAGGCGACGCAACAGCGGCCAGTAAGGCGCAAAGCCCGGGTGACGCCAGCCGGAACTGGCCAGCCGTCGAAGCAGGGGCACCGACACTCGTGAACTCTTCATGGTGGGCTTCACACATTGCCTACGCGACCATAACAATTCCACCACAAAGCCGGGTCAACCCGGTACCCTGACATCCCGTTTTTTGCGGTGTTGGCCAGCCTTCGGCAGGCCCCTTTCAGGAGCAACCATGTTCCAGACGGTCTTTGCGCATCGGTTTGGCACGTTGGGCTGCGTCGCGGCAGCCTCTCTGGCCCTGGCCAGCCTGGCTGCGCCCCAGGCGGCACACGCCCGCCAGACCAAGGCCTTCACGGTCCAGATTTCCGGCCTGTACGCCGGCCCTGCCCCCGACTACCCACAGCTGGAGCGGTTGACGCCGCAGACCAGCGTCAACATCCTGAGCTGCCTGCCAGACTTCGGCTGGTGTGACGTGGCGGCCAACGGCTTTCGGGGCTGGATGAATGCCCGCAATCTGAGCATCATGGTGGACGGCTATGGCCGACCGGTCCCCGTGGTGGGGCCGACGGTGGGCGTGCCCGTCAGCCGCTTCGCGCTCGGACCGTACTGGATGGCGCACTATCGCAACCAGCCCTGGTTCGATGATCCGCGCTTCGCGCAGGAGCTGAACGCTTACCGTGTCCAGAGCCGGATCGGCAACACCACCATTGAAGTGGAGCGCACCTGGCGCGCCCGGCCGCAATACGAGCCGTATCCGGTCTATGTGGAACCCGGCCCCTCCGTGTATGTGGACCCGCCGGTCATCTATGCGCCCGCTCCCGTGTACGAGGCCCCGGTCTACCAGGCGCCCCCCGTCTACCGGCCGGCCCCCGTGTACCGCCCGGCGCCCGTCTACGAGGTGCCTGAATACTATGAAGTTCCCCGCATGCCGGAGCAGCGCCCGCCGCGCGTGAATCCGCTGCGTCCCTCGCCCGACTTCCCCGACCCCGCACCACTGCCCATGGAGCGGTCGGGCGAGCGCTCCCTGCCCGGTCAGCAGATCATCACTCCGGGAGGTCGGGCACTGAAATGAACGGCTTGCCTACTCCCTTGCGACCCTCGGCCGAAACCATCCAGGCCTATGAACAGACCGACTACCTGGCCGAAGATCACCCCCCGGTCTGCCTGCGCATCGGTGACAGCGGTCAGCAGCACCGGGCGTGGCTGGCCCGTCATGGTGCCACGTCGGCCAGCATCCTGACGGCCTGGAATCCTTTCGGCCAGGAGCTGGCCCGTGCCGAGAACGACGCCCTGCAGGCCCGGTTGCAGACCACCATCCTGCACAGCAATCTGGCCTGGCTGCCCGCCCGGGGTGAAGACCCCAAAGGCAGCTGGCAGCCAGAACCGGGCTTCTGCGTCTTCGACATGCCCCCCGCCCTGCTGGATGAATGGCTTCAGCTGTTTCGTCAGAATGCGGCGGTGCGGCTGGATGCCAACGAGGGGTGCCGACTGGTCTGGCATCCCGAGATCGCCCGGATGCTGACCCAGCCATCCTGACCCGCTTCCCTATTTGCGCCGCGTCGCCTTCTTGGGCTGTTCGGCCTTCAGGAAAAGCGCCGGATCGACCATGGTGCGGTTCAGGCACACCGACCAGTGCAGATGCGGGCCGGTGACTCGCCCGGTCTTGCCCACGGTTCCAATGACATCGCCCGTCCGAACCCGCTGGCCGACACGGGCGCGAATGCGGTCCAGATGACAGTACATGGTCAGCAACCCGGCGCCGTGGTCAACCCAGACGGTGTTTCCGTTGAAGAAATAGTCGCCGGTATCGATGACCACGCCGGGGGCGGCCGCCTTCACGGGCGTTCCCACGGGCGCCGCGATGTCCATGCCCCCATGCGGATTGCGCGACTGGCCATTGAAGAAGCGACGCAGCCCGAACGAGCTGGAGCGCACGCCCGGCACCGGCTGGCGCAGCTGCAGCGAGGCCGGCACCGGTTCGCTCCAGGTGGACATGACACGCGTGCTCTGCTTGCGCTCGCGCAGATGGCGGGACAGGACCTCCTTGCTGAGCGTGACCTGCCCTGGTGCCACCTTGAGATGCTGCTCGGCATACTGATGGGGACGGATGGGCACATCGATCTGTCGCACCCCGGTCGACGACGCCTCCGGCGGAGCCTTGCCAGCCCGGGCCTCCGCCATGACCTCTGCGTCGTGACCTTTGCCCTTGTCGTGCGCCGAGGCCTGCTTGGCGGCTCGCGGCGCACCGGGCGCCGCATCCTGCACCTCCAGCACCAGCCGATCCTGCAACGTGTGCAGCGGAATGCCCAACACCGCGAACCACCCGGATGATGACCCTGTCACCAGAACAGGTACTCCGTTCCAGATGGCCTTGGGCGCCCGCCGGGCAGCCCCCAGTGGCACCACGGCTACACCACCGGGTACCGCTCTCGACACCGGAAAAGGCAATGTCGCCTTCGACCGCGAAACCGTCCTGCGTTCCGGGGGCGGGAGCGCAGCGGCCCGCACAACACCAGGGCACACCGCAAACGCACCGCCCCCCAGCAGGGCGGCGGCCATGCCGCCCAGCCAATGTCGACGTCCGGCCTGCAGTCCCTGAACGTCGCACAGGCGGTTTCCATTCCCGACAGGCAGTGGCAACACTTCACATGCTGTATCACCTTTCACGGATACTTCCGCAGCGTCGGACATCGATCGATCAGGTACATTCAACGGTTTCACGGCCCTCCCGGCCTGGATGGGATACGCATGGCGCTTGCCAACCTGCTCACTTTAATCGACGACATCGCCAGCCTGCTGGATGATGTTGCAGCACTCACGAAAACCGCCGGCGCCAAGACCGCAGGCGTCCTGGGCGACGACCTGGCCCTGAACGCCCAGCAGGTCACGGGCGTGCGCGTGGACCGAGAACTGCCCGTGGTCTGGGCCGTATTCAAGGGCTCGCTGCTGAACAAGAGCATCCTAGTACCGCTGGCGCTCGCCATCAGCGCTTTCGCCCCCTGGCTGGTAACGCCACTGCTGACCCTGGGTGGATTGTTCCTGTGCTTCGAGGGTGCCGAAAAGCTGCTGCACTCCGCACTGCATCGCAAGCACGCCGAGCACGCCGCCGATCATGCCTCGGCCGAAGCGCCTCCCCCTGCCGACGAACAGCCGCCGCTGAACGAGAAGGAGCGCGTCAAGGGCGCCATCCGGACCGATTTCATCCTGTCGGCCGAGATCATCGCCATCACGCTGGGCATCGTGGCCCACGAGCCGCTGCCCACGCAGATCACGGTCATGGCCATCATCGCCCTGACCATGACCGTGGGCGTCTATGGCATTGTGGCCGCCATCGTGAAGCTGGACGACCTGGGCCTGTACCTGAGCCAGCTGCAGGGCAACGGCATGCGCCCGCTGCTGCGCGCCATCGGGCGCGGCATCCTGCGTGCAGCCCCCTGGCTGATGAAGGGTCTGAGCATCGCCGGCACGATCGCCATGTTCCTGGTCGGCGGCGGCATCGCGACTCACGGCATTCCGGCCGTGCATCATGCCCTGGAACACAGCCTGGCGCAGGTCACGCTGCCTGCCTGGCTGTCCGGCCTGGCACTGCCGGTAGCCCAGGGCGTGGTCGGCCTGCTGGCTGGCCTGGTGCTGGCCATCGTCTTCCTGGGCATCCAGAAGATTCGGGGAACGGCCCAGGCGTAAGCCCACGCCAGGGGCAGCGCGGGCATGTCCGAAGGCGGAGGCATCCGGCGCTCCCCGCGTCGTGCGTCATTCGTCAGGCATCACGAAGAACACTGAACGCCTGGAAAAGCCTGGCTGGCAGAGGAACATCCAGCTTCCAGTGAATGCTCATGGGACGATTGCCTTCAGCCTGCAGCAGGGCAACGGGACCACAGGCACGATACGGGTCCTTCCGGGTCTGACGCACGAACAGCTGGAACCGCCAGCCGTTATCCGGGCTTTCCAGATAACGCCGCCCCACCTTGGTATCCGGGCCGGCCGAATTCTGGGTCTGCCAGTGAAAGCGCTCTGCGCTGATGGCGTAATCATGGTAGGCAATGCGCTGATGGTAGCCTTCGCGCTTGTCCAGCGTCACGAACAGCAGCTCTGTCCGTCGTTCCGGCAAGGCCAGTACCCCCGCCTGAAAAGGCGAGCGCCGTGTGTCAGTCAGCCAGCTGACGGCCGTCAGGATCTCGCGAACGCCATAACTGGCATGAAGGCATAGCGGAAGATCTTCCATCCCGGGGATGGAACGTGCCGGCAGCACGTTCCGGCTGGACAGCACCTCGGCAAGCTCCCCCAGCTCCTGGAAGGACATCGGGCTTTCCATCAGTCGCGCAAGAAAGGCTGCGCCGGTTTCCTTCTGCTGATGTCCCGCATCGATCTGATAGGCCAGCATCTGCAGCAGACGCCGCTCACGTGCTGAGCCGGCATCCTTCAGAAGAGCGCTTCCCGACATCGCCACAGCCTCACGTCCGTGTTGATTCGGATGCGCTTCCTTCAGTTCATGCGCTGCGCGTGACTGCGTAACCTGCGCCAGAAACGCCAGCCGTTCGACATCATCGACATGCAGAAGGTCTGCAAAGCGCCTGCCGAAGTACTCTTCTTCCTGCGAGGCCTCCCCAGGCAGCAGGCCTGCCTGTCGCTTCAGACAGGTCCAACCGGACCTTCCGCTGCTGCGATAGAGACTCTCCAGCTCCACGCCCTGATCCTTCAGGAAATCGACCAGCCGTGTCGACTCACGCCCCTGAAGCGTCACGTAAGTCTGCAGTTCCGTACAAAGACGTCGCCAGTTCTGCTGGACCATCCGTCGCAGGCTGTCCAGGATCCGCTCACGTGCCTGGCGTTGCAGATGGATGAAGCATCCGGAAGGAAGACTGGGGAAGTCGTTCTCGGCCTCACTCGGCAATTGCGCACGATGCAGGCCCGTCAGGGATGACAGCAGGCGGTCGAAGCGGAAGTCTTCCCGATACCGTCCCACGAAATCCAGAATCAGGCAGCTCTCCTTGCTGGAATGCAGACGCAGGCCACGGCCAATCTGCTGCTGGAAAAGCACCGGACTCTGCGTGGGACGCAACAACAGCAGCGTGTTCACGAAGGGAAGGTCCACCCCTTCGTTATAGAGATCGCAGGTGACGATGGCATTGATCTCGCCCCGGGCCAGTCTTTCGGGTACTGCACGCCGATCCTCTGCCGAACTGTCTCCCACCACACACTCGGCCGGAATTCCGGCAGCATTGAGCCTGTCTGTCATGAACCGGGCATGGCCCACGGACACACAGAAGACCAATGCCCTGCTCTGGGACAGGCTGCCTGCCAGACGCTGCCATTCATGGATGACCATGCGTGCCCGCATGTCGTTTCCGGTCACGAGGCGGTCGATGGCGGCCGTTTCTCCCGGCGCGTTCCACGGCACCGAAGAGAAATCCGTCTCGTCGTCGCAGGCGTAGTACTCGAACGGACACAGCAACTGCAGATCCAGTGCCTGCCAAAGTCGAAGCTCGACGGCCGGCGAACCATCCCGACGGTTCTGGAAGTACCCCAGAATGGACTTCCCATCACTACGCTCGGGCGTGGCCGTCAACCCCAGCAGCACGGCAGGCCGGATGGCGTTCGCCAACGCATCGAAGCGGTTGGCTGCCAGGCGATGGCATTCATCAATGACCACCACGTTCCAGTAATCGGCACCAAAACGATCGACCAGCCTCTTGGAACTGACACTGTCGATGGTGGCAAACAGATGATCATGGCTATCGGGTTCAGCACCTCCCACCAGCAGGCAGCCAAACGCATGGTCGCGCAGGACTTCCTGATAGGTGCGCCTGGCCTGTCGCAGGATCTCTTCCCGATGTGCGACAAAAAGAAGGCGCGGCCTTCCCCCTTGTGCAGCACACAGACGCCGGTAATCAAATGCTGCCACCACGGTCTTGCCCGTCCCCGTTGCGGCCACCAGCAGGTTGCGGTGGCGTCCCTGAAGCCGTTCTGCATGCAGCTGATCCAGCATGTCCTGCTGGTAGCTCTTGGGCTCCAGATCGAAGAAGGTCAGGCGTACAGGAAGCCCATGCCCGGCCTCTCGTGTCAGCGCATTCTCAAGGGCAGTCCGATGCACGGCATTCTCGGGGTCATAGCGCTGGAATTCGCGGTCTTCCCACAGAGTCTCGAAATTGGCACGCGCCCGGGCAAACAGCTCTTCCTGCCCCTGTTCGGTGAACTTCACCGTCCACTCCAGACCGCCCATCATGGCCGCGGCCGACAGGTTGGCACTACCCACGTAGGCAGATCCGAAGCCACTATCCCGATGGAAGATCCACGCCTTGGCATGCAGACGTGTGCGCCTGCCATCCAGCGAAACCCGAACCTCCACACCCGGCAGCCTGGCCAGCAGGTCCAGCGCCTGCATCTCCGTCGCGCCGGTATAGGTGGTCGTGAGGATGCGCAACCTTGTACCCGGTCTACCGTGAGCATCGACCGCGGTAATTCTCTGCAGAATGTCCAGCAGTTTCCGAACCCCGGACTGCGTGATGAAGCTGACCAGAATGTCGACCCTGTCGCAGGCGCCCAGTTCGCGTTGCAGCTCGGACAGCAGGGAGGGCGTTCCCCGACCTGCCGTGAACAGCCAGGGCATGGCCAGACCGATTTCCGGTCGCAACGGCACAACCCGGTTTCGATGAACGGCCTGCAACAGGCGCGGCGGGCTGCTCAGAAGCCCGTGGCCGCCATCTGCGTCAAGGCGTGCCTCGTCACGCGGCTCAAGCGCATGGGGCCCATGCCCTGCCCCCGTATCCCCCGGAACATCCGAATGCGTGGCTCGATGACGCACGTATCGCAGCAAGTCATTGACCAGAGCCAGCTGACGCCGCGGCTTCCCTCCATCCTCTTCGCCCAGATCTTCCAGGATGCGGGCCAGCGTTGAAGCCAGCACCTCCGCCATTCGCGCGGGGGCATCTTCCGCAGCCAGATCGGCCACGGTAAAGCCATGCTCACCGATCGAAGCCTCGATGAGTTGCTGCAACGAATCGGTCACCACCTGGTCATACAGACCATCTGGCAGAAGCGCGGGGGATTTTCTGGGCATGTTCTAGAAACCCTTGTGGAGGGCTGATCATGCCATTTCCGGACAGCCCGCAGCACCCGGCGTCAGCTGTCAGCCACAGCCTCCAGTTGCTGCCTGAAGGCTTCGGGGCTCTCCACCTCCAGATAGACGCCCGAGTCGGTGCCTTTCACTGCGAATTTCAGAACACCACCAGCGGTCTCCCCGGCTGGTTCGGATGCGGCAGAACGGTGGCCTCCACGCCATAGACTTGGCGGAGCGTGTCGGGGGTGAGTACCTGGGCAGGCGTCCCACAGGCGGCGACGCGCCCCTGGCCCAGCAGCAGAAGCCGGTCGCAGCAGCCGGCGGCCAGGTTCAAGTCGTGCACGATGACAAGTGCCGCCACGTTCTCTTCATGCGCCAACGTATACACGGCAGACAGCAGCTGCAGCTGGTGGCGCGGGTCCAGGCTGGCGGTGGGTTCGTCCAGCATCAGCACGCGGTACTCATCGTTCCCATGACGTGCCAGCAGCAGCTGGTACAGCACGCGGGCCAGGTGCACGCGTTGCTGTTCGCCGCCGGAAAGGCGGCGGTAGCGGCGCTCGTAAAGGTCCTGCACATCGGCCAGGACCAGCACGCGCTGCAGGATGCGCTGATCTTCGGCCATGGCGGCCTGGGCCGTGTCGTGGCGGTTGGTAGGGTGCGCGCCTGTCCGCGAGTGTCGTGCATGCGGATAGGCCCCCATGCCGATGACGGTGGCCACCGGCAGGTCAAACTGCAACGAAGGGCTCTGCGGCAGCACGGCTCGGCAGCTGGCCAGTTCTACCGCAGGCCAGGCAGACAATAGGCGCCCGTTCAGCGTGACGCTGCCGACGCTGGGAGACAGTTCGCCCGCCAGAGCAGCCAGCAGCGTGGATTTGCCGGCACCATTGGCACCCAGCACGCCGATGACCTGGCCAGCCGGCAGGGACAGATCGATGTCGGAAAGGATCTGACGTTCACCGCGTTGCACGGCGATGCCATGGGCCTGCAACATCAGCGCGCCTCCCGCTGGATGAGCATGAACAGCACCGGTGCCCCCAGCAAGGAAGTGACGATGCCGATGGGCAATTCGGCCGGGATGACGACGATGCGTGCAACCCAGTCAGCCAGGACAAGAATGAGCGCTCCCGCCAGCAGTGACAGAGGCAGCAGCGGCCGGTGATCGGCACCCACCACCAGGCGGACAAGATGCGGCACGACCAGACCCACGAAGCCGATGATGCC
The DNA here is from genome assembly GCF_900637555.1 of Lautropia mirabilis. Classification (NCBI taxonomy): domain Bacteria; kingdom Pseudomonadati; phylum Pseudomonadota; class Betaproteobacteria; order Burkholderiales; family Burkholderiaceae; genus Lautropia; species Lautropia mirabilis. The sequence continues at coordinate 999,483 of NZ_LR134378.1, read as the reverse complement.
GGTGACGGCCACCAGTGGCCCCACCAGCAGCGTCACCAGCAGGATGAGCCGTGCGCGCAAACGCTGCAGCTCAAAGCCCAGGTGCAGCGCCTCACGTTCACCCAGCAGCAGCGCATTGAGTGCACGCCATTGCCACAGCAGCGCCCCCATCAGCACCAGCGTCCAGGGCGCCAGCCAGGAGAGCATGGCCCAGTCCGCAGTGGCCAGACTGCCCAGGTTCCAGAAGGTCAGGCTGCGCAGCTGCATGTCGTTGGCCAGGTAGGTGAAGACACCGATGAGCGCACCACCAAAGGCATTGATGGCGATGCCGGCCAGCAGGATGCCTGCCGCCCCCGGTGCACGCCGTCCCAGCAGCCAGGCAGCCAGTGTGGCCAGCAGGCTGCCGACAAAGGCAGCGCCTGCCAGCACCAGCGGCTGCTGGTCATATCCCAGGACAATGGCACCCACAGCACCAACTGCCCCGCCCACCGAGACGCCGACCAGACCGGGCTCGGCCAGCGGGTTGCGAAAAAGCGCCTGCATGACGGCACCGGCCACGGCCAGCGCCGCCCCCGCCAGCATGCCCAACAGGATGCGCGGCAGGCGGATGTCCAGCAGCACGCCTTCCCAGAGCCGGTATTCCGGATGGCCAGCCGCGGAAGATGTCGATACGGAATCGGACGCCACGCCCAGCAAGGCCGGCATCGCGTCCAGCGGAATGCGCACGGCACCACTCATGGCCGAGCCGATAGCCGCCACGAGCAGCAGCGCCAACAGCACCAGCATGCCAGCCAGCAGCTTGGGCCTGCATCGTCCGCAGCGGTCCTTGACCGGGTTCGATACACCGCCACCGGCTGGACTCATGATGCGCCTCCCTGCCTCGGCGGGTTGGACCGGCAAAGGCCCGGGTGAACTGAAGCAAGAAATCGGTCGTCTTTCATGGGGGCATGGTCCGGAAGGTCACGGGACCGTCATCGATGCGATGACTGCCCCCGGCAGGATACGATGGTATCCGTCCCTGCCAAGGGTTCAATCCGGACTCTGCCCGTTGCACGGCAGGCCGGCACACGCGGGCTTTCCCGTTCCGCAGCGGGTGCCGGCCGCAGACAGCACCGTCTACCTACCCGGCAACTGTGCGTAGAACTGGATGGTCCAGCGCTGCGCCGAGTTCAGGTTCTTCGGATCCTGATAGGACACGCGTTTCAGACGCATGCGGGCGTAGTTGTTTCCCTCGCCGCCGCGTATCAGAGCCCCACGTTCAGGATCGGCCCCCAGCACGCCTGCCAACGGCGCAAAGCCGGCTGCCTGGGCACGACTTGCATCGGTGTACTTGATGAACCAGCCATGGTCTTCATCCAGCCCCCGCAGGGTGGCGGGCACATTCAACAGCGAGCCGTTGGCGTCAGCCACATAGGCATCGGCCGGCAGGGGCTCGCGGTTGGCCGGGTTCGTGGCCCCATCCTTCCACTGTTCCAGATGGAACCATTTCATCAGGACCTGCTGGATGGTTCCGTTGGCAGCCCGCCGAACATAGACACCACCCTGGCCAGTACCACTGGAGCCGCTGTTGGTGAACAGCATGGGCGCTTCGTCCTGCCGTCCGGTGATCTTCAGGTCCCAGGCATTGCCAAGGCACGTGGGCACCTCGGAACCCGCGTCGAAGTCGAAGCAGGTCGACTGGCCCGCGGCAGGGATGTCGGCCTGCCAGACGACTTCAGTATTGAAGTGTGACGGAAAGGGATCGGGCCCCCCGCCTCCTCCACAGCCTGCCAGCGTCAGGGCCAGCAGCGCCATGCCCCATGTCGATCCATCCGGTCTTGCTGTTTTTCTTTCCGGAACCACGATGTCGCCTCGTCAATGTTGAATGCCAGTCTGGCGGATGAAGGCATGAAATATGAAGATTCCATGCCGAAACCCTCAATCTGCAGCTACAGATACTACAACGTGCAACAAGACGAAACGGTATACAGCGTCACCACGCGGCGCATTCCGGGCTCGGCGGCTGCTTTCACCTTCCCGACGGCGTGCTTCAAGCGTGCTCCCGGTACCGGACAGCAAAAAGGCCGCGCACACCGAAGTGTGGCGGCCTTGTCGGACGGTTCGGCCTGACACCAGCTTCCTGGGCAGGCACGATCATCCTGCAACCTGGGCTTGCTCCCCACCTGCCCGGTCAAACCGGACAGAACGCGGCAGCTCTGGTCTCAGGTGTTCACTTGCTGAACTTTTCCTTGGCGGAATCCTTCAGTTCCGAGGCTTTCTCCTTGGCGGAGTCCTTGATTTCCGAGGCTTTTTCCTTGGTCTTGTCCCACATCGAGCTGTCCGATGAGGAGCCTTCCTTGGTCATGGTCTCGGTGGGCTGGGCAGCCGTCGTGCCATGCTCGTGGTGCATGGCGTCATGCGAGGTGCTTTCCGACGAGCCGTGCTTCACGTCCTCGGCTTTCTTCTCCAGCTTCTCGCCACCGGCCTTGATGTCCTGACCCATGCCGGACATGGTGTTGCAGCCGGCCAGCACGAAGGTGGCACCCACCAGGGCAGCGCTCAGTTTCTTGATCATGTTCTTATCTCCTTGAATCTCGATCTCTGTGGGAAGGTTTCTGGCTCAAGGCTCAGGAACCGCTCTTCACGCCCTCGGCCTTTCTTTCCAGCTTTTCGCCACCGGCCTTGATGTCCTTGCCCACGCCGGCCACGGTGTTGCAGCCAGCCAGCACGAAAGCGACGCCCAGCAGGGCTGCGCTCAGTTTCTTGATCATGGTTTTTTCCTTTCCCGGCAATGGGAAGAACAAGGATGAGAGGACTGATTGAAAGGGCCACAACAGGGTGGCACCGAGGGCATCATACCAAAAAGCCCCCGACAGTCCGGCATGGAGGAATCAGGCGGTCCTGCCCTCGCCCACCACCTGCCAGCTCAATGTCTCGCCGGCCGCCAGCGGCACGATCTCGGTTCCCGCAAAAGGCAGGCTCTCGGGAATGGTCCAGTCCTGGCGCTTCAGGGTAATGGTGCCGGTATTGGGCGCCCTTCCGTAGAAGCGGGCGCCGTGCAGGCTTGCAAAGGCATCCAGCTTGTCCAGTGCGCCGGCAGCCTCGAAGGCCCAGGCATAGAGCTCCAGGGCATGGGGGCCGGTATAGCAGCCGGCACAGCCATTGCCAACTTCCTTCAGCGCACGGGCATGGGGGGCGCTGTCGGTCCCCAGGAAGAAGCGAGGATCGCCACTGGTGGCCACCTCCACCAGTGCCGTGCGGTGGATTTCGCGCTTGAGCACCGGCAGGCAGTACCAGTGCGGACGCAGCCCGCCGGTGAAGATGGCATTGCGGTTGTAGAGCAGGTGCTGTGGCGTGATGGTGGCGCCCAGCATGCCAGGCTCGGCGGAGTCAGTCCTGACGTACTCGGCCGCCTGACGGGTGGTGATGTGCTCGAACACGACCTTCAGCTGCGGCAGCCGGGTGCGCAACGGAATCATCACGCGATCGATGAAGACGGCCTCACGATCGAAGACATCCACGTCAGGATCCGTGACCTCACCGTGCACCAGCAGCGGCATGCCGGCTTCGGCCATGGCTTCCAGCACCGGAATCACCCGGTCGATGGCGCGCACGCCCGCATCGGAATTGGTGGTAGCGCCGGCCGGATAGAGCTTGACGGCCGTCACCACGTCCCCGGCAGCGGCCTGCCGGATGTCGTCCACAGAGGTCTTTTCGGTGAGATAGAGCGTCATCAGCGGCTGGAAGCTTGCCGCCTGGGCCTGGCTGATCTCGCCTCGCCCCACGGCCTCATCCAGCGCGAGGCGGATGCGGTCACGATAGGCCGTGGCCTCGGCCACCGTGGTGATGGGCGGGCGCAGGTTGGGCATGATGATGGCACGGCCAAACTGGCGTGCACTAGCGGCCACGACCGAATGGAGGGCGGCACCGTCACGCAGATGCAGGTGCCAGTCGTCGGGGGTTCTGAGGGTCAGCGTATCCATGGTGCAATGATATGCCGACACGCCGTCCATCGGGCCATGGTGGACGAAGCCGTTCGGCCGAATTGGCGCCCCACCGATGATGGCATCATCACGGGCCGACGCTCGTGGCCGGAACCACCGCCATGCCCCAGGCAGCTGCCTCCCCTGGACGCTGCTTGCGGTGCCGCAGCCGTGGCCCATTCCATCTCTGCTGCTCACCCTGCCCTGTCCGTTTGCGCCCTCCTTCCTTCGCCCCCTTCTCGTCCCCTTCTCGTCCCCTTCTCGTCCCCTTCTCGTCCCCTTCTCGTCCCCTTCTCGTCCCCTTCTCGTCCCCTTCTCGTCCCCTTCTCGTCCCCTTCCCGGAACCTCCATGCGCCACCGCCTTCCTGCCCTGCTGCTTGCCACCGCCCTGCTGACGGGTCTGGCGGGCTGTTCGGCTGACGATCCCACCCGCGGCGCCAGTACACAGACTACCGGCGAGGCCACTCTGACCAAGGGGCACCGTCCTGACGTGCCGGCCGAATGGCGTGAACAGGTCGCCACGAGCAAGCGGCGCCAGAAGGAAGGACAGAAGAACAAGGACAAGCGTGCACGCGCCCATGCCGGGTCAAGCGCCCGGGTAGCCGGAAGCACGGGCAACGATGATCGCCCCCAGGGCAGAAAGGCACGTCGTCAGGCGGACGGCGTGGCGGGCAGTGCGACCATCGACGATGCGAATGGCCTGCGCATCATGACGCTGAATGCCGAGCACCTGATGTCGCCCGCCGTCTTTGCGCGCTGGCAGTCCTTCTGCGAACCCCTGGGCTGGCGGGACGGGCCTGGCGACCGTCGCCCGGCGGGGCTGCCCTATTGTGACGCCCTGAACGGCCGTGACATGCAGGGGCGCCTCATCTTCGGCCCCCAGCACCGACGCCAGGACCTGGATGCCAAGGTACGCCAGCTGGCCGAGCTGGTCCGGACGGCACGACCCGACATCGTGCTGATGCAGGAGATTACCGACGCTGACGCCGTTCGCCAGGTGCTGGGCAAGGGCTGGACAATCCACACGACGGCCGAACGCTGGAACGGCGGCCCGATCTCGCAGAACCTGGCCGTGGCCTGGCCCACCCACCGCTTCCTGCAGGAGCCCCGGGTGGAAGTGGTGGAAAGCCTGGCGCGCAGCAGCCCGGAAGGTCGGCGCACGCGGCCGGGGCTGGCCGTGTACCTGCCACTGCCCGTGCCCGAGAAGCCATCCGGTACACCCCCGAAAGCTGCACGACCAGCTCCCACGCTGGCCATCCTGAACGTTCATCTGAAGGCGGGCTGCCGGCAGGGGCGACTGGACCGCAGTCTGAGCCGCCAGCCCACCCGACAATGGCGGCGGCTGTCATCCTGTCAAACGCTGCAGTCACAGGTACCGGCACTGGAAGGCTGGCTGGATCGTCAGATGGCGGCCGGCCATGCGGTGCTGATCAGTGGTGACTTCAACCGGGACCTGCGCCAGGAACTCCGGCAGGGGCTGCCGGCGCGAGGCGACGGAAGCCCGGCCGCCGCCCCGATACGCACGTCGGACGAGATGCGACGTGTTGCCAGCGTGCTGCCGGAACTGGATGACGACCAGCCACGCGGTACCCGCCTGACCCTGGTGGCCAGTGGCCCCTACCGCAAGCTGGCTCGCTGCCACCACCACATCGATGTCTTCCTGCTGAGCCACAATCTGGATGCCTGGCTGCGCACACCGCCGGAAGACCTGCGTGTGCAGGTGGTGCCCTTCGAGGCGCCCCTGTCGCTGGAGCGCCCCCGCCCCAGCGATCACTGCCCGCACGTGCTGCAGCTGCCGCTATGACCCACCGGGTAAACGCCACGTGCCGCCCCGGGGCGGCATGCGTTATGCTTGGCCGAACTGTCCGATGCTGCCAGGCAGCATGTCCATCCGCACCATGACCGAGATCCATCGTTCCCCGTCTTCCCGCAACACCTCCCAGAGCGAGCTGCCCAGCGGCCGCACGCCCGTGCTGGCCATCGTGCCCATGCCGCCCGATGCGAACCCGCATGGCCACGTGTTCGGGGGATGGATCATGTCGCAGATGGACATCGCCGGGGCCGTGGCTGCCGTGCAGCGTGCCCGAGGCCGGGTCAGCACCGTGGCCGTCAACACGCTCACCTTCCTGGCTCCCATCCAGGTTGGCTCACGCACGTTGTTCTACGCCGACGTGGTACGCGTGGGCAACACGTCCGTCACCTGCAAGGTGGAGGCCTACACCGAACACAACATCCATGCCCCCACGGAAGTCCGCAAGGTCTCGGAGGCCCTGTTCACCTACGTGGCCATGGACGAGAACGACCAGCCTCGCCCGGTGGACCAGCCCTCTGTAGCCCGCGCCTGAGCGGGCTTCAGGCGATGAAGGGCGCGTCCTTCTGGGGCGCAATCAGCATTTCCAGGTGCGGAATGCCGTCTTCCAGATAGGGATCCGAGACCGGCATGAAGCCGGCTGACCGATAGAAGTTCGCCAGGTGCGCCTGGGCCGAAATGCGGATGGGCTGCCCGGGGAAGGCCTCACGGGCGGATTGCAGCGTGTGGGCCAGCAGGGTTCTGCCCAGGCCCCGCTGACGGAAGGGCTGCGCCACGCACAGCCGACCCATGGAGGGGTCGTCGAAGCCGACGCCCGGCGGCAGGATGCGCGCCGTGGCAATCACGTCAAACAGGGTGGCGCCATGATCGCCCGTGGCACCCCAGGGGCGGATGCCGACGACGATCAGCGCGTGCTGGTCGAGCCCGTCGATATCCTGGTACAGGCATTCCTGCTCGACGACAAAGATGCTGCTGCGCAATGCGAGGACGCGATAAAGCACCGCCGCATCCAGCGCGCGGAAGGGCAGTGTCACCCATTCGATGCCATTCTTCGTGACCGCACCCGGCAGGCTGGCACCCAGGCTCCACGGTTCGTGCTTCATGTTCTCCTTGCTCCGACTGTTACGCCCCAGCAACACAAAAAATAGCACAGGAACCCTGTGACAAATATCGAGATCCCGCCTGAAACTCCGGGGAAACGTAAGCAATCTTGCGCGAACAGCTGACGCTCAGAGAACCTGCAGCTGCTGCCCGGCCAGCCAGCGACCGCCCGGCGGCACCTCGGCAGGCCGGCCAATGCAGGCAGCCTCCACGCACAGCATTCGCCGCCAGTCGTCGTCAGGCATGTCGGCCAGGGCCTTCGCCCCTTCAGGGCCGGGGTTCCACACCACCGTATCGACAAAGCCGCCGCTCATGCCAATGCGCAGTGCCCCGCCAGCGCTGTGCAGCCGCAGCGGCCGAGGCACGTCGAAATAGATGTCGTCGATGGCTCCCCGCAGGATCAACGGCCCACCCGGAGCGGCTTCCTGACGGTTGGGCTGAACCAGGGTGTCCAGCCGGGTACTGCCTTCCAGGCCATCCAGCGTGGTGCCCGGCAGCTCGGGAACTGCCAGGTAGGTGTGCAGCGCGGCCGTGAAGCGCATGGACTGCGTACCGGTATTGTCGAGCACCAGCTGCAAGTCCAGCTGCTGGGGCAGCAGACGGATACGCAGCTGCAGGCGGAAGGCGTGTTCCCAGCTCTTGTGTGTCTCGGGGCCATCCCCCAGCGCCAGCACCAGGTCGGCAGCATGCAGGCCGGGCACGGCTTCGGTCGCGGTCATGTCGGCCGGCACATGGGTCTCGGGCAGACCACAACCGGCAGGCGCCGGAGCACTGGCCGCCACAGCGCCCGGTTCGGCCCCAGGCATGCCCGGGAACGGGGTGGGAGCAGGCGCGGCCTGGGCTGCCACGTTCGGCGCGATTCGGTACCAGCGCAGCTGGCGGGCAAAGCCATGGCGCGGCAGGGTGAAATCCGGCCCCCGCTGATTGAATTGCGGAAAGATCACCGGCACGCCACCGCGCACGGGTTTCGGTTCCGAAGGCAGACGCGAGGTGCAGTACAGGCGCTCCACGCCATCGGCCGTCATCCACGACAGGATCTGCGCCCCATGCTGCAGGACGACCACCTGGTCCCCCACGGCATTGCGCAGGCAGAACGCCGGCTGTCCGGCCACGGAGATCTCTTCGACCCAGCTCATCGTCTCATCCTTCGTCATGGTGCGCTTCCTCCTGAATACCCTTGTCATGATAGCCTCGCCCACGGTGGGGGATGATGACAATCGACAGGACAGGACGGGCGAACGGGCCCGGATCAGTCGGGCAGCAGCGTCAGGTCCGCCACCACCGGCGCATGATCGGAAAGCCGCGCCCAGCTGAGCCCCCGCAGCACCTGGGCCGTCTCCACGGCAAAGCCGCGAACATAGATGCGGTCCATGCGCAGGCACGGCATCAGCGCCGGGAAGGTGCGGGCGCTGTCCAGCACCTCATACACGCCCAGCCGCTCCACCAGGAGGCGGCTCAGGGCATCCTGCCAGTCGTTGAAGTCGCCGGCGATCAGCAGCGGGGCACCGGGAGGCACCTCGGCGCGGATCCAGTCGATGAGCGCACCGGCCTGACGGGCCCGGCTACGGGCGAACAGCCCGAAGTGGATGACGAAGCAATGCACCGCGCGCTCGCCCATCTGCAGCACGCAGTGCAGGACACCGCGCCGCTCGAACACGTGGTCGGAGAAATCGCGGTTCTCGATGGACAGGATGGGAAACTGCGACAGCAGCGCGTTGCCGTGATGCCCGTGCAGGTAACGGGCATTGAGGCCATAGACGGCCTGGAAACGGCGGGAGGACTCGGGGTCCAGCGCCAGGTACTGGGCCTGCGGATCGGCAGGCCACTGCGCGAAGCGCTTGGCAAAGCGATTGTTCTGACCCTGCACTTCCTGCAGGAACACCACGTCGGCCTGCAGCTCATGCAGGCGCTGGCGCATTTCCTTCACCATGGGACGACGGCGCAGCGAGGGCCCGGGCACCACGCCCTTGTGGATGTTGTAGGTGGCCACCCGCAACCGCAGTGATTTCATGGTGTCTCTCCTGCCTCGCCTGTCGATGCCTTCCAGCCCAGGCGCTTCGCCAGTATCCGGATCGCGTCGGCGTTGCTGGGCGAGAAGCAGCGCCGGGCCGCCTCTTCCCAGGCCAGCCAGGCATGGGCCAGATGCTCGCGGGGCGCCAGCTTCACCGGAACCGGGGCCGGCAGCGCCAGCGCAAACACATGCTCGGTATTATGCGTGACCCCCGGCGCATAGCGGTGCCGCCAGTGGGCATAGATCTCGTAGCGATTCTGAATGCCCAGATCGTGCAACGGGCCCACGACCCCTGCCGTCAGCCCGGTTTCTTCCTGCACCTCGCGCCGCGCCGCAGCGCAAGGTGCCTCATCCGGCGCATCCAGGCTGCCGGTCACCGACTGCCAGAAGCCGGGCCGGTCGGCCCGCTCCAGCAGCAGCACCTGTCCGTCGGTGGTGTGGATCACCACCAGCACGGACTCGGGGATCTTAGGCGCTGTGCCCATCTGCGGCGGGCTGGCCTGCCACCTGGCCAACGGGGTTGCGCAGGCGGATATGCAGCTCGCGCAGCTGCTTCTCGTCCACCGGCGACGGCGCCTGCGTGAGCAGATCCTGGGCACGCTGCGTCTTGGGGAAGGCGATCACGTCGCGGATCGACTCGGCACCGGTCATCAGCGTGACCATGCGGTCCAGACCGAAGGCCAGGCCACCGTGCGGGGGCGCACCATAACGCAGCGACGACAGCAGGAAGCCGAACTTGGCTTCGGCCTCTTCAGGTCCGATGGCCAGCGCGCGGAAGACCTTGCTCTGCACGTCGTCACGGTGGATACGCACCGAGCCGCCGCCCATCTCCCAGCCATTCAGCACCAGGTCGTAGGCCTTGGCGATGCAGGCGCCCGGATCGGATTCCAGCAGGTCCTCGTGGCCGTCCTTGGGCGAGGTGAACGGGTGATGCAGGGCCACCCAGCGCTTCTCGTCCTCGTCGTACTCGAACATCGGGAAGTCCAGCACCCACAGCGGCTGCCAGCCGGCCTCGAACAGGCCGTGGCCCTTGCCGAACTCGGAGTGGCCGATCTTCACGCGCAGCGCGCCGATGGCGTCGTTGACCACCTTGGCACGGTCGGCGCCGAAGAAGATGATGTCGCCGTCCTGGGCGCCAGTGCGCTCCAGGATGGCGGCGATGGCTTCGTCATGCAGGTTCTTGACGATGGGCGACTGCAGGCCTTCGCGGCCGGCCTTCACGTCGTTGACCTTGATCCAGGCCAGGCCCTTGGCACCGTAGATGCCCACGAACTGCGTGTAGGCGTCGATCTCGCTGCGGCTGATGGACGCGCCACCCGGCACGCGCAGCGCCACCACGCGACCGTCCTTGGCATTGGCCGGACCGGAGAAGACCTTGAAGTCCACCGTCTTCATCACATCGGTGAGTTCGGTGAACTGCAGCTTCACGCGCAGATCGGGCTTGTCCGAACCGTACAGGCGCATGGCCTCGGCAAAGCTCATCGTCGGGAACGGATCAGGCAGGTCCACGTTCATGACCTGCTTGAAGATCGTGCGGATCATCGGTTCGAAGATGCCGCGGATCTCTTCCTCGGACAGGAAGGAGGTCTCGCAGTCGATCTGCGTGAACTCGGGCTGGCGGTCGGCGCGCAGGTCCTCGTCCCGGAAGCACTTGGTGATCTGGTAGTAGCGGTCGAAGCCGGCCACCATCAGCAGCTGCTTGAAGAGCTGCGGTGACTGCGGCAGCGCGTAGAAGTAGCCATCGTGCACGCGCGACGGCACCAGGTAGTCCCGTGCACCCTCGGGGGTGGAGCGCGTCAGCATCGGCGTTTCCACATCCACGAAGCCCAGGTCATCCAGATAGCGGCGCACCGCCATCGTGACCCGGTGGCGCAGCATCAGGTTCTTCTGCATGGCCGGGCGGCGCAGGTCCAGCACCCGGTAGGTCAGGCGGGTGTTCTCGGACAGGTTCTCGTCATCGAGCAGGAACGGCGGCGTGACCGACGGGTTCAGCACTTCCAGCTCATGGCACAGCACCTCCACCTGGCCGCTGCGGATGCCGTCATTGACGGTGCCTTCCGGGCGGCGACGCACCTTGCCGGTAATGCGGATGCAGTATTCGTTGCGCAGGCTTTCCGCCGTGCGGAAGGTCTCGGCGCGGTCAGGGTCGCAGACGATCTGCGCCAGGCCCTCGCGGTCGCGCAGATCGATGAAGATCACCCCGCCATGATCCCGCCGCCGATGCACCCACCCCATCAGGGTCACTTCCTGATCCAGAAAGGCCTCGGACAATTCACCGACATAACAGCTACGTTTCACTGATTCTCTCCTGGCAACCGCAGTATGGTGCCCGGCCATGCCGGACACCGGTTTCATGGCCCCGACCCCGGGACCGTCGTTCTATTGAGCCCGCCGGCCGCACCGGACGCTTCGCCCGACTCGACCCACGGTCTCATTCATGATTGGTTTCAGCTTCGTTCCGGCCGACCGGGGGCGCTACCACCCCCATCGACACGATGTACTTCAGCGCGGCATCCACGCTCATGTCCAGTTCCACCGTCTCCTCACGACGCATCATCAGGAAGAAGCCCGAGGTGGGATTGGGCGTGGTGGGCACGAACACGGACACCATCGTATCCTCTTCCTGTCCGGACGACACGCCCATCTTCGCCTGCATCGCGGCCGAGGGTGCCCCGGTCAGGAAGCCCAGCGTCCAGCAGCCACGACGCGGGTACTCCACCAGCAGCGCCTTGCGAAACGCCTGCCCATGCGGCGACAGGATGGTGTCGCTGACCTGCTTGACGCTGGAGTACAGCGTGCGCACCACCGGAATGCGCGACAGGATCCATTCGCCCAGCTGCACCAGCGCCCGGCCGATGAAGTTGGTGGTGAGCAGCCCCGTGACGAAGACGATGAGCACCGTCAGCACCACGCCCACGCCGGGAATGTCGCGCCCCAGCCAGACCTGCGGCTGCCACTGGGCTGGCAGCAGTGCCAGGCTCTTGTCCATGGTGCCGACGATGAGATTCAGCACCCAGACGGTGATCACCAGCGGAACCCACAGCAGCAGGCCGGTCACGAAATAGCGCTTCAGCATGGCAGGGCTCCCTTGGACATCCCGATACGATCAATCACTGCCCGAAGCAGCCCCTGCACCGCCGGAGGCGCTCCCCGACGACGCCGTGGACCCGGCACCCGACCCAGCATCAGCCGCCCCGGACGAGGCGCCGTTGCCCGCGTCCCCGGCGCTGTGGCTCTTGCCATGCTTGGGGTCCTGCCCGGCCGGCTTGGTGCCGTTGTCGCGGAAGTCGGTCACGTACCAGCCCGTACCCTTGAGCTGAAAGGCGGGCGCGGACAGTTGCTTGTGGAAATCCGGCTTGCCGCACGAGGGACAGTCCGTCAGCGGGGCAGCGGAGATTTTCTGCAGCACGTCCTGCTCATATCCGCAGCTGCTGCATCGATAGGCGTAGATCGGCATGATCGAAATGCACAGGAAAAGCCTTTCATTATAAGGCGGTACCCATGACAGGGGGATGGGCCGCCGAACGGCCTCCGGCGCCCTCGGACCGGCGTTGCGGCATCGACACACCCGGCCCGGGCAGCAAGCGTCGCACACGGGTATGACCCGCATGACCAGCGGGTTGGGCGTATCGTTGCCGGATGCAGAGCACACCTCCTTCCCAGAAACAGAACATGCCTGTCTCCTCCGAGCCCGGGGAGAAAGGCCCTGACACCCCTGAATCCGGCGCACCAGCGGCAGCCCCCGCCAGCGAGGAAGACGCCCGCCACTTCGTCTTCGAGATCGCCCGGGGCATGCTGTCCGACGGCCTTCAGACCGGCGAGACCGTGCGCGTGGCCACCGAACTGGGCCAGCGCCTGGGGCAGGAAGTCATCCTCATGCCGCGCTGGGGCGAGCTGATCATGCGCACCCGGCAGCCAAACCACCGGCATGACCTGCTCGACATCGCGCCATGCTCGCCACACGCGGTGGCCATGCACCGCGTGGCCGCCTACATGCACCTGGCGCGCACCACCCGTCTGGACAACCTCACGGCTGGCCTCTCTCGCCTGGGCACCATCCAGCGCATGCATGCCACCCCGCTGCTGCTGTACATGCTGGCCTGCATCGGCGGGGCCCTGGGCATGGCCTTCATCTTTGGCGCCCAGCGTCCCGGCGCCATCGGCCTGATGGCCATCAGCGCCGGACTGGGCGCCCTCATCCGTCGCCAGATGGCCCATCTGGGCATCGGCATCGTCTGGCAAGTGGGTGTTGCCGCCTGGCTGGCCGGTGCCATCGGTGCACTGGCCGTGCACTGGGATCTCACCTCCCGGCTGCATCTGGTAGCCCTGTGCCCGGCCATGATCCTGGTGCCCGGCCCCGCCATCCTCAACGGCCTGATGGACCTGTCGGCCACCCGCGCCAGCATGGGCATCGCCCGGCTGGCCTACGCCAGTACCCTGCTGGCCGCCATCTGCACCGGCCTGCTGCTGGGCCTGTCACTCAACCACGTGGCACTGCCGCTGCTGCCGGGTGCACGGATTGTTCCGCTCTGGAAGGACGTGCTCTCGGCCGGGCTGGCGGCCTGCAGCTTCGGCCTGCTGTTCTCAATGCCCCTGCGTGCACTGGTCTGGCCCGTCTGTGTGGGCATGGCTGCCCACGCACTGAACTGGCTGTGCAAGGCCGAGTTCGGCCTGTCACCCGGCGAGGCAGCAGGCCTGGCGGCCGTGGCGGCCGGTCTGGTGCTGGCGCCCGTTGCCCACCGGCTGGACCTGCCCTTTGCCGGCATCGGCTTTGCCGCCGTGGTCTCGATGATTCCGGGCAGCTACGTCTTCCGGATGGCCAGCGGTCTTTTGCAGCTGCAGCAGCCCGATGTGGACGCCCTGCCCACCCTGGTGGCCACCCTCTCACACGGGGTCACCGCCGTGCAGATCGCACTGGCACTGTCCCTGGGCCTGATCATTCCCAAGCGCATGCATGACGAATGGGTGGGCCGCCGCGAACGGCTCAAACGCATGAGCACGTAGGCGCTGCCACGACGAAGCTGCGCCCCCTGACGCAGCCCTCAGATTCAGATTCCATCCGTCCATACGACAAGCGCCGCAGATGCGGCGCTTTTTTCATGGATTGCGATCCTGGACGGGCGCAGGACGTGTTGCCGATGCGCCCAGACCGTCAGAACGGGATGTCGTCGTCCATGTCGTCGAAGGTGGGGGCCGGACGGTTGCCGCCTGCCGGGGCGCCACCGCCTGCAGCGCCGCCACTGCGGGCACCACCGCCGGAAGCACCACCACCATAGCCCCCGGACGAGCCGCCACCGTAGCCACCGGAACGGCCACCGCTGTCGCCGCCGAAGTCTCCGCCGCCATCACGGCCACCCAGCATCTGCATCTGCTCGGCGATGATGTCGGTAGCGTACTTCTCCACGCCGTTGGCATCGGTGTACTTGCGGGTCTTCAGGCGGCCCTCGATGTACACCGAGCGACCCTTCTTCAGGTACTCACCGGCGATCTCGGCCAGGCGGCCAAAGAAGGTCACGCGGTGCCATTCGGTTTCCTCGCGGCGCTCGCCCGAGTTGCGGTCCTTCCACTGCGAGGTGGTAGCCACCGAGATGTTGGTGATGGCCGAACCCTCGGCCGTGTAGCGGACTTCCGGGTCGCGGCCCAGATTGCCCACCAGGATGACTTTGTTGACGGATGCCATGAGAGAACTCCTGAGATCAGAAACCGGCCGCAGGACCGAGAAACAGTGCAACGGCAGGCCGTGATTGTCGATGAAAGAACGATGGGCAGGCGATGGCCAAAAAGACACGCCGGGCTAGGCCATCCGGCGAGGCCAGCCCTGAGCTGCCTGCCGGAAGCGCCGCACGGGCTCAGCCCCCGGACGCCTCCTGGGCTGCGGCCTTCTCGGCGCGCAGGGACGCCGCCGACGGCCACCGCCGGGCTGAACGGGCCAGCGCCCACCACAGCACCAGCAGGAGCGCCGACGCCAGGGGCACCGCCGTCGCGCCGGCGTACTTCAGCACCAGCCCCCCGAAGGCGCCGCCCGCAAACACCCCCAGCGACTGGCTGGTGCTGTAGACCCCCAGTGCCAGCCCGCGCCCATTGGGCGGCACCAGCCGCGACACCAGCGACGGCAGCATGGCCTCCATGAGGTTGAAGCCCGTGAAGAACAGAAGCAGCAGCCCTGCCAGCGGCCACACCTGGTCGGGCACGAAGGCCAGCCCCAGCTGGCTGAGCGCCAGCACAAGCACACCGCCCAGGAAGACCGGCTTCATCCGGTTGCCCCGCTCGGCCGCCCGCATGGGTCCCAGCATCAGCATGAAGCCCAGCGCCCCGGCCGGCAGATACATCTGCCAGTGGTCACCCACCGCCATGCCGGCCGCCAGCAGCCGCGCCGGCAGCACCACGAAGAGCGCCATCTGCGTGAGATGCAGCAGGAAGATGCCCGCATCCAGCCGCCACAGGTCCGGCCCCAGCACCTCGCGCAGCGGCGGAGCCGCCTGACGCACCGGCGACTGCGCCGGGTTGGGCACCAGCCGCCACAGCACGCCAATGGCCAGCAGCGCCAGCGCCCCGGTAAAGAGGAACATGCCGGACAGCCCGACGCGCTGATACAGCACCGGCCCCACCACCAGCGACACCGCATAGGACATGGCAATCATCACGCCAATGAGCGCCATGGCCTTGCTGCGGTTCTCGTCACGGGTGGAATCGGCCACCAGCGCGCTGATGGCCGCCGAAACCGCGCCGGCGCCCTGCAGCGCCCGGCCCAGGGCCAGCATCGCCACCGTGTCGGCCATGGCGGCCAGCACGCTGCCGGCTGCCATCACCAGCAGCCCCACCGTGATGACCTGCTTGCGCCCGAAGCGGTCGGACGCCGCACCGTAGGGAATCTGCAACAACGCCTGCGTGAGGCCATAGGCCCCGAAGGCAAAGCCCACCCAGGCCGGATCATCTCCCCCGGGCAGCTGCCGGGCGTGCACCGCGAACACCGGCAGGACCAGGAACAGCCCCAGCATGCGAATGGCGTACAGACTGGCCAGCCAGAGGCTGGATCGCAGTTCCTGGCGCGACATGCGCACCGGCCCGCCGTCCTGATCGCCGGCAGGCGCCTTACCGAGGGAATCGTTCATGCTGATATGGGGAATAGGGTCGTCGTGGCTACCACAATGGTATCAGTGGCTCGCCCGCTCTCCCCTCGGGCGAAAGCCCCCCGCCGCCTCGTCGTCCAATGCGCCGACACAGAGGCGCGATTTCGCGCCGGAATTCGCCCCACCGTCTCATCGTCCAGCGCACCGACACCGCTGACCAGCATCCGCCATGCCGTGTTCCGTACAACGGCAGCCCTGCGCGGCCCCCCGATCAATTGGGTATAGTGTCAGGTTCGCCTCGTTACGGGATCCGCAGGACACCCATCCCGACCGCATGACCACCAAGACTTCCCGCCCGCAGCCTGCCCCTCACGCCCATCCGGACATCGACCGGCCGATGATCCGCGTACGCGGCGCACGCACCCACAACCTGAAGAACATCTCGCTCGACATCCCGCGCAACCAGCTGGTGGTCATCACCGGCCTGTCGGGCTCGGGCAAGTCGTCCCTGGCCTTCGACACCCTGTACGCCGAAGGACAGCGCCGGTACGTGGAGTCACTCTCGGCCTATGCCCGGCAGTTCCTGCAGCTGATGGAAAAGCCCGATGTCGACCTGATCGAGGGACTGTCGCCCGCCATCGCCATCGAGCAGAAGTCCACCAGCCACAACCCGCGCTCCACGGTGGGTACCGTCACCGAGATTCACGACTACCTGCGGCTGCTGTTCGCCCGCACCGGCACCCCCTACTGTCCGGACCACCCTGACCAGCGGCTGGAGACCCAGACCGTCTCGCAGATGGTGGACGCCATCATGGCCCTGCCCGAGGACACCCGGCTGATGATCCTGGCGCCCGTGGTCCAGAACCGCAAGGGCGAACATCTGGAACTCTTCGAGCAGCTGCAGGCCCAGGGTTTCGTGCGCGTGCGCATCCGCAGCGAGGGCGGCGCCGACGGCGCCGAACAGGGCGCAGACAGCGCAGGCCGCATCCACGAGCTGGACCAGGTGCCCGAGCTGAACCGCAGCCAGAAGCACACCATCGACGTGGTGGTCGATCGCCTGAAGGTGAACGACGGCATCCGCCAGCGGCTGGCCGAATCGCTGGAAACGGCGCTGAACCTGGCCAATGGCCGCGTCATCGCCCAGCCCATGGACGAAGGCCCCGAGCGCGCCATGCTGTTCTCGTCACGCTACGGCTGCCCCATCTGCAACTGGTCGCTACCCGAGCTGGAGCCGCGCCTCTTCTCGTTCAACAACCCGCTGGGCGCCTGCCCGGAATGCGACGGCCTGGGTCACACGCTGTTCTTCGATCCCGAGCGGATCGTGCAGTTTCCCAACCTGAGCCTGGGCGCCGGCGCCGTGCGCGGCTGGGACCGGCGCAACCAGTTCTACTACCAGCAGCTGCAGAGCCTGGCCATCCACTACGGCTTCAACCTGGACCTGCCCTTCGAGGAACTGCCCGAGAAGGTCCGCAGCATCCTGCTGTTCGGTTCGGGCAGCGAGACCATCACCTTCACCACGCTCAGCGCCAGCGGCAAGCCCTCCACCGAGACCCGTCCCTTCGAAGGCATCGTCCACAACTTCGAGCGCCGCTACCGCGAGACCGATTCAGCCAACGTGCGCGATGAACTGGCCAAGTTCCAGCACACCCGCACCTGCCCCGCCTGTCAGGGCACCCGCCTGCGCATCGACGCCCGCAACGTGCGCGTGGGCCCCGCCGGGCATGACAAGCCCATCTGGGAGATCAGCGCCTGGACGCTGGGCGAGGCTGCCCACTGGTTCGAGCACCTGAAACTGGAAGGCGCCAAGGCCGCCGTCGGCGAGCGGATCATCCGCGAGATTGCCAGCCGCCTGCGCTTTCTGAACGACGTGGGCCTGCAGTACCTGTCGCTGGAACGCTCGGCCGACACCCTGTCCGGCGGCGAGGCCCAGCGCATCCGGCTGGCCTCGCAGATCGGCTCCGGGCTGACCGGCGTGATGTACGTGCTGGACGAGCCCTCCATCGGCCTTCACCAGCGCGACAACGACCGGCTGCTCTCCACCCTCACCCACCTGCGTGACCTGGGCAACTCGGTGCTGGTCGTCGAGCATGACGAAGACGCCATCCGCGCCGCCGACCACGTGGTCGACATGGGCCTGGGTGCCGGCGAGCACGGTGGCGAGGTCATTGCCCAGGGCACCGTGCAGGACATCATCAATGAACCCGAATCCCTCACCGGCCAGTACCTGGGCGGCGCCCTGAAGATTGCCGTGCCCACCGAGCGCAAGGCGCCTGACCGGCGCTGGATCCGCATTCTGGATGCCAGCGGCAACAACCTGAAGGAAGCGCGCATCGACATTCCCGTGGGCCTGATGGTGTGCGTCACCGGTGTCTCGGGCAGCGGCAAGTCCACCCTCATCAACGACACCCTGTACAAGACGCTGGCGCAGAAGCTCTACCGCGCCCAGGCGGAACCTGCCCCCTGCCGCCAGATCGACGGTCTGGACCACTTCGACAAGGTGATCGCCGTCGACCAGAGCCCCATCGGTCGCACCCCGCGCAGCAACCCTGCCACCTACACCGGGCTCTTCACGCCCATCCGCGAACTGTTTGCCGGCGTGCCCTCCGCCCGCGAGCGCGGCTATGGCCCGGGGCGCTTCTCGTTCAACGTGCGCGGAGGCCGCTGCGAGGCCTGCGAAGGCGACGGCATGATCCGCGTGGAAATGCACTTCCTGCCCGATGTGTACGTCCCCTGCGACGTGTGCAAGGGCCAGCGCTACAACCGCGAGACGCTGGAGATCCACTACAAGGGCAAGAGCATTGCCGACGTGCTGGACATGACGGTGGAAGAGGCTCACACCTTCTTCGAGTCCGTGCCGCAGATCAGCCGCCGCCTGCAGACCCTGCTGGACGTGGGCCTGGGCTACATCCGCCTGGGCCAGAGTGCCACCACGCTGTCCGGCGGCGAGGCCCAGCGCGTCAAGCTCTCGCAGGAGCTGTCCAAGCGCGACACCGGCCGCACCCTGTACATCCTGGACGAGCCCACCACGGGCCTGCACTTCCACGACATCGCCCTGCTGCTGAAGGTGCTGACCAGCCTGCGCGATCAGGGCAACACGCTGGCCATCATCGAGCACAACCTGGACGTGATCAAGACCGCCGACTGGCTCATCGACATGGGCCCCGAAGGCGGTGCGGGTGGTGGCCACCTGGTGGCAGCCGGCACGCCCGAGACCGTGGCAGCCTGCGAGGCCAGCCACACAGGACGGTATCTGCGACCACTGCTGGGCATGAAGCCATGAGCCTTCTGCCGCCGGGGCGAGAAGGAACCGCCAGACGGTTCACCCCCGGCGCAGATCATCCGATGACTGTCGGATCAAGGCGACAGGATTTGTAACCGCACCCCGGGCTGGCTTACAAATCGACGCGCAACAGACGATGCCCGCCCTACGAGGCATCGCACCCCCAGGCTTTGGGTCTAAGCTTGGCGCCACGACATTCCGCGACATTACGTCGCCACGGAACAACATTTCGAGAAGCGCCATCCATGAAGACCCCTGCACACCTGTCATGCAGCGTTGCCGCCCTTGCCCTCCTTCTGGCCGCCTGCGGTGGCGGCGGTGGCAATGACAACAACGACAAGGCCGTATCGGCCAGCCCTGTCGCGCCTGTGAATCCGGTCGCGCCGGCGAACTCGGGGAGTGGGATCACCGACAGCACGCCGCCAGCATCCAGCCCTGATACGCCGTCTCCCGCGCTTTCCGATAACCGCGCACGTGGAAACCCCAACACGGCCACCCCACCGGTCGACAACGAGGTGACACCTCCGGCCGCTCAGCCTCAGCCTCAGCCTCAGCCTCAGCCTCAGCCTCAGCCTCAGCCGCAACCGCAACCGCAACCGCAACCGCAACCGCAACCGCAACCGCAACCGCAACCAGCCAATCCTGCACTCACGCCTCCCGCGGCGGATAGCACGGCAAGCGGCACCCCCACCACGGAACCGGTACCCCTTGTTTCGGCGCAGGGCGTGCGCGGTGACGTGCTGCTGACCATGCTGGATCAGCGATCCTGCAAGCCCTTTGGAACCTTGAGTGCATCCCACGATGGTCCCAGCCTGGAAAACGACGGAGACTTCCCTCCCCCATGGATCAGCCACTCGCTCTCGGCGGAGAATTACCTCATCAACCCCGAACACCGAAGCACCTACGAACACTCTCCCGTTCCGGGCGCACTCTGCCCGCCCGTCCTCATCTACACCCCGGCTGCCACCGGCGTGTACACCTATCGTCTGAACAGCTCCATCTACGGGCGATTCACCTCACCGGACTCACGCCCTCGGGGCTTCAGCATGATGCACACCAGCATCCCGGTTGCCATTTCCCAGGACGCCATCATCATTGGAAGCCGCATCGAAGCAACAGCCAACGCCTACTGGGGCAAGACCTTCAGGGATGCGAATCCGGATGGTCAGCCCAAAGACACCGAATATAACTTCGGCCAATCCCCAAGCAGCAAGACCATCGGATTGAACAGCTTCGTGCCGATCGGCGTGCTGACAACATGGAAGGACGAATCCCCTGGAGGCGATTCCTACACCATGACGACTCACATGATGCTGCTGCCCGGAAGCCATGCGCGGCAGGCCAAACTGTGCTTCGACACCTACATGAAGTACGTGAAGCGACTGCATTGCACCGTATGGACCGTGCCCGAGAACTGGAAACGGGGCCTGGAACTCAAGGATGACGGCCAGTACATCGTGGATGACCGCTCGACCTATCCCGGAGAGTCCGGCCTGCTTTACTGGCGCACAAGCGGCCGTGATTGATCCGGCCTGAGCGGGTCCACATACCACAACAGTCACGTGGGCCCGCCACCACACCCACCCACCGTCCAGCCGCAGTCTGCCGCCGTCGCATCGGTTGCCGCCGCGGCAGGCCCCCCTGTTCTGCGGTCTGTCTCTATGCTGCCGGGCATCACCTCGGCGCCCGAGAGCATGGATGGCCAGAATGCCCCTGACTCCTGGATACGCCCCCCTTACAGCCCGGGAGAACATTCATGATGAAGAACAGGTTCCGTGTTCCGATGACGGCCGCTGCGCTGGCGCTGCTGCTGACCGCCTGCGGAGGCGGTGGTGGTGGCGGTACGGAAGGCAAGGCCGTGTCGGCCAGCCCGCAAGCTCCGACGCACCTCGACCCCATCGCCGGCGCCGTCAGCGCCCCCAATCCGGGCAGCAGCAACAATGCGACATCCACGCCGGTCGCACCGACTGCCAGCCCCGCGACGCCGACCGTCACGCCCGACGATGACCGTGCGGGCCGCAACCAGGCCGCCAGCCCCGACGGAAACCAGCCCCCCGCCCCCAGCGCCGTGGCCGCGCTGTCGCCCCAGGGCGTGCGTGGTGAAGTGCTGCTGAGCATGCTGGACCAGCGGCCGTGCGACAACTTCGGTGTGCTGTCGTTTGCTCCTGATGGGAACCCGGTGCCTGAAGCCCAGGACGACACGCCCGAAACGGTCTTCGGCACCACGCTGTCGCAACCCGGCAACCACGAGACGGGCAGCAACTACGTGCGCCGCCCTGGTGTCGACGGCAATCCGTCGCATGCGCCCAATGCCATCTGCAGCGACGACCAGATGTACGCGCCGGCCCGTCCCGGTACCACCTATGTGATTCACCAGGACAGCAACCCGGTCTATCGCTTCACGCCGGCCTCCGTGAAACGCGGCTTCCATTACTTCGGCGCTCGGCTGTCGCTGCGGGTCAGCAACGACGAGTTCAGCATCGGCAATGTCGTGCACCTGGCCGAGAAGCAGGATCCGGGCCGCGCTTATGCCGAGGCCCATCCGGAAGCCCAGGAACCGGACGTGCAGCGCTATGAATGGACCGCCGACAGTGACCTGACCATCCGCAACGGCGCCCTGGTGCCCTTCGGCATGCTGAAGGAATGGAAGGAAGGCAATCTTTCCTACCAGATCATGCTGGTGCGCGGTGAGCAGCCCGGTCAGGCCAAGCTGTGCTGGAACACCCACCTGCAGCACGTGAAACGTCTGCACTGCACCGTCTGGAACGTGCCCACCAACTTCCGCCAGGGCACGCTGATGAAAGTGCAGCAATACGTGGCGGACGATCGCAGCACCTACGAGGGCGAGAAAGGCACGTCCTACTGGCGTGCCGGCAACAACTGATCAGGTCAGCCCCGCCCCTGCCTGCTTCCTGCAGGCCTCGGACCGCCTGCCCGGCCTTTGCCGGCAGGCGGTTCCTGCATTCATGGCCTGCCCCCTACGTGAATTCATTGCTGCGAACACGCCACAAGAGCCCTTAAATTTGTAACAGTCATTTCCAGTCGCTGACGATTTGATGCGCTTTTACCCAAGCAGACGCATCGCTCTCGATCTGCAGCCAGTGTTCCCCGTATCCTGTCCTTGAGGACGGCGTCGCCGGGACGCAGTACGTCCCGATCGCCGTTGCCGTGTTCGACGACAGGAGGTTCATGATGCAGACATATCGACTTGGGGCCCCGCTGACGGCCGCCGCACTCTCCCTGCTGCTGGCTGCCTGCGGCAGTGGCAGCGATGGCAGTGATTCGAGCCTGCGGACCGTTTCCTCCAGCCCGCGAGCCCCCGTTGCCAGCACCACGGGCACGACTGCAGATTCGACGACATCAACCGGCGCAGCAAGCCAGACAGACACGGGTACCACGACCGGCAGCGCAGGCACGACGGATACGGTCGCCGAGACCGGCACGAACACGAGCGCTTCGACCGGGTCGGCAAGTGCAAGGGGCGCCAACAGCACCACGAACAATGGTTCTGCCAGCACGGCTGCTGCGCTCATCTCCTCGACCGGCGTTCGTGGCGACGTGCTGATGACGATGCTGGACCAGGTGCCCTGCAACCAGGATCCGTCCGAGACCAGTGCCGTGGACGGCCCAGCCTACCCCCGTTCAAAGAACGAGGTGTCGGATGCCAAGATCCAGTTCAGCCTGGATCCGAGCACCTACAAGGAGAACCCGGATTTCAAGTGGCCGCCCAATGGCGCCATCTTCCTGAGCCGGCCCTGCAACGCCTTCCTGTACCAGCCGGCCAAGCCGGGCACCTACGTGCTGAACGTGGCCTCCTACGCCTTCAGCCGGACCCGCCCGGTGAACCTGAACAAGGGCTTCAACAACATCGCACTCACGCCGCAGCTCACCGTCACGGCCAGCGGCGCCTCACTCTCGGCGAACATGCCGGCCAGCGCACAGCGTGACCGGAATCCCTACCCGGACAACGTGCAGGCCACCCTGAAGCCCGAGAATGAGGATGCCACGCTCAAGGCCGACGGCGCCTTCGCCTTCAAGCTGTCCGACACGGTGGCATTCACCAATGTGCTCAAGCAATGGCGCTCGGGCCAGAGCACGGTGCAGCTGATGCTGCTGCCCGGCCAGAGCAATCAGGCCAAGCTGTGCTGGAACATCGACATGCAGATCGTGAAGCGACTGCAATGCCAGGTGTGGCAGGTACCCGCCAACTGGAAGCGCGGCCAGGAGCTGAAGGAAGTCGACCAGTACATCGTCGATGACCGCAGCGTCTACCCGAACGAGAGCGGTGTGCGCTATTTCCGCACGGCGGTGCAGCAGCAGCCCTGAGGCTTGATGCGATCCTCCCCAAAACGCCCCGAATGCCGGGGCGTTTTTGCATTCATGCACCGCATTCCCCTCTGCATGGTCCCCGTTCAGAACGGCACCATGCACTTCCGGACACGATTCGCAACCCCATGAATCATGGGATGCGGGTTGTTTTAACGAATCGTTTCCGGAATTTTCAGCCTTCGGCCGAGTGTCATATTTCGGGCTGCATCTCCTTCCACCATGCAAGAGCCGTCGGCGCGCCTGAAGCCCTTTTCAGGACGTTTGACTGTTGAGCCTGCCCGGCGACCCGACTGGGACACCAGACGGTATTCATCTGCCCGGCATGCGCCACGCCGCCACGGCATCAGGTTCCACCAACGCATCTAGGCTATTTGCCGGGAGACTCCCATGAACCGACCTGATCTTCGTCTGTCCCTGACGGCCGCCGCACTGTTGACCGCCCTGGCTGCCTGCGGTGGCAGCTCCGATTCGGCGGACAGCAACACCGCGACCAAGTCCCTGCCGGGCACGGAAAACGCTAGCGCACTGGCCACGAAGGATGTGCAGCCTGCGGCCAGTGAGAGCGCCGTCACCCGCGATCCCGCTGCAGCCGCTGCCACCCAGGCCAGCCAGCCTCGGGAAGGCACACCGGCCTCGGCGCCCATTTCCAACGACAGCGTGCGCGGCGACGTGCTGCTGACCATGCTGGATCAGAAGGCCTGCGCCATGGCCGTTCTGGCCTCCGGACTGGATGGCCCCCGTGCCGACAAGGCAGTCTCGGACCAGTATCCGGAGATCAAGACGGATGTCATTCTGGAACCCAGCAACTATGTCAGACGGCCGGATGCGCCGACGCAGCCGAGCAGCTGGATGTTCGATGCATCATGCTCCAGCACCCATACGGCCTACCAGCCTGCTGCCGCCGGCAAGCACACCATCAACGAATACAGCACGCCGTATTACTACAACAACACCAGCATGACGCAGCGCCGCTTCAACTACTGGACGGCCAAGGTCCCGCTGGAAGTGACGGCTGACGGCTTCAGCGTGGGCGCACAGACCCAGGTTTCGGCCAGGTTCGATCCGGCGAAGCCGGGCGGTGGACGCGTCGACAACGTGCCTGCTCCCGTGGAATCGGCCCTCTCCACGGACAAGCCCTTCTCGGCCAAGCTGACATCGGAAGTGCCCTATGGCACGCTGGTTCAGTGGGCCGATGCGGCCGGCCACAACGACCAGCTGATGCTGCTGAAGGGCAACGAGGGCGTTGCCAAGCTGTGCTGGAACGGCAATACCACCCACGTTCGCCGCCTGCATTGCACGGCGTGGTCAGTGCCCCAGAACTGGAAACGCGGTGACAAGCTGAACTTCGTGGACCAGTACGTGGTGGAAGACCGTGCCCCCTATGCCGGCGAATCCGGGCTGATCCACTACTCCGCAAAGGCCTACGCGGGTACCGACGCGAAGTAAGGCTGCCTCAGCCATTCTCCGACGAAGGGATGCCGCGCACCGCCTCCCGCAGGATGTGGATATGCGGCCCTGCGTGAAAGGGTGAAGCCATCACGCGGGCTTCGACACGGAACACGTCGCGTAGAAGCGCTTCGGTCAGCACGTCGGTCGGGGTGCCATGCGCGACGATCTTGCCCTGCTGCATCACGATCAGCGCATCGCAGAACATGGCGGCATGGTTCAGATCATGCAGCGCAATGATGCTGGTGATGGGCAATGCCGCCACCAGACGCATCAGGCTCACCTGATGCTGGATGTCCAGATGGTTGGTAGGCTCGTCCAGGAAGAGTTCCTTCGGTTCCTGCGCCAGGGCGCGTGCGATGTGGGCACGCTGACGTTCGCCACCAGACATGCTCTGCCAGCCGTCCAGACGTTTGTGGTCGATGCCAGTATGTGCCATGGCACGTTCGACAGCGTTTTCATCCGCCTGTGTCCAGCCCGACAGAAAGCTGCGGTGCGGAAATCGCCCCAGTTTCACCACGTCGATGACACGCAGATTGGCCGTGGTGCTGGCATGTTGCTCCACGAAAGCCACGCGCTGCGCCAGCCGTCGGCGCGGCATGCGATGAATATCCTGTCCATCCAGCAGAACACGGCCGGCAAGAGGTTTCCTCAGCCCTGCCAGGAGGCGCAGCAAGGACGTCTTGCCGGAACCGTTCGGCCCCAGCAGACCCAGCGTCTGCCCCTGCGGAACATGGAAGGACACACCATCGACCACCGTCTTGCGGCCGATCTTCCAGACCAGGTTCTCGGCCGTGATGCTGACCGCGTGAGTCTGTCCTCTTGCGGTGTCTGTGCTTTCTTCAAAGGCTTCAGTCATCGGCGGGTTCATGGATTCATGAGGATTCATGCAGCACGCTGCATTCGGTAAAGCACGACCGAGAAGAACGGCACGCCCACGAGCGCCGTGACGACCCCCACCGGCAGCACCTGTTGATCCACCAGAACGCGCGAGCCGATGTCGGCCAGCACCATGAAGACGGCGCCGGCCAGCGCGCAGGCTGGCAGCAATCGCGCATGCAATGGCCCCACCACGTAGCGTGCGGCGTGTGGCACCACCAGGCCCACGAAGCCGATGGACCCCACCATGCTGACGATGGTGGCCGTCATCAGTGCAGTGAGCGCGAACAGCACCAGCCGTGCAGCGGTGACATTGACGCCCAGTGCCGATGCCGCTTCATCACCGAAGGCGAAGGCATCCAGCACACGCGCATACATCAGGCACCCCACCAGGCCCACCGAGATGACCAGCGCCAGCAAAGCAAACTCCGGCCAGCGTACGCCGCCGAAGCTTCCCAGCAACCAGAACATCACGTCGCGTGCCTGCTGGGCGTTGGCAGCCGTGGTAACGATGTAGGCAGTCACGGCGTTGAAAAGCTGCGAGGCAGCCACACCGGCCAGGATGGTGCGATCCGGACCGCTGCGCATGGCGTTGGACAGGAGCGCCACAAAGAAGAATGCGGCGAATGCGCCGGCGAAGGCGCCCATCGACAGGCCAACGACACCCACACCCATACCCAGGATGACAATGAGCACCGCGCCGGTGGATGCGCCTGCGGATATGCCCAGCACGTAGGGTTCAGCAAGCGGATTGCGCAGCAACGCCTGCATCACCGCTCCGGAAAGCGCCAGCCCGGCGCCACAGAAGGTGGCGGCCAGTGCGCGGGAAAGTCGATAGTCCCAGATCACCGTCTCATGGATGCGACTGATGTCGACCTGCGTCCAGCCCAGCCGGTTGGTGATGGCATGTCCGGTCGTCGACAGTGGAATGGGCAGATCTCCGATGCCGACGCTCACACCAACGACCAGGGCGATGACGAGCAGCGCCGCAACCAGCAGCGTGCTCCATAGGGCCAGCGTGCGCATCAACGGGCTTCAGACTTGCCCGAAGAAGCGCCGGATTTCTTCGAACCGGGTACCTTCGACGATGCACCGCTTGCCTGTGAAGCCGCCTGATCCTGCAGCGCCCTGGCCACCTGCTCGGCCCCGTAGATGGTGCGCACCGACGGATTCATGGCCGAACCATCCATCACGATCAGTCGCCCGCTCTTCACTGCCGGCATTTCACGCGTAGCAGTATCGGACGTGAGGAACGCGATCTTGGCCTGAGGCTTGTCCAGCTCCCAGCGGTTGCGATCCAGGCTGGCCACCACGATCACGTCCGGATGAGTGGCGATGATGCTTTCCCAGCTCATCGTCGGCCACTCGGTCTCGTTGGTGACGGCATTCGTACCCCCCAGAAGATCGGCAATGTAGCCCGACGCACCATTCTTGCCGGCTACATAGGCATCAGCGGACGGTGACGGACTGGAGAACCAGAAGAGGAAGGACGGCCTGGTCTTGCCTGCCACCAACCCTTTTGCGGCCAGGGCGCGCACTTTCGCTTCACGCGCCTTCAGGTCGGCGATCAGAGCCTGACCGCGATCAGGCACGTCGAAGATGCGCGACAGCTCATCAATCTCCCGGTAGAGAAGCTCGGGATTCCAGAGCTGGTCACGGCTGCCGTAGGCATCCTTGGCCGTTCCGCTGGCCAGGCAGGTACCAGGTGCCAGGTAGGTGGGCACATCCATCTTCTGGAAGTCTTCGCGCTTGGCCACCTTGCTGTTGGCCCCCATCAGGCTAGGCAGTGCAGCCGCCACGAAGTCGGGCTCCTCGGCCAGAATGGACTCGAATCGGGGCATCTCCACCGTCAGAAGCTTCACCTTGGCATTGGCGTCGGCCACCTGCGGCAGTACTTTGCTGGGCCAGAAGGCGGTGCCTGCCATGCGATCCTGCAGCCCCAGCAGCAAAAGGATCTCGGCACTGTTCTGACCCAGCGCGACGGCGCGCTCCGGAGCCTTGCGATAGGTAACCTTCTGGCCGCAGTTCTCCAGCGTGAGCGGGTAGTGCGTGTAAGAGGTCTGGCCAGCGGCGGTCTTCGTCGTACCGGCCGGCCGTACAAACGCAGAATCAGCCGCCCGCACATCGGCTACACCGGTGAGGCTCAGCAGGGAGACCAGCAGCGGCAGGGCCAGGATCGAGCGGGAAGCGAACAGGGATTTGGACATGGCATGAAAGAGAAACGAGACTGACACGCAATTCTCGTTCATTCCATCGTGCCAGAAGCGCAATGGCCCTTCAGTCGTTCAGCCCTCTGAACGAGCCCCACAGGCAGGCGCACCACGAGACAAATGCAGGACGATGCACGGTTCACCACCCAGTGGAGCTATTGGCGACAGAGCATCTCGTCATGCCCCGGTCCGGGAAAACGGCCGTACGGACTTGCTCAGCGTAGCCCAGGCCACATCGCATGCCCGCCAATCAGCGCAGCTGCGCGGCAATCCCCTTCAGGCGCGTGCCACAGGTGATCAGCGCACCGAGGGCCATCAGGATGAGCGCCAGGTGCAGCAGGCCGGTGGTCCCGAAGAGCGGTGACAGGAGGCAGGCGCCGGTCATGAGCGCCATGCGGTGCTGCTTGGCCATGGGGCCGCGGAAGCTCTGCACCAGCACCAGCGAGCCGCCCAGCACCCGCACGTAGGCGGTGCAGGCGGCCGCCAGTGCGGCCAGCCAGCCCAGCCACGGCACGCCCACGGCATACCCCAGGGACACGAGCAGCACCGAATCGGCCACACGGTCGGGCACTTCGTTGTAGAGCGCGCCGGTGGGCGTCTTGCGACCGCCTTCGACAGCGACCATGCCATCGATGAGATTGCACAACAGGCGCAGCTGGATGCCCACGGCACAGGCAATGCCCCCCCAACCGACGGGGCTGACCAGCAGGCAGACAGCCCCCAGGGCCGCAAACACGACGCTGGCCACCGAGATGCTGTTGGGCGTGATGCCGGCCTCGGCCATTCGACGCGCCAGCCGCTGGATGAACGGGTTGCCGCGCGCCTTGATGGGGCGGCGGTTGGCTTCAGTGGTATCCACGCCCGCGGTTGCCATCCTCAGGCCGGGGGCGGCATGAGCCGTGCATCCAGCATGGCTGGCCTGGCGGGAGGCGGCGTCGCTCGGGAACGGTTGTTCGTTGGGCATGGTAGAGACCGGTCGATGAGAACGGATCGACTATGCCCTCGCGCTTGCCGAAGATGAACACGGCAAGAGACCGGCGGCCCATGAAGGCCAACCGGCGGCGCAATCAAACAGCAGGACCCAATAGCGAGTGATTACTCACTTATGTCCTTGAAGGCTTCCAGCCTGCGGGCATCCACCGGCTGGGCAGACAAGCTGATGGGCACGCGCTGGGCGGCCACCATCCAGGCCGGGTTGGTGAAGCGTGCGGCTTCCAGGGCCTTCAGGAAATCGGCCATGACCTGGGGCGAATGGCCGTTGGCCCGCAGCATGCGAATGCTGCCCGCATCGGCCGCCTGCCGGATATTGGCGCCGTAGCCCTGGTAGAGCACGGTGTCGGCCCCCGAGGCCAGCAGGTCGTCCTGCCCCTGGCCAGTCAGCACCATCTTCACCGACTTGCGCAGCGAGGCCAGCAGCAGGATGCGTTGCGGATCCTGGTGGATGACGTGGGCCATCTCGTGCCCCAGCACGCCCACCAGCACAGCCGCGCGGTCGGGCTGACGGGCCGCCAGGCCCAGCAGCTCGTCGGTGATGAGGATGAGGTTGCCGGGCAGCGTCACGGCGTTGGGCCCCAGCACGTCGCCACCCCGCACGAACTGGATGCGGTAGGGCGGCAGCTCCCGGGGCTCCCAGCTCTTCTGCACGGCCGCCTGCAACCCTTCACGCAGGCGCTTCTGGGTCTCGATGGACAGCCGCGACGGCTGCACGCCCTCGCGCTGCAGGCGGGTCAGTGTGGCGTCGCCCAGGGCAGTGTCGAAGGCGGGCGGCATGGCACGCACCAACATGTCGCTGAGCACCGGCCTGCCATAGAGCGCCACCCAGACCGCGAACACCAGCGGGGCTGCCATGAGGCCCAGTGCCAGTACCCAGTGGGTGCGGGGCCTGGGAACGGCCAGGGGCGTTGCCGGCGGCGGGTTGACGGCCCCCTCGATGGGTTCGGTCAGCGACAGGACCCGCACGGACTCGCGCCGCAGGCGGGCCATGCGCACCACGCCGTAGGGGTAATACAACCCCAGGGTCAGCAGCGTGAGTACGTCACAGAAGAAGCCGGTGGCCATCAGCCGGCCTGCTGCCAGGTGGCCCTCGAAGGCATAGCCCCCCACCCGGAAGGTGCTCCAGGTCTTGTTCCAGAGCCGGGTGGAGAAGTAACGCCAACCCATCATCAGCAAGAGGCCGCAGCCCGCCAGCATCAGCAGCACCATGGTGGCGCGACAGGCGACGCACAGCCCGCCATCGGTGAGCACACTGCCGTCCAGCACCGAGACATCCAGTCGCAGGCTGCCGAACAGCGAATCGGCATCGGGCGCCAGGTTGGAGAGGTTCTCCAGGGTGCCCGGCGGCTCGATGCTGAGCAGCGACAGCAGCACCGGCCAGTTGGCGTAGACCAGACCGATGGCCAGGAAGGGCGCCGGCAGGATGAGCACCATCGCCACCAGAGCCGCCCGCAGCAGCGGCCAGAAATGCAGGCGGCTGCGGCCGACGCCGTCCGGATGGTGCACATGGCCCAGCCCGAAATGAACCGCGGCGTGATACCAGTTGGCCATGGCCAGCGCCACGGACAGGGCCACCATCCAGGGAATCAGCTCCTGCACCTCGGAGGTGAGACCGTAGCGGGATGTCCAGCTGCGGCCCAGCAGCCACAGCCGGAAGTTGTCCAGAAAGAGCGCGCTGATCAGCAAGCCGGCCGGCACCAGGGGCAGACACATGCGGATCCAGACCAGGCAGGCTGTCAGCAGGTCACCCTGGAAGTCCAGCGGTGCGCCACGCCAGCCCACCAGGCCCAGACGGGCCCGCCAGCCGGTGTACAGCCACAGCGGGCCGCTGATGCCGAAGAGCGCCACCAGCATGGGCCACCCGAAGATGCCCATGGAGCGGGTGATGAACAGCCACAGGCCAATGATGAAGGCGCCCACGGCCAGCGGCTGCCAGCGCGGGGGCCAGACGCCGGGCAGCGGCGCCTGCTGCAGGTCGGCCAGCCGATGCGCGCCGACCCAGGTATTGGCATCCAGGAACAGCCAGCGACGCCGACGCAGCCAGGGCCAGTACAGGCCACCGGTCAGCATCATGCACAGCAGGTCGGCGATCCAGATACGGAAATAGTCGTTGCCCTGGCCGGAAAAGCGCACACCGACCCCGCCGACCGGAACCGGCGGCGTCCGCGCGGTAGCGTCCCTGCCGGTCTCCATGGCGATATCAGCGGGTTCGGATGGGCATCACCCGCACGCCGCCCACCTGAAGCGCCTGCCAGTAGATGCGACACAGCGCTTCCAGCTGGCGGGCCAGCGAGACCGCTGCCCGAGGATTGGGGCCGACGGTGAGCAGACCGTAGTGGGCCACCAGGCAGGCATTGCCGCCGCCCAGGGCCTGCAGGATCATCTGCTGCGCGCTGGCGATGCAGGCGGCCGGACTGCCGGCCGGCTCGACGCCATATTCCCCGAACGGGTCATCGGCAAAGGCCTGGGCCAGCTCGTCGGCCGGCGTGCCGGCTGCCGGAGCAGCCCCCGCCAGCACGGCATAGACGCCGGCCGGGCAGCAAGCGATCTGCGGACGGCCCGAGAGTGCGACCATCGGGTGAAAGAACGGGATGCCATCAAGCTGCACGTCGCGGCAGCAGGCCAGCGTGGCGGCAAAGGGGGACGCCACCAGCGCCACCGCACCGGCATCGGGCCGATGTGCATAGATGCCGCCGTGCAGCCCCGCCACATCCGCCTCATCCAGCGGATGCCAGACGGCCAGCTCCAGGGCTTCGCATTCCGGGCCGCGGGCGCTGCCCGGCG
The DNA here is from genome assembly GCF_900637555.1 of Lautropia mirabilis. Lineage (NCBI taxonomy): Bacteria > Pseudomonadati > Pseudomonadota > Betaproteobacteria > Burkholderiales > Burkholderiaceae > Lautropia > Lautropia mirabilis. The sequence continues at coordinate 967,629 of NZ_LR134378.1, read as the reverse complement.
CCTGGCTCTCGTTGAACCATGCCGGGTCTGCTTCCACTGCGCCCTCGGCGAAGGGGAACTCTCCGGTTGCCAGGGCATCGTGGCCGGCACCGTCGGCCGGCATGCCATCGAAGGCGGAAACGTCATGCCCGGCCAGGCCGGCCGATGCGCCCCAGGGAGCAGCTGTCGCGCCAGCTTCCCAGCCAGAGGTGGCAGGCAGGCAGGCCTGCGCGGCCGCACAGGCGCTCACGGGCACCAGCAGCAGCCCGTCGGCAGCCGGACGCGCCCAGCGCATCGAGACGGTGGCGCTGCCCAGCGGGTCCAGCCCGTCGTTGGCCAGGGAAGCCGCCTGCTGCAACAGCGTCAGACGGGCGGCGTTTTCGGAAGATGGGTTCATGAATGAAGAAAGATCAGTCCAGACGGATTCGGGAGAGTTCGCGCCGATCGCGCTTGGAAGGCCGGCCGTGCAGGCCCTGGGCCGGCTCACGCTCGAAGCGCCGGCGTTCGGCAGCAGCCTCGCGGGCGGCGACGGATTCCGGCGTTTCCTGGTAGAGCGTCTGCGCCACCGGCGCAGGCCCCCGAACGCTGGAAAGCGCCATCACCACCACTTCGCGCTGCACGTCACCCGTGCGGATGCGCAGCAGCTCCCCTCCCTTGAGCAGGCGCGCCACCTTGACGCGCTCGCCCTGGACCAGCACCCGGCCATTCTCGACGGCGTCCTGGGCCAGCGCACGCGTCTTGAAGAAGCGCGCGGCCCACAGCCATTTGTCGACCCTGACCGGTGCCGGTCCGGCATCCGCCCTCATTGTTCGGTTTCGGAAAAGCGCGCCAGCGCAAAGGTTGGCACGCCGGCCTCGCGCAGCTTGGCCGCCCCGCCCAGCTCGGGCAGTTCGATGATGGCCGCACCTTCCACCACTTCGGCGCCCAGCTGGCGCAACAGCTTCACGGCTGCCAGCATGGTGCCGCCCGTGGCGATCAGGTCATCGACCAGCAGCACCCGGTCGCCGGACTTGCAGGCGTCGATGTGCAGCTCGACCGTGGCCGTGCCGTACTCGAGATCATAGGTGGCCGAGACGGTCTCGAAGGGCAGCTTGCCCTGCTTGCGCACGGGCACGAAGCCCACGCCCAGCTGGTGTGCGATCAGCGGCCCGATGATGAAGCCCCGTGCATCGATGCCGGCCACCAGCGAGATGCCGGCCTCGGCGTAGCGCTCGACGAAGATGCGCGTCATGGCCCGCAGCAGGCGGGGATCCTGCAGCAACGGCGTGATGTCGCGGAACATCACCCCAGCTTTGGGCCAGTCGGGAATGGTACGGATATGACGCTTGATCTCGTCGAGTTCGGACATGACTATCTCGGTTGAAGGGCGCATGGGACCACCTGGCACAGGCTGTCCCGCTTCTAATGATACCGTCGATACCGGCCAACGACTGCCGGCGCGCGCCCTGCCCGGTGGATACGGCACCACATCCCGCCCGAGTGCCCCGGCGCTCCCCGGACGGCAACCGCGCCCACCGCCCGAGACGAAGCCGGGATCCCCGGGCCGACACCGCGCCCGGGGCACCTCGTGGACCCGATCCGGGACCCGATGGCGCGTGAGTGCTCAGCCCAGCGGCCAGCCCGCCTGCTCGGGACGCATGATCTCCAGCGTGCGCGACAGCCGCAGCACCCCCAGATCGTCGAAGCGATGGCCCACCACCTGCACCCCCACGGGGACCCCGTCGGCACCATGGCGCCAGTTCAGCGACGCCGCCGGATGCTCGGCAAAGTTCCAGGGGACCGTGAAGGCCACATGCGGCAGACCGTCCTGCGGGTCGTTGGTGGGCGACAGCGAGCCGGCCGCCCACGGCAGCACCGGCGAGACCGGCATCAGCAGATAGTCGTAGCCCATCATCGCCTCGTTGATGGCGGCGCGCATGCGCACGATGTCGGCCAGGGCCTGCATCACCTGCGGGCCACTGAAGCCCGGGGCACGGCGCCCGGCCCAGTCGACCACGAAGCCCGGCAGGCGAACCCGCTCGTGCTCGCTCATCGCCTCCAGATCCCTATGGGCACCGGCCTCCAGCAGCATCTGCATGCTCTCGAACATCTCCGGATCCAGGAAGCCGTCGATCATCTCGACACTGGCCCCGGCCGTCTGCAGCGCTCGGGCCGCTTCCTGCACCGCCAGGCGGATGGCGGGATCCACCGCCGGCCCCACCCCCATGTCGGTCAGCACCGCGATGGTCAGCGACTTCGGACTCATCCCGTCCACCCGCATCCGGTACTCCGGGCTCTCGGGCGGCAGGCAGGCAAAGTCACGGTCATCCGGGCGGGCCAGGATGTTCATCATCGCCGCCGCATCATGCACGCTGCGGGTGATCGGGCCCGCCACACGTCCCATGGCCGGTGCAGCCAGCGGCACCCTGCCCTGCGTGGGCTTGAAGCCGAACACACCGCAGAAGGCGGCCGGCATGCGCAGCGACCCGATCCGATCGATGGCCACATGCAGTGGCGCATAGCCCGCCGCACAGGCCACCGCCGCCCCGGCTGACGAACCGCCGGTGGTCAGCGCCGGCTGCCACGGGTTGCGCACCAGGCGACCCTCGATGCAGCGACCGGCCACCACCGCATCGTGCGCTGCCATCACCGTCTTGCCCAGCACCACGCAGCCGGCTTCCAGCAGCCGCGCCACCACCGGCGAGACGCCTTCCACTTCGTTGGCATATGACGGCAGCGAAATGTCCTCGCGCACCATCACCGGCACGCCATCCAGCGGCGACTGCGGCGCGTGTCTGCGCCAGCGTCGCTCGGAAGCGGCCGCGCTCTCCAGCGCGGCCTCGCGGCTCAGCACCCGAACCGCGCCCAGCTCCTCATCCTGCGCTGTCATGTGCTCGAACAGCGCCTCGGCCACCGCCACCGGCGAAGCCTCCTGCGCTGCATAGGCAGCGGTCAGCTTCTCGCTATCTGCTCCGATCCAGTCCGTCATTGATTCCTTCCCCGTCAGCCGCCGGCGACAGGGCCGGCATGCTGGCACTGTAGGCGGGGAAGGCCAAGCGGCCGCCCGGGTGCTGACCGACAGGCAGCGGGGGCCGATCGGCGTTCACGGGCGTGGCGACGGACCGTCAGTGACGCTCAGCGCGGCAGATCCGATGCCCCCATCAGGAAGGCATCCACCGCCCGGGCCGCCTGGCGGCCCTCGCGGATGGCCCAGACCACCAGCGACTGGCCGCGGCGCATGTCACCGGCCACGAAGACCCGTTCACGGCTGCTCTGATAGGCAGAATCGCCTTCCGTCGTGGCGCGGGCGTTGCCGCGCTCGTCGGTGGCCACATCGAAGGCCTTCAGCATCTGCGCCACCGGGTGCACGAAGCCCATGGCCAGCAGCACCAGATCGGCCTTCACCTCGAAGGTGGAACCGGGCACCTCTTCCATGGTCATCCGACCGGTGACGCGGTCCTTCACCCAGGCCACGCGGGCGCAGGTAAGCGACTTGACGTTGCCGTGGCCATCATCATTGAAGGCCTTCGTGGTGACGGACCAGTCGCGCTGGCCACCCTCATCGTGCGAGCTGGAGGTACGCAGCTTCACCGGCCAGTAGGGCCAGGTCAGCAGGCGGTTCTCGTGCTCGGGCGGCTTGGGCATCAGCTCGAACTGGGTGACGGAAGCTGCGCCCTGCCGGTGCGAGGTCCCCACGCAGTCCGATCCGGTATCGCCACCACCAATCACCACCACATGCTTGCCGGTGGCACGCAACTGGTTGGGCAACGAGTCGCCGGCCACCACGCGATTCTGCAGCGGCAGGAACTCCATGGCGAAATGCACGCCCTTCAGTTCACGTCCCGGGATGGGCAGGTCGCGGGGAACTTCCGAGCCACCGGCCAGCACGACGGCATCGAAGCTCTTCAGCAGCTTGCTGGCCGGCATCGTGCCCGTGGACAGGTTGCAGACCATGCCCGGGAAGTCGCTGGTGACAGCCACGCCGGTACGAAACTCCACGCCCTCCGCCTTCAGCTGGCCCACGCGCCGATCGATCAGCGTCTTGTCCAGCTTGAAGTCGGGGATGCCGTAGCGCAGCAGACCACCGATGCGGTCATTCTTCTCGAACACGGTGACCGCATGGCCGGCACGCGCCAGCTGCTGGGCACAGGCCAGCCCTGACGGGCCCGAACCCACCACCGCCACCCGCTTGCCGGTCTTGCGCGCCGCCGGCTGCGGCTTCACCCAGCCTTCGGCCCAGGCCTTGTCGATGATGGCGTGCTCGATGGACTTGATGCCCACCGCGTCGGTGTTGATGTTGAGCGTACAGGCCGCCTCGCACGGGGCCGGACAGATGCGCCCGGTGAACTCGGGGAAGTTGTTGGTGGCGTGCAGCACCTCGATGGCCTCGCGCCAGCGGTCCCGATACACCAGGTCATTCCAGTCGGGGATGATGTTGTTGACCGGGCAGCCGTTGTGACAGAACGGGATGCCGCAATCCATGCAGCGAGCCCCCTGCTGGCGTGCCTGGGCATCGTCCAGGTGCACCATGAACTCACGATAGTGCCGCACGCGCTCCGCAGCGGGTTCGGCCGCTTCCTGCAGCCGGGCGAATTCCAGAAATCCGGTGATCTTTCCCATGGTCCTTCCTCAGATGTCGTCGCTGCGTCGTGCGGCCGGCACCTTGCCGGCACTGCTGCCACCCCTGGCCTGCCGGGTCTTGCCTGCTTTCGGTGCGGCATGCTGGCCATCGGCCACGGCGGCCACCGTGCCCACCGATTCGGCATCGGCACTGCGTTCGGCCTCGCCCGGCGGCAATTCCGCCTGGCGGCGTGCGGCGATGTCGGCCAGCGCGCGCTGGTATTCGGGAGACACCACCTTCACGAAGCGGCCGCGCATGGTTTCCCAGTCAGCCAGGATGTCGCGGGCCCGGAAGCTGCCGGTATGGCGGAAATGCGCCTGCACCAGTGTCTTCAGGATCTCCTCGTCGGTCTGCGCCGGCAGGCCGGGCCGGGCGCGGTGCCAGATGGTCGGATCGATGCTGGCGCGCTGCTCGGCCTCGGGCAGCACGGCCGAGAGCATCACCATGCTGGTGTTGCAGCGGCTGGCGAAATCACCCGCCGGGTCGAACACGTAGGCCACACCGCCCGACATGCCGGCCGCAAAGTTGCGTCCCGTCTGACCCAGCACCACCACGGTACCACCGGTCATGTATTCGCAGCCATGGTCGCCGGTGCCCTCCACTACGGTGGCCGCGCCCGAGTTGCGCACCGCGAAGCGTTCGCCCGCCACGCCGTTGAAGAAGGCCTCGCCCTCGATCGCGCCGTAGAGCACCGTGTTGCCGGCAATGATCTGTTCGGGTCCGAAGCCCCGGAAGTCGTTGGGCGAGCGCACGATGATGCGTCCTCCCGACAGGCCCTTGCCCACGTAGTCATTGGCCTCGCCCACCAGGTCCAGCGTGATGCCACGCGCCAGGAAGGCACCGAACGACTGTCCGGCCACGCCATTGAACTGGATATGGATGGTGTCGTCAGGCAGCCCTTCGTGTGTGAAGCGGCGCACCACCTCGCTGGAAAGCATGGTGCCCACGGTCCGGTTCACGTTGCGGATGGGCTGGATGAAGCTGACCTTCTCGCCGCTTTTCAGCGCCGGTCGCGCCTTCTCGATCAGGACGTGATCCAGCGCGCGCTCCAGTCGATGATCCTGCGTCTCCACCTGACGACGCGCCACATCGGCCGGCATGGGCGGGTTGTAGAACACCCGTGAGAAATCCAGCCCCTGCGCCTTCCAGTGTTCGATGCCGCGCCGCATGTCCAGAAACTCCGTGCGACCGATCAGCTCATCGAAAGTACGCACTCCCAGTTGCGCCATCAGCTGGCGCACTTCATCGGCCACAAAGAAGAAGTAGTTCACGACGTGCTCGGGCTTGCCGGCGAAACGGCGGCGCAGCACCGGATCCTGCGTGGCCACGCCCACCGGGCAGGTGTTGAGGTGGCACTTGCGCATCATGACGCAACCCTCGGCCACCAGCGGTGCGGTGGCAAAGCCGAATTCATCGGCCCCCAGGATGCCGCCGATCACCACGTCGCGTCCGGTCTTCATCTGACCATCGGCCTGGATGCGCACGCGGCCGCGCAGACGGTTGAGCACCAGCGTCTGCTGCGCTTCGGAAAGCCCCAGCTCCCATGGCGTGCCGGCATGCTTGAGCGAGGACAGCGGGCTGGCGCCCGTGCCGCCATCGTGGCCGGCAATGGTGATGTGGTCGGCCTTGGCCTTGGCGACACCTGCCGCCACCGTGCCCACGCCCACTTCCGACACCAGCTTCACCGAAATGGAGGCGCGGTCGTTGGCGTTCTTCAAGTCATGGATGAGCTGGGCAATGTCCTCGATGGAGTAGATGTCATGGTGCGGCGGCGGCGAGATGAGTCCCACACCCGGCACTGAGCAGCGCAACCGCGCGATGTAGTCGCTGACCTTGTGGCCGGGCAGCTGCCCGCCCTCGCCCGGCTTGGCGCCCTGCGCCATCTTGATCTGGATCTGGTCGGCCGAGGCCAGGTATTCGGCGGTGACGCCAAAGCGCCCGGATGCCACCTGCTTGATGCGCGAGCGCAGCGAGTCGCCGGCTTGCAGGGGATAGTCAGCCTCCACCACATCCTTGCCCAGCACGCTGGCCAGCGTGGCACCGGTCCGGATGGGGATGCCCTTCAGATCCTGCCGATAGCGCACCGGGTCTTCACCGCCCTCGCCGGTGTTGGACTTGCCACCAATGCGGTTCATGGCCACGGCCAGCGTGGCATGCGCCTCGGTGGAGATGGAACCCAGCGACATCGCCCCCGTGGAGAAGCGCTTGACGATCTCCGACGCAGGTTCCACCTCGTCCAGCGAGATGGCCCGTTCGGGGTCGAAGCGGAACTCGAAGAGTCCGCGCAGCGTCATCAGTCGTTTTGACTGATCGTTGATCAGCTGCGCATATTCCTTGTAGGTCTGGAAGCTGCCGGCCCGCACCGCATGCTGCAGCCGGGCAATCGAGTCCGGCGTCCACATGTGCTCCTCGCCGCGCACGCGGTAGGCGTACTCGCCGCCCGCCGCCAGCGCATGGGCCAGCTCGGCCTGATTGCCGTAGGCGGTGCGGTGCATGCGCAGCGCCTCTTCGCCCACGTCGAAGACGTTCATGCCCTCGATGTTGCTGGCCGTGCCGGTGAAATAGCGATCGACCAGTTCGCGCGCCAGACCCACCGCCTCGAACACCTGTGCCCCGGTGTACGACATGTAAGTGGAGATGCCCATCTTGGACATCACCTTGCGCAGCCCCTTGCCGATGGCCTTGATGTAGTTGGCAATGGCCTTTTCCGCCGACAGTTCCGCGCTCAGCTCGCGGTGCATGTCGACGATGGTTTCCATGGCCAGGTAGGGGTGGATGGCCTCGGCCCCGTAGCCAGCCAGCACGGCGAAGTGATGCACCTCGCGTGCCGAGCCCGTCTCGACCAGCAGGCCGGTGTTGGTGCGCAGCCCGCGGGCAATCAGGTGCTGGTGCACGGCCGACAGGGCCAGCAGCGCCGGAATGGCCACGTGATCGCGGTCCATGGTCCGGTCGGTGATGATGAGAATGTTGTAGCCGTTGCGCACCGCATCCACGGCATCGGCACACAGGGCGGCCAGCCGCGCCTCGATGCCGTCACGCCCCCAGGCCACCGGGTAGCAGCAAGGCAGCTCCAAGCTGCGGAACTTGCCGTCGGTGAAGCGGGCGATGTCGCGCAGCCGCGCCATCTGCGGCGGCCGCAGGATAGGCTGGTCGATTTCCAGCCGCAGCGGCGGGTTGACGTTGTTGATGTCCAGCAGGTTGGGCTTGGGGCCGATGAAGCTCACCAGCGACATCACCATTTCCTCGCGGATCGGGTCGATGGGCGGGTTCGTGACCTGCGCGAAACGCTGCTTGAAGTAGTGGTAGAAGGGCTTGTTGTGGGCCGACAGCACCGTGATCGGTGTGTCGGTACCCATCGAGCCGATGGCTTCCTCGCCGTTGAGCGCCATCGGCGCCATCAGGAACTTGATGTCCTCCTGCGTGTAGCCGAAGGCCTGCTGGCGGTCCAGCAGCGATTCCGTCGGCTGCGGCACGCTGTCGTCATCGGGGCCGGCCACCTCGTCCAGGCGCATGCGCAGCGCGTCGATCCACTGCCGGTAGGGCTTGGAGGCGGCCAGCTGCGCCTTGATCTCGCTGTCGTCGATGATGCGACCCTGCTCCAGGTCGATGAGGAACATCTTGCCGGGCTGCAGCCGCCATTTCTTGACGATGCGCGAATCCGCGATCTCGGGCAGCACGCCGGACTCCGACGCCATCACCACCAGATCGTCTTCCGTCACCAGGTAGCGTGCCGGCCGCAGGCCGTTGCGGTCCAGCGTGGCGCCGATCTGCCGGCCATCCGTGAAGGCCAGCGCCGCCGGACCGTCCCACGGCTCCATCATCGCGGCGTGATATTCATAGAAGGCCCGCCGCGCCGGGTCCATGGCTGCATGCTGCTCCCAGGCCTCGGGAATCATCATCATCACCGCGTGGGCCATCGAGTAGCCCGACATGGTGAGCAGCTCCAGCACGTTGTCGAAGCAGGCCGTGTCCGACTGGCCAGGGAAGATCAGCGGATAGAGTTTCTGCAGGTCGGCCCCCAGCACCGGCGAGGCCATCGTGCCCTCGCGGGCACGGATCCAGTTGTAGTTGCCGTTGACGGTGTTGATCTCGCCGTTGTGCGCCACCATCCGGAACGGGTGCGCCAGCTCCCACGCCGGGAAGGTGTTGGTGGAAAAGCGCTGGTGCACCAGGGCCAGCGCCGAGGTACAGCGCGGATCGGCCAGATCCTTGTAGTAGACGCCCACCTGGTCGGCCAGCAGCAGGCCCTTGTAGACGATGGTGCGCGTCGACATCGACGGCACGAAATAGGTGTGACCGAACTTCAGGTTGAGGTTCTGGATGCGGTGCGCCGAACGCTTGCGCAGCAGGTACAGGCGCCGCTCCAGCGCGTCCTGCACCATCACGTTCTGGCCCCGACCGATGAAGAGCTGACGGATGACAGGTTCGGAGTCGCGCACCAGCGGCGACATCGGCATGTCGGCATCCACCGGCACGTCACGCCAGCCCAGCACCACCAGGCCTTCGTCGCGCACGGTGCGCTCCAATTCCTTCTCACAGGCGGCGCGCGAAGCCGGCTCGCGCGGCAGGAAGATCATGCCCACGCCATATTCGCCCGCTGGCGGCAGCGTCACGCCCTGGGCAGCCATCTCCTCGCGCAGCAGTGCATCCGGAATCTGCAGCAGCATCCCGGCCCCGTCACCGAACAGCGTATCGGCCCCGGTGGCGCCGCGATGGTCGAGGTTGAGCAGGATGCGCAGCCCGTACTGCACGATCTCGTGGCTCTTGCGGCCCTTGATGTGTGCCACGAAGCCGACGCCGCAGGCATCGTGCTCGTTGACGGGGTTGTACATCCCCTGCGGTGCGGGCAGCGCCCGGGGCTGGAATATCGGCATGGGTTCTCTCCTGGTTCCGCAAGCGCCTGCCAGAGCCCCTTGTCAGGACTTTCCCGGACACGCTACGGACGCAAGAATAAGAATGTCAAACCCTGCTGCGCAATGAGAAAATTGGGGCCAGAGCAAGTTAATTATCGATAAATGGCTCTATTTTCCAATAATGGGGACAGAACAAACTGCCTCCTGGGCGAGATACGGCAACAAGCGTGGTCGCAGCCCTCTCAGGCGAGATTTTATACATATAAATCAGTGGTTTACGAATTTTTCGAGGCCTGTCGTGGCCCGGCGGCGATCCTCTTCACCGGCCGGCCCACCGTACGAAACTGCAGCGTCCGGTCATGGATCAGCTCCAGCCGATGCAGCCATGCAAGGGTAGCGATGGGGTGCCCACTGGCCAGGGCCCGGGCCAGATCTCGATGGGCCAGGTGCGGATGCACCTCGGCCAGCGCCTGGGCGAGGGCTTCTTCCGCCAGTCGGGTCTGCCAGGCGGCCTCACGCTCGAAGGGCGTGTTGCCCAGCGCCCAGTAGGCAGGCTGGGGCTGCAGGCCAGGCTCATGCTCTAGCCCCAGGTGGTGGCGTGCGCTGGACCACAGGTAATGGGCAGGCGTGGAGGCCAGCCCCATCGCCACCGGCAGCCGTTCCAGGTACTGCTGGCAGACCAGGCCAAAGCGTGCGCCCTCGATGAGCGATGCACGGAAACGCCCTTCCCAGAGCGTGCCACTGCGCTGGTGACGGGTGTTGAAGCAGCGCACGTACTGCCGGCCCAGCGTCTGCATGACAGCGGCCAGAGCCCGCTCCTCGCGCGGGGTGACGAGCAGATGCACCCGGTTGGGCAGCAGCAGCCAGGCATGCAGCGTGGCGCCCTGCTGGCGGGCAGCCTCACCCAGGATCTGACGAAACGCCTGGCGGTCCTCGTCGTCGACGAACACCGGCTGGTCGTTGTTGCCGCGCAGCAGGATGTGATGGAGCTGGCCGGGCAGGATCAGGCGCGGGCGGCGGGCCATCGCTTCATTCCTGCTTCACCACACGGCACCCGCCCGGATGAACCCGCCCAGGGAGGAACGCCCCCAGGCGCGTCGGCCACAGTCATCGCAGATGATCGGCGATGACCGCCCGAACCAGCGCCTCATCGGCGCGCGTGGTGGCCGCATGGCCCAGCCCGTTCAGCACCACGAAGACGGGGATGCCGTGCTCGGCCTTCTTGTCGATGGCCATGTTGCGCAGGTAGTCATCCACCGGCCAGGCGGGTGCCCGGGTGGGCAGGTTGGCCGACGTGATGATCCGGCGCAGTTCGTCGAGCTGCTCGGCAGGCATGCGGCCCAGCCGCACCGACAGGTCGGCCGCCATCACCATGCCGGCGGCCACGGCCTCGCCGTGCAGCCACTTGCCGTAACCGGCGCCCACCTCGATGGCATGACCGAAGGTGTGGCCGAAGTTGAGGTGCGCCCGCACGCCGGCCTCGCGCTCATCGGCGGCCACCACGGCCGCCTTGATGCGCATGGAGGCCAGGATGGCGCGCGCCAGCGCCTCGGGCTGGCAGGCCAGCAGTGCCGGCATGTCGACGGCCACCTGTTCCAGGTAGGCGCGGTTGGCAATGGCACCGTGCTTGATGACTTCGGCCAGGCCGGCCGCCAGCTCACGCGAGGGCAGGGTCTTCAGCGTGCCCGTGTCAGCCACGACCAGCCGGGGCTGATGGAAGGCCCCCACCATGTTCTTGCCGCGTGCGTGGTTGATGCCGGTCTTGCCGCCCACCGAGGAATCGACCTGCGCCAGCAGGCTGGTGGGCACCTGCACGAAGTCGATGCCGCGCTGGAAGCTGGCGGCGGCAAAGCCGGCCAGGTCGCCCACCACGCCACCGCCCAGCGCCACGATCAGGCTCTTGCGGTCCAGCCGGGCTTCCAGCATGCGGTCATGGATGGCGTCGAGCTGCTGCCAGCACTTGCTGGCCTCGCCGGCTGGCACCACGATGCGCACCACCTGGTGTGCCACCGGGGCCAGCAGCGCCTCGACCTTCGCACCATAGATCGGGTCGACGTTGCTGTCGGAGATGACGGCCACCGAGCGGCCGCGCGCCAGTGCCTGGAAGGCTGGATTCTCGTCCAGCAGGCCGTGGCCCACCTGGATGTCGTAGCTGCGTTCGCCGAGATCGACGGTCAGGATCTGGGGACTGGGCATGGGAAGCTCCTCAGGGTTGCGTGTGTGTCGGCGCATCCTCCTGCGCCTGAAGCACCTGCACGATGGTCTCGACGATCTGCTCGATGGGCTGGCGGCTGGTGGTGACGATGTGATCGGCCACTTCCAGATAAAGCGGCTCCCGCTCTGCCGTGAGGCGGTGAATGCGTTCGCGCGGGTTGGCGGTGCGCAGAAGCGGCCGGTGGCGGTCGCGGCGCAGCCGCTGCCACAGGTCGGCCGCCGAGGCCTGCAGGTAGACGACCCGGCCGCGCGACTGCAGCATGTCACGGTTGACGGGCGAGAGGACGGCGCCACCACCGGTGGCCAGCACCAGGCCGTCACGGGCGCTCAGTTCGTCCAGCAGCTGGGTCTCGCGGCGGCGAAAGCCTTCTTCGCCCTCCAGCTCGAAGATGGTCGGTATGCTGACCCCCAGCCGCTCCTCCAGCTCACGGTCCGCATCGATGAAGGCACGACCGAGCCGCCGGGCAAGCCGCACCCCGACGGTCGACTTGCCGGCACCCATCATGCCCACGAGGAAAATGGAAAAGGCGGCTTTCATGCCGCCTTAAGTTACCAGAAAGCCGGCCTGCCGTCGGCAGGCCGTTTTCGGGATGACCCGGATCAGCGCTGGGCCAGCGTATCGGTGACGATGCGCGGGGTGAGGAACACCAGCAGCTCGGTCCGGTCGTTGGTCCGCGTGGTGCTGCGGAACAGGTAGCCCAGGACCGGGATGTCGCCCAGCAGAGGCACCTTGTCGGTCCGGTTGCGCTCGAACTGCTCGTAGATGCCGCCGATCACCACCGTGCCGCCGTCTTCCACCAGCACCTGGGTCTTCACGTGGCGGGTGTCGATGGCGTAGCCGGCGTTGGTCAGCTGACCCACCGCGTCACGGCTGACGTCCACGTCCAGGATGACGTTGCCTTCAGGCGTGATCTGCGGGGTGACTTCCAGCCGCAGGTTGGCCTTGCGGAACGACACCGAGGTGGCGCCGCTGGAGGTGGCCGACTGGTACGGCAGCTCGGTACCCTGCTCGATCACCGCCGGACGCTGGCTGGAAGTCAGCACGCGCGGGCTGGAGACCACCTTGCCGCGCTGGTCGGCTTCCAGGGCCGACAGCTCCAGGTTGATGAAGCGCGACAGGCTGGAACCGAAGAGGCTGATGGCCAGCGAAGCCGGGTTGGTACCGTTGATGCCGCCTGCCGGGAAGCTGAAGAAGTTGGTGTTGTCCAGCGCCGTGGCCTTGCCCAGACCCAGGACTTCACCGGTACCGTTCTCGCCACCCAGCTGCGAGGACAGGTCGGCCGCACCGGACAGGTTGCCCGAGATGGTGCCGTAGCCGATGCGGTTGCCCAGCGAGGAGCCCGGACCATGGACCGGAACGTTGACTGCTTCCGTCTCGCCCGTGACCGGGTTGGTACGGGCCGCGGTACGGTAGATCGTGCTGCGGCGGTCGTAGTAGCCCAGCTTGGTGCCCAGGTTGCGCGAGAAGCGATCATCAGCCTCGACGATGCGGGCCTCGATCAGCACCTGGCGGACCGGGATGTCGATCTGCGCAATCATCTGGCGGACTTCATCCAGACGCGACGGTGTGTCCATCACGAACAGCTTGTTCGAGCGGATGTCGGCCAGCGCACTGCCGCGCTTGGACAGCACCGACTGCTTCTCGTCGGTGAGCATCTCGCGCAGCTTCTCGGCGGTCTGGTAGTTCAGCGTGAAGGTCTCGGTGCGCAGCGGCTCGATCTCGGAGATCTGCTGCTTCGATTCCAGCGCCAGCTTTTCCTTGGTGGCCAGCTCTTCACGCGGCGCGATCATCACGACGTTGCCGTTCTTGCGCATGTCCAGACCACGCGACTGCATGATGATGTCCAGCGCCTGGTCCCAGGGCACATCCTTCAGGCGCAGCGTGAGCTTGCCCTGCACGGTGTCGCTGGTGACGATGTTCAGGTTGGTGAAGTCGGCAATGACCTGCAGCAGTGCACGCACGTCGACGTTCTGGAAGTTCAGCGACAGGCGCTCACCGCGGTAGCCGGGGCGGCTGCCCTGCGTGAGGCGGTTCGGATCTTCCTTGACGGGCTTCACTTCCACCACGAACTGCGAGTCGCTCTGGTAGGCGCTGTGCTCCCACAGACCCTGCGGCTCGATGATCAGGCGGGCGTTGCCATTCTGCTGGACGCTGCGGATGGTCTTGACGGGCGTGCCGAAGTCGGCGACATCCAGCTGACGGCGCAGGTTGTCCGGCAGGCGCGTACCCTGGAATTCGACGATCAGGCTCTTGCCCTGCTGACGCACATCGACGCCTGCACCATCATCCGACAGGTTGACGACCACGCGGCCTTCACCATCCTTGCCGCGGCGGAAGTCGATATCCTTGAGCGAATGCGCATGGCCAACCGCACCACGGGCATCCGCCTTGCTGGCCTGTGCCACCATGGGCAGCTGGCTGCCACGTGCGGCAGGCGTGGCCTCGACACTTTCCTGGCGATCCAGCGACAGGATCAGGTCATTGCCCTCGATCTCGGACTTGAAGCGCATCGGGCGCGTCATGTTCAGCACGACGCGAGCGCGCTCGCCACCCTGCACCACGTTGACGCTCTTGACGTCACCACCGGTCAGCTCGACCAGGCTGCGGCCGATGCGGTTGTCGGTGTCCTTGAAATCAAGCGCCAGGCGGTGCGGATTGGCCAGGCTGAAGCTGGCCGGCACTTCCGTGAGCGGCATGCCCATGCGGATGCGCACCTGCGTGGTGCTGCCCTGCTGGGCGCCGATGATCGATTCGATGGAGTTGCTGACGGCCCACGCCGGGCTGGCAGCGACGGTGCCGAACCCGACAAGGGCTGCGGCAATGGAGGTTTGGAGAAAGCGCATGGCCGTTATGTTCCCAGGTCGTTGGTTCATGGTTTGGGTTCGTCTTCCAGGGCAAGGGTGGTGTCCTGTTCCACCCAGTCGCCGGTCGCATCTCGCACCAGCTCCTTGATGCCCATCTCGGTTTCGGTAATCTTCACGATGCGGCCGTAGTTCTGACCCACGTAGTTGCCCACGCGTGCCTGATAGACCACGTTGTCGACCGACAGCAGCGCCACGTTGCCGTTGGTCTTGTTCTGCAGGTGCCCGACCAGGCGCACCGTGTCGAGCGGGAAGTTCTCCAGCACTTCACGGCGGCGGTTGCGGTCAGGCGCCAGACCGGAACGGCTGCGATCAGTCAGGTTGGCCATGGCCACGGCCAGCTTGCTGTCGGAGAACGGGTCGTAATCCAGCCGGGCTTCATAGCGGAACGGCACGAAGTTCTTCGGCTCGTCCAGCTTGCCCACGCGGCGCGGCGTGTTGGCACGAGTCTGGTCCATCCAGCCCTGCACTTCATCCAGATCGGCGCTGCAGGCTCCCAGCATCGTGCTGGCCAGCAGGACGGATCCCACCGAGATCAGTCTTTTGGTCGTCTTCATTTCTTGCCTCCAGCGGACTGTCTGGCAAGCTCATCCTTGTCCAGGTAGCGGAAGGTTTTGGCCGTGGCGCTCATCTCCAGGTTTCCACCGTTGCGATGTTCGATGGTGATGTTGTTGAGCGTCACGATGCGCGGCAGGTTGGCCAGGTCACTGCTGAACGAGGCCAGATCGTGGAAGCCCCCCACCACCTTCACGGCAATGGGCAGCTCGGCGTAGTGCTTCTTCAGCTCCACCGAACCGGGACGGAACAGCTGCAGCTGTGCGCCGCGGCCCACGCCCGCCTGGTTGATGTCGGAAAGCAGCGCATCCATCTCGGCACGGCTGGGCAGCTGCTTCTCCAGCACGCCCACATACTGCTCGGCCAGCACCTTCTGCCGGCGCAGGTCGTCCAGGTTCACCGCCTTGGCCACTTTCTCCGTGTATTCGTCCTTCAGGACCTGTTCCTGCGCCGCGGTGGACTCCAGTTCCTCGTTCAGGCCGCTCCAGTAGGCAAACCAGCCGCCCACCACGATGGCAGCCACGACACCGGTCAGCAGCAGTGCCTTGGGCGCGATCGGCCACAGACCGGGATGGCGACCATTGAGACCCTCGAACTGCTTGGTCAGGCCACCGAAATCAAGTTCGATGTTCTTCATCAGTTGGCTCCCGCGTTGTTCAGGGCAACCTGGGCGTTACTGGCGGCGTCAGACGGTGCCTGGCGCTTGACCACCACATTCAGGCGGAATTCATGCGCGCGCTTGATCTCGCCGTCCTTGCCACGGGTGCGAATCTCGTTCTCGCGGATTTCCTCAAGCTGAGGCTTTTCCAGCCAGGCACTGCGCTCGCTGAGGTTGCGCAGGAACTCGGCCACCCGTTCGTTGGACTGCGCCATGCCCGAGAGCGTGACCTGCATGTCGCGCTGTTCCAGCTTGTTCAGGTAGACACCTTCCGGCGTCATCTTCACCAGCTCGTCGAACAGGTGCACCGGAATGGTGCGGTCGCTCTGCAAGTCCTCGACCGCGTTCTGGCGTGCCTTCAGCGAAGCGATGGCACCTTCCAGGTCCTTGATCTCGGCAATCTGCGTGTCGAGCTTCTGGTTCTCGGAACGGATCAGTTCGTTGCGGGCGTTCTGGTTCTCGATCTCGTGATTGATGAACATGCCGCCCAGGAAGACAATGCCGCCCCCGACGATGGCGGAGATCACCAGCTGGCCGTTGAAGTCGCGCTTGCGACGCTCACGTTTCTGCTCGCGGTGCGGCAACAGGTTGATGCGGATCATTGGTCAAACCTCCTCATGGCCAGGCCGCAGCTCACCAGGAGTGCCGGGGCATCCAGATTCATCTGCTTCTCGGAAATCGAATCACCGATCTCCATGCCCTGGAACGGGCTGAGAATCTCGGTCGTGACCGATGTCTTCTGCAGCACGGCTTCAGCCAGACCCGGCGTGACGGCAGCACCGCCAGCCAGGAAGATGCGGTCAACGCGCTCGTACGGCGTCGACGAGAAGAAGAACTGAAGCGAGCGTGCCAGTTCGGTGGCCCCTTCTTCCACGAAGGGGTGCAGCAGTTCGGCCGTGTAGTTTTCGGGCAGGTCGCCGGTGCGCTTCTTCAGCTCGGCTTCCTCGACCGTCAGCCCGTACAGACGCACGATTTCCTGCGTGAGCTTGCTGCCGCCGAACGGCTGCTCACGCTCGAATATGGTCTGGCCGTTGTAGACGACGGACAGGCGCGTGGCGGTCTGACCGATGTCGAACACGGCCAGGATCAGGCCTTCACCGCCAGCGGGCAGCTGGCTGATGATGCTGTCGATGGAGATGCGTGCCGCATAGGGTTCGACATCGATGATCACGGGTTTCAGTCCGGCCAGTTCGGCCACCATCACCCGGTCATCGACCTTTTCCTTGCGCGAGGCTGCCAGCAGCACGTCCACGCTGTCTTCCGAGTTGGCCGAAGGACCCAGCACCTGGAAATCCAGGTTCACCTCGTCGATGGCAAACGGGATGTACTGGCTGGCCTCGGATTCAACCTGCACTTCGTAGTCGTCCTCTTTCAGGTCCGCCGGCAGCGTGATCCGCTTGGTGATGACCGAGGATGACGGCAGTGCCATCGCAACCTGCTTGGTCGACGAACCTGTCTTGCGCAGGGCGCGCAACAGGGCATCGGCCACCGCTTCATGCCGTTCGACGTTGCCGTCAACGACGGCGCCCCGCTCGATCGGCTCGATGGCATAACGTTCCAGACGCATCGGCGCCTGTTTTCCAGGCGAAAGCTCGACGACTTTGACGCTGGACGCGCTGAAATCCACCCCGATCAACGGGGCTGGTCCGCGCGCTAACAATGTTTGAAGGCCAAATCCCACAAAACCACCCGATCTAGAAAAAAGTCCCGTCGAAACCGGTCGATGGACCGACTTCCCTTACAATTCCCCATGTACCGCCTGAAAGACAGGGGCTCACTTTAAGAGTTTTTTCGTCGTTTTCATCCCCCTCGCCACACCACCGGTCAAGGCTCGTTACCCTTTAGTCGCTCATGCCGGAAGAACAGTCGAATTCGGGTGGTGAACGGTCATTCGGGACACTGCGCGCGGTGTGATCGATGACACGGAGAAAGGCCCAGCTGCCGCGCTGCGGGCATGTGCAGACGACTCTTTCGGTCGTTGAAGGCATCTGCCAGATCCCGGAATCCGGCATGTACACCCCCATGGGACAGCCCTTCATGCAGGCCTGCCGCCGCTCCGTCCGTGCCGGTTCCGGCGATGCCATCCAGGCGTGCAGGATGGCCCTGACCAGACGTGGCGAGTTGCAACTTCCGACCGGTGGCGCGCCTGGCCGGATGACCTCCCGGCAGGCTTCCTTTATAGTGTCGGGTTGGGAATCTCCCGGCTGCTTGACCGGCAATCTTCTTCGCCGCCGCCGGGCAGGGCCTTGACAGGGCGCTCGTCGCACCGCATCTCCGATGGATGCCCGGCCTGCATGCCCGCCAGCCTCTTTCCGGCACCGACCCCCGCTCCCTCTCGATGAAGCCATCCGCCACCACGACCCGATCTCCTTCCAGCAGAACCTCCGGCAACGGCGCCGGAGCGCGCCAACCCGGCCGTCGACGCCCGCAGGCCCCACGCCGTCACCCGGTGCTGCGCTTTCTGGGCTGGACCGTGGCGCTGAGTGGCACGCTGGTGGTGTCGGGGGCGCTGGTGGGCATCGTGGCCTACGAGGTGGCCTCCAGCCGGCTGCCGCCGCTCACCTCGCTCACCGACTACAAGCCCAAGCTGCCGATGCAGGTCTTCTCGGCCGACGGGCTGCTGATCGGCGAGTACGGCTCGGAAAAGCGCACGGTCGTGTCGTACAGCAGTTTTCCCGAGAAGATGCGCCAGGCCATCCTGGCCGCCGAGGACGATGACTTCTTCACCCACCACGGCATCGACCTGTTCGGGGTGGCGCGTGCCGTCCTGGCCAACGTGAAGACGGGCGGGCGCGGCCAGGGGGCCAGCACCATCACCATGCAGCTGGCCCGCACCACGTTCCTGAGCCGCGAACGCAGCTTCGTGCGCAAGTTCTACGAGGTGCTGCTCACGCTGCGCATCGAGCAGCAGCTCTCCAAGTCGCAGATCTTCGAGATCTACGCCAACCAGATCTTCCTGGGCCAGCGCTCGTACGGCTTTGCCACGGCCGCCCAGACGTATTTCGGCAAGCCGCTGTCCGAGCTGACCATCGGCCAGATGGCCATGCTGGCCGGCCTGCCCAAGGCCCCGGCACGCGACAATCCCATTGCCAACCCCGAGCGGGCCAAGCAGCGCCAGCGCTATGTACTGTCCCGGATGCGCACGCTGGGCTTCATCACCGAGCCGGAATACCAGGCGGCGCTGAATGAAGAGCTGAAGCTGCACACCGACCGCCCCACCTTCCCGCTGCAGGCGCAGTGGGCCTCCGAAATGGCGCGGGCGCTGGTGGCCGACCAGTTCAAGGAGGACGCCTACACCGGCGGCCTGAAGGTCTACACCACGATCCGCGCCAAGGACCAGCAGGCCGCCAATGCGGCGGTTCAGCGCGCCGTGTTCGCCTATGACCGCAAGCAGGGCTATCGCGGGCCGGAGTCGATGGTGGACCTGAAGACGGCCGATGAGCTGGAACGCGAGGAGCGCATCGAGGAAGCCGTGGCCCAGGCCGGCGATGTGGGCAAGCTGCTGTCGGCGGTGGTGCTCAAGGTCACGCCGCAGGCGGTGACGGTCTCGCGCGGGCGTGGCGTCAGCTTCGACATCAGCGGTCAGGGTCTGGCCTTCGTGAACGCCTGGCTGAACCCGAAGGCGCCCGCGAACCGCCAGCTGCGCCCGGGTGCCGTGGTGCGCATCACCGAAGGGCAGCATGGCTGGGAGATCACCCAGGCCCCCGAGGTGGAAGCGGCCATGATCACCATCGACACGCACGACGGGGCGATCCGCGCGATGGTGGGCGGCTACGATTTCAGCCGCAGCAAGTTCAACCGCGCCACGCAGTCCATCCGCCAGCCGGGCTCGGTGCTCAAGCCGTTCATCTATTCCGCTGCGCTGGAAAAGGGTTTCATGACCAGCACGGTGGTCAACGATGCGCCCATCATCCTGGACCCGGCCACGACGGGCAACCAGCTCTGGGAGCCGAAGAACTATGGCGGCGGCTATGACGGCCCGATGACGCTGCGCAATGCGCTGGCGCGCTCGAAGAACATGGTCTCGATCCGGATCCTGCAGGATATCGGTGTGGACTATGCGCAGGACTACCTGGGCCGCTTCGGCATCCGCCCCGAGCGCAACCCGGCCTACCTGACCATGGCGCTGGGTGCGGGCAGCGTGACGCCCATGCAGATTGCCACCGGCATGGCCACCTTCGCCAACGGCGGCTACCGGCTGGAGCCCTATCTCATCGATCGCATCACCGACACCACCGGGCGCGAGGTGGCCAAGGCCAACCCGGTGCAGTCCGGCGACGAGAACGCGCTGATCATTGACCCGCGCAATGCCTTCCTGATGGACAGCATGCTGAAGACGGTGGCGCAGTCGGGCACCGCGGCGCGCGTGACGAAGGAACTGAAGCGCAAGGATCTGGCCGGCAAGACCGGTACCACCAACGATTCACGCGATGCGTGGTTTGCCGGCTATGCCACGGGCGTGGCGGGCGTGGCCTGGCTGGGCTACGACCGGCCGCGTTCGCTGGGCGAGCGCGAGACCGGTGGCGGTCTGGCGCTGCCCATCTGGATCGACTACCTGAAGGAAGTGCTGCCGGAGGTGCCGCAGAAGGAGCGCCCCGTGCCGCACGGCGTGGTGCAGGTCAACGGCGAATACTATCTGGACGAGGCACAGCCCAGCAGTCCGGGCGTGAAGCGCGCGCTGGGCATTGCGGAGGACGGCCTGTCCTCCGACGTGAAGGATCTGAAGGACGCCCAGCAGACCAAGGACCAGATCTTCTGAGCGTTGATCGGTCAGTCCGTGAAACGGATGGCCGACAGATCGATCGGCTGGCCGGCGTGAAAACCGATCTCGTCGGCCACCAGATCCAGCAGCTCGCGGCCGCTGCGGGTGTCGATCCAGCCCTGCTCGCCGGGCCGGAAGTGGAACCCGCCCCGTTTGGAAGCCACCCAGACCTCACCGGCCGCCTCGTGGCTGTTGATGACCATCTGCGACCGGTCCTCGAATTCGAGGGTGATGACATTGCCGGCACGGGTCACTTCCAGATCCATGTCGGCCGCTTCGGCCGCCGTCTCGATACCTTCGGTGAGAGCGTCCAGGACGACGTCCACCCGTTGCGAAAAGCTGTTTCCGCTCATGCTAGAGTTCTGTTCCCTGTTGTGACCGGGCCCGCCATTGTCAGGCCCGGCGTGGATGAATCATGCGTGCTTCCATTTTAATCACTCCGCCGGCCCTCCTGCTGGCCGGCGCCTGCCTGCTGGCCGGCTGTGGCCAGAAGGGCCCCCTGTATCTGCCGCCCGAACCCGTCATCGAGCAGGCCACCCCGGCCGTGACGATGCCCTCCCGCCAGGAAGACTCCGAGGCCACTCAAGGCACGGATGCCGCCACCTCCCCCCGGAAAGGAAACCGCGAATGAGCGCGATCGACGCGACCTTCAATACCCCCGACGGCTGGCTGTCGCGCAATGCCCAGGGCGAGCTGCTGGCGGGTGGCCTCAGCCTGCTGGCACTGGCCGGCGAATATGGCACGCCCCTCTACGTCTACAGCCGGCAGGCCATCGAGGCGACCTGGCAGCGCTTTGCCCAGGCCCTGACCGGGCGTGACGCCCGCATCTGCTTTGCCGTGAAGGCCAGTTCCAACCTGGCCATCCTGGGGCTGTTCGCCCAGCTGGGGGCAGGCTTCGACGTGGTATCGGGCGGCGAGCTGGCTCGGGTCATCGCGGCGGGCGGCGACCCGCGCAAGGTCGTGTTCTCGGGCGTGGGCAAGTCGGGCGACGAGATCCGCCAGGCCCTGGCGGCCGACATCGCCTGCTTCAATGTGGAATCGCTGCCCGAGCTGGAGCGCATCAACCAGATTGCCGGCGAGATGGGCAAGCGCGCACCGGTGTCGCTGCGCATCAACCCGGACGTGGACGCCGCCACCCACCCCTACATTTCCACCGGGCTGAAGGAAAACAAGTTCGGCATCCCGCACAGCCAGGCGCTGGCTGCCTATCGTCAGGCCGCTGCCCTGCCCCACCTGCAGATCCACGGCATCGACTGCCACATCGGTTCTCAGATCACCGAGGCCTCGCCTTTCCTGGCGGCGCTGGATCGGGTGCTGGCCCTGGTGGATCAGCTGGAAGCCGAGGGCATCGCCATCGGGCATCTGGACCTGGGCGGCGGTCTGGGCATCCGCTACGACAACGAGACGCCGCCCACGCCGGAAGCGCTGATGCAGGCGCTGTTCGACCGCCTGACGCAGTGGCGTCCCGACGGGCTGCCGGGCGTGACCTTCGAGTTCGGTCGCGCGCTGGTGGGCAATGCCGGGCTGCTGCTGACCTGCCTGGAGTACCTGAAGGACAACGAGGGCCAGCATTTTGCGGTGGTGGATGCCGCCATGAACGACCTGATGCGGCCGGCGCTGTACCAGGCGTACCACCGTGTCGAGGTGGTGAACCCCGGAAATGCACCCGTGGTGACGGCCGACGTGGTGGGGCCGGTATGCGAGAGTGGCGACTGGCTGGCCCGAAAGCGCCCGCTGGCGCTGCCACCGGATGCGGTGCTGGCCATTCTGTCGGCCGGTGCCTATGGTTCAACCATGGCTTCCAACTACAACTCCCGCCCACGGCCGGCCGAGGTGCTGATCGACGGCAAGCATGTGCACCTCATCCGCGAGCGCGAGACGATGGCGGACCTGCTGCGGCACGAGAAGCGGCTGCCTTAGACAGCAGGGGTAAGGAACGACAAGGAATGGGAGCCGGCGCGTGCGATCGCCATGCGCCGACCTGATACATTATCCCAGTATCTGCAAGGCTCTTGATCGAAGGCAAGACGGCCTTCCCTCGCCTTCTTCAAGATACGTGCCCTAGTCGGCAGCGCGCGGAGACCCTCATTCCGTCGGAGTGAGTGATTCCTGCCGGAACCCTTTCCATCGAACCAGCGGGTCGTATTTCCCTGGGCAGGATGGTGCGTGGCTACGGCCGAGCATCCCGTGCGCGCCCCCTTTCCTTCCACGAACCCCTCACCATGAAACCGACGCATCACGGCGGCCATGCAGGCCGACCGCAGACAGCCTCTTCCCATTCGGCCCTCACGGCATCGCCCCGGCTGCCCAGCCTGCTGCTGGCGCTTTCGTGCTCTCTGGGCGTGCTGATGGCACCGACTGCCCATGCGCAGTCGGTCGACGCCAACGACGCTGCCAGACAGCGTGCCGACACCCCCTCTGCAACCGGCACCGGCCGGCATGCGCAGCTGCCGACCGTGTCGGTACGGGATCGTCAGGAAAGCCCCAATGGTCGGCTGGACATGGACATTCCCAACCAGGCCGGCAGCCGCCTGGGCCTGACCGAGCGTGAGACCCCGGCCTCGGTCACGGTCGTGGACCGGGCGACCATCGAGGCCCGCGGCGCCCGCAACACGCACGAGATCCTGCACAGCATGCCGGGCGTGAGCACCAGCGCCACGCCGGGCGACACGCAGGTCAGGCAACGGGGCTTCAACAGCGCATCGGTCAACCAGACCTACAACGGCATCAACCTGCAGTACACCATCGCCACCCAGCCGGTGGACAGCTGGATCTACGAGCGGGTCGAGGACATCGCCGGCCCCTCGAGCTTCCTGTACGGGGCTGGCGGCGTTGGCGGCACCATCAACTACGTCACCAAGACGGCGCAGCGCCGTGACAGCAGCGAAGTGCAGGTGGGCCTGGGCAGCCGCAGCAAGCGCCAGGTTGCGTTCGGCCTCAACCGGCGGATTGCCGGTGACGGCAACGGCCAGGGCGATCACTACTGGCGCATCGACGTGAACCACGAACGCGGCGGCGAAGTGACCGACGACACCCGTGAGCACAGCAGCCAGGTGCTGACCTCGCTGCTGTCGGATCTGGGCGGCGGTCTGACGCACACGCTGGCCTATGAACACCAGCGCACGCGGGCCCATCGCCCGTACTGGGGCACGCCGCTGAACCAGCCTGCCACCGGCGAGCTGAACGTGCTGGAGCGGCTGCGCTACAAGAACTACAACAGCGCCGACGGCATGTTTGCCCAGCGGGTGCAGTGGCTGCGTTCGGTGACCGAGTGGAAGGCAAGCGACGCGCTGTCGCTGAAGAACACCTTCTATGCCTATGACGCGCTGCGCGACTACCGCAACGTGGAAGTCTACGAGCTGAACGGGGCCGGAACCGAGGTGACGCGCACCAACCCGCTGCTGCAGCGCCATGACCAGCGGGTGTATGGCGATCGCATCGACGGCACGCTGCGCCACGACCTGGGCAGCCACCGCAGCGACTGGAGCTTCGGTCTGGACGTGTCGTTCAACCGCCAGACCACCTACCCGTCGTACAACGACGACTTCAAGAGCATGGTCGATCCGGACCGCTTCGTGACGGAGTACTTCTACGACATCGAGGGCATTCCGTCCCGCTACGACCCGAAGAACCGGCATCGCGTGGACACGGTGGCTGCGTACCTGGAGAACCGCACCGAGCTGACGCCGACCATCAAGCTGATCACTGCGCTGCGCCACGAACGCGTGAAGCTGCACTACACCAGCTGGGATGATGCGGACGCGGTCGACGAACGCGACATCAGCCGCACCTACCACCCCACCACGGGCCGCATCGGCGCCACCTGGGACATCAGCCCGCAGGTGATGGTCTACGCCCAGTACGCCACGGCGGCCGATCCGGCCTCGGGCAACCTGGCCAGCGCCTATTTCTCCACGCTCTCCGACAACACCAAGCTGACCACGGGCCGGCAGCTGGAGATCGGCAGCAAGCTGGGCTTCCTGGACGGGCGGGGCAATGCAACGGTGGCGCTCTTCGACATCGAACGCAAGAACATCGCCACCTCCAACCCGCAGAATCGGCGCCAGCGTCTGCTGATCGGCAAGCAGCGTGCCCGCGGCGTCGAGCTGAAGGCCGGACTGCAACTGACCCGGCAATGGAGCGTGCAGGGCAATGCCACCTATACCGACGCCGAGTACCGCAACTTCTATCAGGGCGATATCTCGCTGGCCGGCAAGGCACCCACCAACACGCCAAGCACCATCGCCAATCTGTGGAGCACCTATGCGCTGACGCCGAACCTGAGCGTGGATGCCACGCTGCGCCATGTGAGCCGCCTCTACGCCAACGCCCAGAACACGGCCTACTGGCCGGCAGCCACGCTGGTGGATCTGGGGCTGGAGTACCGGATCAACCGGCGGCTGACGCTGAACGGTCACCTCTACAACGTGGCAAACAAGGTCTATGCCGAGGACGTGGATGACCGGATGGCCGTGCTGGGAGATCCCCGCACTGTCTTCGTGTCGCTGAAGATGCAGTTCTGATGCAGAAAGGGCCTGCTGGACTCAATGCCAGCAGGCCCTTTTTGTTGAAGCCCTTGTTGGGTTTGGGTTTCACCGCGCACCGGCGAAAACCGGTGCAGCGGGGAAAGCGACCGATCAGTGTGCCTCGGAGCGCAGGCCGGCGATGTAGTCCGACACGGCCTTGATTTCCGGGTCGGTCATGCGGATGGCAATGGCTGCCATCGGGTGGTTGTTCGTACGGGTGCCGTCGCGGAAGGCCACCAGCTGAGCCTGGGTGTACTCGGCAAACTGGCCATGCAGCGCCGGATACTGGGCCGGCATGCCGTCACCCGCCGGGCCATGGCAAGCGGCACAGGCCGGCACGCCCTTGCCCGGGATGCCGCCCCGATAGATGTTGCGGCCCAGCTCCATGGATTCGGCATTGTGGGCTGCCGTGGGCTCGAGCTTCTGCGAGGCAAAGAAGGCGGCCACGTTGACCACGTCCTGCGGGGTGAGCTGGGAGGCAAAGGCACCCATCACGGCATTGACGCGGGCAGCCGGCTTGTCACCCTCACCGGGCGCAAAGTCCTTGAGCTGCTTGCGGATGTATTCCGCATGCTGACCCGCCAGCTTGGGGTTCTGGGGAATCTGGCTGTTGCCGTCTGCGCCGTGACACGCGGCACAGACTTCCTCGACCGTTTCCTGGCCGGCCTTGAGGTCCGGCTTGAGCGGCCCTTCTTCCTTGGCGGCCTCCTGGGCCATGAGCGGGCCGGCGGCGCACAGCATCAGCCCGGCAGCCAGGCCGGCCAGCGCACGCGGCCGCAGGTACTGGGTCAGCCGCAGGGCAATGCCCGACACTTCCGTCGTCGCTGCCGTCTCTCGGCAATCACAGGCATCCTGCATGCCCAGTCGCGCTGCCATCGTTCCTGTCGTCCGCATGTTCCTATTGACCTACTCGTAGCTAGTTCAGGATCGCCCAAGCATAGCGACGATGGGCGGACAAATCGTTGCGCCTGATCAAACTTTTTGCCCCCAGCCGCGTTGGCGGCAACCGTCCATCGGCCGGGAGCCACGGCGACCGGAACCACGACGGTCGGAGCCGGGCGCGCGAGTTTACGGGATAATGGCGGCATGAGCATCCTGACGACCGCCCGCTTCGCCGACACGGTGGCAAAGCTGCCCCAGCTCGACCGGGCCAACCCCCATGGACTGCCGGAGGTCGCCTTTGTTGGCCGATCCAATGCCGGCAAGTCTTCCTGCATCAACACCCTGTGCAACCAGAAGCGACTGGCCTTCTCCAGCCGCACGCCGGGCCGCACGCAGGCCCTGAACCTGTTTGCCGTGGGCCCCGTCAAGCAGCCTGAGCCCCTGGGCTTCCTGGTGGACACGCCGGGCTATGGCTTTGCCACGGCCAGCCCCGAAGCCAAGCGATCCTGGCAGGCCCTGGCCGGCGACTACATGACCCGCCGCCAGGCGCTGACCGGCATCGTGCTGATGGTGGACATCCGCCGCGGCCTGACCGATCTGGACCGGCAGCTGCTGGCCTGGATTCCCGGTGTGCTGCCGCTGGTCCTGGTGCTGACGAAGGCCGACAAGCTCTCGCGCCAGCAGGGCCTGGAGGTGCGCCGCCAGCTGCTTCAGGAAGCCATCATCCAGCAGCGGGAAGGCCCGGTGCTGCTGCAGCTCTTTTCGGCGCTGAACCGAACCGGCGTCGAGCCGCTGCGCGATGTCATTGCCTGTCTGCTGGAAAGTGGCGCTCAGGACTGGCCAGCGCTGGTGGCGCAGGGCAACGGCCCCTATGCACCGATGCTGCTGAAGGAACAGGGCATGATCCAGCCCCCCGCATGACGATGCGCTGACCCTGGTCCTCGGGCTGTCCGACAGCGCCGGGCACAGCGCCCGACGGGCAGCCGGCCCACATTGCTCGACGGTTTCAAGAACACATCTCCTGGCGGTACGAGCGCAACTGCCTCATCCGCCATCCATCATATTCATCACCATGAATCAGGACATCTCACACCCCGACACCAGTGCCCACCTGGGCTCATTCCCCACCGTCCGGATGCGCCGCAACCGACGGCAGGACTTTTCCCGACGCTTGGTGCAGGAACACCACCTGCGTCCCGACGATCTGATCTACCCCGTCTTTGTCCACGAGGACAACGGGGCAGCCACGCGCGACCCCGTGCCTGTCGGCTCGATGCCCGGCGTGCATCGCTACACGATCGAGCAGCTTCTGAAGGTTGCCGAACAGTGCGTGGAGCGCCGAATTCCGGTCATGGCGCTGTTTCCGGCCATTGCCAGCAATCTGAAGACCCCGGACGGCCGTCTGGCCACCGATCCGGAAGGCCTGGTGCCCCGTACCGTGCGGGCGCTGAAGGCGCGCTTCCCGGAGCTGGGCGTGATGACGGACGTGGCCCTGGACCCCTACACCAGCCATGGTCAGGACGGCCTGATCGACGAAAGCGGCTATGTGCTGAATGACGAGACGCTGCCGCTGCTGCGCCAGCAAGCGCTGGTGCAGGCCCAGGCCGGCGTGGACATCGTGGCGCCATCGGACATGATGGACGGCCGCATCGGCGTCATCCGTCGTGCGCTGGAGGAGTCGGGCTTCATCCACACGCAGATCATGGCGTACTCGGCCAAGTATGCGTCGGCCTGGTACGGCCCGTTCCGGGATGCCGTGGGCTCGGCCGCCAACCTGGGCAAGAGCTCCAAGAAGACCTACCAGATGAACCCCGGCAACAGCGACGAAGCACTGCACGAGGTGGCCCTGGACCTGCGCGAAGGCGCCGACATGGTGATGGTCAAGCCTGGCCTGCCCTACCTGGACATCGTGCGGCGGGTGAAGGACACCTTCAAGGTGCCCACCTTCGTCTACCAGGTAAGCGGCGAGTACGCCATGATCAAGGCGGCCGCGCAGAATGGCTGGATCGACGAGCGGGGTGTGGCGATGGAAGCGTTGCTGGCCATGAAGCGCGCCGGTGCCAATGGCATCCTGACGTATTACGCGCTGCAGGCAGCAGACTGGCTGAAGGAACTGGAGGGCTGACGAGCCCATGAGCCCGCCTGCGGGCGCCGCTGTCCGGATCCCTGGATGGCGGCGCTTGGCGGGCTGGCAGCGTCAGGGATGAACGAACAGGGGTGGCTGCCATCCGCAGTGCCCCCGAAATGAAAAATGCCGGGCAAGCCCGGCATTTTCTTTTGCTGAGCCAGTGCCCGAAGACACTGGCAGAGCTCACTGCTTACGCAGCTTTCTCTTCCTCGGCGCCTTCCGGCACTTCGGGACGGTCCAGCAGCTCGACGTAAGCCATGGGGGCATTGTCGCCATCCCGGAAGCCGAACTTCAGGATGCGGACATAGCCGCCCGGACGCGAAGCGTAGCGGGGACCGAGTTCGTTGAAGACCTTGACCACCATTTCACGATCGCGCAGGCGATCGAAAGCCAGACGGCGGTTGGCCAGCGACGGCTTCTTGCCCAGCGTAATGATGGGCTCGACGACGCGACGCAGTTCCTTGG
Source organism: Lautropia mirabilis (assembly GCF_900637555.1). Lineage (NCBI taxonomy): Bacteria > Pseudomonadati > Pseudomonadota > Betaproteobacteria > Burkholderiales > Burkholderiaceae > Lautropia > Lautropia mirabilis. The sequence continues at coordinate 939,145 of NZ_LR134378.1, read as the reverse complement.
CCTTGGGCAGGGTGGTCTTGATGACTTCATGACGCAACAGCGAGTTGGTCATGTTGCGCAGCATGGCGAGACGATGCGCGCTGGTACGGTTAAGTTTTCTGAGGCCGAGACGATGACGCATGATTCAGATCCTGTTCTTTCGAAGCGGGTTCAGCTGGAACGCTCCAACCCGGCAGGCGGCCAGTCGTCCAGCCGCATCCCCAGCGTCAGACCACGCGACGCCAGCACTTCCTTGATTTCGTTGAGAGACTTCCGACCGAGGTTCGGCGTCTTCAGCAGCTCGTTTTCCGTGCGCTGGATCAGATCACCGATGTAATAGATGTTCTCGGCCTTCAGGCAGTTTGCAGAGCGGACAGTCAGCTCCAGGTCGTCGACCGGACGCAGCAGGATCGGATCGATCGTGCCCGTGGACGCACCGAAGCCAGCAGCACCGCCGGCACCCAGACCTTCGACGCCCGACGGCACGCTGGAAACGTGACCGCCAATGGTGGCGCCCATGGGGGTCTGGCTGCCACCGATGGGCACAGCCGGATCGTTGCCTTCGATGGAGGCGAACACCTGCAGCTGGTCAACCAGGATGGCTGCCGACTTGCGCACCGCTTCCTCGGGCGCGATGGCGCCGTTGGTCTCGATGTCGATCAGCAGACGGTCCAGGTCGGTACGCTGTTCCACACGGGCGCTTTCGACCGCGTAGCTGACGCGCCGGACGGGCGAGAAGGAGGCATCCAGAACGATGCGGCCGATGGTCTTGCTGTCACCCAGGTTGCGCATGTTGCCGGGCACATAGCCACGGCCCTGCTCGACCTTGATCTGCATGTCCAGCTTGCCGCCCTCGGTCAGCGTCGCAATGACGTGATCGGGGTTGATGATCTCGACATCGTGCGGCAGCTCGATATCGGAGGCCTTGACCGGACCGGGCACTTCCTTGCGCAGCGTGAGGAACACTTCGCTGCGGCCGCGCAGTTTGAAAACGACGCCTTTCAGGTTCAGCAGCAGATCGACCACGTCTTCACGCAGCCCGTCCACCGTCGAATACTCGTGCACCACACCGGCGATCTGCACCTCGGTCGGCGCGTAGCCAACCATGGAGGACAGCAGCACGCGCCGCAATGCGTTGCCGAGCGTATGGCCGTAGCCACGCTCGAAAGGCTCCATCACCACGCGAGCATGCGAAGGTCCACTGATCTCCTGGACTTCCACAAGGCGTGGCTTGAGCATTGCAGTCTGCATAGGGACTTACCTCACTTGACCCGATCAGCGCGAGTACAGCTCGACGATCAGGCTTTCATTGACGTCGGCAGCGATCTCGGACCGATCCGGGTAGGCCTTGAAGACACCTTCCATCTTGTTCTTGTCCACGGAGACCCAGGACGGGAAGTTGTGCTGTTCAGCCAGGTTCAGCGCGTCGACGATCCGGGCCTGCTTCTTGGCGGATTCCTTGACGGAGATGACGTCGTTGGGCTTGATGGCGGCGGAGGGGACGTTCAGGATGGCACCGTTGACCAGGATGGCGCGGTGCGAGACCAGCTGACGTGCCTCGGCGCGGGTGGAAGCCAGACCCATGCGGTAGACGACGTTGTCGAGACGGGATTCCAGCAGCTGCAGCAGCAGCTCGCCGGTGTTGCCGCGCTTGCGGGAAGCTTCGGCGAAGTAGCGACGGAACTGGCGCTCCAGGACGCCGTACATGCGCTTGACTTTCTGCTTCTCACGCAGCTGCAGGCCATAGTCGCTGGTGCGCTGGCCGCTGGTGCGACCATGCTGTCCAGGCTTGGTGTCGGCCTTGGCCTTGGAGTCGAGGGAGCGACGAGCGCTCTTCAGGAAGAGATCGGTGCCTTCGCGGCGAGAGAGTTTCGCCTTCGGTCCGGTATAACGTGCCACTTTACGTTCCTTTGTTGCTGCGCGGCTCTTGCCGCGGTTAGTCCGCCGCGGGCATCAGTGCCCGCCGGTCGAACAAGGTGGTCTTGGAAGAATCAGATACGGCGTTTCTTGGGCGGACGGCAGCCGTTGTGCGGCACCGGGGTCACGTCCGAGATCGACAGGATCTTGATGCCCAGCGCGTTCAGTGCGCGGACGGAGGAGTCACGGCCAGGGCCAGGGCCCTTGATCCGGACGTCCAGGTTCTTGATGCCATACTCGATGGCGACCCGGCCGGCGGCTTCAGCCGCCACCTGGGCTGCAAACGGCGTGGACTTGCGCGAACCCCGGAAACCGGCGCCCCCGGAAGTGGCCCACGACAGCGTGTTGCCCTGGCGATCGGTGATCGTGATGATCGTGTTGTTGAAGGACGCGTGGACGTGCGCGATGCCGTCGGAAACGTTCTTCTTGACTTTCTTGCGGGCGCGCTGGGAAGCCGCAACCTGCTGCGCTGTAGGATTACGTGCCATCTTTGCTCAGGCTCCTTTACTTCTTCAATGCCACGCCGGCCTTGCTCGGACCTTTGCGGGTGCGTGCGTTGGTACGGGTACGCTGACCACGGACCGGCAGGCCACGACGGTGGCGCAGGCCACGGTAGCAACCCAGGTCCATCAGGCGCTTGATCGACATCGAGACTTCGCGACGCAGGTCGCCCTCGACGACGAAACGGCCAACCTGATCACGGATGCGCTCCATCTCGGCATCGCTCAGGTCGCGGACCTTCTTGGAAGGCTCGATACCGACCGCGGCGCAGATGGCCTGGGCACGGGCCCGGCCGATGCCGTAAATGGCCGTCAGACCGATGACGGTGTGCTGACGATCCGGAACGTTGACTCCAGCAATACGTGCCATGTTTCAGATTCCTCTCTCAACCCTGACGCTGCTTGTGCCGGGGATCGACACAAATAACGCGGACAATTCCATTGCGCCTGATGATCTTGCAATTCCGGCACATCTTCTTGACACTGGCCATGACTTTCATGTTCTGTCCCTTGCTCACCAAGCGGGGCTCGCCCCGCCGTATTAACCTCTAATGACTGCCGCAGTGGACGCCACGGCAAACACCCCGTCTTACTTCGCGCGAAAGACGATACGCGCCCTGGAAAGATCGTAAGGCGTCAGCTCGACCGTCACCTTGTCTCCAGGCAGGATCCGGATGTAGTGCATCCGCATTTTCCCGGAAATGTGGCCAAGGACCACATGACCATTCTCCAGCTTGACGCGGAACGTGGCGTTGGGAAGGTTCTCCAACACCTCGCCCTGCATCTGGATGACATCTTCCTTCGACATTGTTTTCCTGTAAGGGTCGCTGAACTATCAGCGACCCATCGAACCCAGCCCCTTGAAGTTTGCTTTCTTCAGCAGGCTTTCGTACTGGTTGGACATCAGGTGCGTCTGAACCTGTGCCATGAAGTCCATCGTCACCACCACGATGATCAGCAGCGAGGTTCCGCCGAAGTAGAACGGGACGTTCCACTCCAGGATGAGGAACTCGGGCAGCAGGCAGACCAGCGTGATGTAGAGCGCCCCCACGGCCGTCAGCCGAGTCAGTACCTTGTCGATGTACTTGGCCGTCTGCTCGCCAGGGCGGATGCCCGGGAGCATAGCACCACTTTTCTTCAGATTCTCGGCTGTGTCACGGCTGTTGTACTGCAGGGCCGTGTAGAAGAAGCAGAAGAAGATGATGGCGATGGCGTACAGCAACATGTACACCGGCTGACCAGGAGACAGCGTGGCGGCCACGTCCCGCAGCGTGCGGACCGCGACGTTCTCGCTGTCACCGGAGGTGAACCACTGCGCAAGGGTGGCCGGGAACAGGATGATGGAGCTGGCAAAGATCGGCGGGATGACGCCGGCCATGTTCAGCTTCAACGGCAGATAGGAGGTCTGCCCCTGATAGATCTTGTTACCGACCTGACGCTTGGCGTAGTTGATGGTGATCCGACGCTGACCGCGCTCGATGAAGACCACGAAGGCCGTCACCAGAATGACCAACGCCATGATGATCAGCGCCGCCACCGGGTTCATGTTGCCGTTGCTGACCAGCGAGCCCATGCCGCCAATGGCGCCAGGCAGGCCGGACACAATGCCGGAGAAGATGATCAGCGAGATGCCGTTGCCCAGACCCCGTTCGGTAATCTGTTCGCCCAGCCACATCAGGAACATCGTGCCGGTAACCAGCGAGATGACCGCGACCACCCGGAACATGAAACCGGGGTCGGAGACCAGGTTGCCCTGAGACTCCAGCGCCACCGAAATGCCCAGTGCCTGGAACGTGGCCAGTGCCAGCGTAGCCCACCGCGTGTACTTGGTGATGATGCGCCGACCGGCCTCGCCTTCCTTCTTGATCTGATCGAGCGACGGCACCACGACCGTCAGCAGCTGCATGATGATCGATGCCGAGATGTACGGCATGATCCCCAGCGCAAACACCGAGAACCGGCTGAGCGCGCCACCCGAGAAGAGGTTGAACAGGCCGAGGACACCACCTTCCTGGTTACCGAAGAGTTCCGCCATCGCGTCCGGATTGATTCCGGGCACAGGGATGTGGGTGCCGATGCGGAACACCACGAGCGCCAGCAGCAGAAACACAAGACGGCGCTTCAAGTCGCCGTACTTGTTGGCCTCACGAGCCTGCACTGACCGATTGGTTGCCATTTACTCAGGCCGCAGCTTGTTCAGCGACAGGATCCTGGACGCTGCCACCAGCGGCCTCAATGGCGCTGCGAGCACCCTTGGTGGCACCCACGCCAACCAGGGACACCTTGCGCTTGATCTCGCCGGCCAGGATGACCTTGGCGGACAGCGCCAGCTGCGACACGATGCCGGCGGCCTTCAGCACGCCCAGATCGATGTCGGTGGCTTCCAGACGCTGCAGGTCCGACAGGCGCACCTCGGCAACGCGGCCAGCCTGCAGCGACTTGAAGCCGCGCTTGGGCAGACGACGCTGCAGCGGCATCTGACCGCCTTCGAAACCAACCTTGTGGAAGCCGCCGGAACGGGATTTCTGGCCCTTGTGGCCACGACCGGCCGTCTTGCCCAGGCCGGAACCGATGCCGCGACCGACACGCTTGGCGGCGTGCCGGGCACCTTCTGCGGGTTTCAAGTCATTCAGTCGCATATCAATCCACCACCTTGACCAGGTATGCCACCTTGGTGATCATGCCGCGCACCGCGGGCGTATCTTCCAGTTCGCGGACCTGATTCATCCGCTTCAGGCCAAGGCCGAGAACCGTGTCACGATGCCCACCAACCGTACGGCTGGGGCTACGGACCAGCTTCACTTTGACCGTTTTCTTCTGTTCGTTGCTCATCAAGTCTCTCCAGACTGAACGTCCGCGGTCTCAGCGGACGTTCAACCCAAGATTTCCTCGACCGTCTTGCCGCGCTTGGCAGCGATCTCGGCCGGGGTCGACAAATTACGGAAGGCGTCCAGCGTTGCACGGACCATGTTGTAGGGGTTGCTGGAGCCATGGCTCTTGGCCACGACGTTGCTCACACCCAGCACCTCGAACACGGCACGCATCGGACCGCCGGCAATCACGCCGGTACCGTCAGCAGCCGGAGCGATGTACACGCGCGAAGCGCCGTGACGGCCTTCGACGACGTGAGGAACCGTGCCGCTGCGCAGGGGCACCTTGAACATCTTGCGGCGTGCTTCGTCCATGGCTTTCTGCACCGCCACGGGCACCTCGCGGGCCTTGCCCTTGCCCATGCCGACGCGACCATCACCGTCACCAACCACGACCAGGGCTGCAAAACCCAGAATCCGACCACCTTTAACAACCTTGGTGACCCGGTTGATGCCGATCATCTTTTCCTTCAGACCGTCATCACGCTCATCGGCCCCGCGCTGCGGGCCACGTGCCTGAACCTTTGCCATTCGTTTTCCGTCCTCAGAACTTCAGTCCGGCCTCGCGTGCGGCTTCAGCCAGCGCGCGGACCCGTCCGTGATAGCGATAGCCGGAGCGATCGAACGCAACCGATTCGATACCAGCTTTCAGTGCCTTCTCTGCCACGCGCTTGCCGACGATCGACGCTGCACTGACGTTGCCGCCACGACCCGGCTTCTTGGCCAGCTCGGCACGCACATCGGCTTCAACCGTGGAAGCCGACACCAGGACCCGGTCACCCTCAGGCGACAGGATGTTGGCGTAGATATGCGCATTGCTGCGGAAAACGGACAGGCGGTTGACGCGCAACTCGCTGATCTTGTGCCGCGTCTGGCGCGAACGCCGCAGGCGCGATGCCTTTTTGTCAAATGCCATCTCTGTTCCTTGCACCCGGATGATCGGCCCGCTGCCGGTCGGCCCTTCTGGCCGACCCGTGGGCGATCACCCTCTCGTGCCCTTACTTCTTCTTGGTTTCTTTCAACGTGACCCGCTCATCCGAGTAGCGAACACCCTTGCCCTTATAGGGCTCGGGCGGACGATAGGCACGGATGTTGGCGGCCACCTGACCAACCTTCTGCTTGTCGGCCCCTTTCAGCACGATCTCCGTCTGGCTGGGCGTTTCCGCCTTCACGCCTTCCGGCAGCTTATGCACGATAGGGTGCGAGAAACCGAGCGACAGGTTGAGGTTGCTGCCTTGAGCCTGTGCACGAAAGCCCACGCCGACCAGCGTGAGGCGACGCTCGAAGCCCTTGGTGACGCCGTTGACCATGTTGGCCACCAGCGCACGCAGCGTACCCGACATGGCGTTGGCTTCAGCCGAGTCGTTGGTAGGGCTGACCAGCAGCTGTTCGCCTTCCTGCTTGATCTGCGCGTTGGGATTGATTGCCTGGGTCAGGGTGCCCAGCGGGCCCTTGACGGTAATGCTGTCGGCAGCCAGCTTGACCTCCGCACCCTTGGGCACGGCGATCGGCATCTTTCCGATACGGGACATGTTCTGGCCTCCTTAAGCGACGTAACCCAGCACTTCGCCGCCGATGCCGGTCTGACGTGCCTTGCGATCGGTCATCACGCCCTGGGACGTGGTGATGATGGCAACGCCCAGGCCGTTCATCACCTGAGGCAGGTCGTTGCGCGCCTTGTAGATCCGCAGACCAGGACGCGACACCCGCTCGAGGCGCTCGATGACCGGACGGCCGGCATAGTACTTCAGTGCCACTTTCAGCAGCGGCTTGCCGTCGTTCTCGAGGACTTCAAAGCCCTCGACATAGCCTTCTTCCTGCAGAACGCGGGCGATGGCCACCTTCAGTTTGGACGACGGGATCACGACGGATTCCTTCTCGACGCGCTGCGCGTTGCGGATCCGCGTGAACATGTCGGCGATCGGATCGCTCATGCTCATTGGTAATCGCTCCCGTAGCAGGCCAGTGCCGGCTTGACGCCCAGCTTGGCCGAATTCGATTCAAACTTGATCACTTCTTTCACTCCGACGCAGTTACCAGCTGGCTTTGGTCAGCCCGGGGATCTCGCCCCGCATGGCGAATTCACGCAGCTTGTTGCGGCCCAGGCCGAACTTGCGGAAAACGCCGCGCGGACGACCCGTGAGGGCGCAGCGCTTGCGCATGCGCGTGGGACTGGCAGCGCGCGGTTGTTTCTGGATGGCGAGACGCGCCTGATAGCGCTCCTCGTCGGATTTGGATTGATCATCGATGATGGCCTGAAGTGCTGCGCGCTTGGCGGCGTACTTCTTGACCAGTGCTTCGCGCTTCTTCTCGCGCTCGATCATGGATGCCTTTGCCATTCATTCACCCCTGGAGGTCAGCTTCGGTTTTCGGCTAATGCCAGCCAACCTCAGTTGCGGAACGGAAACCGGAAAGCGGACAGCAGCGCCTTGGCTTCCTCGTCGGTTTTTGCGGTCGTCGTGATGCTGATGTTCAGACCACGCAGTGCGTCAACCTTGTCATACTCGATCTCGGGGAACATGATCTGTTCCTTGACACCGAAGTTGTAGTTGCCGCGACCGTCGAAGGAACGGCCGGACACGCCCCGGAAGTCACGCACACGCGGCAGGGCCACGGTGATCAGACGATCCAGGAACTCATACATGCGGACACCACGCAGGGTGACCATGCAGCCAATGGGATAGCCTTCCCGGATCTTGAAGCCGGCAATGGCCTTGCGGGCCTTGGTAACCACGGGCTTCTGGCCGGCGATCTTGGCCAGGTCGGCCACGGCGTTGTCCATGATCTTCTTGTCGGCAACCGCTTCACCCACGCCCATGTTCAGCGTGATCTTGGTGATCCGGGGCACTTCCATCACGGATTTGTAGCCGAATCGCTTGGTCAGCTCGGGAACGAGCTTTTCACGATAGGTTTCTAAGAGACGCGCCATCGATGTTTCCTTTTGGGTCTTCCGATTCCTGCAGGAATCAGGACTTCAGCTCTTCGCCGTTGGACTTGAAGACGCGGACCTTGCGACCATCCTCAAGAACCTTGAATCCAACCCGGTCGCCCTTGCCGGACGTGGGGTTGAACAGCATCACGTTGGACTGGTCGATGGGCATCGACTTGTCCACCACGCCGCCGCTGGTTCCCCGCATGGGGTTCGGCTTGACGTGCTTCTTGACGATGTTGACACCGTCGACGAGCAGGTGACGGTCGTCCACGCGCTGGGTGACGGTACCGCGCTTGCCCTTGTCCCGCCCGGCGATGACGATGACCTCATCACCCTTACGAATCTTTTGCATCATGATTAAACAGCCCTCGGCTTGAATCGCGTGTTGATCGGCAGGCTCAAAGCACTTCCGGTGCCAGCGAGACGATTTTCATGAACCGCTCGGTACGCAGCTCACGCGTGACAGGCCCGAAGATACGGGTGCCGATCGGCTCAAGCTTGCTGTTGAGCAGCACGGCGGCGTTGCCATCAAAACGCAGCAGCGAGCCGTCGGGGCGACGCACGCCCTTGGCGGTACGCACGACGACCGCGTTATAGATCTCGCCTTTCTTCACGCGGCCACGAGGCTGCGCTTCCTTGACAGAGACCTTGATGATGTCACCGATTCCGGCGTAGCGGCGCTTGCTGCCACCGAGCACCTTGATACACATGACCTCGCGCGCCCCCGTGTTGTCGGCGACACTCAGCGTCGACTGCATCTGAATCATTGCAATATCCTGACGATTTCTTGCCCAACTTGGACCCGCGTTGGCAATACCGCCGCAGACCAGTCTTGGTTCCGTTGACCGATTGGCCCACGCCGGGACAACCGATCGGATTGAATTCATTGAAACGACCTGCCCTGACCGCCCGTGGATGCCTTGGGCAAAGCCACCTAGGCTGAGCGGACTGAACCGATCGCGTTGCCGAAAGACGATGCGACCGCTTGTGTCGCGCGCCTGACCGGCAGTCCCAAGCCTTGAATGACGAGGATGTCACGCTTGGCGCTGGGAAGACTTGGAGTATAGGAAAGTTCCCGACTTTTTACAAGCCTGACCAAGGAATTTTCCAACCTGGAAAGCACAACGCCCGGCGCAAGGCCGGGCGTTGTGCTAGTGCCGTATCCGACTGGATCAGACCACCTTGGCGGCGGTCAGCAGACGGGAAACGTACCAGGACTTGGTCTTCGAGACCGGACGACCTTCCTGGATCTCGACGATGTCGCCCTCGTTGTACTGCGCGTCGGTGTGTGCATGGTACTTCTTGGACTGCACAACGTACTTGCCGTACACCGGATGCTTGACCTTGTGCTCGACCAGCACGGTCACGGTCTTCTGCATCTTGTTGCTGGTGACCCGGCCGGTGAGGGTGCGGGTGCGGGAGGTGTTGGTGGTTTGCACCGCTGCTTGATCACTCATTTGGCTGCCACCTGCTTCTCTTTGATGACGGTCTGCACGCGAGCAATGTCGCGGCGCAGCCGCTTCAGTTGGGCGGTATTGCTGTTCTGCTGGGTGGCAATCTGCATGCGCAGCGCGAAATGCGCGCGGCCCAGATCACTCAGCTCCTGCTGCAGACCTGCCACGTCCTTGGTTCTCAGTTCTGTCGCTTTCATCTTCGACTCCAGTTGGCGTCAGGCGCCAATCTGACGGGTGACGAAAACCGTGGACAACGGCAGCTTGGCCGCAGCCAGGGCGAAGGCTTCACGGGCCAGCGCTTCGTTCACGCCGTCCATTTCATAGAGCACCTTGCCGGGCTGGATCTCGGCGACCCAGTATTCCGGGTTGCCCTTACCGTTACCCATACGGACTTCCGCAGGTTTCTGGGAAATCGGCTTGTCCGGGAAGATGCGGATCCAGATCCGACCACCCCGTTTGATGTGACGCGTCATGGCACGACGAGCCGATTCGATCTGACGAGCCGTGAGGCGACCACGAGCGGTCGCCTTCAGGCCGAATTCACCGAAGGCAACGGAGGCGCCACGGGTGGCGAGACCCGTGTTGCGGCCTTTCTGTTCCTTCCGGTATTTACGTCTGGAGGGTTGCAACATGATTCTTCTACCTTAGCTTGGTTCACTCATCGGACTGCACAGGCAGACCCATCAGTTGTCGCCCTTGTCTTCTGCCGTGGCAGGAGCTGCCTCGGCAGCAGCCTTGCGGGGCGCGCGACGACCAGGGGCGCGGGCATCGGCGCCTTCGGCGCCGGCCTCACGACGACGACCACGACCGGGGGCAGCACCAGGACGGCCCGGGCGGCGACCGCGACGGTCTTCACGCTCGTTGCCGGCGGCTTCCTTCTCGGTGGTCTCGGGCGCTTCGCCACGACCCAGGGTGTCGCCCTTGTAGACCCACACCTTCACACCGATGATGCCGTAGGTGGTCTGAGCTTCGGAGGTGCCGTAGTCCACGTCGGCGCGCAGGGTGTGCAGGGGCACACGACCTTCGCGATACCACTCGGTACGGGCGATCTCGGCACCGTTCAGACGACCGGCGCTCATGATCTTGATGCCCTGGGCACCCAGGCGCATGGCGTTCTGCATGGCGCGTTTCATGGCGCGGCGGAACATGATGCGCTTTTCCAGCTGCTGGGTGATGGAATCAGCGATCAGCTGAGCATCCACCTCAGGCTTGCGGATTTCCTCGATGTTGACGTGCACGGGCACGCCCAGCATCTTGGTCAGCTCGACCTTCAGACGCTCGATGTCCTCGCCCTTCTTGCCGATCACCACGCCCGGACGAGCCGAGTAGATGGTGATGCGTGCGTTCTTGGCAGGACGCTCGATCAGCACGCGGCCGACCGAGGCGTTCTTCAGGCGCTTCTTGAGGAACTCGCGCACTTGCAGGTCTTCTGCAAGCTTGCCGGCGAAGTCTTTGTTACCTGCATACCAACGCGAAGCCCAGTTGCGGCTGACGGCAAGCCGGAATCCGGTCGGGTGAATTTTCTGTCCCATTTTCTCGGTCCTTCCTCAGCTCAGGACTTCTTGCCAGTACCGACCGTCAGGTAGATATGGCAGGTTTGTTTCTCGATGCGGACGCCACGACCCTTGGCGCGCGCCGAGAAGCGACGCAGCGACTGGCCTTTCTCGACGTGAACCCGGCTGACCCGGAGTTCGTCCACGTCTGCACCATCGTTGTGCTCGGCATTGGCAATGGCCGATTCGAGCACCTTCTTGAGAATCTTCGCCGCTTTCTTGGGCGAGAAATTCAGGATATTGAGCGCAGCTTCCACCGACTTTCCGCGAACCTGGTCTGCCACCAGGCGACCCTTCTGGGCAGAAATCCGGACACCGCGCAGGACTGCTTGAGTTTCCATCTCGTCAACTTTCCCTTGATCTTGTCAGGCCAACATGGGGCGGGCCACCTTCGACACGAGGTCTGCGGCGGCCCTCACCATCAGCGCTTGGCCTTCTTGTCGGCGGCGTGCCCTTTGAACGTGCGAGTCAGCGCGAATTCACCCAGCTTGTGACCCACCATGTTCTCGTTGATGAACACCGGAACGTGCTGCTTGCCGTTGTGGACGGCAATGGTCAGGCCAATGAACTCAGGCAGAACCGTCGAACGACGCGACCAGGTTTTGATTGGGCGCTTGTCCTTGCCCGATGCAACTGCATCGACTTTTGCCAGCAAGTGATGGTCGACAAACGGACCCTTCTTGATTGAACGTGCCATGTCGTATTACCGGTTATTTCTTCTTGCGCCGCTGAACGATCATCGAATCGCTGCGCTTGTTGCGACGGGTGCGATAGCCCTTGGTCGGCTTGCCCCACGGGTTGACAGGCACGCGGCCCTCACCCGTGCGACCCTCACCACCACCGTGCGGGTGGTCGATCGGGTTCATGGCCACGCCACGGACTGTCGGGCGGATACCACGCCAGCGGGTGGCACCGGCCTTGCCGATCTGGCGCAGGCTGTGCTCGCCGTTGCCGACTTCGCCCAGGGTTGCACGGCACTCGATGTGGATGCGACGGATCTCGCCGGAACGCAGACGAACCTGCGCGTAGACGCCTTCACGGGCCAGCAGCTGTGCGGAACCACCGGCGGAACGAGCGATCTGACCGCCCTTGCCCGGCTGCATCTCGATGTTGTGGATCGTGGAACCCACAGGGATGTTGCGGATGGGCAGGGTGTTGCCGGCGCGGATCGGTGCCTCGGAACCGGACATCAGTTCAGCGCCGGCCGAAACGCCACGCGGTGCCAGGATGTAGCGACGCTCGCCGTCTGCGTACAGCAGCAGGGCCAGGTGGGCGCTACGGTTCGGATCATATTCCAGGCGCTCGACGCGGGCGGGAATACCGTCCTTGTTGCGGCGGAAGTCGACGATCCGGTAATGACGCTTGTGGCCACCACCACGATGACGGGTGGTGATGTGACCCAGGTTGTTGCGACCCGAGCCGCGTTTCTTCGGCTCGATCAGCGACGCAACCGGGGCGCCCTTGTGCAAGGTCGGGGTAACGACCTTGACCATCGCCCGGCGGCCGGGCGACGTCGGTTTCAGTTTCACGACCGGCATTTACTTGGTCTCCGCGAAATTGATCTCTTGGCCCGCTGCCAGACTGACATACGCCTTGCGGATGTTCCGCCGACGCCCCATGCTGCGGCCGAAGCGCTTCTGCTTGCCCGCGATGTTGACCACGTTGACCGCATCGACGGTCACCTTGAACAGCGACTCGATGGCAGCCTTGACTTCAGCCTTGGTGGCGTCCTGCATCACCCGGAAGACGTACTGGTTCTGCTTTTCGCCCACCAGCGTGCTTTTCTCGGAGATGACCGGAGCGATCACCACTTGTGTCAGACGATTCGGATTCATCCCAGCATCTCCTGAATCTGCGCCAGCGCCTGCTTGGTGACCAGGACGTTGTCGTAATGGACCAGCGACAGCGGGTCGATGTGGCGGGTTTCGAGCACCAGCACGTGCGGCAGGTTGCGAGCCGCCAGGTACAGGTTCTCGTCTTCGTTGTCGACCACGATGAGCGTGGACTTCAGACCCATGCCGTTGAGCTTGCCGACCAGCAGTTTGGTCTTGGGCGCTTCCAGCTTCAGCGACTCGACCACCGACAGACGGTCTTCGCGGACCAGCTGCGACAGGATGGAGCGCATGCCAGCGCGATACATCTTCCGGTTGACCTTCTGCGAGAAGTTCTCATCCGGCTTGTTCGGGAAGATGCGACCGCCTCCGCGCCACAGCGGGCTGGAGGTCATACCGGCACGAGCACGGCCCGTGCCTTTCTGACGCCACGGCTTCTTCGTGGAGTGACGGACCTCGGTACGGTCCTTCTGGGCACGATTGCCGCTGCGGGCGTTGGCCTGGTAGGCCACGACGATCTGGTGAATCAGCGGCTCATTGAAGTCGGTGCCGAAAACGGTGTCAACCACCGAGACGGCGCCAGCCTTCTGACCCTGATCGTTCAAGATATTCAGTTCCATGTTCGAACGATCCTCTCTCAAGCCTTGCCCTTGGCCTCGGCTGCCTCGGCCCGGACGGGCTTCAGGCGGCGCTTGACCGACGGGGTGATGACCAGATGACCGCCAGCCGAGCCCGGCACGGCGCCACGAACCAGCAACAGACCACGCTCGGTGTCGATGCGCTCGACGACCAGATTCTGGACGGTGCGGGTGACGTTACCCATCTGACCGGACATGCGCTGACCCGGGAACACGCGACCCGGATCCTGCGCCATGCCGATGGAACCCGGAACGCGGTGCGAACGCGAGTTACCGTGCGAGGCACGCTGGGAACCGAAGTTGTGACGTTTGATGGTGCCGGCAAAGCCTTTACCTTGCGAGGTACCCTGCACGTCGATGTACTGACCGACCACGAAGTGATCTGCGCCCAGCACCGTGCCGGCCGGAACTTCGGCAGCACGCTCGGGCGAGACGTGGAATTCGGCTGCCACGGTACCGGCCTGGACGCCAGCCTTGGCATAGTGACCTGCTTCAGCGGCATTGACGCGGGATGCGCGACGCTCGCCGTAGACGAGCTGAACGGCAGAGTAGCCGTCCTTTTCGACGGACTTGACCTGCGAGACCCGGTTACCGGAAACATCGATGACGGTGACAGGAATGCTTTCACCATCATCAGTAAAGATTCGCATCATTCCGACCTTTCGGCCCAGCAGACCAAAAGCGGAACTAGCCTGACTTCCGGCGCCGCCGGAAACATCAGCCTGAGACCCCATGCGGAGACCCCCTTCAAGCGATTATCGACACCTGCGGCTTCGATTGGCCGCAAGCCTTACCAAAGCGGGGAAGTATAAACCGGCCACCCCCTGGACGCAACCATGAGAGGGCGGTGCGTCACGGCCGGCGCACCTGCGCCCAAGGCGGCGATCAACTGGCAGGGCCACCCGGAACCGGCCGGGCACCGTCGGTAGCAGAGGGTCGACAGGCCACAGGTTTCCAGTCTGTCATGTGCGCCTGCAGCATGCCAGGGTCATCCCGGGGTCTTTCCCTGCCCTGCCAGGCCCGCATGCCCTCTTCAGTCACGTTTCCGGCCTCATCGGGGCGCTGACATGCCTACCGATTAGGCAATCTGGTCGCGTTCCCTGCCATTTTGCAGATTCCACGTCTGCCCGTAGGTTTTGCTGCGCTGCGTTACCCCCGGGCGTAGTACATTTTTGCGATGTGACGTGTTGCAACGTTCGGGTTACGAACGTGAAAACGCCTGGGCCAGGCTGGCAGGAGGGCCTGGCACCATGAAGGCGGCCGCGTGTCACAACCAACCTCATTTTCATGTATGCGCATCACGCAACCCCCTGCAGGACGGGCATGGCCATGCTGACACTGGAACAACAACAGACCCTGGCTTTCGAACATGTGCGAAATGCGCTGGTGCACCGTCTGGGCCGCAAGGCCTCCGGTGCTCAGTGGCAGCAGTTCGAGGATCGACTGAAAACCCATCTTCCGGCGCTGCTGGACAATCTGCAGCCCCTCTACGGGCATCGTCCGGACTTCCTGGCGCAGCTTGATGCACTGATCGAGATGGCCTGGACGGGCTGGTCCGAGCGCCCGAAGGAGATGAAGGCGCTGGACGAGGCTCGTGAGAAGAACCCCACCTGGTTCCAGTCGGAGAAGGTGGTGGGCGGCGTCCTCTATGTGGACCGCTTCGCCGGCAACCTGAAGAACCTGCAGGACCAGATTCCCTACTTCAAGGAGCTGGGACTTTCCTACCTGCACCTGATGCCCCCGTTCAAGGTCCCCCCGGGCAACAGCGACGGCGGCTATGCGGTCAGCAGCTACCGTGACGTGAACCCCGAGATCGGCACGATCGAGGATCTGCGGGCGCTGGCCAAGGCCCTGCGCAAGGAAGGCATCAGCCTGGTGCTGGACTTCATCTTCAACCACACGGCCAACGACCACCCCTGGGCACAGGCCGCCGTGAAGGGTGATCCCGCCTACAAGGACTTCTATTTCCTGTTCCCCGACCGCACCCAGCCCGACATCTACGAGCGCACGGTGCGCGAGATCTTCCCGGACGAGCACCGGGGTGCCTTCTCGCAGCTGCCCGACGGCCGCTGGATCTGGACGACCTTCCACACGTTCCAGTGGGACCTGAACTACAGCAACCCGGCGGTGTTCAACGCCATGGCGGGCGAGATGCTGGCCATTGCCAACCTGGGCGCCGAGATCCTGCGTCTGGACGCGGTGGCCTTCGTCTGGAAGCGCCCGGGCACCCCCTGCGAGAGCCTGCCCGAGGTGCACAACCTGATCCGCGCCTTCAACGCACTGGCCCGGATCGCCGCACCATCGCTGCTCTTCAAGTCTGAAGCCATCGTGCACCCGGCCGAGGTGATGTCCTACATCTCGCCGGAAGAGTGCCAGCTGTCGTACAACCCGCTGCAGATGGCGCTGCAATG
This sequence comes from Lautropia mirabilis, assembly GCF_900637555.1. NCBI lineage: Bacteria > Pseudomonadati > Pseudomonadota > Betaproteobacteria > Burkholderiales > Burkholderiaceae > Lautropia > Lautropia mirabilis. The sequence goes on along the minus strand of NZ_LR134378.1, from coordinate 923,059 downwards.
GAACTCGCTGGCCACCCGCGAGGTGAACCTGCTGCAGCAGGCGCTGGAGAAATGGCACCACCTGCCGCACGACACGGCCTGGGTGAACTATGTGCGCAGCCACGATGACATCGGCTGGACCTTTGCCGACGAGGATGCCGCCCAGTTCGGCATCAACGGCTACGACCACCGCAAGTTCCTGAACCGGTTCTACAACAACCGCTTCCCCGGCAGCTTCGCGCGCGGCGTCCCCTTCCAGGAGAACCCCGACACGGGCGATGCCCGCGTGAGCGGCACCTTCGCCTCGCTGGCCGGTCTGGAGCAGGGCGACCCGCTGGCGGTGCAACGAATGCTGCTGCTGTTCAGCACGATCCTGAGCACGGGCGGCCTGCCGCTGATCTATCTGGGCGACGAGGTGGGCACGTTGAATGATCCCAGCTACCTGAACTCGCCCGACGAGGCCGACGACAGCCGCTGGATCCACCGCCCGCGCCGCGATGTGGCCCGCTACGAGCAGCGCAACAACCCCAACACGGTGCCCGGCCAGATCTTCACCGGCCTGCGCAGCATGATCATCATCCGCGCCAACACGCCGGCTTTCGCCGGGGGCGAGCTGATCGGCTACCGGGCTGCCAATCCGGCCGTGCTGGGCTACACGCGCAGCAGCGCCGAGCAGACGGTGCTGGTGCTGGCCAACTACAGCGAGTTCGAGCAGCACTGCCCGGCCCAGGTCTTCCAGGCCATGCCCGACCATCCGGTGCGCGACCTGCTGACCGACCGCACGTACAACCTGCGCCACGGTGTGACGCTGGCACCTTACGGGGTGCTCTGGCTGGAGATCCGCGCACCGGAGTCAGGTGCTCACGCCTGACCTCCCGACCGGATACCGGGTTCTCCGCGCTGCGGGATCCGGCATCCGGTTGCCGGCGGCGGCCAGACCAGCTCACCCTGTTCCGGCCAGCCGCCCCTCTCTCTACCCCCAACCCTTTTGCCTGAAGTAGAAAGGAGCTCTCTTGAAGAAGACGCAGATGATGGCCGCAGCCGGTACGGGCATCGTACTGGCCATGTCGTGCCTGAGTACATCGGCCATGGCCGAGGAGACCAACACCCCCACCTTCTCGTTTGGTGCCTACATGCGCAGCGGCGCTGGCACCACGTCCGATGGTGGTTCGCAGGCCTGCTTCCGCCTGCCGGGTGCGGCAACGTTCTTCCGCCTGGGTAACGAATGCGATTCCTACGTGGATTTGAAGCTGGGGTCGCACCTGGGTGAGGTCAAGGGCACCAAGTTCGACGCCAAGATCACGCTGTCGCACGGTACCCAGGGCATGGCCAACTGGGAGCAGAGCACGCCAGCACTGCGCGAGCTGTTCGTGACGGCCACGGACATCGGCTCGTCGCTGGACGTGCGGGCCCTGGACGGGGCGATCCTGTGGGTGGGCAAGCGCTTCTACAAGAATCCCGATGTCCACATGATGGACTACACGTACTGGGAGCCGGGTCAGGGTCCGGGCTTCGGTCTGGACAACGTGACGCTGGGCCCGGGCAAGTTCGCCTACGCGATGTTCCGGATGGGCGACTTCACCGGCTATGGGGTCAACAACGGACTCGGCGGCTACAACCCCGACCTGATCGGGGGCGGTTCGCGTTCGGCCACGGTGCATGACTTCCGGCTGGAAGAGATCGGGGTCAATCCGGGCGGCAAGCTGACGGTGGGCATGGACCTGGTGCGCGCCAGCAATCGCGACGGCACCAGCACCTACACGGTGGACACCACGCAGTCGGTGGACCTGGACAACAATCCGGCCACGCCGAATGTGGACGTGGTGGTGCGCGAGACCCGGACCATCGACAACAAGTCGGGCAACAACGGCACGGCGTTCACCCTGTCTCACGAGCAGGCCAATGCCTTCGGCCTGGGCGGCACGAACTCGCTGGTGCTGCAGTTTGCCCACGATGCAGCCCTGCTGAAGGGCTACGGTGTGGGTGGCAGCACCGACAAGCGCCGCGAATGGATGGTGTTCGACCACTGGCTTTACGAGCCGGCTCACAGCAAGTGGTCGGCCACCTCGACCGTGGGCTATCGCCACGCCAAGGTCAACGACGTGAAGATGCGCGAGATGTGGGTGGGCACCCGTCCGCTCTACAACATCAACGAGGTGCTGGGCCTGTTCTCCGAGCTGAGCCACCAGCGCGTCAAGCAGGATTCGCAATCGACCCGCACGCTGTCCAAGGTGACGCTGGGCACGCAGTTCTCGATGGGGCCGGGCATGATGGCACGGCCCGCATTGCGGTTCTTTGCCACCTACGCGAAGTGGAACGATGCGGCAGCCAATGCCGGCCCCGTGGCCTGCACCGGTCGTGACTGCAACACGGCCGTGACCTCGTTCGCCAACAAGCGCAGCGCCGTGACCTATGGTGCCCAGGTGGAAGCCTGGTTCTGATAGTCGCGTGTTCCCGGCGCCGGGGTCCGGCGCCGTCTTTCAGAGGAAATCACTCCCATGAAGATAGATCATCGCGTGGTGATGACATTTCGGCAGATATTGCTGATGAACTTCGGGTTCTTCGGCATTCAGTACAGCTTCGGGCTGCAGCAGACTGCCATCAACCCGGTGTTCAGCATGCTGAATGCCAACCCCGACCAACTGCCACTGCTGAACCTGGCCGGGCCGGTGACCGGCCTGATCATCCAGCCGCTCATTGGTGCCATCAGTGACCGGACCTGGATTCCCGGCATGGGCCGCCGGCGCCCGTTCTTCCTGATCGGCGCGATCGGCTGCAGCATCTGCCTGTTCCTGTATCCGCACGTCACCGAGCTGTGGATGGCCGTGCTGCTGCTGTGGCTGCTGGACGCCAGCAACAACACCGCCATGGAGCCGTATCGTGCGTTCATCGCCGACAAGCTGCCCGATGAGCAGCATGCCACCGGCTTCCTGATGCAGAGCTTCTTTGCAGGGCTGGGCATCACGCTGGCCAACGTGTCGCTGTACTTCTTCCAGCGCTACTTCACGGCCGTGACCGATGAAGGCATGCCGGTCTGGGTGTATGGCTCCTTCTACGTCGGTGCGTTCTGCTCGATCGCCACGGTGCTGGTCTCGGTGCTGACCACCCCGGAAATCGAACCCACCCCCGAGGAGCTGGCCGAAATTCGCGCCAAACCCCACGGTCTGATTGCTGCCGTCAAGGAGATCTACGAAGCCATCCTGGTGATGCCGAAGACCCTGTGGCAGCTGGGTGCGGTCTACATGTTCCAGTGGTACGCCATGTTCGTGTACTGGCAGTTCGTGTCGCACAGCATCGCCGATTCGGCCTTCGGCCGGCTGGAAGCCGCCACGCCGAAAGAGGCTGCTCACCTGTATGAACAGGCGGTGGCCTGGACCGGCCTGGTCAACGGCTTCTACAACGTCGTCACCTTCCTGTCGGCCTTCGTGCTGATGTACCTGGCCCGCAAGTATCAGGCCAAGCTGGTGCATGCCTTTGCCCTGGCCCTGATGTCCCTGGGGCTGTGCCTGTTCCCGCACATCACCAACAAGTTCATGCTGTTCCTGCCGATGATCGGCTTCGGCATTGGCTGGGCCAGCATTCTGGGTGTGCCCTACATGATCGCCGTGGCCGAGATTCCTTCAGGCCGCTATGGCGTGTACATGGGCATCATCAACATGATGATCGTGATCCCCATGCTGCTCCAGACGGTGAGCTTCGGCTGGATCTACCGTACGTTGCTGGATCACAACCCGGGTTACGCCATGACCTTCGCCGGTGTGCTGCTGCTGCTTGCCTGCATCACCACGCTATTCGTGTCGACGCCCCACTTGCCGCGTCAGCACAACTTCCCGATGCAGAATCGCGCCAAGAAGCAAGGCTGATCCACGTCCGGCATGGCTCGCCTCCCTGCGGGGAGCGGGCCATGTCCAGTGAACTGACGTCATGTTCGCCCGGCGCTGCCGGGCTTTACGGAAAGCCGGTCCCTTTTGCGGGGACCGGCTTTTTTCATGGGTCAGGTGTCTGCTGGGCACACGCGTGGGGGCGGAATGGAGACCCCCGACAGTAGTGCTGGCCACGAATCCGTGGCCCCTGTTGAAAGGTTCAGCGTCCGCCCCGCCCTGCGGCGACCGTCCGGTCGATCCAGCCGAACAGCTCGTCCAGGTCGTAGTCACCACTGTGCGGCACGTCCCACGGCATGAACAGATCCACCTGCTTGCCGGTGTTCTGCAGTCGTGTGGCCAGGATCACGGCGATGGCGTGGGAGGTGTCGCGGTCGGCGGTACCCAGCCGGATGCGCCAGTGCTGAGGCCCCGCCTGCCGATGGGCGATGTAGTTCATCGGGTTCATCAGCCGGATGGTCTGGGCGTCGGCCATGCCGGCACCCTTCACCGTGCTGTGTGCCGCCGAGTACGCGGTGAAATGCCGGGCATCCACCGTTTCGGTTCCGAACTCCTGGTTCTCGCCACTGTCCAGCGCCAGACCGTCAAAAGCGGGCGGCGTCTTCTGGCGACCTGCGGCGCGTGCGAAGGCAGCAAAGTCCACGGCCTTCACCTTGCCGTCCTGAAGGGTCAGCCAGCCACGGTCGGACAGGTCCTTGCCGGCATCCAGCTGCTTCTGGGCCGAGGCGGCCAGATACGAAGCCACATGCGCCTTGAAGCTGCCGTTGCCCTGGGCATCCAGAGAGAGCTTGCGGCCATCCGGGCCGAGCAGGTGCAGGGCATTCACATATTCGGTGAACAGTGGCTTGAGCTGGCTTGAAACCTTCTTCTACTCGGAAGTGAGCACTCCCTTCACAAGCTTGCGCTTAACATGGAAGTCGATCTGACGCATGTCGATCTTGGCGTACTCATCGACGCCATTGAACTCCCATTCATAGGCGGCATCGGCCTGCTCCAGAATGGAAATCGGGCAGTAGGCCGAGACGGCAAAGATGTCGTCGGGCGCGTCGGCGGCCCCCAGTGCCTTCAGGTAGGGCTCGTAGTCGGGCTGGTTGGCGCTGGCTCCCAGCAGGACCGACAGCGCACCACCGGCGCTGGTCCCGTTGGAGATGATCCGGTTGGCATCACCCGGCATGGCGGCATCGTTGTGCTTCAGGTAGCGAACCGCCGCCTTCAGGTCGACGATGGCGGCCGGCGCCTTGCCGGTGGCCTGAGTACGCCCTCGCGCACCGGGCGAGACGACCACCAGACCCCGTGCCAGCGCCGTCTGCATGGCGTCGGCCTGGTCAGGGTCGCGCGGACCAAAGCCTGCCTGCCCCATCACCCCGGGCTTGGCCGGCATGTAGCCCCCCACCTGATTGGGCAGGAAGATGGGGGCCGTTCTGGCCGTGTAGCCATGGATGGTGCCACCCTGGAAGTAGGCCTCCGGCACGTAGATGTTCAGGCTCTGGTACTCGGCATCGACCGGGTTGCGAACGTAGACGACGTTCTCGTAAGCCCGGTAGGCCACGGCCTTGCCATTGACACGGGTGCTTCCGGACACGGGGGCGAGACGAGAGAAATCGAGGGCATCCATGTCGGTCTGGCCGGTCTGTTGGGAGGCGTTTGCACGGACGCCATTCATTGAGGCCGATGGCCCGTGCTGGCCGGCGGCCCATGCGACTGTTCCAACCAGCAGACTGCCGACAAGCAGGGCCAGCCGGGTGTGCCGCCGGAAGGGACGGTCTTGCAGTGGCGGTGCCGAACGCGTCCGGGGGGATGGCGTGACATGGGTATTCATGAATTCTCCTGTGTCGAGGAGCAAGCGAAGATGGATGTGCCAAGACCTAGCACATCCTGACGAACCTATTGGCCCTTGCGATGAAAACGGCTGGCCGCCCAGAGCATCAGCAGCGCCACGAATGGCGCCAATCCGAAAGCCAGGTGCAGGCCGTCAAGCATGGTGGCCCGGGCAGCCTCGGTCAGCGCGCCTCCCGCAGTCGCTGCAGCGTGCGCAGTCGTGTCGATGGCCGCGCCCTGCCCTCCCGCCTGACCCAATTCCAGGGCCGGGTGCAGAAAATCCGTCGAAGCGGTCGTTTTTGTTGTGCCACCCGCGGCGCTGGCGGAAAGCCGTTCACCCAGATGCGTGACACCGACGAAGAAGGCGGCGCCCAGCGCACCGGCGATGGGGTTGAGCGTTGCCATGATGGCCGCGCCGTGGGGGTTGAGATTGCGCGGCAAGGCGTTGAGGCCGTAGGTCTCGGACACCATGGCTGCCGCTCCCGCCGCCGAGAAGAGCCCAAACAGCGTGGCCAGCCACCAGGCCCGGGAAGTGGCATCAAAGCTGAGCCACATGCCCAGCAGGCTGATGAGGATGAACACCGTGCCCGGCAGGACCACGAATCGCCCGCCTCGCCGATCCAGCAGCGTCCCGAACACCGGCATCAGCAGTGCCTGGACGATGCTGCCCGGCAGCAGGATGAGTCCGGTGACGGTCGCCGACAGCATGAGCACCTGCTGGGCGTACATGGGCATGAGCAGCTCCATGCCCAGGAACAGGAAGATGTTGCTGGCCATCACGATGACGGCATAGCCGAACTGTGCGTGGCCGAAAGCCCGCAGGTTCAGCAGCGGCGTCTTCAGACGGAACTGACGGACCACGAACGCTCCGACCATCAGCAGGGATACCGGCAGCAATACGGCCAGCTGCAGGGCGGATGCCTCGGAAAACGTGCTGCCGCCGTAGACCAGCCCGCCAAAGCCCAGCACCGACAGCACGACCGACAGCAGATCGATACGTGGCCGCGTGATCTCGACCAGGGTGACTTTCAGGTAACGGAGCACCAGCAGGACAGCCACCAGCATCAGCGGCACGGTCAGCAGGAACAGCCAGCGCCAGCCGAAGTGGTCAATGATGAAGCCCGAGATCGTGGGACCCAGTGCCGGGGCCGCGCTGAACACCATGGCCACCAGCCCCATGACCTTGCCGCGTCGCTCGGGCGGATAGATGGCCAGCGTGGCATTCATCAGCAACGGCATGGTGAGCGCCGCCGACACGGCCTGCACCAGCCGCCCCGTCAGCAGCAGTCCGAACGTGGGTGCCGTCGCGCAGATCAGCGATCCCGCCAGGAAGGTGCCCAGCGTGACCAGCGTGAGCCGCCGGGTATCAAGCCACTGCACCAGGCTGGCGGTCAGCGGCGCCAGCGCCCCCATCACCAGCAGAAAGCCCGTGGCCATCCATTGCACGGTGGTCTTTTCCACCGAGAACTCCCTCATCAGCGTGGGCAAGGCCACGTTGAGCAGGGTCTCGTTCAGAAAGCCGATGAAGGCCCCGACGAACAGCGTACTGATGACCAGCGTGCTGGGAAAGGACGGGTCGTCGTCAAAGTACTCGTACTGGCGGGATGAGGGCAAGGATCACTCCAGATCATCGCTGAGGAAGACCGGCTTCTCGGTCTGGTCCAGCGGAAGCAGCAGGTTGAGCACCACGGCCGTGATGCCACCGGCGGAGATGGAGTTCTGGAAAAGCACGGGAAGCTGCTGGAAGACTTCCGGCTCGAAAGCGACTCCCAGACCCAGGCCCACCGAGGTGGCTGCAATGATGGTCTCACGCCGACGGATGCCGTTGGTCATGAGGATGCGCACACCGGCGATGGTGATGAGGCCGAACATCAGCACCATGGCCCCGCCCAGCACGGGGGCCGGGATGGTGGTGAAGATCCGTCCCACCACCGGGAACAGCCCCAGCAGCACCAGGATGACGGCGATGTACTTGCCCACATGGCGTGAGGCCACCCCCGTCATCTGGATGACGCCGTTGTTCTGAGCGAACGTGGTGAGCGGCAGCGACCCCAGAGCGGTGGCAATGACGGAGACGAGGCCGTCGGCCAGGACACCGCCACGCAGGCGTCGCGTGTACTCATCGCCCTCGATGGGCTGCCCCGACACCATGGCCGTGGCGGTGAGATCCCCCACCGCCTCGAAGACGCTGAGCAGGTAGATGGCGCCCGCCACCACGAAGGCATGGCTGTCGAACGCAAAACCATACTTGAAGGGCACCGGGATCGTGACCAGAGGCAGGCCATTCAGTGATGAGAAGTCCACCTTGCCCCAGAAGAGCGCGATCAGATAGCCGATGACCAGGCCCACCGCAATGCCGCTCATGCGCAGCAGCGGATTCTTCATGCAGTTGAAGAAGAGCACGATGAGCAGCACCGTGCCCGCCAGGCCCAGGTTCTCGAAGGAGCCAAAGCTGCCGTCCGCCTTGGCGCCAAAGCCACCGCCAAAATCGGTAATGCCGACGTGCACGAGGCTGAGGCCGATGAGCATGACGACCACCCCACTGACGGTGGGCGTGATGACTTTCTTCAGGTATGGCAGCAGCCAGGCGGAGAAGCACACCAGGAATGCACCCACGAAGGAGACCCCCAGCAGCGCCGAGATCATGGCGTGCGCGTCCAGCCCCTCGGCCTTCATGGACGTGCCCAGCGCGATCATCACCGTGACGAACGAGAAGTTGACCGACTGGATGGAGAGCATGCCCGACCCCAGCGGCCCAAAGCGGTTGACCTGCAGCCAGGTGCCGACGCCCGAGGCCACCATGGCCATGGACACCAGGTAGGCCGTCATGTCCACGGGCAGTTCCAGGGCGCGGCCCACGATCAGCGCCGGGGTGATCATCGGCACGAAGATGGCCAGCAGGTGGGTGATGGCGCTCAGCAGCGCATTGCCGAACGGGGGGCGATCTTCCAGTCCATAGACGAGATCGGCTTGATCAATGGGCTTGGAGGGGTGGCTCATGATGAATTCTGAATTCTGTAAACAAAAAAGCCCGCCGGGCTTCCTCGAAGGAAGACGGCGGGCTTTGGGCGAGACGGGCAGCACCAAGAGACCAGGCGCTGCACGCATCATCACTGCAGCTTGATTTCCACGTCGACGCCGGCGGGCAGGTCGAGTTTCATCAGCGCATCGACGGTCTTGTCGGTGGGATCCACGATGTCCATCAGACGCAGGTGCGTACGGATTTCCAGCTGGTCACGCGACGTCTTGTTGACGTGCGGCGAACGCAGCACATCGAAATGCTCGATGCGGGTTGGCAACGGCACCGGGCCGTGAACGACTGCGCCGGTGCGCTTGGCCGTATCAACGATCTCAGCGGCGGACTGGTCGATCAACTTGTAGTCGAACGCTTTCAGACGGATACGGATTTTCTGGTTTGCCATGATGATTCCTTAAAGAGCGAGGAGCGCGCGGCAGACGCGCTCCTATGTCTGCGATGGGATGGGACGTGAAAATCAGGCGATGATCTTGGCGACCACACCGGCACCGACGGTACGACCACCTTCACGGATGGCGAACCGCAGACCCTGTTCCATGGCGATCGGGGCGATCAGCTTGACCTTCATCTGAACGTTGTCACCCGGCATCACCATCTCGGTGCCTTCCGGCAGCGTCACCGAACCCGTCACGTCCGTCGTACGGAAGTAGAACTGCGGACGGTAGTTCGAGAAGAACGGCGTGTGACGACCACCTTCGTCCTTGCTCAGGATGTACACCTCGGCTTCGAACTCGGTGTGCGGCTTGATCGTGCCCGGCTTGGCCAGCACCTGACCACGCTCGACGTCCTCGCGCTTCGTGCCGCGCAGCAGGATACCCACGTTGTCGCCTGCCTGACCCTGGTCCAGCAGCTTGCGGAACATCTCCACGCCCGTGCAGGTCGTCTTCTGCGTGTCACGGATACCGACGATCTCGATCTCGTCGCCAACCTTGATGATGCCACGCTCCACACGACCCGTAACCACCGTACCACGACCCGAGATCGAGAACACGTCCTCGATCGGCATCAGGAACGTACCGTCCACGGCACGCTCGGGCTCGGGGATGTAGCTGTCCAGCGCCTCGGCCAGCGCCATGATGGCCGGCTCGCCGATCTCGCTCGTGTCGCCTTCCAGCGCCTTCAGTGCCGAACCCTTGATGATCGGCAGATCGTCGCCCGGGAACTCGTACTTCGACAGCAGTTCACGAACTTCCATCTCCACCAGCTCCAGCAGCTCGGCGTCGTCGACCATGTCGGCCTTGTTCATGAACACGATGATGTAGGGAACACCCACCTGGCGAGCCAGCAGGATGTGCTCGCGCGTCTGCGGCATCGGGCCGTCAGCCGACGACACCACCAGGATCGCGCCGTCCATCTGGGCAGCACCGGTAATCATGTTCTTCACGTAGTCGGCGTGTCCCGGGCAGTCCACGTGTGCATAGTGGCGCTTGGCGGTCTCGTACTCAACGTGCGAGGTGTTGATCGTGATGCCCCGGGCTTTCTCTTCCGGTGCATTGTCGATCTGGTCATAGCCCTTGGCCTCGCCGCCGAACTTCTTCGACAGCACCGTGGCAATCGCCGCCGTCAGCGTCGTCTTGCCATGGTCCACGTGACCGATGGTGCCCACGTTCACGTGCGGCTTGGTCCGTTCAAACTTGCCCTTTGCCATTTTTCAGTTCACTCCTGATTCTTTCAATCGAGATTGTCGTTTGTCGGAAGGCGAGGCACTCCGGCTGGTGTGCCCCACCCCCTTCCGGCCTGTACCCGTGATTACTTGGTACGGGCCGCGATGACGGCCTCGGCGACGTTCTTCGGCGCTTCGGCGTATTGCTTGAATTCCATAGTGTAAGTGGCACGACCCTGGGTCAGCGACCGCAGTGTGGTGGCGTAGCCAAACATCTCGGCCAGCGGCACTTCAGCCTTGATCTGCTTGCCGCCACCGACCATGTCTTCCATGCCCTGGATCATGCCGCGCCGCGAGGACAGGTCGCCCATCACGGTACCGGCATACTCTTCCGGCGTTTCCACTTCCACGGCCATCATCGGCTCCAGCAGGACCGGGCTGGCCTTGCGCATGCCTTCCTTGAACGCCATCGAACCCGCCTGCTTGAAGGCGTTTTCGTTGGAGTCCACGTCGTGGTACGAACCGAAGTGCAGCGTGACCTTCACGTCCACCACCGGGTAGCCGGCCAGCACGCCGGTCGGCAGGGTGTCTTCGATACCCTTCTGGACCGCAGGGATGAACTCGCGAGGCACCACACCGCCCTTGATGGCATCGACGAACTCGAAGTTCGGGCCGCCCGGCTCCAGCGGTTCCAGCTTGAGCACGACGTGACCGTACTGACCACGACCACCGGACTGCTTGACGAACTTGGCTTCGGCGTTCTCGACCGTCTTGCGGATGGTCTCGCGGTAGGCCACCTGCGGCTTGCCGACGTTGGCTTCCACGTTGAACTCACGCTTCATCCGGTCGACGATGATCTCGAGGTGCAGCTCGCCCATGCCGCCGATGATGGTCTGACCCGATTCCTCGTCGGTGTGGACGCGGAAGGACGGATCCTCGGCAGCCAGACGCGACAGCGCCAGACCCATCTTCTCCTGGTCGGCCTTCGACTTGGGCTCGACGGCCTGACGGATCACCGGCTCGGGGAACACCATGCGCTCCAGGATGATCGGAGCAGCCTGGTCGGTCAGCGTCTCACCGGTGGTGACTTCCTTCAGGCCCACCACGGCGGCGATGTCGCCAGCACGCACTTCCTTGATCTCTTCGCGGTTGTTGGCGTGCATCTGCAGCAGACGGCCGATGCGCTCCTTCTTGCCGCGGGTGGCGTTGAGCACCGTGTCACCGGAGTTCAGCACGCCCGAGTACACGCGCACGAAGGTCAGCTGACCGACGAAGGGGTCGGTCATCAGCTTGAATGCCAGTGCGGCGAACTTCTCGTTGTCGTCGGCCTTGCGGGTGACGCGGTTGTGCTCGTCGTCCTCGCCCTCGATCGGCGGAATCTCGACCGGCGACGGCAGGAAGTCGATCACGGCGTCCAGCATGCGCTGCACGCCCTTGTTCTTGAAGGCGGTGCCGCACAGCATCGGCTGGATCTCGTTGGCGATGGTGCGCTTGCGCAGACCGGCCTTGATCTTCTCTTCGGGCAGATCGCCGTTCTCGAGGTACTCGTTCATCAGGTCCTCGTCGGCTTCGGCCGCGGCCTCGAGCATCTTCTCGCGCCACTCGGCAGCCTTTTCCTTCAGGTCGGCCGGGATGTCGCGGTAGTCGAACTTCATGCCCTGCGAGGCCTCATCCCAGATGATGGCTTTCATCTTGATGAGGTCGACCACGCCTTCGAACTTGTCCTCGGCGCCGATGGGGATGACCACGGGCACGGGATTGGCGCGCAGGCGCAGCTTCATCTGGTCATAGACCTTGTAGAAGTTCGCGCCGGTACGGTCCATCTTGTTCACGAAGGCCAGACGGGGCACGTGATACTTGTTGGCCTGACGCCAGACGGTCTCGGACTGCGGCTGCACGCCGCCCACTGCGCAGTACACCATGCAGGCACCGTCCAGCACGCGCATCGAACGCTCCACCTCGATGGTGAAGTCGACGTGTCCCGGGGTGTCGATGATGTTGATCCGGTGTTCCGGATAGGAAAGGTCCATGCCTTTCCAGAAGGTGGTCACGGCAGCGGAGGTGATGGTGATGCCACGCTCCTGCTCCTGTTCCATCCAGTCGGTGGTGGCCGCGCCATCATGCACTTCACCCAGCTTGTGGTTCACGCCGGTGTAATACAGGATGCGCTCGGTCGTCGTGGTTTTTCCTGCATCGATGTGGGCCGAAATACCAATATTCCGGTAGCGCTCGATGGGGGTCTTGCGAGCCATGATGGTGAGTCCTTGAATAGCACATTAAGGCACAGGACCGACAGCCACTGACATTGCGGCGGCCGGTCCGGTGCAGAGGGGACGTATCGTCCTCGTTCCGTCAGAGACGGGTCAGAAGCGGAAGTGCGAGAAGGCGCGGTTGGCCTCAGCCATGCGGTGAACCTCGTCGCGACGCTTGACGGCGCCACCCCGGTTCTCGGCCGCTTCCATCAGTTCGTTGGCCAGGCGCTGGCCCATGGATTTCTCGGCACGCTTCTTGGCGGCTTCACGCAGCCAGCGCATGGCCAGCGCGGTACGGCGCACCGGGCGAACTTCAACCGGCACCTGATAGTTGGCACCACCCACACGACGGCTCTTGACCTCGACCATCGGGCGGGAATTGCTCAGTGCGGTGTTGAAGACTTCGATGGGATCCTTGCCGCTCTTGGAGCGGATGATCTCGAAGGCACCGTACAGGATGCGCTCGGCGACGGCTTTCTTGCCGGAGAGCATCAGCACGTTGATGAACTTGGCGACTTCTTCGTTGTGATAGAGCGGATCCGGCAGGATCACGCGCTTCGGTACTTCGCGACGGCGTGGCATTTCTTACCTCAGATTGACATTCAGCTGGCCTTGCACGCGGACTCCAGGTGATTCCCGGGAACCGGAAAACACGCCGCCCCATCGGATATGGGCGGAAAACAGGGAACCTTTGGGCATTGCCATGACCCCGAACCTTTCTCGCAGGATCGCGAAAAGGCGGGATCGCTTACTGGATGGCGGCGCCGCCTGCGCCCATCGCAGGCGATCGTACCAACCACCCTTCCAGCCGACCACCCGGAAGACGGGCGACCGTGATGGGACCGATGATTACTTGGCAGCCTTGGGCCGCTTGGCACCGTACTTGGAACGGGCCTGTTTCCGGTCCTTGACGCCTTGCAGGTCAAGGGAGCCGCGAACGATGTGGTAGCGCACACCCGGAAGGTCTTTCACACGACCGCCGCGGATCAGCACGACCGAGTGTTCCTGCAGGTTGTGGCCTTCACCGCCGATGTAGCTGATGACCTCGAAGCCGTTGGTGAGACGCACCTTGGCCACTTTACGCAGCGCGGAGTTCGGCTTCTTGGGGGTGGTGGTGTAGACGCGGGTGCAAACACCGCGGCGCTGCGGGCAATCTTCCAGCGCGGGGCTCTTGCTCTTGACGACCGCAGATTTACGCGGCTTGCGTACGAGCTGATTGATGGTTGGCATGGCTGTTGACGCTTGGATTTGGGAGCAGCCACGGCGGGCTGCGTCGATCGGAGATCAATCCATGGCAACGCGCGGCGGCGTCTGCCTGAATTCGATTTGCCGGGCCGGAAGAACCCGGCCTTGTGTGAGGGGCTGTCTGCTGCCCGATGCCCCTTCGACCGACGCCTTGACCGAACTGCCTTGGCAGACGGCCCCGGTGCTACCCAAAGAGCGCATCTGGCGCGGCATACGGCCGCCCCAGGAACACGGGAGTATAAAAGGAAGGTGTCGACCAGTCAATGAAGACAAGCCGGGGTGCCCACGGCGTGGGCCATTCGCCGCACGCTTCAGGATGCGGCAACAGGCTGGGGCTGAACCCAGAAGTAGCCGGGCTGCGGCGCGGGCGCCACGGCCCCTGTCGGCGGCAGCAGGCGCATGGCATCACGCACGGCCGCCTCGGCCTCTGCAAGACTGTTGCCGGTAGCCGTGCAACCGGGAACGTCCGGGACGTAGGCCCGGAAGCAGCTGCCTCGCTGTTCGATCACGATTGCATAAGCTGCCATGGTGTTTTCTCCTGACGGGGGCGCCTGGGGCGCCTCAGCTGACGATTGTCCCGCCAAATCGACCGTCCCGCCGTGAATTCCGGCCGCTTCCTCCCTGAACGACCCTCCGACAGCCCGGGATGCAACATGGCCGGGCAGGGACGGACGCAGGGTGCTGCCTGTTCCTTTATGGGGAGAAGATAAGGGGAAAGTCCATTCGGCGTATTCGGACTATTTGACCCCAGACCGCTGATCCTGTGATTGCCAGCTGTCGATGAACGGTAATTATTTGTAATAGCGTCGAAATACCCAACATGTCGGGATCGAATCCGCCTGCCATCCCGATCACTGGCCGTGTCAGCACCGCCCCCATCACTGCCTCGGCTTACCTCATTCCATGCGGCCTGGCGGTACCCTTTCCGGCTGCGAACCCTATATGCAGGCCTAGCCGGGGCAGCGCGATACAGATTCCTGGTACCGGAGGGCTGACACAACTTGTTTCACTCCGCCCTGCTTCGACGGCGCTCAAAAGCAACAAGGCCAGGAACGGTAATCCGCTCCTGGCCTTGTTCCTGTGCTTGCCGCCCGGACCATCAGGCCCGGGCCGGTCATGGCAGGATCAGCCCTCGTCGCCGGAAGGCTGTGCCGGGGTCTCGTCCGACGAGGTGGACGGTCCGCCGAACAGTGCGCTCAGATCCAGCGCAGCCGCGGTGGCGGCGGCCGACGACGCACTTTCCTCGGCCGTCACCAGCTCGGGCTCGGACGACGCAGGCATGGCGAAGGCTGCTTCGGCGGCTGCCAGTGCGGCGGCTTCCTGGGCCTCGACCGATTCCTTCTCGTGACGTGCCTTGTGGTAGGCCAGACCCGTACCTGCGGGGATCAGGCGACCGACGATGACGTTCTCCTTCAGCCCACGCAGGTCGTCGCGCTTGCCCATGATGGCCGCCTCGGTCAGCACCCGGGTGGTTTCCTGGAAGGAAGCCGCCGAGATGAACGAGTCGGTGGACAGCGAGGCCTTGGTGATGCCCAGCAGGATGTTTTCATACGACGGCGGCAGCTTGCCTTCGTCGTTCATCTTGTCGGTGGCATCCAGGAGCTCGCTGCGCTCGACCTGCTCGCCCACGATGAAGTTGGTGCCGCCCGGTGCGGTGACGACCACACGACGCAGCATCTGGCGAACGATCACCTCGATGTGCTTGTCGTTGATCTTCACGCCCTGCAGTCGGTAGACGTCCTGCACCTCGTCCACGATGTAGCGCGACAGCGCCTCGATGCCCAGCAGGCGCAGGATGTCGTGCGGATCGGCCGGGCCGTCCACGATCATCTCGCCCTTGTTGACCACCTGACCGTCGTGCACCAGCACGTGCTTCTCTTTCGGGATCAGGAACTCGTGCGCATTGCCGTCCAGGTCGGTGATGACCAGACGCTGCTTGCCCTTGGTGTCCTTGCCGAACGAGACCGTACCGGTGACCTCTGCCAGCATGCCGGCGTCCTTGGGCGAACGGGCCTCGAACAGCTCGGCCACCCGCGGCAGACCCCCGGTAATGTCCCGGTTCTTCTGGGATTCCTGCGGGATACGTGCCAGCACCTCGCCGACGGCCACCTGCTGGCCATCGCGCACGGTGATCAGCGCGCCCACCGGGAAGCCGATCTGCACCGAGTGATCGGTGCCGGCGATCTTCACTTCCTCGCCCGCCTCGTTGATCAGCTTCATCGTGGGACGGACGTTCTTGGCACCCGCACCCCGCCGCTTGGCATCGATGACCACCTGCGTGGACAGACCGGTGACCTCGTCGACCTGCTTGGCCACGGTCACGCCTTCCTCGACGTTCTCGAAGCGCACCGTACCGCCGTACTCACTGATGATCGGGCGGGTCAGCGGATCCCAGCTGGCCAGCTGCGAACCGGCGGTGAGCGCCTGACCGTCATGGACGTGCAGCGTGGCACCGTAAGGGATCTTGTGGCGCTCGCGCTCGCGGCCGTTGTCATCGGTGATCATCACCTCGCCCGAACGCGAGATGACGATCAGCTCGCCCTTGGCGTTGGTGATGTAGCGCATGGCGGCGGTGAAACGCGCCGTACCGTTGGACTTGGTTTCCACCGAGCTGGCGACCGCGGCACGCGAAGCCGCACCACCGATGTGGAAGGTCCGCATGGTCAGCTGGGTACCCGGCTCACCAATGGACTGGGCGGCGATGATGCCGACCGATTCGCCAGTGTTGACCAGCACACCGCGGCCCAGGTCGCGACCGTAGCACTTGGCGCACAGGCCATAGCGCACGTCGCAGGTCAGCGGGGTGCGCACGCGCACCTCGTCGATGCCCAGCTGCTCGATCTTCTCGACCAGGTCCTCGTTCAGCAGTTCACCGGCCGGGATGGCGGTTTCCTGCGTCTCGGGGTTGATCACGTCCACGGCCGTGACACGACCCAGCACGCGATCGCGCAGCGGCTCGATGACCTCACCGCCCTCGACCAGCGCACGCATGGCCACACCGTTACTGGTGCCGCAGTCGTGCTCGGTCACCACCAGATCCTGCGCCACGTCCACCAGACGACGGGTCAGATAACCCGAGTTGGCGGTCTTCAGCGCGGTGTCGGCCAGACCCTTACGGGCACCGTGGGTGGAGATGAAGTACTGCAGAACGTTCAGGCCTTCGCGGAAGTTCGCCGTGATCGGCGTCTCGATGATCGAGCCGTCCGGCTTGGCCATCAGGCCCCGCATGCCCGCCAGCTGACGGATCTGCGTGGCCGAACCACGAGCGCCCGAGTCGGCCATCATGTAGATGGCGTTGAACGACTCCTGCTTCTGCACCAGACCTTCGCGGTTGACGACGTCCTCGGTTGCCAGCTGGTCCATCATGGCCTTGGCCACCTGGTCGCCGGCCTTGGACCAGATGTCCACCACCTTGTTGTAGCGCTCGCCCTGGGTCACCAGACCCGAGGTGTACTGCTGCTCGATCTCCTTGACCTCCTTCTCGGCGGCCGCCAGGATCTGCGGCTTGGACGGCGGCACCAGCATGTCGTCGATGGCGATGGAGATGCCACCGCGCGTGGCCAGCCGGAAGCCGTTCTGCATCAGCTGGTCGGCCAGGATGACCGTGGCCCGCAGACCGCAGCGACGGAACGAGGCGTTGATCAGGCGCGAGATTTCCTTCTTCTTCAGCGCCCGGTTCATCAGGTCGAACGGCAGGCCCTTGGGCAGGATCTCGGACAGCAGCGCACGACCGACGGTGGTCTCGAAGCGCTTGAAATGCGGGCGGAACTCGTTGTCGCCGATGCGCTCGTACTCATGGAGACGCACGGTGATCTTCGTGCCCAGCTCGACCTCGCCGTTGTCGTAGGCGCGCTGCACTTCCTTGATGTCGGCCAGGTACATGCCCTCGCCCTTGCCGTTGACCTTGGCACGAGTGGCGTAGTACAGGCCCAGCACGATGTCCTGCGACGGCACGATCGACGGCTCGCCGTTGGACGGGAACAGCACGTTGTTGGAGGCCAGCATCAGGGCGCGGGCTTCCATCTGCGCTTCCAGCGACAGCGGGACGTGCACGGCCATCTGGTCGCCGTCGAAGTCGGCGTTGAAGGCGGCGCAGACCAGCGGGTGCAGCTGGATGGCCTTGCCCTCGATCAGCACCGGCTCGAAGGCCTGGATGCCCAGACGGTGCAGCGTCGGCGCCCGGTTCAGCATGACCGGATGCTCGCGGATGACTTCTTCCAGGATGTCCCAGACGATGGGCTCCTGCGTGTCCACCATCTTCTTAGCCTGCTTGATGGTGGTGGCAGCCGACATCGCCTCCAGCTTGTTGAAGATGAAGGGCTTGAACAGCTCCAGGGCCATCAGCTTGGGCAGACCGCACTGATGCAGCTTGAGCTGCGGGCCCACCACGATGACCGAACGGCCCGAGTAGTCGACGCGCTTGCCCAGCAGGTTCTGACGGAAGCGACCGCCCTTGCCCTTGATCATGTCGGCCAGCGACTTCAGCGCACGCTTGTTGGCGCCCGTCATGGCCTTGCCACGGCGGCCGTTGTCCAGCAGCGAGTCGACCGATTCCTGCAGCATCCGCTTCTCGTTGCGGACGATGATCTCGGGGGCCTTCAGCTCCAGCAGACGCTTGAGGCGGTTGTTCCGGTTGATGACACGGCGATACAGGTCGTTCAGGTCGGACGTGGCGAAGCGGCCACCATCCAGCGGCACCAGCGGACGCAGCTCGGGCGGCAGCACCGGCAGCACTTCCATGACCATCCACTCGGGGCGGATGCCCGAGCGCTGGAAGCCTTCCAGCACCTTCAGGCGCTTGGCGATCTTCTTGACCTTGGCTTCGGAGCTGGTGACCTGGATTTCCTCGCGCAGGCGATCGACCTCGCGGTCCACGTCGATGGACTTGAGCAGCTCGCGCACGCCCTCGGCACCCATCGCGGCCACGAACTCGTCACCGTACTCCTCGGTCTTGGCCAGGAAGTCGTCCTCGGTGAGCAGCTGGTTGCGCTTGAGCGGGGTCATGCCGGGCTCGACCACGACATAGGCCTCGAAGTACAGCACGCGCTCGATGTCGCGCAGCGTCATGTCCAGCACCATGCCCAGACGCGACGGCAGCGACTTCAGGAACCAGATGTGCGCGACCGGGCTGGCCAGCTCGATGTGGCCCATGCGCTCGCGGCGCACCTTGGCCAGCGTCACTTCCACGCCGCACTTCTCGCAGATCACGCCGCGATGCTTGAGGCGCTTGTACTTGCCGCACAGGCACTCGTAGTCCTTGATGGGCCCGAAGATCTTGGCGCAGAACAGGCCGTCACGCTCGGGCTTGAAGGTCCGGTAGTTGATGGTCTCGGGTTTCTTGACTTCGCCGTAGGACCAGGAGCGAATCTTGTCGGGAGAGGCCAGGCCGATGCGGATGGCATCGAAGTGGTCGCTCTCCTCGACCTGTTTGAAGAGATCCAGCAATGCTTTCATGGGTTCTCCGTTGTGTTCCTCAGCTCAGTCTCAGGCGCGTTCGAGATCGATGTCGATGCCGAGCGAGCGAATTTCCTTGACCAGCACGTTGAAGGATTCCGGCATGCCGGCGTCGATGGCGTGCTCGCCCTTGACCATGTTTTCGTAGACCTTCGCACGACCGGTCACGTCGTCGGACTTGACCGTCAGCATCTCCTGCAGCGTGTAGGAGGCACCATAGGCTTCCAGTGCCCAGACCTCCATCTCGCCGAAACGCTGGCCACCGAACTGGGCCTTGCCGCCCAGCGGCTGCTGGGTCACCAGGCTGTACGGACCGGTGGAGCGGGCGTGCATCTTGTCGTCGACCAGGTGGTGCAGCTTCAGGAAGTGCATGTAGCCCACCGTGACCGGCCGGTCGAACGGATCGCCGGTGCGGCCGTCACGCAGGATGAGCTGCGTCTTGCTGGGCGTGAAGCCCAGTTTCTCGGTCCGCGGGTCATCCGACGGGAAGGCCAGATCCAGTGCAGCGTGGATCTCTTCCTCGGTCGCACCGTCAAACACCGGGGTGGCAAACGGCACGCCGTCCCGCAGGTTGTTCGCCATGGCCAGCAGCTCGTCGTCGGACAGCTCGGACAGGTTGGCCTTCTCGCCGCGGTCGTTATAGACCTTGTCGAGATAGCGGCGCAGCTCGGAGACCTTCACGTGACGGTCCAGCATCTCGCCGATGCGCAGGCCCACGCCCTTGGCAGCCCAGCCCAGGTGGGTTTCCAGAATCTGGCCCACGTTCATCCGCGACGGCACGCCCAGCGGGTTCAGCACGATGTCGCACGGGGTGCCATCAGCCATGTAGGGCATGTCCTCGATCGGCACGATGCGCGAGACCACACCCTTGTTGCCGTGGCGGCCGGCCATCTTGTCACCAGGCTGCAGACGACGCTTGACGGCCAGGTAGACCTTGACCATCTTCAGCACGCCCGGGGGCAGCTCGTCGCCCTGGGTGAGCTTCTTGCGCTTCTCTTCGAAGGCCAGGTCGAACTGGTGACGCTTCTGCTCGATGGCGTCCTTCATGCCTTCCAGCCAGCGGGCATCTTCCTCGTTGGCCAGACGCACCTCGAACCAGTGGTAGCGGTCCAGATCCTTCAGGTAGTCGCGGGTGACGACCGTGCCCTTGGCCAGCTTCTTGGGTCCGCCATTGGCTTCCTTGCCGTCCAGGAAACGCTCGATCCGGCTGAAGGCGTCGTTCTCGACGATCCGCAGCTGGTCGTTCAGGTCCAGACGGAAGCGCTTGAGTTCGTCGTCGATGATCGACTGCGCCCGCTTGTCACGGGTGATGCCCTCGCGGGTGAACACCTGCACGTCGATGACGGTGCCGTTCATGCCCGAAGGCACGCGCAGGCTGGTGTCCTTCACGTCGGAGGCCTTCTCGCCGAAGATCGCGCGCAGCAGCTTCTCTTCCGGGGTGAGCTGGGTCTCGCCCTTGGGCGTGACCTTGCCCACCAGCGTGTCGCCGGCCGAGACTTCGGCGCCGATGTAGACGATGCCGGACTCGTCCAGGCGGGCCAGCTGGCTCTCGGACAGGTTGGAGATGTCGCGGGTGATCTCCTCGGGCCCCAGCTTGGTGTCACGCGCCAGAACCGACAGCTCCTCGATGTGGATCGAGGTGTAGCGGTCGTCGGACACCACCTTCTCCGAGATCATCACCGAGTCCTCGAAGTTGTAGCCGTTCCAGGGCATGAACGCGATCAGCATGTTCTGCCCCAGGGCCAGCTCGCCGAGGTCGGTCGAGGCGCCGTCGGCGATCACGTCGCCGGCAGCCAGCCGGTCGCCCTTGGAGACGATCGGACGCTGGTTGATGTTGGTGTTCTGGTTGCTGCGGGTGTACTTGACGAGGTTGTAGATGTCCACACCCACTTCGCCCGCCGTGGCTTCCTCGTCGTTGACGCGGATCACCACCCGGTTGGCATCGACGTAGTCGACGGTGCCGCCGCGCAGCGCGGTGACGACCGTGCCCGAGTCCACCGCACAGGTGCGCTCGATGCCGGTACCGACCAGCGGTTTCTGCGGACGCAGGCAGGGCACGGCCTGACGCTGCATGTTGGCACCCATCAGCGCCCGGTTCGCGTCGTCGTGCTCAAGGAACGGAATCAGCGAGGCGGCCACGGACACGATCTGCGACGGCGCCACGTCGATGTACTCCACGCGGTCGGCCGAGACCAGCTGGGTCTCGCCGTTGATGCGCACCGACACCAGCTCGCCGGTCAGGCGGCCTTCCTCGTCCAGCTCGGCGTTGGCCTGAGCGATGACGTAGCGACCTTCCTCGATGGCCGACAGGAAGTCGATCTGGTCAGTCAGCTTCTGGTTCTCGACCTTGCGGTACGGAGTCTCCAGGAAGCCGAACTCGTTCAGGCGGGCATAGAGCGCCAGCGAGTTGATCAGACCGATGTTCGGACCTTCAGGCGTCTCGATCGGGCAGACGCGACCGTAGTGGGTCGGGTGCACGTCGCGCACCTCGAAGCCGGCACGCTCACGCGTCAGACCGCCCGGGCCAAGGGCCGAGACACGGCGCTTGTGGGTGATCTCCGACAGCGGGTTGGTCTGGTCCATGAACTGCGACAGCTGGCTGGAACCGAAGAACTCGCGGATGGCGGCGCTGATCGGCTTGCTGTTGATCAGGTCATGCGGCAGCAGGTTCTCGGTCTCGGCCTGGCCCAGACGCTCGCGCACGGCGCGCTCGACGCGCACCAGACCGGCACGGAACTGGTTCTCGGCCAGCTCGCCCACGCAGCGCACGCGACGGTTGCCCAGGTGGTCGATGTCGTCGATCTCGCCCTTGCCGTTGCGCAGGTCCACCAGCAGCTTGATGACAGCCACGATGTCGTCGTCTTCCAGCGTCATGGGGCCCGTGGGCTCCTCGCGGCCGACGCGGCTGTTGAACTTCATCCGGCCCACGCGCGACAGGTCGTAGGTGTCCTCGTTGTAGAAGAGGCGGTTGAACAGTGCCTCGACTGCGTCCTCGGTCGGCGGCTCACCCGGGCGCATCATCCGGTAGATGGCGATGCGGGCCGAGATCTGGTCGGCGGAGTCATCCAGACGCAGGGTCTGCGAGATGAACGGGCCCGCGTCCAGGTCATTGGTGTAGAGCGTGCGGAACTCGTGGATGTTGGCCGCGCGCAGGCGACCCAGGCTGTCCTCGGTCAGCTCGTCATTGGCGCGCATGACGATCTCGCCGGTCTCGGGATCGACGATGTCGGTGGCCACGGCACGACCCAGCAGGAACTCGTCCGGCACGCTGATCAGCTTCAGGCCGGCCTTCTCCATGTCGCGGATGTGCTTGGCGTTGATCCGCTTGTCCTTGGCAACGATCACGTTGCCTTCACGGTCGGTGATGTCGAAACGGGCCGTCTCACCCTTCAGACGCTCGGGCACCAGCTCCATCTTGGCGCCTTCCGACTCCAGCGTGAAGGTGTCGAAGACGAAGAAGTGGGCCAGGATCTGCTCCGGCGTCATACCGATGGCCTTCAGCAGGATCGTCACCGGCATCTTGCGGCGACGGTCGATACGGAAGTACAGGATGTCCTTGGCGTCAAACTCGAAGTCCAGCCACGAGCCACGGTAGGGGATGATCCGTGCCGAGAAGAGCAGCTTGCCGGAGCTGTGGGTCTTGCCGCGGTCGTGCTCGAAGAACACGCCGGGCGAACGATGCAGCTGCGAGACGATGACGCGCTCGGTACCGTTGATGACGAAGGAGCCGGTCGGCGTCATGAGCGGGATCTCGCCCATGTAGACTTCCTGCTCCTTCACTTCCTTGACCGTGGGCTTGCTGGCCTCGCGGTCCATGATGACCAGGCGCACGCGGGCGCGCAGCGGTGCGCAGAAGTTCAGGCCGCGCTGCTGGCACTCCTTCATGTCGAAGGCAGGCTGGCCCAGCGTGTAGCCGACGAACTCCAGACGCGCCATGTCGTTGTGCGAAGAGATCGGAAAGATCGACTTCAGTGCCGCCTGTAGCCCCACATCCTTGCGTTGGTCGGCGGGCACGCCTTCCTGCAGGAACTCGGCATAGGATTCAAGCTGCGTGGCCAGCAGGTAAGGCACTTCCTGCACGGCACGGGCACGCCGGTGGCCAAAGCTCTTGCGGATGCGCTTCTTTTCAGTGAACGAGTAGGTCATGGACTCTCCGTGAGACGTCGGGGTCACGATAGGCGAACGGAAGCCGCGCAGCGAAGGGCACCGCAGCTTCTGATTCTGGATCCGGGGCGGGAAGGCAACATGCGGCTGGCCGGGCAGCCCGCAACAAGGCCCTGACAGGGCGAAACGCGCCGTTTCGCGGTGTACTGCATGTGTATCCGTGGAAGAAACCCGCTGCAGGACCCGGCTCGGTAGCCCTTATTGCCTCGAAGAGGCAAGCTGGCCAACGAACAGGGTCTTGAAGCGAGTCTGGAAAGGGGCTGGAAGCTACCGGCCTGGTGCTGCCACGGCGACGACCGAGGCACGCGGGCGAATACCTCGCCAACCACCGGGCTCCAAACACCACAATCCGGAATCAGGGGAACAGGCCGATCACCAAGCGCGAGTGAAAGCGCTTCGGAGACGGCTGCCGGGAAACGCCCCCACCCCTGCCCTTCGGCAGGATGATGAGGGGTTTCCCGGTAAGGCAAACCCGCCGGATACACGGCAAACGACCGAGGTCCCCTGACAGCAGACCCCGGTCCCTTGGCCGATACCCGGCGGCAAGTCGATTACTTGACTTCGACCTTGGCGCCAGCGTCTTCCAGCTGTTTCTTCAGCGCGTCGGCGTCGGCCTTCGAGATGCCTTCCTTCACAGGCTTCGGAGCACCGTCGACCAGGTCCTTGGCTTCTTTCAGGCCCAGGCCGGTAGCGGCACGCACGACCTTGATCACCTCGACTTTCTTCTCGCCAGCAGCGGCCAGAACCACGGTGAACTCGGTCTGCTCTTCGGCAGCAGCACCACCAGCGGCGCCACCAGCGGCCGGAGCGGCCACGGCGACAGCAGCGGCAGCAGCCGACACGCCGAATTTCTCTTCCATCATCTTGATCAGTTCGGACAGTTCCAGAACCGTCATGCCTGCGACTGCGTCGAGGATCTCTTCTTTGCTCAGTGCCATTTGGAATTACTCCAGTTCGATTGCGTTTGTTACGTCGGATGAAGCCCGACAGTCAATGTGAGTGCGGGGATGCTCAGGCAGCTTCCTGCTTGTCGCGCACGGCCGCCAGACCGCGAACGAACTTCGTCGGAACCTCGTTGAGGGTACGAACGAAGGTAGCAACCGGTGCCTGCATCGTGCCCAGCAGCTTGGCCAGCAGCTCTTCGCGGCTCGGCATGGTGGCCAGGGCCTGAACCCCGGCGACGTCCATGACCACATTGGGCATGGCACCACCCTTCACCACGAGCTGGTCGTTGGCTTTTGCGAAGCTGGCGATCAGCTTGGCGGGCGCGACCGGATCAGCGGAAATGCCGTACATCAGCGGACCGACCATCTGGTCAGCCAGCTTCTCGTAAGGCGTATCCTTGACGGCGCGACGCACCAGCGTGTTCTTCAACACGCGCAGATACACACCCGATTCCCGTGCCTGCTTGCGCAGCTGGGTAATCTTCTCGACTGTCAGACCACGGTACTCGGCCAGGACGATCGAGCCAGCCTGTGCCACCTGGGCACTGACTTCCTCGATGACGGCCGCTTTCTCTTCACGATTGAGAGCCACGGTCTTTCCTTACAAATGAGATGGTTGCGCCGAAGCACTTCCATCGTTGACAACACGGCGATCAGGTGTGAAGCCTTCAGCCACAGGCGCTGCATCCTCAAGGGGTGAAACCCCATGAAATGCGCCGTCTGCAATCGAACACTTCATTCTTCAGGACCGCCATCTGCGTATGGCGCCGGAAACCGGATGGCGAACCACCCTGCTCCTGCATTCAAGACCGCCCTTGCCGGCAAGCCGGCTTGCTTGGTCCCATACGGTCTTTGACAACACGTACCCGAGGGTACGGCCCAAAGCTTGGTGGGGGAAGGAACAGATACCGCCGGCAAACCGACGGAAAACCTGCTGGAACCTTCGCCCCGAATCACTTCAAGATCCCATCAGGCCTTGAAGGCTGCTGCTAGTTGGTAGCCCGGCTCGTTGCCGGGCAACATCCTGCAGTCGGCCCTCACGGCCAGGAGATCAGGCTCCCGTGCCGCTGACGGAAGCGGTGTCAACCTTGACACCCACGCCCATCGTGCTGGAGACCGCGACCTTGCGCAGGTACAGCCCCTTGGAGGTGGCGGGCTTGGCACGGACCAGAGCCTCGACCAGAGCAGCCAGGTTCTCCTGCAGCGCCGCCACGTCGAAGGAAGCACGGCCGATGGTGGAGTGGATGATACCGGCCTTGTCGGTACGGTACTGAACCTGACCCGACTTGGCGTTCTTGACAGCCTCAGCAACGTTCGGCGTCACGGTACCGACCTTCGGGTTCGGCATCAGGCCACGGGGACCCAGGATCTGGCCCAGCGAGCCGACCACGCGCATGGCGTCCGGCGAAGCGATGACCACGTCGAAGTCCAGCTGACCAGCCTTCACTTTCTCGGCCAGATCTTCCATGCCCACGATGTCGGCGCCGGCGGCCTTGGCTTCTTCAACCTTGGCACCCTGCGTGAACACCGCAACGCGAACCGGCTTGCCGGTACCGCGGGGCAGCACCACCGAACCACGCACCAGCTGGTCGGATTTGCGGGGATCGATACCCAGCTGAACAGCCACGTCGACGGACTCGTCGAACTTGGCGGTTGCGCATTCCTTGACCAGGGCCAGGGCGTCAGCGGCGGGATACAGCTTGTTGGCTTCGACCTTGGCGCTCAGCGCCTTGGCACGTTTGCTCAGCTTGGCCATTTACACGCCCTCCACGTTCACGCCCATGCTGCGGGCAGAGCCGGCGATGGTACGCACGGCGGCATCCAGGTCGGCAGCGCTCAGGTCAGGCTGCTTGGTCTTGGCGATCTGCTCCAGCTGTTCGCGGGTCAGCGTGCCCACCTTGTCGGTGTGGGGGGTCTTCGAACCCTTGTCGATCTTGGCGGCTTTCTTGATCAGGATGGACGCCGGCGGCGTCTTCATGATGAAGGTGA
Source organism: Lautropia mirabilis (assembly GCF_900637555.1). Lineage (NCBI taxonomy): Bacteria > Pseudomonadati > Pseudomonadota > Betaproteobacteria > Burkholderiales > Burkholderiaceae > Lautropia > Lautropia mirabilis. Next base: position 896,693 of record NZ_LR134378.1, on the reverse strand, counting down.
AGCTCTTGTCGGCGAAGGCGGTGATGACCACAGGGATCGGCAGACCGGGCTCCATGCCCTGCGTCTGGGCGTTGAACGCCTTGCAGAACTCCATGATGTTCAGACCGCGCTGACCGAGGGCCGGACCGATCGGGGGCGAGGGGTTGGCTTTGCCTGCAGGAACCTGCAGCTTGATGAAGCCGACGATTTTCTTGGCCATGAATGGCTACTCCTGTGAGTACGACCGCCCGTAATCAGAATGGCGAACCTTTCTGACACAGGCTCCTCAAAACGCTGCCACCCCCTTTCGAAAGGCAGCAGCCTGAAACTGTCTTGCTGCGGAAGGAAAGACCTTCCGGGATCAGAGCTTCTCGACCTGCCCGAACTCCAGTTCGACCGGCGTGGCACGACCGAAGATGGTGACGGACACGGTCAGACGGCTCTTCTCGTAATTGACTTCCTCGACGTTGCCATTGAAATCGGCAAACGGACCTTCCTTGACCCGAACCATCTCGCCAATCTCGAAGAGCGTCTTCGGACGCGGCTTTTCCACGCCCTCGGCCATCTGGTTCATGATCTTGTCGACTTCAGCCTGGGAAATGGCCGCAGGACGGTTGCCGCTACCACCGACGAACCCGGTGACCTTGTTGGTGTTCTTCACCAGGTGCCAGGTGTCATCGTTCATTTCCATCTCGACCAGCACGTAGCCGGGAAAGAAACGACGCTCGGTGATGGAACGCTGGCCGTTCTTCATCTCCACCACTTCTTCGGTGGGGACGAGAATCTGGCCGAAGAGATCCTGCATGCCCGCACGCTCGACGCGCTCACGAATGGCACGGCCGACGCTCTTCTCCATGCCCGAGTAGGCGTGCACCACATACCAACGTTTGCTCATCAGCGACTCCAGCCCAGCACGAGATCGTACAAAACGAACTGCAGCCCGGAATCGACGAGCCACAGGAAGATGGCCATGACGACCACGAACAAGAAGACGTACAGCGTGACCGACCAGGTCTCCTTCTTGGTGGGCCAGACGACTCGCCGGGTTTCCTGCCAGGATTCACGCAGGAAGGCGAGCAGACGACGACCCTGCGTCGACGTCCAGGCAATCAGACCACCCAGTACCAGACCGCCGATGACGGACAGCACCCGGAAGATCAGCGCCTGATCACGCAACAGGTAGAAGCCGACGACGCCAGCCACCACGACCAGAATGGCAAGGATCAGCTTGACTCGGTCGCCGCCGGACGTGACATCTTCGACTTTATGCTGCGCTGCCATGTATCCAGCCTGGAAATATGCAGTCTTCGACTGCCATGAATGACTCTTGTTCTGACGAAAGCGGGCCTTGTCGGCCCGGCTTTCTTGCTACATCAGGAAAAGTGGCAGGGGCAGAGGGAATCGAACCCCCAACCTTTGGTTTTGGAGACCAACGCTCTGCCAGTTGAGCTATGCCCCTACGTTTCCTTCAATCCTTGGTATCAGGCGATGATCTTGGCGACCACACCGGCACCGACGGTACGACCACCTTCACGGATGGCGAACCGCAGACCCTGTTCCATGGCGATCGGGGCGATCAGCTTGACCTTCATCTGAACGTTGTCACCCGGCATCACCATCTCGGTGCCTTCCGGCAGCGTCACCGAACCCGTCACGTCCGTCGTACGGAAGTAGAACTGCGGACGATAGTTCGAGAAGAACGGCGTGTGACGGCCACCTTCGTCCTTGCTCAGGATGTACACCTCGGCTTCGAACTCGGTGTGCGGCTTGATCGTGCCCGGCTTGGCCAGCACCTGACCACGCTCGACGTCCTCGCGCTTCGTGCCGCGCAGCAGAATACCCACGTTGTCGCCTGCCTGACCCTGGTCCAGCAGCTTGCGGAACATCTCCACGCCCGTGCAGGTCGTCTTCTGCGTGTCACGGATACCGACGATCTCGATCTCGTCGCCAACCTTGATGATGCCACGCTCCACACGACCCGTAACCACCGTACCACGACCCGAGATCGAGAACACGTCCTCGATCGGCATCAGGAACGTACCGTCCACGGCACGCTCGGGCTCGGGGATGTAGCTGTCCAGCGCCTCGGCCAGCGCCATGATGGCCGGCTCGCCGATCTCGCTCGTGTCGCCTTCCAGCGCCTTCAGCGCCGAACCCTTGATGATCGGCAGATCGTCGCCCGGGAACTCGTACTTCGACAGCAGTTCACGAACTTCCATCTCCACCAGCTCCAGCAGCTCGGCGTCGTCGACCATGTCGGCCTTGTTCATGAACACGATGATGTAGGGAACACCCACCTGGCGGGCCAGCAGGATGTGCTCGCGCGTCTGCGGCATCGGGCCGTCAGCCGACGACACCACCAGGATCGCGCCGTCCATCTGGGCAGCACCCGTGATCATGTTCTTCACGTAGTCAGCGTGTCCCGGGCAGTCCACGTGTGCATAGTGGCGCTTGGCGGTCTCGTACTCGACGTGCGAGGTGTTGATCGTGATGCCCCGGGCTTTCTCTTCCGGTGCATTGTCGATCTGGTCATAGCCCTTGGCCTCACCGCCGAACTTCTTCGACAGCACCGTGGCAATCGCCGCCGTCAGCGTCGTCTTGCCATGGTCCACGTGACCGATGGTGCCCACGTTCACGTGCGGCTTGGTCCGTTCAAACTTGCCCTTTGCCATAACTGGAGACTCCTGATGTCTGGGTGGGGAGTGGCCGACCGACCCGGGATCCGTCAGGGACCCTCCCTGACATGACGCGCTGCCATTGTCGGCAACGCCTTGGAATATGTGGTGCCCATGGCGCGGATCGAACGCGCGACCTCTCCCTTACCAAGGGAGTGCTCTACCACTGAGCCACATGGGCATGACCTTCAACAACCTTGCCTGAAGCAGGCAAGGGTCAGACACGCTTGAACTTTCAGCCTTGCTTGCAGGACGACGGAACCGCCCTTGCAACCAAACCGCTGTGTGCCTGTCCGGTCAATGGGACATTATGAAGACTTTTTCTCTGCGATGCAAGGGGGTGGCGAAGTTCCATCATCAGCACCCGATCTGCGCTCGCGCGGATAGGTCCACAAGGGTGTGATGATAGGGCAAAACCGGCTTCTGTGCGCATGGCTGCCGCACTTCCCGTTCAAACGTCGCGTACTGCATACGTTCAACGGCATCCGCCCCCCCCACTGCACTTGCCGTCACGGACAGAACGCCCAGGTACCACGACCCGGTTGCCTGGTGACGCGCCGTGCGCCCGGCATGCTGTTCCGCGCCGGCTCATTCTGGCAAGATCAGCGTTGCCCATTCGACAGACATCTTTGGAATCCGCCCCATGAACACCCCCAAGACCCTGGTTGCCAGCGCTCTGGCGCTGGCCTTTGCCTTGGCAGGCTGCAGCCTTCTGCCCAGCACCGCCGACACGACGCCTGCCACCAGCGTGAAGGAAATGGCCGAGGCCCCGCTGACGATCCAGACCTACAACCCGGGCGAGGAAGCCATCTTTGCCGTGTCGTCCACCCTGGTGCAAGGCAGGAAGGACGCCATCCTGATCGACGCGCAGTTCTCGGCCGAGGATGCCCGTAAGCTGGCGGCGCAGATCAAGGCCAGCGGCAAGAGGCTCGTGGCCATCTATATCAGCCATTCCGATCCGGACTACTACTTCGGGCTGGATACGCTGAAGGGCGAGTTCCCCGAAGCGCGGATCGTGGCCACGCCGCAGACCGTCGCCGCCATCGAGCAGAACAAGGACATCAAGCTGAAGGTCTGGGGGCCACAGCTGGGCGAGAACGCGCCCAAGGACATCATCATTCCGGAGCCGCTGGACGGTGACCGCCTGAAGCTGGAAGGGCAGACGCTGCAGGTGGTGGGCCTGGACGGCCCCACACCAGACCGCACCTTCGTCTGGATCCCGTCGATCCGCGTGGTAGCCGGCGGCATTCCCGTGGTGGCCGGAGAGCACGTCTGGATGGCGGACACGCAGACGCCGCAATCGCATGCGGACTGGCTGACCACACTGGACCGCATCCAGGCGCTGAACCCGTCCGTGGTGATCCCCGGGCACTATGCGCCGGGCAGTGCGCTGGACCTGAGGGCCGTTCAGTTCACCGGTGACTACATCCGCGCATTCGACGAGGAAACCGCCAAGGCCACCAACTCGACCGAGCTGATCTCGGCCATGAAGGCTCGCTACCCCCACCTGGCCGGCGAAGGGTCCCTGGACCTGAGCGCCAGGGTGGCCATGGGCGAGATGCAGTGGCCCTGACGGGCATTCAGGGCTGCGTGGCGCTCAGCTCGTCGAGCAGCGCCAGCAGCGCCTGGACTTTCTCCTTGCCGAATTTCTCTTCCAGGCGCCGGTAGTCGTCCTCGACCTCATCGACCATGTCGTTGAAACAGGTCTGCCCGGCAGGACTCAGGCTCACGTAGACGCGGCGCTGATCATGCCGGGGCTTGCGGCGCTGGACGAGGCCATCCCGCTCCATGCGCTGGAGCACACCCGTCATACTGGGCTTCAGGATGCAGACCAGCTCGGCCAGCTGGTGACTTTCCAGCTCGCCGTAGCGGCGCAGCACACGAATGATCCGCCATTGCTGCTCGGTGAGTCCATGCCGGTTGAGCGACGGCCGGAAAAAGAGCATGGCCGATTCCCGAGCCTGCAGCAGCGCCATCGTGAGAGAGGGACGCACGGTGACGGGCGGCGGCGCGGCGATATCCGGCGCGGGAATGGGAGGATCGGGCGCGCGTGTCGGCGTCAGGCGGATCGTCCGGGGCTTCAGGGCGTGCCGCTCCCCCTCGGGCAGAGGCTGTGCATCAAGCACCGAGAAGGGATGGGTGCCGGCATCAACACTGGCATCCGGCAGCGCAACGGTCGATGTGAATGCGTCCATATCCATGGGGATTGTCAAAACATGTCATCTGAACAATACCGGCAGGATACCCCAGACCGCGCGATCGGGTGGAGATAACCAATCGCTTTCCCGCTCCGAAGGGCCGGATACAGGCCGTTTTCCAGGAAAAGAAATATCCCGTTCGGGAATTTTTCACATCGAATCCATCGTCTGGACCGTCGGGGACGGGCAACGGGCTGCCTCAGCAGCGCACGATGACCCGCTTCAGCATGTCGGCGAACAGCGCCTTTTCTTCGTCCGAGAAGGGCGCAAACACCCTGTCCTGCTGACGGCGGGCCATGTCCCAGACGGCCTGCGCCTGACGATGCCCCTCGGGGGTCAGCACGAAACCGCTGCCCTCCTGCCGGACCAGGCCCCGCTCACGCAACAGGCGCAGCACCGGCTCGACTTCGCGCGCCGGCATGACGGCCTGGTGCACCACCGTGGCCAGATCGACTGGCTGGTCAGCATCCAGGACCAGCAGCACGCGTGACTCGCCTGCACTCCACCCACCCTGCCGGCGCTCAGGCTGACAGGCTTCCTGATGGGCACGCATCGCCTGGCTCATCAGATAGAAGTAGTTGTCCACCAGGCGGCTGTGGAACTCGGTGCGCGGGGCATTCACCTCTTCCCGCTCTTCCAGCTCCGGATGCGGCAGCACCATGGAATAGGCGCCCTGGTGGTAGAGCAGCGGATCGCGCCCGTTGTCGTCGTAGGCCACCACCTTGCCGATCATGATCCAGTGGTCGCCCCCGTCGATGATCTGGTGCTTCTCGCACTGGAAGCTGGCCGCGGTGTTTTCCAGCAGGATGGAACCGCCGACACCGGACCGGTGCGGTACCCCCGCGTAGCGGTCGTCGCCGGGGCGGGCGAACTGGTTGGACAGGGCGATCTGGCCCACCGCCAGCACGTTGACGGCGAAGTGCGAGGCCTGCGCAAAGACCGGGTAGCTGCCCGAACGCTTGTCGATGCTCCAGAGGATGAGCGGCGGATCGAGCGACACCGAGTTGAAGCTGTTGGCGGTGACCCCGACCTTCCGACCGTCGGCGCTGGCCGTCATGACCGTGACGCCGGTGGCGAAGTTGCCCAGCGCCCGACGGAATTTCCGGGGGTCGATCACGGCCTCTGCAACCGGGACCGGCTGGCCACCCGCCCCCGCACGCTGCGCCGCGCCGGCAGCCTGTCCGTTGCTCTGACCATTCTGCGGGGCGGCAACAGCCTGTGCCGCGGGGTTTGTCGTCATGTCCTGCTATCTCCAGAAGAGCCATGGGCCGGCACGGGGAATCCCTGCCCGGCAGCGTGTCGAAGGCGCGCGGCGACACGCCGCGGACCCGATGGGGCGGCAAACAGGCAGGTCTGCCTCGCACCGACGATCACCCGGCAGGCCTGCAAAGGCGATGGATTCTGCCAGACACCCTCCCCGGCGGTGCAACCGTACCGGGAAATGACCGCGCAAGGCGGTCAGTCTGGTCAACCCATCGCCTGATAAAATCCATCGGGAATTATCTCCCTGATACGCGCCCGGACGTGCCTTGGGGTCAACCCGCACACCGGCCCTGCCATGTGACGCACCCGTGGTGCGAGGCACTCGTGGGGCCCGCCACGCCGGGCACGTCACTGCGCCCTGCCCAAGCTACCCTGCCGGGGCATGGGGGATACCCCGCTCGTCTCACCCAACCAAGACACATGAACGCCATCGCCCACCGCGTGGTGATCGGCTATGGGTCGGAGTCGGGCAATGCCCGCGCTCTGGCCCAGCAGCTGGCCGCCGACCCTGCCCTGCAGCCCTTCTCCCCCCAGGTCCTCACCCTGAACGAAATCTCGCCCGGCATGCTGCAGGACGGGAACCCGCTGTTCATCATCTCCTCGCAGTTCGGCGACGGGGAGCCGCCCTCCAATGCGGAGGCCTTCCTGGCACTGATCCAGAAGACCGATTCGCTGGCCGGGCTGCGCTACGCCATCTTCGGGCTGGGCGACACCGCCTACCCGCACTTCTGCGGCTTCACCCGGCAGCTGGACGAGCTGCTGCAGGCCCGTGGTGCCACCGCCCTCATCAACCGCGTCGATGCCGACAGCAACTTCCAGCAGTTCTTTGCCCAGTGGCTGCCCGTGGTGGGCAAGGTCCTGAACGGTGACGCCGAAGCCGGCAAGGCCCTGCACCTGCAGGTCAGGGCCTACGGTGCAGGCTCGGCCTACGAGGCGAAGCTGCTGGAGCGCCGGGCGCTGAGCACCAGCCGCCCGGCGGCCTACCATCTGCGCCTGGACACCACCGACAGCGGCATGGTCTGGCGTGCCGGCGACACCGTGTACGTGATGGCCGAGAACGATCCCCAGCTGCTGGGCGCACTGGCCAAGTACTACGGATCGTTCGATGCCACCGCGCTGCTTCGCCACAAGGAGCTGCGGCAGATCAGCAAGGGCGTGCTGCGCGACCTGGGCAAGCTCACCAGCAGCGAGGAACTGAAGGAGCTGCTGAAGTTCAAGAACCGCAAGGCCCTGGAAGAGTACCTGTGGGGCGCCGACATCCTGGACATCCTGCAGGACTTCTGCAGCCCCCAGAGCGTGCCGCTGGCCGAGCTGGCCAAGCTGCTCTCGCCGTGCCTCATCCGCGCCTACTCCATAGCCTCGCACGGTGCGGCGGGCCACATCGACCTGTGCGTGCGCGAGGTGGACTACGAGCGCAAGGGCCGCCGGCACCGGGGGACCGCCACGCGCTTCCTGCTCACGCATGAGGGACCGTTCCGCATCTACTGCCGCTCCAACCCGGGCTTTCACCTGGCGGGCAGCGCCGACACCCCGCTGATCCTCATTGGTACCGGCACCGGCATCGCCCCGCTGATGGGCCTGCTGCGCGAGATGCAGGCCAGCGGCGTGAAACGCGAGAACTGCCTGATCTTCGGCGAGAAACGCCGTGCCGAGGACTTCCTCTATCAGGAAGAACTGGAGGCCATACAGCAGGAAGGCGTGCTGGGCGAGCTGATCACCGCCTTCTCGCGCGACGGGGCCGAGAAATACTATGTCCAGAACGCCATCGCCGACCATGCCGAGCGCCTGCGGCCGATGCTGGAAAAAGGCGCCCACGTCTACGTCTGCGGCAACAAGGCCCACCTGGAGGAGGCCGTGGCCCAGGCCTTCGACACCCTGATGGCCAACAGTGACCGCCTGCCTGCCAATGACCGCTGGTGGAAACTGATGCAGCGCGAAGGCCGGGTGCACCTGGAGCTTTACTGACCCTCACGGCCGGTGGGTGGGTGCATCCCCACCCATCGGCGACCGTTTCCGGACCTGCCCGGAAGGTGCCACAATGGCGCCCCGTCCATTTCGCCTTTGCACCGCACCATGGCCGCCGACATCTGCACCGAAGAAGACATCTCCCGGATGGTCTACACCTTCTATGACCGCATCCGTAGTGACGAGATCCTGGGGCCGGTCTTCGACCGTCACATCGATGACTGGGACCCGCACCTTGTGAAAATGGTGGACTTCTGGTCCAGCCTCTTGCGCCGCACCGGCCGCTTCGAAGGCGCCCCCATGCCCAAGCACATCGCCCTGCCCGATCTGGACGCCGATCTCTTCAAGCGCTGGCTGTCGCTCTTTGCCGAAAGCCTGACCGAACACCCCAACCAGGTCATGGCCGCCCAGGCCAACGAAATGGCTGCCCGGATCGCACAACGCCTGTGGCTGGGCTACCAGATGGGCAACTTCCCCGACAAAGAGCCCACACTTCTGTCAGTTTGAGCAACACTAGTACACAATACCACCACTAGCACCTCGCCCATTCCTGCGCGGTTTTCCGCAGCGCACCAGAATCCTCGGCTGTTTCCTGATGATTTGCAGCCGGATCTCTCGCTGGCAAGGCACGGTGCCGTGGCATGAGCAAGACCCTGACCTACCTCTTCGACCCGCTTTGCGGCTGGTGTTACGGCGCCAGCCCGGCACTGGCCAGCATCGTCGAAAGCACCGGGGTCGGGCTGGAGCTGCTGCCCACCGGCCTGTTTGCCGGCCACGGCGCACGCCCCATGGACATGAGTCTGGCCAGCCACGCCTGGACCAACGACCAGCGCATCGAGGAGATCACCGGCCAGATCTTCAGCCTGACCTACCGAGACCAGGTGCTGTGCAATCTCCACCAGCCCATGGACAGCACTGCCGCCACACTGGCACTCACGGCCGTGGCCCAGACCCAGCCCCAGCGGGAATTCGAGGCGCTGCAGCGCATCCAGCGCGCACGTTACGTGGATGGATGCAACATCACCGAGCTGGCCACCCTGTGCGAATTGCTGCGCAGCCTCGGACTGTGCGATGCAGCTACACGGCTTCAGGCGGCCACACCCGAACTGCATGCCGCCACCAACCAGCGCATCGGCCGGGCCTGCACGCTCATGAACGAGCTGTCGGCCCGTGGCGTGCCCGGCTTCGTCATCCAGGACGACGGCGAGCAGCGCCTGCTGCCCTCCAGCATGCTGTTCTCGCAACCCATGCACTTTGCGCGCCAGGTGTGCGGCATCAGCCAGGCCGAGCTGGACAACCTGCTCTGACCTGGAAGGAATGCCGGCCGGCCCCTGTCACGGGTCCGGCCGGGCATGAGGTCATCAGAAGAACATCTGCGCGAACAGCAGCCCCAGCGCCAGCGAGAACGCCATGCTGAGCAGGCCCGGCAGCATGAAGCTGTGGTTGAAGATGTAGCGCCCGATGCGCGTGGTTCCCGTGGTGTCGAAGTCGATCGACGCGATGATCGGCCCGTAGTTGGGAATGAAGAAGTAGCCGTTGACCGCCACCAGCGTGCCGATCAGGATCGGTGCAGGCACCCCCAGTGCGATGCCCACCGGAAAGAGCGTGGTCACCGTGGCTCCCTGACTGTTGACCAGCACCGACAGCACGAAGAGTGCAAATGCGAAGGTCCATGGCGCTGTCTCCACCAGCGACGAAACCGCCGCCTTCAGCTCCGGCAGATGCGCCTGCATCAGCGTGTCACCCATCCAGGCCACCCCGAACACCGCGATCACCGCCCGCATGCCGGCATGGAAGACGCTGCCCTGCGTGATCTCGTTGCCATCGGGCTTGCAGACCAGGATGATGAGCGCGGCTGCCGACAGCATCACGATCTCGATGGTGTGCGCCATGCCCATGTGCTCGCCGCCGAATACCGGCCGCAGCCACTTGAACGCCCCCATCAGCACCACCAGCAGGGCGGCCGCCAGGAAGATCCGCACCGACGTCTTCGCCGTCGGCTTGAGGGGAGCATCCTCGGCCACCGCCTCCACCGCATTCAGCTTCACGTACTCCGGATCCTTCAGCCGCTGCTGATAACCCGGATCATCGGCCAGCTCCTTGCCCATGCGATTGACGAACACGCAGGCCAGGCCGATGCCCAGGATGGTGGAGGGCACCGTCACCTTCAGCACGTCGATCAGCGTGATGTGCTGCGGCTCAAGGTAGTGCACGACCGAAACCACCGCGGCCGCCACCGGACTGGCCACGATGGCGAACTGCGAGGCGATCACCGCCATCGACAGCGGCCGCTCGGGCCGGATGCCATTGCGACGACTGACCTCGGCAATGACCGGCAGCACCGAGTAGGCCACGTGACCGGTACCGGCCACCACCGTGAAGGCATAGGTGACCGCCGGTGCAATGAACGTGATGTAGCGCGGATTGCGATGCAGCACCCGCGTGGCGACCCGCACCAGATAGTCCAGGCCGCCAGCCGCCTGCATGGCTGCCGCGGCCGAGACCACCGCCATGATCATCATCATCACGTCGATGGGGGGACTGGTGGGCTGGATATGGAAACCGAAGGCCATCACGGCCAGGCCGATACCCCCGAACACGCCCAGTCCGATGCCTCCCACCTGCGCACCGATGAGGATGCACAGCAGGACAACGGCAAACTGAATGGCAAAAAGCATGATGACTCCCGAGAGGCGTCACCACAGGCCTCCGGGTCTGGCCCTTGCCACGAGACCGTAGCCACCAGGCCACGCCGTCATACTCAAGAACCTTTCGCCTTGCCTGTGGTGATTGATTCTTATTGGAAAAAGTGAGAAAAGTATAGTTGATGCAAGCCTGCCGTCGCCATGCGAATCCCTGAAAATCGCTCGGCTCCGAACCGCCCCACGAAACCCGAAATGATGCGATGATAAGGAACGTGTCATCACGTCCTGAGACAACCTGTAAGACCAGGTGACAGCACCCGCATCTACCCGCATAATTTGACCTTCTTCAGAGAATCGGGGTCATTGCCGTCCTGCCCGTACTGACATGAACACGTGTCGCAACCGTCCGCTGATCATCTGGATCGCCATGCTGGCCGTCCTGATGGGCACGCTTGCGCCGTCGATGACCTCTCTGCTGGCGGCTGCCCGGGGCGAGATCCCGCTTGAGATCTGCACCACCCCGTACAACCGGGGCGCAGCCTCGCTGCTGGCGCAACGCGCCGCCCAGGACGCCCAGTCCCCCATCGATCACACCCTGCTGCACGACGGGGGGCACTGCCCCTACTGCCGCCTGCAACAGGAAGTGCCGGCCATGCCCCATGCGCCTCAGCCCCTGGTGCTGGCCACGATCACCACTGTCCGGCAGGCACTCCAGCTTGCCCCCACCCCGCCACCGGTCGCTCCGGCCTGGCCTCCCCAGCTCAGTCGCGCTCCGCCGCAACTCTCCTGAACCTGCGTCCACGCGACGCCTGCGTTCGTGCCTGCCCGTCTTCCCGGCCCGAGCAGCAAGGTCCCATGACCCCGCTGCCCCGCCTGGAGGTGGATATCCGGAACACCCGACGTATCCCCAGACGGATCGCCTGACGATGTGACCACCCCCGGCCCCACAAGGCCTCATTCGGTCCGCATCCCCGAGCAGGACCCCATCGGTCCCCGCCCGACATCAGGTCCCTCCGGCACATCGCCCACGCAGCCTGCGTCGCCCGTCCGTACACAGCGCATCTGGAGATTGCCATGAATATCTTCGCCAGCCCCTCGCGGGCCCCTGGCCAGGCAGGCCAGACATACAACGAGAACTGGAGCGAGACCACCATGAATCACGACGCTTTCGATGCCCATGAGGCCCCCCGTTCACTGTCCGTGGGTGAACACCTTTTCCTGGCCGGCGAACGCAATGGCGTCTGGCAGCTGAGCCGCGGCCTGGTCCGACTGGAAAGCGTCGGCCCCTCGGGCACCAGCTTCGTCCGCCTGGCCATGCCGGGTGACCTGCTGGGCGCCGAGTGCGCCCTGCACCAGCCCTACGCCTTCAACGCCGTCGCCGTCACCGACTGTGAAGTCACCCGCGTGGATACCGGCAACGACATGCAGCGGATGCTCATCGTGATGACCGCCTTCCTGCAGGAACAGAGCCGCGCAGCCGACGCCATGCGCATGCGCCAGGGCTCGGTGGCCGCCCGCCTGGATCACCTGCTGCAGGTCCTGAACGCCGGCATGGACGAGTCCGAGCCGATCTCGGTGCGCCAGCGCAAGCTGCCCCAGCTGCGCGACCTGGCCTTCATGATCGACTCCACCCCCGAAAGCGCCTGCCGCTACCTGAGCCAGCATCTGGGTCTGCAGCGTCAGCGCCGCTACCGGCGCACGGCAGCCGTGAAGGCCGCCTCCACGCCCCACCCGGTCCCGATGGCCGAAGCGATGGCAGCCGCGGGCTGATTCCCGCGGCGGGCCCTGGAGCGAACCAGGGCCCGCCCAAATCCCGTCCGGCGTGGGACGGGAACCCCCACCCCCTTTACACCTTTGGACGCAAGTCCCTTCAGGCCATCTCGCGGAATCCGCGATCAGTGATGCCGGTCATGGCCGACACTTTCGCCCCAATGGCACACAGCTCATCGATGGCAGCCTGACGCTTGCGCGGTGTGAGCCCGCTGTTGCCACGACTTCGTACCGTAGCCAGCGTCAGTGTCTGGTAGGACCAGTTGCCCAGCTCCAGCGTCACCTCCTGTATCGACAGCGAGGTGGTGCGCAACCAGACATACGGAGACAGGTCGACTTCCCGACTACGCAGCACCCGTTTCCCCAGGCAGAGCTGGCGAACCAGCCGGGCCCGCGCGACTCCCGTCGGAGCATCAGATAGCGTGCCCGATCCGGAAGCAGACACCAAGGCCTTCTCGGCACCAGACAGCTGCCCCCTTCCGGATGCTGCCGCTCCCTCACCCTTCGACGCCAACCTCTCCCCCGCCTCGGCCGGCGGCGTGGCGTCCTCGACAACTTCAAGCAACCAGTACGACCGCAAGACCAGGGAGAGCACCGTCAGCAGGACAACCCCTAACACAATGGCGATCCCGAAAGGTGGGCGCCATCGGTCCAGTACGACCAGCGACGGCACGACAAACAGCACGGCAGGCAGCTTGTTCTTTGTTCCGAAGGTATACGCGCTGTTGATGGGGATGCGCAACGTTCGGGGTACCTGCGTCGGGCTCTCCGGCATTGGGTTCTGCTGCATCAGGCTGTCCTGCATCAGGTTCGCCCTTCATCCACCCGCGCACGCAGCGCGTCCGGCGTGATGATCAGGTAGGAACGCAAGGGCTGCCAGACAGCCATGAACAGGCAGAACGCCACCAGCAGCATCAGCATTCCGGACAGCAGCAGCATGACGGGATCCCTCATCAGCGACGCTGACAGCATTGTTGAAGCGTCTCCGAACAGGAAGCCTCCGACGACAGGCGGTACCAAGACACCCCCCAATGGCACCAACCATCGGGTGGCAAGCGGCTTCGCCCCGAAAGTTTGATGACATTCGAGCGGAATGCGCAACACCCGTTCCGGTGTCTGTTGCAGCGGGGATAGGTCGGCGGAAACTGGAGCGGGTGAAGGGAATCGAACCCTCGTCGTAAGCTTGGAAGGCTTCTGCTCTACCATTGAGCTACACCCGCTTGCGTGGCACCCACCGAACGGGCGGCGCCGCGAAACGAACATGCCGTGGGGCTGAATGCCTTGCACCGGCATGGAGCCGTGTGTCAGAAACAGGTGCAATGACCCTGCGGGGGTGATGCAACCGGACTGACTGGCCTGGGAGACGAACCCACCCGAACAGGTAGGCTGTGAAAGCGGTGGTGGAGAGGGTTGGATTCGAACCAACGTAGGCGTAAGCCAACAGATTTACAGTCTGCCCCCTTTAGCCACTCGGGCACCTCTCCGGGGAAGAGACCGAATTATGCCGTCGCCCGCGCGGCGTTGTCAAATGCCATGCAATAACTGCACTCCAAGGTCGGGAACTGAACAGGAAGACAAGGCACCAATATCCGGGCGAACCCCATGGGCATGCGCCCCGCTCAGGAGACACGAGCAACCTTCACATGGCGCCTGACAGATTGCCTCTCCCGACAAGGCAATCTGCAGCACAAGCCGCCAAAACACGGCATCTTCCCCGCCTGGAACAGGTTCTTCCCGCTTCAGGCGCGAGGACACGCCTTCAGGGAAAGATACCTGCGGCGCCGGCATGGATGAATACCCTGCCTGCCCTGTCAGCATCAGCCACGGCGCACGCCCGACACTGTTGCAATACGGGAGTTTGGTGGCAGAACCCGCCATTAAGCTGCAAAATCTACAGTTGTTGTTCACTTCACCGAAAGGTCGTGAAGATGCCCTCCAAGTCCCCCAAGAAGACCAAGAATCCCACCCCGTTGACCGAAGCCTTCGAGCCGGCCTCGATCGAACGGAATGACCATGAGGCCCTGCGCCGCTACGTGGCCAACCGCCTCCTCTACACCATCGGCAAGGACCCGAAGACCGCCACGAAGGCAGACTGGTACGCCGCGCTGGCCCGCCTGGCTCGTGACAAGCAGATCGAGAACTGGATCGAGACCACGCGCCAGCAATACGGCCAGAAGGTCAAGCGCGTCTACTACCTCTCGATGGAATTCCTGGTCGGTCGCGCGCTGACCAACAGCCTGATGGCCATCGACCTTTACGACGAGCTGGCCACGGCCCTGGCCGAAGGCGGCATCGATCTGGAAGAGGCCCGCGAGGAAGAACCCGATCCGGGTCTGGGCAACGGCGGCCTGGGCCGCCTGGCCGCCTGCTTCCTGGATTCGATGGCCACCACCGGTCTGCCCAGCTTCGGCTACGGCATCCGCTACGACTACGGCATGTTCGCCCAGTCGATCCACGACGGTTACCAGGTCGAGCAGCCCGATGACTGGCTCAAGCTGGGCAACCCGTGGGAATTCCCCCGTCCGCAGGTCACCTTCCCCATCAAGTTCGGTGGCTGGGTCGAGCACGACCCCGAGCGCGGTGCCCTCTGGCACGAGGCCGAGAAGGTCATGGCCACGGCCTACGACATGATCGTGCCCGGCTATCACACCAAGACCATCAACACCATGCGGCTGTGGCATGCCCGCGCCGCCGAGAGCCTGGACCTGACCCTGTTCTCGCAGGGCAACTACATGCAGGCCGTGGCCAGCAAGAACCAGTCGGAAAACGTCACGCGCGTGCTGTATCCGGATGATTCCAGCTACCAGGGCCGCGAGCTGCGTCTGCGCCAGGAGTACTTCTTCGTCAGCGCCTCGCTGCAGGACATCGTCCGCCGCTACCTGCACAACCACGAGAACTTCTCCGAGCTGTCCGATCAGGTGGCCATCCACCTGAACGACACCCACCCGGCCATCGCCGTGCCCGAGCTGATGCGCATCCTGGTGGACGACCACAAGATGTCGTGGAACAGCGCCTGGGCCCAGTGCTGCAAGGTGTTCTCCTACACCAACCACACGCTGATGCCCGAAGCGCTGGAGACCTGGCCGGTGGCCATGATGCGCAGCGTGCTGCCGCGCCACCTCGAGATCATCTTCGAGATCAACAAGCGCTTCCTGGACTGGGTGCGCACCCACCACGGCGAGGACCACGACCTGCTGCGTCGCGTGTCGCTGATCGACGAGACCGGCGAGCGCCGCGTGCGCATGGCCTACATGTGCGTGCTGGCCAGCCACAAGGTCAACGGCGTGTCCAAGCTGCACAGCCAGCTGCTGGTCGACACCATCTTTGCCGACTTCGCCAAGCTGTTCCCGGGCCGCTTCATCAACATCACCAACGGCATCACGCCGCGCCGCTGGCTGGCCAACGCCAACCGGCCGCTGTCGGCCCTCATCGACAAGTCGATCGGCACCGACTGGCGCAAGAACCTCGGCGAGCTGTCCAAGCTGAAGAAGTTCGCGGACAAGCCTGCATTCCTGAAGGAATTTGCAGCCGCCAAGCTCACCAACAAGCAGCGCCTGGCCGACTGGGTCAAGACGCACGGTGGGGTCGACATCGACCCGAACGCCATGCTGGACGTGCAGGTCAAGCGCTTCCACGAGTACAAGCGCCAGCTGCTGAACGTGCTGCACATCGTGCATCGCTACAACCAGATGGTGGCCAACCCCGACAAGGACTGGACGCCGCGCACCTTCCTCTTCTCCGGCAAGGCCGCCTCGGCCTACCGGATGGCCAAGCTGATCATCAAGCTGATCAACGACGTGGCCCGCAAGGTCAATGCCGAGCCGGCGCTGCGCGACCGGATGAAGGTCGTGTTCGTGCCCAACTACAGCGTCTCGGCCGCCGAGATGATCATGCCGGCCGCGAACCTGTCCGAGCAGATCTCCACAGCCGGCACCGAGGCATCGGGCACCGGCAACATGAAGCTGGCCATCAACGGCGCGCTCACCATCGGCACGATGGACGGGGCCAACGTCGAGATCCACGAACAGGTGGGCGACGACAACATCTTCATCTTCGGTCACCGCACCGAGGAAGTGGCGAAGATCAAGGCTGCTGGCTACGATCCGGCCCGCTACTATGAAGAGAATCCCGACCTGCGTCTGGTGATCGACCAGATTGGCGGCGGCTTCTGGTCGCCCGACGATGCCGGCCGCTTCCGCCCGATCGCCGATTCGCTGCTGCGTCAGGACACCTACCTGCTGCTGGCCGACTTCGCCGATTACGTGGCCACGCAGGAGAAGGTCGATGCGCTGTACCGCGACCAGGACGCCTGGAACCGGAAGGCCGTCATCAACGTCTCCGGCATGGGCATCTTCTCCAGCGACCGCACGATCCTGGAGTACGCCGACAAGATCTGGGACGTTAAACCCCTGAAGGTCTGAGAGGGCGCCGGGTTCGCCCGGCACACACTTTGACGATGCGTTGGCACCATGCCAACGCCTGCCGGGTCGTTCACGGGATTCCGCCTGCATTTTGCGGTATCTTCGTGCCGGCTTTTTCGGCGCCGGCCAGCTCGGGCAGACCCAGGGTCCCCCCCGGGCTGGCCTTTTCCCGGCGCAGCTCTGGATACGCGCCGACAGCACTGGCATCAACCGCCGGCCTGGCCCCGCCCCGTCGCTGCACGGGGCTCGGCTGGACACCGCAGGCCAGACGCGCCAGCCCATGCCCTTCACCTCCCGGGTGTCATGAGCTGGCGCCAGCCTGCCGCCCTCGACCGGCACCGGACATGGCCCGACACGCTCGGGCCATGGCCCCGGCTGACAGCAGCTCCCATCGTCACCCCTGACCGGGTGGCAGGACGAGACGCGCAGAGCAATCCGAGACAGCCCTCCTCGCAGTTACCTCACCGGTCCGCCGTTCGCCGCGGAAGGCAGGCCATGGCGTGAGAACTTTTGAACGATCCATGAAAGACGAAAAATTGCCCAAGGGCCGAGTGTGGCCACTGGGTGCCTCCTGTCATGACGGTGGCGTCAACTTTGCCCTTTTCAGCAGCGGTGCGCGCAGCGTCACGCTGTGCGTGTTCGACACCGACGGCCACGAAACCCACCGCTATGCGATGAACGGCCCGGTCAACAACGTCTGGCACGGTTTCCTGCCCAATACCGGCACAGGGCTGATCTACGGCTACCGCGTGGATGGCCCCTACGATCCATCCCGCGGCCTGCGCTACAACCCCGCCCGTCTGCTGCTGGACCCCTACGCCCGGCGCCTGCAAGGCCAGTTCCAATGGCATGAATCCCATCTGGACCGACCTGACACCCAGATGGATGACAACGCCGCCTACATGCCCAAGGCCGTGGTCACTGGCGTGCACGAGTTCGACTGGGAAGGCGATCGACGCCCGAACATCCCGATGTGCGAAAGCGTCATCTACGAGGTGCACGTCAAGGGCTTCACCCAATCCCACCCCGACGTGCCGGCCGAGTTGCGCGGCACCTATGAGGGCATGGCCAGCCCGGCCGCCATTGCCCACCTGAAGCGTCTGGGCGTAACCGCCGTGGAACTGCTGCCCGTGCAGGAATCCGTCAGCGAAGGCACGCTGATCGAGATGGGGCTGTGCAACTACTGGGGCTACAACACCCTGGCCTTCTTCGCCCCCGATCGCCGCTTTGCGCGCCAGGACCCGGTCAACGAGTTCCGGCACATGGTGAAGGAGCTGCACCGCCACGGCATCGAGGTGATCCTGGACGTGGTGTACAACCACACGCCCGAAGGCGACCAGCGCGGCCCCACGCTGTCGTGGCGCGGACTGGACAACCAGGCCTACTACCACCTCAGCCGCCAGGATCCGGCCTACTACGCCAACTACACCGGCACCGGCAACAGCGTCAACGCCAGCAACTATGTGGCGCTGCAAATGATCATGGACTCGCTGCGCTACTGGGTCCAGGAGATGCACGTCGACGGTTTCCGCTTCGATCTGGCCTCGGTGCTGGGGCGCGTGGCCCTGCCCAACTCGAACGACCCAGGCCGCTTCGACCGCTACGCACCGTTCTTCCAGGCTGTCCGGCAGGACCCGGCCCTGGCCGGCATCAAGCTGATCGCCGAGCCCTGGGACGCGGCCGGCGGCGGCTACCAGCTGGGCGCCTATCTGCCGGGCTGGAGCGAGTGGAACGACCGCTTCCGCGACACGACGCGCTGTTTCTGGCTTCAACCCCACAAGGACCGCGGCGCCTTTGCCAGCCAGATTTCCGGTGCCAGCGAGCAGTTCCATCACGATGGCCGCTGCCCGCAATCCAGCATCAACTTCATCACCTCGCACGACGGCTTCACGCTGAACGATCTGGTTTCCTACAACCAGAAGCACAACGAGCCCAACGGCGAGGACAACCGCGACGGCCACAACGACAACCACAGCTGGAACGCCGGGGCGGAAGGCCCTACTGACGACCCGGACATCAACCGCACCCGCGCACGCCTGAAACGGGTCATGCTGGCCTCGCTGCTGCTGTCGCAGGGCACGCCGATGCTGACCGCCGGCGACGAGATGGGGCGTACCCAGCACGGCAACAACAACGCCTACAACCAGGACAACGCCATCAGCTGGCTGGACTGGAAGAGTGCCGACGAAGACCTGATCGGCTTCACGGCGCACCTGATCCACCTGCGCAAGAAGCACCCGCAGCTGCACCTGCCCATCTGGCTGCTGGGCGCCCCCACGGCCTCCGGCATGCTGGACGTGCGCTGGCTCAACAGCCAGGGACAATCGATGCCGGCCGAGCAGTGGAACCAGGATGGCGACGGGGTATTCGCCCAGATTCTGGGCGCCCACAATGATGATGAACAGGATCTGCTGATCGTCTTCAACCCCGACGGCGAGAACCGCCCCTTCGTGATGCCCGAAGGCGACTGGACCATGGTGCTGGACACCAACCAGGCCGACGGCCAGCCCTGGCGGGCCAACTCCACCGAAGGCGAGGTGGACGAGACCATGACACAGATCATGCGGCTGGGCCTGGCCATCAACAAAAACAGCAAGCTTCGCGCACCTGTGGTCAAATGCAAGACACAGGGCGCAACAAGTAGCGACGTTCCTGCCGCCAAACCGAAAGGAACTTCCGCGCGCACGCTGCGTCCTCATTCCGTCTATATGTTCGTTGCCCGTCGCAAAGGATGAAGACCATGAGTCCAAACACCTCTCGTGCCAGCGGCATCCTGCTGCACATCACCTCACTACCGGATACCGAGCCCGTCGGCCCTGAACAGCCGCTCACCATCCAGCACCCAGGTTCGGGAGACTTCGGACCCAGCGCCTATCACTTCATCGACTGGCTGGAGCACGCCGAGCAGTACCTGTGGCAGATCCTGCCGCTGGTGCCTCCGGGCAGCGGCTATTCGCCGTACATGAGCCCGGCCGGCATGGCCTTCAACCCCATGCTGGTGGACCTGCGAGGCCTGGCCTCGCAAGGCTGGCTGCCGGCCGACTTCCAGGAAGACTACTCGGTCGACGGCGAGCCGGGCCCCGCCCCGCGTGAAGGCCGGATCGACTTCCCGCGTGTCGAGCGCTTCCGCCTGCGTGCACTGACCCAGGCGGCCCGCACCTTCCTGGGAAATCCCCATGAACCGCTGCGCGCCGAGTTCGACGACTTCCGCGAGCGCGAAGGCGCCTGGCTGGACGACTATGCCCTGTTCATGGTGCTGGACCGTCTCTACCAGGGCAAGCCCTGGCAGGAATGGCCGGCCGACCACGCCCAGCGCAAGCCGGCCGCCCTGGAGCACATCCGCCAGGACTACCGCGACGACTACCTGTTCTGGTGCTTCGTGCAGTGGGTGGCCGAAAAACAATGGCAGGCCATCCGCACCTACGCCAACGCCCACAACGTCCGCATCGTGGGTGATGTGCCCATCTTCGTGGCGCTGCACAGCGCCGACACCTGGGCCAACCCCAAGCTCTTCGACTTGGGCAAGGATCTCTGGCCCACGCACGTGGCCGGCGTTCCGCCCGACTACTTCGCCGTGGATGGCCAGCGCTGGGGCAACCCGCTGTACCGCTGGTCCGAGCACGCCAAGCAGGGCTACGCCTGGTGGATCGCACGCGTCAAGCGCTGCCTGGCCCTGACCGACATCGTGCGCATCGACCACTTCCGCGGCTTCGACGCCTACTGGGCCATCCCGTCCACCTGCCCCACGGCACGCGAGGGCGAATGGACGCCCGGCCCGGGCATGGCGCTCTTCAACGCCCTGGAAAAGGCGCTGGGCAAGCTGCCGCTGGTGGCCGAGGACCTGGGCCTTCAGACCGACAGCCTGCGCAAGCTGCTGGCCGACACCGGCCTGCCCGGCATGGCCGTGCTGCAACTGGCCTTCCTGGACGATTCCGAGAACGTCTTCCTGCCGCACAACCTGCGTCGCAACCAGATCGTCTACACCGGCACCCACGACAACGACACGACGCTGGGCTGGTTCGCCCAGGCGTCCGATCGGGAGCGTGCGCTGGCACAGGTGTACCTGAAGACCGACGGTCGGGAAATGCACTGGGAGCTGGTCCACGCGGCCTCGCAGTCCGTCTCGGGCTGGGCCATCTACCAGATGCAGGACATTCTGGGCCTGGGCGCCGAAGGCCGGATGAACTACCCCGGAGAAGCCTCCGGCTGGTGGGGCTGGCGCTTTGCCTGGCACCAGCTGCACGAGTGGCAGACGCGCCGCCTGCGCGCCATCACCCAGGTGCATGGCCGCAGCAAACCCGAATGGGTGTGCTCGGAAGAAGAGGCAGCGGACAAGTGATCCGCTGATCAGCGGGGCCCGGCAGCAACCGGGCCTCGCGACCCGCCTTCACTCTTGAGGGCCGGTTCCATCCTTGCAGGTGGGTCCGGCCCTTGCCGTTTCCGGCCCAGGCCGGACTCAGTCGTCCTGGGCGCTTGCGCCCCACGGATTGCGCAACGCGCTGGCAATCAGCGCGGGCATAGGCTCGCCGCCAAAGCGGGTGAGCGGCACGTTGCGCGTGCCCCAGACGCGGCGCAGCGTGACGTCGTCAATCATCTTGCGCAGCCAGCGATGTGAGGGCAGCTGCTCCTGCCGCCGGTGCCACACCATGTCGATGCGCATGGCCGGCAACGCCACCGGCAATGGCTGCCACGCCAGACGGTCGGCAATGCCGGTGGCCGGAACGAAGTCCAAGGGCAGCACCGTGAGCAGATCGGACTGGGCCACCACATGGGCCGCCGTGAAGAACTGGTTGAGCGTGAGCACGATGCGCCGGGTACGCTGGCGCGTGGCCAGCGCCTCGTCGACGAAACCGAAGGGCCGCCCCGAGTAGCTGACCAGCAGGTGCCGGGCATTGCAGTAGTCGTCCAGGCTGATGGGACCGGCACTCAGCGGGTGCCCCTCACGCATCACGCAGACATACTGGCCTTCGTAGATCTCCTGGTGCCCGAAGGTGTCGGGCCGATCTTCCTGCATCTCGCGCAGGATCACGTCGGCCACGGCGCCGGGGAAGTGCCCGACCGCCAGGTGCAGCTCGTCGTTTTCCAGAAGCGGGAGTGGATCACGCGTGGTGAGCGGACGCAGCCGCAGCGTGGCATTGGGGGCATCGCGCTGCAGCCGGTCCAGCAGCGGCGGCACCAGCAGGGCCGCCGTGGCATCGGCCATGGCGATGACGAAGGTCTCGCGGGTGCGCTGCGGATCAAAGGACTTGGGCGAGATGACGCCTCGCAGCGCGTTGAGCGCCGTGCGCACGTCGGGCCAGATGGCCAGTGCGAAGGGGGTGGGCTCGACGCCGCGGCCAGCGCGGATCAACAGTTCGTCCCCCAGGGCCTCACGCAGCCTGCGCAGGGCATTGCTGGCAGCCGGCTGGGTCATTGCGAGGTTGCGGGCCGCACGCGAGATGTTGCGCTCGGCCATGACTTCATCAAAAACCCGCAGCAGGTTCAGATCGAAGTTCTGGAAATCCACCCTTCTCCCCCAGTGACACCCCGCGGGCATCGTCATGACACCCGCCGGGCCGCCTTCTGCGGCCCCCCGGGATGGCGCCGGTCCGGGGCGGCAAGCCGCCCGCATCTTGCTTACGCGCCTGATTTTACGATCAGCAGCACCCAGTCGCGCAAGCCCGGGAAAACATCAAGGAAGCCGCCAGGCTGCCCGTGGAAGAAACAGGTCACGCAAACCCCTGGCGCGACACGTCGCGGGGGAAGACAGGATCACTGCCACTCACCCAGCAGGCGCTGGTAGAGCGACAGGTACTCGGCGGCGGACGGCCCCCAGCCGTGCCGGGCCTCCATGGCCGTGCGCATCCGCCACTCCCAGCCGCTGCGATCGTGCCACCACAGCGCGGCAGCGCGCTCCAGCGCATCAATCAGGCCCGAGATCTGGCCGCCCTGGAAGACAAATCCGTTGCTGGGCTGGCCATCCAGGTATTCGGTCACGGTGTCGGCCAGGCCACCCACCTTGCAGACCAGCGGCAGCGTGCCATAGCGCAGCCCGTACATCTGGGTCAGGCCGCAGGGTTCAAAGCGCGACGGCACCAGGATGAGGTCGCCGGCGCCGATCAGCCGGTGGGCCAGGCGCTCGTCATAGCCGATGCACACCGCCACCTGATCGGGGGCCTCCTCGGCCGCCTTCCGGAAGGCATCCTGCAGGTGGGCGTCCCCGCTGCCCAGCAGCGCCAGCTGGATGCCCAGCTCACGCATCTTCGGCAGCGCCTGCAGGACAAGGTCGGCCCCCTTCTGGTTGGTCAGCCGGCTGATCATGACCGCCAGCATGCGGTTCGGATCGACCGTGAGCCCCAGCTCCTGCTGCATGCGGGTCTTGTTCTCGACCTTGCGGCCCAGGTCATGGATGCCGTAGTTGGCACTGATCAGCGGGTCGGTCTGCGGATCCCAGACCGTCTCGTCAATGCCGTTGAGGATGCCCGAGAGGCGCTCGCGCCGCTCCAGCAGCACGCCCTGCATGCCGGCACCGCCCTCCGGCGTGGTGATCTCGTAGGCATAGCGCGGGCTGACCGTGCTCAGCCAGTCGGCAAACACCAGCCCGCCCTTCATGAAGCTGCCGTGCCCGTAGTATTCCAGGCTGCGGGACACCCCCGGCCGCAGGATGTGCGGCGGCAGGTCCAGCCCCGGCGCCTCCTCCAGCGGGAAGAGCCCCTGATAGATCAGGTTGTGGATGCTGAACACGGACTTCACCCGGCGCACCGGGTTCAGCGACAGATACACTGGCGCCAGCCCCGCGTGCCAGTCATGCGCATGCAGGATGTCGGCCTGCCACCAGGCATCGATGTCCCCCCAGGCCAGATGGGCCCCCACCCAGCCCAGCAGCGCAAAGCGCCGGATGTTGTCGGACCAGTCACGATGGTCCGGACCCAGATAGGGGTTGCCTTCGCGCCGGAAGTACCAGGGCGCATCCACGACATAGGCGGTCAGACCGCTCTCTTTCAGCCGCCCGTGCAGCACCCGCACGCGGGCGGCCCCCATCAGGGAACCCAGGTCGGCCACCAGGCCGACCTCTTCCAGATTGTCGATGATGGCCGGATAGCCCGGCACCAGCAGCCGGGCATCCACCCCCTGGGACAGCAGGGCCGTCGGCAGGGCGGCCGCGATGTCGCCCAGCCCGCCCGTCTTGACCTGCGGGTATACCTCGGCCGTGACGTGCAGGACCCGCACATTGCCCGCCGGTGCGCGATTGGGCTGCTGCCAGATCACGGCCGGCACGGCTGCGCCTCCCGTCGATCGGGCAGGATGCGCGTCATCGGGACGCGCAGCATGGGGTCGGGCAAGCGTACGGTCTGCAAACATCATCGATCCTCCGGGCGTTCAGCCCTGCAGTTTTTCCAGCATCCTGGGGGTGATCAGCGTCACGCCGCCCTCGCTGCGATAGAAGCGCCGTGCATCATCGTCCGGATCCTCGCCGACCACCAGGCCATCGGGAATCCGGCAGCCCCGGTCGACCACCACCTTGGTGAGCCGGACGTTGCGCCCCACCTGCACCTCGGGCAGCAGCACCGCGCCGTGGATCTGCGTGTAGGAATGCACGCGGCAGTTGGAGAACAGCAGCGAGTTGTGCACCGAGCCGGACAGGATGCAGCCCGCCGAGACGCTGGATTCGATGGCCTCGCCGCGACGGTTTGCCTCGTTGTGCACGAACTTGGCCGGCGGCAGCTGTTCCTGGTAGGTCCAGATGGGCCAGGAACGGTCATAGAGGTTCAGCTCGGGCACCGTGGCCGTCAGGTCGATGTTGGCCTCCCAGTAGGCATCGATGGTTCCGACGTCGCGCCAGTAGGCCGGTGCCTTCTCGCTGTTGTAGACGCAGCTGTCCTGGAAGAAGTGGGCCACCACCTGGCCTTCTCCCACGGCCTTCGGAATGATGTCCTTGCCGAAGTCGTGCGAGGAGCCCTCCAGGGCGATGTCCTCGTCCAGCATCCGGTACAGGTAGTCTGCCGTGAAGATGTAGATCCCCATGGAGGCCAGCGAACGGTCCGGCTTGCCCGGCATGGCAGGCGGATCGGCCGGTTTTTCCACGAAGGAGGTGACCTTCTTGTTCTCGTCGATGGCCATCACGCCGAAGGCCTTCGCTTCCTGGCGATCGACCTCGATGCAGCCCACCGTCACGCCGGCGCCCGAAAGGGCGTGGTCGGCCAGCATCCGGGCATAGTCCATCTTGTAGATGTGGTCGCCCGCCAGGATCACCACGTATTCCGGCTTGTTGGACTTGATGATGTCGAGACTCTGATAGACGGCATCGGCCGTGCCACGGTACCAGTATTCCTCGTCGACGCGCTGCTGCGCGGGAATGAGATCGACGAATTCGTGCATCTCGGACTTGAGGAAGTTCCAGCCGCGCTGCAGATGGCGCAGCAGGCTGTGCGACTTGTACTGCGTGAGCACGCCGATGCGACGCAGGCCCGAGTTCATGCAGTTCGACAGGACGAAGTCGATGATGCGGAAGTGTCCGCCAAAATAGACGGCCGGCTTGCAGCGGGTATCGGTGAGCTGCTTCAGGCGGCTTCCCCGTCCTCCGGCAAGAATGAGCGCCATGGCGCGCTTGGGCAGCCGGCGTTCCAGATCGATGCGTGCGTTATTGTCCATGAGTCCCTCCTATGTGTTGTTCAAGGAAGCACTGACACGAACTTGCGCCAGCCACCCGACGTCGGACCGAACCACACCGACACGGACGGACCTCGTGGCAGGCAGATGGTGCCCGGAAGGCACCCCGGCTGCCAGGGGGCGGCTCTGCCGGGCAGCCACGCCTTCACCGTGTTCTCCCGCCAGCGACGAATCCCGGGCCAGGGAAAACTCATCGAAGCCGTGGGGGACCCCTCCGGAGATGGCGCTGTGCCCGTGCCCGAAGGCCTGAACCGGAGCCCTGCCGTTATTGTCCCCGCCCGGCAGCGCAGAAAACAGGGAGACGACACCCACAGCCCGAGGGCTGGCGTGGCGGCGACGTCGATGTTCCGTGCTGCCTTGGTTCGATTATCCCCCTAGTGGCGCAGAAACGCACGCAATCCCGGGTAGCGTGCAGACAAAGTATTCCCGTTCCCGACAGTGCGGTCCGGAAACATCAGCTGCCGGCGGGCAACGGCATCATGCGTGAATCCCGCAGCACCTGATCGATGGTGCGCCGAGGCAGTGCACGGCGCGCGATGTTGCGCACCATCCGGACGGAACGCCCGCCCTCCCGGCGCTGTTCCGGCGGGGCAATCGCCACCGGCGGACGCTCTTCCAGCATGACTTCCTGGCGCCACGGCGAGCTGATGTCCACCAGCGTGCCGTCGGGGTCGCGGGTGAGAAAGCGCCGCTGGCCATAGAACTCGTCACGCGGCGGCTGCACGATGGGCAGGCCACGCACCACGGCGCGGGCGTGGATGTCGTCCACGTTGTCCACCACGAAGGTGAGGTACATGCCCACCGGCACGGCGCGCCAGTCGGCCGGCAGCAGCGGATGGTCGCGCTGGATGATGCCCAGCTCCAGGCCCGGATTGGTGGGCGAGTGGAGCCGGATGTACCAGTCGGATTCGAAGGCCACCTCCATGCCCAGCAGGTCGGCATAGAAATCCCTGCTTTCCTGCAGCCTGTCGCTGCTGATGTTGCTGAGCAGTCGTCTCACGCTCATGAGGTGTCCTCCTCCAGTCAATTCCTCATACTAACGGCCTGTCGTCGCCTTTCGCCGACAGCCCCCGCCCGGCGGTATCCCTCAGCCGGCCGGCGGCCCGCCTTTCGGCTAGACTGTGGCGTGCCGGCCATGGCCTGCCCGGCACGCTCACATTCCCGGCCCACTCCGGGCACGGGACCGGATCCTGACGCCGCCAGGGCCACTCTTTTGCCCTGTTCGCCCGGCGCTCCTCTGCCGCCTCTTCGCATGTCCCATTCATCACCCCCTACCGGCTGCCCCTTCCATGCCGCCCAGAACCGCGCGACCGCAACGGACAGCCCCCGGCCTGCCAACGGCACGCCGGCAGCGGGCGTCGTTCCCGACCCGGCGACCGTCCTTGCCGCCACCCGCCTCTGGGTGGAGAAGGCCGTCGTCGGCCTGAACCTGTGCCCCTTCGCCAACGCCGTGCTGAAGAAGGAGCGGCTGCACATCCAGGTCAGCGAGGCCACCGAACCGCTGGCACTGCTGGAGGATCTGCGGACTGAACTGAAGCGCCTGCTGGACGCCCCGGAAACCGAGATCGAGACCAGCCTGCTGGTGTGCCCCCGCATGCTGTCCGACTTCCTGGAATTCAACGACTTCCTGGACATGGCCGAAGCCCTGCTGACCGAGCTGGACCTGAACGGCACGGTGCAGATCGCCAGCTTCCATCCCCACTACCAGTTTGCGGGCACGGCCGTCGACGACATCGAGAACGCCACCAACCAGTCGCCCTGGCCCACGCTGCACCTGCTGCGCGAGACCAGCATCGACCGCGCCGTGGCCGCCTGGGGCGAGGACACCGACCGCATCTTCGAGAACAACATCGCCCGCCTGCAGGCGCTGGGCCCCGAAGGCTGGCGCCGCCTGAGCCGCCAGTGGCAGGCCCCGGGGCTGGAAAGCCCCGATGAAAAGCCTCCTGCCGTCGGCTAACATTCAGCATTGTGGCGCCTCCGGCACGGATTCCATGTTTCGGCCGGTACCCGGCCTGCAACAATGCCCGTCAAAGAACAAGGACTCTTACATAATGGATCGTCGCTCCGCCCTGAAGGCCAGCGTCGCCGCCGGCGTCGCTGCCGGCAGTGCCACCCTGGCTGCCCCCGCCATCTCGCAAGGCCGCAAGCAATGGCGGATGGTCACCTGCTGGCCCAAGAACTTCCCCGGCATCGGGACCAGCGCCGAGAGCCTGGCCCGGCGCATCACCGAGATGTCCGGTGGCAAGCTCACGGTCAAGGTCTATGCTGCCGGCGAGATGGTGCCGGCCCTGCAGGCGCTGGATGCCGTCATCGAAGGCACGGCCGAAATGAGCCACGGCGCCGCCTATTACTGGATGAACAAGAGCCCGGCCCTGGCCTTCTTCACCGGCGTGCCCTACGGCATGACGGCTTCCGAGATGTCGGCCTGGGTCAACGTCATGGGCGCCCAGGCGCTGTGGGACGAGGTCTATGACCAGTTCGGCGTGCAGGGCTTCCTGGCCGGCAACACCAGCGTTCAGGCCGGCGGCTGGTTCCGCAAGGAACTCAAGTCCGTGGCCGACGTGAAGGGCCTGCGCATGCGTGCGCCCGGCCTGGGTGGCCAGGTCTGGCAGAAGATGGGCGTGTCGGTGATGAACCTGGCCGCCGGCGACATCTTCCAGGCCATGCAGACCGGCACGCTGGATGCCGCCGAGTTCGTCGGTCCCTACAACGACCTGGCGCTGGGTCTCTATCAGATCACCAAGAACTACTACATCCCCAGCTTCACCGAGCCGGCCCAGGCCCCCGAGCTGGTGGTGAGCAAGGAGAAGTTCCAGGCCCTGTCCAAGGACCTGCAGGAGATCGTCCGCGCCGCCTGCCAGGCCGAGTACGACAGCATGTACGCCACCTACGCGGCCAACGACCCGCGCGCGCTCGACACGCTCGTGGGCAAGCATGGCGTCAAGGTCCAGCGCTTCCCCGACGAGATCTTCGAGAAGGGCGGCCAGTATGCCCGCGAGCTGATCCTGGAGATGCGTGACAGCAAGGACCCGCTCACCAAGAAGACGGCCGAACACTTCATCACCTCGTTCAACCTGCTTCGCCAGAAGACCGAAGGGACCGATCAGCCGTTCATCGAGGCCCGCACCAAGTACTTCAGCCTGAAGTGACACGGGCCCACCCCGCGGCGCCGGCCGGCATCCGTCCGTCCGGCGCCCGTGCGTTCCGGGCCGCCATCTCGCGGCCCCGCCGGCAGCGACACTCTCCGCACCGGTATCATTCCACCGGCCCGGTCGCCTGACGACCGACTGTCGCAGCGCCATCGCGTCGCCCTGCCCGCTCCGTGGCGGGGCTGCCGCCCTCTTCCTCCTATCTTCACGTCTTTCCTCCAGGACAGCTCCCATGCGGGCTCTCGCAAGCTATACGATCTTCATCAGCGCCATCAACCGGCTGGTGGGCCAGGTGTTCTCCTGGCTCTCCCTGGGCATCGTGCTGGTCTGCTTCACCGTCGTGGTGGAGCGCTACCTCTTTTCCACCTCGCAGATCTGGATGCAGGATCTGTACGTCTGGCTGAGCGGCGCCATGTTCATGGCCCTGAGCGCCTATGCCCTGATGCGTGACGAGCACGTGCGCGTCGACATCTTCTATCGCCGTGTCTCCAACCGCCAGAAGGCCTGGCACGACCTGTTTGGCGTGCTGACCTGCCTGCTGCCCTTCTGCCTGCTGGTCTGGACCTACGCCCTGCCCTATGTGCAGCGCGCGTGGCGGCTGCACGAGGGCTCGCCCAACACCGGCGGCATGCCCGGCTTCTACATCCTGAAGACCTTCATCCTGGTCTTTGTGGTGCTGACCGCGCTGCAGGGCCTGGCCATGCTGTGCCGCAGCATCCTGACGCTGGCCGGCCGTGACACCCTGCTGCCCGCCCACCTGCGCTACCAGACCCACGATCACGCCCACCAGGAGGCTGCATGATGGAAATGGATCCGATCCTGCTGGGCGAGATCCTCGCTGGCACCCTGTTCTTCGGCATCATCTTCGTGCTGGCGCTGGGCTTCCCGGTTGCCTACACACTGGCCGGCACCTCGCTGATGATCGCCGCCATCGGCTGGTACTTCGAGATCTTCGACTTCTCCAACTTCGGCGCACTCGCCTCACGCTACGTGGGCTTCATGTCCAGCGAGGTGCTGGTGGCCGTGCCGCTCTTCATCTTCATGGGGGTGCTGCTCGAACGATCGGGCATTGCCGAGGCCCTGCTCACCACCATGGGGAGGCTCTTCGGCAACGTCCGGGGTGGCCTGGGCTTCTCGGTCATCATCGTGGGCGCCCTGCTGGCCGCCTCCACCGGCGTGGTGGGCGCCACCGTCGTCACCATGGGCCTCATCAGCCTGCCCGCCATGCTGCGCGCCGGCTATGACCCCAAGCTGGGTGCCGGCGTGATCGCCGCCTCGGGCACGCTGGGCCAGATCATCCCGCCGTCCACCATCCTCATCTTCATGGGCGACATGCTCTCGGGCATCAACGCCCAGGTGCAGATGTCCAAGGGCAACTTCGCCCCCACCCCGGTCTCGGTGGGTGACCTGTTCGTGGGCGCCATTCTGCCCAGTGCCGTGCTGGTGGGGCTGTACATGCTCTACATGGCCGGCAAGGCCATCTTCGACCCCAAGTCCTGCCCCGCCACGCCCTTCCAGCGCGAAGAAGGCGGCCACGGTCTGGGCCGCGAGATCGTCACTGCCCTGCTGCCGCCCCTGGCGCTGATCCTGGCCGTTCTAGGTTCCATCCTGGGCGGCATCGCCACCCCCACCGAAGCCGCCTCCGTGGGTTCGGTCGGCGCGCTGCTGCTCATTGCCATCAAGGGTCGCTTCAGCCTGCGCATGCTGCAGCAGGCCTGCCTGTCCACGGCCACCATCACCTCCATGGTGTTCACCCTGCTGCTGGGCGCTGCGGTCTTTTCCATCGTCTTCCGCAGCTGGTGATGTTCCTGCTGGGCTTCGTGCTTGACACCTTCGAGGTGATCTTCATCATTATCCCGATCACCGCGCCGGTGCTGCTGGGCATGGATGTCGACCCGGTCTGGCTGGGCGTGCTGGTGGGCATCAACCTGCAGACCAGCTTCATGACGCCCCCGTTCGGCTTCTCGCTGATCTACCTGCGCGGCGTGGCACCGGCCAGCGTCACCACGGGGATGATCTATCGGGGTGCAGTCCCCTTCGTGGCACTGCAGCTCATCGGCCTGGGCATCGTCATGGCCTTCCCCGAGCTGAGCACCTGGCTTCCTGCGCAAGTGTTCCGTAACGGCGGCTGACCCGGTATCCGCACCTGTGCCCTTTCTGCTACCCTTTGCGGGCTGGGCACGACTACCTGTACCGTATGACTGATTCACTGCGAACCCGCCTGTCCGCCATCGAACCCGCCACGCTGCGCGGGATCTCCCGCGGCCTGGAAAAAGAAAGCCTGCGTGCCACGGCCGATGGCAGCCTGTCCATGCGTCCGCACCCGCGGGCGCTGGGCGCACCGCTCACGCACCCGCGCATCACCACCGACTTCAGCGAATCCCAGGTGGAGCTGATCACCGGCGTGCACGAGGACATCGAGGCCTGCCTGGCCGAGCTGACCGAGATCCACCAGATCACGCTGGCCGACATCGACGGCGAGTCGCTGTGGTGCACCAGCATGCCCTGCCCGCTGCCCGCCGACGACCAGATTCCCATCGGGCAGTACGGCAGCTCCTTCGTCGGCCGGACCAAGACCATCTACCGCGTCGGCCTGAAGCATCGCTACGGCAGCCGGATGCAGACCATCTCCGGGCTGCACTACAACTTCTCCATCCCCCAGACCCTGTGGCCGCTGCTGCAGCAGATGCCCGGTCTGAGGCTCGACGAGAACCCCAAGCGCGCCCGCAGCCAGGGCTACTTCGGGCTCATCCGCAACTTCCGGCAGCACTCGTGGCTGCTGCTGCTGCTCTTCGGGGCCTCGCCCCTGGTGCAGCGCAGCTTCGCCGTGGGCATGCCGCACATCCTCAAGCGCTTCGGCCGGGATGCCCTGGGCCTGCCACATGCCACCTCGCTGCGCATGGGCCCGCTGGGCTACCAGAGCGACGCCCAGTCGCGCATCGGCGCCAGCTACAACTGCCTCAAGAGCTACGCCGAATCGCTCTATGACGCGCTCACCCAGCCGTATCCCGCCTACGAGAAGATGGGCATCCTCTACGAAGGCGAGTACCGGCAGCTGTCCACATCGCTGCTGCAGATCGAGAACGAGTTCTACGGCACCATCCGTCCCAAGCAGCCCATCCGTCCGAAGGAACGGCCGCTGGCCGCGCTGGCTGCCCGGGGCGTGGAGTATGTCGAAGTGCGGCTGATGGACCTGGATCCCTTCAGCCCCATCGGCATCACGGCCGAGACCATCCGCTTCCTCGACATCTTCCTGCTGTACTGCCTGCTGTCCGACAGCCCGCCCGACAGCCCCAAGATCACGGCCGCCCAGGCCGCCAACCGGCACGCCGTGGCCCAGCGCGGTCGCGAACCCGGGCTGGCGCTGCAGCAGGGTGATGGCAGCCTGCGTCCGCTGCAGGACTGGGGCCAGGAGCTGCTGAAGGACCTTCAGCCGGTCGCCGAGCGCCTGGACGAAGCCTTCCCCGAGCACGGCGGTGCCTATGCGGCGGCCCTGCAGATGGCCCGTCAGCGGCTGGAATCGCCCGACACCACCCCATCGGCGCGACTGCTTGCCGAGCTGGCTGCCAACGAGGAGGACTCGCTGACCGCGCTCACCCTGGCCCGTTCGCAGGCCCACCGCCAGCATCTGCTGTCGCTGCCGCTGACCGCTGACGTGCGCGAGGCCTACACCCGCATGGCGCAGGAATCCTTCATCGAACAGGCCGACATCGAAGCCGCCGACACCGGCGACTACGAGCAATGGCGCCAACAGTACATCACCTCGGTTTTCCCACTGATCAGTGACTGAACACGACGCACAGCAGGTGCTGCTGGTCCGCGCCATCGAGCGCCAGCCGGCTTCTTCCACCTGGACCGACGAAGACCGCCTTCACGCCAGCCAGGAGGCGCTGCGCCAGACCGGCCCCGAGGCCGAGCGCAGCACCTTCGTCATCGAACGCGCCCGGCTGGCCTGTGAACGGCTCATTGCCCGCAAGCCCGCCCTGGGTGACCTGCTGCACAGCCTGCAATGGCGAGGCTGGTTCACCCCCGTGGCGCTGCTGGTGGCCCTGCTGGCCGGCGCACTGCTCGACTCGGCCGGCGGCGATCGGATCAACATCCTCAACCCGCCGCTGCTGCTGATCATCGCCTGGAACCTGTTCACCTATCTGGTGCTGGCCATTGGCGCCATCCGCGCAAAGCTGGGCCGCGGTCGCACAGGGGCTGCCGCCGGCAAGTCCGGAAAGAACGCCCGGCCCGCAGCCTCGCAGGATCAGGAGCCGACCGGCACCGGCGGCTGGCTGCGCCGCCACGTCGTTCGCCTGGCCACCGGGCAGGGCTGGAAGCGCATCGGCCGCTCACGCGAGGGCAGCGTGGCCAACGCCTTCCGCACCAGCTGGTTCCACGCCGCAGCGCCCCTCTACGGTCAGCGAGCACTCACATTGCTGCATGGCGGCGCCATGATGTTCGCCCTGGGCGCCCTGGCCAGCCTCTATCTGCACGGCCTGGTGCTGGAATACCGTGCCGGCTGGGAAAGCACCTTCCTGAACCCGCAGCAGGTCGAGACCCTTACGCACCTGCTCTGGGGCCCCGCCAGCCTGGTCAGCGGCATTGCCCTGCCTGACGCCAACGGCCTGGCCGCCATCCGCTTTCCGCACAACCCCGGCGAGAACGCGGCCCAGTGGATCCACCTGCAGACGCTGACCGTGCTGCTGATCGTGGTCATCCCCCGCCTGCTGCTGGCACTCTGGGCCCGCGAGCAGTCACGGAAACTGAGCACTCACTTTCCGCTGTCGCTCGATGAGAGCTACTTCCGGGATCTCCTTCGCAGCCAGCGCGGCGACGCGGCCGTCGCCTGGGCCCTGCCCTACAGCTACCACCTGAGCGATGCGGCCCAGGCCGGCCTTTCCCGGCTGCTGCAGCAGGCACTGGGCGGTTCCGTGTCCCTGCGCCTGCAGCCGCCGCTGCCTCTGGGCGGGGAGGACGACCTGCAGTCACCGCTGCCCGGCCTGGACGGCGCCAGCCTGGCGGCTGCCGTCTATTCGCTGTCGGCCACGCCCGAAGCCGAGAACCACGCTGCCTTCCTGGCCACGCTGGCCCGCCACGTACCGGCCGGCATGCCCCTGGTGGCCCTGGTCGACGAAAGCGGCTTCCGTGCCCGTTTCGGCGCCGACTCGGACCGGCTGGAAAGCCGTCGCAACGCCTGGCGTCGCATCCTGGCCAGCCGCAGCGATGTCCAGCCCCTGTTTGTCGACCTGGCCGCCGAACCCGCGCATGACGTCCTGGACGGCCTGGACGCCCTCCTGGCTGCCTCAACCCGGACCATGCCCGCCAGCGCCTGATCCACCTCTGCTTTTCTCATCGCCGTGCCCGACGCCGCCAACATCATCTCCCTCAGCCTGGTCTCCCACACCAACGTCGGCAAGACCACCCTTGCTCGCACCCTGCTCTCGCAGAGCGTGGGCGAGGTGCGCGACGAGCCGCACGTCACCGACACCAATGACCGCTTCGAGCTGGCCCAGACTCCACAGGGCGACCAGCTGGTCCTGTGGGACACTCCCGGTTTCGGCGACAGCGCCCGACTGGCGCGGCGCCTGCTGCAGTCCGACCGCCCCATCGGCTGGTTTGTCAGCCAGGTCTGGGACCGTTTCGCCGACCGCGCCCTGTGGTCCAGCCAGCAGGCCGTGCACAACGTCCGCGAAGAGGCCGACGTGGTGCTGTACCTGGTCAACGCGGCCGAGAACCCCGAGGATGCCGGCTACGTCGAACCCGAGATGAAGATCCTGGCCTGGATCGGCAAGCCCATCATCGTGCTGCTGAACCAGATGGGTCCGCCGGCCGGCCACCAGGCCGAAGAAGCCGAGATCGACCGCTGGCGCTCCTACCTCACCCGCTTCGGCAACGTCCATCAGGTGCTGGCCCTGGATGCCTTTGCCCGCTGCTGGGTCCAGGAAGGCGCCCTGCTGCAGGCCGTCGAGCCGCTGCTGCTCCAGGCCAAGAAGCCCGCCTTCGGCCGACTGAACCGCTTGTGGCAGAACCAGCGCCGCCAGACCTTCGACCGCTCGATGCACATCCTGGCCACCCGGCTGGCCGCCACCGCGCTGGACCGCGAACGCATCCCCAACAGCAGCCTGAAGGACCAGCTGCGCGAGGTGGGCAAGGTGCTGGGCGTCTCGCGCTCGCCGCAGGACGATGCCAAGCAGCAGGCCATGGCCAAGCTGGCCGAGCGTCTCAACACCGCCATCCGCCAGTCCACCGACGAGCTGATCGAAGCCAACGGGCTGGTGGGTCACGCCACCGACGAGGTGCTCAGCCGCATGGCCGATCACTACGACGTGACCGAGAACCTCAATGAAGGCCATGCGGCCGTCGTGGGCGGACTCGTCACCGGCGCACTGGCGGGCCTGAAAGCCGACCTGCTGGCCGGGGGCCTCACCCTGGGAGGCGGCATGATCGCCGGTGGCGTCCTGGGCGCCCTGGGGGGTGCCGGTCTGGCCCGGGGCTACAACATGGTGCGCGGCATCGACGCCATCACCGTCACCTGGACCGATGCCGTGATGAACCGGCTGATCCAGTCTGCCCTGCTGACCTATCTGGCCGTGGCCCACTACGGCCGGGGCCGGGGTGAATGGGCACAGTCCGAACACCCCGCCCACTGGGAAAAGACCGTCACCGACGTGCTGACACAGCAGCACGATCAGTTCACCCAGTTCTGGCGCAAGCGTCAGAACTATGGCCCGGACGCCCTGGCCAGCGCCCTGCAGACCGAGCTGACCCTGGCCATGGAGCGGATCCTGATCCGCCTCTACCCCAACGCGCTGTCGATGGCCGCCCTGGGCAGTGGCGCCCGACGCCTGAACATCGCCCTGGCCGCCGATCTGGCCGAAGCCCGCGGCGACAACCCCCAGCCCTCTCAGCAGGCTGCCGACGAGCCCGAGTACGCCGCTCACCTACGCGCCGGCTTTGCGGCCGCCCGCGGCCCGGTGTCGCCGCCACGCCCCGCAGCGTCCTCTCGCGCCCCATCGCACGAGGACACCCAGGCCACGCCGGAAGGGGATGAGCCCGCCCAGGAACCCGACACCCGCCCTTTTGGCAAAGGCAGGTCCTTGGCCGATGGTTCCGGTAGCCAGCAGGCTGCCGCTGACCGGACGCCCGCCGACGCCCTCCCGCGCCCGGCCCAGGAAGGCCCTGCCATGAACGGGAGTCCACAGCCTTCATCTCCTGCGGATACGGCTGCCCCCGCCACTGTGCCCGACGCGTCTCCAACCCCGGAAGACCGAAAGCCCGCTCCCCGGGCCGTGTCGCCCGAGGCCGCGCCGTCCCCTGCCCGCCAGCCGGACAGTGCTCCGGTCACGGACAACAACACGGCAAAAGCCGGCAACAGCACCAGCCCAGCCGACTCCAGCACGGCAAAAACCGACGCCGAGACGGCGGTCACCGGCAATGACACGACAACGGATGCACCAGCAGCACCAGCAAAAGCCGACAACAGTACGCCTGCAGACAACCCCGGCGCGGCCAGCAACAGCACGGCTTCGGATGTCCCTGCCGAATCCGGCAACAACGTGACCCCGGATGCCCCGGCTGCACCCGGCAACGACAAGGCAGCAGATGCACCCGCTGCCACGGACACGGGCGCAGCCTCCGACAAGGCCCAGGCCCTTGCCGACGAAGGAGCATCCGCCCCCCCAAAGTCGGACGCTGATACGCCTGCCGCCGACGTATCAGCCACCTCCCCGCGCGGTGGAAAGGCCCCCGAGGCCTCCGAGACCCGGAGCACCCGGCGCAAGCAGGGATCCGGCAAGGGGCGTCGCAAGCGGCGCTGAACGGCATCGCCGCCGCCGGCCGGCACGCCATCCATCACCGGCTACCAGGCCATGGACGACGATGAACCTCTCCCGCATCAAACGCTGGATCCTGCTCGGCCACCGCTGGCTGGGCATCGGCACATGCCTGCTGTTCTTCCTGTGGTTCCTGTCGGGCGTGGTGATGATGTACGTGGGCCATCCCAAGCTCACCTGGCAGGAACGGCTTGAACATCTGCCGCCGCTGGAAGCCAGCCAGCCCCTGCTCTCACCCGCCGACGCCTTCCGAAAGGCCGGCATCCACGGCACCGTCACCGACCTTCGGCTGGCCAACGCCCGCGCCGGACTGCCCGTCTACATCGCTCAGATCCGCACTGACACCCTGTCCGCACCGGACGCCCCCCGGCCCGAGCCTCGCCTGGTGGCCCTCGATGCCCGCACCGGCGCCCTGTTGCCCCCCACCGATCCCGCCACGGCTCTGGCCAGCGCGCAAATCTATCTGGAACAGGGTGGCCTGTCGCCCACGTCATCATCCACCATCCGGCCTGCAACCAGCCCCCGGCAGCCATCCCCCGCCACCGCGCAAGACACGCCAGGCAAACCCCTGTATCAGGGCATCACGGTCGAAGACGCCCACACCCACAGCAAGGCCATGGACCTGCACCGGCCGCTGCACAAGGTGCTGCTGCCCGACGCCGACCAGACACTGCTCTACATTTCCGGCACCACCGGCGAAGTGGTGCGCGACGCCCCGCGGCTGGAACGGGGTTTCAACTACCTGGGCGCCTGGCTGCACTGGCTCTACCTGTTCCGCGACACGGCCATCGACTGGACCGAGCTGATCATCTGGCTCTCCGTCATCGGCATCGTGTCCGTCATCAGCGGCTTCCTGTCCGGCATCATCCGCTGGCGCTTCTCCCGCCCCTACCGCAGCGGCTCCCGCTCGCCCTTCGCCCCCGGCGCACTGCGCTGGCACCACATCCTCGGCCTGATCTTTGCGCTGACCACCTTCACCTGGATCTTCAGCGGCCTGATGTCCATGAACCCCTGGGACATCTTCGAGGCCGATGACAGCATCATCGACGCCCGGAGAATCAGCAGCCCGGACATCCAGCCATCACACGCCACCGCCACCCCGCAAGCCCTGCTCGCCAGCACCACCACGCCCGTGCGTGAACTGCAATGGCACACCCTCCTGGGCAAGACACGGGTGAAGGCCGTCCGGACACACGAGGTGCCCCCCGGGAATGCGGACCAGTCCCTCCTGCTGTCGGCCCGCACCGGCAAGCCCTACACCCTGGAGCCGGAACGCCTCCGAAGCGCCCTCTTCACGCTGCAGCCCGGCTACCCGCCACGCATCGACATCCTCCGGCAGGACGACTTCTACTACTACAGTCGTGCCGAGCACACCATGGGCGGCGGGCGCAAGCCACATCCGCTGCCCATCTGGCGCGTGCGCTACGATGATCCCAACCAGACCTGGCTGCACATCGACCCCACCACCGGCCAGGTCCTGAACGAAATGGACAGCTACCAGCGTGCCGAACGCTGGCTCTTTGCCCTGCTGCACAGCTGGGACTGGCTGCCGCTGCTGCAGAACCGGCCCCTGTGGGACATCGTGATGCTCGTGCTGGCTGCGGGCGGCCTGGCTCTGTCCGCCACCGGCATCTGGATCGCCGGTCATCGCCTGCACATCAAGACCCGCCGCTGGCGGCTGCTGCGCCGAAAGCAGCAGTGACCGCATCAAAGTCCTTCACATTTGAGCCAAAACAATTCAATTGCAAGAAAATCCGGCTCCTCCGGCGTATCGTTGGCACCCTGATACATAATCACATACAGAGACAGTCAACGCCAACAACAAGCCGTTCATGGACTTCCGCAGGCGCCCATCGAGATTCCACACCGCCATCCTGGCGTGGCTGCTCGTGGCCCTCGCGTCTTCCCTGCTGTCGCCGCTGGTGCAGCGCATCCCGGCCGGCGATGTCGAAACCGTCATCCTCTGTCACGGCAATGGCGGCTTCACCCGAATCGTCCTCTCGACCGACGATTCCGATGACCCTTCCGCCCCACCCGCAGACGCACGCTGTTGCCCGTTCTGCCTGTCCAGCCCCATGCTGGCCCTGGCACCGGCGCAGGTCTTTCCTTCTTCCACGGCATGGCGGCACGTCCTGCACGCCGTCACCACGCATGGCCACACGGCTGGCCTCACCCTCCACTACGACTCTCGCGGACCCCCTGCCGCATTGATGCCTGCCTGATCGCGGCACGAAGCGATCCCCCGCAGCGACCGATCCCCGTCGCGCAGTCATCCTTGCCCCCACCGGCCGCCCCCTGCCCGTGCGCCGGTACCTTGCCTTTCGGCAGAGCCCATCATGAGCATTCCGCGTCTTCCCATCAAACCCTTCGTCATGCCCGCGCTGCTGTTGCTGCCCGTCCTGCCAGCGCACGCCATCCAGTCCCTGGATCCCGTCACCGTGCGCCCGGCCCAGCAGGAAGGACTTCAACAGGCCGCATCTGCCGGATCCCGCCTGGGGTTGTCCATCCAGAACACCCCGGCCAGCGTCGACGTGATCTCCCGCGAACGGATCGATGCACGCGGCGACACTACCGTCAACGAAGCCACCGCACGCGCGCCCGGCTTCAGCAGTCTGGCCCATCCGGGCAACAGCGGCAGCGACCTCTCGGTGCGGGGTTTCACCGGAAGCAGCTCCGTCATGCAGCTCTACGACGGCGTGCGCCAGTACGGCGGCCTCGGCGTCAGCTATCCCTTCCACGCCTGGGCCGTCGAACGGATCGAAGTCCTCCGGGGCCCGGCCTCCGTCGTCGACGGTGATGGCGCCATCGGCGGCGTCGTCAACGTCATCCCGCGCAAGCCGCGCCACGGCGCAATCCGTCACGAAGTCCGCGCGGGCATCGGCAACCGGGGCCAGCGGTCGCTGGACTTCGACAGCAGCGGTTCGATCAGCGAACACCTGGCCTACCGGCTCGACGCCAGCATCGAACGCGGTGACGGCTGGGTGGACCGCGGCAAGCACAGCAGCCAGGGTCTGACCGGTGCCCTGCAATGGCAGTTCCTGCCCCGCTGGCAATTGCAGCTGAGCCACGCCGAAGGCCGCCACAAGCCCATGCGCTACTTCGGCGTCCCGCTGATCGACGGAAAGCCGCTGGAAGCCCTGCACCGCACCAACTACAACGTCCAGGACGCCCGCATCACCTTCCGTGACCACTGGAGCGAACTGACGCTGCAGGGTTCCCCCGGCGACAACATCGCCGTGCGCAGCCGCCTCTATCACATCCGCAGCAATCGCCTGTGGTTCGACGCCGAGAACTACACCTGGGATGCGGCCCGCCAGCAGATCCGCCTGGCCGGTGACACCGCCATCCGCCACCACCAGAAGCAGACGGGCAACACCACCGACGTGACCTTCGAGGGCAAGCTGCTGGGCATGGACAACGCCGTCTCGGCAGGCTTCGACCTCAATCACAGCAGCCTGCAGCACGACAACAACACCTACACCGGCAACCCGCGCTATGTCAGCCTGCTGTCTCCCGAGACAGGCTTCTTCGACAGCGATCTCCCCTTCATTCCCCGCTACCGGAACACCGCCGACCAGTACGCCCTGTTTGTCGAGGATCGGCTGGCCGTCACCGGGCAGCTGTCGCTCGTGGCAGGCCTGCGCCATGACCGCGCCCGCATCCGCCGTGACGACCTGATCACCGGGAACCGCGTCTTCAGCCGCACCTGGAACAGCACCGGCCACCGCCTGGGCGCTGTCTATGCGCTGACCCCGACCCTGTCCGTCTACGCGCAGCACAGCCGGGCCGCCGACCCCTCCACCTCCCCGCTGATGATGAGCGCCAGCGGCGCCAAGGCCGACATGACCATCGGCCGCCAGATCGAAGTGGGCATCAAGCAGTCGCTGCCCCAGCAGCGTGGCGAATGGACCCTGGCCGCCTACAACATCACCAAGCACAACCTGCAGAGCCGTGACCCGGCCAACCCCGAGAACAGCATCCAGGTCGGCAAGCAGAGCTCTCGCGGCATCGAAGGCACCCTGTCGCTGGCACTGTCCTCCACCTTGAGGCTCGACGCGGACGCCACCTTCCTGCGTGCCCGTTACGACGACTTCAACGACGCCGTCGATGGGGCCATCGTCTCGCGCAATGGCAAGACCCCGCCCGATGTGCCCGAACGACTGGCCAACCTGTGGCTGAGCTGGCAGATGCACCCGCAATGGACGCTGTCCGGCGGTGCCCGCCACGTCGGCAAGCGCTACGCCAACCGGGCCAACGACCTGACGCTGCCCGCCTACACCACGGCGGATGTGGCCCTGAAATGGCAGCCCTCCGACGCCACCACCCTGGCGCTGCATGGGCACAACATCTTCAACCGCCACTACTACAGCACCGTCTACTACAACGAGAAACAGTGGTTCGTCGGCGAATCACGTCGCGTGCTGTTCACCATCGACCATCGCTTCTGACACAAGCAGCCTTCGGTCATTCCCCCGGCCCCCGGGCCGGGGGCCGGCAGACTCCTGCCCCCTTCATGCAGGCCCTGGCGATCACCCACGGGTCTCGACATTCACCCCATTCGCCCCATTGCCCCCATGAACATTCCCATCAAACGCTGGCTGCTGCTTACCCACCGCTGGCTGGGCATCGGCCTCTGTCTGTTCTTTCTGACCTGGTTCGTCTCCGGCATGGTGATGATGTACGTGGGCTATCCCAAGCTCACCCATGCCGAACGGCTGCAGCACCTGCCCACGCTGGATGCCGACGCACCGTTGCTGTCCCCGCGCCAGGCCTTCGGCATGGCAGGCATCAATGGCCCCGTGTCCGATCTTCGGCTGACCGCCAGCCGCGCCGGCCAGCCCATCTACACCGCCCTGCTGCAGAGCGGGCCGGATGACGAAGAGACGGCGGTTGCCGTGGATGCCCACACCGGACGCCGGCTGCCAGCAGCCACCCAGGACGTGGTCCTGGCCAGCGCACGGACCTACCTGCAGCACGATGGCCATCCGACATCCGAAAGTGCCCCGACGTCAAAGCCGGACCAGGCCCAGCCGGCACTCACCTACGAAGGCACCATCGACGAGGACCCCCACACCCACAGCCGCAGCCTGGACCCCTACCGTCCGCTGCACAAGGTGCAGCTGCCCGACGCCGACCGGACGCTGCTCTACATCGCCGGCACCACCGGTGAAGTGGTGCGCGACGCGCCCCACACCGAACGCGCCCTCGACTACGTGGGCACGTGGCTGCACTGGCTGTACATGTTCCGGGGCGGCAGCTTCGACGCCTGGTGGCCCACCATCGTCATCTGGCTGGCCACCATCGGGGTTCTGGTGGCGCTCACCGGCGGCATTGTCGGCATCCTGCGCTGGCGTTTCTCGCGCCCCTACCGCAGCGGTTCGCGCTCGCCGTTCCAGCCCGGCGTCATGCGCTGGCATCACATCGTGGGCCTCTTCTTTGCGCTGACCACCCTCACCTGGATCTTCAGCGGGCTCATGTCCATGCGCCCGTGGGGCCTGTTCAAGAGCCCCCACGCCGCCCTGGAAACCGAAAGCATCAGCAGCCTGCAGCTGGACCCGGCACAGGCCCCCATGATTCCCCATGTGCTTCTGGAGTCTGCACACCGTGACGGTCTGGGCGATGTCCGCGAACTGCAGTGGAGAACCATTCTGGGCAAGCCGACGGTCCTCGCTCTGGGGGCCACCGGCACCCCACATGTTCTGGATGCCGTCACCGGCAAGCCGACCCAGGTAAAAGAACAGGACCTGACGGCCGCACTCAACGCCCTGACGCCGGATCACCCGCCCCGGATCGAGCAGCTGAAGGAATATGACTTCTACTACTACACCCGCGCCGACCACACCATGATGGGTGGCGGCGACCCTCAGCCCCTGCCGTTCTGGCGCGTGCAGTTCGACGACCCCGACCGGACCTGGGTTCAGCTCGATCCCGCCACAGGCACCGTCCTGAACACGCTCAACCAGCATAAGCGCGTCGAACGATGGCTGTTCTTCCTCATGCACAGCTGGGATCTGGTGCCACTACTGCACCGCCGTCCGCTCTGGGACATCCTCATGCTCGTGCTGGCCGTGGGCGGCCTGGCCCTTTCGGCTACCGGCATCTGGATTGGCACCAAACGCCTGGGCATCAAGACCCGTCGCCGCCAGCTGCTGAACCGGAAGGGTCAGGCGACACAGTGACTAGGGCACCTCGTGCCCCTGCGAGGCAGCATAGACACTGATCCAGTCCGCCTCGGAGAACTTCACGCGCACCGCCTCGGCGGCAGCCCGCAGCCGAGCCGGGTTGCCCGAGCCCACCACCGGCATGATGGACGCCGGATGCGCCATCAGCCAGGCCAGCGCCAGTACGTCCAGCCGTTCCTCACCCTGCGGCGCACCCACCGCCCGCAGGGCCTCGGCCACCCGCACGCTGCGGGCATCCGTCGCATCGAAGAGCCGCCCGCCGGCCAGCGGTGACCACGCCATCGGCCGGATGCGCATCCGCAAGGCCAGATCGATCGTCCCGTCATCGAAGGCATTCAGATGCAGCGGCGAGGCCTCGATCTGGTTCGTCAGCAGGGGCTCGGCCAGATACGATTGCAGCATCCGGAACTTGGGCACCGGGAAATTGGACACCCCGAAGCGCCGCACCAGCCCCCGCCGGCGCAGC
Source organism: Lautropia mirabilis (assembly GCF_900637555.1). Classification (NCBI taxonomy): domain Bacteria; kingdom Pseudomonadati; phylum Pseudomonadota; class Betaproteobacteria; order Burkholderiales; family Burkholderiaceae; genus Lautropia; species Lautropia mirabilis. The sequence continues at coordinate 853,511 of NZ_LR134378.1, read as the reverse complement.
TCATCGAACGCCCCTGCAATCTCTTCCGGATTGGCGCACGGCGAGGGACGATGGATGAGCAGCAGATCCAGATAACCGCACTGCAGGCTTCGCACCGAACGCTCGGCCGACCAGACGATGTGCTTTCTGGAATTGTCGTAATGCTTGGCCTTCATCCACGGCAGCGCCTTGTTGGGAAACAGGATGCCGCACTTGCTGACGATGCACATCTGTTCGCGCAGTGAAGGCTCCAGCGCCAGCCCGCGTCCGAACATCTCCTCGGTGGTGAAGCCCCCATAACAGGCGGCATGGTCGAAGACCCGAATGCCCAGCGCCAGCGCCTGATGGATCATGCGCAGGAAGCCTTGATCATCCAGCCCCCATTCGTGCGCCCGCCAGTAGCCATGCGCCAGACGCGCATGGGTGAAGAAATTGGTGGTCATGGCGTGCTCCTCTCGCTCCCTTGACGGACTATACCTAACTCAAGGAGAGGCTGTCGACCATGACTGGACTGGCGGCACTACCTGGCCCGCACCAGCAACAGTCCACGCAAGCGTGGCAAACGGAATCCCGGTCATGAAGGGCGAACGGGATTCCGGCAGGGTCCGGGTCTCAGGCGCAGAAATCGCATCGACGCAGGAACCGGACCGAAAAGCAAAGTTCAGAAATCCCAGTCCTCATCCTCGGTGGCCACCGCCTTGCCGATGACGTAGGACGAACCACTGCCCGAGAAGAAGTCATGGTTCTCGCTGTCGGGCGACAGTGCCGACAGGATGGCGGGATTGACCTCGCACGCCGCGGGCGGGAACAGTGCCTCGTAACCCAGGTTCTGCAGCGCCTTGTTGGCGTTGTAGTGCAGGAAGGCCTTCACGTCCTCGGTCAGGCCGATGCGGTCGTAGAGTTCCTCGGTGTAGAGCGCCTCGACTTCATACAGCTCGAAGAGCAGCGAGAACGCGAAATCCTTCAGACGCGCCTGATCGGCTTCCGGCAGCCGGGCCAGCGCACGCTGGAACTTGTAGCCGATGTAGTAGCCATGCACCGCCTCATCGCGGATGATGAGACGGATGAGGTCTGCGGTGTTGGTGAGCTTGCCGCGGCTTGACCAGTACATGGGCAGATAGAAGCCCGAATAGAACAGGAAGCTCTCCAGGAACACGCTGGCGATCTTGCGCTGCAGGGGATCGGACGCGGCGTCATACTCTTCCAGGATCAGCCGCGCCTTGGCCTGCAGCTGCGGATTCTCTTCCGACCATCGGAAAGCCTCGTCCACTTCCCGGGTGGAACACAGGGTCGAGAAGATCGACGAATAGCTGCGCGCATGCACCGCTTCCATGAAGGCGATGTTGGTCAGCACCGCCTCCTCGTGCGGTGTCTGCGCATCCGGCATCATCGAGGGCGCACCCACCGTGTTCTGGATGGTGTCCAGCAGCGTCAGCCCGGTGAACACCCGGATCGTCAGCGTCTGCTCCTCCTCGCGCAGCGTGGCCCAGCTCTGCACATCATTGGACAGGGGCACCTTTTCCGGCAGCCAGAAGTTCGCCGTCAGCCGGTTCCATACCTCCAGATCCTTCTCGTCCTGCAGCCGGTTCCAGTTGATGGCCAGCGGCACCTTCCGCGCCTTTTCCTTGTTCGACATGTCAATCACCTGTTCTTGTCGGGCCATGGCCCCTTTTCCTGTTCCGTCCACCCTCCGTCACCGCGAAGGCTTCCCTTCGCGGCGCACGGCGGCGCTCACAATGCGCAGGACACGCAACCCTGCACCTCGGTCCCTTCCAGCACCGCCTGGCGCAGCCGCACGTAATAGATGGTCTTGATGCCCTTCTTCCAGGCGTAGATCTGTGCCCGGTTGATGTCGCGCGTGGTGGCGTCCGACGGGAAGAAGAGCGTGAGCGACAGGCCCTGGTCCACATGCTCGGTGGCCGCGGCATAGGTGTCGATCAGCGGTTCCGGACCGATCTCGTAGGCATCCCGGTAGTACTCCAGGTTGTCGTTCGTCATGAACGGTGCCGGGTAGTACACGCGCCCGATCTTGCTTTCCTTGCGGATCTCCACCTTCGAGACGATCGGATGGATGGATGACGTGGAATGGTTGATGTAGCTGATGGAGCCCGTAGGCGGCACGGCCTGAAGGTTGCGGTTGTAAAGACCGTGCTTCATCACCGCCTCGCGCAACGCTGCCCAGTCCTCACGCGTGGGCAGCGTCACGTCCATCCGCGCAAACAGCTCCCGTACCGTTTCGGTCTCGGGCAGCCAGTCGCGCGTCACGTATTTCTCGAAGAAGCTGCCGTCGGCGTACTTCGACCGATCAAACCCCACGAAGGTGCTGCCTTTTTCCTGGGCCAGCAGGTTGGAAGCGCGCAGCGCGTGGTAGGCCACCGTGGCAAAGTACACGCGGGTGAAATCAATGCCTTCCGGGCTGCCGTAATGAATGCGCTCACGCGCCAGGAAGCCGTGCAGGTTCATCTGCCCCAGTCCCACCGCATGGGCCTCGTCGTTGCCACGCCGCACCGAAGGCACGCTGTCGATGGCCGACATTTCCGAGACGGCCGTCAGCGCGCGCACCGCCGCTTCCACCGTTGCGCCCAGATCCGGGCCATCCATGGCAGCTGCAATGTTCAGCGACCCCAGGTTGCAGGAAATGTCGGTGCCCAGATGGCGATAGCTCAGATCATCGTTGAAGGTGGACGCCTCGTTGACCTGCAGGATTTCCGAACACAGGTTGGACATGGTGATGCGCCCCTCGATGGGGTTGGCCGCGTTCACCGTGTCCTCGAACATGATGTAGGGATAGCCGCTCTCGAACTGGATCTCGGCCAGCGTCTGGAAGAACTCGCGGGCGTTGATCTTCTTCTTGCGGATGCGCTTGTCCCCCACCATCTCGTCGTATTTCTCGGTGACGGAAATTTCCGAGAAAGCCTTGCCGTAGACCTTTTCCACGTCATGCGGCGAGAACAGGTACATGTCGGCATTGCGCTTGGCCAGCTCGAAGGTCACGTCCGGAATCACCACGCCCAGCGACAGCGTCTTGATGCGGATCTTCTCGTCGGCATTCTCGCGCTTGGTGTCCAGGAAGCGCAGGATGTCCGGATGGTGGGCATTCAGGTACACCGCACCGGCGCCCTGCCGCGCACCCAGCTGGTTGGCATACGAGAACGAATCTTCCAGCAGCTTCATCACCGGAACCACGCCGGAGGACTGGTTCTCGATACCCTTGATGGGCGCTCCCAGCTCACGCAGGTTGGTAAGCATCAGCGCCACGCCACCGCCCCGCTTGGAGAGCTGCAGTGCCGAATTGATGGCACGCCCGATGCTCTCCATGTTGTCTTCCACGCGCAGCAGGAAGCACGAGATCAGCTCACCCCGGCTCTTCTTGCCGGCGTTTAGGAAGGTGGGCGTAGCCGGCTGGAATCGACCGCCGATGATCTCGTCCATGAAACGCAGCGCCAGCTGCTCGTCGCCGCGTGCCAGCGTCAGTGCCACCATCACCACACGATCTTCGAAGCGCTCCAGATAACGCTGGCCGTTGCGCGTTTTCAGCGTGTAGGAGGTGTAGTACTTGAAGGCCCCCAGGAAGGTGGGGAAGCGGAACTTCCGGCTGTAGGCCTCGTCCCAGATATGGCGCTGGAAATTGCGCGAGTACTGGTCAAGCACTTCGGCATCGTAATAGCCTTCGTCCACCAGATAGCGCAGCTTCTCATCCAGGTTGTGGAAGAACACCGTGTTCTGGTTGACGTGCTGCAGGAAGTACTGGCGCGCCGCACGACGATCGGCCTCGAACTGGATGTTCCCGTCCGCGTCGTACAGGTTCAGCATCGCGTTCAGCGCGTGGTAGTCCAGCCCCGGTTTGTCGTCATCCGACACGCCCGTATCGGAAGCTTCGTAGCTGCTTGCAGCCGTCATGTTCTCTCCCTGCATCAATCATGGGCGACCGGGGGCCTTTTCGCCCTCACCCACCCTTTCCTTCATGTCCCATCGGCCCTGTCCGGCCCTATCCGTCATGGCGTCCGCATGGCACCTTCGCCCATGCGGCTGCGCCCATGAAGTGTTGGCATTCAGACAGGCTCGACCTCATCCAGACTGGCCCAGAATCGCTCCAGGCCTTCACGCACTCGCACCACATCCAGCTCGGTGCCGGCCAGCTCGAAGCGGTACAGCACCGGCACGCCACACTTGTCGCCAATCACCCGACCGGCGTGGGCAAACGTCGTGCCGAAATTGCGGTTGCCGCTGGCAATCACCCCCCGCAGCAGACGGCGGCGATCCGGATCGTTCAGGAAGCGGATCACCTGCCGGGCCACGGCGCCGTGCCCCTCGCCATCGGCGTAGGTGGGCGAGATCAGCACGAAGGGCGCGTTCGGCTCGGGCATCGGGGCGGACTCATCCACCGGAATGCGCATGGCCGGCAGGCCCAGCTTGTGCATGAAGCGCTCGGTGTTGCCCGAGGCCGAGGAGTAATAGACCAGCACCGCCATGGCGGATATCAGGCCAGGCGGCCGATCATGTCAGGACGAAAACCGGTCCAGTGGGCTTCGCCGGCCACGACCACGGGGGCCTGGCGGTAGCCCATGGCCAGCACCTGGGCCATGGCGACGGCATCCTGGGTCAGGTCGACCAGCTGGTAGGCAATGCCACGGGCATCCAGCGCACGGGTGGTGGCGGTGCACTGAACGCAGGCGGGTTTGGAGTAGACGGTGACGGTCATGGGCCGGATTTCCTTCAGACGGGGAGCGAAGGGCCGGCAGCAGTCCGGGCGGACGCGCGCAGACAGGCGCCATCCACCATGACCCGCTCCTGCCCACCGCAGGGTTGTCATCCATGCCGAAAGGCACTGCCGCCATGAAGATGGGCGGCCTTTCGGCGGCTATCGGGGCAGGTCTCCTGGCTTGCGGGTCCTTGCGTGGCTGGAACCTTCCCAGACCCCATGGGTCCAGTGGTTCAGGAAGAGTCCGTGCGGACCCCTTCCAGCCTTGCTCACCGCCTACAGTTGCGGGGGCAGCGCCGGCATTGCACCCTGAGCGAAAGGCCTTGAGGCGACCTTCCCGGATGCGCACCGGCTTCCCTTTTCATCCCGGGGATGATCTCCCGGGAACCTCGATGAAGCGCATTGTACCCAAGATATGGGGTTCGTCCACCCCGCGGACACAATATGTAGCGCCTTCAAATGCCATGAGACACCATGGAAGGTGTTGCGCGAACGCCAAACGGCATGGCCAACAGTTCTGCACGCCTTGCAGGAACACGCGCCAAGTGCCCGCGGGCAAAGGGTTTTCCAAAAACATCCACGTTGCGTGGATGCTGCACGACCGTCCGTCGGAAAGGGGTCGGCGGGGCGGTGAAAGAGTGGGCTCAGTGCCATCCCGGCCACATCAGGAGGGCGTGGCCGGATGGGAAAGGCTGTCTGACGATATCGGCATCGTCTTCATCCGGCATGAGGGAAGGCGCCGGAGGGTGCACGCCATGAGGTGCCGACGCAGGGTCGTCGGAGCACCTCATGGCGCCGTGCGGGGCAGGATCACTGCTCGGCAAAGGCCCGCTCGATGACGAAGTCACCCGGGGTGGAGGTGTTGCCCTCGACGAAGCCGCGCTTCTCGAACATGTCCTTCAGATCGCGCAGCATCTCGGGGCTGCCGCAGATCATGATGCGGTCTTCCTCGCGGTTGAAGGGCGGCAGGCCCAGGTCAGCGTTGAGCTTGCCGTTCTCGATGAGGGTGGTGATGCGGCCCTGGTTGCGGAAGGGCTCGCGGGTCACGGTGGGGTAGTACAGCAGCTTGCCCTTGATCAGCTCGCCCAGGTATTCGTGCTCCGGCAGCTCCTTGGTGAACAGGTCGTAGTAGGCCAGTTCGTTCACCTGACGCACGCCGTGCACCAGGATCACCTGGTCATAGCGCTCGTAGGTCTCGGGGTCGCGCGTGATGCTGAGGAAGGGGGCCAGGCCGGTACCGGTGGCCAGCAGCCACAGACGCTTGCCAGGCAGCAGGTAGTCGGTCACCAGCGTGCCGGTGGGCTTGCGACCGACGATGACCTTGTCACCGGGCTTGATGTGCTGCAGCTTGGAGGTCAGCGGACCATCGGGCACCTTGATGCTGAGGAACTCCAGCTGCTCCTCGTAGTTGGCGCTGGCGATACTGTAGGCACGCAGCAGCGGCCGCTCGCCCTCTTTCGGCGGCAGGCCGATCATCGTGAAATGGCCGTTCTTGAAGCGCAGCGCCTCGTCACGCGTGGTGGTGAAACTGAACAGACGATCGGTCCAGTGATGGACGGTCAGAACCTCTTCTTCGCTGAATGCTTTCGATTTCATGTATGACCCGGGCAGCACCCGGCAACAGATGACGGGCAACGCAGAGGCGCGCCAGCCCGCAGGAGTGGAAGGCCGACATTATGAACCGATGCCGGCGGTTTGCCAGCACGGAGGCACAGGAATGCCATGGAATTAAGTGATTGCGCACTTACTTCTTCAGGCATCTGCTTTCAGGAAACGCTTTCTGGGAATGCTCCGCGCCTGATGCAGGCTCATTGAGCATGGTACATGGCCCTGCGAGGGCCTGCCCCGAAGGGGGCGCATCTCTCAGCAGAGGATCAGAGGGCGGGCTGGACGATGATGCCCGGCCCGCCCCTGGCCTCAGTCGAAGCTGCGCGAGCGCAGCACGTCCAGCGAGTTGTCGCTGCCGGTCTGGGCGCGCAGCACGTAGCCCTTGCCCAGGGTGTACTGGATGCGCAGCAGGTTCCAGACGCCGCGCACGCCCTTCTCGTAACTGACGAAGAGGCGGTCGTTGATGCGCTTGCCCAGCGACACCACGCCGGTTTCGGTCGCATCGGCGTTGCTGCTGCTGCTCGAGCCCACCAGGCCCTTGGGCGTCATGCTCTCCTGGATGCCTGAATCCACGCCGGTGTTGGACGCATAGCCGTAGTTCAGCACGTCCAGACCCAGCCGCTCGGCAATGGAGGGCGAGCGCACGCCATTGTCGTTGCCCAGCAGCATGGTGCCTGCCTGCTGCAGGGCCAGGACCTGGGCAGCCCCTCCGGCCTCGTCAGGCGGCACGCCCAGCACCAGCCAGGACAGTTTGTTGGTCTCCGACATGGAGGGCTTGGAGATGAGCGAGATCCGCGGGTTGCTTGCCTGCCCGGTGATGGAAATGCCCACTTCCACCGGCAGGTACGGCCGCTTGGCCTCAATGTCCAGCGACGGATTGTCCACCGGACCGGTGAAGCGGATCAGGCCCTTGGTGAACTTGAGGTTCTGGCCATAGGCCTGATAGCTGCCGTCCACGATGTTGACCACGCCGGTCAGCTGCGGATCGGCCGGCAGGAAGCCGCCAACCTGCAACTTGCCGCCCAGTCGGGCTTCGGCCCCCATGCCGTTGATCTTCAGCTTGTCACCCAGCTCCACTTCCAGATCGCTGGCGATGCGCAGGCTGGCTTCCGCGTCCTTTTCCTCGGGCAGGTCCTGGGGGATCTGCTCGCCGGAAACCCGCACGTCACCAGGCAGAGTGGGGGCAGAAGACCCCGCCAGCTCGATCAGTCCCTCGTCGACTTTCATGTCACCGACCAGGATCAGGCCTGCCGGGCCGCTGGTCAGACGGGTCACGCCCGAGAGGGTCACCCGCTGACCCGGCCCGATCGGAACCAGGAAATGGTCGGCCCGCACGTCAAAGACGCCGTCCATCGGCAGCAGCGAGGGCTTGGGGCTACCTGCCTTGGGCGGCTTCGTGAGTGCGGCAGCCCAGGCGGCATCCTGGGTGGCCAGAGCGGCCTTCATGTTGCCGCGATCCACCAGACGGGCCGCGCCCTTCAGCTGCAGGCTGCCCTGGCCGGCATGGAACTTGAGCCGATTGATCTGCAGGCCATGACCGCTCAGGTGCGCATCCAGCTCGCCTCCGGAAAGGCGCATGCCAGCCGAGCGCTGCAGCACGGACAGGTCCTTGCCCGTGACACCCAGGTCCACCAGCGGCGCATCCAGCGTGCCGGCCACCGTGCCATCGACCTTCAGCGAACCGTCGACGGCCATGTCGGGGCCGGTGAACAGGTTGACCAGCTCCAGCGACACGATGTCCAGATTCACCTTGCCGTTGAGCTTGCGCTCATCGAAGCGCAAGGTCAGACCGTTGTTGTCGCGCAGCCCCAGGCGCTTCCTGCGCCCGGCAGGCACCTGCTCACGGATGCCGGCCTGCACGTCACCGTACAGGGCCTGCGCCCCCTGGCCACGCAACTGCCATTGACCGGCAATGCGCACGTCCTTCAGCGCGTCCAGGTTCTTCTGCTCATCCACGCCCAGCAGCTGATGCAGCCGCAACGGGGCCAGATCGTCCAGGCTGCCGCGCGTCTCGTACTTGAGCGGGCCGCTCCAGTCCAGCAGCAGGCGCTTCAGGTCAATGTGTCCGTCCAGCGCTGCCAGCCGGAAATCCGACAGCGTCAGGCGACTGCCGTCCACCGCCAGCGGTGCCGGGTCGACCAGGCGCACGGCGGTACGGCCGCTCAGGTCCAGGGTTTCCACACTGGCCCGATAGCTGGGACCGGTACGCGGCAGCGACAGCGCGCCTTGCAGGCGCAGCTGCAGCCGGTCCTTGCCCTGCCGGGCGGCGGCAGCCAGCTGATGCTGGCTCGGCGTGCCGTGCAGGCTCAGGTTCAGCGCATCCAGCACGTCGGTGCCCGAGCCCAGCTGACGGGCAGACAGCGTCAGCTCCACGGGCGTGTCCTGCCGCGACTTCGCCTGCAGCGCCAGCGGCGCCGTCAGATCCAGCTTCAGGTCCTTCAGGCTCAGACGGTTCGGCTTGCCCGCCTCATCCAGGATCGTCCAGTCCACACCGCTGGCGCGCGCCGAGGCCTTGGCGCTCAGATCCTGAAAGCGCCCGCTCAGGTGGCCATCCAGATTCATGCTGCCTGCAGCGCGGCGATCCAATGCCGACAGGTCGTTAAGCTTCACACCGACATCCAGCCGGTCCTGCGGGGCGCCCAGTGCCCCCTTGGCCTGGATGCGGTTGGCCGTGCCATGGGCCAGCTTCAGGTCGATGTCCTTCAGCGACAGCGGCTGCCACTGGGCATCCAGCTCGGCCTTGCCGTGCAGGCCGCCGGTCAGCGGCTGGCCGGCCACGCGGCTTTCCACCAGATCCAGCCCCACCGTGGCCTTCTGGCCAGGCGACATCAGGCGCCCTTCGACGGACCAGTCCGCGCCCAGCATCCCCTCACGCCAGGCCGGGTCAACGGGCAGCGTGGCCGGCAACCATTGCGCCAGGTCCAGCCGGCGGGCCGTTCCGCGCAGGTTCAGATCCCACGGGGCACTGACGGCCGCCTGGCCGCTGGCCGTCAGCAGCGTCTCACCCAGTGCAACCCGCCCTTCGTTCAGTTTCAGCCAGCGCGGGTCCAGCGTGCCGGCCAGCTTCACCTGCGCATCGGCCGCCAGTTTCTTCAGGTCAGCCGGCAACAGGGAGCGCATCTGTTCGGCGCGCTGCGACAGATCCACCAGGAACTGCTGGCCATCCACCTTCACCTGTCCGCCCAGGGCCGTCCGGGGCAGGCCCTGCCAGAGCGGGGCCAGATCCAGTCCGGTCAGCTTCAGGTCACTTTTCAGGCGGGGCAGCGTGGTCCCCGGAATGGCCATCGACTGGGCCAACCAGCTTTCCAGCCGCCCCTCGATGCGGGCTTCGCCCTTGGCAGCGATGGTCACGGGCTGGGCGGCCTGCGGTTTCTGGGGAGCCTGGCCCTTGCCGGAGCCATTGCCCGGTTTCGCGTTGGCCGGCACTTCTGCCACGCCCCCGGCGTCAGCCTGCTGCACGCTCACCGGCAGGCCGATGGCCAGGTCGTTGAGGGCGACGTAGAGGTGCTCCCACTGAGCCGTGGGCGGAATGCGGAAGACGATGCCGCTCTGCAGCGAGCGCAGCGGAATGCGGTTGCCCTCCAGCGTGCCCGCCCGGCGGTTGGCCAGCCGGATGAGTCCCTGCCACGTTTCCTTCTTGCCGGGCGCCGGATCGATGTCGAGGTCCAGGTCCATGCCGGTCTCGGGCAGCTTGCCCAGGGCAGTGAAGCGCATCAGGTTGGTATCGGCCAGGCGAGCGTGCAGACGCTCCACCGGCATCCGGCCCAACGGCTTCACCACGGCCTGGATGTCGGCCATGCCATCAGCCAGCTGCCCCTGAAGGGTGGCCGGCAGTCTGGCCAGGTCGCCATCGACGGTCAGGGTGGCGTCATACGGCCACTGCTGGGCCTGGCCATTGGCCTGGATCACGCCCTTCAGACGGTGCGGCGGCGCACCCTCCATCTGGGCCGTGGCCGAGCGCACCTGCCCCCAGGGGCTGGTCAGCGCCAGCGTCTTGATCCGGTACTGCCCCACGGCATATTCGGCTGTCCCATCGATGTCGGTCAGCACCACGTAGGGCTCGGCATCCTTGCCATTGACCGCAGGCGGCTGGATCTCCAGTCGCCCGACGGCCAGCTTGCGGATCTCCAGCGGAAACGGCAGGCCAAAATCGCCGGGCATGTCGGTGTCGGTGCGCGGCTTGTCCGGGTCACCGGGCGGCACCTGGATGACCAGTGTCCCGGCCTCCAGCTGATGCACCAGTCCCTTGCCACGCAGCAGTGCGCGCAGCGACCAGCGCAGCTGCAGATCAGTGCCCTTGACCGCCGTGTCGAAGCCACGCCATTCCACGCGCCCGAAACGGATGCCGCGCCACAGGTTGCCCTGCAGTCGGTCAAACGCCAGCGCCTGGCCATTGCGGGCCAGAAACTGCTGCGCCCAGGACAGCGCCTGGGTCAGGCCGCTTTCGCTGCCCAGCCACAGCAGCGCCGCCAGCACCAGCCCCATGACCAGCAGCAGGATGCGCACGCTCCAGCGAAAGATCGCGCGCCACAGGGAATGCTCGCGTCGATCGGGGGTCGTCTTCGTGTCTTCCATGATCAGAAGCTGAATCCAATGGAGAAATGCACCCGGTAGCGATGGATGGCCTGGCCATAGGCCAGATCCAGCTTCACCGGCCCCACGGGCGTTCGCACCTGCAGGCCTGCACCGTAGCCCGAGACGGCATCGAAGCTGCGCCAGGCATCGGTGACGTTGCCGTAGTCATAGAACACGCCCAGCGACAGCATCTCGGTGATGCGGTGCTGGTATTCCAGCGAGCCGATGGCCAGATAGCGCTGGCCGATCACCGAGTTGTTGACGTTCAGGCCCAGCGATCGGTAGCCATATCCGCGCAGCGAGCCGATGCCCCCTGCCCGGAACAGGTTCTCGCTGGGGATGCCGAAGCGGCTGCCCGCATTGACCACGCCGAACTCCACGCGACCGATGAAGGTGCCGTTGCGCCAGACGGGCGAATTCTTCGACAGCGGCTTGAAGCCCACCATGCTGGTGTAGAAACGGGTGAAGGTGGCATCACTCAGCGCGTGCTTGCTGGCCCCCGAGATCTCGAACTTGACGCCGTAGCCGCGCGAGGGGTTGAGCTGCGAATCGAAGCGCTGCAGCGTCCAGGCCTTGCCCAGCACCAGCGCCTTCACGCCATCCCGCTGCCCGGACTGCCGGAAGTGGATCTCTTCCTGCTGCAGCTGCAGCGAGGTGAACGCCTCAATGTCGCGCTCGCGCTGGCCATAGCCCACGTAGGCGTTGCTGTTGAACGTGACGACACCTTTCTCGTCCTCACGCTCGACACGTCCACCGAACCCGTAGTAGCGGTCCTCAGCGTCATAGGGCGTTCGGAAGTTGGTGAACGCTCGTTGACGGCGCTCCGACATCACCAGCGAGGCCTCCATCTGCAGCCCGAACAGGCTACGGTCCTGAAAGCCTACCTGGCCACGGAAGCCGTCGTCGGTGCTGTAGCCCAGACCATAGACCAGCCGATGGCGCTTGAGCTCCTCCACGACCAGGCGGATGGGCACCGCTTTCAGCGACGGATCTTCCTGCAGCGCCAGCGTGTCGGGCACCGCACTGACTGAACTGAAGTACCCCGCCTCACGCAGCCGCTCCTGGAAAGTCTGCAGCGCGGCATCCGTGTAGGCGTCCCCTTCATGGAAGGGCTGCAGATCGGTGATGATCTTCTCCGGATAGCGCGACAGGCCCTGGACCTCCACCTTGCCGAAGGCAATGCGGTCGCCCGAATCCACCACGACCGTCAGCCGCGCCTTGGCCGCCGCGGCATCCACCTGCGCGGTGCTGCGGGCAATGCGGGCGCGCAGGTAGCCCTGCCGCTTCATGGCATCGATGAGCGCCGACTTGCCACTCTGCCAGTTGCTGCTCACGAAGGGATCACCCACGGCCATGCCGAAGCGACGCTTCACGTTGGCCAACGCCCGGTTCTGCGTGCCCTGCCCTTCGATCTGGATGTCCAGCTCGCTGACCTTGGTGCGGTTGCCAGGCTTGAGCGTGAGCTTCACGCGGTCGGGCTCCTCGGCATCGATCTCGATGCGTGGCTCGAAGTACCCTTCGGCCTGGACAATGGCCAGCACCTCGTCATGCAGCTTGGACACCAGACCGTCGAACTGCACCGGGTCGTAATCCTTGCGATGCTGCCAGCGGCCCACCAGCGTGCTGTCACGGATGGTGCTGACAAAGCTCGACGGCGCATCAATGTCGAAGCGGTAGTTGTTGTGTTCCAGCAGCTCCGAAACTCCGCCGGATTTGCGCTCTGCCTCGGCCGATTTCCCGGCGGCAGTCGTACCCGAGGCCTGATCTGCCGGGGCTGCTTCCTGCCCGGAAGACGAGGAAGACGCGGAAGCGCCGGTCTGGCCAGCTTCCGGGGCTTGGGTCGAATCATCGGCCGCCAGGCGCCATGCCGACATGTCGCCGCCCGCCTGCAGGCCCGGAAAGTTCCCCGAGCGAAGGCCGGCAGCCTGCGCCACGGACGCGCCACCTGCCAGGGCCAGCACGGTCGCCAGGCCCAACCACCTGTCCAAAACGATTTTCTTCATGACATCGGCGCACGGCAGACCCGTGCAGCAGGAAAGCACAACGTACCAGAGCATTCATGCAACGGCGCAGCCGGATGCGACGATGACAATCCCCGGCCATCGCATCCTTCCTGAAAGGGCGGAAATGCCCCACCCGACGGCAGGCCAGCACGCCGTCCCTGCGCCCGCAGTGCAGCGCCGAGTATAGGGCCTGCCGTCCGCCCTTACTGAAAAACCGTGACAAATCCGGCAGATGATGACGCAGAAACGGGCGACACCCCAGCCCGACGGGACGACCGGCCCATCCCGGGTGCCCGGCGCCCGATGAAAAGCAGAACGCCCGGGCCATACGGCACCCGGGCGTCCTGTGAAACCCCACAAGGGGGCGGAACGGGCGGCATCACCGCCCGGTGGCGTGCGGCTTTCACCGCACGCCGGCTGGCGATCAGGCCACCAGCCGATACTGCTTCGTGAGCTTGACGAAGTTGTCCAGCTCGGCCTTTTGGCGCTCCTCGCTCCAGCCCAGCCGGGGGGCCATGAATGCAGCCACCGCAGGCGCTGCAGCCTCGGCCGCCTTGGCGTCCAGGAACAGCAGCCGGATGCGCCGTGCCAGCACGTCTTCCAGCGACTGGGCAACCTCTTCATCGATGGCCCACTGCACCTGGGCGAAGGTGAAGGGGTAGGCGGGGTGGATGCGGTCGGCCAGCTTCGGCTCTGCGGCGATCAGCCTGCCGATGGCCATGGCGTCACTGCCGTACAGCGTCAGCGGCGTGTCGTCCATGTGCTGCTTGTCGTCGATGTAGCCGTGCAGGCGCAGTTCCTGCGTGCGGCAGGGTTTGGCTGGCAGCAGCCCGGCACCGATGGCGGCATCCACGCCGTCCTCGGCCATCTGGCGGTAGGTGGTCCACTTGCCGCCGAAGATGTTGACCATGCCGGAGTGGCTGACCTCCACCTTGTGGCTGCGCGACACTTCCTTGGTGGACTTGCCCTCGTCCTTGGGTGCGGCCAGCGGGCGCAGCCCCACGTAGACGCTGCGCACGTCGGCCCGGGTGGGGGCCTTCGTGAGATAGTCGCGCGACGTGTTCAGGATGAACTCGATTTCCTGTTCCAGCGGCAGCGGCTCGTAAGACGGATCCTTGACCAGGGTGTCGGTGGTACCCACCACCACCTTGCCATGCCAGGGCACGGCAAACAGCACGCGGCCGTCCGATGTCTTGGGCACCATCAGGGCGTCCTCGCCGGGCAGGAACTCGCGGTCCAGCACCAGGTGGATGCCCTGGCTGGGCAGGATGGGCGGCTTGTCGTGCGGCTCGTCCATCCCCAGGATGGGGTTGGCAAACACGCCGGTGGCGTTGACCACGCACTTCGCCTTCACCTCGAAGGTCTCGCCGGTCAGCTCGTCCTTCGCCGTCACGCCTTCCAGACGACCATTGCCGCCCTTCTTCAACGCCGTGACGGCGCAGTAGTTGAGCACCGTGGCACCATGGTCGGTGGCCGTCTGTGCCAGGCACAGCGCCAGACGGGCGTCGTCGAACTGGCCGTCGTAGTAGCAGACCCCGGCACCGATCTTGTCGTCACGCACCCCCTTCAGACGCCGGCGGGCATCGCCCTGGCCCAGATAGCGGGTCTTGCCGATGCTCAGCTTGCCGGAGAGACGGTCATACATCCACAGGCCGAAGGTGTAGTACGGCGCCGTCCACCATTTTTCGCCCGGGATGATGAAAGCCTGCTTGCGGAACAGGTGCGGCGCATTGTGCGAGAGACGGCCACGCTCGCGCAGCGCCTCGCGCACCAGGTCCACATAGCCCTGGGCCAGGTAGCGCACGCCACCATGCACCAGCTTGGTGGACCGGCTGGACGTGCCCTTGGCAAAGTCGTGGGCTTCGAGCAGCAGGGTGGAATACCCGCGGGTGGCGGCATCCACCGCCACCCCGAGGCCCGTCGCACCACCGCCAATCACCACCACATCCCATTCACCGTGGGTCCTGAGCTGTTCGATGGCCTTGTTGCGTTGCATGCTGATGACCTCCTGTGATCACTTTTGCAGACGTTCGCTTTCGGGAATCTTCGCCTTGTGGCGGCCCTCTTCGATCATCGTGATGAAGAGCAGGACCACGGCAATCACGCCCCCGCCAATCATCACATAGAAACCACCGTCCCAACCGTAGTGCTGGGCAGCCCAGCCCACCACGGCTGCCGCGGCCGTCGTGCCACCCAGGTAGCCAAACAGCCCCGTGAAGCCTGCTGCCGTGCCGGCGGCCTTCTTGGGGGCCAGCTCCAGCGCGTGCAGACCGATCAGCATCACCGGACCGTAGATGAGGAAGCCCACCGTGGTCATCAGCACGAAGTCGGTCAGCTGGTACGGGTTCTGGAACCAGGGCTTGTCCGCATATTGCGCCACCTGGTCAGCCGGCGTGGCCGGGTTCATCCAGAGGGCCACCACGGCAGCGGTGGTCAGGATCATGAAGATGAAGCCCGTCAGGCCGCGCTTGCCCTTGAACACCTTGTCCGACACCCAGCCGCACAGCAGCGTGCCCGGAATGGCAGCCAGCTCATAGATGGTGTAGGCCCAGGCCGTGCCCTTGAAGTTGAAATGCTTGACTTCGGACAGGTAAACCGGCGACCACTTCAGCACACCGTAGCGAATGAGGTAGACGAACACGTTGGCCAGCGCGATGTACCACAGCAGGCGGTTCTTCAGCACGTAGGTGACGAAGATTTCCTTGGTGGTCAGATCCTTCTCGGCCGTCTTGGCGTCGTAGTTGTCCGGATAGTCGTTCTTCCACTGCTCGATCGGCGGCAGCCCGCAGGACTGCGGCGAATCCTTCATGATGAAGAAGATGGGAATCGCGATGATCATCGCCGCGATGCCCGGGTAGTACAGCGCCTGCTGCCAGATGTCCTTGTTGGTGGCCTCAACCCCGTGGGTGTTGAAGTAGACGGCACCGGCCAGCAGCACCATGGCGCCCGGCACCATGCCGCCCAGGTTGTGGGCCGTGTTCCAGACCGACACCACCGAGCCGCGCTCGGTCTTGGACCACCAGTGCACCATGGTCTTGCCGCACGGGGGCCAGCCCATGCCCTGGAACCAGCCGTTGATGAAGATCATCGCAAAGGCGATGGCCACGCTTGAGGTCGCCCAGGGCATCAGGCCCATCAGCGTCATGCACAGGCCCGACAGCAGCAGGCCGATGGGCAGGAACACCTTCGGATTGGAGCGGTCGGAAACGGCCGCCATCAGGAACTTCGAGATGCCGTAGGCCAGACCCGCAGCAGCACCGATCTGACCCAGCTCGGCCTTGTTGTAGAGGCCCGCGTCGATCAGGCCCTTCTGGGCGAGGTCGAAGTTGCCCCGCACGAAATAGTAGGCGGCATAGCCGAAGAAGATGCCGGCAAAGACCTGCCAGCGCAGCCGCCGGTAGGTCGGATCGATCTTGTCCGCAGGCAGCAGGGGCTTGTGTGCCGCCGGCTTGAGGATGCCAATCACGAGATGTCTCCAGAGGAAAAAAGGAAAGGGAAAACAACGTTGATGATTCTGAAACATGTCCGCCAATAATGCGAACTTGTTTTAATGACGAATCATACGCCCTCATCCGCCGGAAAGACTTGAACTCAGGTCAAAGCATCGTCATCCGTGAACTACACACCTGCTGCCGGTAAGCTTTGCCGACAGGCAGCAGGCGTGAATTCAGGCTGATTGCGTGCCCCCGCGGCACGCGATGCCGCTCACACCCCCGCTCGGGCCAGCCCGGAGAGAATCCCCTTCAGCGACGCGGTCAGGATGTCGGCATCCATGCCCACCCCGAACAGGGTGTGATCGCCCACTCTCAGCTCAAGGTAGGCCACCGCCTGAGCATTGGCGCCCGAACCGATGGCGTGCTCGCGGTAGTCCATCACCCGCACCTGGGCCAGGCCCGTGGCGTTGAGACCGGCCACGAAGGCATCCACCGGACCGGTACCCTCGCCCTGGAGGCTCACCGTCCGGCCGCCCAGCTGCACGTCGGCCTTCAGCGACACCCGGGTGTTGCCCGCCTCGTCGGTCTCGGACATGGCCCGCTGCTTCGGTGCAGCGATCTCGTCCAGCCGGTATTCCTTGCGGAACAGCGTCCACAGGTCCTTGGCCTGAAGCTCTTTGCCCGAGGCGTCCATCTCTTGCTGCACCACCCGACTGAACTCGATCTGCAGCCGGCGCGGAAGCTCCAGCCCGTACTCGTTCTCCAGCAGGTACGACACCCCACCCTTGCCCGACTGGCTGTTGACGCGGATCACCGCCTCATACGAGCGGCCCAGGTCCTTCGGATCGATGGGCAGATAGGGCATCTCCCAGATGTCGCCCTCCTTGCGGGCAGCAAACGCCTTCTTGATGGCGTCCTGGTGCGAACCCGAGAAGGACGTGTAGACCAGGTCGCCCACATACGGGTGGCGCGGGTGCACCGCGATCTGGTTGCAGTGCTCCACCACCCGGCGGATCTCGTCGATGTCGGAGAAGTCCAGCCCCGGCGAGACCCCCTGCGTGTACAGGTTCAGCGCGATGTTGGCCAGGTCGCAGTTGCCCGTGCGCTCGCCGTTGCCGAAGAGGCAGCCTTCCAGCCGGTCGGCCCCGGCCATCAGCGCCAGTTCGGCCGCGGCAATGCCCGTGCCCCGATCGTTGTGCGGATGCACCGACATGATGATCGAATCCCGCTTGGCCAGATTGCGATGCATCCACTCGATCATGTCGGCAAAGACGTTCGGCGTGCAGTGCTCCACCGTCGAGGGCAGGTTGATGATGCACTTGTTCTGCGGCGTGGCGCCCCAGGCCTCCACCACAGCGTCTACCACCCGCTTGGAGAAGTCCAGCTCGGTGTCCGAGAACATCTCGGGCGAATACTCGAAGCCCCACTCGGTCTCGGGATGCTCGGCCACCAGCTGCTTGACCAGCTTCGTCTGACTCACCGCCATCTCGACGATGCCGTCCTCGTCCAGCCCCAGCACCACCTTGCGCATGACGGGCGCACAGGCGTTGTAGACGTGGATGATGGCCTTCTTCACCCCCTGCAGGGACTCGATCGTGCGGCGGATCAGCGACTCGCGCGCCTGCGTCAGCACCTGGATGCTCACATCGTCCGGGATCAGGTTCTCCTCGATCAGCCGGCGCACGAAGTTGAACTCGGTCTGCGAGGCCGACGGAAAGCCCACCTCGATCTCCTTGAAACCGATGTTCACCAGCAGCTGGAACATCTCCAGCTTGCGCTCGACGCTCATGGGCTCGATCAGCGCCTGGTTACCGTCGCGCAGATCGGTACTCAGCCAGATCGGCGCCTTGGTCAGCACGGCATCCGGCCAGGTGCGATCCTTCAGGCCGACGGGCGCGAACGGGCGGTATTTGGAAGCGGGCTGTTGCAACATGAAAAACGTTCCTGACAAAGAAAGGGTTGAGCAGTCGGCAACGATGCGAACCACGCAGGGGCCAAAAAAACGAACGGCCCGCTGCCGGAGGCATACGGGCCGTTGAAGCTGGATCGCAGGGATGCGCGCGAAACTACCTTCGCCCGTAGGGGACGAACAGCAGTAGAGCCAGCAGCAGGGAGTCCTTGCGTGTATCCATGGTGCAGGAATCTAACATATTTCAAGCTTCCCGGGCATCTGTCGGCCCCATTCCCGGGGGCGGGATATCCCTTGTCCCTCTTCCCGCGCCCTTCTTCCTGTGCCCATCCATCCGTGTCGCTCTGCCCGCGCCCCTCTGCCGTGCCTCTCTTCAAAACCCTGACGATAGCGGCCCGGGGAGAAAGCCGCACCCCGTACAAGGACGTCCAGACCTCGCCCACGAACGATAACCCCGCCCCACCATTGGTCGTTCATGAAGTGCCTGATCATTCCATGCAAGATGGATTCGGGCCTGGGGCGCCCTGCCCCGGCCCGTTCATCAGACCATTGAACACTGGAGGGTCTCCCATGATCCGGAAAACGTCTGTTGCCGCCGTCCTGATCGGCCTGGCCGCCCTGGCTGCCCATGGTTCGGCCTCGGCCGAGAGCATTCCCCAGGATGCCATCAACCTGTCCAACGCCAAGCTGTCGCTGCCGGAGGCCGTCGCGCTGGCCGAAAAGCACCATCCAGGCAGCAAGGCCAACCAGGCCGAGCTGAAGTTCAAGAAGGAAAGGCTCTACTACGAAGTGGAGGTGGTCACCCCCAGGAACGAGGTGTTCGACGTGAAGGTGGACGCCAAGGACGGCACGGTCTTCCAGAGCAAGCCCGACAACCTTGATTGACCGACGCTGACGGATCAGCCATGATGCCGGGTAACGGCGGCGTCTGTTCCCGCCGTTGCCCGGCCCTCCAGGCGATAGATTACGCTTATAGCCACATTTAGTTAAATTCAATTTACTTAACAGCAGAAATCCCGGATCATTCACGCATCGGCCGCCGCGGACACGCTGGCACCCAGCCCGCCCGGCCAGGAAGCGCCAGAATCTGCCCGCCATGGCGGGACGTGCGGATGCTCCGCCTTCCCCGTCTGGCCAGATTCCCCGCCGGGAACTGCTCCCTGTCCCGTCTTCAGGCGTGGGACAGGGAGCAGTTCCGGCAAGGCCGCTTCCGACACCATCGGCAGGCCCTGTCCTGCCACCCACTCTAGAGGAAATCCCATGTCTCTGATCAACACCCAGATCAAACCCTTCAAGGTCCAGGCCTTCCAGAACGGCAAGTTCTTCGAAGTCACCGACGAGACCCTGAAAGGCAAGTGGAACGTCATCTGCTTCTACCCCGCCGACTTCACCTTCGTCTGCCCGACCGAGCTGGAAGACCTGGCCGAGCACTATGACGAGTTCAAGAAACTGGGCGTGGAAGTCTACTCGGCCTCTACCGACACGCACTTCGCCCACAAGGCCTGGCACGACACCTCGGACGCCATCAAGAAGGTCAAGTACCCCATGCTGGGCGACCCGACCACGCAGCTGGCCCGCAACTTCGACGTGCTGATCGAAGAAGAAGGCCTGGCCCTGCGCGGCACCTTCCTGATCGACCCCGAAGGCCTGATCAAGGTCTGCGAAATCCACGACAACGGCATCGGCCGTGACGCCAGCGAACTGCTGCGCAAGGTCAAGGCTGCCCTGTACGTGGCCTCGCACCCGGGCGAAGTCTGCCCCGCCAAGTGGAAAGAAGGCGCCGAGACCCTGAAGCCCTCGCTGGACCTGGTCGGCAAGATCTGATCCCGCACCCCGGAAGGCTGGCCGGTTGCAGACCACCCCCGGCCTTCCCGTCATGATTGACATCGTTACCAGCCAGCCCCGGCCAAGCGGCGCTCCTATCGCCTAGCTCCTCGCGCCGGCAACCGGTGGCTGGTTTTTTTTGTCCATTTCCCACGTCACCACGGCACCATCATGCTTGACGCAGACCTCAAGAACCAGCTGCAAACCTACCTGGGCCACCTGAAACAGCCGATCGAGCTGGTGGCCACCCTGGACGGCAGTCCGAAAGCGAAAGAAATGCAGGAACTCCTGCAGGAAATCGCCGAACTGTCCGACAAGATCACTCTGCGCGAAGACCCGGCCGCGGATGTCCGCAAGCCCTCCTTCGCCATCAACCGCATCGGCACCGACATCGGCGTGCGCTTTGCCGCCATCCCGCTGGGCCACGAGTTCACCTCGCTGGTGCTGGCCCTGCTGCACGTCGGCGGCCACACCATCAAGCTCGACGCCGACACCATCGAGCAGACCAAGGCCCTGTCCGGCGACTACGACTTCGAGATCTACATGTCTCTGTCGTGCCAGAACTGCCCGGACGTGGTGCAGGCGCTCAATTCGATGTCGGTCATCAACCCCCGCATCCGCGTCCAGACCATCGACGGCGCCCTCTTCCAGGACGAAGTGGAAAAACGCGCCATCATGGCCGTGCCCACCGTCTTCCTGAACGGCGAAGTGCTGTTCCAGGGCCGCTCCAGCGCCGAAGAGATCCTGGCGCGCCTGGACAGCGGCGCCCACTCCCGCGCCGCCGAGAAGCTCTCCGAGAAGGATCCCTTCGACGTGCTGATCGTCGGCGGTGGCCCGGCCGGTGCTGCGGCAGCCGTCTACGCCGCCCGCAAGGGCATCCGCACCGGCGTGGTGGCCGAGCGTTTCGGCGGCCAGGTGCTGGACACCATGTCCATCGAGAACTACATCTCGGTGCTGGAAACCGACGGTCCCAAGTTTGCCGCCGCCCTGGAAGCCCACACCCGTCACTACGGCGTCGACATCATGAACCTGCAGAAGGTCGAGTCGATCAGCCGTGACGAGGCTGCCGGCATGGTCACCGTCAAGACCGCCAGCGGCGCCAGCCTCAAGAGCAAGACCGTCATCCTGGCCACCGGTGCCCGGTGGCGCAGCATGGGCGTGCCCGGCGAGCAGGAATACCGCAACCGCGGCGTCACCTACTGCCCGCACTGCGACGGCCCGCTCTTCAAGGGCAAGCGCGTCGCCGTCATCGGCGGTGGCAACTCGGGTGTCGAGGCCGCCATCGACCTGGCTGGCGTGGTGGACCATGTCACGCTCTTCGAGTTCATGCCTGAACTGCGTGCCGACGCCGTGCTGCAGCGCAAGCTGGAAAGCCTGCCCAACGTGAAGATCCTGAAGAACGTTCAGGTCACCGAGGTCAAGGCCAGCAACGACAAGGTCAGCGCCATCGTCTACAAGGACCGCACCAACGACAGCATCCACGAAGTGGCGCTGGAAGGCGTGTTCGTCCAGATCGGCCTGGTGCCCAACACCGACTTCCTGAAGGACAGTGGCATCACGCTGGTCCGCAACGGCGAGATCCAGGTCGACGTTCGTGGCCAGACCTCAATGGAAGGCGTGTTTGCCGCCGGTGACTGCACCACCTCGCCGTACAAGCAGATCATCATCGCTGCCGGCGATGGCGCCAAGGCTGCCCTGGCAGCCTTCGATCACCTGATCCGCACCTCGGCACCCAAGTAAGCGCACACTGCGCCTCGATGATCCGAGCATCATCGAGGCGCAGCACGCTTTCCAGACCTCGTCCTGATCGGCACGCAAACAAGCAGCCTTTCCACCGAAACGCGTTCCGTCTGGACGGCTCGCCCGGCCGTCCGATCGTCCTGGCCGTGCAGCACGGCCCGGCATAGTCTTTCAGGGGTGGCCTGATGCCATCAGCCACCCAGACACCAGCGACCCGCACCGTCCCGTGCGGGCCCGCCCGTCCGCCCTCACCCGGTTACCGCCGGGTGGGGGCGTTTCTTTTTTCAGGATGGCCAGGCGCGAGCTGGCACCGCCCACTCAGCCCTTCAGGTGCTTGAGCGCCTCACGGATGCTGAGTGGTGCCATCCGGGCACGATGGGTCTCGATGAAAGCCAGCACCCACGCCGGATCCTGGCGGGCGTACTGGCGCAAGGCCCAGCCAATGCCCTTGTTGATGAAGAACTCGGTCTGCCCCAGGTTGTTGACGATGACCTCGGCCAGCAACGCACGATCGGTCTGCGCCCCCAGCGACAGCTGACAGTCAATGGCGATGCGGCGCAGCCAGAAGTTCTCGTGCAGACTCCAGGCCATGATCCGGGGGCGGATCTCCGGATGACGCAGCAGGATGGAGCCCACCACCTTGTCCAGCGCATCCACCGTGTCCCACCACGACTTCTGCACCACCAGCGCCTCCACGCGGTCCAGGTCTGCCGGAACCAGCTGTTCCTTCACCTCGTTCAGGTAATCCACAGCCACGTACTGCATCTCGCGGAACGGGCTCTGCCAGCATTCCCGCACGAAGACCCAGTCCGGTACCTGCCCACGCGCCGCACGGAAGAACGGCCGGCAGAGCTTTCGCCGCTCGGGCGTGCCCACCCCCAGAAATGCGAAGCGATGCTTCATGTAGGCCGCCATCTGCGGCGCTCGGCCGGGCTCGGCAGCCGCCTGCAGGACGGCGAGGATCTCGTGTGCATCCATGATGGACAGCGCCTCCCATACGCCCAGCACCTATCGGGCGGACAGGGCCAGTATGCCACCGCCCCCCGACCGAGGTCTGGTTGCGCCAGATCGTTACCCCTCAATGTCCCCCAACGCCACGCGCTGCCGGCCCTCGGCATCGAAGTTGTCATCCGACAGCCACCTCTCCAGGCGCCGCTTCACGCGGGGCCATTCGGAATCCAGCATTGAGTACCAGCAGGTATCGCGGTTACGCCCCTTGTACACGATGGCCTGGCGGAACATGCCCTCGTAGGTGAAGCCCAGGCGCAGGGCAGCGTTGCGCGATGGCTGGTTCAGCGAATCGCACTTCCATTCATAACGGCGGTACTTCAGCGTCTCGAACACGTACTGCGCCAGCAGCAGCTGGGCCTCGGTGGCCATGCGCGTGCGCTTGAGCCGGTCGGAATAGGTGACGGACCCCACTTCGATCACGCGGTTGGCCGGATCGATCCGCATCAACGCAAACGAACCCACGACCTGGTTGCTGCCCTCTTCGATGATGACGAAGGTACAGGGATCCTCGCTCGCCTCCAGCCGCTCCAGCTGTGCCTGCAAGGTCTGTCGGTCGGGCACCGGATCACGGGGAAGGTAGGTCCAGTCAGCCAGGTTGGCTCCCGGGCCATGGAAGGCATACAGATCTTCGCCATGTCGGGCGGCCGACAGCCGCTCCAGCCGGCAGAAACGCCCCTGCAGGACAGGGCGGCCTGGCCGTTCACCGGGCGTGAAGCCAGGCACCGCATTGCCGATGGGCTGGCCGAATTCGTTGTGACGCATGAAGTCTCCTCGAAGGTCGTGTCATCGCCCCGAATATACGGCGCCTCATGCCCTGAAAACGATCCGGGCCATGGCGCAGCCACGCCATGGCCCGGATACCGATCACGCGCTGGGCAATCAGGACGTTGCCAGCACGATGCCCTCCGCCTGCAGGCGCTCGTGGATGGCAATGCACAGCTCGCTGCGGATGCCCCCCATGCGCTCGCTACGTGCCGTCCAGGCATAGAGCTTGAACTGCAGGGCCGACGCACCGAAGTCGGTGAACTGCGCCGTGGGCGCCGGCGTGGCCAGCAGATCAGCGTGTTCGCGTGCCACCTCGGTCAGCAGCTTGATGACCTGCTTGGGATCGCTGTCGTAGGCCACCCCCAGGCCGATCTCGATGCGGCGCAGGTGATCGGACAGCGTCCAGTTCACCACCTGGTTGGCGATGAGCTGCGAGTTGGGCACGATCACGTCCGCCCCCGCTCCGGTGCGCAGCACGCTGGCACGGATGCCGATGCGCTTGACCTTGCCGCTCTGCCCCGCCATGTCCACCGAATCGCCCACCTTGATGGGACGCTCGAACAGCACGATGAGGCCCGAGACGAAGTTGTTGACGATGCTCTGCAAGCCGAAACCGACCCCGACACCGAGTGCGCTGGCGAAGATGGTGAATCGATCGAGGCTCACACCGGTGGAGGCAATGGCCATCAGCAGACCGCCGATCAGCACCACATAGTTGAGGATGCTGTTGAGCGCATACGGAATGCCCGGCGCCAGCGACACCCGCGTGTAGACCTCGCGGTCCAGCACGTAGCGCAACAGGCGCGAGACCTGCAGCGTCAGCCAGACCAGCACGAAGAAGCGCAGCAGGTCGGCCAGCGACACCGAGATCTGCCCGATCTTCAGCGGCGTGGACAGGAAGTTCCCCAACGCATCGGTGAGCGGCGACAGCAGCATCACCTGGTTCAGGGTGTAGCCCGTCCACAGCAGCACCGCCACCCAGTAGACCACGCGACGCAGTCGTGCCTCGATCAGCGCCCCGTCCTCGTCCAGCATCTTCAGCCGGTTAAGCGGGCGCAGGTTGCCGGCCAGGCGCAGCAGCGACAGCAGCACCAGCGACCCCGCCAGCAGGATGACCCCCGCAAACAGCGAATTGAGCGTGGAGGCACTGATGAAGCGCGCCAGCCGGGTGAAGCCCAGCAGGTCGGTGACCAGGGCCGCACTGCAACCGGCCAGCACCGTGTTGATGGCGTAGCCCGTCAGCCGCAGCGAGCGGGCATTCTGGTCCACATGCTTCGTGCTGCTGTCGGGCGGCAGCGCTTCGCTGGAGACCGTCTCGTTTTCGGCCTCGGCCTCGGCACGCGCCTGCACGAAGGCGCGGCGCCGGTCACGCGTCAGGTGCATGAGCACCAGGATCGTCAGCAGCAGCTGCGACTGGAAGAACAGCCGCTCCCAGGTCGGGTCGAACTTCAGGATCTCCGGCACCTGGTTGAAGGCGAACATGGCCAGCAGCCAGTACAAGTAAGTGGCCAGCGAACGCTCCACCACCTGACGCAGCAGCTGCACGGTGGGCGCCAGCGCCACCAGCCCCAGCAGCAGGTTCAGGCTGGCCGGCGGATAGGGCAGAACAACTGCCGCCATCGTCACCGTCGTCAGCACCGCCACCGACAGCGGATCCTGCAGCAGCCAGCGCACCGAACGCAGCACCGGCTGTTCGCTGATCTTTGCCTCCACCCGCGGACGCAGGAGGTGCAGCGTGGCAAACACCAGCACCAGCCACGCCAGCAGCGCAATGGAGCGGACCGGATGGATGCGCAGGTACTCGACGATGGCATGGCCATCCGAGCGCAGGCGCGCCAGGCCCGTCAGCGTGCTGCCGTCAGTGCTTTCCGCATTGGACGCACCGAACAGCGCCGGGCTATCAGTCTTGAACAGCGAATCGATGGACGCCGTCAGCGTGTTCTTCAGCAACGCCTGCTCGGACGAGATGGTGGCCTGCAGCTTGCTGCTCTGCGCCTGCAGGTCGAAGATGCCGCTGCGGATCTTGGACGCCGCCTTGCGCGTGTCCTGGATCTGGTTCAGCACCTCCTGCACGCGCGTGCGGATGACCTGCGGTGACGCCTTGATCTCTTCAGCCGCCTGCGCCCCTTCCCAGGCCTTCTGCATGGTGTTCAGGCGGTTGAAGTCCTCCTGCAGCGCCTCGGCCACCTGCGTGAGCTGCTTGTCCACCGCCGTCACCTCGGCCTGCAGCTGCGCCCAGGTGGGCTCGATGTCACGCATGCGCCGCTGGCTGTCGGAGTCCATCGCCAGATGGCTCAGCGTTCGTGCCTCGGCCGTGTCCCGGGCCAGGCGAGCCAACCGCTGCTTGATGCCATCGCGCTGCGGCGAGGCCTGAAGGCGGTTGCGAATGATGTTGAGCGCGTTCTCCTCGCTCTCGGCGCGGGAAACCACGTTGGCCGGCGGAATGGGCGAGGCCGGGGCAGGCGCCGGATTGGCCGCGGCGGCATTGGCATTGCCACCCTGGGCCGCCTTGTCCTTGTCACTGGCAGCAGCTGGCGCCGCCTGTGCCATCGCAGGGCTCGGAGACAAGGCCACGCCGGCCGGCGCGGCCAGCATCAGGGCCAGCAGCAGCCGGCCACAAAGGGAAATGAGGGCATCGGTCTTCATGCCCGCCAGTGTACCGGGCACCCGCGCCCTGCTGGACAGTGCCCCCATGGCACGGGACGACCGGTCGGCAGGCGAAGCGTGGCTGGCCGGGGCGTTTGTCGGGATGCAACAGGGGAGATATACCTGACCCGCCCTACGTTGCTGGGGCAATCGATGAGATGGCCTGTCCCCATCATGCCTGGCACCTCAGCCCCCTGAACCTTCAAGCCCTCTCGCTGAATGACACACAAAACTTGACATCTAGGTCATGTTACCATTATGCTATGCGTCCTTAGGACGCATAGCATAATGGTAACACCATCACGGACCTAGTAAACAGGTATCCATGGACACCCCGTTGCCCTTCAACCTGCTGAAATCCATTCAGGAACGCCTGTCCGGCTGGAACAGGCCTGTCATCACCGACTATGAGCTGGCCGTGCTCATCACCCGGTTGACCGACACGTCCGGACAACCACCAGACATCCGTTCCCACCAACAGGCGGTAGACAACCTGCTTTCGACGGGCCTGCTCCTGCCTGACAAGGATTTCCGGAAAGGAACCGTGTATCGGCTCTTCGGCAAGAACAAACCCGCAGCCACGGAGGTTGCCTGTGCCGTGGATCCATTTGCCTATGTCTCGCACCTCAGTGCCATGGAATACCACGGTCTGACGGACCGCTTTCCGAAAGTCCTCTACCTCACCACCCCCGACGACAAGGCATGGCGCACCCAGGCCGATGCCCGCATGGCAGCCGACTTGGGTGAACGGCTTTCGGCCTACCGTCAGACAGGTCTTCCTGTCCTGCGTCGTCAGCCCAGCCAGAGCATTGAAGGCCAGCACGTGGAACTCATGCGTCGCAGCCACCTGGGGGCATTCAAGGTCGTGCGAAGCACCGGCGTGCGCGTCGCCACCATCGGCCGGACCTTTCTGGACATGGTCCGTGAGCCCGAGCTCTGTGGCGGCATCCTGCACGTCATCGATGTCTACCGAAGCCGGGCGGCACAGTACCTGTCATTGATCATCGATGATGCGGAACGCCACGGCACGGCCATCGACAAGGTCAGGCTAGGCTTTCTGCTGACCGAAGTGTGCCACCTCTCCGATCCTCGCATCGAAGGCTGGACCCGACATGCCCAGCGGGGCGGATCCCGCAAACTGGACCCACAGGCGGAATACGATCCCCGATATTCCGATAAGTGGATGCTCTCCATCAACGTACCCACCTTGCACACCAACAACATGGATGATGCCCATGAATGAAGTGGACATCGAACGTTGGGTCGATGATGCACCCACCCATCAAAGGGGCTTTCGGGAAGCCGTCCACATCATCCTGGACAGCATCGGCCATTCACGTAACCTGCAGGCCCGCATGGTCATGAAAGGCGGTCTGCTGCTGGCCATTCGCTACGACAGCAGCCGTTTCACCCGTGATCTTGACTTCTCCACCACGGAGCAATATCAGGCAGACACGGCCGACCAGCTTCTCGACGAGTTCGAGAAAGGACTGATCGACGCCGAGAACCGCCTTTTCTATGAGACGACCTGTCGCCTGCAATCCCGTCGGGTGGAGCCCAAGGGAGAAAACCGCACTCACCACAACCTGACGCTGACCATCGGCTTTGCCGACAAGTCGGATCGCAGCGCCATGGCACGGCTTCAGGCAAAGCAGTCCCCACGAGTCGTTCAGATCGACTACAGCTTCAACGAATCCGTCTTCGACGTGGAGCTTCTGGAACTGGAAGGCGGCGCCACCATTCACTCCTATTCCCTGCACAACGTGCTGGCCGAAAAGATGCGCTCACTCTTGCAACAGCCCATCCGCCGGCGAAACCGCCGACAGGATGTCTACGACATCTGGCTGTTGCTGGAATCGGCACCACCCCTGACGGCAAATGACCTGAAACGCATCCATCAGATACTGGTCAAGTCTTGCCAGAGCAAGGGGCTGACCCCAACCGCCCGATCCATGGAAGATGAGGCCGTGCAACAACTTGCACGTGAGGGCTACGCAGACATCCGGTCCGACGTGGATGGCGAGCTCCCGGCCTTCGAGGATGCCTTTGGCGCCGTATCCAGCCTCTATGGAAGGCTTCCCTGGTAACAACCCCGCAAAGCCTTCCTGCAAGACCCACCTTGATATGCCGGGCTTTGGGGACGTTTTTCCAGCGAGCCTGATATGTCGGCACGGCCTAGACTACCCATGGCGTTCACCCGAGAGGCATCCTCATGGCCATTGGCAGTTTCTTCGAGCTGGCCCACAGCAGCAGCTCCTACGCGTCCTTTGTGCAGTCTGCCATGCAGCAGATCTCCGGCCAGGGCGCTGCCCCTCAGGCCGAGAACACAAACGGCAGCAAGTTTGCCGGCATCATGACCGACACACTCTCCATCGAGCGTGCAAAGAAGACCAAGGAGATCATGTCCGGCTATGACATGACCCACATGTCACGTAACGAGATGATCGAGATGGCCGGGAAATTGGAGAAATCCGGCATCATCACGTGGGATCAGTACTTTGAATTGACTGCCCCCCATTTCGATGAATGGGATGAGAACATGAATCTCATCACCGACTACGATCAAAAGATCAACTATCTGGAAGGGCTGCAACAGGTCGTAATCAGAAACCGGACCTTCAACCCTAGCGACATCCAGTCGATCATCATTGCGGAAAGAACCCAAGCCCTGGCCGAGTCGCTAGACCACATAGCGCGGGCGTAATACCACCGAGAACGTGGTGTCCCGTAGCTCCCACGTTCTCGACTCTTCGTTCAACTCACTGGATGTAAATCGAATCGCTCATAGTGTTCCATGGCGAATTCATGGACGTGTTCTGATAGGAGAACGCCCCCCGCTGATTTCCGCCAAGCTTCCAATAGCGGCGATATCCAACCACGGATTGGCCCGTTGGACCATGAAAGGCGGTCTGCTGGTGATCCGCCATGACAGCAGCCGCTTCACCCGTGATCTGGACTTCTCCACCACGGAGCAATATTAGGCAGACACGGCCGACCAGCTTCTCGACGAGTTCGGGAAAGGACTGACATGGAAGGCTTCCCTGGTAACAACCCCGCAAAGCCTTCCGGCAAGCCCCGCCTTGATATGCCGGGGTTTGGGGACGTTTTTCCAGCGAGCCTGATATGGCGGACGGCCTAGACTTCCCATGACATTCACCCGAGAGGCATCCTCATGGCCATTGGCAGTTTCTTCGAGCTGGCCCACAGCAGCAGCTCCTACGCGTCCTTTGTGCAGTCTGCCATGCAGCAGATCTCCGGCCAGGGCGCTGCCCCCCAGACCGAGAACACAAACGGCAGCAAGTTTGCCGGCGTCATGACCGACACACTCTCCATCGAGCGTGCAAAGAAGACCAAGGAGATCATGTCCGGCTATGACATGACCCACATGTCACGGAACGAGATGATCGAGATGGCCGGGAAACTGGAGAAGTCCGGCATCATCACGTGGGAACAATTTGCAGACCTCACTAGCCCGTACTTTGACGAATGGGATGAGAACATGAATCTCATCACCAACTACGACCAAAAAATCAACTATCTGCAAGGTTTCCAGGAGGTTGTGAACCGGAGAAAAATGTTTCTCCCTGATGACACGAAATCAATCGAACTGGCGCAACGGACGCTGGCGCTGGCCGAATCTCTTTACTCTGTTTCAAATGTTCGCTGATCACCATGAGCATGGACCCGCTATGAAGCCCATGCTCGAATCTTCACTCCTTTACTGGATATAGATGGAATCGCTCATGGTATTCCATGGCGAATTCATGGACGTGTTCTGATAGAAGAACGTCCCCCGCTGATTTCCGTCAAGCTTCCAATAGCAGCGATGTCCAACCACGGCTTGGCCCGCTGGACCATGATAGGCGGCCTGCTGGTGATCCGCCATGACAGCAGCCGCTTCACCCGTGATCTGGACCTCTCCACCACGGAGCAATATCAGGCAGACATGGCCGACCAGCTTCTCGACGAGTTCGAGAAATGACTGACAAGGAAGGCTTCCCTGGCAACACCCCGCGAAGCCTCCCGCAGCCTTTCCGTGGCGCCAGCCCTCAGACCGGCCAGGCCTCCAGCCGGTAGGCGGCGTCCCAGAACATCCATTCCAGTCGGGCAGCCTGGGTGTAGGCGGCGTGCATGCGTTCACGCATGGCGGGGGTGGTGGTTGCCGCGATGCGATCCAGCGTGTCGCGCATGCGGGCCACGGCCTCGTGGAATTCCTCGGCGGCATAGGTGTCCACCCAGGCCTGCCAGGGATTGCCGGGCTTGCTGCGGGCGTGGATGTCACGGCCCACTTCGGCATAGATCCAGAAGCACGGTAGCAGCGCGGCCATGGCCACCGGCCAGGGCTCACCCCAGGCCGTGGCCAGCAGGTAGCTGGTGTAGTGCTCGGCTGTAGGTGACAGTGGCGTGGCGGCAAACTGCTCGGGCGTGACGCCGTGCTGCTTCATGAAGCCGTTGTGCAGCTCGCGCTCGCCCACCACGGCTTCCTGGGCAGCGGCAGCCAGCTGCACCACGGTGTCGGAATCATCGGCCCGGGCGGCCGCCACGGCCAGCGCCCGGCCGAAAGCCACCAGATAGTGGGCGTCCTGGATCATGTAGTGCCGGAAGCGCTCGATGGACAGCGTGCCGTCAGCCAGCTCGCGGTTGAAGGGCATCTCCAGCGTGGCCTGAAAGAGCGCGCTGTTGCGTGCCCAGGCTTCCTGCGTGAAAGTCATGGCGGGTCTCCTGATGGTCTGGATGAGGGATGGCAATACCGCGCAGGATCATACCGCCTCCGGCCTCCGCACGATGCACGGCGATGGTCTCCCCACTGCCCTTGCTCTATGATTCCCGCATCACCTTTTGCCGGGACACTTTGCCATGGACGCCCCTGCCACCGATCCCATCACGCCCACGCCGGGCACGCTGTTCGAGACCTGCCAGGCCCTGCTGCCCACCTGTGAACAGCACGGCATGCACTCGCGGCACACCGGCCGGCGCTATCGGATCCAGACCACCTGCGTCGGCCCCGAGCCGGAAGGCGGCTATCCGGTGTTCACCCTCCTGGATGGCGACACGCTGTTTCCAGTGGCAGCCATGGCCGCCCACGCCATGATGACGCGCACCGGCGAGAACGGCGTGACCCCCATGCTGCTGGTGGGCGTGGGCTACGGCCACGACGGCTGGCTGGATACCGATGCCCGCGTGGAGGACTACACGCCCCCCGTGACCGACGGCAGCGCCAGCCACGATGCTCGCGGCCGCCGTCAGGGCGGCGCCGGACGCTTCCTGCGCTTCCTGCGCGAGGAACTGCAGCCGGCCATGGCCGAGCGTTTTTCCGTGAACCCGCAGCGCCAGGCGCTGTTCGGGCATTCCTTTGGCGGCCTGTTTGCGCTGTACACACTCTTCAACCAGCCCGACGCCTTCCAGACCTACATCGCCTCCAGCCCGTCCCTCTGGTGGCACGATGAATACATCCTGCAGGAACGCGACCGCTTCGTGCAGGCACAGGCCGGCCGCCCCCCCCTTCCCGTGCGCGTGCATCTGAGCATCGGCGAATACGAGCAGAAACACGCTCCGTACATTGCCCCTGACAGCCCTCGGGCACAGATGCTGAAGGCCCGTGGCCAGGTGGACCGCGTGCGCGCCTTCACCCGGCACCTGAACGAGACCCTGCCCGGGCTGCCCGTCAGCCTCACCGAGCATCCGCGCTCCACCCACGGCAGCTCCCAGCTTTATGCGGTGCTGGATGCGCTGCGATTTGCCAGCGGCACAAGCGACATCTGAACCGGTTTCGTCGGACATGCCGTAGCGCGCCAGCGCTGAAAGCGAACGTTCAAGGGATCCTCTGAATAAGTCCCGCGAACCGGCGCGCCACGGAACGGGATGCAGGACAAGGCGACATTTGCTGTCAATAGCGGCGCTATTGACAGCAAATGGCAACGCAGTCATGCGCCCGTTACGGGGATGTGACGGCCGCGGGGACTTGTTCAGAGGATCACAAGAGCACTCAGCACGCCCCTAGAAGCCTTCAACCGAAGTACGGAACCTCACCCCGCCCTCTCCATGGTCCATGCGACGTTGACTGCATCAACTTGAGGATAAAGAAATGCCGGAATTGCCTGAGGTGGAAACGACTTTGCGAGGCATCACCCCGCACATCCAGGGCAAAAAGGTGGCGGATGTCGTGCTGCGCCAAACCAGGTTGCGCTGGCAGGTCAATCCGCAGTTGGCGGAGATCCTGAAGGGGCAGGAGGTATTGAGCTGCCGTCGGCGGGCAAAATATCTGATTATCGGTTTTGAAACGGGCATTCTGCTGATTCATCTGGGCATGTCGGGCAGTCTGCGTATCTTTACGTGTGGCGATGCACGGATTGAACATCCCGACAAACACGACCATGTGGACATGGTGTTTGCAGACGGCACGGTGTTGCGCTACCACGATCCACGCAGGTTTGGCGCGATTTCCTGGCATGAAGGCATTGCGGAACATCATCCGCTTCTTGAGAAGCTCGGCCCTGAACCGCTTTCAGACGACTTCTCCGCCGACTATCTTTATCAAAAATTCAAGACGCAAAAGCGAGCAGTCAAACTGGCCCTGATGGACAATGCCGTCGTGGTCGGCGTGGGCAACATTTATGCGAACGAAAGCCTATTCAGATCGGGCATCTTGCCACACCGCCCTGCAAACAAGATCAAGAAAAAGGAATGCGCCGTCCTGGTGGAAACGATCAAGGCAGTGTTGCAGCGTGCGATTGAAACCGGCGGCAGCACGTTGCGCGACTTCGTCAACAGCGACGGTAAAAGTGGTTATTTCCAGCAGGAATATACGGTGTACGGCAGACACAACGAACCCTGCGTCTGTTGCGGCGGTTTGGTGCAGAAGGAAGTTCTGGGGCAGCGCGGGACGTTTTACTGCCCGAACTGCCAGAAATGACTCCTGGGTCTTCGCGGATCAGTGTGGGTGAGATGGAGGCCGAAATCGGCGTTTGATGCCTGAAATCAAGGGATTTACAGCGCAGATGATGATGTCGTATCGTGTATCGACACTGGATCGAGGTGCTGTGCATGAAAACAGGTCGCAGTCTGAGGGAGCTTTTGTCCGTTCCCGGCTTCGCGGCATCGGCGAAGCTGAAGGGAATCTTCGGAGACCCCAAGGCGAGGGTCGTACAGCTGAGACGCCGAAAAAAACAGCCATTTGCTCAAATTGTGGGTAGCGCTGCCAGGGACGTTACGACCAGCGGACGTGCCGTGTGCGGGATCTTCGGGTGGCAGGCTGGGTGGTGTACCTGGAGTTCGAGCGCTGGAAACAGAGCCTGCGCTGGCAGCGTCTTGGGCCGTACAGGAAGTTTGCCGACATGATCGAGCGGCACTGGGACGGCATTGCCGCCTACTGCCGCCCCGAGAACAAGGTCAGTCTGAGGATGGTGGAGGGGCTGAACAACAAGATTCGGGTCATTCAGCGCAGTACTTACGGATACCGGGATAAGGAGTATCTGAGGCTCAAGGTCATTGCCAGTTTCCTGCCTCCGCTACCCGAAAACGCCCGATTGCACCCACACTGATCCGCGAAGACCCTTTTTTTGTGACATGGGGTGATTCTCCGTAGTCATTCAAGTGCCAGCGCAGGATGACGACACAAGGTTTTGCAGAAGTCCTGCATCGCTCGCTGGTGCTCGCACCGTGTTGAGGGACGACGCATTCCGGCGTCGTCATGCATCTTCAGGCACTCGCACGGAATTGCGGCACGATGTTTTCCAGGAAGTCCTGCATCGTTTCCAGCGGCGGGCGACGGGTTGGCTTGAGGTTGGCGATGACGTGTGCCACCCCAGCCTCGGCCTGCTGGGCGTAGAAATCCGACAGCGCCCGGCTGCCACCACGCAGGTAGATGCTGTTGAACACCTGCAGCGGTGCGCTGGCATCTTCCAGCAGCTCGACGAAATTGCAGGACCCAAAGGGACGCCAGATGCCTGATTCGTTCAGGCGCTCCAGCTCTGCCATGAGGCTGCGCAGATGGGGCAGGTCTGCGGAGTACCACAGCCAGCCATCGGACTCATTGGCAATCCAGCGCAGATCCTGTCGCGCACGCCCCACGGTCATCATCGGCAGGCGCCCCTGTACGGGTTTGGGCACCAGATCGAGATTGCCGAAGAAGCTGCCGCCGTGTTCGGTACCAAAGCGTGGGAAGGATTGCTCCGTCAGCCGGCGGATGACCTGCCAGTTTTCCTGAAAACGCTCGGCACGATTGTCAAACTCCTTGCCAAAGGCAGGATACTCACTGGGGCGGTCACCGCCCGCCAGGCCCAGCACGAAGCGTCCGCCGCTCAGATGGTCGATGGACGCCGCCTCCTTCGCGGTCAGGATCGGCTCACGCAGGGGAGAGACATAGCCCGCCGAGCCGAGCGTGATGTGTTCGGTGATCGCACTCAGGTAACCCAGTGTCGCCGTGATGTCGTGAATCTGGCCGACATCGCCGAAGTTCGGATCGTAGAACGGCACATCGCGCACCCACAGCGCCCCCAGGCCGCTGCCGTCTGCCTGTTTCACCAGCGCGGTGAAGTCCGTCATGTCCGGAAAGGGCGAATCGGCATAACCCATGAAAGGCGCAATCAGGCCGAGCGTCAGCTTGCCGGGCTGGAAGGTCCGGGCAAAGCCCCGGTGGTTCTGCAGATGCTGCGGCACGGTTTTCTCCATCGCTTGCTCCCTGTATCGAGACGGAACGAGGGCATTCTAGGCGTGGCATTCACAAAGAAAAACCGTACAATCGAGAAAAGACTTTTTGATATGTTCAAACAATGGAGCAGCCAGCGTGCCCCGGGGGGCGCCCCCTGTATGACTTTCGCGCCATGGCGATCTTCGTCGAGGTCATCAAGCACCAGTCCATGCAGCAGGCTGCCAGGCAGCTCGGGCTGACCGTTTCCACCGTCAGCCTTGCCATCAGCAGGCTGGAGCAGCAGCACGGCATCAGGTTGCTGCACCGCACCACCCGGCGTCTTTCCGCCACCAGCGCAGGCGAAGCCTTCTACCAGGCCTGCCTCAGAATGCTCGAAGGTGCGGAGCAGGCCCACCGGGTGCTGGAGCAGCAAAAGCACGAAATCGAAGGCACCCTGCGCATTGCCACCTTCTCTTCCGTATGCGGGCTGCCGCTGGGTGACAGCCTCAAGGCCCTGCTCGAACGGTACCCGGCGCTCAACATCGAATGGTATGTGGACGACAGTTTCAGCAACCTCTACCGCCAGCAGATCGACATCGCCATCCGCGGTGGCATGCATGCGCTCAATGACCCGCAGCTCATTGCCCGCAAGCTGTTCGATGCCGAGATGGTGCTGTGCGCCACACCCGAGTATCTGGCCAACCGGCCTCCCATCGAAAGGCCGCAGGATCTCTACACGCACCAGTGGCTCGACTACCAGCAGCCCGACTACCGCCTTACCCACCCCGAGCATGGCGAAATCCACCTCGCTCCCAGACTGCGCATGCTCTGCAACAACAGTCTGCTCTCGAAGGAGCTGCTGCTCAACCACTTCGGCATCGGCGTGCGTGCACGGGCCGAGTTCCGGGAGGAGTTTGCACAGGGCAGGCTGGTACAGCTGCTGCCCGACTGGCATCTGGAATCCCGTCCGATCTATCTCGTCACGCTGAACCGCGAACAGCCTGCACGGGTGCGGGCTGCGAGGGAGGCGCTCAGTGCGGCGCTGATGGAATACAGGCCGTGAATCGGGCGGGTTTCGGTCTGGCGGGATTGACCGGCCGCCGGGCAGCAGGATGTGCCCCTTTGAAGATCTTTTGAAGATCGGGTCTTCGCGGATCAGTGTGGGTGAGATGGAGGCCGAAATCGGCGTTTGATGCCTGAAATCAAGGGCTTTACAGCGCAGATGATGATTTCGTATCGTGTATCGACACTGGATCGGGGTGCTGTGCATGAAAACAGGTCGCAGTCTGAGGGAGCTTTTGTCCGTTCCCGGCTTCGCGGCATCGGCGAAGCTAACGGGAATCTTCGGAGACCCCAAGGCGGGGGTCGTACAGCTGAGACGCCGAAAAAAACAGCCATTTGCTCAAATTGTGGGTAGCGCTGCCAGGGACGTTACGACCAGCGGACGTGCCGTGTGCGGGATCTTCGGGTGGCAGGCTGGGTGGTGTACCTGGAGTTCGAGCGCTGGCGGGTACGTTGTTCAGGGTGCGGCGGCGTGCATGTAGAACGGCTTGACTGGCTGGCGCAGAATCCGCGCTACACCGAACGTTTTGCGCTGCATGTCGGCAGGTTGTGCACGAGCATGGGCAACAAGGCCGTGGCAGAGCTGGAGCGGCTTCACGACAGCACGGTGAAGGATCTGTCGAAGCTGTACATGCAGGAGCAGGTTCGTCGTGCCGGTCGGCTCAAAGTCAGGCGCGACGAGTACAGGCGTCTGCAGGGCAAGGACAGGTCGTGGATCAAGGGGCAGCGCAATACGCTGCTGTCGGCGCAGGAAAACCTGACGCTGGAAGGCCGGCAGGCACTCAGGAAGCTGCTGGCAGCCAATCGGCGGTTGAACACGGCCTATCTGCTGAAGGAATCGTTCGGGCAACTGTGGAGCTACAGAACCGAGCGCGGTGCCCGGGCATTCTTCGAGCGCTGGAAACAGAGCCTGCGCTGGCAGCGTCTTGGGCCGTACAGGAAGTTTGCCGACATGATCGAGCGGCACTGGGATGGCATTGCCGCCTACTGCCGCCCCGAGAACAAGGTCAGTCTGGGGATGGTGGAGGGGCTGAACAACAAGATTCGGGTCATTCAGCGCAGTGCTTACGGATACCGGGATGAGGAGTATCTGAGGCTCAAGGTCATTGCCAGTTTCCTGCCTCCACTACCCGAAAACGCCCGATTGCACCCACACTGATCCGCGAAGACCCTGACTTCTTGAACCTACTTCAGACGACTTCCCTGCAATCCAGGCAAGCTCAGCCGCCTTGTTGAACCCCTCACGGCAAGCCCCATGGTCGAACCTGATGCTCGCCGCAGAAGAGGCGTTCTTGTACAGATCTCCCTGAACACCCCCTGACGTTGTTGTGGCCGCAGCACATGGAGACCGGCGCTTTCCCGTTGCCACCGGGCAACGCTCAGTAACCATCCATCATCCACATACCGCCACACGGAAGCCGAACCGGGCAAGATGAACGTACATCATCCGCTCCTGACTGGGAGGCCCCGATGCCATTCGCGCTATTTGCCCTATCAAGACGCCGGCCTGCCGTTCATGGCAAAGGGATCTTGCGAGTCTGGCCAATGCTGCTGGGCTGCCTGCTGGCCACAGCATCAGTCCACGCCGCCCCTCCATCTACTGCCCCCGGTTCGCTACCCGCCTCCCCGGCCCCCATCACCCCCCGCACCGACGGCCTGCCGCGGGAGCTGCAGGAATGGGTGCCCTGGGCGATGCAGGGGCACGAGATGCTGGCCTGCCCCAGCCGGCATGATCAGGCAGGCAGCCGTGCCTGCGTCTGGCCAGAGCATCTGGCCGTGGTCATCGATGGCCGGCAGGCACGCTTCACGCTGACCGTGACGGTGTACGGTGCCCCGGCGGCAGTGATGCTGCCGGGCGAGGCGGGCAGCTGGCCGACCGAGGTGCGCACCCGTCAGGGGCAGACGCTGGTGGTGACGGGCGGCAGCGATCAGCCGCAGGTGCTGCTGCCGGCCGGCCAGCATGTGCTGACGGGCACGCTGCAATGGCAGGCCGATCCGCAACTGGTGCGGGTACCGGCCCAGGTGGGCACACTATCGGTGGTGGCCAATGGCAAGCCGGTGGCAGCGCTGATGGACCGCAACCGGCATGTGTGGCTGAAGGCATCGCGCCCGGCCGCAGAAGCGGATGTGATCAGCAACACGATGACGATGCTGGTCCGTCGCCGGATCGACGACGGGGTGCCTCGTCAGGTGACGACCCACTATGAACTGAACGTGGCTGGCCAGCCACGCGAGGTGGAGCTGCCGGCTGCACTGCTGGCCAACAGCATGCCCCAGGCGCTGCGCAGCGACCTGCCGGCGCGCCTCTACCCGAACGGCCGGCTGCAGGTACAACTGAAGCCCGGCAACTGGCACCTGGAAGTGGATGCCCGCCAGATGCAGCCCACGACCGAGCTGGCCCTGCCGGCCGGTGCGCCCGATGAAGAGATCTGGTCCTACGAGGGGCACAACGATCTGCATGTGGCGCAGGTGGAAGGCGTGGAAGCCGTGGACGCGCAGCAGGCACGCGTGCCCGAGGACTGGCGTCAGTTGCCTGCCTACCGGGTGGGTGCCAAGGACAAGCTGCAACTGGTGTATCGGACGCGCGGCAACGAGCATCCGGAAGCCGGTTCGCTGAAGCTGCAACGGCAATGGTGGCTGGATTTCGACGGCCAGGGCATCACGCAGAAGGACGTGCTGACCGGCACGCTGTCGGCCCCGTGGCGCCTGCAGCTGCAGGGGCCGGCGCAGCTGGGCCATGCCCGCCAGGGCGAGACGGCGCTGCCCATCGGCCTGCTGCAACCGCCTTCCTCCTCCGAACAACCGCATGATGCTGCTGAGCATGACGCGGCCGACACGGCGCCCGG
The DNA here is from genome assembly GCF_900637555.1 of Lautropia mirabilis. Classification (NCBI taxonomy): domain Bacteria; kingdom Pseudomonadati; phylum Pseudomonadota; class Betaproteobacteria; order Burkholderiales; family Burkholderiaceae; genus Lautropia; species Lautropia mirabilis. The sequence goes on along the minus strand of NZ_LR134378.1, from coordinate 814,778 downwards.
CGTGGAACTGCGCAACCAGAACCTGACGCTGACCACACTGGCGCGACTGGAGTCCCGGAGCGACACGCTGCCGGCCAATGGCTGGAACACGGTGCTGGATGGCGTGGAGGCGACGCTGCAACTGCCTCCGGGCTGGACGCTGCTGGCGGCCAGCGGCGTGGACGACGTGACGCCGGCAACATGGACCTCACGCTGGCGTCTGTACGATTTCTTCTTCATGCTGCTGATCGGCATGGCAGCGTACCGGCTGCTGCGGCCACTGTCGGCCACCACGGTGATGCTGGCGGCCTTGCTGAGCTGGTATGACCTGGAGGGCGCCGGGGTGCTGATCATCCTGCTGCTGGTACTGCTGGCCTGCCAGCGGGTGGCCCCCAAGGGCTCTGCCCCCGAGAAGTGGCTGCAGGCCGGCAACCGCATCCTGTGCCTCTTCCTGCTGCTGGTGCTGGCGCCCTTTGCCGTGAACGAGGTGCGGCTGCTGATCTATCCGTCGCTGGAACATGCCCGGGTGCGTGACACATCCGGCTACTACGTGCAGGCTCACCGCCCCGGCGCTGACAGCGAAGTGGCCACCCTGCAGAAACGGGCCCGCAGCCGTGCCATGGCCGATCTGTCGTCGATCGATTCGATCGACGCCGACGTGAAGCGTGGCAAGGCGACTGAACCGGTTCGCCACCAGGGCCGCATCATGCCGGTGCAGACCGGTCCTGGCGAGCCGGGCTGGTCGTGGAATGCCTACACGCTGGAGCTGCATGGCGACGTGCAGCCCGACCAGACGGTGACGGTTCACCTGCTGCCGCCCTGGGGCACGCGCATCCTGAAGATCGTGCGGCTGCTGGTGCTGTTCGGCAGCCTGTGGGCGCTGTACCGGGTGCTGCCCGGCGGATTTCTGCCCAAGCGGCCCCAGGATCCGGAACCGGGGCACGGAATGGGGACCGCCAGCACCGCCACAACCGCCACGACCGCGATGCTGGCGGCGCTGACGGTCCTTACCCTGGCCTGGCCGGCTCAGCCGGTACAGGCGGCCTCGGGCTACAAGGCCGAGCAGCTGGAAGCGATCCGCGAGCATCTGTATCCGGCCCCGAGCTGCCTGCCTCACTGCGCAGCGGTAGCGCAGACACGGGTGAAGGCCGATGCCGAACGATTGACGCTGCAGCTGCTGGTGCATGCTCAGGCCACGGTGCAGGTTCCGCTGCCCGGTCATGACGGCGCGGACAACTGGCGGCTGGAGCGCGTGCTGCTGAACGGCCAGCCCGCCACGACACGACGCGAGGCCAGCCGCCAGGGCGACGGGCAGGACCTGTGGGTGCTGGTGCCTGCCGGCATCCATGTGGTGGAGCTGCAGGGTACGCTGGGCCAGGGGGCGCATGTACGCCTGCCGCTGCCCATGGCGCCACGCATGCTGCAGGTGGACAGCACGGTGTGGTCAGCGGGCGCGCTGAACGCCCAGGGGCTGCCCAATGACGGCGTGCTGACGCTGACCCGCAAGCTGGACAAGGCGGACGAGCCGGCCACGAAGCAGCTGGCCCATGTGCCCGACGCCCTGCCCGGCTTTGCACTGGTGGAGCGCACGCTGGTGATGGACGAGCGCTGGCGGCTGGAAACGCGCATCTCCCGGCTGTCGGTAAGCCAGGCGCCGGTGAAGGTGCGCTTTGCGCTGCTGCCCGGCGAATCGGTCAATGACGACCGGGTATTGGTGCGCGATGGTGTGGCCGAGATCGAGCTGGGCAGCGCCCGGCGCATCACGCTGGCCAGCACGCTGCCCATCAGCACGGACTTTGTCTGGCAGGCCTTGCCAGCCATGAACCAGATCGAGATCTGGGCCATGCGCTACGGCACCACCTGGCACCTGCGGTGGGAGGGCATGGCGCCCACAAACTACGTGCAGGACGGCCAGCTGGCGCCCTGGTGGCAGCCGTGGCCGGGCGAGCGCCTGCAGGTTCAGGCGCTGCAGCCCACCACGGTCAGCGGCCCCACGCTGACGCTGCAAGGCCATGTCACGACGCTGACCCCGGGTGCACACAGCACGCTGGCCGAGACCACGCTGCGCTTCCGCGCCAGCCTGGCCGGCACCCAGCGTGCCACGCTGCCGCCCGGTGCGGAACTCCTGGGCATGCGGCTGGATGACGACGAGGTGCCGCTGCAGGCGCGCGACGGCCAGCTGGAGCTGCCGGTGATTCCGGGCGAGCACACCGTCACGCTGCGCTGGCGCGTGCCGCAGGGCACCGATGGCGCCTTCAACCGCTACGAGACGCAGCCGCTGGCCCTGAACCTGCCGGGCGTGAACGCCACCACGCAGCTGAACCTGCCTGAAAGCCGGGTCGTGCTGCTGGTGGGCGGCACCGGCATCGGACCGGCCGTGCGCTTCTGGGGCTTCTTCGTGCTGCTGGTGGCGGTGTCGATGGTGCTGGGTCGCCACCGCACGACGCCGCTGGGCATGCTGGGCTGGCTGTTGCTGCTGCTGGGCGTGGCCCCCATCTCGCTGTGGGGCGCGCTGGCCGTGGTCGGCTGGTTCTTTGCGCTGGCCTGGCTGCCCTCGCCGCAGCAGCTGCGACGCCTGGGCTGTGACGAGCAGGCCGCGCGCAGCACCATGCCGTTTGCGCTGGGGCTGTGGACACTGTTCGCCGCCATCGCGCTGTACCTGACCATCCAGCGTTCACTGCTGGGCTATCCCGACCTGCTGGTGGGTGGCAACGGCTCCACGCCCTTCGAGCTGAACTGGTACCAGGACCGCTTCCAGAACCAGCCCGACGCCGACTGGGCCATCTCCATGTCGCTGACCGCCTACCGGACGATGATGCTGGCGTGGTCGCTGTGGCTGGCGTTCTCGCTGCTGGGCTGGATCCGCTGGGGATGGCGACGGCTGGTGGAGACCGGCTATGTGGGCCAACACCCGGAACACCCGGATGGCACGCCCGGAGGCACGAGGGGTGGCACGGGAGGCGCGAAAGGCCCCCGTGGACCCCACGGATCGGGAGCGCCAGGCGTTCCGGGTGACACCAAGGGCACGGATGGTGGTTCCAGCGCCCTGAACCGCGCCCGCCCCACGGCCACCAGCGCGACCGCTGCCAGCCACGCCGTCGCCAGACGCGATGTCACGCCAGAAAAGGCCACCGACCCGGATCATTCCACGCGACAGGATTCGGCGGCTCCTGCCGGATCCGTCAACGTGGCCGGATCCGCCCAGGCAGAAAAGATGGCCACGCTGGACGGTGTGGCAGCAGACCGTGTGGCCGTGGAGGGCCCGGCAGCGGACGGTGCGTCAGCAGAAAGGAAGGCAGCAGGCGCCACGGCCCTGCCTGCCCCCGCCCGCGAAGCCCATGCCGGCGGCGCGTCTCAGGCTGCCACGTCCACGGTTCCGGCTGTCCGACACCCCGCCGCCCAGGGGAAGGGCCCTGCGGCCCGACCGTCCCAGCCACCCGGCGCTCTGCGCAAGCTGGCCAAGGTGTTCTTCTGGTTTGCTGCCGTGCTGGGTATCCTGGTGATGCTGGGCCTGGGCTTCTTGCTGCTGAGCTACGGCCGCTATCTGTTCTGAAGGGCCAGGCGGGCCGCCATTGGGCAAGCGTGGCGACCATTTGACCTTTTTTGGCAGGGATGCGCGCAACGATCCGCCATGAAACACGGTGTTTCGTACTGCCGCCTCGTATAATGCGACCTGTCGGACCCATTCGGGGACCAGGCCGCCGTGCACAGGCTGGCCCGGGTGGTGCCGTACCGGGCCTCTCTCGACAGGGCATGTCCCTGCACCGTCACGACAGCGTTCAGGCACTGCTCCAGGGCACCCTGCCTGTCGGCGTATCAGCCCGGACAACCCAACCAGACCTATTGTCCTCCTTCCCTCATCTCAACACGGCCCCGCCGACCGTTCCCGCTCCCGTTCCGGGCGCCGGGATGGCTTGTTGCCGGGCTGGAGCCTGACATTGAACACTGACACATCCTTTTCCGGCCTTGGCCTGGCCGACCCACTGCTGCGGGCGCTGGCCGACGTGGGCTACACCAACCCCACCCCCATCCAGGCCAAGGCCATTCCCGTGGTGCTGACCGGCCGCGACCTGCTGGCCGCCGCGCAGACCGGCACGGGCAAGACCGCCGGCTTCACGCTGCCCATCCTGCAGCGGCTGCTGGACAACCCCATGCAGACCCGCAAGCCGGGCCGCCCCCGCTGCCTGATCCTCACCCCCACGCGTGAACTCACCGCGCAGGTGGAAGAGTCGGTCAAGGCTTATGCCAAGTACACGCGCATCCGCTCGGTGCTGATCTTCGGGGGCGTGAGCATCAATCCGCAGATTCAGGCGCTGCGCCAGCCGGTGGACATCCTGGTGGCCACGCCGGGCCGACTGCTGGACCACGTGCAGCAGGGCACCGTCGACCTGTCCGGCGTGGAGATCTTCGTGCTGGACGAAGCCGACCGCATGCTGGACATGGGCTTCATCCACGACATCCGCCGCGTCATCGCCAAGCTGCCGGCCAAGCGCCAGAACCTGCTGTTCTCGGCCACCTTCTCGCCCGAGATCCGCTCGCTGGCACACGGCCTGCTGGACAACCCGGCCGAGGTGGACGTGGCCCCGCGCAACACCGCCTCCGAACTGGTGGCGCAAAGTGCCCACCTGGTGCCCAAGACCCGCAAGCGGGCGCTGCTGTCGTACCTGATCGGCTCGCGCCGCTGGAAACAGGTGCTGGTCTTCACCAAGACCAAGCACGGCGCCAACCGCCTGGCCGAGCAGCTGGGCAAGGACGGCATCGAGGCCATGGCCATCCACGGCAACAAGAGCCAGGGAGCCCGCACGCGGGCGCTGTCGCGCTTCAAGGACGGCAGCCTGCCCGTGCTGGTGGCCACCGACATCGCGGCGCGCGGTCTGGACATCGACGAGCTGCCGCACGTGGTGAACTACGAGCTGCCCAACGTGCCGGAAGACTACGTGCACCGTATTGGCCGTACCGGCCGGGCCGGTCACGAAGGCACGGCCGTGTCGCTAGTGGACCGCGAGGAAATGAAGCTGCTCACCGGCATCGAGCGCCTGATCAAGCGTCAGATCCCGCGCGTGGAAGTGGAAGGCTTCACGGGCTGGCAGGCCCAGCCGGGTGATTCCACCGACGACATCAACGACCGTCCGCCGCTGCCCCCGGGCCAGCGTCGGGGCGGCAACGGACGGCGGGGTGCGCCCGCAGCCGGCCGTGGTGCAGCAGGCAGCCCGCGCGAAGGACGCGATGGCCGCAGCCATGGCGACCTGAACGGCTCGCCCAGCCAGCGCACCACGACGCGCGCCGGTGAGCCCGGACGCGCCGGCAACGATCGCCGTCGTAGCCGCGGCGGACGCGGTGGTCGTCCTGGCGGTGGCGTCGGAACGACGCCTTCGCAGGACTGATGCCGTGCGCTGATGCGCCGGATAAACACACTGGGGTGATACGCCACCGAATGATGGCGTGATGACAAAAAAAAGGCCGCAGAGTGCTTTGCTCTACGGCCTTTTTTCTTCGGTCTTTCGTGCTTCAGCGATCTTCCCTGCGATGGTCTCCGAGTTTCGATGACCAAGCCTCACGCACCGTTTCACCACGGAACGAGATACAACGACCGAAAGGATCTTCTCAACGCATCACGCGCCAGAAGATCAGGGCATGAAGCTCAGCTCATCCTTGATGTCGAAGTGGGCCTGCTGACGGATATCACGCGATGACGCACTGACGCTGACGGTGTAGCGCCCCGGATGGGCCACCCACCGGTGAGCCTCAGGATCGAAGGAAGTCAGCCCCCGAGGCTCCGCCCGCATGACAAGCTTCTGCGACTGACCCGGCTGCAGCAGTCGTGTCCTGGCATAGGTACGCAGCTCGGCGGCAGGTTTTTCCAGATTATTCTTCGGCGCCGAAACATAGAGCTGCACCACTTCCTTGCCCGCACGACGGCCGGTGTTGGTGACGATGACCGAGGCCGTGAAGCCCGCATCCTCACGTGTCAGCTTCAGATCCCGGTACTCGAATTGGGTGTAGGAAAGGCCGTAGCCGAAGGGATAGGCCACCTCGACACCCCAGGTGTTGAAGTGGCGATAGCCGACCCGGATGTCATCGCGGTAATCCACCTCTGCAGCACGATCGTTGATGACGATACCGCCACGGGCAGCCGGATCAGGACCCAGCAGCGTCACGCCGGGGAAGTTCTCGGCGGCGGGATAGTCCTTCAGATCGAGTGCAAAGGTATCGGTCAGCTTGCCGGATGGGTTCACCTTGCCGGACAGGACATCCGCCATGGCATGACCCGCTTCCTGCCCGGGCTGCCACGCCAACAGAATGGCATCGACCTGATCGCGCCAGCTGGCAAGCTCAATGACACCGCCAATGTTCAGCACCACCACGACCGGCTTGCCGGCCTTGTGAAAGGCGGTCGAGACATTCCTGACGAGCGTCTGCTCGGCTTCCGTCAGATAGAAGTCATCCTTCGCCTTGCGATCGATGAACTCACCGGAATTCCGGCCGATCGTAATGACGCCGACATCATTGGCAGCAACGGCAGCGTCAATCTGCTCGACCGTCGGCACCAGCTCGGGCAGCGGTGGCGGCGCCAGGAAGGGATTGGTTTCCGGGCGACGTGCCTTTGCCGCCTTGATGTGTTCGGCATAGGCCTGTGAAAGCGCCTTGTCGGTGGCGTATCCGTCTTTCTCCATCCCCTCGGGCAATGCCACCGAATAGGCTTCATGGACATCACCACTGCCGGTACCACCGATGATGATGTCATAGGCACTGTTGCCGAAGATCGCCAGCTTCTTCCCGGCTGCAAGCGGCAGGGCGTCACGCTCGTTCTTCAGCAGCACCATGCCTTCCGTGGCAGCCTTGCGCGAGATCTGCGCATGGGCATCCAGATCGGGTTTATTGCTGACGGGTTCATGACGGAAGGTTCGGGTCCTCATGATCAGATCGAGGATGCGTTCGATGTTTCGATCCAGCACCTGCACATCAAGCTGGCCCTTTCTGGCTGCGTTCAGCAGTGCCTGCTGCTGCGACTGGGTTCCGGGCATCAGCAGGTCGTTGCCTGCCTGCATCTGCTTCACGGCATCCGCACCGGCGAACCAGTCCGTCATCACGACGCCCTCGAAGCCCCATTGATCACGCAGCACGTCCTGCAGCAGCCAGGGGCTTTCCGAGGTGTAGGTTCCGTTGATCCGGTTGTAGGAAGTCATGATCGTCCACGGACTGCTTTCCTTGACGGCGATCTCGAAACCCTTCAGGTAAAGCTCGCGCAGCGCACGCTCGCTGACTTTCACGTTGATGGTGTTGCGGTTCCATTCATGGTTGTTGGCCGCGTAATGCTTGGCCGACGTGACCACATCCTGTGACTGGATTCCGCGGATCATGGCGGCGGCCATCTTGCCGGAAACCAGCGGATCTTCCGAGTAGTACTCGAAGTTTCGGCCACCCAGCGGATAGCGATGCAGGTTCAGGGCCGGCGTCAGGAAGACATCGACGCCATAGGCTGCTGCTTCCGCCCCCATGGCCTCCCCCACCCGTTCGACCAGCGCATCGTCCCATGAGCTGGCCAGCAGCGAGGCAATGGGAAAGGCCGTGGCATGGAAGGTCTGATTCGGCCCATCGTCCCGCGTCGGGTCGATGCGCAGGCCGGCCGGTCCATCAGCCATAACGATCGAGGGAATGCCCAGTCGTGCAATGGGAAAGGTCGTGCCGGCCGCGCCGGGAACCCGGCTGTTCGTATCGACCCCGACCCCCGGCCCCTGCATGCCGCCCGACATGCCGGCCATGCCCTGCCCCAGCACCAGCGCCACTTTCTCTTCAAGGGTCATGGCCTGGATCACTTCCCGGATCGGAGAGACGCCGAGACGGGGCGTCGAATCATCCGCGACGGCAGGCGTCGTCATCTGCATGGAAGCGGCCAGCGCCAGGGCCGATGCAGTACGTGAGCAGGAAGGCTTCGATGCCATGGCTGTCTCCTGAAGAAAGGAAGAACCCGAAGGAACGACCGGGCAAGCTGTCCCCACACTACACGATCAGGCCAGAGCGGGCCGCAGAAGCCCTGCCTGAAGGGACGGCCAGGACACACCGGCAACAATCGCCGTCGAAGTTGCGGCAGGCGTATGGTCGGCGGCGGTTGCACACCCCCCTCGCCGCGGTGGCGGTGGATGTGCCGGCAGCAGCATGAGAACGGCGCCATGGCAGGACAGATACGGCAACCACGCCAGCATGACGCAAAAAGGCCGCAGGCGCGACGCGCACTGCGGCCTTTCTTGGACATGGGGAGATCAGCTTACTTCTTCTTCGCGGCCGCTTCACCCGTCCTGGCCAGGTTGTTGACGTTGGCGTCGATCAGGTCCATCACCTGACGCGAGGCAGCCTGGACTTTCTCGAAGGCGGTATTGGCCTCGACCACGCTCTGGCGCAGCAGCTTGACGGCGCCTTCAGAACCGGCCGGGGCGTTCTTGGCCAGCGCATCGACGGCAGCCAACAGTTGCTGCTGGCTGCTGGCCACCTGCTTCTCGATGAGTTCGGCCACCTGGCTGTGGGTCTGCTGGGCGATGTCGTAGACATCCTTCACGTAGGCGGCGGCCTTGTTGCCTTCAGGTTTGGAAAACTGCGAGAACAGGTCGGCCAGCAGGGTGTTGAGGGCACTGACATCCCTGGCGGCCAGAAGGGCCTTCAGTTGGGCCGAGGACTCTTCCATGCCGGCACGGGCCGCCTGCACGTTCAGCTCCAGCAGCTTGCGGGCGCCGTCGAAGGCCGTGGTGGCCACGGAGTTGGTGGTCTTGAAGGCTTCGGCCTGGGCCTTCATCAGCTCATCGATGGAAGGAAACATGGGGACCTCCGGTATCGGGTGGGGCAGGCAGCGACGCCTGCCCGGAAAAGGGTGCAGCCAATGGAATACCGGGATGTCATAAGGGCTCCCGACGTTTGCTGCATCGCACAAAACCCATTCTCCCATGGTTTGCTGCGCCGCACAATAGTGTCACTGTCCAGCTCGATGCTATCTGGCGACGCCTTCCTGAGGCAGAAACGAAACGGCGCCCATGAAGGGCGCCGTGGGAACGTCAGGAAGCGGGCTCAGACCCGCCAGGCATCATTCCTGCTCGTCGGGGTCATGCGCCGCAATGGCAGCCCGCACGCGGGCCAGCACCTTGCGCAGGCGGGCGGCGTTGTCGGGACCGACGCGGATCATGATCTTCTGGCCTGCCGACAGGTTCTCCAGGTGATCATCCTCGAAGCGGTAGAGCACCTTGGGCTGCACCAGCCGGATGGGACCGGTGGGGCGCGGCGCATCCATCATGTCGTCCAGCGCGGCCAGCACACGGTCGTGGAAACGCTCCTCGGGGAAGCCGGTTTCCTCGTAGGTGCGCTGCAGGAGCGGATAGAACTTGGCGTACAGCCGGCCGATCTTGCGCGCATCCATCTTCTCGACGTAGCCGATGATGCGGTCATAGCGCTCGTAGTTGGACGGATCCAGCGTGATGGTCTCGCCCTCCTTCTTCACGCGCAGCAGCTCGGGCACGCCCCGGGTGACGCGCAGCTGCGACGGCACGTGCTCGCGCGGCAGGTTGTCGACGGTGATGACCAGGCGGCGTGCCTGTTCCTGCAGGTTGAAGTACTTGCGCAGCTGGGCCAGGGGCCAGTTCTTCGCCAGTTCCTTGTTGACGGCCGCCTCGCCGGCATCGGCCGGAGCCACCTGGACGCGACGCTTGCCAGCCTGGGCACCCGTCTGCTCGGTGGCAGCCAGCTGCTGGGCAGCCGCCTTCTTCTGGGCCTCGACCTCGGCCTTGCGGGCGGCTTCCTCTTCGGCGGCCTTCTTCTCGGCCTCGGCAGCAGCCTGGCGTTCGGCTTCCTCCTTCTCGGCCTGCGCTTTCTCGGCAGCCAGGCGCTCGGCTTCGGCCTTTTCAGCGGCAGCCTTGTCGGCAGCGGCTTTCTCGGCGGCCGCCTTGTCGGCTGCTTCCTTGTCAGCTGCTGCCTTGTCAGCCGTCTGGGTGGCGGTGTCGGCCGCTTCTTCGCGCGCCTTGCGTTCAGCGTCCGCGCGGTGGCGGGCAGCCTCTTCCTCGGCTCGCAGGGCCGGCCGGCCGGTACCGTCATTGTCGGCGGTCTGCTTGCCGTAGCCGGCGTACTGTGCGGGCGAGATCAGACCGGACAGGAAGCTGCCGGCCTTGCCCAGCATGCCGGCCTGCCAGCCCCACAGGAGCAGCAGCAATGACGACACGACAGCGATGACCAGCCAGAAGAAAAGGCCGGAGGAGGGCTTGGGAGGTCCTTTGGGAAATGCCATGGCACTCGAACGGCGTGGACGCCGGGGGTTGTTGCGGAGTGGTCCAATGGTACCCGCTGCGGCGCGGAGAGTATGGGTCGGGCCTTGCGCCGGTCAGGCCTGCGCATGCCTGGCAACCCGGGCGGCCGGCGGGTCCTGTCAGGGGATCCGCGCGGATCCCCGAGCTTTGTCCCGTGCGACGACGATGCGACATCGCCATGTCGGGAGCGTCTGCGACAAAATACACCTTTCGGAACGGAAAGATGTAACGTCATGAAACTCGCCACCCGCAAGGACGATTCCCGTGACGGCCAGCTGGTCGTCGTCTCGCGCGATCTGAAACATGCCGTGATGGCCTCGCGGATCACCGGCACCCTGCAGCGTGCCCTGGACGACTGGGCGTTCATGGCGCCACAGCTGCAGGATCTGTACGACGAGCTAAACCACGGGCGCGCCCCGAACAGCTTCCCCTTCGACCCGGACGAGTATCTGTCGCCGCTGCCGCGTGCCTTCCAGCGCATCGAGGCGGGCGCCTACCCCGCCTATGAGAAGCGCCTGCAGAAGGCCCGGCTGGTGGCCGACGCGCCGCTGCCGGAGGACATGGTGCCGCTGAAGATCGCGCCCTCGCACGCGCTGCTGTCGCCCCGGGGGCCGGTCTCGATGGGCTATCCGGACCTGCGCACGGACAGTGGTGGCCGCCCGGTCAGCACCCAGGAGACCGATCCGGACGACTTCGCGGACGAGAGGGAGGCGGAGGAGGTCGACGAACACGCCAAGGCTGCGGCGCCGGGCACACACCGCACGGTGCCCGTTCAGGATGCCGCCGTGCGCGAGGCTGCGGCCCGCAAGGCGGCGGCCCGGGGCGGGCTGGATTTCAGTGCGCAGCTGGTGGCCATCTGCAACGATCTGCCGCTGAACCTGACGGAAGACGAGGCCGAGCGTCATCTGCTGTTGCTGGGGCTGGCCAATGCCTGGCGCCTGCATGTGACGGGCGATCCGGCCGGTCGGGGTCGTGACCGGGGGCTGGCCCTGGCGCCCGTGCTGGTGACGCCCGACGAGCTGGGCGAGGACTGGCGGGCAGGCCGCATCCACCGGCCACTGCATTGCCGCTTCAATGGGCGCTCCACCGGCAAGATCGACGCAGCCGCCGACATGCGCTTTGATTTCCGGCAGCTGCTGCAGGTCCTGTCACGACAGGCCCCCGTGAATGCGGGCGCCCTCCTCTGCACGGGTCCGATGGCCAACGCCGATCCGGACAGCGGCTGGACCTCGCTGCTGGAAGCCCGTGCGCGGCGGATCATCGAGGAATCGTCCCAGCCCGGCCCGGCCTTCATGCAGCCGGGTGACCGCATCCGGATCGACATGGCGGATGCGCGGGGCCATTCGCTGTTCGGCGCCATCGAGCAGCAGGTGCTTGCCTAGGAGCACGGCGGCATCTTCCGCCTGTCCGTCGGCATCGTCCATTGGCCCGGTCAACCTGGCCGCGCTCTTTGCAGGAGGAGACCCCATGACCAGAATGAAGGACATTCCGGCCGGTGCCGGGCAGTCTTCAGACCCGCTGTCTTCCTTCAACATTCCCGGCAACATGTTCAATCCGCTGGAAAGCTTCAACCAGGCGTGGCGCACGATGCAGACGGCATCGTCCCTGCCGCCCACGATGAGCGTGGCAGACCTGGAGAAGCGGATTGCCGAACTGCGGACGGTGGAACAGTGGCTGAACCTGAACCTGGGCATGCTGCGCACTTCCATACAGACGCTGGAAGTGCAGAAGGGTACGTTGCAGGCGCTGAGCAGTCTGTCGGCCCTGATGTCCCCCGATGCCGCGCAGGCCGCCATGGGATCCAGCCCGGGCCATGCCGCCGCGGGTCCGGATTCCGCAACCGGGGCCATGGACACGGCCCAGCAGCTCTCGAAGCAGTGGTGGGACGTGCTTCAGGCCCAGCTGGCGCAGCTGTCCGGCATGACCGGGCTGCAGCCGGGTGCTGCTGCCCCCGCCGCAGCCGACACGCCCAAAGACGCGTCCGCCCCTTCCGAACACGATGCCAGGGCGGCCGCTTCCGCCAGGGCATCCACCCGCCCACGTTCCCGTCCTCTCCGACGCTCTACCGGGCCCAAGCCCCAGGAGCCATGACCACCATGTCCGCTCATGCGCATCCCTTCCGCCATGCTCACGCTTCCGACCTGTCCTGGCAGGACAGTCTGGAAAAGGTGATTGCCGGCCTGAAAGCCCCTCCTGTCGCGCCCCTGGCGCCGGATGCCGAGGAGCTGGGTTTCCTGTTTCTGGGCAATGCGCTCTACCACGTGGCAGACCGGATCCTGGAGACGCTTCAGCAGCGTACCGGGGTTCAGCGCTGGGCGGGTGTAGTGGCCAATGGCGTGATGAGCCTGGATGCCGACTATCGTCTGGAACCTGCCATCTGCGCCATGGTGGGCGTTTTCCCGAAAGGAAGTGCTCGCTTCTTTACTGCGGAGGATCCACTGCCCCGGGCACTGTCCGACATGCCTTCACCCTGGTGGACGGCGCTGGTGTATGGCGATTCGCAACGAGGCGATCTGCCTGCGCAGCTGGACGAGGTGGCTGGTCTGGTGCGCAGCGGATTCGTCTTCGGCGGCCTGACCCAGGGCGCCAAGCAGCATGCCCTGCCCACGTTCGTGGGTGATGCCGTGCTGCACGATGGCACCCTGGCCGGCGTGGCCTTCCGTGACCACGTGCTGCTGCAGGTGCGCATGACCCAGGCGCTGAAGCCCCTGGGCGGCCTGCATCAGATCACGCTGGCGCACGACAACGTGATCGTGGAACTGGACGGCAAGCGCGCCTTGGACGTGCTGGACGACGAGTTCTTCGACCATCACCCCATTCCGATGCCGCCCCACGTGAGCCTGCTGGATCTGCCGGCGGTGCTGGTGGACATGGGGGTGTATCGCACGGCGCACGCGGCCATCAGCCGGAACAACCGGCAGAACATGGACCATCTGGCCGACCTGGATCTGGTCGCGCTGGAAGACATCGACCCGAGCGGCGGCAATCTGTGCATGACCCAGGAGATGCAGACGGATACGCGACTGCGCTTCTGCGTGCCTGATGCCAAGGCGGCCCGTGCCGACATGGCGCGGATGCTGACCGAGCTGCGCGACGAGATCACGACCCAGCAGCTGACGATCCGTGGCGGCATCTACGTCACGGACATGACCCGCCCCCACGCGATGTTCCAGGAGCCGGGCAGCGAGCTGCGGATGATCCGCGAGGCGCTGGGAGACTTTCCGCTGGTGGGCTACTGCAGCGAGGCCGAGGTGCACCGCAACGTGCGCCACACCCACGCCGGGCTGCTGACGCTGTTCGTGGGCTGAACCGTCAGGGGGCAGGTCCCGCGTTCAGTTGGTGCTGCGGTTGCCGGCCTGCTGATCCTGACGACGGTTGGCGTCCTGCCGGGGACGTGCCGAGGCGGCGCCCGATGTGCTGTTGCGGGACGCGCCCGACGGTGCCGCATGCGGCCGATCTGCCGTCCGTGCGGAAGCCCCCTGCCGGTCCGACGCATTCCTGTCCGGGGCGCTGGCCGACGCGGGCTGGCGCTCGTCCTGGGCCGCCGACCGGGCTGAAGCATTCTGCACGTTGCCGGAAACGGCGCCCTGCGGTGCGGCGTCCGCCTGTTTGTCACCCTCCTGGGCGGCTGCAGCACTGTGTGCCGACGAAGCGGCTTCGGCCGCCGCCGCCCCACCCGGCACCACGCGCACCCGGTCGGCGTCGATCTGCCGGCTCAGGCGCCCCGGATCAGGCTGATCCCCGAAGACCGGCGGCAGCACGCCCAGCAGCGACAGCATGAGCAGCACGTTGAGCAGCACCAGCGCCGGCAGCAGGTAATGGCCCCAGCCCCGCGAGCGGGTGGGCATGGGAGGGTCTTCGAGCAGGGAGGACATGGTGAGGAAACGGATACGTGCGGGGCGCGGAGCGGACCAGCCGAAGGGGCCGGCGCAGCCGACCGGGCCGTGGTGGCCAGAAGGTGCTGCCCCCGCGCCGACGGGCGGCAGAATCGCCCGAGAATAGCGGATCGGCCCATGCCCTTCAAGGCCGCCCGCCCGGCCGGCCGCCGTCGTGGCAGCTGTGACGACAGCCCGGCCCCGGGATCACGAATACTCGAAGAAGCCTCGGCCCGTCTTGCGGCCCAGGCGGCCGGCATCGACCATCTCGCGCAGCAGCGGCGCAGGCCGGTACTTGGGATCGCTGAAGCTGTCGTGCAGCACTTCCATGATGGCCAGCACCACATCCAGGCCGATCAGGTCAGCCAGCGCCAGCGGTCCGATGGGATGGTTGCAACCCAGCTTCATGCCCTCGTCGATCTCGACGGCACTGGCCACGCCGTCCTGCAGCGTGAAGACGGCCTCGTTGATCATCGGGCACAGCAGGCGGTTGACGACGAAACCGGGGGCATTGCGCACGCTGATGGGCGTCTTGCCCAGCTTATGCGCCAACCCGGTCACGGCGTCGAAGGAGGCCTGCGAGGTCTGCAGGCCACTGATGATCTCCACCAGCGCCATCATCGGCACGGGGTTGAAGAAGTGCATGCCCACAAAACGGGACGGATCCTTCAGCGATGCGGCCAGCCGGGTGATGGAGATGGAGGAGGTATTGGTGGCCAGGATGGCGTCGGGACGCACCACCGCCTCCACGTTGCGCAGCACCTGCGCCTTGACGCTCTCGCGCTCGGTGGCGGCCTCGATCACCAGGTCGGCATCCTTGAGCGCTGCCGCGTCGGTGGTGCCGCGGATGCGCGCCAGCGCGGCGGCCTTGCCGGCCTCATCCAGCTTCTCCTTCCTGATGAGCCGGTCCAGCGACGTGCCGATGGCCGCCAGTCCGCGTTCGACGGCCTCGGGCATGATGTCCTGCATCACCACGTCCAGACCGGCCTGAGCCGCGGCCTGCGCAATGCCGTTGCCCATCGTGCCGGCGCCAATCACGCCCAGTGTCCTGATCGTCATGTGTCCTGTCTCCTTTCTTCTGGAATGAATGCCGTGGCCGGACGCTTCCGGACCCGCGGATCTATGTCCCGTAGACGGCAAGAGGTCTGATTCAGGGGAAATGGCCCTGTGCCCCGATCATCCCATGAAACGGGGCGGCAGGGCAGGATTCACCTTTGCGCAGCCGGATGCCGATCTGCCCGGGCATCCTTGCCCGGCACCTGCGGCCTTGGGGTCCGGCAGGGCGCCAGGATGTCCATGTCCTGGCGATACGTCTCGCTCAGCGCCAATGCCATGTCCATCATCCCGAACACGGTGCTGAAGTAATGGTCATGGGAATAGGTGTTCTTCCGGGCATGGTCGGCCAGGCACTGGAAGTCCACGCCCTCGTTCTGGCGGAAGGCCTTCGAGAACCACATGACCATCGGCACCTGGGTCTGCTCCTTCGTGGCGATGCCATAGGGCGTACCGTGCAGATACACGCCGTTCTCACCCAGACTTTCGCCGTGGTCGGACACGTACAGCACGGCGCTTTCCAGATCGTCCCGCTTCTCCAGGCGCCCGATGACCCGATCAATGAAGCGATCCACGTAGACGATGGTGTTGTCGTAGGTGTTCACCAGCTGTTCCTTGCTGCACTTGTTGATCTCATTGGTGTCGCAGGTGGGCGTGAACGTGCGGTCCTCGGCCGTGTAACGCTCGTAGTAGGTGGGCCCGTGGCTGCCCATGGTGTGCAGCACCACCAGCGTGTCCTTGCCGCTTTCCTTGTTCAGGATCTCATCGAAAGCCGGCAGCAGGATGTCATCCAGACATTCACCGTTGCGGCAGAATTCCGGCAGGTTGAGCGCGGTGAGGTCCACGGTCGCTGCCACGTTCTTGCACACGCCCTTGCAGCCCGTGTCGTTGTCCAGCCAGGAGATGTCCACGCCGGCACGCTGCAGGATGTCCAGCAGGTTGTCCTGGCGCGCTGCCCGGGCGTCGTTGTACCCCACGCGGTTCATGTTGGAGAACATGCAGGGCACGGAATGGGCCGTCGATGTGCCGCAGCTGCTCACGTCGTGGAAGTTGATGACCTCGTCTCCCCGCTTGGCCAGCCGGGGCGTGGTCTGCCGCGCATAGCCGTTCAGCCCCCAGTTCTGGGCCCGGGTGGTCTCGCCCACGATCAGGACGACGAAATGGCGGTGATTGTCGGGCTTGGCCTGCGTCACGGCCAGATCCAGCTGCATGTACGGCATGCGCGCCCGGTGCCAGGTTTTCAGTTTGGATCCGCCAGCCACGATGAGGTTGGTCGGCACGATCAGGTGCGTCACGTCCCGGTTGTTGCGGAAGAACGAAGCGTAATCCTGGTAGAAGTACCGAGCCACTCCGCCGATCACCAGTACCGAAAGGACAATCAGAACAGCACGCTGCGCAATCTCCTTGTACCAGCGACGGTAGTCCACCTTCACCATGAGGTACAACAGCGCCGGCACGACACCCAGACCCGCGATCCACCCCAAGTACGCCGGCGTCATCAGGCGACTGCTTTCCGCCCAGCCGGTGATCAGCACATTGGTGAGCATGTGCTTGTCGAAGTAGATGTTGAAGAACAGCGACTGGTAGGAAATCGCGGCTCCAATCACCAGCAGCGCCGGGATGACCACCTTGTGCAGCAAGGGCGCCGCCAGTAGCTGGAAGACACCATTGAGCAGGAAGAAGAGCAGCACCGGTAGCGAGTACACGAACCAGTCTGCCCCCCATTGAGCTCGACGACCTTCTTGTAGAAGGCGATGTTGAATGCGACGGTGAAGTAGAGGGACACGACCGCGATCAGCGTCGCGGAAGAAGCATGAAGGCGATTGAGTCGCATAACTTTATTATTTTGCATTCTGAAAGGCGCAACAGTATAACGAAACACTTAGGGAACCCTTAGCATCCCCATGCCCCTTGATGCGCCATGAGGACACGGCTCGCATCACACCAGGTTTCTGCTGCCGACAACGGCGCCTGCAGGGACGCGCGCAAGCGCCCCCGGCCTCCTGCCGGACGATCCGACGGGGAGGCCCGTCAGACTTCGGGAAGATTCGGGAAGATCACGGTGGGCTGCATGACAGGGCGTGCTCACCCCTCGGTTCCGGACTGTCGCGTACCTGGACCGTTAGAGGTAGACATGCCACAGCGCCGACACCCATACAGCCGTGAGCATGACCAGTGCGGCAAGCTGGGCGGCAGAACCGGCATCCTTGGCGCGCTTGGCCAGCTCGTGTTCTGCGGTGGAGGTGTGATCGACGGCGGCCTCGATGGAGGTGTTGAACAGCTCGACGATCAGCGAGACGAAGGATGCGATGATCAGCAGCACCCGAACGGACAGCTCGAAATTGAGGCTGAACGCCAGGATGATCAGCCCCAGGTTGAGCCAGCACAACTGGCGAAACGCGCTTTCATGGCGGTAGGCAGCGGCAAGGCCGTCCATGGAGTAGCCACAGGCATTGATGATGCGCCTGATGCCGGTCTTGCCTTTCTTGCTGGATGCGTAGGATTCGTGGTGCATGAGATGGGAAGTGTCTGTCGTCTTCTTCGCCAACGGGCACGGGCCACGACGGCGATTCGGGCGGCCACGAACCAGCGCCTGCGTCTCAGTCAGCCCGTGGCCGGATGCTGACCTGCTCGGCCGTCACCACCGCCAGATGCCCCGGGGCATCGTCATAGCAGACCTGTAGCGCCCCCTGGGCATCGATACCCAGGGCGGTGGCGTCACGTGGGCCTTGGGTGTGATGCACGCGCACCGGCCGCCCCGCCAATACATCGACATGCTGCCAGCGGGCAGAGAATACACCGAAGCCCTCGGCCAGCAGCTGTTCGACGCCCGCCAGCAACACTTGTCCAACCCCCAGCGCCAGTGCCAGCGACTGCGGCCCGGACAGCGTGTCGAACAGCGCTGCCACCGGCTGATCCGTCACCAGCCCCTCCGGCAGGGCCTGCAGGTTGAGACCACAGCCGATGACGAGGCGACTGCCCTGACTGCGCGTGCGCATTTCGCACAGGATGCCGCCCACCTTGGCCAACGTGCGACGCGGCCCCGGCAGCACCCGGCACAGGTCATTGGGCCATTTCACCATCACGTCCACACCCAGCGTGGCCAGGTATTCGGCAATGACGATGCCTGCTACCAGCGGCACGGCGCCCACGTCGGCCAGACGATCGGGGGGCAGCTCGCAGCCCAGCGAGGCGGTCAGTGCATGACCCGGCTGCGCCTTCCAGGCCTTGCCGCGCCGCCCCCGGCCGGCCGTCTGTTCACCAGCCATCAGCCATACCGGCGACAGCGGGTGCTCACTTTCAGGCAGCGATGGGCGACGCATCAGCTCCAGGTTGGTGGAATCCAGACAGTCGCGCCACTCCACCCACAGGCGGCCCTCGAAGCGGCCGGGCACGTAATCTTCAGGACGCAGGGAATGCTCGGGAAGCGGGACGGGGTTCATGGTAAAGGGCCGGAAATCGATGTTGTGACGGACCAGACGGTCGGCGCCGGGGGCGAGCGCCCCCGCCGTCGCAGCGCAGCATCCATGTTATAACGCCAGTCATGGCCTCCGACCCCTCCTCTGCCCCGCGCACTTCGGCCCATCCGGTCCTGTGGCTGATGGCCTTTGCCGCCATTCTGTACCTGTCCCTGTATCCGTTTGCCGACTGGGCGCTGCGCCGCCCCAGCCCCTGGGCCTGGCTCTCCATGGGGTTGCCCCGCTTCTATTCCTGGGGCGACATGATCGTCAACGTGGGAGCCTACGCCGGCTTTGGCTATCTGACGGTGCGCCAGTTCCAGCAGCGGCTGGGTCTGTGGGGCGCGGTGCTGGTGGCATCGGTGGGCGGCTGCCTGCTGTCGTTCAGCATGGAGTCCATCCAGTCCTACCTGCCGCGCCGTGTCCCCTCGCTGCTGGACCTGATCACGAACGGTCTGGGTGCCTTGCTGGGGGCCGCCCTGGTGGTGGCGCTGACGTATTCCCCCCGCCTGCAGCGCATGCGCGCCAGGATCAGTCGCCTGGCCCTGGGCCATGAAAGTGAGCACCGACACCGCCGCTTTGCCGCGGTACTGCTCATTCTGTGGGTCGCCGGCCAGATCGTTCCCCAGCAGTTGCTGATGTCGGTGGGCCCCCTCTCTCCGTGGCCGGGCCAGGATCTGCTGCCACCCCTGCCGCTGGTGGGCGCCCTCCCCGCCTGGGCCGTCACCCCGGCCAGCGTGCTGCTGACGGCGGCCACCGCCCTGCTGCCAGCCCTGCTGGTGATGCGCTGCGTGGAGACCCCCAGGAACCAGCTGGCCCTGTGGCTGCTGTTGCTGGCGACGGCCGTGGCCCTTCGGCTGGGAGGCGCCCTGCACATCTATGTACGCACCGACCGGCTGCAGACCGATCTGCCGATCCTGGCCGCCGGCCTGGCACTGGCGCTGGTGCTGTGCCACCCGGTGGCCCGATGGAGCGAGAGCGCGCAGCGCCGGGTGGCGCTGGGCCTCATCCCGCTGACCGTGGCGCTGGCCTGGCTGATCCCGCCCGAGCCGGCGCTTCAGCCACTGCTGAAGAAAACGATGACCACCTACATGCGGCTGGCCACTCCGGGCTTCCGGGGTCTGCTGCGTACCATCGCCTGCTGGTGGCCACTGGCCGCCCTGTATTTTTTTACCATAGAAGCCCCCAACTCATCGGCCGGACGGCTCCGGTCAGCGGTCGATGGGGACCCTGCCGGACGCTGAATCCGACAATGGTCTTCACGGGGGCGGTCCTGAACCGACTGCTTTCCGACCCTGACTTGCCATGAATCCATCCACTCGCATCCTGTCCATTCCCGGTCCCGTCGGTGCCATCGAGTGCTCGCTCGATTGCCCGGCCGAGCCGCGCATGCTGGCACTGATCGCGCACCCGCACCCGCTGCAGGGGGGCACCATGAACAACAAGGTGGCCCAGACGATTGCACGGGCGCTGTTGCAGCAAGGTGCCATCTGCTGGCGGCCGAACTTCCGGGGCGTGGGCGGCAGTGCGGGGGAATTCGATGCCGGTCAGGGAGAAACCGACGACCTGGAAGCCGTGCTGAAGTTTGCACTGGCGCACGAGAGCGCGGCCAGCCTGCCGCGTCCGGTGCCGCTGGTGCTGGGCGGTTTCTCCTTCGGCACCTTCGTGCAGTCCCGGCTGATGCAGCGGCTGGACGGATACCCGGTCGAGCACCGACCGATGGTGTTCGTCGGGCCTGCCGTCTCGCGCTTCGACGTGGCCGAGGTGCCCGCCGACACGCTGGTCGTGCACGGCGAGGAGGACGACGTGGTGCCGCTGGCGAGCGTGCTCGACTGGGCGCGCCCGCAGCAGCTTCCCGTGGTCGTCGTTCCCGGGGTGGGCCACTTCTTCCATGGCCGCCTGCCCCAACTGAAAACGCTGATTCTGCGACACCTGGCAGGAACACATGTCTGACACCACGCTGATCGAGCGTCCGGCCACCGCCGGCGCAGCCCCATCCTCCACCGCCGCCAAGGTTGCCGGAGCCCCTGCACCGGCCTCGACCGCCGCACCTGCCGTGGCCAGCCGCCCGGTCCTGTGCTTTGCGCGCACGGCCATCGGCAGTGCCCAGCTCAAGCAGCCGTCGGTCATGCTGTCGCCGCAGGCCACGCGGCTGCTGATGCTCTTCGAGGAGCCGCAGACCATCGACGAGCTGCGCCGCATCATCGACGAACCGTGGCTGCCCGAGGCCCTGATCGAGCTGGAGCGCCGCAAGCTGGTGCGCCGCGAGAACATGGTGCGCCCGGCACCGGCCCAGCCGACGCCGTCTGCGGCCGCCAACGAGCCCACGCTGACCCTGGCCAGCCAGCCGGACCCGGCCCGCGAGGCCGCCGTGCGCCTGGCCCGCCAGCGCGCCCAGGCCCGAATCCTGTTCCTGCAGCAGATCGGCCGCCTCAGCACGCTGATGATCGACCGCATCGAGTCCTGCCAGTCCGAAGCCGAGCTGCAGCGCCTGACGCCCGCCTTCGCCGACCTGCTGGCCACCTCCACCCCGGCCGACCAGGTCGCCCACGCCGCCTGAAATCTGCGGCCTGGCAAGCACACCCGGCGAACCTTCGCCGGGGCGGGCACGTTATCATTGGGGTTTCATCCGCCCGGCCCGAAAGGTGACGATGCCCGCGCCCAAGATCGCCAGACTCGACCCGGTCCGCCACACAGACCCCGACAGCTGGGAGCCCCCCCGCTCCTGGACGGCTTCGCGCATCCCGTCGGCGCGGCTGCGGGCCATCCATCTGGCGCTGGGTGACGGGCGCGACCAGCCCAATCCGCGCATGGTGTTCTCGCTGACCGAGACCGGCATGCAGACGGTCAACAATCCGCGCCGCATCATGTCCACGCCGGCGCGCCGCCTGCTGGGGCTGCTGGACGGCCGGCGCTCGCTGGGCGAGATGCCCGCCATCGTCCGCCCGGCCGACCTGCCCGAGGCACTGAAGGAACTCATCTCGCGCGACATGATCGCGCTGACCGGCATTGCCCGTCACGATGCCGCTCCCACCGATCCGCAGTCCGAACTGAAGCTGCAGGCCATCAAGCGCGCCCTCTCCGGCGCCTTCGAGGCCGAGCTGGGCCCCGATGCCTCGGTGCTGGAAGCCCGCGTGCAGGACTGCGTGAACCTGCATGTGCTGCGCCACGTGCTGCGCGAACTCATCAACCTGGTGGGCCAGCGCAAGAACCCGGCCGCTGCCCATCGCATCGCCACCCGGGTGCGCCGCCACGGGCCGCTCTGAAGCCCCCTTCCCCCGTTCACCGCGCCGTCCAACTGTGAACATGTGTCCCGCAGTGCCGTTCTGGCCACACTTGCGGGCCGATCCGGGACGCTTTTGTTCCTGGGCTGTCCTGCATCGGGGGAAGCCACCCGCTCGGGTGGCATAATCCGCGCGGTTCCTTGCAATAAATGCCCTGATTCATGGGGGTTTCCGTCGACATGTCCGCGTCTCATTCCGTGTCCGCTTCCCTGCCCCGACTGCTGCGCCAGCGCCTGTCCGCGCTGATGCTGGCCACCTCGCTGGGTCTGGCAGCCCCGGTGGCCATGGCCCAGTCGCTGCCACCGCCCGACATCGGCGGCCGCTCGTGGTTCCTCTTCGATGTGAGTACCAACACGGTGCTCTACAGCCAGGCACCGGACGAGCGGGTGGAACCGGCTTCGCTCACCAAGCTGATGACGGCCTATGTGGTGTTCGAGGCGCTGCGCGACGGCACGCTGAACATGGACACCCGCCCGCCCGTCTCGCAGGCGGCCTACAAGGCCATCGGCTCGCGGATGTTCGTCGATCCGCGCAAGCCCGCCACGGTGGAAGAGCTGCTGCACGGGCTGATCATCCAGTCCGGCAATGACGCCGCCATCATCCTGGCCGAAGCCGTCTCCGGCAGCGAGGAGGCCTTTGCCCAGCAGATGAACGCCGAGGCACGCCGCATCGGCATGAAGAACTCGCACTTCGTGAACGCCTCCGGCCTGCCCGCCCCTGAGCACTATTCCACCGCGCGCGACATGGCGCTGCTGGCCACGCGCATCATCAAGGAGTTTCCGGACTACTACCGGATGTACTCCGAAAAGGAATACACCTTCAACGGCGTGCGCCAGCCCAACCGCAACCGGCTGCTGTACATCGATCCCTCCGTGGACGGCATGAAGACCGGCCACACCGACGCAGCCGGCTACTGCCTGGTGGCCTCGGCCCATCGGGAGCAGCGCAACGCTGCCGACCCGAATGGCAGCCCCTTCTCGCGCCGCATCCTGTCGGTGCTGATGGGCGCCACGACCGACGCCACCCGTGCCACCGAATCCCAGAAGCTGCTCAACTACGGCTTCCAGAACTTCGAGGCCCTGCAGCTCTACCGGAAGAACCAGCCCGTCGGCCAGCACCCGCCGGTCTGGAAGGGCCAGCAGGCCACCGTGGCGGCCGGCTTCGCCGACGACGTGCTGATCACCGCCCCCCGTTCGCAGATCGCCAACATCAAGGGCGAGATCGAGCGCACCGAGCCCCTGGTGGCCCCCATCCACGCCGGTCAGCGCATCGGCACCCTGCGCATCCGTCTGGGCGACACCGTGATTGCCGAGCGTCCGCTGGTGGCGCTGGAAACGGTGGAGAGCGCCGGGTGGTTCAAGAGCACGTGGGATACCATCCGACTCTGGATCAAATGATGACGACGCAGGCCGGGACGACGACGCGCGCCCGCCCTGCCGACCAGCCCGAAGGTCTGGAAGCCCGGGCCATGGCATGAGCCGCCGGTGACGGATCACCGTGTCCGCACCACTGCCCCTGCCTTCCGGACCATGACACCCCCGACGCCCGGGATGCCTTTCGGGCGGGCCAGACCGTTCATGACGCGCGCCCGACGACAGGAGCCCACCTTGGCTGAAGCATCCGATTTCTCGACACAGATCGTCTACCTGAACGGCAGCTACATGCCGCTTTCCGAAGCCCGCGTCCCGGTCCTGGACCGCGGATTCATCTTCGGGGATGGCATCTACGAAGTGGTGCCGGTCTATGAGGGCCATCCCTTCCGGCTGGCCCACCACCTCAAGCGCCTCAAGCGCAGCCTGGCCAAGATCCGCATCACCAACCCCCTGGACGATGCCGGCTGGACGCAGCTGATCGACGAGCTGGTCCGCCGCCACCCACAGTGGCCCAATCAGGTCGTCTACATGCACATCACCCGGGGCGTGGCCAAGCGTGACCACGCCTTCCCGGAAAACGCCACTCCCACGGTGTTCGCCATGACGAACCCGTTCACGCCGCCCACGCTCGAATCCATCGGCGAAGGCCTGTCGGTCATCAGCGTGCCGGACGAGCGCTGGCTGCACTGCGACATCAAGTCCATCTCGCTGCTGGGCAACATCCTGGCGCGCCAGACGGCCGTGGAAGCCGGGGCCATCGAGGCGGTACTGTTCCGTGACGGCTACCTCACCGAAGGGGCGTCTTCCAACATCTGGGTCGTGAAGGACGGCAAACTGCTGGCCCCGCCGCACGACAACCTCATTCTCGAAGGCATCCGCTACGAGCTGATGGAAGAACTGGCCAGGCGCAGCGGCATCCCCTTCGAGGCCCGCCGCATCAGCCAGGACGAGGTGCGCAACGCCGACGAGCTGCTGCTGACGGCCGCCACCAAGGAAGTGAAGCCCATCACCCGTCTGGACGGCCAGCCGGTTGGAAAAGGCGTTCCCGGCCCCATCTTCCACAAGCTGTTTGCCGCTTATCAGGAAGCCAAGGCACAGCGCTGAGACCGGTGCACGCGGGACGTTCCTGCGTCCATCGCCCCGAGGCGTCCCGCGCCGGGCTGACTGACCGGCTCTGCCTGATCTTGCACCTGAGCAGGCCACCCGGCACTGCGTCTGACCATGTGCCAGCCATGCGCCGGACCGCACATCCGACTGGGCCTGCGGTTCGGGTTGGCTCATCAAGCCCCTGACCAGCCCTTCACATCCGCCCGGGTGCATGCCGAAGGTGGCAAACTCTCCCTTTCCCCATTCATTGCCCCCCCCGAGATGACCGATCCCAAGCACCCCGAGCACCTGACCAACGAAGCCGTCCCGGCCGAGCCGTCTGCCGTCGACCCGCTGCAGTTCCCCATGGAGTTTCCGCTGAAGGTCATGGGCAAGAACGAACCCGGCTTCACGGAGACCATCGCCGACGTCCTGGGCCGGCACATTGCCGACTTCGACCCCAAGACCCTGGACGTGCGCCATTCCAAGGGCGGCAACTACCTGTCGCTCACGGCCACCTTCACCGCCCATTCGCGCCAGCAGCTGGACGACCTGTACCGCGAACTGTCGGCCCTGCCGCAGGTCTCGTACCTGATCTGACCCCCCTCGGGCGACGTCCTCGCCCGCCATCCCGTAGCCTGACCTTCCCATTGCCACCGCCCCGAT
This sequence comes from Lautropia mirabilis, assembly GCF_900637555.1. NCBI lineage: Bacteria > Pseudomonadati > Pseudomonadota > Betaproteobacteria > Burkholderiales > Burkholderiaceae > Lautropia > Lautropia mirabilis. The sequence continues at coordinate 789,721 of NZ_LR134378.1, read as the reverse complement.
GACGGACGCCCGCTCCCATGCCCTCCCTTCCATCCGCCTGCGCCTGCTGGGCACCGTGCCCTACACGGACGCCCTGACGCGCATGCGGGAATGGACGGCGGCACGGCAGGCAGCGCGCAAGGCGGCCCTGGCGGGCGGAGCCCCGCCTGCTGCCACACCCGCCATCGTGCCCGGTACCGGAGAGGCATCCCTGCGGCGCGACTGGCCGGACCTGGCCGAGGCCGCCACGGCCGGCGACGAGATCTGGCTGATGCAGCATCCGCCCGTCTTCACGCTGGGCATGAACAGCCAGCCCGAGCACCTGCTCAATGCCGGCGACATCCCGGTGGTGCCCACGGAGCGAGGCGGTCAGATCACCTATCACGGCCCCGGCCAGATCATGGCCTACCTGATGCTGGACCTGCGGGCCCGCCGACTGGGCATCCGCACCCTGGTCGAACGCATCGAGGATGCGCTGATCGATTGCCTGAGCCAGTACGGCATCACCGCCTTCCGGCAGGAAGGGGCGCCCGGCATCTACGTCCTGCCCGGACAGAACGGCCCTGTACAGCCAGCCGATGGCGCGGCACAATGGCCCGCCGGTACCGTCACGCCCCCCGTGTCCGGACCGCACCACGTCCACGCGCGCCATGCCCGGCCGGCCGCTGGCGTGGCCAAGATCGCCTCCATCGGCCTGAAGACCAGCCACGGCTTTTCCTATCACGGGCTGGCGCTGAACGGGCAGATGGACCTTTCACCTTTCCATAGAATCAACCCCTGCGGATTCCGCAACCTGCAGATGACCGATATCCATCGGCAGGCCGCCCTTTCCCAGGACCTCGATCTCGATGCGCTGGCGCTTGCCCTGGGCAAGGCACTGGCCGCCGCCATTGAAGGATAATTCGCCCATGGATCTCGTCGACAGCTCACTGACCGCCCGTTCCGCCCCGGCCCCTGCCGCGCCCTCGCAGACCGACACCGCGTCGCAGCCTCCCGTCACGACCCGGGATGGCGCCCCCCAGGGCACGGCGGCCTCGGCCTCCGGCATCACCGCGCGCGCCGCGGCCAACCAGGGCGCCGCCACCCCGGCCATCGACCCGCGCCAGAAGCAGAAGGGCGAAGCCAAGACCTCGCGCATTCCCATCAAGATCATTCCGATCAAGGACATGCTGCGCAAGCCGGACTGGATCCGCAAGCCGGCCCCCAAGCTGGGCAGCCGCTTCTACGAGATGAAGGAGATCCTGCGCGACCACAAGCTGCACACGGTCTGCGAGGAGGCCTCCTGCCCGAACATCGGCGAATGCTTCGGCAAGGGCACCGCATCGTTCATGATCATGGGCGACAAGTGCACCCGCCGCTGTCCGTTCTGTGACGTGGGCCATGGCCGCCCCGACCCGCTGGACACCGAGGAGCCCTACAACCTGGCGATGAGCGTGAAGGCGCTGCGCCTCAAGTACGTTGTCATCACCTCCGTCGACCGCGACGACCTGCGCGATGGCGGCGCCGGCCACTACGCCGACTGCATCCGGATGATCCGCGAGCACTCGCCCAGCACCCAGATCGAGGTGCTGGTGCCCGATTTCCGCGGCCGTCTGGACAAGGCGCTGGACATCCTGGAAGCCACGCCGCCGGACGTGATGAACCACAACCTGGAAACGGTGCCGCGCCTGTACAAGCAGGCCCGTCCGGGCGCCAATTACGAGCACTCGCTGAAGCTCCTGAAGGACTTCAAGGCCCGCAAGCCCGACGTACCCAGCAAGTCCGGCCTGATGGTGGGCCTGGGCGAGACCGATGAGGAAATCCTGCAGGTGATGCGCGACATGCGCGCGCATGACATCGACCGTCTCACCATCGGCCAGTACCTGGCTCCCACCCGGCACCACCTGCCGGTGGAGCGCTACGTCACGCCCGAGACCTTCAAGATGTTCGAGGAAAAGGCCTACGAGATGGGCTTCCAGCACGCCGCCGTGGGCGCCATGGTGCGCAGTTCCTACCACGCCGACATGCAGGCCGAGGAGGCCGTGCGCAACAGTGTGAAATCCAGCGATAAATTGGACTGCACACCAGTCTGATGGGCTGGCTCCCCCGGGCTTTCGGGTTGGCGCCAGGATGAACGACCATCCGCCGATCAGGGGGTTCCCGAATGACGGCCGGCCGTGGCGACCGGACGGACTGGCTGGGCAGGACATGACGGGAGCCCCTGCAAAAGCCTGTGAACGCGGGGGCGCCCCAGTCTCACCTGCATCATTGTCGATCAGGCAGGCTACCAGGCAAAAATTGCGACGTCTATACCAAAGCATAGTAATGTATAATCAAGTATAACTCGATTGAGTTATACATAAGTATACTGCCTTATACTTCGGTATAGTCCGCTATATTCTAGTATAGTCCCCCGTTCCAGATCATCAACCATGGACCCCATCAGAAACCCGTTTGCCCCCGGTGCCGGCAGCCAGCCACCGGAACTGGCCGGACGGCAGCACATCATCCATGATGCAAGCGTGGCGCTTCAGCGTACCCTGGACCGGCGCCCCACCCGGTCGCAGATGCTGTTGGGATTGCGGGGCGTGGGCAAGACAGTATTGCTGAACCGAATCCGGGAACTGGCCGAAGAATCCGGGCACCTGACATCCTACATCGAAGCACCGGAAAGCAAGCCACTTGGAGAACTGTTGACCCCGCAGCTGCACAAGGTGCTGCGCCGGCTGTCGACGAGAGAAGAAGCCCGGGCCCGGGTTCATTCGGCACTTCAGGCACTACGTTCCTTTGCAGCTGCCTTCAGGATCAGCTATGGAGACACATCGATCTCGGTCGAGCCTGAGCCAGGCGTTGCGGACAGTGGTGATCTGGAACTGGACCTTGCCGACCTGTTCGTACAGGTTGGCGAGGCGGCGAAAGAGGCCGGCAAGGCGTGGACGCTGTTCATCGATGAGGTGCAGTATCTGACGGCCAAGGATCTGAGCGCGCTGATCGTCGCGCTGCACAGAGTCAATCAGGCCAACCTGCCGATTCTGTTCTTTGGCGCCGGCCTGCCACAGGTAGCCGCACTGTCCGGAAACGCCAAGTCCTACGCCGAGCGATTGTTCGCTTACCCGCCAGTAGGCCCTTTGCGCAAAGAGGACGCAATTGCAGCCATCCGGCAACCTGTGCTGTCCGAAAGAGCCAGTATCAGTGACGAAGCGCTTGAAGACATCTTCGGACAAACTCACGGCTACCCCTACTTTCTGCAGGAATGGGGCCATCAATGCTGGAAGATCGCCAGCGGAAACCGCATCGAGCTTGCCGACAGTCATGCGGCTGCAAAGCTGGCCATCGAACAGCTTGACAATGGTTTCTTCAAGGTGAGGTTCGACCGGCTGACGCCAAAGGAACGCGAGTATGTCATTGCCATGGCAAGACTGGGCAAAGGCCCGTACCGGTCGGCCGACGTAGCAGAAAAACTTGGTGAATCCCTGCAAAGCCTTGGTCCACGACGTTCGAAGATCATCAACAAAGGCATGATCTACAGCCCTTCCCACGGCGACATCGACTTCACGGTGCCGCTGTTCAACGAGTACCTGATGCGCAGCTACCCCGAACAGGTGTGAAGCTCGCTCATGAGCGTGACAGGCTCAGGCGGCCGTCAGCCTGTGCGATGCACGCCTACCGTCTGATCACCCCGTTTTTCAATCGTTCACAACAATTCTGCTAGCCCGCCGTTTCCTAACCTGCCACTAAGTCTGCCCGCGCAGAATGCATCCCGTCGACAGCAACAACGCTGCCGCACCGATGCAGCACACCGGGCCACAATCTTCGGGGAATCGCCCCACAACCACCCGGTTGCCCCTGCACCGAACCCCATGGACCCAAAACACAGACGCAAGGAAACGACCATGAACAAACGCACCCTCACCGCCCTGCTGGCCGCCTCCGCCATCGCCATCGGCACTGCCGCGCCCGTTTTTGCCTCCGATACGCAGGACATCGCTGCCCTCGGCCAGGCCAAAGTGACCCTGCAGCAGGCCATCACCGCGGCCCAGCAGAAACACGCCGGTGCCCGTGTCATCGACGCCGACTTCGATACCCACAAAAACGGCAGCGCCGACTACGAGATCAAGCTCGTCACCACCGACAACCAGGTCTTCAAGGTCATCGTCGACCCACAGACCGGCAACGTCACCGCCGACCGCCCCCATGGCCAGCGCAACAAACCGGTGCCCGCCCCCAGCGTCAGCCTCGAACAGGCGCTGGAAACCGCCCTGCAGCAGCATCAGGGCGGCAAGGTGCTCCAGGCCGAGCTGGAAGGCCGCAAGGACGGCACGGCCGACTACGAGTTCGACGTGGTCACCGCCAACAGCCAGATCTACAAGGTCCGCATCGACGGCCAGAACGGCAAGGTCGTGGCCAACTACCTGGACGACTGATCCCGGGCAGCCCGGCAAACCCACGGTCGCTGGCGCTGCGCCCCTTCACGGGAAGGGGCCCCTTGCACCCGTGGTGAATCAACGGCATGTTGTGCCCTGTCCGCGTGTCTGCAGGCTCCCCCTTGCACCTGCAGGGAATCATTCATCCTCGCGCCAGCCACCAGCCGTGTGCTGGCAATACGCCACGCAGGCAGGAATGGCCTCCGGCCGGGTCTGTCGCGCCCATTCACCAGCTCGCTACATCGTTACGGATCTGACGTACCCCACATACGCCGCTGGGGTAATCTTGAACTTTTTGCCGTTCCCGACACATGTCATGGATCTGTCCATGGCACGTGCCGGCCGGATCTGTTTCAGGATTTTCCCAAGGGGAGTTTCATGAACCGTAACGCCCTGCACGCGCTGGTCGCTGCAGCCCTGCTGGCTGGTGCCGGCAGCGCCCTTGCCGCCGACATCCGCGACATCGCGGCGTCGAAGCACGTCAAGGTCAACATCGAACAGGCCATCGACACCGCACTCAAGGTTCACCCGGGCAGCATCGCCCTCGATGCCGACCTCGACGGCCACAAGGATGACACCATGGACTACGACGTACGGGTCGTCACCACCAGCAACCATGTCTTCAAGGTACGCATCGACCCCATCACGGGCGAGGTCATCCGCGACAAGGCCCAGGGCCCCCGCATCACACAGGCCCCGTCCCTGCAGATCACCCTGAAACAGGCCATCGTCACCGCCCAGCAGCAGCACCCGGGCAGCAAGGCACTGAATGCAGACTTCGACGGTGCCCGTGGCACACCCCGTTATGTCATCGAAACCCTGCTGCCCACCGGCGAACTGCGCGAACTCACGATCGACGCCCAGAGCGGCCAGGTTCTGGAGGACCATGCCGACCGGGCCGACTACTGAGCCGCTCCGGACATCGGCCAGCCCCGACCGGCACAGCCATGGTGCAACCGCAGGCCGCCCTGCCTGCCGCAGCTGACCCAGTACGTACTCCCCGCCCCGACCCCGAAGCCTCCCTGCACCATGCGCGTCCTGCTCGTCGAAGATGACCCCATGATCGGCAACGCCGTCCACGGCGCCCTGAACGATGCCTCCTGGGCGGCCGACTGGGTGAAGGACGGCAACAGCGCCCTCACGGCCCTGCGCACGCAGCACTACGATCTCGTCCTGCTGGACCTCGGCCTGCCCGGACGTGACGGCCTGGAGGTACTGCGCAGCATCCGCAGCCAGCCCACGACCCTGCCGGTGCTCATCGTCACCGCCCGCGATGCCCTGGACGACCGCATCGCCGGACTGGACGCCGGCGCCGACGACTACATCCTCAAGCCCTTCGAGATCAGCGAACTGCTGGCCCGCATGCGGGCCGTGCTGCGTCGCCAGGGCGGCCAGGCCAACCCCATTCTCAGCAGCGCCCTGCTCACGCTGGACCCCGCCACCCACGAGGCCAGCCGGCAGGGCCAGCCCACCGTGCGTCTGTCCAACCGCGAATTTGCCCTGCTGCACGCCCTCATGCAGCGCCCCGGCGCCATCCTCTCGCGTGCCGACCTCGAAGACCGCATCTACGGCTGGGGCCAGGAGGTGGAAAGCAACGCCATCGAATACCTCATTCACAGCCTGCGCAAGAAGCTGGGCAGCGAAGCCATCAGGAACATACGGGGCGCCGGATGGATGGTGAGCAAGCAGGCCTGAGCCAGTCGCTGCAGTTCCGTCTGGCACGCGCCATCTCGCTGGCCGTGGCCGCCATGGCCACCGTGGCAGGCATCCTGTCGTTTCGGGCCACGCTGCACGAGGTGCATGAGTTTCAGGACGAGATTCTGGAGCAGGCGGCCGAACTGCTGGGGCCGGAATCCGGTCAGGTCACCGCATCACTGCCGGTGCAGGGCTGTCTGCAGACTGATGACGACGAGGAAGGACTAATCATCCAGCGCCTGCCCGCCCTGTCGAAGGACGGACAGGACAGGAAAGACAGGAAGCAATCTTCCGTCACTGATACGGCCACGAAAGATTCGCGGGCAAATGATGGAGCAGCAACATCTGTCAGACCATCGGATGCGACACGTACATCGGATGCAAAACGTTCATCCGGCTCGCGTGACAAGGATGAAGATGACGATGATGACGAGGCCCGCTGCCTGCCGCTGCCGGCCACGCTGAAGAACGGCTTTCATGCCTTCCGGAACCAGAATCTGGATTACCGGGTCTATGTGCATCGCCTGCGCGATGGCAGCCGCATCGCCGTTTCGCAGGAAACCCGCATCCGTGATCAGATTGCCCGCCAGAGCGCACTCTACGCCACGCTGCCCCTGCTGTTGCTGGTGCCCGTGCTGCTGGCGGTGATGCTGATGCTGATCCGACTGATGCTGCGGCCGCTGGCGGAGCTGTCCCGTACAGTCAATGCCCGTCAGGAAAACGACCTGCAGCCGCTGCCGAAGACCGATCTGCCCACCGAGCTTCGGCCCTTCGTGAACGCCATCAACGGACTGCTAGGCCGCACGGGTGCCGCCATGGAAAGCCAGCGTCGCTTCGTCGCTGACGCGGCGCACGAGCTGCGCTCTCCGCTGGCCGCCCTGTCGCTGCAGGCCGAACGGCTGCATGCAGCCCCGATGTCCCCCGAGGCGACCGAGCGTCTGGAGACGCTGCAGGCCGGCATCCGGCGCAGTCGGCACCTGCTGGAGCAACTTCTGCTGCTGGCGCGGGCACAGAATGCGCGTTGGGGTCAGGGGCAGGCTGCTGCCACAGCGGCTTCCGTCCCTGCTGCCGTGGCCGTCCTGCCAGTGATGCGCCGCGTGCTGGAGGACCTGCTGCCGCTGGCGGATCAGAAGGGGCTCAATCTGGGCATCAGCGCGGCCCCCGGCGTCACCCACGATGCCGAGGCGGACGAACGGATTCGGGTTAGCGCCGACGAGATGGCGCTGTACACGCTGCTGCGCAACCTGGCGGACAACGCCATCCGCTACACACCAGTGGGCGGCCAGATCGATCTGTGGGTGGATCGGCGCGGTGCTGAGGTGGTGATGGCCGTGCAGGACAATGGCCCCGGCATTCCGGCCGCGGAGCGTGCGCGGGTCGTCGATCCGTTCTACCGGGTGCTGGGCACGGGTGAGAGCGGCTCGGGACTGGGGCTGTCCATCGTGGACACGCTGGTGGGCAACCTGAAGGGGCGGTTGCGACTGGATGATGCCGTGGGCCAGGCCCACGGTCTGCGGGCGGAGGTGACGCTGCCGGCGGCGTGAAGGGGCAACGTTCCGGATCGGAACATGGCCTGGCGCATGCTCCCGGCAAATGACCGTCCGGACGGACGGGTCGTCTCGGCAACGTGATGGTTCGAGCGGTAAACCCGGGGCGCGGGCGGTACACCCCGGGGCGCGGGAGTTAGCCGCCCGCGTCACCCGATCACTCGTTTCGGGGCCTGCTTACTTGCCCTGGCCTTTCTGATTCTCGGGCCGGTCAGTCCCCAGGATGCGCGACAGCTCGGCATCGGTGACGTACTCGAACAGCGTGACGACCTTGCTGACGCCCGAGACCTGCGAAGCCACGATGGCGGCACGCTGGCCTTCCTCGTGCGTGACCACACCCATCAGGTAGACGACGTTGCGCTCGGTCACCACCTTGATGGCGCTGGCGGTGACGTTGCGCTCACGCACCAGACCGGCCTTCACCCGCGCTGTCAGGGAAGAATCCCGGGCGCTGGCGGCGAAGTCTTCAACCGGCTTGATCTCGACCTCGTTGTAGATGTCCTTGATGTTGGGCACCCGGGTGCGGACGATCTCTTCGGCCTGGGCACGCATCTCTTCAGTGGGCACCTGACCGGTCAGCAGCGCGCGCCGGTTGAAGCTGGTGATGGACACCGACGCCATCGGATCCTTGTTGACGCTCTCGTTGAGCACGCGGGCGCCGCGCAGCTCGATGGTCTCGTCCTCGGTCTGGGCACCGATGGAACGACGATCCAGCACGGCCACCGTACCGATGGCGGCGCCGGTGACGGCCAGTCCAAAGCAGCCGCTCAGCCCCAGGGTGGCTGCAAGCACGGCAGACGATACGATACGACGCGCGAAGGCGCTGGGCTGGCTCATCCGAACTCTCCTGATAGCGTTGGTCCGATTATAGAAAGCCCGGCCGGATTTCGCCCGTTCGTCGGCTGCTGTTGTGGCCCACGCATCGAAACGTTACAAACTGCTGACGGTAACGGCGGCTCCATGGACTTTTCAGGGGGGCTGTGATGCGGCAAGCGCCTTCAGACGCTCAGAACGCCTGACGGATCCACGTCAGCTGCCCGCCCTCGATGGCCACGACATCGAAGCGGCACTCGGGCCAGCCACGGCCGGCAAAGCGTGATTGCAGCCAGCACTGGGCGGCGCGCTGGATGCGCTGCTGCTTGCGGAAGTCCACGCTGGCGGCCGCGCCGCCCCAGGCCATGGAGCGGCGACTACGCACCTCGACGAAGACCACGGTCTGGCCGTCCCGCATGATCAGGTCGATCTCGCCCACCTTGTAGCGGACGTTGGCCGCGACAAGGCGCAGGCCGGCCTGCTGCAGATGCTCGCGGGCCTGCTGCTCGGCCTCGTTGCCGATCCGCTGGCGCGGTGTCAGGCGCGGTGTGTCGTTCATCGCAGCCCATCATCCGGTTGGTGAGCGCCTGCTTCGCCGGAAACCCCCTAAAAATTGGGGCTCAGACGGCGACAGGCACCCCGTTGCGATATTCGGCCGGCAGCAGCGTGCGCTCAATGACCGGGTAGCTGCCGTCGTAGCGCAGCTTGCCCGTCAGGCCGTTCAGGTCCAGCGTGGTGGCCCCGGAGAACATCTCGCGCCCGATACGCAGCGCGTCGATGCCCAGCGCGTAGAGGCGCTGCATCTCCAGGCTGAAGTCTTCGGGCGGCGCCTCGAAGCCCTGGGCCCCATAGCTCTGCGGCTGGATGATGGCCGGCATTTCCACCAGCCGAATGCCATCCAGTTCGCCAATGGGCGTCTTGGCGTCCGGCCCGCCGATGGAGATCTGCGAGGTGCCAAAGGCCGGCTGGTTCCGGCCCGTGATCATCCGGACGGGGCGCGCCAGGTGCGAGGCCATGGAAAGGAAATAGAGGTCGCCCTGTTCCTTCTTGGCGACTTCGCGAAACTTGTAGAGCGCGCTTTCTTCCAGCTCGATGGGCAGGTCGGCTTCGCCCCCCAGGGCCTGCCACTGGCCATGGAAGACCGAGGCGGCGCGGCGTCCCACCTGGTTGGCCGCGGTGATGATGATGGCGCGCGGAGCCTTCGGGTTGCTGGCCTTGCGACGCATGGCCTGGAAGGCCATGTCGGCCACCTGCACGGCCTCCTGCTCGACGCCGATGGAGAAGACCAACACGTTCCAGGGCACACTGCCGTCGCCCTCGAACTGGTTCAGGGCCAGCGTGGTGATGGGCACTTCGCCGAAACTGGCCAGCGCAGCCGTGCCGTTGCGCGTGAGCGGGCCGATGACGAGCGACGTGCCCCGGCGCAGCATGCCCTGGTAGGCGGCGGTGAGCTGCTTGGCCGATTCGTCGGTCTCGTAGATGTCGATGGCAAAGCCCTTGGGCAGCCGGCGGAAGGCGGTCTCGATGCCGGCTTTCAGCGCGGCCGCGGCACGACCATAGATCTGCCCGGACTTGGGTAACAATAGACCGATCCGCTCCACCGACGCGGCGCGGGCCAGCCCCGGCCAGCCGGCGACTGCTCCCATGGTCGCCCCTGCGGTCAGCAGGGTTCCTTTCATCCAATCTCGACGCTGCATCATGCCCTCATGCCAGTTTGCCGGCGGGCCCGATCCCGAAGGGATCGTCCCTGCGCCAGCAGAAACCTCTCCGGCGCTTGCCGCTGCATTATATGTAGTGGCCACGCCCATCGGAAACCTCGAAGATATCAGCTCGCGCGCCGCACGGACGCTGCGGGCTGCTGCATGGATTGCCGCCGAGGACACCCGCAGCAGCCGACCGCTGCTGCAGTCGCTGGGCATCGGCCACGCGCGCTGCCTGGCGCTGCACGCCCACAACGAGGAAAGCCAGGCCGAACGCGTGCTGGATCGCATCCGGGGCGGCGAATCGGTGGCGTTGATCACCGATGCGGGCACCCCCGGCATCAGTGATCCCGGCGCCCTGCTGGTGGCCGCAGCCCATGCTGCCGGCATCATCGTCGTGCCGGTCCCCGGGGCCAGCGCCTCCACCACGCTGCTCAGCGCTGCCGGCCTGCCCGGTGGGCGCTATTTCTTCGAGGGATTCCTGCCCACCCGTACCCGCCTGCGTCAGGAACGGCTGCAGGCACTGGCGGCCAGCGGGCAGGCCTTCATGCTCTTCGAGGCGCCACATCGCATCGAGACGCTGGCGGCGGAACTGCTTCAGGCGCTGGAGGCCGAACGCGAGGTGGTGGTGGGACGGGAACTCACCAAGCGTTTCGAGCAGATCGTGCGCATGCCGCTGGCTGCGCTGCCCGAGTGGCTGCAGGCGGATGCCAACCATTGCCGGGGCGAGTTCGCACTGCTGGTCTTTGCCCCCCCGGTCCAGCCGGAAAGTGACGAGGCCGCAGACGCAGCGCCCAGTGTGCTGGGGCTGAAGGCCATGCAGGTGCTGAGCGAGACGATGCCGCCGCGTCAGGCCGCCAAGCTGGCGGCCCGTATCAGTGGCGACAAGGCAGACAGGCTGTATCAGAGCACGCTCAGGGACAAGTAAGCACTTACAACGATCGCCCTGCTATTGGCGCGAGACCCCCGGCTTGTGTCCGGTGCGCTGGCCGATGTCGGCGGCCACGGCGCGCGCATCGGCCTCGTCGGCATAGGGCCCCAGCAGCACACGATACTGGTCGCCGCGCTGAACCAGCTCCACCGGCGGATCGGACGGGGTGGAGCGCGCCATCTGCTCGCGCTGCACGCGCAGGGCATTGTCCAGCTGACGGAACACGCCCAGCTGCAGGAACCAGCCGCTGTCGCCTTCGGCGGCACGACGGGCTCGGACTGGCGCCGAGGGGGCGGTCTGCGTCCTGGCCGAAGGCCGGTTCGGGGCCGGGACTGCGCCCTGCTCTCCAGGGGCAGCCCGCCGGCTCTCGGGAGCCATCGCTTCCGCTGTCGGGAAGGCGTCACCCCCTTGGCTGCCGTTGTCCGCCGTCAGGGCGGAAGGCCCTGGATCACCGCTGTTGCTACCCGCCACGCCGGCGCGTTCATCCACCCGGGGTGGCTCCGCCGGCGCAAGCTCCTTGTCCGCAGCGGCGCCTTCATCCCCCGGCAGGTCCAGTTCGGCGCGGGCCAGCGAGACCGCCGGCAGCGTGCGGGCCTGAACGGGGACCGCCCTGACGCCAGGCTGGGCCGTCAGCGTGCGGCCTTTGCCGGCATCCGCGGGATTGAGCAGTTCCACCTCGACCTCGGCGTGCCCCTTGCCCACATAGCCCAGCTTGCTGGCCGCCAGGTAGGACAGGTCGATCAGCCGCCCACGCAGGAACGGTCCCCGATCGTTGACGCGCACCACCACCGAACGGCCGTTGTCCAGCCGCGTGACGCGCGCGTAGCTGGGCAGCGGCAGCGTCGGGTGAGCGGCCGTCATCTGGTACATGTCGTAGGTTTCGCCCGTGGACGTGGGCTTGCCGTGAAAGCGCTGCCCATACCAGGACGCCACGCCCTGTTTCTTGTAGGGCTTGCGTTCGGTCATGGGTGCAAAGTCCTGTCCCATCACCCGATAGGGGCGATTGGCCCGGGCCAGCAGCGGTTCGTGCTTCGGCACCGGATCGGGCTCGCGCATCAGGCGGGCCACCCGCTCAGGGTCCGGCTTGCCGGGGCCGTCATCCAGGTAGTAGCCGCCCCCGCGCGACGGGTTGCCGCTGGCGCAGCCTGCGGACAGGCAGCCCAGCAGGGCCGCCGTACTCACGGACACCCACCAGCCCGGCCGGTTCTTCACTGTAGACACTCGTTCGATACTCCCCGGAACCTTCCGGTCCGTCAATGGCGCGGGCTGTCCGCTCCGCCCGTACCGGACGGCGGAATCTCTCCCTGACGCGGCTTGCGCAGACTGTTGGCAAACAGGCGGTCATAGAGCCAGGCCGGCAGGATGCGCAGCAGCCTGGCCACCCATCCCATCTGCCAGGGAATCACGATCCGGCGCCGGCGCGCCAGAATGGCATCCACCGCCACCTGCGCAAAGCGTGGCGCCGGCATCAGGAAGGGCATGTGATAGGGGTTGATCCGGGTCATGTCGGTATCGATGAACCCCGGCGAGATGGTGACGACCGAGACGCCAAACGGCCGCATTTCCAGCCGCAGGCTTTCCAGATAGACGGCCACGGCCGCCTTGCTGGCGCTGTAGGCGCCCGATCCGGGCAGGCCCCGCACGCCGGCCACGCTGGCAATGCCCACCAGCGTGCCCCGGCGGGCCGCCTTCATGGCGTCCAGGAAGGGGGCAAAGCTGTCGAAGACACCCTGCACGTTCACGGCCAGGATGCGGGCAAAGACGGCCCGATCTTCCGGCTCGTCGGTGAGTGTGCCCACACTGATGCCCGCGTTGGCAATCACGATGTCAGGCGCACCGTGCTCGGTCACGAAGCGCCGGCAGATGCCGGAAAGCCGCTCGTGGTCGGTGATGTCCACCGTTTCGCAGACGCATTGCACCTGCGGCAGGTCAGCGGCCAGTTCGGCCAGCCGGTCGGCGCGACGGGCCAGCAGCAGCATCGTGCTGCCCGGAAAACGTAGGGCCAGCTCGGTGGCCAGCGTCCGCCCCAGGCCGCTGGATGCGCCCGTGATGACGATGCGTCGCACCGGGGACGATGCGGCGCTGTCGCGGCCGGCCGCCATCAACTCACTTGCCGGCGCCGTCGGCGCCTTGCTGGCCGCGTTCGCGCTGGATCAGCTCATCCAGCACCACGATGGCCCGTTCGTTGCTGCCCGCCACCGACGGGCTGGTGGTATAGCGGCCATTGATGCCCAGCGTCGGCACGCCGTCGATGCCATAGGCGGTGGCCAGCTTGTTGGCGCGCTGGATCTGCGTCTTCACGCCGAACGAGTTGTAGGCATTCTCGAAGGCCTTCGGATCCACCTTGGCGGCGGCCAGCACTTCCTTCATCTCGTCCAGCTGCTGCATGGGCTTGCGCTGCTTCTGGATGGCCTCGAAGATCACATTGCGGGTGTCATCGTCCTCGCGGCCGATGGCCTGCAGTGCATAGAACATCTGCTGGTGCGGACGGCTGAAGAAGGGCACGTGCACACGGCGGAAGACCACGTCCTCGGGCTTGCGCTTGCTCCAGGCCGAGATGGTCGGATCGAAGGCATAGCAGTGGGGGCAGCCATACCAGAAGAACTCCACCACCTCGATCTTGCCCGGCGCGGCCTCGGTGGGCACATGCCCCGACAGCGCCTGGAAATCCTTGCTGCTGATCGACTGCTGCGCCAGAGCGGCGCCAGCGGGCATCAGCGCCAGGGCCAGGCCAGCTGCGGAAAGCGTCAAGAGGAACTGTTTGCGATTCATGAGACCCATCCTGAAAGAGGCGACACCCGGAAAGCCTTTCCAGGCATCGTGAAAAACTGGGGGAACCGTAAAGGTTCCCGGCGAAGGAGCGTCCGGCCTGGGGGCCGAAGGTCATCCGCAGCAACGAAGGAGGCGTCGAGCCGGTTTACCCTGCATCAGACCGTTACACCTCGCCAACCATCAGTGGCAGTTCGCAACCGACCAACGGCAGGGTTGGCTCCCCTCCCGGACGAAGCCCGCAGGGATCAGCGCCCGCGCACCACGGCCGCTTCGATACCCTCGTCGGCCAGATCGGCGCGCACCTGGTTGGTGTCCTGCAGCGACGGATACGGCCCGATCCGGACCCGATACACCGTCTGGCCATTCACGTTGCCCTGCTCCACCCGCGCTTCCAGACCGCGCAGCGCAAGGTTGCCCTTCAGGCGCTCGGCATCGGCCACGCGCCGGAAGGAACCGGCCTGCAGCATGTAGCCGCCCCCCACCATGGCAGGCTGTTGCGGCGGCATGGTGGGCAGATCATCGGTCGGCTGTCCGCTTGCATCACCGGTCACGTCCACTGTGGAGACCCCCTGCGACTGCAGGTTGGTGCGCGGATCCGGCTGCGGCATCACCTGTTGGCGGGAAGCGCCCTGGTTGGGGTCAGGCAGCTGACCGGCCTGGGGCTGGACGCTGGGCACCGGGTTGGGCACCTCGGGCGCCGGCTTCAGCCCCGACGGGTTGCCCTCCTGCACGACCGGCGTGATGAAGGGCAGTGGCGAGCGGTAGATGTACCAGGCCACGCCCGCGGCTGCACCGGTGCCGATCAGCAGACCCAGCAGCAGGCCCAGCATCGTGCCGCCCCGCTGGCGTGCCAGCGGCGTGCGTGCCACGAAACCGGGCCGGGACTCGCCTGCCTGGCGAGCATCCTCCAGGTCTGCGGGCCATGCCGTGTTCACCCGGGCGGCTGCCAGCCGGGCAGTCGCCTGCGCCATCGGGGCATCACCCCGGTTCATCGGCATCATTGGATTGTCGATCTGCATCAAACCTCCCAGCCGTGGCCGTTCACAGCCGTTCCGGCGCCGACACGCCGATCAGCGCCATGCCGCGCCGCAGGACCGTCCGCACGGCCTCCAGCAGCGCCATCCGCGCCGACTGCAGTTCGGCATCGTCCACCAGCACGCGTTCGGCGTTGTAGAACGCATGGAAGTCGGCAGCCAGATCCTTCAGATAATAGGCCAGCTGATGCGGCGCCAGTTCACGCGCAGCCTCGGTCAGCATGGCCGGGAAAGCCGCCATGCGTGCCATCAGCGCGTATTCGGTCGGTGCCGTCAGCCGGTCGATGTGCGCCCCGCGTCCCTCCGCGCCGGCCGACTGGCCACCACGCTCCGCCGCCTGCGCCAGGATCGAGCAGATCCGGGCATGGGCATACTGGACGTAATAGACGGGGTTCTCGTCCGAGCGCGACAGCGCCAGGTCCACATCGAAGGTGAACTCGGTGTCGCCCTTGCGGGAAATCAGGAAGAAGCGCACGGCGTCGCGCCCCCGGGTCTCGTCCCCGCCGCCCGACCACTCGATCAGGTCACGCAGCGTGACGTAGCTGCCCGCACGCTTGGAGATCTTCACCTCCTCGCCGTTGCGCATGACGCGCACCATCTTGTGCAGCACGTAGTCCGGGTAGCCCTTCGGGATGCCCATGTCCAGCGCCTGCAGCCCGGCGCGAACCCGCGCCACCGTGCCGTGGTGATCCGAACCCTGGATGTTGATGGCCTGGGTGAAACCCCGCTGCCACTTGCCCAGGTGATAGGCCACGTCCGGCACGAAATAGGTGTAGCCGCCTTCGGACTTGCGCATCACGCGGTCCTTGTCGTCACCGTAGTCGGTGGTGCGCAGCCACAGCGCGCCGTCCTGCTCGAAGGTGTGGCCGCCGGCCACCAGTCGCGCCACGGCCTCTTCCACCTTGCCGTCGGTGTAGAGCGACGACTCCAGGTAGTAACGGTCGAACGACACGCCAAAGGCCGCCAGGTCCAGGTCCTGTTCACGACGCAGGCAGGCCACCGCAAAGCGGCGCACTGCATCCAGGTCATCCAGATCACCTGTG
Organism: Lautropia mirabilis; assembly: GCF_900637555.1. Classification (NCBI taxonomy): domain Bacteria; kingdom Pseudomonadati; phylum Pseudomonadota; class Betaproteobacteria; order Burkholderiales; family Burkholderiaceae; genus Lautropia; species Lautropia mirabilis. The sequence goes on along the minus strand of NZ_LR134378.1, from coordinate 773,804 downwards.
GCCGTCTCGGGCGGCTGGCCATTCACCTGAACCGTCTCGCGGGCCACGAAGGCCCGGGCGATCTCGGCGATATAGTCGCCGCGGTAGCCATCGGCCGGGAAGGACGGATCATCCGGCGAAATGCCGCGCCCACGTGCCTGCACCGACAGCGCCAGGTTGTGGATCTGCGCGCCGGCGTCGTTGTAATAGAACTCGCGGTGAACCTTCCAGCCTTGCGAGGCCAGAAGGTTGCCCAGCACGTCGCCCAGTGCCGCCTGGCGGCCATGGCCCACGTGCAGCGGGCCGGTGGGATTGGCCGAGACGAATTCCAGCATCACCTGCTGGCCGTTGGACGGCTGCTGCCCGAACTGTTCACCCTGGGTCAGCACCTCGTGCACCACGCGCTGGTGAGCGGCGGGCGTGAGCCGGAAGTTGATGAAGCCCGGGCCGGCAATCTCGGCCTGGGCGATGAGATCGGTCGCACCGGGTTGTTCCATCAACGCGGCCACCAGCTGTTCGGCCACCGCGCGCGGCGACTTCTTCAGCGGACGGGCCAGCTGCATGGCCAGGTTGGTGGCCAGATCCCCATGGTCGGCCTGCCGGGGGCGCTCAAGCGAAGGCGTCACCGACGCCGCCAGCTCAGCCTCGACCCCGATGGCCTGCATCGTGTGCGCCAGAAGCTGGCGCAATTCATTCAATTGTGTTGGAAGCATCCCCGGATTCTAGAGCCTGCACGCCATTTTGGGCGGCCGCTGTGGGCTGCCCCTGACGCGGCGGGCCGACAGCCGGCGCCTGGCCACGCCCACTCGCGTCGCGCTCCGTCGGCGTCGATGCGAGGGCCGGGCTCATGTTCCGGCGTGCCGCTCAGGCAGCGCCTGCCTCTGCGCAGCACTCACCCTGTCTCGGATCCTTGACGGATTTGCCGGTGCATACAAAGACAGACACTGCGTTCTGCATTCAGCATGCGCGGATCGTTACAATACCGCCGTTACATTTTTCCTCGACAGCCCGCCTCCCCTATCCATGGACGCCAACTACAAGATCTCCCGCTCGTCCCTGCACGTTGAAGTCACCGATCGACTGCGCGAGATGATCTACGAACGCAGCCTGCCGCCCGGTGAGCGCATCGACGAACTGGGGCTGTCCGCCCGCCTGGGCACCTCCCGCACCCCGCTGCGCGAGGCCCTGAAGGTGCTGGCTCATGAAGGACTGGTCCGCCTGGTGCCGGGGCGGGGCGCCTTCGTCATCGAACTGAGTGCCAGCGAGGCTGAAAGCCTCTTCCCCGTGCTGGGCCTGCTGCAGAGCCGCTGTGCGGCCGAGGCCGTGCGCCGCCAGACCCCCGAGGACATCGCAGCGCTGGACACCCTGCTGGCCAGCCTGGAGAACGCCGTCACCGGCAATCGCTTGGCCGACTACTACCGTGCTGTGGACGGTTTCCACGAGCGCCTGCAGGCCATGGCGGCCAACCCCTGGCTCACTCGCTCCATCACCGACCTGGGCCGTTTCCTGCAGATGGTGCGCACCCTGATGCCGCTGCCCGAAAACCGACTGCGCCAGTCCATGGCCGAATACCGCACGCTGATGAAGGCCATCCACCGGGGAGACGCCGACGCCGCCGAGCAGATCGTCTACCTGCAGGCCATGGCCCAGCAGCGTGCCTGGCGCATGCTGCAGCAGCAGGCGCAGGAAACCGCCGCCGCGCAGGAAGCCGCTGCTCAGAGCGCGGACGCGGCAGCCTCGATGCCGGCCTCGTCAGCCGGCACGACTTCCAGCACTACCATCGCGGCGGAAGCGCCCAGCCCCTCCCAGCCCGCGGGCACTGCACACGCGAACCCACAAGGCAACGCATCGACGCCGGTCTACCAGGAAGCAAGCACCCACTCCGGTATATATGCAACCGGGGCACGCCCGGCCCAGCCCGCCGTGCAGCAGACCCGCAACGAGGTGGCCTCGCTGGACGCCTGACAGGGCGCTGAAAGTGCTGGGCTGAAGAAGGGACGGCCTCCGGTGGCACATGGCGCAGCGGCGCACGACAGGCAGGCGCTGTGCCCCTCCTCTTCCGAGCCACCGCTGCCTGGGCCGGGTGGAGCATGCCCGACATGCCTCACCCCTCACATCAAGGGGCGCACTCTGAAACTTATGTTCACAAATGCGGTAATCTCTGCCTGTCACACTGACACTTTCATACATCTTCAGCCCTTTTCCCGGTGAATTTCGAGGTCCCCCTCAGCATTGGCGGCAACGCAGCCAATCGCAGCGAAGACGCGCTGATCCAGAAGCAGAACACCGTCCTGCTGTTCGATGCGGATCCGGCCGTCGGCAAGCTTGTATCCGGGTTGCTGGAAGCCCATCGACTGGGCACGCTCTGCGTCATTCAGCATCCGCGTGAGGCCGAGGAGATCATCGAGAGTGAGCGCACACCTTCCTTGCTGCTCGTGCATCTGGACGGGCCCGAAGATCCCCGCCTGAACTGGCTGCGCGAGCAGCTCAAGAACGCCGCCTGGCAGCGTCTGTCCGTCATCCTGCTCACGGCGGGAGATCCCCGCCCCCTGTGGCGGGAGGCCCTGGCCCTGAACCTGACCGACGTGCTGGCCAAGCCCCTGGACGAGTCTGCCCTGCTGCTGAAGCTGCGCCAGTGCCTGGGGTTGAGGATCTATCGGGACCGCCTGCTGCGTCAGGACCTGCTGACCGGCCTGACCAATCACACCGGCTTCATGCGCCGGCTGGAATCCGTGCTGCGTTCCACGCCCCGCGCCTGCACGCTCATGCTGCTGGACCTGGACCGCTTCCGGCAACTCAACGACGGTCTGGGCCATGCCATTGGCGATGCCTTCCTGAAAGCCGTCAGCCAGCGGCTGGACGATCTGGTCAGCCGCCACACCGGCCCCGAGCGTCGCCGCCGCCTTCGCACCACCAGCCCCTGGCTGGCGCGTACCGGCGCCGACCGCTTCATGGCCCTGCTGCCCGGCCGCCCCGGTGACCCCGAGCACACGGCCTGCATGGACGAGCTGCAACGGATCATGGGCCTGCCGCTGCACATCGAGGGCAAGGAACTCTTCATCTCGGCCAGCGTGGGCATGGCCGTGTTCCCCGACCACGCCACCGACCACACCCAGCTCACCCGCCATGCCGAACAGGCCATGGCCCTGGCCAAGCGGCGCGGCGGCCATCGCATCGAGTATTTCGACCCCACCCAGAAACAGGCCCGCCTGGACGCACTGACGCTGGAGAACCACCTGCGCCACGCCATCCGTCACCAGGAGCTGCGCCTCTTCTATCAGCCCAAGATCTGCAGCCGCACCCTTCAGATCACCGGTGTCGAAGCGCTCATCCGCTGGCATCACCGCGAACTCGGCCTCATCCTGCCCGAACACTTCGTGCCCATCGCCGAGCGCAGCGGGCTCATCGCAGACATTGGCGCCTGGGCCCTGAACGAAGCCTGCCGTCAGGCCCGCGCCTGGCTGGACGAGGGGCTCCCTCCCCTCAAGATGGCCGTCAACGTCTCGGCCGCCCAGACCCAGCGCGGCAACCTGGTCGACACCGTGCGCCAGGCCCTGCATGACAGCGGCCTGCCTCCCGAGCAGCTCATCCTGGAACTGACCGAGACCCTGCTCATCGAAAGCGGCGACCAGGCCCGCTGCCTCATCACCCAGCTCAAGCAACTGGGCCTGAAGCTGTCGCTGGACGACTTCGGCACCGGCTACTCGTCCCTCACCTACCTGCACACCCTGCCGTTCGACGAGATCAAGATCGACCGCAGCTTCATTCAGGGGCTGCCCCAGCAGGCCGTCTCCCGTGCCATCGTCAACGCCATCCTGGCGCTGGCCCAGGGACTCCGGCTCGAAGCCGTCGCCGAGGGCATCGAACGTCCCGACGAGTTTGCCTGCATCCAGCAGAACCTGCCCGACTGCACCCTGCAGGGCAACCTGTTCTGCCCGCCCCTCAGCGCCGCCGACCTGCGCGCCCGCCTGCACGCCAATACCCGCTTCCAGCCCGCCCTGCCGGCCTGAACATTCCGGCCTGAAATCTCGCCGCCTGAACGCTGACGCCCTCTCTTGGCCTTGGCCGGACACGACTCTGAGCGCCCACGACACCTCCCCAGGCGCCCGGATTTATATCGCTCCGATTTAACCTGACGCAACAGGTTGCACTTCTTGCGGGGTCAAGCGCCCCCCTCTGTCGCGTTCTGGTCTATCCTTGAAACAGGATCCCACTGGGCCGGGCAGCCCGTGCCTTGGCCTGCCTCTCGAAAGGAGACCTGTCTCATGTACAACCGCGTTCTCATCGCCACGGATGGTTCCCCGCTGTCCGAACGGGCCGTCGATACTGGCATCAACCTGGCCACTTCCCTGAAGGCCTCCGTGATCGTCGCCACCGTCGGTGCCCCGTATGCACCGCCTCTCTACGCCGGCGACCTGGTGCCCAACAACTACCTCACCGCCAACGAGCACGACGAGAAAGTGCGCGCCAGCGGCCAGGAGATTCTCGACAAGGCATGCGCCAAGGCCAAGGCGGCCGGGCTGCAGTATGAGACCGGCTTCGAAATCGCCGATGAGCCCGCAGACGGCATCATCAAGATCGCCCACGACAAGAAAGCCGACGTGATCGTCGTTGCCTCGCACGGTCGCGGCGGCCTCAGCGCCCTGCTGCTGGGCAGTGCCACCCGCCGCCTCATCAGCAACGCCAAGATCGACCTGCTGGTCGTGCGCAATCCGGAAGAAGACGCGGCCTGATCCCGTGCTCCCGGCCGTGGCCTGTTCAGGGCCATGAGCCGATCACTTCCGACAGCCCACTGGCTTGCCAGTGGGCTGTTTTACCTTTGGCCGCTCAAGGCGCCTCTTCAGGGAACGGCTCCCCCCTTGCGGCCGCCCTATTGAATCGCGAAGATCCCACTCCATGGAAGCTCCCAACACATTGGACGCTGCTAGGCGTCAGTTCCAGGGTGACGACTACGCAGTCATTCCCGATGTCTGGACAAAGGCCGAAGTGCAACAGGCGATTGATGCTCTGGATGCACTCGTCGATGACATCCGGACCCATCCCCTGCGATGGCAGGAACACGTCGTATGGCAATCGGATGTGCCGGAAAGACAGCTGACGGGGATTCCACAGGCGCTCCGAGCCGCTGCAGCGACGCAACCCTACATCATTGGCGACCTGGCCTCACACAGCGTCGTCTTGCGTCGGATGATCCTTGATGAGCGTTGCCGTCGCATGGCCGAGGCTCTCCTGGACACTGAAAGCGTCTGCCACTTCAGCAATGCCACCATTCGTGCTGCCAACGGTGGCTGCGCGTGCAACTGGCATCGGGACTGGCCCAACAGCTACTGCACCACACATACCGGTCGCCAGCTTCGCATTCTCATCTGCCTGGACGGCATGCACGCAGAACAAGGCGCCACCCGCATCATCCGCGGCAGCCAGCATTGGAACGAGCAGCAGTTCAACACCTGGAAGCAGGAGGAGCATCCATGGGATGAAACAGGCCATGCCGTCACCTGCTCACCCGGCAGTGTCGTCGTGCTGGGATCCCGTATTGTCCATGGTGCCGGCAACAACCTTTCAGCCGTTCCCCGACGCAACCTCATCGCCCAATGGGGCGCTCAGAAAGACCTCATCTGCGCACAGGTCTTTGAGAGCGTGCTGGGCCTGACAGACTGATCTGCCCATCCCACAATAAAGAAAGCGGCAGGCATCCACAGACACCTGCCGCCCGATCGAAGGCCGGCCGATCAACACTTCATCCGCAGACGAAGTGCCGTGGCTGAAAACCCGGACAGACCACCTGGCCTTCAGGACATCCCGAAGCAGCATTCGAGACTGCTTCGGAACGTTACCGTCAGTGAGTACTCACCGACAGGCCGATGCCGCTGTATGCCGGCAGCGCGTCGCGCGCGATGTAGCGACGGCCATCGATCAGCGGAACCGCAGTGCGACCCGCCTTCTGCTGCAGCTCCGGCACGGCCTTGTAGTCGGGCCAGCTCGTCACCAGCAGCACGGCCTCGGCCTGCGCCAGGGCATCATCCAGCTTGGGCTGGAACTGATAGGCACTTTCCGGGACACCGAAGTCGGCCAGCGCCTTCTTGCCGGTCTGAACCGCGATCGGATCGTGAGCGGTCACTTTCGCGCCTTCCTTCACCAGCGCAGCGATGATCGGCAGCGCCGGCGATTCGCGCACGTCGTCGGTACCCGGCTTGAAGGCCACGCCCAGCACGGTCACGCGCTTGCCCTTCAGGTCGTTGCCCACCTGCTCCTTCAACAGGCGCAGCATCTGCTCGGGCTGCGTCTTGTTGGTCGAGAGCACCGCGTCCAGCATCGGCGTGTCCACGCCACGGTGCTGAGCATGCGCCGTGATGGCCTTCACATCCTTCGGGAAGCAGCTGCCGCCAAAGCCGCAGCCTGCCCACAGGAAGGAGGTGGCACCCGCCGTCTTCAGCTTGCCTTCGCCGTCGCGGTAGATCAGGTGCTTCATCAGGTGCAGGCCCTTGAACACCTCGGCCGCATCCAGTTCACCGATGCCGTCGCAGATCCGCGCGATCTCGTTCGAGAACGAGATCATCGTGGCCATGAAGGCATTGGAGGTGTACTTGATCATCTCGGCCGTGCGCGGCGTGGTCTGGATGATCGGCGTGTTCCGGAACATCGCGTACATCTCGGCCAGCTGCGCCGTGCTGCGGGCATCGATGCCCCCCACCACGATACGGTCCGGTTCCTGGAAGTCCTTCACGGCCACACCTTCGGCCAGGAACTCGGGGTTCATGCCCAGCCCGAAGTCCTTGCCGGCCACCAGACCCGAGGCTTCCTCGATGGCCTTGCGCACCACCGTGTCGGTCGTGCCCGGCACCACCGTGCTCTTGACCGTCACCACGCAGTAATGCGGCTGCTTGCCGGCGGCTTTTGCGGCCGCGGCCTGATCCTTCAGCACCTTGCCGATCTCGCGCGAGACCTGCAGCACGTAGCTCAGGTCGATGGTCTTGCCATCGAAGGGCGTACCCACGCAGATCAGCGCGACATCGGCGCCATCCATCGCGTCGGCCAGCGAAGTGGTCGCTCGCAGACGTGTACCGACGTTGGCCTTCAGCAGTGCTTCCAGACCGTCCTCATGGATCGGCGGCTCACCCCGATTGATGCGCTCGACCTTGGCTGCATCCACGTCGACGCAGGCCACCTCGTGCCCGACCGAAGCCAGGCACGTTCCCGACACCAGACCGACGTAGCCGGTTCCCACCACACACAGTTTCATCATGCAGCCTCTGCATCACGATTGAAGTAATACCAGTTGAGGATGCGGCGCAGACCCGTGTCCACATCCACTTCCGGCGCATAGCCCAGCTCGGTGCGTGCCTTGGTGATGATCGGGCAGCGCCGGTTGGGGTTGTCCTTCAGGTAGACCTCACCCTCGCTGGACAGCTTGTGAATGACCTTGCCTTCGTAGCCCCACAGTTCCTTCGCCAGCTTCTGCACCCGCTCGGCCAGCTCGCGCATGGTGATCTCGGGCGTCTCGATGCCGATGTTGTAGGGCTCGCCCCGGCGGCCGTTGACCAGCACGCGCAGGTAGCCCGACAGGGCGTCGGTGATGTAGCAGAAGGTGCGGGTCGGCGAACCGTCGGACAGCATCACGATGTCGCGGCCGGCCAGCACGTCGCGGGCGAAGTCGGGCAGCACGCGGCCGTCGGTGATCTTCAGGCCCGGGCCATAGTTGTTGAACGGCCGTGCCTGCGAAACAGGCACGCCCTTGTTCTGGGCATACAGCACGCACAGCGTCTCGCCCACCCGCTTGGACTCGTCATAGCAGGCACGCGGGCCGGTGCACGACACCAGGCCGCGATAGGTCTCGGGCGTGGGAATGGCATCGGGCGTCGGGTCGCCGTAGATCTCGCTGGTGGAGAAGAACAGGAAGCCCTTCATCGAGCCCGGTTCCTTCTGGTTGCGCTCGGCGGCGTAGTCCAGCATCAGGCGCAGGCCATTGACGTTGGCGTCGATGGTCTCCAGCGGATACTTGCGGTAGTACATCGGCGAGGCGATGGAGGCCGCGTGGATGATGAAGTTGGCCGGCTCCAGATCGGTCGGGATCGGGTGCGTCACGTCATGCTTGCGCAGCTTGATCTCTTCCGACTTCGCGCCTTCCAGCCAGGCCGGCACGCCACGCACATAGTTGTCCAGCACCGTCAGGCGGATCTTCTTGCCGGGCGCCGCCGTCTTGTTCCAGTGGCCCATCGACAGCACCAGGTAGTAGCCCAGGAAGCCCGCGCCCCCCGTCAGCCACACATGGTTGCCAGCCAGCGCCTCGAACTGCGGACGGGCCTTGCGGATCAGGTCGTCCAGATCCTGGTTGATCAATTGGTCAATGGGAAGCAGACCAGAAGGCGTTGTCATCGAGTTTACCCCGTAAGTAAGCACTGACTCGTTTCGTGATTGGCCGATCCGGGCGCCCCTGCGGGAGAAGCGCTGACCAGCCCAGTTCCTGGACCGGTCCCGCCGCTGTCGCCGTCGACGGCCCGCAGGCCAGCCGGACGCACCGGGATCGTTCCGAGGATTATCGTCAATTTATCCGGCGGTCGCGTGTAAATAGTTGGCATGGGAGCAGGTGCGTCCCGACGAAAAAACAACAGGCCGGGGATGAGCGGCAAGTACCTGCCTTCATCCCCGGCCTTCCCGATGCCCCACGACACGTCACGGGACGTGCCCGCTGTGTTCGGGCCTCAGGCCGCGTTGGCCGCCCGCATGGCCTTCAGGCCCTCTTCCAGGTCAGCAATCAGCGCTTCGGCCGGTTCCAGTCCGCAGTGGATGCGGATCAGCTGCCCCCCTTTCCAGGGCTGGACGCTGCGGCAGCCATCCAGGTGCGCGGGCATGATCAGGCTCTCGAAGCCGCCCCACGAGAAGCCCAGCGCGAAATGGCGCCGTCCATTGCACAGTGCCATGATCGCGGCCGGGGACATGGGCTTCTTCAGCTCGAAAGCAAAGAGCCCGTTGCTGCCCAGGAAGTCGCGCTTGAAGAGCGCATGCTGCGGATGGCTCTCCAGCCCGGGGTGCAGCACCCGAACCACATCCGGCTGCGTCTCCAGCCAACGGGCCACCGCCAGTGCCGTCTGCTCGTGCATGCGCAGCCGTGCATCGACCGTGCGGATGCCCCGCAGGACCAGCCAGGCATCATCACCGCCCACGCAGATGCCCAGCTGCCGCACCGTCGTCCACAGCTGCTGCCACAGCGGCTCGCGCACCACCACGGCGCCCATCAGCACGTCCGCATGGCCACACCAGTACTTGGTCAGCGCCGGGATGGAGATGTCCACGCCCCAGTCGAATGGCCGCGCCAGCCGCGGCGAGGCATAGGTATTGTCGATGGCGGTCAGGATCCCGCGCTGGCGTGCCCAGGCGCAGATGGCCGGCACATCCTGGATCTCGAAGGTGTAGCTGCCCGGGCTTTCCAGATAGATCATCCGGGTGTGAGCGCTTGCCAACTTCTCCAGATCTGCCGGTGTGGCCAGCGGGTTGAAGTAGATGGTGCGCACCCCGAACTTGGCCAGCAGCGTATCGGCAAAGGTGCGTGCCGGCCCGTAGACCGAATCGCTCATCAGGATCTCGTCACCGGGCGAAGTGAACGCCCACATCACGGTAGAGATCGCTGCCAGGCCGGAAGGCATCAGGGCAGCCCGCACGGCATGGGGCGCTCCCTCCAGCTCGGCCACGGCATCCATCAGCGCGTAGGTAGTCTCGGTGCCGGCGGTGGCGTAAGTGGAATGGTGCAGCTCGCCCCGGTCCGTGCGCCGACCAGCCTCGATGGCTGCCTGCACCGATTCGAAGATCACGCTGGATGCCCGGACCACGGGCGGGTTGACCACCTTGATGGGCCGGCTGATGCCACGGCCTGCCTGGATCGGCTCACAGCCTTGCACCCTCGGGTGCTCCCCCGGCAAGGCCGATGCCTGATGTTCTTCCGTACCCTGTCTGGAACCAGCGGCCCCGGCAGATTGCTTGTCCGTCACGACGAAACTCCCTTTGCACAGATGCACCATCGCGCCTTTGCGGCCAGATGGCAATCAAAAAAGTAAGCGCACACTCTTCGTGTGTTCGAGACATTCGAGACACCTGGGCGCCCTCCCCTGCCCCGGGCAGGCGTGGTTCAAACCGATGCCCGGGGGACGGAAAGCGTCGATGGAAGTCGGGCCGCGTGAAGCCTGCCAGGGCGTCAGAATCCCCTCGATGCGCAGGGGTCCATTCTGTCAGAAATGTTTCCGCCGGCTCCTTCCAGCCCCTGGATTAACAATACCCTGGATTCCACATGATGGAGCCCTGTGCCGCCATCCGGATTCCGTGCTTCGCACGCCACTGTTTTCGTGCCGCCAGCCCCCCATACCCGTCCACGGCAGTCGACTTCAGGAAAGCACCAGACAGGCTCACGAAACCCGTTCAGGCAAACTGGTCGTCATCGCCCAGGCTCGCCCTCCATCGCACACAGCGGCCCGCCAGAACTCCCTCTTCCGTTTCCACCCCATGCCGACATACGGGCGTTACCGCCATAGTAGGCACTCGCTCACGAACGGCAGGTCGTGTCAGCCCCCCTCCCCTGCCCCGCCATGCCCCCTACCACTACGCAGTGGGTACGCCCCTTTTCCTGTCGTCTGCCGGAACGTTTACCTGCTTTCACCGTTGGGACCGTTGGCGAAAAAGCCGCAAAAGGCATAGGATCACAAGTGAGAAAAAACGTGTCTTCCTGCGCGCGCTATGCACTTGGCCTGCCGAGTTCATAGCACGCTCTGGAGACATCCGTGAACGGTCTGCGGTCAGTCAGATTCCGGTGCCTGCCCGGTGCTCCAAGGCGCCGGCAAGTGTCCCCTTCTTCGGGGGCACGGCCCCGGATGATGGCAGCTGCCAGGAGACCGACCGCCGTTCACCGCGAACCCGCTTCTGGTGTTTTTTCAACTTCACAACAAGGAAAATTCCATGACGAAGACATCAACGGCAGTCGATATCGGCAATGTCCCGCCTGAAGTGCGGCATACCGGCGTCGTCGATTGGGTTCGACAGATCGTCGAGCTGACCGAGCCCGCCCAGGTGGTCTGGGTCGATGGCAGCCAGGAAGAGTTCGACAAGCTGTGCAGCGAGATGGTCGATCGCGGCACACTCATCAAGCTCAACCCCGCCAAGCGCCCCGGCTCGTTCCTCGCCCGCTCCGACCCGTCCGACGTGGCCCGGGTCGAAGACCGCACCTTCATCTGCAGCGAGAAGGAAATCGACGCCGGCCCCACCAACAACTGGGTTGAACCGGCCAAGATGCGCGCCACGCTCAAGCAGCTCTTCAAGGGCTGCATGCAGGGCCGCACCATGTATGTCGTGCCCTTCTCCATGGGCCCGCTGGGTGGCGAGATCTCGCAGATCGGCATCGAGCTGACCGATTCGCCCTACGTGGTTGCCAACATGCGCATCATGACCCGCATGGGCAAGCCCGTGTGGGACGTGCTGGGTACTGACGGTGCCTTCGTGCCTGCCGTTCACAGCGTCGGCATGCCGCTGCTTGAGGGCGTCCAGGAAGTTCCCTGGCCCTGCAACGCCGAGAAGTACATCGTCCACTTCCCGGAAACCCGCGAGATCTGGTCCTACGGTTCCGGCTACGGCGGCAACGCCCTGCTGGGCAAGAAGTGCCTGGCGCTGCGCATCGCCTCGTCGATGGGTCATGCCGCAGCACGCGACGGCCAACCCGGCTGGCTGGCCGAGCACATGCTCATCCTGGGCGTCACCTCGCCCGAAGGCAAGAAGTACCACGTGGCAGCCGCCTTCCCGTCGGCCTGCGGCAAGACCAACTTCGCCATGCTGATCCCGCCCAAGGGCTTCGAGGGCTGGAAAGTCACCACGGTGGGCGATGACATTGCCTGGATCAAGCCCGACGCCAACGGCCGCCTGCTGGCCATCAACCCCGAAGCCGGCTACTTCGGCGTGGCCCCGGGTACCAACGCCAAGAGCAACCCCAACTGCATGGCAGCACTGGACAAGAACGTGCTGTTCACCAACGTCGCCCTGACGGACGACGGTGACGTGTGGTGGGAAGGCCTGAGCGAGCCGCCGGCACACCTGATCGACTGGCAGGGCAACGACTGGACCCCGGCCGACGGCAAGAACGGCCGCAAGGCAGCCCACGCCAACTCGCGCTTCACCGTGCCCGCCACCAACAACCCGGCTGTCGATCCCGCTTGGGATGATCCTGCCGGCGTGCCGCTGGATGCCTTCATCTTCGGCGGCCGCCGCTCCGACACCATCCCGCTGGTCACCCAGGTCCGCAGCTGGGCCGAAGGCGTCTACCTGGCCGCCACCATGGGCTCGCAGACCACCGCAGCCGCCGGCGGCAAACAGGGTGTGGTGCGCCGCGATCCGTTCGCCATGCTGCCCTTCTGTGGCTACAACATGGGCGACTACTTCCAGCACTGGCTCAACCTGGGCGAGTGGCTGAAGGCCAAGGGCGCCAAGGTCCTGCCGATCTTCAACGTCAACTGGTTCCGGACCGACGACCAGGGCCACTTCATCTGGCCCGGCTTCGGCAACAACATGCGCGTGCTGAAGTGGATGCTGGACCGCATCGAAGGCAAGGCCCAGGACGGCACCGAGCACGTCCTTGGCACGTCGCCGAAGTACACGGACCTGCGTTGGGAAGGTCTGGACTTCAGCGAAGCCGACTTCGAGAAGGTCATCGCCATCAAGCCCGAAGAAGTCCGTGCCGAGTTCAAGCACCACGACGAACTCTTCGAGCGCCTGGGCGAGCGCCTGCCCGCCACCCTGCGTGAAACGCGCAAGGCACTGGAAGAGCGGCTGGACAAGAAAGCCTGAAGTCAGCGGCCACTATCTCCCTGAAGGCCTGAAAACCTGAGGGGAGATGAAGAAAACGCCCGAGCGAGTCGATGACCCCTTCGGGCGTTTTTCTTTTCGGGGGATCCGATCGATTGGCACTCCGGGAACCCGCTCGCGGGCGGCAAGCCAGGCTTCAGACCTGGCTGAGCGTCAGACTTGGCCGGGCATCAGACTTGCTTTGGGGGTACAACCTCGGCCCTCTTTCACGCCCTTTCCCGCTTTCCCGCTTTCCCCCCTCGATCAGTTCCGTGCCTCGGACTTTCCCGACAGGCGCTCGGCCATCCGCATGGCCGCCAGCAGGCTGTTCGGCTGCGCAATGCCCTTGCCGGCGATGTCGAAGGCCGTACCGTGGTCCGGACTCGTTCGCACGAAAGGCAACCCCACCGTCAGGTTCACCCCCTCATCCACCCCCAGGTACTTCACCGGGATCAACCCCTGGTCGTGGTACATGGCAATCACCACATCGAACTCGGCAAAGCCCCTTGCCCGCATGAACACCGTGTCCGGCGGCCAGGGACCACTCGCATCAATCCCCAGCGCGCGGACCTCCTGCACCGCAGGACCGATCACGCGAATCTCCTCGTCCCCCAGTAGCCCGTCCTCGCCCGCATGCGGGTTGATGCCCGCCACGGCGATTCGGGGCGCCTGAATGCCCGTCATGTGCAGGAACGCATCCGTCAGTCGGATCGTCTCCACGATGCCCGCCGTCGACAGACTGCTGACCGCCTCCCTCAGCGGCACATGGATGCTCACCAGCACCGTGCGCAGCTCCTCGTTGGCCAGCATCATCCGCACCGGCACATTTCCCCCGACCTCCGCCAGAATCTCCGTATGCCCCGGATACACGTGGCCCGCCAGGTTCATTGCGGCCTTGCTGAGCGGCGCCGTCACCACGGCCCGCACCTTGCCCGCCATCGCATCCTGCGCCGCCCGGTACACCGCCTGGAAGGCTGCCTCACCGCCCGCTGCCGAAACCTGCCCCACCGGAAGGTCCTCGGGCACCTTGGTAACCGGGACCACCTCCAGAAAGCCCGTATTCAGCCCCAGGCGCCTCGCAACAGCCTCCATCCACCCAGGACAGCCATAAACGACAAAAGGGCCTTCCAGGCCCATTTCCGGGGCTCTGGCAAGGGCTCGCAGAATGATCTCCGGACCAATACCTGCCGGATCCCCCATCGTGATGGCAATCGGCTTCCGAATCTGCCCATGGGGCCCTTCCTGGCTCAGCGTCTGATCCGTTCTCTGGGCATCCACAGAAGTTCTCATCATCAAGGCACCTCGCGTGTCGTGTTGACGGCATCTCTCGCCAGACGGGCCCGGGGCCCGTTGCCCGGCATCCGCCCAATCTGACGGGCAACCATGATAGCCCCATCGAGTACATAAAATATAAAGTGTGTGTTCACTTACTTATGTGCGTGAGTTCCGTTTCTGAAACTTGCCAGTTTGCAGAAAGCCTTTGGATCTTTGGGTCTTTGGTAATTACGGCGTTATCTGAACAGGACGACCGTTCGTCCTGGAGCGCCATGCGTGCTCTTCTTCTCCGTCAAGGATGCTGTCGGCGTCCTGCTGCAGACTCCAGCTTGCTTCCATCTGTCGCAATGCCTTTGATGCACGTTCGCTCATGCAAGGGCTCTCATGTCAGCGGATGATCTTCGAATCAGCAGATTCCCGGCTCTGGCTCATGGACGACCTGGATTCATCGATCCGCCTGAATCATGGATTCGTAGCCGGGCACTTCCTTCACCCCGGGTTGCTCGCTACCGATCATGAAATGAGGGCATCCTCATCAACGTCATCTTCTGGGATGGGCTTGGAGACCAGAGCGGGCTGCCGCGTATGTGGTGTCCTCCCTATCGGTTGGACGCCTGACCAGTCCAAGCACTGCTCGAATCAGAACTGCAGGATGTTGAGCACTAGCGTCTTTCACGTGCGGCGGGCCCGCATCGGAGGGGCGTGTGGCCGACCGTCATTACGTCCGGCGAGCAGATCCCGGCATCATGATTCATGGTCGCTCAGATTCGGGAGCTAGCCTATGGGGTTTGTTTTGGATGCAAGAATTCCAGCTTCCTCCGTGAGGCGGCTGAGCGGCTGAGCGGCTGAGCGGCTGAGCGGCTGAGCCACTGAGCCACTGAGCCACTGAGCGACCGAGCAGCCGAGCAGCCGAGCAGCCGAGCAGCCGAGCGAGCGAGCAGCTGAGCTTTGACCACCTGACTTCCCTTGGCAGGCCGCAGCGTACTGCATCAGCCTTGCCACACGACAAGTCGCTTCCTTGCCTAGTGGCGCTATCTACTTGTTCGCATGAATGCCGCTTTTCAGGGTTCTTTCTCACGGCGTCATGACGCGCATCTCGTGTCGCTCATCCGCCCGGTGACCATCCCTTATCGCCTGGACACAAACAGGTTCTTAGCCGCAGGCGTCAGCAGTCAGACTCTCCTGGCTGCCAAGATCCTCTGTAAGGGCCTCCCTGGACTTTGGCCCCGCAGCTTGGCTGGCGTATTGCTTCCTGAGGCTGACCGAGTATCAAGCCCCTCCCGGCGAGATGATGTGAGCGCCGCTGCACTCTATGTGAGTCCTTGCCCCCCTGACTCGGTGCATGGAACTCAGCATCCAACGCGTATAGGCTGCAGGGATGATTTGGCGTGTTGTTTCACGTGAAACAAGCATCGCTCTGTACGGCCATGATGACAACCAAGCGCCACCTGGAACTCTTGCCGCTCGACAAGGATATGCCAACTCGGTGGAAGAGCAACGCGATATCAAACGCGGTCACCGGGCAAACGAAGGCAAATCAGCGGCACAGGTTCAACCAACCGCGTAGGCCCCGGCAGGCCTACGCAACATCGCACTCAGCCTCGGAAGAATTCGCTATCAGATGGCGCAAACATGTTCGCTCCTACACGATCCACCAGGCTCACGATCCGCTCCCTCCAAGGCATGATCCTCTCATCCCCGGTTCATGTGACATCCAATTTTTGGATTCAACTCATGAACGAAGGAAGATGACAGGAAGACAACGTACATGCCTTTCCTGAAGGATCGGATGCCCGCAACCCGGTATCCGTTGTTAATGCATGTAATCGAGCCTTCCGGAAATACCGCCTGATCCGGCATACATACGCGAGCATCCACCATAGTCCTGCACTCGAGCAGCTCGCCAATACGTATCTGTCGGACCAATCAGGCACTTGCTACCACCTTCTGGAGTCCCGTCGTCCTGAACGATATAGCGCATTGCCATTCATGCAGAGTGCGCGAAGCCCGTGTCCGGTGCCCATTCGATGAACGTAAAGGACAAAACCGTTCCCGGCACCGCCCGACAGCAACCATGGACCATCACTAGCACCCCGTTATAGGCACCAATTCGGGGAATAGCGCACTGCTGGACATGACTCCACGGTCATCCCCGAAGGTCCTCATAGCTCAAACACCCAACCCGTTATCTGCCCCGAATGAACAGTACACCCCACCCTTTCGCCAGTCCTTCGGTGAAGTACAGGCTCGCCTCTTCAGAAAGACGGCTACCAGATCAGCATCAACCTTGTCACGCGCCCCTATTAAGGGCCACCCGCACCGGAGCGATTCAGAAGCGACCGTAGAACACTCTCCTATCAACCACCAACCATTAGCCAACCATTAGCCAACCATTAGCTAACCACTAGCCAACTACCAACCAACTACCAACCGGCTCCGAGCCAAGTCCAATGGCGGCATCAGCTCTAATCGGCCCCGTTCAGGTGCGTGCAAGTACAGTAGGTGGTTATCTATCTTTAAATAGGCACTAGCCAACGAATCCGAAAGTCCTGATCCAGCAAAAGGCACTCCATGGGCCAAGTAGACTAGGTCTGCCCAGGTACACTGGATCAAGCAAGTACTTGAATGGCAGGCGATTCAGAGTTCCAGCGGGTCGCTAACGAGGCAAACACTACCAAGATCAGACGGCACTCCACTCAACGGCGCGTTCGATGTCTTTCAGCTTGGGCACTCCATGCCCTAACCATGCCCCAGGAATCGAAAGATCCAATTGAACGGCCACATAGCAGGCAGCTACTCCACAAACACACTCCAGTGCCGGTGCTCAGACCCCCATCTACCCTGTTTCACGTGAAACACCAGTTCCACCTCGTCATCGTGGAACATCTGAGACCTTGAACAGCGGCGAATGTTCTCATCTCTACCTCTAATCCCCGTATGACGACTACGAACACGAACAACCTCGCGTTTCGCGCCGGAGACCACTCGGTACTTCTACATACAGCGCATGATGCCAGGCCAAACCTCAACCAGGGCAAGGATATCCATGGTGTCTCGCAAAGCGCGTGAGTTGATTCCCGCTTCTTCCATGCCACGTACTCCGTCCGCAAGGAGGCGGGTATCGTCAAGGGGAGTTAGGGCTTCCGCCGTCACCACCAGCGCGGGCAAACTGGTGTGCCAACCGGATGGCCATATACCCCGTTCAAGCATTGGACGCCGTGACCCATCCGGCCCTTTGTTCCACGTGAAACACGCATCACCACAGGCGGAGGCAACCAGACTCAAAGGCGGCCTCAGCCAATGGGCAATCACGTTGGCGTATCGGGCGCCTGCGTTCGGCGTTCCGCATGAAACATGAGTAGCTCTAGATCAACCGCTCTCTGTTCCACGTGAAACAGTCCCAAACCGGCGCTACTTGTTGATGTTCCACGTGAAACAGCCTATTTTTGTCAGTATTTCGCCCTGTTCCACGTGAAACATCAGGCACATTACACCGTTCTATCCTTATGCCGGAACACTCCTTGGAGAGGCATATACTAAGTGGCCTACCGTGAAACCCTCATCGTTAACTCGGCTAATTAGATAGATATGTCGTTGGAACAGCTTTCTTCTGCGCAGAAAGGCACACTATCTGCCATTGCCTGCTACCTCATCTGGGGCATATTCCCCCTCTACTGGGCACCGCTGAAGGGGCTCATGCCAGCCGATCAACTCCTGGCACAACGAATTGTCTGGTCAGCGTTGTTCTCGGCGCTCCTTATCATCGGCACTGGAAAGCTGAAGAACCTGTACGCGGTATTTGGCAATCCTCGCCTTCTGTTCATGCTCGCAGGTTCAGCAGCATCCATATCCATCAACTGGTTGGTCTACCTGTGGGCAGTCACCAACGGGCACGTCCTGGACGCGAGCCTGGGATACTTCATTAACCCGCTATTCAACGTATTGTTGGGACGCATATTCTTCAGCGAACGTCTGAACAAGCCTCAGATGGTTGCAGTTGCCCTGGTTCTGGTTGGCATTCTGTGGCTGGCCATTCCCGCGGGCTCCATTCCATGGGTCGCGCTACTGCTGACATTGAGCTTTGGCGTCTACGGACTCATCAGGAAGCTTGCTCCTTTGGATGCATTGACCGGGATGGCCATGGAGACTCTCCTGATGTTGCCTCTGGCAGCTATCTACCTGGTTTATCAGGGACATCTGAATAAACTCGTCTCTCTGGGAGATCTATCGACCCTTCCCTTGATGGTGATGATTGGTTCCGGCGCGGCGACAACCATTCCTTTGCTCTTCTTTGCGGCAGCTGCCCGTCGCATCAGTCTCAGCAATCTTGGAATGATCCAATACATGTCTCCCACCATGCAGTTCCTGCTGGGACTGCTGGTGTTCCATGAAAGCTTCCAGCTCTCACGCTTCATAGGATATGTCTGGGTCTGGGCGGGCGTCGCACTCTACCTGTTCGGGATATTCACCGCACAACGAGCTGCACGAGCAGCAAAGTAAATGGCCCTTCATGCGTGGGCGGCAAGGTGACAGGCTCAAAGGATACGTGAAACGTGTCGCCCTGGCACCCTACCCGTCTCTGACGCAACTCCCGGACAACCCTCTTTGCGTAATTCATGGGGGCTTGAGTAGCTTGGCATACACAGGCTGATTCTTCCAACATCTCGTCCCATGGATTGCAGTGAGTAATACAGGCAGGCATTTAAGCCTATTTCTCGTCAAAGCTCTTCGCTATTACGCATTTTGTGGGGACCAGAACATCTTCCATGGTCAGCGCGTGGAATCGAGCCCAACGCTGAAGCGTCGTAGCTCCCGCAGGCGACCCGATGACCACTTAAGCCAACATGGCAAGCTTAGGGATTAAGCACGCCTATTGGCAAGGGTTGAGCGAACACCGACTCAGCATACTTAACATGCAGCGGCGCGCTGCAGGTCTTACCATTCGGGTGCGGAGGTATCTGACCTCCCGCTCTTTTCCCCAATAGCCTGGGTTATACCGCCTTCTACTTGGTGCTCCTAGCCTTCCCATACCCACTATTACCCACTATATCCCGACTGGGACATATACATGACGCGCGCACAGATTTCCTCGTTGGCCACCACTAGTCCTTTCGTAGTCAAGGTCGACGTCTTGAAACGTGCTCCTGGAACCACCTCACGCGTGTTCCCGGCGTGTTATGTCAGCCAGAACGCTTTGACACTGACTGAGCGGTCCTCAGCACTCCACTCCATCAAAGCCCGGTTCTGAACGTCGCTCCAGCACTTCCCTCGTCAGCGCCCCCTCATCATAAGTCGACGTTACTGAACGAACAGATTCAGTTCGTCTACCCTGTACTTCGTTAGTCACGAGCCAAGCACAGCCCAGTCAATCATATGGCGTCAGACATGACTTTCCCTCATCGGTATCAAGCCCTCATTCCACCAGCCTGCTATGAGTCGCTGCTGGCGAGCACACTTTCCACCCGCCATTCTCACGGTCCAGCGGCTGCATCCTGCGTCACAGTCGTGCTAATGCATGGCAGCTTACGGTCGTGGCACCACGGCAGCCTCTGTGCCCCACCTCTTTTGACCGGTAAACCCGCAGCCGGCCGCGCGCAAGGTCATCAAGGTTCGCACGAAGAGCCTCCAGCCCCAGCCGTCCGCCGCAACCCATCATGCTCTTCCTCCCTGAGAGCCCTCTCCGACGATGTCCGCGGCTTCACAGAGCGGACCATCTCCTGCCCGGTGGGCTGAGCGCATGTTTGCCTGCGTTGAGCTCCACCCTGCAGCTCAACACAGCGATTAGCCGTCCAGTCCCTGCAATTTCCGTGCCCGAACCCCGTGAAACCGAAAAAGAATCGCTGTTTCACGTGAAACAACGCACGAAACCGGGCACAAAATGAGGGCGCGCGATCTATAATGGCGCATGAGCACTCACCCTGAAATCTTCGACGTCATCGTCGTTGGCGGGGGCCACGCTGGAACGGAAGCCAGCCTGGTCGCGGCGCGCACTGGCGCAAAAACGTTGCTTTTAAGCCACAATCTTGACACCTTGGGTCAGATGTCCTGCAACCCGTCCATTGGTGGGATCGGCAAGGGGCATCTCGTCAAGGAAGTCGATGCGCTGGGCGGCGTCATGGCCGTTGCCACCGATCACGCCGGTATCCAGTTCCGGATTCTCAATGCCAGCAAGGGCCCCGCGGTTCGAGCCACGCGCGCCCAGGCAGACCGCGTCCTGTATCGCCAGGCTATCCGCCAGGCACTGGAGAACCAACCCAATATGACCCTCTTCCAGCAGGCGGTGGATGACCTGCTGCTGGAAGGTGATCGCGTGGTGGGTGTCATCACGCAGCTTGGCATCCAGTTCAGAGCCAAGGCCGTCGTGCTGACCGCAGGTACCTTCCTGAATGGCAAGGTGCATGTCGGGCTGGATAATTACGAGGCCGGGCGTGCAGCCGATCCTTCGGCCAAGACGCTGGCAGCCCGCTTGCGTGAGCTGGCCCTGCCCCAGGGGCGTCTCAAGACCGGCACGCCTCCTCGTATCGACGGCAAGACCATCGATTACAGCCGGCTGGGCATCCAGCCGGGTGATCTGGATCCGGTGCCCGTATTCTCGTTCATCGGATGCGCCGACCAGCACCCGCGGCAGCTGCCGTGCTGGATCACGCACACCAACGCGCGCACGCACGAGATCATCCGCCAGGCGCTGGATCGTTCGCCGCTCTTCACCGGCGTCATCGAAGGCGTGGGGCCCCGCTATTGCCCCTCCATCGAGGACAAGATCCACCGTTTCGCGGACAAGGATTCACACCAGATCTACCTGGAGCCCGAAGGGCTCCAGACACACGAGATCTACCCCAACGGCATCTCCACCAGCCTGCCTTTCGACACACAGCTGGCCGTCGTGCACTCCATGGTCGGTCTGGAGAAGGCGCACATCCTGCGCCCCGGCTACGCCATCGAGTACGACTACTTCGATCCTCGCGGACTGAAGCCCGGCCTGGAAACCCGGCAGATTCAGGGTCTGTTCTTCGCAGGCCAGATCAACGGCACGACCGGTTACGAGGAAGCCGCCGCGCAGGGCCTGCTGGCTGGCCTGAATGCTGCGCGCCAGGTTCAGGGCAAGGAGCCCTGGGTGCCCCGCCGCGATCAGGCCTACATGGGCGTCATGCTGGACGACCTGCTCACCCAGGGCGTGCAGGAACCCTACCGGATGTTCACCAGCCGGGCCGAGTATCGCCTGAGCCTGCGCGAGGACAATGCCGATCTGCGACTGACCGAGCTGGGACGGCAGATGGGCTGCGTGGACGATGTTCGTTGGCAAGCGTTCACTTCCAAGCAGGAGGCTATTGAACGCGAGATTGCCCACATGCGTGCCACACTCGCCAATCCTCAGGTTCTGGCACGCCTGCAGACGCCCCAAGGCACGACACAGGCTGCAGAGGAGGCCCAAGGCGCCTCGCCATCAGCGCCACAAGCACCTGCTGCTCCCCAAGGCCAGAATGGCACAAGTAAACACTCACTTCATGATCTTCTGAAGCGCCCGGATGTCTCGCTGGCCCAGCTGGCAAGCCTGATGCCGGAGGAGTTTGCCGAGGTTCAGGCAGATCCCCGCGTGGCCGAACAGGTCGAGATCCAGATCAAGTACCAAGGCTACATCGATCGGCAGAAGCTCGAAGTGCAGCGCATGGCCCAGCAGGAAGCCACGCCGATTCCGGCCGATCTGGACTACACGCAGATCTCCGGCCTCTCGAACGAGGTGCGGCAGAAGCTCATCGCCCAACGGCCGCAGACCATCGGGCAGGCAGGACGCATACCCGGCATGACCCCGGCAGCGGTATCCCTGCTGCTGGTGCATCTGAAGAAGCGCCGGAAGGTCGCGAGCGCCACGGAGCAGCGCACGCCAACCCAGCCTGAAGCGTCTACCTCTGACGCAGCCGCTTCCCAGCCCCAGGGAGACTCGGCATGAAGCGCCGCGCCCCCGCCCAGCGTTCGGACACCACCTGGGCAGACGCTGACACGCAGCGCCTGCAGGAGGGCCTGCAGCGCCTGTCCGTGACGCTGGACGAGACCGCCTTTGCCAAGGTGGTGCAATGGGCCAGGCTGCTGAAGCAGTGGAACCGCACCTTCAACCTGCTGGGCAACAGCGACAGCGCCCACCTCATCGACGAGCATCTGCTGGACAGCCTGGCCATCGTGCCGGTGCTGGAGCGCTACCTGCCGCGGCCGGAAGAGGCGCTCGTGGACGTGGGCACCGGGGCCGGCTTTCCCGGCATCCTGTTGGCCATCGTCCAGCCACAGCGGCCCATCTATCTGGTGGAGCCGGTGGGCAAGAAGGTCGCCTTCCTTCGTCAGTCAGTGCTCACACTCGGCTTGAAGAACGCCACCGTGCTGGCGGGCAAGATCGAGGATCTGGAAAGCCTGCTGCGAGCAGACCCGCTCCCTCGAAAGGGCAGGGATGGGGCCGTCTCGACGCCGGCTGATTCCGGCGCAGACCCCTCAGCCGAGGAACCTGCCTCCCGTACCATGCCGCGCCCGGCCGAGGAGGCCGTGGATCACCCCGCACTGCGCAGCCTGATCAGCCCGCCACACTTCATCTGCCGCGCCTTCACCGCACTGGGGCGTTTCGCCGCACTGTGCGAGCCCTACATGAGCAGGGACTCACTTCTCTTTGCCATGAAGTCGCTGCGACTGTCCGAGGAACAGCAGGCGCTTCCGGAAAGCATCATGTTGCAAGCCGTGGAGCCGCTGCCGACGATCAACCTGAGCGTGCAGCGCAACCTGGCCATCCTGAGCCTGGCCGGAAACACGCCTGCGCCAGACGCTGCACAACCGGCAGCCGCTAAGCCTCCCAGCCCTCCAGGCTCCGGTACCGCGGCGAGCGCGCTGACGCGGACCACGTCACCGACAGCCAGCCATTCGCCTGCAACCGGCACCCCCTCCTCTTCCCTGCCCCCATCCGCACAACCCAACCGACGGAGACCCCAGTGACGCTCATTCTGACCATTGCGAACCAGAAAGGCGGGGTCGGCAAGACGACGACCTCAGTGAACCTGGCTGCCGCCCTCTCCCAGCTGGGCAAACGGACCCTGCTGGTCGACCTGGACCCCCAGGGCAACGCCACCATGGGCAGCGGCATCGACAAGCGCCGCCTGTCCCTGTCCGTCTATGACGTGCTGATCGGGGAAGCGACCGTGACCGAGGCCCGTCAGCGCTCGGACGCCGGCGGCTACTACCTGCTGCCCGCCAACCGCGAGCTGGCGGGCGCTGAAGTGGAGCTGGTCGAGCTGGACCGGCGCGAGCGCCGCCTTCGGGACGCGCTGGATCAAGTGAGCGCTGACTACGATTACATCCTGATCGACTCGCCGCCGTCGCTGTCGCTACTGACCCTGAACGGCCTGTGCGCTGCCCAGGGCGTGATCATCCCGATGCAGTGCGAGTACTACGCGCTGGAGGGTCTGAGCGACCTGGTGGGAACCATCCGGAAAGTGCACGCCAACTTCAATCCGGAGATCAAGATCATGGGCATCCTGCGCGTGATGTACGACAGCCGGATCACGCTGGCGCAGCAGGTCTCGGCCCAGCTGGAAGAGCACTTCAAGGAGAAGGTGTTCAAGGCGGTCATCCCGCGCAACATCCGTCTGGCCGAAGCCCCCAGCCATGGCCTGCCGGGCGTTCGTTTCGACCCGGGTTCGCGCGGCGCGCTGGGCTATCTGGACTTTGCCTCCGAGCTGATCGAACGCACCCCCGCCTATGTGGCCCAGATGAAGTCTGCTGCGCAGGCGCGCGCCGGACAGCAGGCAGCCCCCCAGGCGCGGGACGCATCTCACGCACCGGCCGGATCCACGAACGCCCCCACTCAGGCGGATGAGACCGCCGAGGCGCAGCACCCGTCCACCACGAACGGAAGCGCGTCGGGCCATGCCAGCGAAACCCCAGCCGACAGTCACACCGAAGAGAGCCAGGCCAACGCCGGCTGATCCCACACAAGAACCTTGAAGCCAGGCCGGGCGCATCCCATGCCCCGACGCCTGGTGCCCAGAACACACGAGAACATTCCAAGGAAAGCAAGGCATGAGCAAGAAAGCCAAGGGCGGCCTCGGTCGCGGTCTGGATTCACTGCTGGGGGGCGATGGCCCGATGCTGGATGAGACTCCTGCCCCGGTTGCCCCGCAACCGGTTGCGGTCTCCTCCAGTCCGGCCGCCCCCGCCGAGGAAGGCATCCGCGAGATGCCCCTGAACCTGCTGCAGGCCGGGCGCTATCAGCCCCGCACCCGCATGGACGAATCCGCCCTGCAGGAGCTGGCGGACTCGATCCATGAGCATGGTTTGCTGCAGCCCCTGGTGATCCGCCCCATCGACAATGGGCGTTACGAGATCATCGCCGGCGAACGGCGCTTCCGTGCCGCGGCGCTCGCCCAGCTCGAGACGGTGCCGGTCATCATCAAGGAAGTCAGCGACGAGAACGCCCTGGCCCTGGCCCTGATCGAGAACATCCAGCGCGAGGACCTGAACCCGCTGGAAGAAGCCAGTGCCATCCAGCGTCTCATCGACGAGTTCCACTACACCCACGAACAGGCCGCCCAGGCCATCGGCCGCTCGCGCAGCGCCACCTCCAACCTGCTGCGTCTGCTCAACCTGGCCGACACGGTCCAGACCATGCTGCTGGCCGGTGACATCGAGATGGGCCACGCCCGCGCCCTGCTCTCGCTGGACCGGGCCGAGCAGATCCTGATGGCGCACCTGGTGGTGCAGCGCCGTCTTTCCGTGCGCGAGACGGAACGCCTGGTCAGCCAGAAGCTGGAGGAGAACAAGGGTCTGGCCAAGGCCAACCAGAAGCGAGCGGCCGACGCGGTGACCGACCGCGACGTGGCCCGTCTGCGTGAGCGCATTGCCGACCACCTGAACACGACGGTCGAGATCATCAGCAAGGCCAACGGCCGCGGCAAGCTGGTCATCCACTTCTCCAGCAACGACGCTTTCTCGGGGCTGCTGGAGCGACTGCGGCTGGACACCGTGACTCAGGAGTGAGCGCACACAAACGCCGTTGAATCACGTAATTACGGACTTCGTTGCCGTTACCGACGGAGTCCGCAGAAAACACGCCTCAGCGACCTCAGGCGAGCATCCCTCAGGACGGCTGTAATTCAGAATTATGAATGACACCCTGATCGTTCCTCGGGAAAACCCTCATTCAGCTTAATACGCTGCCGTTTTGACCGGCATCGTAGTACCCCCTATACTCGTGCAGGCATTAGGGAATGCAGCTTCTTCGTTCGTTTGCAGGTGGGCGCACACCCACGCACCCTCTCCGTGAAGCGAATCGGGCAAGGCAGCTCGGTCCGTCAATGCGCGGGCGCACCGGGGAACGCAGAGGAGGCGTTTCCCGATCTTCGAAGGGGCTGGGTAGAATGCTGAAAACCGTCAGCCTGCAGATCGTGCTGGTGATCGTGGTCGCTGCGCTCGGCAGTCTGTACTGGGGCACTCCGGGCGCCCGGGACATCCTGCTTGGTGGGCTGGCCTGCGCGGTTCCCAATGTGCTGTTTGCCCGTCTGCTTGCACGGGCAGGACGACAGTCGTCGCAGGCATTCGTTGCGGCCTTCCTGCTGGGGGAGTTCCTCAAGCTTGCCTTGACATTGTTTTGCCTGATGGCTATCGTCAGATGGCTGACGCCGGCACATTGGGAAGCATTGCTGTTGGGTATCATCACCGCCTTGCATGCCCCGTGGCTGATGGCCCTTTCCCGACGCCGCGAGAATCGAATCCATGCCGAGCAGGGTGTCCAGAGCGACACCAGGCCTGGTTCCTGAAACACTTACCCCCACACCAAGATGGCGACAGAAGGCACACATGGCCCCGCAAACGCGGCCGAATACATCGTTCACCACCTCGGTAGTGCCAACTCTTCGGGTCATCCGCAGAAGGCCATCGTCGACTTCTCCATCATCAACTACGACACCATCTTCTGGTCCGTCCTGATGGGTGTCCTGGCCTGCGGCCTGATGTGGATGGTCGCCCGCCGCGTCAACAGCGGTGTGCCCAACCGCTTCGTGGGGGCCATCGAGTTCCTGGTCGAATACGTCAACGAACAGGCCCGCTCCATCATCCACGGCGACATCCGCTACATCGCCCCGCTGGCGCTGACGGTCTTCGTCTGGATCGTCTTCATGAACACCCTCGACCTGGTTCCGGTCGACCTAGTGCCCGCCATCGTCTCCGGCCTGGGCATCTCCCACTATCAGCGCATCCTGCCCACGGCGGACCTGAACGCCACGCTGGCCATGTCCATCGTCGTGCTGCTGGCCTCGCTCTACTACGGCGTCAAGATCAAGAAGGCCCACTTCTTCGGTGAGCTGGTCTCCGCCCCGTTCGGCTCGGGTGGCAACAGCGGCATCGGCCTCATCTTCAAGCCCATCCTCTGGGTCTGCAACTTCGCCATGCAGATCATCGAGTACCTCTCCAAGACCGTGTCCCTCGGCATGCGGTTGTTCGGCAACATGTTTGCCGGCGAGATGGTGTTCATGCTGCTGGCCCTGCTGGGCGCCCTGGCCACCTGGTGGGGTGCCGGCCTGCACTTCGTACTGGGTCTCATCTGGGCCATCTTCCACATCCTGATCATCGTGCTTCAGGGCTTCATCTTCATGATGCTTACCCTGATCTACCTGGGTCAGGCCCACGACGCTCACTGAGCGGCGTGTAAAGTGAACCGGGGTGCGCGCCAGGCCCGGCCCGCCGCACACCCCAGTCCCCTGCCTCGCGCAGGTTCTTTTCTGTCTCTCTCAACCTTTCTTTGTCTGTCTCGACTGAGGAGTCTTTCATGACCAATGCAGCATACGTCGCAATCGCCTGCGGCATCATCGTGGGCCTGGGTGCTCTCGGCGCTTCGATCGGTATCGCCCTGATGGGTGGCAAGTTCCTGGAAGGCTCCGCCCGCCAGCCTGAACTGATGGGCAAACTGCAGACCTCCATGTTCGTTCTGGCCGGCCTGATCGACGCGGCCTTCCTGATCGGCGTGGGTGTCGCCATGCTGTTCGCCTTCGGCAACCCCTTCGCCGCCTGACACCATCGGAACGGTAGATTGAGAGAAGCAGGCAGACGGTGGCTGCCACGAGGCAGCCACCATGCCGCTTTAGGTATCAATAGTTGATACGGAGAATCTCGCGTGTACATCAACGCCACGATCATCGTTCAATGCTTCATCTTCCTGGCGCTCTGGTGGTTCACCGCCAAGTTCATCTGGCCGCCCATCACTGCGGCACTGGATGAACGCAGCAAGAAGATCGCAGCCGGTCTGGCAGCTGCCGACCAGGCCAAGGCGGAGCTGCAGGCCACCGAGAAACGGGTCGAACAGGAAATGCAGAAGGCTCGCGCCACTGCGGTCGAAGTCCGCGCCAGCGCTGACAAGCAGGCTGCCGAACTCATCGACCAGGCACGTGCCGAGGCTGCTCGCATCATTGCCGCCGCCCAGAAGTCCGCCGCCGAGGAAGCCACACTGGCTGCCGAGCGTGCCCGCGACCAGCTGCGTGATCAGGTCGCCCAACTGGCCGTCAGCGGTGCCGAGCGCATCCTCAAGCGGGAGATCGACGCCAAGCAACACGCCGATCTGTTGTCCAACCTGAAAAACGAGCTGCGCTAAGCCCAAGAACCATGGCGGAAGCACTGACCATTGCCCGTCCCTATGCGGAGGCGGCATTCAAGCTCGCGGCAGAAACCAAGAAAGTGAAGGAATGGTCGGGCGCACTCTCGCGCCTGGCCACCGTCATGAAGGCTGACGTCGCCACCGAGCTTCTGGATAATCCCAACATCGACCGCGCCCAGGCTGCCGCCATCGTTTCCGAAGCCGCCGGCAAGCTGGACAAGCATCAGAAGAACTTCGTGCAGGTCCTGGCCGACAACGGCCGCCTTGCCCAGCTGCCCGACATCGCCGCCCTGTTCGAACAGAGCCGTGACCGGCACGAGAACGTGCTGGAGGCGACCATCGAGTCGGCCTTCGAGCTGACCGACGCCCAGAAGGCCGCCATCGTCGACACGCTCAAGAAGCGCTTCGGCAAGGGTATCAAGGCCACCACCACCGTAAACCCCGAATTGATTGGCGGCGTCTCCATCCAGATAGGCGACGAAGTCATTGACGCATCCGTGCGTGGCAAGCTCTCCCAGCTGGCCGCGTCCCTGACGAAATAAGGAGTTCCCTTCATGCAGCTCAATCCCGCTGAAATCAGCGAACTGCTCAAAAGCAAGATCCAGAACCTTGAGGTCTCGGCTGACTCCCGGAACCAGGGCACGGTCATCTCGGTCACCGACGGCATCTGCCGGATCCACGGTCTCTCCAACGTGATGCAGGGCGAGATGATCGAGTTCCCGGGCAACGTCTACGGCCTGGCGCTGAACCTCGAGCGAGACTCGGTCGGCGCGGTGATCCTCGGTGAATACGAGAGCATCTCCGAAGGCGACGTCGTCAAGACCACCGGCCGCATTCTGGAAGTGCCCGTCGGCCCCGAGCTGATTGGCCGCGTGGTGAACACGCTGGGTCAGCCCATCGACGGCAAGGGCCCGATCAACGCCAAGGAAACCGACGTGATCGAGAAGGTGGCGCCTGGCGTCATCGCCCGTCAGTCGGTGTCCCAGCCGGTGCAGACCGGTCTGAAGTCCATCGATGCCATGGTGCCCATCGGCCGGGGCCAGCGTGAGCTGATCATCGGCGACCGCCAGACTGGCAAGACGGCCGTGGCCATCGACACCATCATCAACCAGAAGGGCAAGGACCTGATCTGTATCTACGTGGCGATCGGCCAGAAGGCCTCCACCATCGCCAACGTGGTGCGCAAGCTGGAAGAGTTCGGCGCGATGGAATACACCATCGTCGTGGCTGCGACCGCTTCCGAGTCCGCCGCCATGCAGTACCTGGCTCCCTACGCCGGCTGCACGATGGGTGAGTACTTCCGTGACCGCGGCCAGGATGCCCTGATCATCTATGATGACCTGACCAAGCAGGCCTGGGCCTATCGTCAGGTGTCGCTGCTGCTGCGCCGCCCGCCGGGCCGCGAAGCCTACCCGGGTGACGTCTTCTACCTGCACTCGCGTCTGCTCGAGCGCGCTGCCCGCGTGAACGAGGAATACGTCGAGAACTTCACCAAGGGTGAAGTGAAAGGCAAGACCGGCTCGCTGACTGCCCTGCCGATCATCGAGACCCAGGCAGGTGACGTGTCGGCCTTCGTGCCCACCAACGTCATCTCCATTACCGACGGCCAGATCTTCCTGGAAACCGACCTGTTCAACGCCGGTATCCGTCCTGCCGTGAACCCGGGTATCTCGGTGTCGCGGGTGGGTGGTGCCGCTCAGACGGGCCTGATCAAGAAGCTGGCCGGTGGCTCGCGTATCGCGCTGGCCCAGTATCGTGAACTGGCTGCGTTCGCGCAGTTCGCTTCCGACCTGGAAGAGAGCACCCGCAAGCAGCTGGACCATGGCCGTCTGGTGACCGAGCTGATGAAGCAGGCCCAGTACGCCCCGCTGCAGGTCTGGCAGCAGGCGCTGACGCTGTTCGCCGCCGACAACCACTACTACGAAGACATCCCCGTGGAGAAGGTGCTGGCCGCCGACAAGGCCATGCACGACTACGTGCAGACGAAGTATCCCGACTTCGTGGCCCAGCTGGAACGCGACAAGGCATTCAACAAGGATGTCGAGGCCAAGATGCACGAAGTCCTGAAGGACTTCAAGCAGAACGGCGCATTCTGAAGAACGTCTTCGTCCCCCAGCCTGCGGGCTGAACCGCGCGCCGCGCAAGCGGCGCGCCAACGAGTTTCTCCACTATGGCAAGCAGCAAAGAGATCCGAAACCAGATCAAGAGCGTCAAGAACACGCAAAAGATCACAAAGGCCATGGAAATGGTCTCGGTATCGAAAATGCGCAAGGCACAGGACCGGATGCGGCAGGCCCGGCCCTACGCAGAGAAGATCCGCGACATCACGGCGCACCTGTCCAACGCCAACCCCGAGTACGTCCACCCGTTCATGCAGAAGCGTGAGAAGGTGAAGAAGGCCGGCATCATTCTGGTGACCAGCGACAAGGGGCTGTGCGGCGGTCTGAACACCAACATCTTCCGGGCTGTGACCCACAAGATGCAGGAGCTTCACGCCCAGGGTGCCGACGTGCAGGCCACCACCATCGGCTCCAAGGGCATGGGTTTCATGTACCGTGCCGGGGTGAAGATCGTCTCGCAGCTTGTGCAGCCCGGCGACACGCCGCGCATCGAGAAGCTGGTCCCGATCATCAAGGTCCAGATCGACGACTTCCTGAAAGGCGAGATCGATGCGGTGTACCTGGCCTACACCCGCTTCGTGAACACCATGACGCAGACGCCGGTCGTGGAGCAGCTGCTGCCGCTGCCCGAGGGCAAGCTCGACCGTCCTGATCCGGGCTACTCCTGGGACTATCTCTACGAGCCCAACCCGAAGGCGGTGCTGGACGAACTGATGGTGCGCTACATCGAGGCACTGATCTACCAGGCGCTGGCCGAGAACATGGCCTCCGAGCACAGTGCCCGGGTGGTGGCCATGAAGGCTGCCTCGGACAACGCCAAGAAGATCATCAACGAGCTGCAGCTGTCCTACAACAAGGCACGGCAGGCAGCCATCACGCAGGAACTCAGTGAAATCGTCGGCGGCGCTGCGGCCGTCTGACCGACGACGTCCCCGACCGATCAACGTACAGTATTCAAAGGAATTCCCATGGCACAAGGTCATATCGTTCAGTGCATCGGCGCCGTCGTCGACATCCAGTTCCCGCGCGATGCCATGCCCAAGGTCTACGACGCGCTCGTCCTGGAGGAATCCGGCGACTCGCTCGCCGAGAAGGGCCTCACCTTCGAAGTTCAACAGCAGCTGGGCGACGGTATTGTCCGTACCATCGCCATGGGCTCCTCCGACGGCCTGCGCCGCGGCATGCCGGTGAAGAACACCGGTGCCAACATCCAGGTGCCCGTGGGCCCCGCCGTGCTGGGTCGCGTGATGGACGTGCTGGGCCGCCCGATCGACGAGCGTGGTCCCATCCAGACCGAAGAGCATCGCGGCATTCACCAGCCGGCACCCAAGTTCGACGAGCTGTCGCCGTCGGTGGAGCTGCTGGAAACCGGCATCAAGGTGATCGACCTGATCTGTCCGTTTGCCAAGGGCGGCAAGATCGGTCTGTTCGGTGGCGCCGGCGTAGGCAAGACCGTGAACATGCTCGAGCTGATCAACAACATCGCCAAGGAGCACTCGGGTCTGTCCGTGTTCGCCGGCGTGGGTGAGCGTACTCGTGAGGGTAACGACTTCTACCACGAGATGTCGGATGCCAAGGTCATCGTGCAGGACGACCTGTCGCAGTCGAAGGTGGCCATGGTGTTCGGTCAGATGAACGAACCCCCGGGCAACCGTCTGCGCGTGGCACTGACCGGCCTGACCATGGCCGAGCGCTTCCGTGACGAAGGCCGTGACATCCTCTTCTTCGTCGACAACATCTACCGTTACACTCTGGCCGGTACCGAAGTGTCGGCGCTTCTGGGCCGGATGCCGTCCGCCGTGGGTTACCAGCCGACGCTGGCCGAGGAGATGGGTCGCCTGCAGGAGCGGATCACTTCCACGAAGACCGGCTCGATCACCTCCATCCAGGCCGTGTACGTGCCTGCCGATGACCTGACCGACCCGTCGCCGGCCACCACCTTCGGCCACCTGGACGCCACCGTGGTGCTGTCGCGTGACATCGCCTCGCTGGGTATCTACCCCGCCGTGGACCCGCTGGACTCCACCTCGCGCCAGATCGACCCCAACATCATCGGCGAAGAGCACTACAACGTCACCCGCGGCGTGCAGGCCACCCTGCAGCGCTACAAGGAACTGCGCGACATCATCGCCCTGCTGGGCATGGACGAGCTGTCGCCCGAGGACAAGCTGGCCGTGGCCCGTGCCCGGAAGATCCAGCGCTTCCTGTCGCAGCCGTTCCACGTGGCCGAGGTCTTCACCGGCGCGCCTGGCAAGTACGTGCCGCTGAAGGAAACCATCCGCGGCTTCAAGATGATCATCGACGGCGAATGTGACGAGCTGCCGGAAGGTGCGTTCTACATGGTGGGCAGCATCGACGAGGCGTTCGAGAAAGCGAAGAAGCTCGCCAAGTAAGCAGCCACCTCGATGAAAATGGCGATGTCGGCTGACTAGAACATGCAGCGGATGCGTCAGATGCGCCTACGGCGGCCCTGGCTTTCAAAAGCCGTCGGCCTTCGGCGCAAGTTGAAGCATCCCGCATGTCCTCAGTCACATCGTCCCACCTGACCCGCGAGAACCCATACGTCATGAACACGATTCAAGTCGAAGTGGTCAGCGCCGAGGAGTCGATCTTTTCCGGAGAAGCCGAATTCGTCGTGCTGCCCGGTGAGGTCGGTGAGCTTGGTGTCTATCCCAACCATACCCCGCTGATCACCCGCATCAAGGCCGGTGCGGTGCGCATCCGGGTGCCGGGCGAGAACCGCGACGAACTGATCTTCGTTGCCGGTGGCATCCTGGAGATCCAGCCGAACCTGGTCACCGTCCTGGCCGACACCGCCATCCGCGGCAACGACCTCGACGAGGCGCGTGCCAACGAGGCCCGTCGTGCGGCTGAAGAAGCGCTCACCAACGCCAAGTCCAAGATGGACCTGGCACGTGCCCACTCCGAACTGGCGGCGGTCACCGCCCAGATCCAAACCATTCGCAGATATCGGTCACGCTGATTTTGTCCACGAAGAACGACACCTTCCTTCGCGCCCTGCGGGGCCAGGTCACCGACTACACGCCGGTGTGGCTCATGCGTCAGGCCGGGCGCTACCTGCCCGAGTACAACG
The DNA here is from genome assembly GCF_900637555.1 of Lautropia mirabilis. Classification (NCBI taxonomy): domain Bacteria; kingdom Pseudomonadati; phylum Pseudomonadota; class Betaproteobacteria; order Burkholderiales; family Burkholderiaceae; genus Lautropia; species Lautropia mirabilis. Next base: position 740,902 of record NZ_LR134378.1, on the reverse strand, counting down.
CCACGCGCGCCCGGGCGGGCAGCTTCATGGCGTTGTGCAAGACGCCCGAGCTGGCCTGCGAGGTGACGCTTCAGCCTCTGGCGCGCTTTCCGCTGGATGCCGCCATCCTGTTCTCCGACATCCTGACCATTCCGGATGCGATGAACCTGGGGCTGAGCTTCCAGCAGGGGGAAGGCCCCCGTTTCGAGAGGACCATCCGGCACGAGGACGACGTGAAGGCGCTCTTCGCGCCGGATCCGACCCAGGAGCTGCGCTACGTGCTGGACGCCGTCCGCACCATCCGCCAGGCCCTGGATGGCCGCGTTCCGCTGATCGGCTTTGCCGGCAGCCCCTGGACGCTGGCCTGCTACATGGTCGAAGGCCGGGGCGGCACCGACTTCCACACCATCAAGACGATGATGTACCAGCGTCCCGACCTGCTGCACCGGGTGCTGGAAATCAATGCGCGGGCCGTCACGAACTACCTGAATGCCCAGATCGAAGCCGGCGCCCAGGCGGTCATGATCTTCGACACCTGGGGCGGCATCCTGGCCGACGGACCCTACCAGCGCTTCTCGCTGGCCTACATGCGCCGCATCCTGTCCGAGCTCACCCCGTACCGCAAGGAACGCAACGAGAAAGGCGAGACGGTTCTGGAAAGCGTCCCCACCATCCTGTTCACCAAGGGCGGCGCCCCCTGGCTGGAGGCCCTGGCCGCCAGTGGTGCCGATGCCATCGGCATCGACTGGACGATGAACCTGGCCACCGCCCGCAAGCGCGTGGGGCCCACCTGCGTGCTGCAGGGCAACCTTGATCCCATGGCGCTGCTCACCTCGCCTGAGCAGGTGCGTGAACAGGTCGTCCGCACGCTGGACAGTTACGGTGCAGCCAACACGGGTCGGGGCCACGTCTTCAACCTGGGGCATGGCATCTCGCAGTTCACGCCCCCCGAGCACGTCTCGGTACTGGTCGAAACGGTCCACGAGCACAGCCGCAAGCTGCGGCGCTCGCCCTTCGCCTGATCCGCTCTCACCTTCAGCAGAAAGCCCGCACCACGCGGGCTTTTTCATGTCCACATGCCCACATGCCGCCATCGGGCAGGCGTGCACGCGTCCATTCGCAGGCGATACAACACGCCGATCGACAGCACTTTCCAACACCAAACTAACTGTGCGGAATAGCAGCGCGGCCCCCATGAAACTGCCGCATAATCGAACGTAACCGTCTGTCAAATGGAAAGTGCCCAACGACACTTTCAGCCGACAGGCGGCAGACCTGCGTGCTGCCCGTTACCCCCTCATTCCTCACGGGTCGCCTCGCCAGAACCAGCAGGCATCGCGGCCGATGGCCGCCGCGCCCTCTCGAAACCTCGCGTACAGAAGAAACAAGGAGCGTTTTCATGGCCACTTCCAAACCCAGCAAGAAAGACGGCAACTGGCCCCGCCTGGTTGCCGATGTCGGCGGAACCAACGCCCGATTTGCACTGGAAGTTTCCCCGCTTGAGCTGGAGCACATCGAGACCCTGCCCACTAAGGACTACGACAGCCTGCACGCTGCCATCCGCGCCTATCTGGAGAAAGCCGGTCAGCCCCTCATCAAGCACGCGGCCATTGCCATCGCCAACCCCATCATCGGCGACTGGGTGCAGATGACCAATCACCACTGGGCCTTTTCCATCGAGACGACCCGGCAGGCGCTGGAACTGGACACCCTGATCCTGCTGAACGACTTCACGGCGCAGGCACTTGCCATTCCCCACCTGCCCAAGCGCGAGCTGCTGCAGGTGGGTGGCGCCGCCCCCGTGGAAGACGCCCCCATCGCCGTCATCGGCCCGGGCACAGGTCTGGGCGTCTCGGGCCTCATCCCCAACGGCCGGGGCGGATATACCGCGCTGGCGGGCGAAGGCGGACACGTCAGCTTCAGCCCGTTCGACCATACCGAAATCCACATCTGGCAGTACGCCAACCGCAAGCACGGCCACGTCTCGGCCGAGCGCTTCCTGTCGGGCGCGGGCCTGTCCCTCATCTATGAAGCGCTGGCCGACCGCGAAGGCATCGAGCGGCCGCCGCTCAGTGCGGCAGAGATCAGCAAACAGGCGCTCAGCGGCTCTTCGCCGCTCGCTCGCCTGAGCCTGGACATCTTCTGCGCCATGCTGGGCACCGTCTCGTCCAACCTGGCCCTGACGCTGGGTGCCCGGGGCGGCGTCTATCTGTGCGGCGGCATCATCCGTCGATTCATCGATTATTTCGTCACCTCGCCGTTCCGCAACCGCTTCGAGAGCAAAGGCCGTTTCGAAGGCTACCTGGCCGTCATTCCGGTCTACATCGTGCTGGCCCAGAACCCGGGTCTGATCGGTGCTGCCGTCGCCCTGTCCAATCAGGTCGACGCCTGATTGAGGGCTGGCATCCGGGGATCCTGTTCATCCTGAAGGGATCCTCGGAGCCCCGTCCCTCCCCCGCCCACCAACCGAGGATCCGTCCATGGCAACCATTCACACTGCGGCGCCACCAGCAGGCACGCATCAGAACAGTAACCAGGCCCTCACCGTCCTCACCAGTCTGTTCTTCATGATGGGTTTCATCACCTGCATGAACGACATCCTGGTGCCCCACCTGAAGGAAGTCTTCTCGCTGAACTACGCGCAGGCGTTGCTGGTTCAGTTCTGCTTCTTCACGGCCTACGCCATCACCTCCATTCCCTTCGGCAAGTTCATCTCGCGCCTGGGCTACAAGAACGGGGTGATCGGCGGCTTTCTGATCGCCGCGACGGGCTGCCTGCTGTTCTATCCGGCAGCAGGCTCCAAGTCCTATCCCATCTTTCTGGGGGCCCTCTTCATTCTGGCCAGCGGCGTGACGCTGCTGCAGGTCTCCGGCAACCCCTACGTGACGCTGCTGAGCGCACCGGGCAAGGAAGCGCGCACCCTGACGCTGGTGCAGGCCTTCAACTCGCTGGGCACCACCGTGGCACCCTCCATCGGCGCCCTCTTCATTCTCAGCACCGAGATCATGTCCCCGGAAAGGCTGTCGCAGATGAGTGAGGCAGACCTGGCCAAGTACCAGGCGGGGCAAGCGGCGTCCGTGCAGGAGCCGTACCTGATTCTGGCGGGCATCCTGATCCTGCTGGCCATCACCGTGTTCTTCATCCGGCTGCCGGCCGCAGAGAAGATCGCGCAGGAGGTCTCGGCCCATGCGCATGACGAGCGCACCGGCGCCTGGCAGTATCGCCACCTGAAGCTGGGTACCCTGGGCATCTTCTGTTACGTGGGTGCCGAAGTGGCCATCGGCAGCCTGCTGGTGAGCGTGATGGGTCTGCCGGAAGTGGCTGGCCTGAAGGAAGCCACGGCCGCCCATTACCTGACCTACTACTGGGGCGGCGCAATGGTGGGCCGCTTCCTGGGCAGCTACCTGCTCAACATCATCCGGCCGGGGATCTACCTGTCGTTCAACGCCATGATGAACGTGCTGCTGATCTCGCTGGCCATCGCGCAGGGCGGGCACGTGGCCATGTACTGCCTGCTGGCCTGCGGCTTCTTCAACTCCATCATGTTCCCGACCATCTTCTCGCTGGCCACGCGTGGCCTGGGGCGGCACACCAGCCAGGCCTCGGGCATGCTGGCCACGGCCATCGTCGGGGGCGCCATCGTGCCGCTGTTCCAGGGCGTCGTGGCTGACACGGTGGGCCTGCTGCCCTCGTTCTGGGTGGCGGCGGCTTGCTACTGCTACATCGTCTACTTCGGCCTGTTCGGTCACCGTGTGAAGGACTGATGAAACGCGGCTGAGAAGACCGTCCTGACCGGTTGGCGGGGATTCCTTGCAGGAATCCCCGCCAGTTGATGGAAAGCGCCTTGCAAGGGCCTTCCAGCGGCTCAGGACAGCATGGCAAGCCTGGTCTGATCTGAACCAGGCATCGGGCGGCGACAGCCGCCCTTTTTTTGCCCCCAGCGAGTGGGCCCGCCTTTCTCATCGGGCGTTCATGCCTGACGGAAGTCTTTGCAGCGCGGAGTCTTTTTCACTTATCCATAAAGTTATCCACAGAAAGACACCCTGGGCAGTTACCAGGGGCTTGTCAGCCCCCAGCCGCCAAAGCACACCCATCTCATTGTTTTATAAGGAAATATATCCATTGTTGGCTTGCCGCATCGCTGGAAAAGATGACAGGCCCTCGATTTGACAAGTCCGCCGGGATTTGTCCTCACAAAGTTATCCACAGAAAACTCCCCTGATCTGCGCAACCAGGCCTTCCTGTGTCATCCAGACAACGCGTCTTTCGGGCCATGAACGTGGGAAATCCATATGCCCAAAATTCAGGCAGCCCCTGCCCATCCCGCATGGATACAGGCCTCGGCGGGCTTACCCCTCCCCTTCCCACACACTTATCCACTGATTCTGTGAAATAACCCACGTCCGGCGACCGTTGACGGGTCCCCTGTCTGCCGTTCAAGCGACGGCTGTCGACCACTGGTCGGCTTCACTCTTGCCCTGGGTGGAACAGTTGCCAAGCCCGTCCAAAAAAACGGCAATCCCGGAAAACCCGCATCAACAGTGGACTTGCGCCGGTTGCGAATGGAGATCCCACAGAGTTATCCACTGTTTTTGTGCACAACTTCGGGCCTTTCTCACGCTGTTTTCGTAACAAAAACTCACGCCAACCGACCGTCTGTCGGGCATGGCATCTCCCCAGGTCAAAATTTAGGCAACACCCTCAAGACCCGCATGAACACTGGATCTTCCTGGCTTGACCGGACCGAGTTCACATACTTATCCACTGATTCTGTGAAAAAGCGCACATCTCCCGACCGATGAACGGTAACCGGCCTGTCACCTTTGCATCCCTTAAGTACGGCTTCAGGCGCCGCCAAGTCGCTGGACTTGTCAACAGGCAGAGAACGATTCCTGTTCAGTCACGGAAATCCCAGAGAGATACCCGCTGCGCAGGGACGCCCCCGAGTACCGATGAACGGCATGCCGATAACCCCGGTTACACGACGCATCGTCCCCCCCCACATCTGAACTCACCATCCAGCCCCCTAACCGGATGCCCTCCACCCACACCATTCGGAATGCGTCACTGTTGCACGCAGGCCGCCAGCCATCACCCCCATTCACGGATGTGCACGCGCATGCATCCCTTCTTCCCTGGCGCCGTTCGTCGCCACGCATCCACCGCCTGTAACCAATCGGCTTTCAGACTTCGATAGCAGTAGAAGAGTCGAGCCTTGGCGCGTAGGCGAGTGCTCCCTAACCTGAGAAGCACGCTTTTTCGTGGTTATGCACAGAACGACGATCGTGCTGCCACAACCGATGGGTGTTGTGCAAATCGAGAAACCTTTTCTTCAAGTCATTGATTCAAAAGACCTTTTTCTTTGGTGTATTTCTGGGCAAAGAACCCCTTTCCTAGGCGCCATGCGGGTTTGGGGGCGATTGCCCCACTTTTCTCACAGAGTTATCCACAGTTTTTGTGTATAAACATCGATGCCCTTATATATCAATTGGTTACGGTGCATTCTTTCAAACCACTTCATGAAAGCGCCTGATCTCGACGTGGAAACTCCGATGCGGGCCATCAACCCCACCCCGTATTGAGGCGACAGCCCGCGGAAACCTGGTCGTCGTCTCATCGCCACACCCGCAGACACACGCGAGCACGCCACCACATGCAGCCCCGCGCCGTCAGGCTTGGCCCCCTGCGGCACAATATCGACACCCCAACCTCGCACACCGTGCCATCCTCGGCCGGCGCGACGCGCTACCTGTTCATCCCCTTCACGTCCGATCTTCTGCCGTGTCTGCTCCCTATCTCCAGGTCCTGATCGACGGGCCGCTGGCCGGTTGCTTCAGCTATCGCTGCCCAGCCGAGGGGCCAGAGGCTGCCGGCCACTGGGTGACCGTGCCCTGGGGCAAGGGAAGACGCACGGGCCTGGCCCTGCAACGTCACGATGCCAGCACCCTGCCGGCCGGACTGAAAGCCGAGGACATCAAGCCCATCGAGGCAGTACGCGAGGATCTGCCCGCCCCCTCCCCCGAATGGCTGGCCTTTCTGCGTTTCGTGGCCCGCTATTACCATGGCAGCCTGGCCGACCTGGCCGTGGGCAATCTGCCCAAGCTGCTGCGCACCCCGCCCACCGCACGCAGCCGCAAGGACGCCGTCGCGCGGCTGGAAGACTTCTCGGCCACGCTGGATGACGGACACGATGCGCCGTCCATCGCCCCCGAACTGAACAGCGAGCAGCAGGCCGTGCTGGCGGAACTGTGCACATGGCAAGGCGCGAGGCCAGACGGATCCGCCCCAGCCACACCTTCCCCGGAAGCGTCCACCGGCTCCCCGCCGCCTACTCCGGCTGCAAACTCTGCCGCGAACGGCTCTCCCCTCTCCTCGCGCACTCGCACCGAGGCCGATCCATCCCCCACATCGGTGGCCTCCCGACCAGCCCCCCGTCCATGGCTGCTGCACGGCATCACCGGCAGCGGCAAGACCGAGGTCTATCTGCACTGGATGGAGCATCTTCTGGCCTCACAGCCGGATGTTCAGGTGCTCTTGATGGTGCCGGAAATCGGACTGACGCCTGCCTTGCAGATGCAGCTGCAGCGCCGCTTTCCCGGGCAGCCCATTGCCGTCCTGCACAGCGAGATGACCGATACCGCGCGGGCCAGTCACTGGCTGGCGGCGGCCAGCGGCCGGGCACGCATCATCCTGGGCACGCGTCTGGCCGTTCTGGCCCCCCTCCCTCGCCTGGGCGCCATCATCGTCGACGAGGAGCACGACCCTTCCTACAAGCAGCAGGAGGGTCTGCGCTACTCGGCGCGCGACATGGCCGTCGCCCGGGGTCGGCTGGCCCGGATCCCGGTGCTGCTGGGCTCGGCCACGCCCTCGCTGGAGAGCTGGCACAACGCACAGCTGGGCCGCTATCGGCTGCTGCGCCTGCGCCATCGGGCCCGCAGCCAGGCGGCCCTGCCCAAGGTGAAGACCGTGGCCTTGCGAGGTGCCAAGACCCAGGAAGGCCTGGCCGAGGAAAGCCTACAGGCCATCCGCGAGACCCTGGCCCGCGGCGAGCAGGCGCTGCTCTTTCTGAATCGGCGGGGCTTCGCCCCGGTACTCGGATGTGATGCCTGCGGCTGGCTGTCACGCTGCAACCGGTGCGACGCCTATCGCGTGCTGCACCGCATCTCGCCCGGCGCCGGAGAGCGCAAGACAAAAGCATCCGCGGCCCGAGCCGCCTCCCGCCCCCCATCCGGAACCCCGGGCAACCCGCCGGGCACCGGCGACGAGCCGTCCCTGGGCATCCTTACTCTGGATGAAGCGAGAGAGAGCGGCGATCAGCGCCCTCCCCGCTATCGGCTGGTCTGCCATCACTGCGCCACCACGCAGACCGTACCCCGTGCGTGCCCGGCCTGCGGCAACCAGGATCTGGCCCCGCTCGGGCGCGGTACCCAGAAACTGGAAGACGCGCTGGCAACGCTTTTCCCCAGTGCGCACATCGGCCGCCTGGACCGTGACGTGGCACGACGCAAGGGCGCGACCCAGGCCTTTCTGGACGACGTGCATGCCGGGCGCACCAATCTGCTGGTGGGCACGCAGATGCTGGCCAAGGGACACGATTTCGACCGCCTGACGCTGGTGGTGGTGGTCGATGCCGACGCCGGCCTGTTCACGACCGACTTTCGCGCCCCCGAGCGTCTCTTCGCCACCCTGATGCAGGTGGCCGGTCGGGCTGGCCGCCATCGCAGCGAACATGCCCGAACCCTCATCCAGACCCGCCACCCCGAGCACCCGCTCTTCGAGTCCCTGCGGCGTCACGACTACCCCAGCTTTGCGGCAGCCCAGCTGGCCGACCGGCAGGCCGGTGCCCTGCCGCCCTTTGGCTTCCAGGCCCTGCTGCAGGCCCAGGCCCGCGACCTGGACAGCGCCCTCGCGTTCCTTCAGGACGCCCGCCAGTACCTGCTGCAGGCCATCCAGACAGCCCGTACCCAACAGCAACGGCCCGGCACTTCCGGGCACGGATCGGGGCCATCCAAGGCCTTCAGCGCGCATTCGAACGCAGTGCAGCGCCCCGCCAGCATTACGAATTACGCAGTAGAAACCCAGCAGACCCACGCCTCGGCAAATGACGTAATTACGAATGACAACAAACCAGGCAACCAAGCAGCCTTTCAAGCCCCCGCCTTCACCCCGGCATCCAGAGGCGAGGAAGCCGGGTCCGTCACGTCCAGCAGAATTATTGATAACGACGAAAATTCAACAAGATATCGAGGTTCCTCCATCCACCCCGACGCCCACGTGGAAATCTGCGACCCCGTCCCCATGCCCCTGGCGCAGGTCAACAAGGTCTTCCGTGCGCAGCTCCTCATCGAAAGCAGCCACCGCCCCAGCCTGCACACGTTGCTGGCCAGCTGGCAGGCCTCGGTGGGGGCGGGTGACCACGCCACCGGCGTGGCCGGCAGTGCGGCCCATCACCACAAGGGCGTGCGCTGGCAGCTGATCATCGACCCGCAGGAAATCTGACGCAGCCGCCGTCGCAACACCCGTTGCATGAACTCACCATTGCGACAGACGTCCGCGGCCGATTCGTCCGATAATAGCCCCCCCTTCCCGTCGGATGAAGACGCGGACACCGGCCTCGCCGAAGCGGGCTCCCAGACCCCCTGCATATTGTAGGTGAGCACTCACTTGCAATATTGCTTCCCGGCATCGCCTGCCTTGTTCCCCGTCCTGCCCGACCTGCCTGCTGTCCTCATTCCCCAACCGTGGCTGAACTCAATCCCGCACAGGCCCAGGCCGTCAAGCACCTGGACGGCCCCAGCCTGGTCATTGCCGGCGCCGGCTCGGGCAAGACCCGCGTCATCACCGCCAAGCTCCTGCACCTGATCGATGCCGGTTTCACCGGCCGGGCCATTGCGGCCATCACCTTCACCAACAAGGCGGCGGCCGAAATGGCCGAGCGCTTCGCCCAGCAGCGCAAGCTCCCCGCCTCCGAACGTCCGACCATCTCCACCTTCCACTCGCTGGGCATGAAGATGCTGCGCACCAGCGGCCGGGGCATCGGACTCAAGCCCTCGTTCTCGATTTTCGACAGCGACGACTGTGCCGGCCTGCTGGCGCAGCTTTTGCAGACCACCGACCGCAAGCTCATTCGGCTGGCCGCCACGCGCATCTCGCTGTGGAAGAACGCCATGGTCGAGCCCGAGACGGCGCTCAAGGAAGCCCGCGGCGAGAGCGAGCTGCGCATCGCCCGCGCCTACATGGAGTACCAGGCCACGCTGGAGGGCTACCAGGCCGTCGACTTCGACGACCTGATCCGCCTGCCGCTCAAGCTGCTGCGCCAGGACGAGGAAGCCCGCCGCCTCTGGCAGGAAAAGCTGCGCTACTTCCTGGTGGACGAGTACCAGGACACCAACGTGGCGCAGTACGCGCTCCTGAAGGAGCTGGTGGGCAACCGCACGGGCCTCACCGCCGTGGGCGACGACGACCAGTCCATCTACGGCTGGCGCGGCGCCTCGCTGGAAAACCTCAAGCGCCTGGGGCAGGACTTTCCCAACCTCACCGTCATCAAGCTGGAGCAGAACTACCGCTCCACCCGCACCATCCTGCACGCGGCCAACACCCTCATCGCCAAGAACCCCAAGCTCTACACCAAGACGCTGTGGTCAGCCCTGGGCGAGGGCGATCCGCTCAAGGTACTGCCCTGCGACGACGACGAGGACGAAGCCGAAACCGTCGTCAAGCGCATCCAGGCAGCCCGCTTCGAGAAGCGTCTGAAATGGTCGGACTTCGCCGTGCTCTACCGCGGCAACCACCAGGCGCGGGTCATCGAGCAGATGCTGCGCAAAGAGCACATCCCCTATCAGATCTCCGGCGGCCAGTCGTTCTTCGACCGTGCCGAGATCAAGGACCTGTGTGCCTACCTGCGCCTGCTGGCCAACGACGACGACGATCCGGCCTTCATCCGCGCCGCCACCACGCCTCGACGCGGCATCGGTCCGCAGACCCTCAAGCTGCTGGGCGAATACGCCGGCGAGCGCGACATCAGCCTGTTCCAGGCCATGTTCGAGGCCGGCGTGGAAAGCCGCCTGTCCGATCGCCAGCTGCATCCGCTGCGCGTCTTTGGCGACTTCATCAACCGCCTGAAATGGCGTGCCGAGCGCGAACCGGCCTCCACCGTGCTGGATGCGCTGATCAGCGCCATCGACTACCAGGCCTACCTGTCCGAACAGGGCGACGAGCGCAGCGCCACCACCCGCTGGCAGTACGTCTGCGAATTCCGTGACTGGATCGGCAAGCGCGCCGACGATGACGGCAAGACGCTGGTGGACATGGCCCAGCACATCTCGCTGGTGACCCGCCTGGAAGGCCGCGACGAGGACGGCGACGCCGTGCGCCTGTCCACCGTCCACGCCAGCAAGGGGCTGGAGTACCCGCACGTCTTCCTGATCGGCGTGGAAGAAGGCATCATGCCCCACGCCGGCCGCGAGGATGACGGCCTGGACGACGTGAACGGCTCGCCCGTGGACCGCGAGAAGATCGACGCCGAACGCCTGGAAGAAGAGCGACGGCTGATGTATGTCGCCATCACCCGCGCCCGCAAGAGCCTCACGCTCTCATGGTGCCGCCAGCGCAAGCGCGCCCGCGAGATGGTGGACTGCCAGCCCTCGCGCTTCATCACCGAGATGCAGCTGGAAGCCGAAGGGACGCGCAACGTCCCCGTCTCGGCCGACGAGGCCCGCAAGAAGCTGGCAGCGCTGCGTGCCATGCTGGAGCAGCGGGGCGCCGTTCCCAGCTGAAAGGGAAACGCCCCATTCCTGCAGGCCGGAACCTGCACGAATGGGGCGCTGAGAAGAAAGTGGTGACTTACTCGTCGCCTTCTTTCTTCTCTTCCAGCTTGGGTGCCTCGAAGTTGGCACCGCCCTCGTTGGCCATGTAGACCACCGCGTTGGCGACCTCCTGATCGGAGTACTCGCCACCCGCCTGCGGCGGCATGGCGTTCTTGCCCTTCGTGGCCGACTGCAGCAGCGTGTCCAGACCCTGCGCGATGCGCGGCGCCCAGGCGGCCTTGTCGCCAAACTTGGGCGCGCCCGAAACGCCCGCCGTATGGCAGCCCGTGCACACGCCCTTGAACACTTCCTCACCGGTCCGGGCCGGGCCGCCCTTCTTCATTTCCTGCAGCTCGAAGCCGGCCACCGGACGGATGCGTGCCTCGATGACTTCAGAGGACATGTCGTCGGTCGCGCGCGGGCGGCTGCCGGACGCCCCGATCATCGCCGAAATGATGACGACCGGCAGGACCAGTGCCGTCGTCACCACCACGACCAGCTGGGTGTTCGACTTGAAGAACCGCATCTTCTCGCCGGTCTGCTTGCCGGCAGGGGTGTTATTGGCCATGAATGCTCCGCGCTGCTTTCGATAGATTCCAGGTATCCGGGCACGGCACCGCATTCCTGCCTGCGGCAGGTCGATCAGGGCCGGCACCCATGATGAATCGCGTTTTTATAGAGCAAAACCCTACTGGCCGTGTTGATCAGGATCAGCTCCCGGCCAGAGCGGCCCGCCAGACGGCGTCATGGCCTCCCTCGGGACAGAGAATGCGCACGGCCCGGCACGCTTCCTCGGCAGCGGCCAAAGATCACGCAAGCCGCCTGAACCTGAAACAGGGATAGCCCGCCTTCCCCTGGCCGCCAGCACTGGACGCCCATCCGGAAAAGCTGTATTCTTCAAAAGCTCAGCGCGCCCGTAGCTCAGGGGATAGAGTATTGGCCTCCGAAGCCAAGGGTCGCACGTTCGATTCGTGCCGGGCGCGCCACTTCCCCTTCTTGGTGGGGCCTTCATGTCCGCATCCACCCCTGCCCAGCGTACCCTCACCACCGCCCGCTGCCTGCTGGCCGCCGGTGCCCTGGTTTCGGCCTCCGCCATCGTACGCTCCTCCATTGCCGGCACCCTGCTGGCCTGGCTGCTCATGCTGCTGGGCGGCGGCATGCTGGTGGCTGCCCGCCGCGCCGACTGACCCATTCTCCAGGTGCCGTCTATCGGCCCTCTTCCCGTGCCCGCCGGGCGCGCTCGAAAAGCTTGTCGTGAGGCTCGCCCACGGTGCGATCGTCGCTCAACGTGAGCGGATCATCATCGATCTCGTCTTCCCAGGCGGCTTGGGCAGCGGTCTGCGACTCCCGGTCGTTGCCGATCCCCACCGGCAGGTCGGCCCCTTCGTCCGGTGACCACGTCGCCTCATCGGCCCCGGCACCATCGGCGCGTCCGGCCGGCAGTGCCCTGTCCGTTTCCGCCTCATCGGCCGTGCCCGTAGCGGCCTCGGCCACCGCATCCGCATCCGCATCTGCAGAACGTTCGGCGGCCACTTCACCCTCCGACGTTGCCTCCTCGGCCGTCATACCGTTTTCAGCCGCCTCGGCGTTGTCCTCTGCGTCGGGCGCCTCTGTCCAGCCGGTACCGACCAGCAGCGCCCCGCCAAACTGCGCCTCGGGCCGGAAAGCCCCCAGGCCAAACAGCTTCAGGAAGGACTCGGCATCCACCCGTCCCTGCTCGTAGGCCTTCAGAAAACGCTGGGGCGACGTGAAATCCCAACTGCCCACCGGCAGCGGAACGGACGGCTGCACGTAGAGGCGACCTTCCAGCGCAAAGACCGGGGTCTTGCGGTTGTAGGTGCGCGTGGTCAGCACCAGCGTCTGACCCGGCACATCGGCCACCAGATCCACCGGCACCGGATCCACCAGACTGCCCGAACAGGCCGGCACACCATCCAGCTCCACCGGCGGCACCAGCGGCGGCAAGGCACTGGCGGCCTGCAGCAGATCGAACAGCTCCCGCTCGGTACGGCAGTCCTGCAGGCGCTTCACATGCGGCACGAACATCGCCGTGCGCTCGGACCGGGCATGCAGTGCGGCCGGCATCAGCCGTGCGTCACGCCGGTATTCGCGCCAGCTCACCCTCCGCAACTGACGCTCGGTCAGCGTGGGCGGCGGCAGCGCGCAGCCAATGCGGATCTCGGGCGCGGCCCACAGCAGCTGCCGGAAATGCTCACCCCCCAGCACCGCCCGCATGGACTTGCGATAGATGCCCCCCTGACGGAACAGCGGCGCATCCTTGCGAAACAGATTGAGCCAGGCGATGTTGGTGCGCACCCCGGCCAGCTCACGCTCGTACCAGGCCAGCGCACGCCGGCTGTCATTGGCATGGACCAGGCAAGCCATGAAGGCGCCCATCGAGGTTGCCCCGATGACGCGCGGGCGCAGCTCGATCTCGGCGCGCAGGACTTCCCAGAAGCCCGCCTGCCACCAGCAACGATGCCCGCCACCCGCAAAGACCACCTTGTCAAACATGCAATCGATCCAGTAGTTGCCCGGCCCACAGTCGGGCCCTCTCCCATTCTACCGTCGGCCCCCCGCCAGGCCAGCCATGCGCACCCCAAGGCAACAGATGCCCACGAAAGAAAACAGGCTCCACTCAGAAGAAAACAGGCCCCGCACAGGCGCTGCTGCAACCTGCAACCTGCAGCCCACAGCCCGCAGCCCGAACGAGCCTTCATCAGCCCACAGGCCTATCAGGCGCGATAATCCGTGCATGAGCAACACGCCTGCACCGCCATCGGCACCCTCTCATGGGCCAGGCCGCAACCCCGACAGCCGACCCACCCCCGCCCCGGCAGGGGCAAGGCACAGCGGCGACACGGCCGCCCCACCCCACCAGGGCCTGCCCCCGGTCTGGCGTGAAGACGCACGCATCCTGCTGCTGGGCAGCTTTCCCGGCAATGCCTCCCTGGCGGCCCGGGCCTACTACGCCCACCCGCGCAACCAGTTCTGGCCCATCATGGGCCGGCTGACGGGCGAGCCCACGGCCGCGCTGCCCTACGAGGCGCGACTGGCCCTGCTGCGCCGCCACCGCATCGCCCTCTGGGACACCGTGGGTCGCTGCCAGCGTCAGGGCAGCCTGGACAGCGCCATCCGCGAGGCCCTGGGCAACGAATTCCAGCCCCTGCTGGCACGCCTGCCCCACCTGCAGCTGATCGGCTTCAACGGCCAGCATGCAGGTCGCCAGCAGGCATTCTTTCAGTCACTGGGCTACCAGACCGTGGTACTGCCCTCCACCAGCCCGGCCTACGCCAGCCTGAACCTGGATCAGAAAAGTGAGCGCTGGCTCTCGGTACTAAGCCCGTTTCTCAGCCCTTAGACCTCACCCCGGGCAGGAACTGCACCAGCAGGAAGAGGCAGGCCACCGAAGCGATGGCCATGTCCACCAGCCGCACCCGGATACGGCGACGGCGCGGCGCATTGAGGATCGCATGCGGTGTGGTCGTGGGCCGATCCTCCCGCGCCGGATGCCCGGCCCGCTCCGCATGCACCTGCGGCATCGAAGTCCCTTCTGACGCCGGTTTCGTATCCGATGAAGCCATGATCGTCTCCGCTCAGGCGCCGCGCTCGGCCACCAGCGCCGGGTTGAACGCCGGGTCGTTGTACATCTTGAACTGGCGGTACACCTTGAAATAGGCCTTGCCGGCACGGCAGTCGGCCATCAGCTCATCCAGGCAGCGGCCCAGATCGTCGCGCTGCGTTTCCAGCCGTGCCAGCCGGGCCCGCGAGGACTCCCGATGCGCCTCGTCCACATCGGTGCGCTCGGTCTGCGCCTTCATCGCCCGCACCTTCAGCGCCATGATCGACATCCGGTCGATGATGCTGCCGGCCGTCTCGCTGTTCATCCGCGCCCCCTGGCCCGCCAGGCTCACCGGCGAATCACCGCCCACCGACGACGGATCCACCAGACCCAGCCCCAGCAGCAGCAGCTCGTCCACCCGCTCGGTGGCGTCATTGCGCGCCTGGTTGTAGCCGTCGATGGCCCGCTTGTTGCCGGCAATCTCCTCGGCCGAAACGCGGGTACGCCGCGCCAGATCCTCCTCGTCCCACAGCAGGCTGTTGAAGCGGTGGTTGTTGCCCACCCAGTGCCACAACAGCACCTGCGTATCGTCCGTGGCCGGCGCCTGGTCCAGCGCATGGCCATCCGGCGCCACGCCCGCCTTGGGCCAGCCCGGCAGCGCCAGACACTGCTGATGGAAGGCAATCACCGCTGCACCGTTCAGCACCCGACGACTCTGGTTGTCTGCACCCTGCATCTCGTTTCACTCCATAATCGGTGGAAGATCACTGAATTATCCACAAATGCGACCACTCATCGTTCGTCTGCCGAACTGGGTCGGCGATGTCGTCATGAGCCTGCCCACCCTCTGGCACCTGCATCATCACGGCTACGCGCTGCAACTGGTAGGCAAGCGCTGGGCTGTCCCCCTGCTGGCCGGCTGCGGCTGGCCCGTGCATACCCTGCCTGGCCCCCTGCGCGAACGGGCCCGCCTGCTGCGCGGCCTGGCCCGGGATGTCCGCACCCTCGACGCGGATTTCGACAAGCGCCTCAACACCCTGCTGCTCACCAACTCCTTCTCCAGCGCCCTGGATGCCTGGCTGGCCGGGCTCAACACCGTCGGCTACCGCCAGGACGGCCGAGGCTGGTTCCTCACCCACCCCGTTGCCCGGCCCACACAGCCGCTGCATGAAAGCCAGCGCTTCTGGAACGTCGCCGGCCCCCTCACCTCCGGCCGGCCCGACGGTCTGGATGCCCGCACGGCAGCGCCCCCGTCCAGCGCCATGCCATCCGCCCACCCGGCGGCTGATGGCCGCTCCACCCCGAATGGAAGCGCCGCCCCGGCCGCAAGGCAGGCCCCGGCTTCCCAGGCCACCCCCATGGACTGGCCCACACTCCCCCTGACCGATGATGTCCGGGCCGCCGCCCTGAAACTGCTGCGCCAGCAGGGCCTGGTGCAGGACACCGACAACGGCCAGCCACACATCCTGCCCTACGCCTGCCTGGTGCCCTTTGCCACCGGCACCCTGAAAGGCGCCAGCAAGGCCTGGCCCGGCTTTCCCACCCTGTGCCGGCAACTCGTCCCCGAACTGCCGGTACTGCTCATGCCCGGCCCGGGGCCGGAAACCATCCAGGCCCGCACCGACTACCCCGATGCCCAGACCCTGGCCGGCGTCCCCCTGGATGTCTACGCCGCCCTGCTGGCCCACAGCGCCGTGGTCGTGGCCAACGACACGGGCCCCGGTCACCTGGCTGCCGCCGTCGGCGCTCGCCTCGTCTCCGTCCTGGGCCCCACCGACGCCAGCCGCTACCGCGCCCTCGGCCCTCACGTCACCCTCATCCAGCACCACCCCTGGCCCGAGGTGGACACCGTCCTGCAACAGGTGCACCAGGCCATCGCGGCCGCCCGCCAGGGCTGAGCCTGCGGCCGCACGCCTGCCCGTTTTCGGCCTTGCACGAGGCCGTTACATCCCGCCGCATCCCGCAAAACAACGCGGCAGGCCGTTGCCCTCAAAGCCACACATTGTGACCCGCCGTTTGTCGGCCGACAGACGGCGGCCTAAACTGCAGGCGAAACGACACTGTTGCGCCCCGGCGACGTACACCCCGCCGGCTGCACCTTTCGGAGAAACCCATGTTCAAGCGAAGCACCTGTGCTGCGGCCGTTGCCGCAGCCTTCTCCCTGGCAGCCATCCCGGCCGCCATGGCGCAAACCGCCTCGGACCACGCCCGTACCGCTCGCCCCGCTCACGCCGGCCAGCAGAACCACCAGGGACGTCACTACAACCTGCAACGCAACACCCCGCAGGCTGCACCGGCATCCAGGGCCGCGGCAAAACCCGCCGCCCCGCACCACGGCGCCCGGATGGTCACCGCCGCCAACATGCCCACCGCCATCGACACGCTGACCAGTGATGTCGTCGTGCTGCCCACCTACCACGCCCAGCGCAACGCCAGCCAGCTCACGCCCTTCGAGGCCCTGGGCAGCATCCAGGCCCGCTCGCAAGGCACCCCCGGCTCCTTCGGCGGCCTGGCCATCCGCGGCAATGCCCTGCAGGACACCCTCGTCCTGATCGACGGCTTCCGCGTCAGCCCCGCCAGTGGCGCCGACTTCTCGCTGCTGCCCATGGCCTATGGCAGCCGCACCGAAATCCTGCGTGGCCCCGCCTCGGGCGTCTACGGCCAGAATGCCGGCGGCGGCGTGATGCAGTACCTGTCCGACCGTGCCGGTCCCAAGACCCGCGTCAGCGGCGAAGCCGGCATCGGCGGCCGCGGCTACATGCAGATGCGCGGCCGCGTCTCGGGCGGCAATGAACAGATCACCGGCACCCTCGACGTGGGCCGCGAGCGCGGCGACGGCTTCGACGCCACCGCCCGTGACTACCCCGGCCACCAGGACGACCAGGACAGCTGGAAGCGCGACAACCTCTCCGGTCGCCTCGACGCCCGCCTCTCCACCGCCACGAACGTCACCGTCGTGGCCATGCGCAACACCGTCAACGCCGACTTCGACGGCACCTATGGCGGCAACACCGCCCTGGCCGCCAAGAAGCGCCTGGAACTGACCGGCTTGCGCGCCGACCACCAGCTCAGCCCGAACACCCGACTGGACGCCAAGTTCGGCCAGAGCAGCATCAGCAACACCTGGAACTACACCAACAACGTCGCCACCTGGGACAAGACCCGCCTGCGTGAATACGGCCTGGGTGCCACCCAGCAGGTCACCCCTGAAGTCCTGGCCCGCGTCGGCGCCGAACGGCTGGAAGAAAGCTACGACACCACCGGCCTGTCCTCGCCCACCCGCACCACCCATGCGCTTACCGGCAACGCCGTGGGCGAATACGGCCCGCACCAGCTCAACGTGGCCCTGCGTCTGGACGACAGCAACCGCTACAAGAAGACCTTCAGCCACCAGGTGGGCTATGGCTACCGGCTGGCCGACAACCTGCGCGTCGTGGGCAACCTCAACACCGGCTACCGCATGCCCGACCTGGCCGACTACTACGCCAGCCCGGAAAATGCCCGCCTGAAACAGCAGCGCAACCAGACCGTCGACGCCGGCGCCTACTGGCAGCCCGACCAGGCCACCTACGCCAAGGCCATCGTCTACCGCAGCCGCGTGCGTGACCGCCTCACCACCATCGGCGACTGCACCGGAGCCGCCAACTGCGCCATCACCAACGTCGGCCGCACCACCATCACCGGCATCGCCCTCTCCCTCGGCCAGGAAAACGCCCCCGGCCAGCTGGTTGAGGGACTGAGCTGGCAGGCCAACCTCGACCTGGTCAATCCCAAGAACAGCGCCACCGGCCGCGTGCTGCCGCACGTCGCCAAGCGCACCTTCAGCGGCCAGGTGGACTACAGCTTCGACGAGTACAGCGTGGGCGCCGACGTGGTGCTGAACAACCGCCACTTCTCCGACGAAGCCAACCAGCGGCGCGTCGGTGGCGGCCTGCTCGTCAACCTGCGCTCGTCCTGGCGCGTCTCCCCCGAGCTGACAGCCCACGCCGACGTCTACAACCTCGGCAACCGCAGCAACGCCAGCTGGCGCTACTACAACCAGCAGCCGCGCACCGTGATGCTGGGCGTGTCGTACTCGCCGCGGTAAGGCAAGGTGACCGTGACTGGAAAACCTCCAGTCACTGACCCCGCCGACCCAGGGCCGGTTCCTTCAACCACGAAGGGGCCGGCCCTGTTCATTTTCTGCACCCGGCCAAGCACGCCATCGGCCGAGGCACTAACTTCGGACGGGAGCGCAGTGAGTGACGAAACAGAGGTTCAAAATGCGTCATCCGTTACTGGCGAAGATCCGGGCTTTTCAGTCTGCCGACGATAACCGGCCGTTTAAAACGTTCATGATGGAACAGATTACATTAGCCGAAGAAATCGGCGGTCGACTCACGTTTGAAGAACTTTCCCGGCGCTTGGACGAAGATGAAAACAGGCAGCCATTGCCCCCGGACAAGCCCCTCCAGCGCTGAGGAAACGCCCTTCTTGCATTCAGATGACTAGGGTAATACCATTCGTATTACCCTAGTCATCTGAATGCATGTCGCCATGACCACCACCGTCAAGCTGCCTCCCGAACTGGAACATCAGCTGCGCCAGCGCAGCACCCAGGAAGGCCGCTCCATCAGCGAGCTGATGCGCGACGCGCTCAGCGCCTACCTGCAGAACGTACCGCCCCCCAGGGCCTCCGCCTTCAGCCTCGGCGCAGACCTGTTTGGCCGCCATGCCGGCCCGGCCGATCTGTCCGCCGAACGCCGCCGCCATCTGGCCGATGCCTGGGAAGAGAAACACCGCAAGGGGCAATGAAGATGTCAGAACAGAAAGTCGCAGAGCCCCCACTTCGGTGGCCAGCCCCCGTCGAGGGCCCCGTCCTGGTCGACCCGGGCCCCCTGCTGGCCCTGTTCAACGCAGCGGACCACTGGCACCTGCCCGTGCGACACTGGCTGGAAACGCATCCCGCAGTCCGCCTCATCACCACCTGGCCCGTACTGACCGAAGTCTGCGCCCTGCTGGCCCGTCGCATCCATAACCAGGCCGCCCTGGACTTCCTGCTGTGGATCGAACGCGGCGCTGTCCAGGTGGACATCCCCACCGACACGAGCCTTCCAGCCGTCCACCGCATCGCCCAGCGTTTCGCCAGCCTGCCCCTGGACCTGGCCGACGCCTCCATCGCCGAAGCCGCCGCACGGCTCGGCATTCACCGCATCATCAGCATCGATGCCGACTTCGATATCTACCGGGACGCGCGAGGAAAGGCGCTGGTCAATCTGCTGCGCTGAAAGGTAATCGAGCGCTCTTCAAGACAAGATCAGACGATATCAGCATGCAGGCTGAAGCGCTCGGCGACCACACGAACCTCTTTCCTGCGTCCATGCCCCGGGAATGGCTTATCTTCAAGCGTAACCAACCCCGCCTTGGCAAGCTCATCGATATCTCGCTTGACCGCGCTGCGATCCCGATGAAGCCGTACAGCAATGTCCGTAATTGAACCAGGGGCCTCCTTGACTGCACGAAACAGATTGAGCCTGGCAGCCGTCAACAGCTTCATCAGGTCTTCGGGATCCTCAAAACTGAGAATGCGCTGTTCAGGCAGCCGCTCGCCACGATCAGCACTACGGGCCAGTTGCCGCCCTCTGGCGAAGAACTCGTCTTCTGTTCCGGTCTTGATAACGACATGGGTCATTTGGGCTTCCTCAGGGCGATCCAATCCTGCTGAAAACGCTCTTCGATGGACTCAAAAGTGGTGTACTCGACAGGCTCGACAACGCCAAAGACATGACGATGATGTCCATCGTGAGCATTGTCGTACCCTATGACCCGACCGTTGTCCCGCGGATAAATCCGGTGATTGATGTAGGCAAGGTTGTAACGGGTCACAAGCCCTGTCCGGGAATCCACCCACACCTCACGACGCAACTGACCATTGCCTCGCTTGTCCGAGATGTGATGAGACTCATCGGATATCTTGATATCAGCCATGATGCAGTATGTCACGGCTGACAATAATCCGTCAACCCATGGGAACCCGCGTCAAAAGCACAACTCCGAAAGAGAATGAAGGTCGTTTACTCGGATCTGGCTGGTAGCCAACTGCGCGAGATACTGGCCTACTTTCGCCGCGAGTTCGGCATAATCATCATCGTTGCCGTGTTCTCCGCCGGCACAAACATCGACTATTCAGATATCATCGATTGAGCGCAACCACCAGGAAGAACTTTCCCATGGAACATGGATATCTCACAAAAATACTGGCTCTCTGCGCCTTCGTCGTACCAATGAGCGTTCTCATGAAAAAATTCTTCATGAAAACCATTTTCAAGGAGCTGCCCGGGGGCGGCGAAGACCTTGCTTTCATGGCCACCATCATCATTCTGTTACTCTTTATCATCCCAATAATCAACCGGATATTGTGAGAAATCAGATTCTTGGTGGCCATGCTTTTCATCGACTCACATTGAAACCCATTAAAACAACCCGGAAGTGATAATCGAACATAGCCCCCGATCTTCCATTGAACAAGCTTTGCGAGCAGGAGCCTTTATATAACAGCCCCCTAGAAGAATGAATGTGCCACAAGACCCCCACAAGCGTCACACTGGGGACTCACAAGAACATTCTGCCGAATAAAACAATAGCTACCAAACATGGCGCTATCAACATGATGGCCCAGAGAGGCACATCAATCCTTCCCCGTCTTGCCATGATCGCCACAACAACAGCCACAACAACGATACCGATCGATAAAAAGGCAGAACGAATGCTGATCTCACCCAGATGACCGGGCATGAACGAGGAAACAGTCAACAAGAAAGGAAAACACGTTGACAAAATAACATAAATCAACCAAGGATCTTTTGTCCCGGTGCTTGGTATTTCTGGAGACGCCACATTCACCCCCTTGCACAGGCCACAAATACTTCAAGCAGATCCTAGCCTCAATTTTCAACCGCTACAATCCGCCCCCCTCTCCAACCCCACCAGAATCGGGCAATCCGGCCGCTCGTCCCCCGCGCAGCAATCCATCAGCGTCTGCAGTGTGTCCACCATTTGCTGCAGGCTGGCAATGCGCTGCTGAAGGTCCTCGATATGCCCGCGGGCAATCCGCTTCACGTCCGCACTGTGGCGGGACCGGTCGTTCCACAGGTCCAGCAGCGTCTGGATCTCGTCCACCGCAAAGCCCAGGTCACGCGCGCGCCGCACAAAGCGCAGCCGGTGCACGTCCTTCTCCGAATACGCCCGGTAGCCCGACGCCAGCCGCAGGGGGGCCGGGATCAGCCCCACCTGCTCGTAGTAGCGGATCATCTTGGCCGACACGCCCGAGGCCCGGGCCGCTTCACCGATGTTCATCGCGCTCTCCCGTCATGGCCTGAACGGCCCGCGAACACGGGCAGCCACACGCCCGATGTTCCGCCAAAGCGGTATGGACCCGACACGTCTGGCCTACCCACCCGGAGACCGTCCCTGCCCATCAGCTCAAGCATTCTCCCCGCGCCCGAAATGCCGCAGCCGCAGCGCATTGCCCAGCACGAACACGCTGGACAGCGCCATGGCACCAGCCCCCAGCATCGGGGACAGCAGGATGCCGAAGGCCGGGTAGAGCGCGCCCGCAGCCAGCGGGATCAGCGCCGTGTTGTAGGCGAAGGCCCAGAACAGGTTCTCGTGGATGTTGCGGATGGTGGCCCGCGACAGCCCGATGGCCTTGGCCACCCCCTGCAGATTGCCCGACATCAGCACCACGTCAGCCGCCTCGATGGCCACGTCGGTACCGGTGCCGATGGCCATCCCCACCTCGGCCTGCGCCAGCGCCGGCGCATCGTTGATGCCGTCGCCCACATAGGCCAGCGCCCCATGGGTGGCCTGCAGGCGCTTCACTGCCTCCACCTTGCCCGCCGGCAGCACCTCGGCCACCACCTCGTCAATGCCCAGTTTCCGGGCAATGGCCTGCGCGGTCCGGGCGTTGTCACCGGTGATCATCGCCACCTTCAGTCCCTGCGCGTGCAGCGCCGCAATGGCCGCCGGCGTCGTCACCTTGATCGGATCCGACACCGCCACGATGGCGGCCAGCTTGCCGTCCACGGCCACATAGAGTGGCGACTTGCCCTCGCACCCCAGGCGCTGTGCCACCTCGGCAAAGGGGCTCACATCCACCCCCAGCGACTGCATGTAGCGGTCGGCCCCCACGGCCACCGGTACCCCGGCAGGCTCCGCAGAGTCAGTGCCCACTTTCGATGAATCCTGTACCCGTGCGTGTACGCCCAGCCCCGTCAGCGACTCGAAGTCCTGCACCGCCGGCAGCGCCAGCCCCTCGGCCTCGGCGGCCGCCACCAGCGCCCGCGCAATCGGGTGCTCGGAGCGCGACTCCAGCGCCGCCACCTGGGCCAGCACCGTGGCACGCTCGAATCCCGGCCGCACCTCCAGGTCGGTCAGCGCCGGCCGGCCCTCGGTCAGCGTGCCGGTCTTGTCCACCGCCACCACCTTCGCGTCCTTCAGAAGCTGCAGCGCCTCACCCTTGCGGAACAGCACGCCCAGCTCGGCCCCGCGGCCGATGCCCACCATGATTGAGGTCGGCGTGGCCAGCCCCATCGCGCACGGGCAGGCAATGATCAGCACCGCCACCGCGTTGACCAGCGCAAAGCCCAGCGCCGGCGTCGGCCCGAACACCATCCAGATGACGAAGGTGATGAGCGCAGCCGTCATCACGGCTGGCACGAACCACATCGTCACCCGGTCCACCAGGGTCTGGATGGGCAGCTTGGAACCCTGCGCCTGCTCCACCATCCGGATGATCTGCGCCAGCACCGTCTGGCCGCCCACGGCCGTGGCCCGCAGCGTGAAGGCGCCGGTCTGGTTCACCGTGCCCCCCACCACCGGGCTGCCTGCCGTCTTGGCCACCGGTACCGGCTCACCAGTGATCATCGACTCGTCCACATAGCTGTCGCCCTCGATCACCTCGCCATCCACCGGCACCCGCTCGCCGGGGCGCACCTCCACCACGTCCTGCGCCCGCACCTGAGCCAGCGGCACATCCACCACCTGGCCGTCACGCCGTACATGGGCCGTGCGGGCCTGCAGGCCCGCCAGCCGCTGGATGGCCTCCGACGTGCGCCCCTTGGCCCGCGCCTCCAGGAAGCGCCCCACCAGGATCAGCACCACGATCACCGCCGCCGACTCGAAGTACACGTTCACCGAGCCTGCCGGCAGCACTGACGGCAGGAAGGTGGCCACCGTGGAAAAGCCCCACGCGGCCAGCGTGCCCACCGCCACCAGCGAATTCATGTCGGGCGCCCCGCGCAGCAGCGCCGGAATGCCTTTGCGGTAGAAGCGCAGCCCCGGCACGAACAGCACCAGCGTCGTCAGCACGAACTGCAGGTACCAGCTGTTCTGCGTGCCGATGGTGTGCGCCACCCAGTGATGGAAGGCCGGCACCATGTGCCCACCCATCTCCAGCAGGAACACCGGCAGCGCCAGCGCTGCCGCCAGCCACAGGTCACGCCACAGCGCCTGCTGCTCGGCCGCCTTGCGATCCACAACAGAGTGAGCACCCGCTTCCCTGGAAACACCGCCACCATGGGCATCAGCGCCCTCGCCCGCAGCCCCCGGGGCCGCACCGGCATCCTCACCGCCGTCCACCACCCGTGCCGGATACCCGGCCTTCTCGGCCGCCGCCAGCAGCGCCGCCACCGGCGCCAGCCCGCTCACCGTCGCCCGTTCCGTGGCCAGGTTCACGCTGGCCGAACGCACGCCCGGCACCGCCTTCAGCGCCCGCTCCACCCGGCCCACGCATGAGGCGCAACTCATCTCATCCACCTGCAGCACCACGGTGCTCTCGGGCACGTCGTAGCCCATCTTCTGCACCGCCTGCACCAGCTGCTGCGTCTCCAGCGGCTCGGCCAGCGTCACTGTGGCCCGCTCGGTGGCCAGGTTCACGTTCACCGACGCCACCCCGGGCACCTTGCCCAGCGCCATCTCCACCCGCCGCACGCACGACGCGCAGCTCATGCCCTCGATGGGCAGCACAAGAGTCTGGGCCGCCTTCTGCAGCCCGGTGCCGGACACAACCGGATTCGGTTCATTCATGATCCATTTCCTTGCCGTTTCACGGCCTTGCTGGAGCCTCCAAGCATAAACCTTCCCATCGTGGGAAGGTCAATGCCCCTGCAATCAATAACCATTCCATCAGTGGTCCCATGACACCTTGCGCGTAGAATCCGCCACCTTGCCAGCGTTTTCGTGCAGGATGCCCTCCCCTGTCCATCCTGACGACAATCCGGCAGATCCCTACGGCCCCATCCCGCGGCCGACCCTCCGGATCTGCCCGGCCTTTCCGCCGGCATCTATCCATCCGATACAAGGAGACGGTCCATGACCATGACCCCCGCAGATACGGCAACCACCATCATGTTTGCCATCTACCTGGTTGCCATGCTGCTGATCGGCTGGCTGGGCTACCGGGCCACCAGCAACCTGTCCGACTACATCCTGGGCGGACGCAGCCTGGGCAGCTTCGTCACCGCCCTGTCGGCCGGCGCCTCCGACATGAGTGGCTGGCTGCTGATGGGCCTGCCTGGCGCCGTCTACGCCAGCGGCCTGTCCGAATCATGGATCGCCATCGGCCTGTGCATCGGCGCCTGGCTCAACTGGTACTTCGTGGCCGGGCGCCTGCGCGTCTACACCGAGAAGGTCGGCAACGCCCTCACCATGCCCGACTACTTCACCAACCGCTTCGAGGACCACAGCAACCTGCTGCGCATCTTCACGGCGGTGGTCATCCTCGTCTTCTTCACCCTGTACTGCGCCTCCGGTGTCGTGGCCGGCGCCCGCCTCTTCGAGAGCATGTTCGGCATGCCCTACAGCGTCGCCCTCTGGGTCGGCGCCCTGTGCACCATCGCCTACGTCTTCATCGGCGGCTTCCTGGCCGTCAGCTGGACCGACACCATCCAGGCGTCACTGATGATCGGCGCACTGATCCTCGCCCCGCTGATGGTCATCTACAACCAGGGCGGTGTCACCGAGAGCATCCAGCTCGTCGAACAGATCAAGCCCGGTGCCACCAGCCTGATGGGCGACCTCGACACCCTGGCCATCCTCTCGCTGGCCGCCTGGGGTCTGGGCTACTTCGGCCAGCCGCACATCCTCGTGCGCTTCATGGCCGCCGAATCGCTCCACACCATCCCCAACGCCCGCCGCATCGGCATGATCTGGATGTTCCTGTGCCTGTTCGGCTCGGTCGGCGTCGGCTTCTTCGGCATCGCCTACTTCGGCAGCCACCCCGAAATCCCCAACACCGTGGCCGCCAACAACGAGACCGTCTTCGTCGAGATCTCCCGGCTGCTGTTCAACCCCTGGATCGCCGGCCTGCTGCTGGCCGCCATCCTGGCTGCCGTCATGAGCACCCTGTCCTGCCAGCTGCTCGTCTGCTCCAGCGCCCTCACCCAGGACCTCTACAAGACCTTCCTGCGCCGCGGCGCCTCCGACCATGAACTGGTCTGGGTCGGCCGCGCCATGGTGCTGCTGGTCTCCGTCGTCGCCATCTGGCTGGCCTCCGACCCCAACAGCGAAGTGCTGGGCCTGGTCAGCTACGCCTGGGCCGGCTTCGGTGCCGCCTTCGGCCCCGTCGTGCTGCTGTCGCTGATGTGGCCGCGCATGACCCGCAACGGCGCACTGGCCGGCATGATCGTCGGTGCCCTCACCGTCATCATCTGGAAGAAGACCAGCTGGGCCGCCCTGGGCATGCCCGTGCTCGATACCGTCTACGAGATCATCCCGGGCTTCCTGCTCTCGACCCTCGCCGTCGTCATCTTCAGCCTGATCTCGCCGCCGCCCTCGGCCAGCATCCGCCAGACCTTCGACGAAGTGGAAACCGACGTGCGTGAGCACGGCTAAGCGAAGCCTTCTCTTCAAACCAAGGGCCAGATCATCCACTGCACGGATGACTGGCCCTTTTTTCGCCAGCCCCTCAGCCGCAGCTGTCCCCGCCCGGCTCGGCGCCCTGCACGCGCATGGCGGCCTGCCACAGATGACGCGGCACCCGTGACTGCAGACGGTCCACCAGCCAGCCCACCAGCTCGGCACTCAATGCATGGCCCTCATGCGGCACGATATCGGCCATCACGTCCGCATCACGCTTGACCAGGTCCTCGGCCGTCTTCACCGAATGACGGAAATGCACGCTCTGGTCCGCCTTGCCATGCACCAGATGCAGCACCAGCGTCGGTGACACGGCATCAGGCACCGGCCCGAAACGTCCTCCCACAGTGCTCACGCGACCGCAGACCGGATGTCCGTCACCGGCTGACGCCATCGCGGCCGCCAGCGCCATCGTGGCCCCTTCGCCCACACCGATCAGTGCCGTGGCCTCGGGCAGCACCTTCATCTGCGCCTGCCAGCTACGGATGCTGCCGATACAGCCCGGCAGTGCTGCCTCGATAGCCCCTGCCAGCGCCTCATCTTCCCAGGCCGTCAGCAGCGCACGGCCTTCCATGGGCGTGTCCGTTGCCCCGGCCTGCGTCTCACCCACCGGCTCCAGCCAGCCATGATCTTCACCCACGGCGTGCGGCCCCTGCAGCGCCACGATGGCCGCTGAACCAAAGGCCTTGCCCAGCGCCTCACCCAGAGGCGTCATCTCCTGCCAGGACTGACCGGCATCGCAGAACAGCAGAAACAGCTGGGCAGCGCCGCCTTCCGGCGCCGGCTTGAGGATATGGGCAATGGCCATGATGTCTTCCCGTGGCAGGTGAAAAAGCCGTCATGCTGCCACAACGGCAGCACACTGCGCACAGATGGCGTCTCCCTGCCCAAAGCGCAAGGGAAGGACCGGATCATCCCGCAGGACGATCCGTTCCTTCCCCATGGACAAACCCCAGCTGCACAGCTGCACGGCAACCCAGCAACCCAGGCTGCCAGGGATCACGAAGGTCCCTGGCCCTCATGAAGACGCAGTCGGTCTTACTGCGCAGCAGCCTGCGGTTGTTCGGCACCAGCACCCTGCGCCGCTGCCTGCTGGCCGGCCGCCGGTTGCTCTGCGGCGTTCGTACCTGGCAGCGCCGACTCCCAGTACCTCAGGCCCGCCCCCTTCTGGTGGAAGGAACGATCATCCACCACATAGGTTCCCAGATCCTCCGGCGCATACGAGTTCACTCCCCAGATATTGCAGGTCAGACGCCGGAAGCCCTTGACCGCCGTATTCGTGCACAGTCGGACTTCTCCTTTGCGCCTTCCCTTCAGAAAGAGCAGTTCCGTGAAGTTGCCTTCAGCATCCTTCCAGTGCTGCAGTACGGTATCGAATGGAATGATCTCTCCATATTTCACGTCATAGGTCCTGTCGCTGGTGAGCGGGACCTTCCACGAGCCGTCCTCAAGCTCCTGATAGGCAATGTTCCTGACGACCGCCCTTCGTTCCAGTCGCATCAGCAACTTCCCTTCCCGAATCCCGGAAGCCGGGGAAAACCAGGCTGCGCCATACGACCAGGCAAAAGAGCTTTCATCGAGCGTCACCCCCATGATCGAAGCCAGGGGCTCATAGCCTCCCGGAAATTCCTGGAGCTTTTCGGGACGCAGGATGCTCTGGGACCCCAGTCTGATCTGGTGCGTGCCATCCACATCCGTGCTGCCATCAATATCCTCGATCTTTTTTTGCGTATATTGGTGGGCAAACACATTCGGTGCCTTGGAGGATGCGTCCAGGGGTTTGCCTTCCGGCGGCGGGCCAGAAAGCGGCAGCCCCGGATCGGAAAAGGCCATGACCTGTGTTCGCTCCATGGTCGGGTCGTCATAATCCCGGAACGTGTTGTTCTGAACCAGAAGATCGGCTGCAACTTCCCCGCGGATCCCGTGCTCCGTCACTCCGGTGTCCGCCTTCGCAGCCTCCTGCTGACCCGCCGCCTCGTTTGCGGCCCCTTGCGCTACAGGCGCAGCCGCATCGGCTGCCGCTGCCGATGCAGCCCCATCCGTGCCACGGCCTGGCGCCTGCGCATTGCCGTCAGCCTGCTCTGCCTTCAGCTGCTTCACCTCGGCACCCGATTGCGCTGCACCGTCATTTGCGCTGTCACCGCCACAGGCGGCCAGCAGTGACACCAGCACTGCTGCTCCTATCCAAAGACCCTGCTTGTTCCCGGTCATCTGTCCGACTCTCCTCATGACATTTCCATGAATGGCGCCGCATCGCCCGGTTCAGGCCCGGCGGCAACACGGCTTTTTCAGCATAAGGAACAGTCACCGATACAGGTGATTCATGATGAATGAAACTGTTTCGCGTCCCCCCAATAAACCATGGCAAAACGTGCAGAAAGTGAATCCATGCGGCTCATTCCTGGTCGGAACATGAAGTCCAATCCGTCGGTTTGCGCCGCAGAACACCCACTGCCCGATGAACCACGCTGACCCGCCAGACACCGCAGCCCCTGACACGGCAGCATCCACACCCGGCGCTTTCTGAAGCCACGGCACCCTGGGCACCACGCCCGCATGCCGACCATCTCCCGCCGGTTGGCGCCAGGCCGCACACCATGCAGAATAAGGTGCCATTCCTGCCTGCGACGGCAGCACTGCCGCCCGCACGCTCCGACTGCCCCAGCGGCCGGCCCTGAAGTTCACCATGCGTCCCCTGAAGTTCTCCCCCCGCACCCGCGCCTTCCTGCGCGTCCTGCTCAGCCACTACATCACCAATGGCATCACCGCCTGTCTGGGACTGCTGGTGATATCGCTCATCGTCGAGAACTGGCTGGGCGCCTATGCGGCCTCGCTCGCCACCGTCGGCGTCATCGCCGTCACGCCGCCGGACGTGGCCGCGCCGCGCCGGGGCAAGCTGCGCACGATGATGCTGCCCTTCATCGCCGGTGTGCCCGTGTTCTACATCGTCCAGCTGCTCAACGGCCGGCACCTGGAACTGGGCATCTTCCTCACGTTCTTCTCGTTCCTGGCCTTCCTGGCCATGGCCTGGGGCAAACGGGGCATTCCGGTGGCCATGGGCATGATGTTCACGGCCATCTTCTCCATCGCCAGCCACCGGCCCGGAGCCGAAAGTGCGGCCCTTCAGAGCACGCTCTATTTCAGTATCGGCGCCGGTCTCTACGTCATCTGGGCCACGCTGGCCAACCTGGCGCTCAACGCCCGCTACCGCGCGCTGGCCATGGCTGACGTGCTGATCTCGCTGGCCGACCTGATCCGCACCGAGGCACGCCAGTTCCGCCACCAGCGCGCCTGTGACACGGATGAGTGCGAGGCGCTGCTGAGCCAGCTGCTGAAGGCCCAGGCCGCGCTGGCCGACCAGATGCAGGCCACCCGCGACATCGTGCTGGAATCACCCCGCACCCCGTTCCGCCAGCGCATTGCCGGCATGCTGGTCATCGTCATCGACATCCGCGACCAGCTGCTGGCCAGTGAGCTGGATCTGGATGGCCTGCGCACCCACCCGCGTCACCGCCACGCCCTGGCCCAGATGCGCTCGGTGCTCGATGAGCTGGCCGACGAGGTGGATGCCCTGGCCGACGCGCTCTTCCTGGGCTACCGCCCCCGCCCCGCCATCGACCGCCGCACCCGCATCGCCACCATCCGCTCCACCCACGACTACGAACAGGACGGCTTCAGCCTGGGGCCCACCCCGGCCATGCTGGTGCGCGGCATCGCTCACCGCATCGGTCACATCAACGACGAGATCCTGCGCCTGTCACGCACCGCCCGCGGCGAGCAGATGCCCAACCTGGCCATCGTGCGCGCCAACTGGCAGATGTTCGTCAGCCCCACTGCCTGGTCGTGGGCACCCTTCTTCTCGGTCTGGGGCTGGAAGACCCCGCAGATGCGCCACGCCATCCGCGCCGCGCTGGCCATGGGCACGGGCTATGCCGTCTCCATCAACCTGCCCTGGGGCGGCCTGCACGACTACTGGATCCTGCTCACCATCGCCGTCGTGCTGCGAGGCAGCCTGTCGCAGACGCTGGAGCGCCGCAACCAGCGCGTAGCCGGCACCCTGGTGGGATGCCTGCTCACCATGGGCCTGCTGGGACTGCATCCGGCCAGCATCGTGCTGCTCGTCGTCATGACGGTGGCCCAGGGGGCCGCCCATGGCTTTGCCCAGCGCCGCTATCTCGTCACCTCCGTGGCCGGCACCACGCTGGGCCTCATCCAGGCCTACATGCTGGCCTACGGCGACAGCAGCCACGCCACGTTCACCCTCTTCGAGCGCATGGCCGACACCCTGCTGGGCGCCGTCATCGCCTGGGCCTTTGCGTACATCCTGCCCTCGTGGGAACGCGGCCAGATTCCGGCCGTCGTGCAACGCACCATCGATGCCCAGATCCGCCATGCCAAGCTAGCGCTGGACCCCGAACAGCTCAAGAGCGTCGAGGACACCCCCGAGCTGGAATGGCGCCTGGCGCGCCGCGAGGCCTTCGACAGCCTGTCGGCCCTGGTGCAGGCCACCCAGCGCTCCCTGTCCGAACCGCGCGCCGTTCGCCCGCCCATCGAGGCCCTGCAATACATGCAGGTGCACTGCTACCAGCTGCTGGCCCAGCTCAGCGCCGTGAAGGCGCTTCTGGTGCTGCGTCGCGACCGCCTGAACCTGCCCGAAGCCACCGCCGCCCTGGAAAACGCAATCGAACGCATCGAGCGCAAGCTGGGATCCCTGCCCATCGCCCCGCTCAACGACAGCACCGCCGCCAGCACCCTCAGCGATCAGGTGATCCTGCCCGATCCCTTCGAGACCGAGATCACCCCCTGGCTGCTGCGCCGGCTGGATGCCTCCACCAACATCGCCATCCAGATCCGCGACGACGCCTCGCGCGTGCTGCAGATCCTGGACTGGAGCGCGGGGCAGCACCTGGTCGAGTGCGACGCTGCCTGAGGGCTGCTCGGGCAAGTGAGCCCCCGAGGCCGAGACGCTCACCCATCGAGCGCGACACTATCTGACGGCCGCCCGGGGGGCTTCGCTGCCGTCCCGCCCTTCCTTCTGGCATGATGGTTCTTCCAGGGCTCATCCAGGAGAAACGACATGCAACTGGCCATCACCGGCGCCACCGGCCATATCGGCGGACAGGTCGCCCGCCTGCTGAGCGACCAGGGCCTGCCCCTGATCCTGCCGCTGCGCAATCCGTCCCGCGCCCCCAGGCTGCCCGGCTGCGAGCCGCGCCCCTTCAGCTACGGTGATTTCGAGCTGGCCCGCGAGGCCCTGCAGGGCGTCGATGCGCTCTTCATGGTCTCGGCCGCCGAAAGCCCCACGCGCGAACAGGAACATCTCACCCTGGTGCGCGCCGCCCAGGCCGCCGGCATCCAGCATCTGGTGTACCTGTCCTTTGCCGAGGCACGGCCCGACAGCACCTTCACGCTGGCGCGTACCCACGCGATCACCGAAGAAGCCATCCGCCGCTCGACCATGAAGCACACCTTCGTGCGCGACAACTTCTACAGCGAGCTGATGGCCCGGCTGGCCGATGCCGAGGGCGTGATCTGCGGTCCTGCAGAGCAGGGGCGGGTGGCCTGTGTCGCCCAGCGCGATGCTGCCCAGGCGGTCGCCAACATCATGGCCGATATCGCCGCTGGCGGCACGCAGCACCAGGGGCGCACCTACACCCTCACCGGCAACCAGTCGCTGAGCATGGAGGACATTGCCCGCATCCTCACCACCTGCACCGGCAAGCCCCACCGGTTTCACAACGAGACCATTGCCGAGGCCTTTGCCAGCCGCAGGGCGGCCTACCCCGATACCCCGGACTGGGAGATCGAGGCCTGGGTCTCCACCTATACGGCCATTGCCAAGGGCGAACTGGCCCAGGTCACGCAGGACCTGCCCCGGCTCATCGGCCGGGAGCCCCTTACCTTCGAGCAGGTAGTGACGGAAATGGCCAACAGCCCCGCGGCTGTCAGTGCGCCACGCGACTCAGGAAAGCCTTGACGCGGGCGTTGTCGTGCCGGCCGCCGAAGAAGTCGGCGGGCGGCGCCTCGAAGGCGATGCGGCCATCATCGAAGAACAGCACGCGGTCGGCCACCTCGCGGGCAAAGCCCATCTCGTGCGTCACCACCAGCATGGTCATGCCGGAATCGGCCAGCTGGCGCATCACGTCCAGCACTTCCTTCACCATTTCCGGATCCAGTGCCGAGGTGGGCTCATCAAAGAGCATCACGCGCGGTTGCATGGCCAGCGCGCGGGCAATGGCCACGCGCTGCTGCTGACCGCCCGAGAGCGCGTGCGGGTACTTGTGGGCATGGTCTTCCAGGCCCACGCGGGTCAGCAGCGCCATGGCCCGTTCACGGGCCTCCTCGCGCGAGAGCTTGCGCACGCGACGCGGCGCCAGCGTGAGGTTGTCCAGCACCGACAGGTGCGAGAACAGGTTGAACTGCTGGAACACCATGCCCACTTCCTTGCGCAGGGCTTCCAGCCGCTGACGGTCGTCATCGACCTCGATGCCGTCGATGACGATGCGGCCGGCATCGTGCCGCTCCAGCCGGTTCAGCATCCGCAGGAAGGTGCTCTTGCCCGAGCCGGAGGCACCCACGATCACGGCCACCTCACCGGCGTTGAAACCCGCCGTCACGTCGGTCAGCACCTGATGCTCGCCAAAGCACTTGCTGACGTGGCTCACCTCGATCAGGGGGTTGCCGGCACGCTTGTCCTGGTTCATGTCTGCCTGGCTCATTTCTGGCGACCCTCCACGTCCATCCGGTGTTCCACGGCGGTGGAAATCTGCGTGAGCACGGTGGTCAGCAGCAGGTAGATGACTGCTGCCGTGACCAGCGGCGGAATGGGCTGGAAGGTGGAGGACTGGATGCGGTTGGCCACGTTGGTCAGCTCCACCACGCCGATGGCATAGGCCAGCGACGAATCCTTCAGCAGCGCGATGAAGTTGTTCACCAGCGGCGGCAGGGCAATCTTGAAGGCCTGCGGGAAGATCACGTCCCAGAAGGTGTGCCAGTTCGACAGCCCCAACGAGCGGGCCGCCTCGGTCTGGCCGCGCGGCACGGCCAGCAGGCCCGCACGGATGGACTCGGCGTTGTAGGCCCCCGCGTTGAAGGCCAGCGCCACGCAGGCCGAGGTGAAGTCATCCAGCTTGAGCCAGGGCAGCAGCTCGGGCAGAGCCAGAAAGACGAACAGCACCTGCACCAGCAGCGGCGTGCCGCGGATGACCCAGATGTAGAAGGAAGCGATCCAGCGGATGGGCGGGATGCGCGACAGCCGCCCCAGTGCCCCCAGCACCCCCAGCACCAGGCCGGCCACCCCGGAGACCAGCGTCAGATAGACCGTGATCCGGCTGCCTTCGGCAAACAGTTCCGCATTCTCGGCGATCGGTTCCGGCATCCTCGAGAGCGGGATGTCGATGAAGCACATCAGCAGCAGCAACAGGACCACACCCAGCGCAATGGCCAGGCTACAGCGGCTCTGTCGGGACCAGCCTGCTGGCCACCGGGAAAGAAAGAACATCATGATGGGGGGAACACCGGCAGAAGGTGAGGGGGAGTGTAGTCAGAGACCTGGTACCGGGGACAGGCTCAGTCCTTGCAGCGGATGTCCTGGTCGAAGTATTTCTTCGACAGCTTCTCGTAGGTGCCGTCGACCATCACCTCGGCCAGGCCCTTGTTGAAGGCCTTGACCAGTTCGGTGTTGCCCTTGCTCATGGCCCCGGCCATTCTCTCGGGGAAGAGGATCTCGCCCTGCTTCAGACCCGAATCCGGCACCAGCTTGATGGCCTCCATGGCCACGAACTTGTCCGTCACCCAGGCGTCGGCCCGGCCGCTGACGGTGGCTGCACGCGCATCGCGGTCCAGCGGGAAGTTGCGCACCGAGCCGATGCCGTCCATCTTGCGCAGCCGCTCCAGATAAGTGGTGCCGGTCTGCACCGCCACGGTCTTGCCGGCCAGGTCGGCCGCCTTGGCCACCTTGCCATCCTTCGAGACGATGGTGGCGCCGCCACAGTAGTGCGGGTTGGTGAAGTCCACCACCTTGGCGCGCTCCTCGGTGATGCCGTGCGACGAGATGGCTAGATCCCAGCGGTCACGCTGCAGGCCGGCCAGCAGCGAGTCGAAGCTCAGCACCTTCCACTCCACCTTCAGGCCCAGCTTCCTGGCGATGGCGTCGGTCAGCTCCACCTCGAAGCCGGTGAGCTGCTTGCCCTCGAAGTAGTTGAAGGGCTTGAGATCGCCGCCGGTGGCCGCGATCAGCGTGCCGCTCTTCTCGATGTCCGCCCAGGACCGAGCCTGGACACCCGACGCCGCCAGCGCCACACACACACCTGCCAGGACCGAACGCAAAAGATTCATGATGAGACCCGTCTTGAAACCTGAAAACCCCGGATTGGAGCACCCGCCACGACGGCAGGCAATCCGGGCTACCACCCGGCCACCCTCACGGTGCCGCGGCGCTGCAAACCCGCCATTGTACGACGCGCAGCCCTTCTCCTCCCGCCATGTCAGGGACAGAGCCCCTTTCAGGCCGATCACCCCCGGGCAAACCCCGACCAACCGACGGCAATGAAGGGGTAATCCTGCGCGATGCAGGCAAATCAAAGACAATGAGAGCATGTTGTCTGCAATTGATATTGTTTGCCGGCAAATTACCGTTACCCGAACAGTTCTTCAAGACATTGCCATGCCTCTGCTTACTTCCTTCATCGATGGCCGTTACATTCCCGAACGCGCCGATGCCGAGCGCTTCGAGACCATCGACCCCGCCACGGGCGAGGTGCTGGCCGAAGTCCAGGCGGCCACCGATGCCGACATCGACGACGCCGTGGCCAGCGCCCGGCGGGGCCAGCAGGCCTGGGCCACCCTCACCCCGGTCGAGCGGGCCCGCATCCTCAATCGCGCCGTCGAACTGCTGCGCGCCGCCAATCACGAACTGGCCGAGCTGGAAAGCCGCGATACCGGCAAGCCCCTGTCCGAGACCCGGGCCGTGGACATCGTCACCGGCGCCGACGTGATCGAGTACTACGCAGGTCTGGCCGTGGCCATCGAGGGCCGCCAGATCCCGCTGCGCCCCACCAGCTTCGTCTACACGCGCCAGGAACCGCTGGGCGTGGTGGCCGGCATCGGCGCCTGGAACTACCCCATCCAGATCGCCATGTGGAAGGCAGCCCCCGCACTGGCCGCCGGCAACGCCATGATCTTCAAGCCCAGCGAGGTCACGCCGCTGTCGGCGCCCCATCTGGCCGAGATCTTCCTGGAAGCGGGCCTGCCGGCCGGCGTCTTCAACGTGGTGCAGGGCGACTGGCGGGTGGGCCAGGCGCTCAGCCAGCATCCCGACATCGCCAAGATCTCCTTCACCGGCGGCGTGGCCACCGGCAAGAAGGTGATGGCCAGCGCCGCGGCCTCGTCGCTCAAGGACGTCACCATGGAGCTGGGCGGCAAGTCCCCGCTCATCGTCTTCGAGGACGCCGACATCGACCTGGCCGCCGACATCGCCATGATGGCCAACTTCTACAGCAGCGGCCAGGTCTGCACCAACGGCACCCGCGTCTTCGTCCACGCCGCGCTCAAGTCGCGCTTCGAGGAGGCCGTGCTGGCCCGCGTCGCCCGCATCCGGATCGGCCACCCGCTGGAAGACAGCACGAACTTCGGTCCGCTGGTCAGTTTCCCGCACATGAAGAAAGTGCTCACTTACATTGAATCCGGCAAGGAACAGGGCGCCCGCCTGCTCTGCGGTGGCCACCGGATCGAGACCGGCGCCCTGGCCCAGGGCGCCTTCGTGGCCCCCACCGTCTTCACCGACTGCCGTGACGACATGAAGATCGTGCAGGAAGAGATCTTCGGGCCGGTCATGAGCATCCTGTCCTTCGAGACCGAGGCCGAGGTCATCGAGCGCGCCAACCGCACGCCCTACGGTCTGGCTGCCGGTCTGGTCACGCCAGACCTGAAACGCGCCCACCGCGTCATCGGCCAGCTGGAGGCCGGCATCTGCTGGCTCAACACCTGGGGCGAATCCCCCGCCCAGATGCCGGTGGGCGGCTACAAGCAGTCCGGCATCGGCCGCGAGAACGGCCTCCAGACGCTGATGCACTACACGCAGACCAAGTCGGTCCAGGTCGAACTGGGCGACTTCGTGTCGGTCTTCAACTAGGTCCGCCCCGCGGATCTCCAGCCAGCCTGTGACGCAGACGCCTGCCGCAGGCTTGGCCCGGCTCGCTCCAGAAAATTCCGGAGCAAGCGCTCACTTGTTCTGTCGCCCGCATTTCATCAATGGCAAGGCACTGCCGTGCCTGCATGCGGCCTATTCCTTCCGACTTAACACGCTCTTTCCATGGCTCAATCCACTTACGACTACATCATCATCGGTGCCGGCTCGGCCGGCAACGTCCTGGCGGCCCGCCTGACCGAAGATGCGAATGTCCGCGTCCTGCTGCTGGAAGCGGGCCTGCCCGACTACCGCCTGGACTTCCGGACCCAGATGCCGGCTGCACTGGCCATGCCGCTGCAGGGCACCACCTACAACTGGGGCTACAAGACCGATCCCGAGCCCCATATGGACAACCGCCGCATGGACTGTGGCCGGGGCAAGGGCCTGGGCGGCTCGTCACTGATCAACGGCATGTGCTACATCCGTGGCAACGCCCTGGACTTCGACCACTGGGCGAAGAAGGACGGCCTGGCCGACTGGCGCTACCACGACGTGCTGCCCTACTTCCGCAAGGCCGAATGCCGGGACATCGGCCCCAACGCCTACCACGGCGGCCACGGCCCCATCGAAGTGACCACGGCCAAACCCGCCACCAACCCGCTCTTCGAGGCCATGATCGAGGCCGGCGTGCAGGCCGGCTACCCGCGCACCGACGACCTCAACGGCTACCAGCAGGAAGGCTTCGGCCCGATGGACCGTTTCGTCACCCGCCAGGGCCGGCGTGCCTCCACGGCCCGCGGCTACCTGGACATGGCCCGTGAGCGCAGCGGCCTCGTCATCCAGTCCCGCGCCCTGGTCGACACCATCGTCTTCGAAGGTACCCGCGCCGTGGGCGTGCGCTACCAGATCGATGGCGGCGCCTTCCAGACGGCCCACGCCAGCCGCGAGGTCCTCCTGTGCGGGGGCGCCATTGCCTCGCCGCAGATCCTGCAGCGCTCAGGTGTGGGCCCCGGCGAATGGCTCAAGGAAGCCGGCGTGAAGGAGATCCTGGACCTGCCGGGCGTGGGCAACAACCTGCAGGATCACCTCGAACTCTACATGCAGTACGAGTGCCTGCAGCCCGTGTCCATCGCACCGGCCAACCTCTGGTACAACAAGCCCCCCATCGGCGTCGAATGGATGTTCAAGGGCACCGGCCTGGGCGCCACCAACCACTTCGAGGCCGGCGGCTTCATCCGCAGCGATGAGAAGTTCACCTGGCCCAACATCCAGTACCACTTCCTGCCCATCGCGGTGCGCTACGA
The DNA here is from genome assembly GCF_900637555.1 of Lautropia mirabilis. Classification (NCBI taxonomy): domain Bacteria; kingdom Pseudomonadati; phylum Pseudomonadota; class Betaproteobacteria; order Burkholderiales; family Burkholderiaceae; genus Lautropia; species Lautropia mirabilis. The sequence continues at coordinate 703,228 of NZ_LR134378.1, read as the reverse complement.
CGGCCGCAACGCCTCCAAGGCCCACAGCTTCCAGGCTCACGTCGGCTCCATGCGCTCACCCAGCCGCGGCCGCGTGCGCATCACCAGCACCAACCCGCAGGAACACCCCAGCATCCTCTTCAACTACATGTCCCACCCGCAGGACTGGGAAGAGTTCCGGGCCGCCATCCGCATCACCCGCGACATCTTCCGCCAGCCGGCGCTGGATGGGTTCCGGGGCAAGGCCATCACCCCCACCGACGACCTGCAGAGCGACGCCGAGCTGGACGCCTATGTCCGGCAGCATGCCGAGACCGCCTACCACCCCTCCTGCACCTGTGCCATGGGCGAAGGCAACGACGCCGTGGTGGACGGCCAGGGACGGGTCCACGGGCTGGAAGGGCTGCGCGTGGTGGATGCCTCGATCATGCCAAACATCATCACCGGCAACCTCAACGCCACCACCATCATGATCGCCGAGAAGATCGCCGACCGGATCCGCGGCCGCGATCCCCTGCCGCCGTCCGATGCCCCCTACTACCAGGCCAACGGCGCCCCCGTGCGCGGCAAGCCCGTCCGGGCCTGAGGGAGGACAAGGCATGCAACAGCACTCCTCATCTGCGCAGCATCCGCCTGGTCAGGACACCGGCAGCACGGCCACGACGACCGTCATCAACGGCACGGCCGACACGCCCGCCACCATCCACCGCATCGTCTTCACGGTCTCGGCACTGCTCACCCTCGCGCTGATCGGCTTCACCCTGGCCTTTCCCGGCATCAGCGAACAGGTGCTAGGCCACGCCATGGCCTGGGTGTCCGACCGCTTCGGCTGGTACTACATGCTGATCGTCGCCGCCTACGGCATCTTCTCGCTGTACGTGGGCATGTCCAAGTACGGCGACATCAAGCTGGGTCAGGACCACGAGAAGCCCGACTTCCCGTACCTGGCCTGGGCCGCCATGCTGTTCTCCGCGGGTATCGGCATCGACCTGCTCTTCTTCGGCGTCTCCGAACCGCTGACCCACTATCTCACACCGGTCACCGGCCAGGGCGGCACGCCCCTGGCCGCCCGGGCCGCCCTGGCGCAGACCTTCCTGCACTGGGGCCTGCACGGCTGGGGCATCTACGCGCTCATCGGCATGGCACTGGCCTACTTCGCCTACCGCCACAACCTGCCGCTGGCGCTGCGCTCGGCGCTCGTGCCCGTGTTCGGCCAGAAGCGGGCCGACGGCTGGCTGGGCCACAGCGTCGACATCTTCGGCGTGGTCTGCACGCTGCTGGGCCTGGCCACCAGCCTGGGCATCGGTGTGCTGCAGGCCAACGCCGGCCTGGCCCACGTCTTCGGCATCGAGACCACGAAGTTCACCCAGGCCGTCATCATCATCATCGTCACCGTCACGGCGGCCGCCTCGGCCATGTCCGGCGTCGACAAGGGCGTGCGCCGGCTGTCCGAGTTCAACATGCTGACCGCCATCCTGCTGGTCATCGCCCTGCTGTTCTCCGGCCCCACGCAGTTCCTGCTCAACGCCATGGTGCAGAACATCGGCGACTACTTCGAGATGCTGCCGGTCAAGACCTTCGAGACCTACGCCTACGAAGGCGCGAAGGGCGCCACCTGGAAATCCACCTGGACCATCTTCTTCTGGGCCTGGTGGGTGGCCTGGGCCCCGTTCGTGGGGCTGTTCATCGCCCGCATCTCGCGCGGCCGCACCCTGCGCGAATTCGTCTTCGGCGTGATGTTCATCCCGCTGGGCTTCATCTTTGCCTGGTTCTCCATCTTCGGCAACAGCGGCATCTTCCACGCCGCCACCGATCCGACCCTGGCCAAGACCGCCATCGAGAGTCCGGCCATGGGCCTCTTTGTCCTCTTCGAGCACTACGCCCATCCAGCCATCTGGTCCAGCGTCTCGGTCATCATCGGCCTGATCTTCTTCGTCACCTCGGCCGATTCAGGGGCGCTGGTGCTGGCCAACCTGTCCAGCAAGGGACTCTCGTCGGGCGACGACGCCCCCATCTGGCTGCGCCTCTTCTGGGCGGCCGCCACCGGCCTCATCACGCTGGGGCTACTGTTCTCAGGAGGCTTCTCGGCCCTGCAATCGGTCTCGGTCGCGGCCGGCCTGCCGTTCTCGCTGGTGCTCTTCATCTACATGGTGGCCATGGCCTACAGCCTGCGCCAGGAGGGCAACCGCCGCAAGGCCAGCACCTTCGACATGGCACCGCCCGCGCTGAACCCGCAGCACAGCTGGCGTGACCGCCTGAACCGCATCCTGAACTTCCCCACGCGCAAGGCGGTGCTGCGCTTCATGGCCGGCACGCTGGAACCCGCCATGCAGGATGTCTGTGCCGAACTGAACAAGCAGGGCGTGCAGACCACCGTCATCCGCAACGAGGAAGACCAGAGCCTCACCTTCGAGGTGCTGCATGGCGAGGAAGTGGATTTCCTTTATCAGGTGAAACCCGTCTCGGCCCTGATGCCGGTATTTGCCATGAACCAGGCCAGCAACCTGGAATCCGACAAGCACCACGAGCGCTACTGGCGTGCCGAGGTCTTCCTGCGCGAAGGCAGCCAGGAATACGATCTGGTCGGCTACACCCGCGAACAGATCATCGGCGACATCCTGAACCAGTATGAGCGCCACATGCAGTTCCTGCACCTGGAGCGCTGAGTCCACGCAGAAGCGCATCCCTGCAGCAAACCGATGCGACTGCCCTTCGGGGCGGCACCCTCGGGAACAGGCCGGCCGTGAGGAGACACCCTCACGGCCGGCCTTCTTCATGCACCGCGCATCCGGACAGGCGGACGCAGACGCCCGTTCAGGGCAGAATATTGGCCTGCCATCAAGGAGACTTCCATGAGCAAACTGGATCTGCACGACATCCGCCAGGACTACTGCCGGCAGGAATTGTCCGAGACCGACTGCGCCAGCCAGCCGCTGGAACAGTTCCGCACCTGGCTGGATGCCGCCATGCATGCCCAGGTCCATGAACCCACCGCCATGAACGTCGCCACCGTCGACGAACACGGCCACCCCAACGCCCGCATCGTGCTGCTGAAGGAAGTCAACGACCAGGGCTTCGTCTTCTTCACCAACTATCAGAGCCGCAAGGGCCGTGCCATCGCCCTGCACCCCTACGTCGCGCTCACCTTCTTCTGGCCCGAACTGGAGCGTCAGGTGCGTGTGGAAGGCAGCATCGACAAGCTGCCCGAAGCCGAATCCGACGCCTACTTCGATTCCCGCCCCTACACCAGCCGCATCGGCGCCTGGGCCAGCCACCAGAGCGAGGTCCTCTCCAGCAAGGCCGACCTGATGGCCCGTGCCGCCCTGGTCGGCGCCCGGCACCCGCTGCACGTTCCCCGCCCCCCGCACTGGGGCGGCTACGTCGTCACGCCCCGCCTGGTGGAATTCTGGCAGGGCCGTCCCAGCCGCCTGCACGACCGCATCCAGTACCGGCTGGAAAACGGCCACTGGATCCGCGAACGGCTCTCGCCCTGAGTAACGATCTTCAACCCTCGCGTTACAGAAGCACCTCGCTTCACTGCCCATTCTGGTGGGTCGGGACATGACCGTTCACACGATGACATGTTCCGGCCCATGCCGAACATGCCCGACACATGACCCCCTCACGTCTTTCCTTAGCATCCCCGAGGAAAGTCCGAACAAGTCCCCCAAGCGACGCACCACGGAACGGGGTTCAGGAAAAGGCGACATTTGCCGTCGTGCGCCCATTCCGGCAATGCGATGACTGCGAAGACTTGCGCAAGCTTTCCTCAACACGGGCAACAGTGCCCCACCAGGAAAGACACCATGAACCAGAGTGCATCCGCATCACGGCCTGCCTTGCCGGGCATTTCCCTTCGTTCCTTCCGTCATGTCCTTGCCGTGGCTATCGGGTTGGCGGCCAGCAGCGTCCTTGCCCAGAGCATCATCTCCACGACGGATGGCCAGACAGCAACAGAACCCCCGGGCAACACCACAACGACCGGACAACCCCTGTCCGATCAGGGCATCAGCGGCGAACTGATGCACACCCTGCTGGGGCTCTCCATGCCGAATGCCAACGGCAACGTCCCTCTGCCGGAAGTCTCTGACGCATACCCCGCCTACATGACCACCTGGAAACGTCAGGAAAATCCGGACCCCGCCTGGCCGGTTATCTCCGCCTTTCAGGGCCACCAGACGGACAATGGCCAAAACACCGACCGGACACCGGATGGCCATTTCCTGCTGGCACGCAGCAACTTCCAGTACACCCTCCAATCCGACCTGCGGGGCTTTAACCCCAACCTGCCCGAGGGCCGCATCCCGGCCGGCTTCATGGGCAGCTATGCCTCCGTGCCCATCCAGGTGAACGATACCGGCATCGTCCTCGGCAACATGATGCATGTCGAGCAGGACACCCCCCTCAGGGGACCCAGGGAATACGAGCTCGAAGCCGCATCCGCCCGGCCCATAGCCCGCACGGATACCGTGCCATTCGATGCCGCCATACAGACCTATTACAGCAGTGACGGTCGCTACGAACTCAGCGTCAGGAAAGGCGAAGAGCCCCGACAGGTCAAGCTCTGCTGGGAAAACAAGGTCGCTTACGTCGACCGCACAATCTGCCAGGTCTGGCATGTCCCCGTCACCTGGGCCTTCGGCAAGGCCCTGAATTTCGACCGCGTCGAGATACAGGACGAACGCAGATACTACTCCCCGGTCGATCCGAGCGAAGGCGGTACCATGTTCTGGGTGTCGGGACCACAGACGTGGGAACGACTGTAGCCAACCCCCAGGAGAGAACGTCCATGACCCAGCACGTCCACGGCTATGCCGCCCACGCAGCCGACAAGCCCCTGGTCCCCTTCCGCTTCGAGCGACGCGATCCCCGGCCGGACGATGTCGTCATCGACATCCTCTACTCCGGCGTCTGCCACAGTGACCTGCACACCGCCCGCAACGACTGGGGCGGCACCACCTACCCCGTCGTGCCGGGCCACGAGATCGTCGGCCGCGTGCGCAGCGTCGGCAAGGATGTCACCCGCTTCAAGCCGGGTGATCTGGTCGGTGTGGGCTGCATGGTGGATTCGTGCCGCCAGTGCGAGCCCTGCCACCATGACCTGGAGCAGTACTGCGAGAACCGCCCCACCTTCACCTACGACAGCAAGGACCGCCACGACGGCATGCCCACCTACGGCGGCTACTCCAACAGCATCACCGTGAGCGATGCCTTCGTGCTGCGCGTACCCGAAAACCTCGACACGAAGGGCGTGCCGCCCATCCTGTGCGCCGGCATCACCACGTGGTCGCCACTGCGTCACTGGAACGTGGGCAAGGGCAGCAAGGTCGCCGTGGTGGGCCTGGGTGGTCTGGGCCACATGGCCATCAAGCTGGCCAAGGCCCTGGGAGCCGAAGTCACCCTGTTCTCGCGCTCGCCCGGCAAGAGCGACGATGCCCGCCGCCTGGGCGCGCACCACGTCATCATCTCCACCGATGCAGAGCAGATGAAAGGGGCGGGCTACCAGTTCGACCTGATCATCGACACGGTGCCGTACACCCACGACATCCAGCCCTACATCCCCACGCTCAAGCTGGATGGCACGCTGGTCTTCGTCGGCCTTCTGGGCAACCTGGAATCCATGATCAACACCGTTCCGCTGATCATGGGGCGACGCGCTGTGGCCGGCTCCGTCATCGGCGGCATCAAGGAAACCCAGGAACTGCTGGATTTCTGCGGTGAGCACAACATCACCGCCGACGTGGAGATCATCGACATGGCCAGCATCAACGACGCCTACGAGCGCATGCTCAGGAGCGACGTGAAGTACCGCTTCGTCATCGATATGGCCACGCTGGACAAGGCGGCCTGACCCTTCATCGATCCAGCATCGACAGCCCTGCGAGCACGGCCAGCACCAGCAACACCGCCAGTGCAATCTTCACCCAGCTCCAGGGCTGTTCACCCGACACCTTGCCGGTGTAGCCATTCACCAGCACCTGAAAATTTCGGGCGCCATAGTCATGGCGCACCAGCCAGACAGCCTGGTCAGTGTGCATTGACATGCGGTTCAGCGATCTGCTAGTTTATACATCATCAACTTGATGTATATACACGCCATGCTGACCAAGGTATTCCAGAGCGGAAACAGCCAGGCCGTCCGGATTCCAGTCGACTTCCGCCTTGACGGAGACACGGTGGAAATCATGAGGGCAGAGAACGGCGACCTCATCCTGCGCCCTGTCATTGACAAGGGAGAAGCTTTCCTGGACCTGTTCTCCGGCTTCGATGAGTCTTTCATCCAGGCGCTCGAAGACAGGGACATGACGCCGCCTCAGGACCGGGATCCACTATGATCTACATGCTGGATACCAACATCATCATCTATCTGATGAAGAACCGGCCAGAGAGCGTAGCCAGGAAAATCTCCTCTCTTGCTCCCCACGACAGGATCGTGATGAGTTTCGTCACCTATGGAGAGCTGCTCCAAGGTGCAGAAGGCAGTCGTGACAGGAAGAAATCCCACGACAACATACGCAGGATCACCCAGCGGATCCAGATCCTGTATCCAGATGAGAATACCTGCATCCACTATGGCCATTGGGCCGAAACACTGAAAAGGCAAGGCAGACCCATTGGCAACAACGATCTCTGGATTGCCTGTCATGCCCTGAGCGCCGGCGCAACACTGGTCACCCATAACAGCCGGGAGTTCGCCAGGATCGAAGACCTGAATTGGCAGGATTGGGTCGAGCCATGAGCATTCTCCCTGCCCCGCAGATTTGAGCCTACCCCACCCAAACGGCTATCGGCCCGAACAAGTCAGGTTCAGCGATCCAGCATCGACAGCCCTGCGAGCACAGCCAGCACCAGCAGCACCGCCAGTGCAATCTTCACCCAGCTCCAGGGCTGTTCACCCGACACCTTGCCGGTGTAGCCATTCACCAGCACCTGAAAATTTCGGGCGCCATAGTCGTAGCGCACCAGCCAGACCGGCACCAGCACATGCTTGAAGGTGCAGTCGTCAAAACGCGTCTCCACCCGCAGATTGCGATGGGTATCACCCGGCACCTCGCGGCTGCACAACGCTTCCATGCTCAGCTGCATCTGCTGCCGTCCCTGCGTGGTGGCCTCGCGCAGATCCACCTGATAGTGCTCCACCGTCCAGCCCCGCACATAGTCCGGTGAATAGGCCTTCAGATCGGTCGTCGTCGGAAAGGGCTCGATGCGCTTCAGAAGCTTTCCATGGATGCCCACCGTGCCTGGAACCAGTTCGTCATCAAACCAATGTTCCAGTTCACCGAAGGATGGTGTCCATTGAACATGCTGCACGCGACGCGTCTCCAGCCGGCCATCGGTTCCACGCACCGTTTCGGTGGTGTAGTAATAGCGCCCCGATTCTGCCTGCCAGCGTGAATGCGCCCGGGCATCGAAGGTCCAGTACGGCAGATAGATGCCCTTCAGCGTGTCGGTTGCAGCAGCCCGCTTCAAGCGGTTCGGTGCAAACCAGCGGGACCGATACCAGGTGCGCAGCACATCACGCACCTGGCTTTCGCTGATGCGAAACGGCAGCAGGCTCTGCGGCGTGATCGCATCACGCATTTCCTCATGCGTCACGATGGCCGGCGACCCGCAGAAATCACAGCGATCGGCCACCTTGCCATTCACGAAGACCGAGATGGCATGACAGTTCTGGCACTTCACCTCGTGCCGCGCCGCCCCCCAGTTGCGAAGGTTGGCAGGATTGCGCAGCGCTGCTTCCAGGTCCTGCTCGTACAGCGCATGATGGTCCGGCACCCCGCGACCAAACAACGCCTCGGCTTCCTGCACCAGCGACCTGTCCTGGGCTGAATGCCCAAAAGCGCCAGCGGCAGAGACCACCTCAACCCCAGATCCGGGTCCGGGCATGGTAACCGCAACACCCTCCCGGCGATCCGCCGTTCTTTTCTCGGTCGACATACCCGCCGCGCCCACATTCCCCGCAGCTTCCGTCGCACCCACAGCACGCGCGCCATCACCAACAGGAGTGGAACTTCCTCCCACCCTGTCACCACTGGCATCGCCTGCCCTGTCATCCCTCTTTCCATCCACCCGGCCCTGTCCGGAAACCGTCGCCATCACGGTGCCGCAGTAGGGACACGCGAGGGCCTGGCGGGCAGCACTCCATTCCAGGTGTCCACCACATTCCGGACAGGGCCGACCGTCGGCCGTGCCCGCCGGGGATGCCGATTGCGATGCCTCAGCCACGCAGGAACTCGTCCAGGGCCGACCGTGCAATGCGATAGGCCGTGCCGATGCGCCGCGCCTTCAGCTCACCCGACTGGATGCTGGCCAGCACATCCTCCACCGACACGCTCAGCAGCTGCGCCGCCTGCTCGGGCGTAAGCACTTCCAGCGCCGCCACCGATGCTGGATGGCCGGCTGCGCCAGACAAGCTACCCGATGCGCCCTGCACAGGCGCCATGCCCTGTCCGGACACCACACCCGGAACCGACGCCGTGCCGCTGGTCGCCCTAGCATCGGCGATACCCGTAGCGTTACCCGGGGTGAGGTGCTGGCCCTGAAACTGGCAGAAAAGGCCGGTATTCCTGCAGCGCCCGCCCGCATCGTCCTGCTGGGCGAAACCCCCATTGCCGTCATTCGCCGCTTTGACCGGGGCGCAGACGACACACGCATTCCCTACCAGTCTGCCGCCACCTTGCTGCAGACCTCGCGAGAAGAAGACCGCAGCTACACCGAACTGGTCGATGCCATGCATACCCATGCAAAGAACCCTACTGCCGACATTCAGCAGCTGTGGCGCCGGATTCTCTTCAACCTGCTGATCACCAACGTCGACGACCATCTGCAGAATCATGGCTTTCTGCACGTCGACAACGGCCACTGGCGCCTTGCTCCCGCCTTCGACATCAATCCATTTCCAGACCGGGAACGTGAATCAAAAACCTGGCTTTCCGAAGAAGACGACCCCATCACCGACATCCACATGCTGATGGCCCGTGCTGCCTGGTTCTCCCTGAATGAGCAACAGGCGCGCCAGATTCTGGGAGAGGTCCATCAGGCCGTCAGGCAGTGGAAAAGGTTGCGCTCAGTCCCGAAGTCGGCCTCAGGACTGCTGAGCTGGGTGATTTTTCTGCAGCATTCGAGCACGAGCAGATGGAAGCCGCCGCCACACTGCTGGGCTGACCCTACCGCTGCTGTCCCGCCTGCTGCGTATCCAGCCGGGCCTCGACCGACATCCCCGGCGAGAGGCGGGCCAATTCCTTCTGGTCCGGATCGAAGGTGATCTTGACCGCGATGCGCTGGGCAATCTTCACGAAATTTCCGGTACCGCTATCGGCCTCACAGCAGCAGCACGAAGGGCAGCACCGAATACGCATGCACGAGTGATGAGGCTAAAGCTCCACCGCAGGCCTGCATGGCCCGTACGGTCGTGCTCACGGATCAATAGTTTATTGCTATCATGACAATGGCGTTTATTCTACAAATAAAACACTATATCTAGTGTTATATGTTCTACTCACCACTACTGGTCGTGTCGACACGTGGTGAGTCATGCAGCAGCTTCGTTTTTCGGTGGAACAGATCGTCTGGCAGGAAGTGCCCAACGAGGTATCGCTGGCCTTTCTGTTCTCGGGCTGCCCGCTGCGCTGCCAGGGCTGCCACAGTGCCGACAGCTGGAAGGCCGGACAGGGCACGGTACTGACCGAAAGCCATCTGGCCGGGCGCCTGCAGCGCTATCGCGGGCTGATCAGCTGCGTGCTGTTTATGGGGGGAGAGTGGGTGCCCGGCGAGCTTCGGCGCATGCTGGAAGTGGTCGTTCGCGCCGGCCTCAGGACCTGCCTCTATACGGGGCTGGAACGTGAGGAGCTGGAAGCCGTATCGGGAGACATCATCCCGTATCTCACCTACCTGAAAACGGGCCGCTGGCGTGCAGAACTGGGGGGACTGGAAAGCCCCCGGACCAACCAGCGCTTCACCGACCTGCGCACGCAGAAGAACCTGAACCACCTGTTCGTCCACGACGAGAAACCGGCCCCCAGACGCATTCCGATCCATGCCGTTTCTGCGCTCGCCGCATGACCTGCCTCCCGGCATGACCCGTCTCCCATGACGGATGCCCCCTTTCGTCATGCCTTTTCGTCATGCCTCACGGGCAGCTGCGATAGCCCCTGTCACCACGCCTTCTGGAGAAACAACCATGATCCGCCTCTCTCCTCCTCAGCTCAACGGCAAGCTCCAGTTCATCCAGGACTATATCCGCGCCCACAATGCGGCCGACGGCTCCCGCCTGGATGCCAATGCCAATGTGACGCAAAAGAACATCGCCACGATGGAAACCGAGCTGATGAAGGATTTCGTCGTGCAGATCAACCGCACGCTGGTGTCACGCAAGATTGCCGAGGTCTTCGACCAGGAGACGGCAGATGAATATCTGCGCCAGATCGAGGCGCATGAAATCTACGTGCACGATGAAACCAGCCTCAAGCCCTACTGCGTCTCCGTCACGCTGTATCCCTTTCTGCTGGACGGGCTGACACGGCTGGGCGGTGAGTCGAAGGCACCCCAGCATCTGGCCTCGTTCTGTGGCTCGTTCATCAATCTGGTGTTTGCCATCAGTGCGCAGTTTGCCGGTGCGGTGGCGACCGTGGAATTTCTGACCTATTTCGATCACTTTGCCCGCAAGGATTTCGGCGACGACTATCTGGAGACCCACGCAGACGAGATCGCCAACCACCTGCAGCAGGTGGTCTACAGCATCAACCAGCCCGCCGCAGCCCGCGGCTACCAGAGTGCCTTCTGGAACATCTCGATCTATGACCAGTATTATTTCGATGCCATGTTCGGGGATTTCGTCTTTCCGGACTTCGACCGGCCCAACTGGCCGAGCGTGGCACGTCTGCAAACCTTCTTCCTGAAGTGGTTCAATGAGGAGCGCAGCCGCGCTATCCTCACCTTCCCCGTGGTGACGGTGGCCATGCTGACCGAAAACGGCACCTGCCGTGACGGTGCGTTTGCCGATGCCATGGCTGGCGAGCTGGCCGAGGGCAATTCCTTCTTCGTGTATCTGTCGGACAACCCGGATTCACTGGCATCGTGCTGCCGGCTGCGCAACGCCATCGAAGATCGTACCTTCTCGTACACACTGGGCGCAGGCGGGGTGGCCACCGGGTCGATCAATGTCATCACGATCAACATGAACCGGCTGGAGCAGGACGGCCGCGACCTGGCCACCGAGGTGGAGAAGATCCACAAATACCAGTTTGCCTACCGCAAGCTGATGGAAGACTACCAGGCTGCCGGCATGCTGCCGGTGTACGACGCGGGCTTCATTTCGCTGGACAAGCAGTTTCTCACCATCGGCATCAACGGCATGGCCGAAGCGGCCGAGTCCTGCGGCATTCGCGTGGGCTACAACGAGGATTACATCGCATTCGTGCAGGACCGGCTGAAGACGATTTTCGAGGCCAACAAGGTCGCCAGCCGGCATTATGGCGTGAAGTTCAATACCGAGTTCGTGCCCGCCGAGAACCTGGGCGTGAAGAATGCGCGGTGGGACCGTGCCGATGGCTATCGTGTGAACCGCGACTGCTACAACTCGTATTTCTACGTGGTGGAAGATGAAGAAATCAACGCGCTGGACAAGTTCCTGCTGCACGGGCGTGAGCTGGTGGACTGGCTCGATGGGGGCTCGGCACTGCACCTGAACCTCGATGAAGCCCTGCCCCGCGCTGGCTACCGGTCACTGCTGGACATTGCAGCCCGTACCGGCTGCAATTATTTCTGCATCAATGTGCGCATCACCATCTGCAACGAGTGCGGCCACATCGACAAGCGTACCCTGCACGCCTGCAGCCACTGCGGCTCAGATGACATCGATTACGGTACGCGCGTCATCGGTTATCTGAAACGGGTCTCGGCCTTCAGCACCGGACGACGCAGGGAGCATGCGCTGCGGCATTATCACCGAAAGGCGGCGTGAGTCAGCTGGAGCAACGGGGGCCTGTCCTGCAGTAATCTGTCTTGCAGGCATCCGGGAATCCACGCGTTCCATGGCAGATGGATCGCCATACCGGTCCGTACAGAGGGAATGCCGCTTCTTCATGCGGACATACCGATAGACCCGAAAGCCACACGCCCTACCTTCCCTGAAACAGCGCCAGCGCGGCCAGCAGCAGCACGACGGCCAGCACGGCGAAGGCGATCTTCATCCAGCTGTACGGCCGCTCACCGGCCACCCGGCCGGTGTAGCCATTGACCACCACCTGAAACACCCGGTGGCCATAGGTATAGCGCACCAGCCACACCGGCACCAGCACGTGCTTGAAGGTGCAGCCGGTGAACTGCGTGTCCACCATCAGGTTGCGATAGGTGTTGCCCGGCACCATCCGGGCACACATCGCCTCCATTTCATGCTGCATCTGGCGGCGCCCCTGTGTGGTGGCCTCCCGCAGGTCCACCTGGTAGCGCTCCACCGTCCATCCCCGCACGAAATCGGGCGAATAGGCTTTCAGGTCGGTGGTGGTGGGAAAGGGTTCGATGCGCCGCAGCAGCTTCGGATGGATGCCCACGGTACCGGGCACCAGCTCGTCATCGAAGAAATGTTCCAGCTCACCCATGGCCGGCACCCAGCGCACATGCTGTACCTGCCGGGTCTCGATGCGGCCATCGGTGCCGCGCACCTGTTCGGTGGTGTAGTAATAATGGCCTGCTTCGGCCTGCCATCGGGAAAACGCCCGGGCATCGAAGGTCCAGTAGGGCAGGTAGATACCCTTGAGGGTATCGGTGGCAGCCGCCTTTTTCAGGCGGCTGGGTGCAAACCAGCGTTTGCCGTACCAGGCACGCAGGATGTCCCGCACCTGGGTGTGGTCATGTTTGAACGGCAGCACGCTCTGGGGCGTGATGGCGTCGCGCATCGCCTCGTGGCTCACGATGGCCGGTGACCCACAGAAGCTGCAGCGGTCGGCCACCTGGGCATTCACAAAAACGGAAATGGCCTGGCAGCTCTGGCATTTCAGTTCGAAGCGTTCTGCACCCCAGTTGCGCAGGTTGGCCGGATCCCGCAGGGCGGCCTCCAGATCCTGCTCCTGCAGGGCATGATGGTCTATGTCCGCCTTCGGTCCGAACAGTGTCTCGGCCTCGCGGGCCAGCGCCCTGTCGTCTGCCGCGTGGCCGGGCACACCGGCAACGAATTCCCCCTGGAAGGATCCGTCCAGTGCAGGGCCGCTGGCAACGGATCCATCCGGCTCATGGACATGTCCGGCCGTATCCCGTGCAGCCGGACCCGTGTCCGGCTGGTGTCCACGTGGCGCTCCCACCACCGTGCCGCAGTACGGGCAGGCCAGCGCCTGCTTGCGCGCACTCCACTCCAGATACCCGCCACATTCGGGGCAGGGCCGCTTGTCTGCCAACCCCTCAGCCACGCAGGAACTCGTCCAGCGCCGAACGCGCGATCCGCCAGGCAGAGCCTATTTTTCGGGCCTTCAGGTCTCCGGCCTGGATGCTGGCCATCACATCCTCCTCCGGCACGCTCAGCAGCGCTGCCGCCTGCCCGGGTGTCAGAACGGTCAGCCCGTCCAGACCGGCCGCCTCACCTGCCACGGCCGCGCCCGAAAGCGTACCTGGCGCATCACCACGCCCCGGAACGACGTTCGGCCCCTGTTCCTCCATGCGGGTTGTGCCCTGACCAGACGGCATGACTCCCGACATTCCCTGTCCGGCTCCGCCTGCTGCCTGCGTGCCAAATGCATGGGCAGGGGCCATACCCCCCTGCATCCCGCGCATCATCTCCTGCGCCATCGCAAAGCCCATGGCCATCTGTGCGGGCATGGCCGCAGCCGCACCGCCTTCGCCCCCCTGCCCCATCGACAGGCCCATCTGGTACTTCACATAGTCGTTGAGGTTGCCAATGGCACGCATGCTGCTCTGCTTGTCGATGGCCTGCTCGACCTCGGCCGGCACCGACACGTTTTCCAGAATGAAACTGGAAATCTCCAGACCGTACTTCTCGCGCACGGTCGGGTTGATGATGGGCAGGAGCGCCTCACCCATCTCGGCATAGCGGCCGGCCACGTCCAGCACTGGCACGTGGGCACGCGCCAGCGCATCGGTGAACACGCTCACGATGCGCGAACGCATCGTGTCCTGGAATTCGTCCAGTCGGAAATGCTGGTCGGTCCCCGCCACTTCCTTCAGGAACAGCGGCGCATCGACGATGCGGAAATCATAGGTGCCAAAGGCCCGCAGTCGCACCACACCAAAATCCGGGTCCCGCATCATCACCGGATTGGCCGTGCCCCACTTGTTTCCCGTGAAGAGTCGCGTGTTCAGGTAGTAGACATCACACTTGAACGGCGACTGGAAACCGTATTTCCAGCCCAAGATGGTGGACAGGATCGGAATGTTCTCGGTGGTGAGCGTGTACTTGCCGGGGCCGAACAGATCGGCAAACTGCCCGGCCGCCACGAACTGCACCAGCTGCGATTCGCGGACGATCAGCTGTGCACCGTTCTTGATCTCCTTGTCCTCATCCGGCCAGCGAAACGACAGCGTGTCACGCGAGTCGTCCGTCCATTCGATGACATCGATGAACTGGTTGCGGATGATGTTGAACAGTCGGTCCATGCTCGTTCCCCGTCATGGGCAGGCCGAAGATGCCTGCGCCGCCATCACTGCTCCGGACGGTCCGGTACCGTCCGGAAGTACACACACCACACAGCAGCCGCCCCGGGGCCTTGGCAGCCCGGGTGCCTTGCGGCCAGCAGGCATCATGCCAGCAGCCGGCCTGCCATGCAATGAACGAAACCGTACCCTGTTCCCGACCCGGTGCACCACGCACCGCACATCCGTCCTTCACGCATGCGGTACAGGGGCCTAGCAGCGCCCCCTGTACCCGGCCCGGAGCACAGACCGATCAGAACAGCTGTTCGCCGTTCACCACCAGATGCTGGTCGTCATAGTGGGCATCCACCTCCCACGTGTCACCCTGACGGCGCACAAAGGGCAGGCTCTCCAGACGACAGGTCAGATCACAGTCGACATCCTCGTCCTTTTCAACCGTATCCAGCTTCTGTTGTGCCAGCGTCACCCAGGCCTGCGGAAGCTGTACCTTGGCTCGCGCCTTCAGCGACCGCATCACCCCCATCAGCGCTGGTTCTTGGTCGTTGGCCGGCAGAGGCTTGAGCGTCACGCCAATATCGGCACGGGCCACCTTCCCTTCCAGGCTGCCGTCCAGCTGCAGGTCAATCGTGGGCGATCCGGATGCCAGCGACCGCATCAGCGCCTCGGCGTCCCGCTCATTGGGCATGCCGACCAGCTGGCGCCCTTCCAGCACGTCCTTCTGCTGCTTCTGGAACGTCATGGCCAGATCCTGGACCTTGCGCAGACTGCCGGCATCGATGTTGGAGAGCCGCGCCCGGTAGCCCAGGCTGTCGAAGGTCGTTCCCAGCACGGTCAGTTTTCCGCGCATCTCGACCTCGTCGGACAGCAGCCCGCCGGAAGACGTGACCCGTCCACCCCCCTTCCAGTCACGCATGTCCAGCAGGACCTTCTGGAGCGAAGTGCTTCCCTCGTGCGGCAGCGTCTTCGCCTCCAGCCTCTCCAGGCTCATTTCATAGGTGCCCGGTATCATCAGCCAGTCATCGGCATGGTTGCGGTGATAGGCATACTTGCCGGCCAGCGCCTTCACCTCCAAGTAAAGACCCTCCCGATCCTTCGACTCCGAAGCCATGGCATTGTCCAGACCGGTTCCTGCCACCTTCCCGGCCGGAATGTGAAACACCAGGCCGGGCCAGTCGATCTCGCCGGACATCTGCTTGCGATCGGCACTCAGGCGGAAGTCATAGGTGAAGGACTTCCACTCCAGCTTGCCTTCCTCAGGGGCCGGCGGCATCACCCTGCCTGCCGGCATCAGGAAGCGCCCATCCACATCACCCATCAGCCCGGCCACGATGCGCAGCTCTGGCGACTTCACCTCATCCAGGCCCTTGCGCTCCTCATCGGCCAGACCTTCCACATGGTCAAGCCGCGTCTCGATCACGGAAGCTGCCAGGCGGCCATCCACAAAGGGCCCATGACGGATGTCCTGCACCAGGTGGATCTTCAAGGGAGGACGCGGAGCTTCCTCCACCTTGGGCGGGCGGACTTCCTCTACCTTGGGCGGGCTGACATCGGCCACCACCTTGCGGGCCGTCACCTCGTCCGAATCATCCGGCTCCGAATCATCCTCGACATCCTCGTCCGGGATATCCTCGTCGTCGAACAGTCCCTTCAGCGAATACTCGTCACTGTCTTCGCTGTCGTCACCGTTGTCGCTGTCCTCGTCATCCGAAGCATCCACTTCGTCATCCGCCCCGGATGCCGGACTTCTGCGTTCGAATGTCAGTACGGCCATCGTCCGGGAATGGAAGAGGCCCTTCTCGACCTCCACCATCTCCACCGAATCCGCCCCAAGCAGCCGGGCGACCCGCTCGAATTCCGTCTGATATTTCTGCTGCGCCACGTGTCCCAGCAACCAGCTGCTGCCCACGTAGGCCACACCCAGCGCCATCACGCTGCCTGCCACCACCGTCATCCTGCTCATTGTCACCATCCCCGCAACTGTGCCCACGCACGTGCGGCATATGGTGCAAAAGCAACAGCCGGTATCGTACCGGCTGCTGCCCGACGGCTGGAAAGCAACGCCCGAAGGCGTTCAGAAGATCCGCTGCCCGTTCAGCATCAATTGGCCACCGGCAAACTGCACCTTGGTCTCCCAGGCGTCAGCCTGTTCACGGGCAATGCCCTGCTGACGCAGCTGGCAGTCCAGGTTGCAGCCGTTCACGCCCTTGCCGAAGGACTGCTCCAGACGGCGGTTCACCTCGGCCGTGATGGCCTTGGGCAGATACACGTTCACATCGGCCTTCAGCGACTGCAGCAGCTGCGGCCCCAGCGGAACGGAGGCGTTGCCTTGCAGCGGATTCAGCACCACCCTGGAATCCACATAGGCCGTCTTGCCTTGCAGCGTGCCATCCAGCCGCATGCCCAGCGCCGGCGAACTGGCGGCCAGCGTGGTCACCACCGGGCGCAGCCTGGCCTCGTCGGGCATGGCTTCAGCGGGGTCCGTCGCCTTGCCCATCTCCTGCACGATGTCCTGCAACGGCACCAGCACCGCTTCATCAATGTTCGAGATCGACGCCGTGTAGCCCAGCTTCTCCAGCGGCACGTCCATCACCACGGCCTTGCCGGCACCATTTTCCTCGCTGGCCAGCAGCTTGCCGGAGGACGTGATCCTGCCCTGGCTTTCCCAGCCGTTCACCGAGAACAGCGTGGAGGACTGCTTGCCGTCGTTCGAGACCGCCTTCAGCTGGAAATCGTTCAGGCGCATCGTGTAATGGCCGGGCACCATCAGCCAGTGGTCGGGGTTCGTGCCCGTCTGCTGGATATTGGCCGACAAGCCCGACATCACCAGGTTCATGCCCGGCTTGTCCGGACCGAAGGCGCCCGGCGTGACCGACCACGTCAGCTCAGGCCATTGCAGCTGGGCCAGCACCTGCAGACGGTCGCCGCTCACCATGTAGTCATAGGTCAGCTGCTTCCAGATCATCCGGTTGTCCGGCTCGCTGCCGGGCGGCACCATCTCGCCAGCAGGCAGCACGGCCTGACCGTCCATCGAGCCATCGAAGCCCACCAGCGTGCTGGCCGTCGGTGCACTGGCCTTGGCCAGCGCCTGCTTCAGACCTTCAGGAATACCTTCCACCTTGTCCAGCCGTGTCTCGATCCTGGCCGCAGCCAGCCGACCGCCCACGAAGGGACCGTGCTTGATGGTCTGCACCAGATGCAGGCGCAGCGTGATGTCCTCGCCCGAATCGTCCTGATCGTCGTCACCCATGCCCTGCGGCGGGCGGGGCAGCACCAGCGTGAGGATGTCGGTGGCCTGGGACTCGAAGATCCCGCGGGTGTAACTGACCCGCTTCACCTCGTCAAAGCCCATCCGCTTCACGATCTTGTCGAAATCCGTCTGGTAGTGCTTCTCGGCCTGCTGGCCCAGCCACCAGCTGCTGCCCACATAGGCCAGCGCCAGCACCACCACACCCCCTGTCACCGATACCGCCTTGCCCATCGCAATGCTCCTGAAACGAAGAGTCGAGTGGACGGATTATCGCGTCGGGAGCGTCGCGATAGGAAGGAAAATTGTCATGTCTTCCGACAGAGGGGAACTGGAGCCCCGGGAAGGCGACGACCGGGCCTTCCGGGGACGTGAAAGGCCCGGTTCTTCCCCCGAACGGCATCCTCTGCCGGTCAGACAGGTGTGGACACCCACCTGACCAGAGCAGACTTCCGGGGATGCACGCGCTCAGGGCAGCGGGCTGAACTCGCCCCGCACCCAGTGGTAGCTTTTCTTGCCGTAGGGCACCACATGGCCCAGGCCCGGGAACGGCAGGTGTGCACCGCCCACCCACCAGTCATGGCGGGCGGCCTCGGCAAACAGGCGCTTGCGCGATGCAATGGCAGCCGGCGCATTGCTGTCAAAGACGAGGTAGACCTGCGGCCTGGCAAACTGCACCGCATGGAAGTGAACGATATCGCCCCACAGCAGCAGACGATCATCCATCAGCCAGCCAACATGGCCCGGCGTATGGCCGTTCGCCGCCACCATCCGGACGCCCGGCAGGACTTCCGTCGGCTTGCCACCGGCATGGCTGCCCTTCACCCGTTGCATGCGCCCATCCTTCACGTAAGGGGCCAGCGCTGCAGAGGCCTCGAAGAAGGCCTTCTTGAACTCTTCAGGAAGCGTTTCCGCGTTCCTGGCGTTCAGCCAGTAGGCCGCCTCGGCGTCCGGAATCCATACCGTGGCCTTCGGATAGGCCTCGGTACCATCCGGCCGTAACAGACCACAGACGTGATCCGGATGCGCGTGGGTCAGCAGCACATCCGTCACCGTGGCGGGATCGATACCCGCACTCTTCAGCGCATCCGTCAGCTTTCCGGTGGTCTGCCCAAAACAGGTTCCCGCCCCGGTATCCACCAGCATGCGCCGGTCACCCCGCTCCACCAGGAACACATTGACGGCCGTCTGGATGCCGTCCCCCATCCGGGGGACATGAGCCTGTCGCAGCGCGGCTTCCAGGGACTTGGCGTCGATGCCCTTGGCGGTGCCGAAAGGCAGCGGCAGGAATCCGTCCAGCAACGCCGTCACGCGCAGGTTGCCGATTCGCTGCCGATAGACCCCCGGCACCTGCATGAAAGCGCCATCGGCCTGGTGCGCCGCCGAAGCAGCCGTCGCACCCTGTGCAGCGGTGCCTTCATGCTGTCCGGCCGGATTCGTCTCTGTCTGCGCGGACGGGACACCGGCAGCACGATCAGGCAGCTGCGCCGCCTCCCGGGCCTGCACCGACGTCAGGGCCATGCCGAACCATGCGGCCGCAACCGCCATGGCAATATTCCGATATCGGGATTTCATCATCACACCTCCTGTTTTCAAGGCAGATGAAGATATCTCCGTTGCCGGGACCGATTCGCTCAGGATTCCGCCCGAAACGCTCAGACGTCGTCGCGGCCCAGCTGCGAGGGCTCCAGACCGTAGCGCGCCCGGAATGCGCGAACGAAGCCATCCGGGGATCGATAGCCGACACGGGCCGCCACCGTCTTCAGCGGCAGCTGCGTTCCGTACAGCAGGTTCAAGGCAATGCCCATGCGCACATCAACCAGCAGCTCGCGCAGCGAGGTGTCCTCAGCCGCCAGATGACGACGCAGTGTGGCCCCCGACATGCCCAGCAGCGCTTCCATGTCGCGCGATTGCCAGTCCCTGTCCGGAGCATCCATGACGTGCCGACGTATCCGCTGCGCGAGGGTTTCTGCAGGCGGAAAGAGCAGACGCGTCATGCCCTGCCGCGCCAGCCCGACGACCAGCGATACCAGCGCCACCCGTGCGCCTGCATGGTCGTCCCGCAGCAGCGCCTCCGACCAGGCTGCCATCTCCCCGGAAAAATCCTTCACTGCCACACAGCGAAGCATGGGGCCGGCCGCAGAACCGGCAACCGGTGTTCCCCACAGCAGGCGTGCTGCGGCCAGCACCTCCTCGCACAGCGGCACCAGCAGCGTCAGATAGCGGCCCGTGACCGGATCCGGCCGGCTCACCACGTCCATCCGGGTGCCTGCACACATCACGTTCAGAAGCCCCGGTCGCAGCACCCATTCCCCATCGGGGCAGCGGACGTCCTTCTCCCCCTCCAGCGGGACAGCCAGCCCGGTTCGCAGGATGTCCACCGAACGGATCCCATGCTCCACCCGTGCCTTGACCATGATGCAGTCCGCCAGCGACTCACTCTCCATCAGGCGCAGGAATCGGTCCCGCAGCGCCCCATCCAGTTCCTGGATTCCATCCTTGTTCCTGTCCATGACCTTATTCTGCCTGCACGCAGCGTTTTTCAACATCGCCAGCACGCTGCAATGTCAACCTCCTGCCAGGGATCAGTCCAGCAGACCCTCGCGCCAGAAGTCCTCGCGGATCTCTTCGGGCTCGGGCTTGTCGCGGCTGTCGTAGCGGATGGTCAGGTAGCCGGCCATGCCCGTCATGCGGTCGCGTTCGGCATCCCGGTCGGCATCGTGCGTGCTGTCATCCAGCTCCACCAGCGCCACGATCCGATACTCGTCATCGACAATCGCAAAATCCACCACCTTCTGGGCAAAGCGACCACGGATGGACAGGAAGCGCCCCGGCTCGGCATCGTCTTCCTCGTCCATGTCCGGCTCCAGAATGGCACCCATCGACACCTGCACCATCACCCGGAACTCGGGCAGTGCATCTTCCAGCCGATGACAGAATTCCAGCTCGTTCTCGGTCAGCAGCGGCCGCGACCGCACCCGCCAGGGCTTCTCGGGCTTGGGCCGCCCCAGCAGCACCAGGCCCACCACGAACAGCGCCAGGGTTCCCAGCACCCAGTAGCCCTCATGTGCCAGCAGCCAGGCGTGTGCAGCCTGCCAGTTCAGGGAAGGGATCGGCATGGATCACCCGATCAGGCCACCGGGTCTTCCAACAGGCTCTCGTCCTTGGTCTCGTGGATGCTGATGAGGGCCAGCAGCGACAGCACGCCGTTGAACGCCAGGTAGGCACCGACACCGATCAGCCCGTAGTAGGCATTCAGCTCGATGGCGACGATGGTGGCCAGCGAGGCGCCGACGATGGCCGCCAGGTTGTAGGCCAGCGAAGAACCCGAGTAGCGCACCTTGGTGGGGAACAGTTCAGGCAACAGCGCCGCCATGGGACCGAAGGTGCAGCCCATCAGCACCATGCCCACCAGCACGAAGGCCAGCACCGAGGTGGGCGTGCCGTTCAGCAGAAACTGCGGCATGAGCAGGCCGAAGGCAATGATGGCCACCGTGACCCAGATGAGCCAGCGGCGCCGTCCGATGCGATCGGCCACGATGCCCGAGAGGCTGGTGAAGATGCCAAAGACCACGGCACCGATCATCAGGAAGCCCGTGAAGGTATTGGCCGGAATGCCCAGGCCCATCGGGTGGCCCGCCGCCGACATCACTGCCGGGCTCTTGGAGAAGACCTGCACGAAGGCCGTCATCACGTAGAACAGCACATAGGTGGCCGTCATGATGAAGGTGCCCTGCACGATGGGCTTCCAGTAGTGCAGCACCACTTCCTTCACCGGGGCGCTCACCTTCTGGTTGCGCTGCTCGGCCTCACGGAAGACATGGCTTTCATGCAGGGTCAGCCGCATGTAGAGGCCCACCGCCACCATCACGATGGAAGCAACGAAAGGAATGCGCCAGGCCCATTCAACCAATGCTTCGGGGCCGAATGAGGAACTGACGGCAAAGAAGGCACCGTTGGCCAGCAGCAGTCCCAGGGGTGCGCCCAATTGCGGGAAGGTGCCGAACCAGGCACGCTTTCCATCCGGGGCATTCTCGGTGGCCACCAGCGCGGCACCTCCCCATTCACCGCCCAGCCCCAGACCCTGTCCGATGCGGAAGATGCACAGCAGCAGCGGCGCCCAGAGGCCAATGCTCTGATAGTTGGGCAGCAGGCCGATGGCAACGGTGGAAAGCCCCATCAGCAGCAGAGACGCCACCAGCGTCTTCTTGCGGCCAATGCGGTCACCAAAGTGTCCGAACAGCGCCGAACCGATGGGACGCGCCAGGAAGGCCAGCGCTAGCGTGGACAGCGACAGCAGCACCGCCACATGTTCATCGCTCTTGTCGAAGAACTGGGTATTGAAGACCAGCACTGCGGCAGCAGCGTAGATGTAGTAGTCGTAGAACTCGATGGCGGTTCCCACCATCGAGGCAATGGCAACCTTGTAGGGATTGTTTCGGAGATGAGGAACTTCTTGATGACTGTCGTTCATGGTCTGTGCCTGGAGGAATCGCGCCGACTATAGCGAATTCGATATGGACAGTCCATCGCCGACATGCCCCTGCGTTATACCTGTTTTCAGTAGACCATCTCACTGCAGCCGCCAGGCTTCGCCCTTCATGTCCGTGCCATGCGGTTCCCTCAGAAGCCGTTCCCCGGCGGATGCCGGATGAGGCCACCCACCAGCGAAGCCATGTTCTCCTGCATGCGCATCTGTGCCGCTGCCTGCTGACGCAGCGATTTCAGCCAGGCCCGCACGCCCTGTTCGGTTGCCAGCCGGGCCTTCAGCGCATCCAGCTGCTGCAGCTGGTGCTTTACCCCGGCACGCACCTCCCGCAGGATCCGCGCAAGATCGCGGGGGCGGATGGCCTTCTGGAAGCGGTTGAGCGGATAGCGCGCCCGCAGCCACATCTCGCGCTGCTGCAGCTCATGCGCCAGGTCTTCACTCTGCTGCTTCAGCACACGGATGTAGCTCTGCAGCTGTTCTTCACTCAGGCTGGTCATGTCGCCCATGTCTGCCTGGGCCACTTCCCGTTGAAGCTCCAGCAGGTCCACCAGCCGATGGGCGTGGTAGGCCAGCGTGACCCGCTGCATCAGCGCCGTCTTGCGCGCCCGCTCGGCCGGATCCGTCTCCCGGTCCGGATGCAGCACACTGGCCAGATGCCGGAAGACGGTCTGCACCGCGTGGCTGGCCTGCTGCTGTGCCATTTCCTCGGCCTGACGTCGCTTCTCGGCAGCCGCCGCGCGGCGACGCGCGTTTCTCTGTGCAGCCTTGTCCGCCGGATCTGTGGGTGTCCGGCGATCCGGAACATGAGCTGTCGCGGACGCAAGGTCGTGGGGGCCCTTCATGGACAGGCGTGTGACGTCTGACTCGACGCCAGCCGATACCGACGGCGACAACCCGTCACCGGAAGACTCGACATCAAAGGATGGCCAGACCACCTCATCCGGCCAGCCATGCGGCTGGGCCGGATGGGTGACATCCTGGTCACCCGCTTCCCAGTCCTGCTCTTCCAGCTTGCGCAGCACCTGTTCCAGCAGCGCGCCCGGATCATTCAGGTCGATGTCCTCGTCCCCCAGATCCAGCCCCACCTCATCCAGCACCTGTGCCTTGAAATCGGCCTCTTCCTCGGCATGGATGGCCTGCAGCGACACCCCGCTGTAATGGTCGAACAGGGCTTCCAGCCGCTGGCACTCGTCCTCGTCCAGCACGCCTTCTGCCAGCACCGTCTCCACCATGTCGCACAGCTCGGATTCAAGCGTGGCCAGGTCCAGCTCGGACAGCGCCTGTCGCGCAGCCAGCGCATCCAGCCGGTCGATGACCTCCACCACGCCAGCCGCCTGCCGGGCCCGGAAGGGCGCAACATGCCGGGCCCACCCCCGCGCAAAGACCGCCTCCTTCGTCTCCCATGCCTGCAGCTCGGCACGCTGCCGGTCGATCTTCTTCAGCAGGCTGCTGAAGCGCTTCTGCGCCCGGGACAGCGCCGGGTCAGAAGGCAGATCAAGGGGGATGAACCTGTGCAGTGAAGAGGACATGGCGAAGGATCCGGCGCGATGAACCATCCGGCGATGCGTGCCGCCAATTTCACCACATCGGATGCGGTGATCTCGCCGATTCTCCGGTACGGATGGGGGTCAAGCGCGCGATCCAAGCATCACTTCCCGATGCAGAAGGGTTGATTGAACTATATCTTATTGATTAGAAATAATATTTTTTGATGTTCTGGGCGTGCTTGGACCTATTCTTGGACCCAAAGCCGATATGTGTCTCTTGATGGACGTGCATGGCGCTGCTTGGACGAACCGTGCTCTGCCTACGCTGATGAAGTGCGCTGGCCGACGCCTCTTGTTTTGCCATCAACGCCTACTGACTGCTGTTGGGCTATTTTCCTACCTTCTGTCGCAGAACGCCAAGAATGCTTCGATCTGCCCCAGCCCAAACAATACGGGTAGCGCGCAGTTCGGATTGTTTGCGGCGGCAGCGGTAATGCTGGGGTGAGATGGCGGCTCCTTTGGCCATGTGGCCGATACCGACAGGAGCCTTGCCATGTCACATCAACCTTCAGACATCATCACCCCGAAAGCCTTGTTGCTGGATGAGAGGCTGACGCCGCTGGAGCGCAATGCCTGGCTGACTTTCCGTGCGCTTGCCAGCAGCGACGGCACCGTGGTCATCAGCTACGACGCGCTACGCAAATACCTGCCCAGCGCACCGGGCAGCAAGCAGGCGGCCCTTGAAACCGTATCCAGGGCCGTGCTGTGCCTGCGGCTGTCCACATGGATTGCCCTGGTCGAATACCGCCGTAACCCCATGACCGGCTTCTCCATGGCCAGCCGTTATGCCGTGCGCAATCAACCTCTGACCTTCGTCGAAGCATGCCTGGAAGACGACGATTACCTGCCGTTGCTCGAACGGGCACTCAACCATACCAGCGCGACGATTCGCCAGTTGGCCCAATCCATCCTTGACGAGGCCATGCGTCAGCCTGATGCGCTGGATAGGTTGCCTGCTGCAATGAGGGAACGCATCGAACAACTGGGGGGCAATGACAATGACCATGATCCAGGTGGCCCAAGTGGGTCAACGCCACCCGATGGTCGTGGTTCCATCACGAACAGGTCTGTCGAAGCCGGGGATGGCATTCCGAAGTCCGCACCGGCACCCACTGCAACAGTACGTACTGTAGAAAAAGAAGTATTAAAAGAAGTACATACGTACTTGCCACAGTCCGAAGTGCAAGTATCCGGGCCAGCTTTGCCAATCCGCTTCCAGAAACTGCCGCAGGACCAGCAGCAAATCCTCATGGCGCGTCTCAGGGGCTTGGCGCTGGAACAACGCCAGGCCGTACTGGCGGAATGGGACGCGCGCTGCGCCTCGGGAGGTGTGCATAACGCCATTGCCTACCTGTACGGGCTGATCAAGAAGGCGGTGAACGGGATGTTCAAGTTGTGGGCAGCGCGCAAGCCTGCTCCGCAGCAAGCGCCTGAAAAAGCAGCCAGTGGATCGCAGGTCTCGATGCCTGTTGCCTCTGCATCTCCTGATGTCCCAGTTGTCAAACCGGCCTCTCGCGAGGTGGTGGAGCAGTCTTTGGCGCAGATTCGGCACATCCTGCAGACGCCCGCAAAATCGGTTGGACAGATCATTGAGAGCATGGCAGGCAGTGGTGTGTTGCCTACTCGGCTCAAGAGGGCGCACGTTGCAGTAATGCCAGGATCGTTTGGCGCAACGTAAGGTATGACCTTACACTGTAAGCTTGGTTAAACCGTATTGTCGCTGGTCTCTATCACAGGGAGGTACCACGCCATGCCCATGCACAATCCACCGCATCCCGGCGAGTCCCTGCGCGAGGATGTATTGCCCGCTATTGGCCTGAGCATCACCACCCTGGCCGAGCACCTGGGTTACTCCCGTGGCCAACTCTCCACTGTGTTGAATGGCCGTGCCGCCATTAGCGCTGATCTGGCCTATCGGCTGGAACTGGCGGGCTTGGGCAGTGCGAGCCAGTATCTGAAGGAGCAGATCGTCTACGACCTGTGGCAGGCTCGGCAGCGGCCACATCCGCCGATCGAACGTCTGCAGACACAGTGAAAGCGGTTGATGAGATTGCGTCAGCCTTTGGTAACAGAGGCTTGCTGCAGTGCCTACTCCGACTATGGGGCCGTCACTGCCGGCCGCAGTGACGGCCCGGCGAATTGCAGCAACAATACGGGTTGGCGCGGTACCGCATTGATTGCTGCGCACATGATGATGCCCCGGCACACTGGCCTTGCAATGACCTGCCGGTGGGTATGAACACCGGAACCTTGGCGCGGGGCAGTAAGCGTCACATAGAGCATCGCCATGCTTCCTATGCCGTTCCCATACGGTTGCCTCGATAGCGCAGGTTCTTGCAAGCGCTGATCCGGTTTGCCGGATGGAACCATCCCAGGCACACCCCAGGCTCGTTCGGTGTGCCGCCCTACCCACGGGCAGAGCCTTCCTCATCTTCGGCGTGGTTCATCCCGCCAATCCTTGTCGTCCAGTGCCAGTTGGCGCTTTGCCATACACGGCGTGCATTGCCGGTCGCCCCGACATGGCACGACATGCCTGTGCCTTTTTTCCATCAATCCACAGGAGATATTCATCCCAGCACATCGCGTCGTCGTCCCTTGCAACTCCTCCGCCTGGCCTTCCTGCAGGAAGCGCGGCGGATGCCTCATTCGAGGCCACAGGTGAACTGAGCACCTGGCCCTTGCCCCTTCGGGGATCTCGCCTTGGCGAGTTGGCACAAACACTGACCCCTGTATCTCAGCCCCAATAACCGACAACCGATGGAGGGACTCTCCGATGGACGACCTGACCTATACCCTGCGACAACTCTGCCTGCGCAACCGCGACGGCAGCCATGCCACCCAGGCCGACCGGCAGCGCTCGCTGGGCCTGGCCGCTCATCAATTGCGCGAAGCAGGCTTCCGCCAGATGCGTGCCACTTCGTTGAAGGGCAAGCATGTCGAAGCCCTGCTGCAACGCTGGCAAGCCGAAGGCCTGTCGACCGGCACGCTGAAGAACCGTATGGCGCATCTGCGCTGGTGGGCCGAGAAGGTTGGCAAGGCTGGCATCTTGCCGGCAGACAACACCAAGCTGGGCATTGCCGAACGGCGCTATGTGACCAATGAAAGCAGGGCCAAGGAACTGGGCGACAGGTTGGACAGGGTCACTGATCCTCATGTCCGCATGAGTCTGCGCTTGCAGGCTGCCTTCGGTTTGCGGCGGGAAGAGTCCATCAAGTTTCAACCCCGCTATGCCGACCGTGGCGACCATATCGCCATCAAGGGATCGTGGGCAAAAGGCGGGCGCGATCGGACGGTACCGATCACGATGCCGGAACAGCGTGCGGTGTTGAATGAGGCCTACCGGCTGGCCGGGTTTGGCTCGCTGATCCCAGCGCACAAGACTTACATCCAGCAGCGGCATGTCTACGACGGGCAGTGCAAGGCGGCTGGGTTGAGCAACATGCACGGGCTGCGGCATCGGTATGCGCAGATGCGCTATGAGGTGTTGACGGAGAGGAAGGCACTGGCGGCGGGTGGACCTGGTAAGGCTCAGCTCAATAGCAGCCAGCGATTGAGTGACCAACACGCCCGGCAGCAGATCAGCCGTGAACTTGGGCATGAAAGGTTGAAAGTGACGTCGATCTATTTGGGGAGCTGAGATTGAGTGGGGAACCAACACCACTTCCAAACTCTCCGCAAAGACTCAGTTTCTGGACCTTTTTAGAGAGATAAGTCATTGATTTATATGTTTTTAAGTGGATTTCTCTCTGCAGATCTCTAATTTCTCTTTGCAATGCTCTCTGTCAGCCGCCAGCAAGGAGCCGTGTCTGAGCCAGTGTTGACTATCACCCCATGGCGGCGCTGTCTGGTCAACAGGTTGCTGATTTTGTTGTACTTCTGCTTGTCATCCAGAGCGTCGCTCAACTTGTCCAGCAGCAATTTGTTGATCTCGGCACGGTTCGCCTGGCCAAACTTCTCAAGATAGTCGGTCAGCAATTTGGCGTAGAACTCGTCATCTTGTGCACGAGTGCGGATGTAATCGGCCTTGTTTGCTGTTGCCTCGGCCACGGAGGCTGATACGTGGAAGTTGGGTTTGCGCCCTTCGATCAACTTGCTACGCCGCAAACGTGCGGCGGCTTCGTCCGGGATAGGCAATTTTTTCTGCACACGATCCAGTGCCAGTACATCCGCCAGCGGCAGATCGGTGTTCTGGATCAGCAGGCGACTGTAAGCTGGATCCACAACGCTGCCATAGATCGTCAGCTTAACGGCAGCGGACTCACTTAGATCGTAGTCCGGCAATGGGAAATAGCGTCTTGCCTGGCCTGTATAGATCGAATGGATGCCGTAGCCCATGGTGTCGATCATATTCAGTTCGACCATTGCCTGGGCCAAGGCGGGATTACGGTATCGGCGTGGGGTTTTGTCACCCTGAATGTATTCGTCGGGCTGCCCCTCGAAGAAACTGCCTTCATTCTCGAATACCAGCTTGTCCGGCAACTCTGTCACCACCACGCGCCCATTGCGAGTGTAGTCCTGGTGAGCAAGGCAATTATGCAGAGCCTCCAGAACGATTTTCTGGTCGTATTTAGATACCTCTATAGGCAACAACTCGTCTTGCGGCAGCAATCGAAACTGAATGTTGCGAATACGTTGGTAGAGTCGCGTTGTGCTCAGCAGAAATGGTGGGCCGAAGTGTTCATAGGCTCGCTCCTGGCCTTCCAGCTTCCAGGTCAGTTGGGCCGGATAGGGGGAAAGACGGTAGGAAGATTCCGCCTTGCCGAGTAAAAGCAGTGCGGTACGAGTGATTTGGCTGTTCTGCGTGACGCGGGCACGGTCAAGAAAGGTTGCCAGTGGCCAGCCTTCCACTTCACCAGGCTGGAAGCGGTTTGCGTATTTCTGTGCAAAAGACTCACGCGCTTTGCGTATAGCAGCTTCATCCAGATCATCCAGCGTGGCACCGGGAACCACTTGGACCGTCCAATCTTGAGCAAGCGTTTGGCGGCGGATTTCATCTTGCTTATCCAGACCCAGTGAAACTAGGCTTTCGCCAGCGCGAGCATAGTAGTGGCCCTTCCAGGCAATCGGGATACCCTGCGGCGCAGCAGGAATCTCAAACATCAACACGCGGCCATCGGCGTGTGCCAGTTCATGGATTTCACGGAAGGTGATGCGGGGTTCCGCATTCTCTGCGATCTGCATTTTCAGCGAGTGCAGGCGCTCGGATTGCGGACGATAGTCCGTGCCGACCACGCGGTGCGTCTTGTTGTTCACGCCGAACACCAGCCAGCCACCATCGGTTCCGCGTAGATTGGCTTCGTTTGCCAGCGCGGAGAAGTACTTACCGATATCGTCGGTACTGTAGTTGTTATCAGCTTGTTTGAACTCTGCTACCTCGTTCTCCCACGTGGCGATCAGGCTGTCCAGTCGCTGGCTCAGGTCTGGTTGGGTCATCGTTTCTCCTCTGCCTACGCTAATCACTTCGACCAAGCGTTCGACAGTGATTCCGCTTGCTTCAGCACCAGTTCGATCGCGGCATCCTCACCCACTGGCGGGTACTTCCACTTCTTCAGCGTGCGCCGCACCAGAATCCGTAGTTTGGCGCGCACGCTCTCGCGCACCTGCCAATCAACCGTGGTGCTGTTACGCAGTTTCTCGGTGATCTCGACAGCGATCTTCTTCAAGGTATCGTCGCCTAACTCGCGCGCCGCGCTTTCGTTGTTGGCCAGTGCATCGTAGAAGGCGATCTCGTCCGGGCTCAGTCCCAGCGCCGCTTCGCGCTCCAGCGCTGCCTGGAAGTCCTTGGCCATCTGGATCAATTCCTCGATGACCTGCGCAGTCTCCACCGCCCGGTTGTGGTACTTACGCAGGGTTTCCAGCAGGCGGTCGCCGTACTTCTTCTCCTGTACTACGTTGTTGCGCGCCCGCGCCTTGATCTCGTCGCGCAGCAGCTTTTCCAGCAGTTCCACCGCCAGGTTGCGGCTCTTCATCTGCCGCACGTCTTCCAGGAACTCGTCCGACAACAAGCCGATGTTGGGCTTGTCCAGGCCCGCCAGGGCGAAGATGTCCGCCACGCCGTCCGCCACGATGGCATTGTCCAGGATCTGTTTGAGCGCGCTGTTCTTGTCGGCGTCGGAACGCTTGCGATCCACGGTAGTGAACTTGACGATGGCGGCTTTGACGGCAGCGAAGAAGGCAATTTCGGTGCGCAGGGCGGCGGCATTATCCAGCGTGCTGCACAGGGAAAACGCCTTGCTCACCGCCAGCATGGCGTCGAGGAAACGCTGTTTGCCGTCCTTCAGCCCCAGGATGTGGTTGGCCACCGGCACCAGCAGCTTCATCGCGTCGGTCTCGAAGCCGCTGTAATCGAAGCCGTGCATCAGCCCACGCACTATGTCCAGCTTCTCCAGCAGCACGGCCAGGGCCTCGGCTGCGTTGTGCGCCGGGTCGCCCTTGCCCTTGGATTCAGTGTAGGTCTTGAGCGCCGCTTTCAGCTCGTTGGCGATGCCGATGTAATCCACCACCAATCCACCGGGCTTGTTGCGAAACACCCGGTTGACGCGGGCAATGGCCTGCATCAGGTTGTGGCCCTTCATGGGCTTATCCACGTACATGGTGTGGCAGCAGGGCGCGTCGAAGCCAGTCAGCCACATGTCGCGCACGATCACCAGTTTCAACGGGTCTGCGGGGTCCTTGAAGCGCTTTTCCAGGCGTTTCTTCACCAGCTGGCTGTACAGGTGCGGCTGCAGCAAGGGCTTGTCCGCTGCCGAGCCGGTCATCACTACCTTGATTGCACCTTTTTCCGGGTCGGCGTCGTGCCAATCCGGACGCAAGGCAATGATGGCGTTATACAGCTCGGCGCAGATGTCGCGGCTCATGCAAACGATCATCGCCTTGCCTTCCAGCGTGGCGGTGCGTGTCTCGAAATGCTGCACCAGGTCGGCAGCAACCTGTTCCAGACGCGGCTGCGCGCCCACCAGCTTGGTCAGTGCGGCCCAATCGCTCTTAGTCTTCTCGCGGGCGGTGAGGTCTTCCTCGTCCTCGATGACCTCATCCACCTTGGCGTTCAGTGCGTCGATCTCGGCCTGGTTCACATCCAGCTTGGCCAAGCGGCTTTCGTAGTAGATCGGCACCGTGGCGCCATCATCCACCGCATCCTGGATGTCGTAAATGCTGACGTAATCACCGAACACTGCCCGCGTGTCCTTGTCTTCCAGGGCGATGGGTGTGCCGGTGAAGCCAATGAAGGTGGCGCTGGCCAGCGCGTCGCGCATGTGCTTGGCATAGCCAAACACATACTTGCCGGTCTTGGTGTCCAGCCGCCCATTCATGCCGTACTGGCTGCGGTGTGCCTCGTCGGAAATCACCACGATATTGCTGCGGCCCGATAGCAGCGGGTGCTGCCCCTCGTCCTCCAGCAACGCGAACTTCTGCACCGTGGTGAAGATGATGCCGCCCGCCTCACGCGAGGCCAGCATTTCGCGCAGTTCTTCGCGGCTACCGGCCTGCACTGGCGTTTGCCGGAGCAGGTCTTCGGCGGCGCAGAAGGTGCCGTATAGCTGCCCGTCCAGGTCGTTGCGGTCGGTTACTACCACCAGCGTGGGGTTCTTCATCTCCGGCTGCTGCAACAGCTTGCCCGCATAGCAGGCCATGGTGATGCTCTTGCCCGAGCCTTGCGTATGCCACACCACGCCGGCCTTTCGGCTACCGGGCTGCACTTCCTTGCCGTAGGTGGCACGCGGTTCCTGCACTTCCAGCATGCCTTTGTTCGGACTGCTAGCGGCGATCATCGTGGCCTTCACCGCCTCGCGCACCGCATGGAACTGGTGGTAACCGGCGATCTTCTTGATGATCTGGTCGGCGTCCTGCTCGAACAGCACGAAGTGGCGCACATAGTCGAGAAACAGTGCCGGCTCGAAGAAACCGCGTACCAGCGTTTCCAGCTCGAACTCCAGCAGCGGCCGGTCGTCCTCATTAGCAATCGACCGCCAGGGCTGCATGCGTTCCTGATTGGCCGTGAGCGATCCTAGCCGCGCCGTGAAGCCGTCGCTGACCACCACCGCCACATTGGTGTTGAATAGGTCGCTGATCTCATCCTTGTAGGTCTGGATCTGGTTAAATGCATCCCAGATGTCAGTCTGCTCGTTGGCCGGGTTCTTCAGCTCGATCACCGCCAACGGCAGGCCGTTGACGAAAGCCACCAAGTCCGGTCGGCGCGGTTGCTTGGTACCGGTCACGGTGAACTGACTGACTAGCAGGAAATCGTTGTTGCGCGGCTCGGCAAAGTCGATCAGGTTGACCAGATCGGTGCGCTTTTCCTCGCCTTCGGAAAACTCGACCGGGATACCGGACAGCAGCAATCGATGCACATGACGGTTGCGGGTGATCAGCAGGGGTTCGCTCGCCGTCAGCAGTTCATGCGCAGCCTGTTCCAGAGCAGCGGTAGGGATGCTCGGATTGATGCGGGCCAACGCAAGCAGCAGGCGCTCGCGCAGCACCACTTGGCGATAATCGGTGCGGGCGGGCTGCTCTCCATCTGGAGCGAGATCGAGGCCGGATTCAAAACGCCAGCCGATTGCTTGAAACCACTCCAAACATAATTCTTCGAGCTGCTGTTCATTTACCATGGGAAAACCTATGTTTGAGTGACTTATTCAAATGCTACTTGCCGGCGCGACACAGCAATAGCAAGTCTCAAAATTTGTTCCAACAGACTGTGATCGTGGCTTCCATCATCAGCTACAGATGTTGAATACCATATCGGCCGAATCTTCAATTGTAGTAATCGAGCTTCTTTTTGAGTGCGCTCTTGCGGTGTAGCAGGCTCATTGAGTAGGGCGAAGTGATCAGGTATTTCGAATGCAGCCTCATCAACGACTGATTTGAACAGATCAAGCGTCTTGTCTTGCTCCAAACTGCAACCTAGGAACAAGAAGGAATGGCTGATGAAAATCTGGCGCAGTGCCCGTGGCAATTGATTTTGGAATGACAGGGGCTCGCCGTAGGCAATCCGGTATTGCTCTTGTGTAAATACATATGTGTTGTCTTGGCGCGCATCGCCATGCAGCTTTAAGATGCAGCGCTCACCACGAAGTAAGCGCTGAACAAAAGCATTGCCAGGCTGCATTCCATACATGTATCCATCCAACGCCTGGCCACGCTGTTGGAAAAGATCTTCGATCATTGAGTCAAAGTTGGTCGTGACGATACAACCTTGGGCCAAATCAGGCAGTAAAAGAACTGGCCCTGCAATTGCGCCTGCCCGCTGACGGAATTCCGTTTTTATGAAGTGTTTCACCTGATCTGCTGCTGCTTCGTATAGCAGCTGTGCAGCTTGCAGATAATCATATTTCGCCATCAAAGGCTCGATATCTTGCACTTCAATACCATTGAGCTTTAGCGTTATTTTGCGCAGGGCCTCGCCCCACATTGGGTAGCCACACGCTTTCGAGATGCCAGCTCCTACAAAAGGAGAAATTCGCCCTAAGCGAACGGCGTCTACCAGATCGAGGAACACTGCCACTTGATCAGACTGCTTAATGAAGCGGATTGCAGCGTCATGCTGACTGATCTGACAAATACCTTCCCACTGGTCAAGTTCGTCCAGATAGGCATCCCTATCTGTCCAGTACAACACCTCGCTGATTGGGTAGACGTATTGATGCTCGGGATCTTTCAAGCTTGTGAATGCAATCGGCTCCGCTTCATCCAGCACCGCATTGAAATCTCCGTTGGATGAGTACGCCGCCTGCAAAGCTTCCTCGACCTTGTCCACGATTAGTTTGTTCTCACGGAGCTTATTAATATCCATCAGATGGCTCCAGTGGTATCGACAAGCCCAGGTATTTTATCGATAGCCAGCTCCCCTGAAAGCAGTTTGGGGAGGAGGCTATCGCGGAGTTCGGCCAACGATCGACTTGCAATTGTATTTGCTCGCATTGCCTTCCTCGTCTGACCAATCAGACCATCGAAAGCACTTAAAACCGATATGGACGGCTTAACCAACTCAAGTCGGTACACGTTTTCGCGATTCAATCCGGGAACCGCTGCATCGGTATTCATTTTGTCCAATCCAAGTGTTTGCATAGCATAGAAGCAATAAGTCATCGGCAACACCTTGGGTTTCACGTAGAACGTAGTGTCGATTGGAAAAAACGGCCCATCTTCCCAGTACAAACTACCCACAGTTCCTTTGCGGCCAACAATGATTGCACCGTGTGGTACCAGTGCTTCGTTGTGATAGCCGGTGACGCCGCCAGACCCGTAAACAGGAACAGAGCCCTGTTTACGGTCGGTTGATTTGAGAGCTTTGCCGTATGCCAATTCAATCAGATCACCAACGCGCTTTACTTCCCACCCATTCGGAATATTCCCCAGCTTCGACTCTTCCATAGCGTCTGGAAACAGTTCGGCGGTAGCGGCGAGTTCGTCGTGGTGCTCACGGGGCATCTGATCTAGTTCAGCGTCGGTCTTGCCGCTGATGGCGCGCATGGCGGCGCGTAGCGGGTCTTGGCCTTGCTCGATGGCGGCAATCTTGGCCTTGACCGGGTCGAAATCGACAAACCAGGATTTGAAGATGGCTTGCACCATGGCTTCGAGGGTTTGGTTGATGCAGCGGTTGAGGATTATCTTGTCAGTGAGGGAGAACCTGACGTTTGCGATTCTCTCCTGCTCCTCTTTGGAGGGCAGATCAACTTCTAATTTTAATAGTTCAACTTGGCGAATACCTTGAACCGTTGATCCTGATGCTCGTGCTGTAATCTGCCGCTGCCCCTCCGAGGAGGCCAGCCAAGCTGCTAGGTATTTTGGGTTAATCAGCCTTGGATTAGGCCGCAGTCCAAACACTCGCTGCCCGAGCACGTATTTCTTGTCATCTTGAATGTAGAAGACTTCACCCATTGGGGCTTCAGAGGTCAAAATGATATCGCCCTCTTGCACCTCCACTGTCATCCACTTTTTATACATCTCAGTAGATGCATACCGCATTGACTGTACATCAACCAAGCCATCCGTCTTGACGTGCTTTGCAGATAGAACAGGTATACCACTTAGGAAGAAGTCATCGAATCCCATCTTGTTTGGGGTCTTACCGCGATGATCAATGATCAGTTCCAAGAGTTCAGAGAGCGGAAGCTTTGTCGGATTAGATGGCATAACCCAGCCCCGCCAAATTCTTCTTGATCTCCGCTTCCAGCTTCGCACTCTCCACAAACTGCTCCGCCAGTTGTGCCGTCAGCCGCTGCATCTTCTCGGCAAAGGGTTCGCCGTCGTCTTCCTGCTCCGCTGCGCCTACGTAGCGGCCCGGCGTCAGCACATGCTCATGCTTGCGGATTTCGTCCAGCTTGGCGGAATGGCAGAAGCCGGGCACATCCTCGTACCCCTCGCCCTGCTGCCAGGCATGGAAGGTATCGGCGATCTTCTGGATGTCTTCCACCGTGAAGTCACGCAACACGCGGTCTTTCATGTAGCCCATCTGGCGGGCGTCGATGAACAGGAATTTGCCGCGCCGGTCGCGCTTCTTCTTGTCCAGCGCGAAGCCGTTCTGCTTATCGCGGGTCAGGAACCAGATGCAGGCCGGAATCTGGGTGTTAGTGAACAACTGGCCGGGCAGTGCGACCATGCATTCCACATAGTCGTCCTCGACCAGCCGCTTGCGGATTTCGCCCTCGTTGTTGGTGTTGGAACTCATGGAGCCGTTGGCCAGCAGCAGCGCCATGCTGCCGGTGGGCGCTAGGTGCCAGAGCATGTGCTGTAACCAGGCGAAGTTGGCGTTGCCCTGCGGCGGCGTGCCGGCGATCCAGCGGGGGTCGGCGGCCAGCTTTTCGTTCCACCATTCCTTCATGTTGAAGGGCGGGTTGGCCATGACGAAATCGGCGCGCAGGTCCGGGTGCAGGTCGTTGAGCAGGGTGTCGGCCGGGCCGCTGCCGAAGTTGAAGTCGATGCCGCGGATGGCCATGTTCATGGCGGCCAGCCGCCAGGTGGTGGGGTTGCTTTCCTGCCCGTAGACGCTGATCTGCCCGCTCTTGCCGTTGGTGGCCTTGCCGCCGTGTTGTTCGATGAACTCCTCGCTTTGCACGAAAAAGCCGCCGGAGCCCATAGCCGGGTCGTAGACGCGGCCCTTGAACGGCTGGAGCATTTCCACGATCAGGGTGACGATGCTTTTGGGTGTGTAGTACTGGCCGCCCTTCTTGCCTTCGGCCAGTGCGAACTGGCCGAGGAAGTATTCGTAGACGTGGCCGAGGATGTCCTTGGATTTCAGGTCCAGCGGCTGGCCCTTGTACTCCTTCGCACTGAAGTCGGTATCCGAGAAGTGGCTGATCAGGCCGGCCAACTTGCTGGAGTCGAGCTGGACGCGGGCGAAGTCCTTGTTGAGCACGTTCTTCAGGCGGGCGTTCTCGCGCTCGACGGCCTCCATAGCGTTGTCGATCAACCAGCCGACCGAGCGCATTTCCTCTGGCTCGTCCTTGCCCGGCTTGTTCCACGGTAGCGCGGCCTTGGGCGGCAGTTGCGCGCAATCGCGCAGGGTTTGCCAACGCGCTTCCAGAGGCACCCAGAACACGTTCTTCTCGGTGTAGTAGTCGCGCACTTCCAGCTCGGTGGCGATGTTGTCTTCGTACTCCAGGGTACCTGCGCCGCCGTATTCGTCCGGATCCATGTAGTAGTCATGATCCGGGTTGGTGAACTGCTCGCGCAGTTCGCGCTGCCGTTCTTCGAAGGCATCGGAGACGTACTTGAGGAAGATCAGCCCGAGCACGATGTGCTTGTACACGGCTGCATCAAGGTTGGAGCGCAACTTGTCGGCGGCGGTCCAGAGCTTTTTTTCCAGGTCGTTGAAGAATTGTTGTTCTATGGGTTTCATGTACAAATGCCTTGTTCTATATGTTTCATACCGTTATGCGATCATCGCCCCACGCCCGGTGCAATACGCACCGGCTGCTTGATACGGGCGCGGACTTGCTGGTAGATCGGAATGTCTTCCTTCGCTTCCAAAGTCACAGCGAGCCCGTAGGGAATGACAGCATCAAGGCGTGCAGTTGCGTCCTTTTTGCAGGTGACGCGAATGCGCAAGGTCTCACCATCCTCGAAGGCCTGGATCTGCTTCTTGCCTTCCAGCACTTCATGCTGCACGGTGCCACGCTCCACCTGATTGTGGTCACCGTCTTGACGATCCAGTTTAAGGATCTGACTGGACCAATTTCCCCCGCCGGGTTCTAGCGTCAGCTTGGCTTCTCGAAGATTGCGGTGGTCCGGATTGATTGGTGTCAGCCAAGCTAAGGTCACTACCAGCCGCCGCCAAATCTTTTGGGAAGAGAAGCCGGGAGGGATCGGAAAGGCATACTCATGCACCTCGTTTTCCCGTATCTCTCCACAGCCTAGGACGGTTGCTCGCTGGGCAGTGCAGGTCAGCACACGCTCGATATCCACGGCTCCATAGCCAAGGTAGCGCGTGATTACCTGCTTGAACTGACGAGAGTTGCGCGCGTCTTTCAACACTTGTTCGATGTGTTGCTTGCCAGCTTCGTCTTGCTTAGCGCCATGTACCAGTAGCGCCTTCATCAGCACCGACATCAACGTCTCGGGAATATCCTCCCCCTCCTCGTTGCGTAGTCTGTTCAGCATGTCGTACAGCCGCACCGCACCTCGTGTGGCCAGCGCCGTCGCATTGCTGGTGCCACGCCAGAAGGCTTCGTTGTTCAAAACGCCTTGCTTTCTGCTGTCCAG
Organism: Lautropia mirabilis; assembly: GCF_900637555.1. NCBI lineage: Bacteria > Pseudomonadati > Pseudomonadota > Betaproteobacteria > Burkholderiales > Burkholderiaceae > Lautropia > Lautropia mirabilis. The sequence continues at coordinate 665,667 of NZ_LR134378.1, read as the reverse complement.
CGCAACTTTTTGACCTGGTCCGACGATGGAGTTGTCGACGCTGTACAGGGTAGATCTAGCTAGTACAGGGGCGTTGTAGAGTTGCCGCCCTCCGGGCATGAGGATGTCAGGTTTTATGGAGCGTTTAAAACCAAAACCCAGACGGGTGGCAGGACTGAACAGAGTTTGCGAAGGCAGCACATCGACACGCTGGCCAAATTGCGGATATGCATCTCCAGAATCATCGGCGTGAGCAGCGCCTACCGTAATGGCGTTCATCGCTTCTGCCGGCGAAAGCAGCCGCCGGGAGGTAAGGCTATTTGATATCGCTTTTACGGTGGCGCTTATCTTCTCTCCATCAGAAAGATCGGCGAACTGCTGCTGATTGAGTCCGATATCAATCTCGTCGCAGTAGTTGCCCGCGCTGACGCAGAACAGCACGCGGTGGCGGTAGGCCAACCAGTCGAGTAACCGTGCCCAAGGACTTGGCGTATGGATAAACTCCCGCGCTGTATCACCAATGGAAAGATTGATGACCTTGACTGTAGGCGCTTGCGCGGGGACGTCGCCAGAGCCTTCAAACATGCGCCGAACAGCTATATGGATGCGGTCTTCAAAGAAAACCTCATCCGGCATATGTTCATCATGTTCGCGTGTCTGATGGTCAGGCTGCATCACCGGGATGCAATACAGTTTGTGCGGTAGCGGTTCGGAATCGGGATTGCTGCGATCCCCATGAAGAATCAAGGAAGCCATGGCAGTGCCATGCTTGCGCTCGCCAGGTTGATAAGTGGACTCCAAGCCAAAGGTGTCATCAACCAGCAGTCGATCTTTCAGCGCTTCATGCAATTGCAAGGGAGCGCCATCAAGGAGCGCTGCGACAGGAGGAAGGTCACTGACACTTTCGGGGAACGCAGCCGGCTCTCCCTCGCCCTCCTCAGAAACCGCCAGGCTTTGCCCGGTAGGGCGGAAATACATGATGCCGGCGAATTTGAACAGTTCGATGTCGATATCAGCTCCATCTGCAGCTACTTGATGGAGCAGCGACTGAATGGCGTGAGCAGGCAATTCGGCCTTGACCGCATGGAATGCGATCTGAGGCATATCAAGGAACGCCGAAAGCGTTTGGCCTCCGAGGCCTTCAAGCAATGAACGAATTGCTGCTTCATTATTTCGACGCTTCTCAACCCTCTTGCGGTAGAAAAGCTCAATCTGAAATCTGACCTTCTCTTCGGGGTCAAGAGATTCAAGCAGGTCCTTCCAGCGGTCGATCATTCCTGTTTCGACCAATGTCTCCTCAATGCCCCAGCGCCTCAGCACGTTCAATTGCTCGAAAACGGCTTTCCACTTTGTTTTTCCGTGGGGCAGGCTTCTATTGGCTTTCCATTGCTCCCAAAGCGTGAGAATCTCTTGCAAGCCAGCCATGTTGCTCATGGCCAGAAACATGCGACCGCTCAGCGGCTTAACCACAGGTTGACCGGCAGCATCTCGCTCATGGAAGCCTTCATCCTCAGCCTCCAAGTCGTCGATTTCCGTCTCCCCTAGCCACTCTAAGCCAGCCGCTTCAACGGCTTGTCGGAAGTCGTCCAGACGTCCAACGATCTCGATGACTAGGACCATTTCAGGTTCGAGCCCAGCCAGAGCACCAGTCAGGCTGGCCTGATAGCGTGCGAAGTCTTCTTCCAGATGTTCGATCTGTCTTCCAATACGGGCTACCTGGGCACCATGGCCGGGCAAATTCTGTTTTCCCGGAGGAAAACCGTTGCCCTTTTCTGGCTGGAGAATTCGCTTTTCAGGAAAAACCAGTAATGGCAAGTACTCATCAGGCATATCCCCCTCCTTGTGCCTTATTCGTCTGATACTTCTTTATTGGCAGGTTTCAACCGCTTCTTCCATTGTTCCAACCTGGAAGAGACGATGGTTCTGGCGTCATCCACCTTCTGATCTAGTACCGCTCTGCGGACTACTCCCAAGCAGAACTCTTCCACCTCTGAAAAACTGAGGCCTAAAAGTCTTTTTGCGACAGTCTCATTGGCCAAGCCAAAGTTGACCTTGCTGCGTTCACTGATAAAGGCGACGAACGCGGTCAACTGTGCGCGTGTAGGAAGAGGGAGTTCCAGTCGAACCTGAAAGCGCCGCCAAACGGCCCTATCCAAAAGTTCTGGGTGATTGCTAGCAGCAACGACAACGACATAATCTGGAAGATCGTCGAGTTGAAGCAGCAAAGAGCTAACGACACGCTTTATCTCCCCCGTTTCATGAGTGTCACCTCGCTCTTTGCCCAATGTTTCGAACTCGTCAAAGAACAACACGCAGCGCCGTGTTCGAGCGTAGTCAAGCAAGGCTTTCAAGCGGATAGAAGTTTCGCCCAGGTAGCTGCCAATCAACGACTCATAGCGCACAACGATCAGCGGCACCATCAACTCAAATGCCAACGCTTCAGCAACCGATGTTTTACCGTTCCCTGGCGCCCCAGCTAGTAGGATTCGATGCCTTGGGCTTAAGCCGTGAGCATGCAGCAACTCAGCGCGATGCTGTTCTTCGACAACTTCTCGTAACTGCCCGCGAATACTATCGTTAAGCACCAAACTTTCCAGCGAACGCTCTGGTGTCAACTCGGCAATCAGATCTTTCTGCGCGATGCCCCCAGTTTGGGCTGGTCGCGTCGCTGCTGCAGAAGGCTGGAATAAGGTCGGCTGATGGGCTGGCGCTCGTAATGCCTTTTCCAGTCGGTCGGCTAGGATTCGGTGCCCCTTGCCACGTTCTTCTTGAATCAAGGCTTCGGTCGACTTCCGAAAAGAAGGTTGGTCGCCGCTACTGGCTGCTTTTACCAGGGCGACCAAGGTATCAGCTTGTGCCATATGTGTTCACCTTGATGAAGGATTTAGGTGGCATTGTCGTACTCCGAATGGGCGTTTGTTCAGGGGCTGTCAAGCACATGTCTGCGTTGATAATTCAAGCAGGCCAGTACAACCGCTTCAACGGCACGATTCGTTTGGTTTCAGCGTCGGTGGCGTCGTAATGCTCGATCAGGGCGCGCACCACATGATCCAGCGTCCACATGGCCAGCGGAATGGACGCCCGGTCCGCTTCGTACTGCGCGTCCTTAGTGAAGCCGCCGGTACTGACGTATAGCCCGCGATCGTCCTTGTGGCGGCCACCGAGAAAGCTACGAATCTCCTGACTGCCCATTTGGCCCTTGCGGTGCTTGACCTCCACGACGATGCGCGGGTGTTCGAAGCCAAAGCCGTCTGGCGAGGCGACGATGTCCTTTCCCCGATCTGCTCCCGGGGGCGAGACCTGGGTCTTGTAGCCCATGGCTCGCAGGATGCCGGCGACCAACTGCTGCATGTCGTCCCAGTCGAGTTCGTTGACCCGGTCCTTGATGCGCTCCAGCGCCTGGGACTCGATGTCGGCCAGTGGATCAGCGATGACTTCCTCGGCTTCATCTTCCACGGCTGGAGCTGGTTTACCCTTCAGCGCCGCCAGCACTTCGGCTGCCGCGCTGGACGGCACCTCGAACAGGGTCAGGGTCGAACCCAGGCTGTTCTTTGTGCTGGTGCCCAAGCTGTCGCGTGGCAATTCCTGCGTTTGCCACTGTACCTTGCGCGCCAGTGGCATGCCTTGTTCGGCCCACTCAGGGTGGTGTTCGGCTGGCCCCGTGACCTTGCCGATCGAGTACAAGCGATTGGCTGGCGAATAGGTGACGATCCAATCACCATCCTGAATGTCGTTGACGAAGCGCCAGACCTGGGATGCGCCCGACACCACCGTGCCTTGCTTTACCTGGGGCTCGGCGGATCGGTACAGGGCGATCAACTGCTTGCGGCCGACACCGGGTTTAGCGTGGGCTGCCAATTGGTTCCAGCCTACAGCCGCCACACCACGCTCTCGAAAGGCGTCATACAAGCTTCCGCCTTCGCCTCGCACCATCCACATCCGTGCCATTGCATTCCCTCTCTTATTCGTAGCCATCAATCCAGCACCACCAGAAACTCAGTCGCCAGCGCTGTCGGCTGAACATCCCGAACATTGCGCTGCAGCGAAACCAGTCCGTAATCCGACATCATCCGCAGGGTGCGCGACAGGTTCGGCACCTTGCGTCCGCTGAGTTCGGCCAGTTCGGTCAGGGACTTGGGTTGTTTGTCGTGGATCAGGCGCAGCAGGCGGCGGTTGTCGTCCGACAGCACCGCTGCCAGTGATGCCAGAGACGGAAACCAAATGCTGGGCGTTTCGCTTCCCTTTGGTGGCGAGCCTTCTGGCTGTCGGATACCCACAATGCAGCGCTTCATGATCGCAAATCCAATGACACGTTGATTCAAAATTGTATCAGTGTCTGATAATCATCGTCGATCCTAAATGCCTGCCACAAGGGAAAAGGCAAGGGCAAGGGCAAGGGCAAGGGAAGGGTAATCAAGGGTCAACGGCCCTACCCAAAAAGGGAAAAGGCCACCAGCGCCCCAGTCGGACTCACACCACCAAATTGGTCGACGGTGCCAACCCGTCGATGTAGTCCGCCCACGCCTGCAGCATTTCCCGTCGCTGCTCGGCGTATTCCGCCCGGTTGTAGACACCGCGCACGCCGCCGATGGTGTGGTTCAGCGCCTTTTCCACTACATCCGAAGGCCAGCCCTGCTCATGCAGCAGAGTTGAAGCAGTCCGCCGCAGGTCGTGAATGGTGAAGGCAGGGATCTCCTGTCCCTGCAATGACACCTTCAGCGCCTGGTTCAGTGCATTGTTGGCGAAAGGCTTGGCCAGGGTGCCACGGCCGGGCAATACCCAGTCGCTGCTGCTGGCCAGCGGCTTGAGCTCCTTGAACAGCGTCTGCGCCTGGGTGGACAGGTAAACGATGTGCAGCTTGCCGGTCTTGGAGTTTTCCACCGGGATGTGCCATTCGCCTTCGTTCACATGCACGTCCTTCCACTGCGCCAGCATCAGCTCGGACTTGCGCACCAGGGTCATCAGGATCAACTGGAAGGCGATCTTGAACTGGCGGCGAATGTTGGAGGTCTGCATGGCGCGCAGGAACAGCTTGATTTCGTCCGGCGTCAGCGCTCGGTCGCGGGCGGCGGCGCGGTAGACGTGCCGCATTGGCAGGGCCATGACCGGGTTGGCCTGGATCAGGCCGCAGGTCAGCGCGTAGTCGAACATGCGCTTGAGCAGGCCGCGTACCTGGCCGGCGGCGGCATCGAAGCCTTGTTCCTTCTTGCGCCAGATGACGTTGCGCACGTCCTCGGCGGTAATGTCCCGGACTGGCTTGCTGCCGATGTGCGGCAGGATGTCCTTTTCCAGGTAGCGCCGGGGCATGGTCACGTCCTTGCGGTCGCGTGATTGGATATCCTTGAAGAAGCGTTCGGCAAAGTCGACCACAGTGGTGTTTTCTGCCCCAGACACTTTCTCCTGCTGCTTTTTCTTTGCCGGCGACTCTCCCATCGCCACTTGGTGAGCCGCCTCATCCCATTTCAGGCGAGCGTTCTTCAGCGTCAGCGCGGGGTATTTGCCCAGCGTCAGCTTCTCGCGTTTGCCATCCAGCCGGTAGCGATAACGCCAGACGATGCTGCCACTCGGCAGCACTTCTACGTACAGCCCGCGATCATCGCTGACGATGTAAGAGGCATCCTTTGGTTTGAGCGCCTTGAGTGCGGTATCTGTGAGAGACATGGACCCCACCTCACTTCCCGATGCAGAACCGGCTGAAGATGACCCCCAGCAGGTCGTCGGCGGTGACGGCACCCGTGATGCGGCCCAGAGCCTGATGGGCCAGGCGCAGTTCTTCGGCAAAGAGGTCCAGCGCCTGGTCGCCCAGGGACACATGCTGGCGGGCGTTCTGAAGGTGGGACAGCGCTTCGGACAGCGCCTGCAGGTGGCGCTCGCGGGCGATGAAGACACCTTCCTGCCCGGGCTGGAAGCCAGCGATATCCAGAAGCTTGCGGCGGAAGGCTTCGATGCCCTGCCCTGTGCGGGCGGATAGGCGCAGTATCTCGGTGGCTGACGATTGCGCGTGAGGCGCCCCATCCGACATCCCGGACGCAAGCTGCCCTTCCCCCTCCACCAGGTCGATCTTGTTGATGACGGTCAGGCGTCGAGCGCTGGCGGGTACGCGAGCCTCAATGGCAGCCTCCAGGCGACTGATGTCGAGCGGAGCGCTCCCGGTCTGCCCCTGTCCGGATCGTTGTTCAGGTGAAGAACCCGTCCCGGCGTCCGGAATGATGGCCGGAACGGCTTTCTTCCCGTTGCCCTGTCCTGTCTCGCCAGGTGTCTGATTCTCGTCCTCCCGCGCCAGCTCGTCAGCCGCGCGCAGGTGAACGACGACATCGGCCTTCTCGATCTCGGCCCAGGTGCGCTGGATGCCGATCTTCTCGACGGGGTCGTCGGTGTCGCGCAGACCGGCGGTGTCGATGAGGTTGATGGGCACGCCTTCGATGCTGATCTGCTCGATGACGCGGTCACGGGTGGTGCCGGCGATGGGGGTGACGATGGCAACTTCGGCGCCAGCCAGGGCGTTGAGCAGGCTGGACTTGCCGACGTTGGGAGCGCCGGTGAGCACGACGTTCAGACCCTGGCGCAGGCGGGCGCCGCTCTGGGCGGTGTCGAAGAGGCGTCGCAGGGTGTCGTCAATGCGCGCCAGGCGCCCGGCAGCGTCGGCTTTCTGCAGGAAGTCGATTTCCTCTTCGGGAAAGTCGAGGGTGGCCTCGACCAGCATGCGCAGGGTGAGCAGCTGTTCGGCCAGGTCGTCGATCTGCCGCGAGAAGACGCCCTGAAGTGATCGGGTGGCGGATCGCGCGGCCTGCTCGGTGCTGGCTTCAATGAGGTCGGCGACGGCTTCGGCCTGCACGAGGTCGAGCTTGTCGTTCAGGAAGGCGCGTTCGGTGAATTCGCCGGGCTCAGCCAGGCGGATGCCGAAGGCAGCGCCTACCTGCAGCACGCGGCGCAGCAGGATCTGCTGGACGACGGGGCCGCCGTGGCCCTGCAGCTCCAGGATGTGTTCGCCGGTGTAGGAATGGGGGGCAGGGAACCAGAGCGCCAGGCCGTAGTCGATGGGCTGGGCATCGGCCGCCAGGAACGGACCATAGGCGGCCTTGCGGGCGACGAGGCGGCGCTCCGGGCCCAGGATGTCGGCGGCCAGGGCGGTGATGATGTCAGGCTCGGGCGCCGAGACGCGCACGACACCGATGGCGCCCTGGCCAGGGGCGGTGGCAATGGCGCAGATGGGGCGTTTGTCCTGCACGGCGTCTATCCAAAAAAAATGGCCTGAACAGGGGTCCAGGCCAAGGGGTGAAACATGGAGCGGTTGATCAGGCGGCCCGGCCGAAGATGGGCTTGCCTTCGATCTGGCGGGTGATGACCCACTGCTGGGCGATGGAGAAGATGTTGCTCACCACCCAGTACAGCACCAGGCCCGACGGGAAGAAGAAGAACATGACCGAGAAGATGAGCGGCATGAAGGTCATCATCTTGGCCTGCACGGGATCCGCCGGCTTGGGATTGAGGTGCGTCTGCAGGAACATCGTGCCCGCCATCAGGATGGGCAGGATGTAGAGCGGATCGGGGCTGGACAGGTCATGGATCCAGCCGATCCACGGGGCGTTGCGGATCTCGACCGAGGCCAGCAGCACCCAGTACAGGGCGATGAAGACGGGGATCTGCACCAGGATGGGCAGGCAGCCGCCCAGCGGGTTGATCTTCTCGGTCTTGTACAGCTCCATCATGGCCTGATTGAGGTTCATGCGGTCATCGCCATAGCGTTCACGGATGGCGTTGAGGCGCGGCTGAACCTTGCGCATCTTGGCCATGGAACGGTAGCTGGCGGCCTGCAGCGGGAAGAAGGCCAGCTTGACCAGGATGGTGAGCGCCACGATGGCCCAGCCCCAGTTGCCGACGATGCCGTGCAGGAAGGTCAGCAGCCAGAAGAGCGGCTTGGCAATGGCGGTGAGCCAGCCATAGTCGACGACCAGGTCCAGCCCCGGGGCGACCTTGGCCAGCACGTCCTGGTCCTGGGGACCGATGAACAGGGTCTCGGAAGCATCGACGCTCTGGCCGGCCGAGATCTGGCCCAGCTGCTCGTAGGCACCTGCCGAATACGTGCTGGGACCGACGCGGCGCGTGTAGTACTCGCGCGGCTGACCCTGCTTGGGCACCCAGGCCGAGACGAAGTAGTGCTGGATGATGCCGACCCAGCCATCGTTGGCGCGGCCGGAGTGCTTGGCCTTGCCTTTCTCGATGTCGTCGAAGGAGACTTTCTGGAACTTGTCGGCGTCGGTGTAGATGGCCGGACCGACGTAGGTCTTGTAGTAGCCGGACTGGCCCGGGGCCTCGTGGGTATCGCGGGTCAGCTGCAGGTACAGCGACGGCGACAGCGGCTGCTCGCCGATGTTGGTGACGCGGTTGTCGACCTTGATCTCGTAGGAGCCGGGGCTGAGCTGGTAGGTGCGCTCGATGCGCAGGCCACCGCCTTCGGCCGCCAGCACGACACCGGTGACCTGTCCGTCGGTCTCGATGGTGCGCACCACGGTCATGGGCGTGGTGTGGTTGGGTGCGTCCTTGACGCCCACCAGGCCGGTCTGGCCCACGAAGAAGCTGCCCTTGCGGTCGGACTGGATGACCAGGTTGCCGCTGTCGGGGTTACGGGTGTCGTGGATGTGCTTGAGCAGCTTGCTGCTGACGATCTGGCCACCAACGGTGTCGATGCCCAGCTCGATGACGTCGTTCTTCAGCGTGATGGTCTGACCGGCCTTGGCCTGCTCGGCCTGGTCGGCGGGCACGCTGGCCGGGGCGTCATTGCCTGCCTGGCTGGGGGCACCCGGAATGCTGGTGTCCGCACCGTCTTGTGGGGCGGACGCGGTGTTCTGCTGTGCCGTCTGGGCCTGCTGACTACCGCCGAACATGGCGGGCTGGCCGTTGTACTGCTGCCAGTTGTTCCAGAGGAACAATAGCGAGAGGATGAAAACTACCCAGAGAACGGTCTTGTGGCTCTGCTGCATCGTGGGGGACAGGTTCTGCTGTTGGATGAAGTGGCGCCAAGAATAACCGAGCTTGCGCCAGGATGCTGGCCTGATCTTGATCGAAACCGGGTCAGGACCAAAAAAAACGTGAATCGTCAGGAAGTTCGATGGCGTGCGGCCTTCGAATCACCGGGCGAGGAGGCAGGCAGGGGCACGGGATCCACCCCATGTCCGCCCCAGGGGTGACACCGGCACAGGCGCCTGAGCGTGAGCCAGCTGCCCCGTGCCACACCATGCAGCTGCAGGGCTTCGATGGCGTATTCCGAGCAGCTGGGCCAGTAGCGACAGCTGGGTGGAAAGACACTGCTGAATCCGCGCTGGTAGCCCTTCACCACGGCCGTGAGCGCCCGCACGAGCGGACGCCGGGCCACGGACGGCTGAGCATCGGCGTTGCCGGACGGCGAGGCGCTCATGAGACGATGCCCGACGAGGAAGCCGGCGGTACTGCCCCTGCCGCATCGGCCCGCATGGTGCGCCCGACGGGTCGGCGATTCAGACGCTCGGCCGCATCGGCAAGCAATCGGTCCAGTTCTGCGCGCAGTTGCCGCTTGATGACCGCAAAGCCCGGAGAATCCGGAACACCCGATCCGGCTGAGTCTGGCTTTCGCCGCGCCTGAGCACGCATCTGGGCTCGGGCATGCTGGCTCTTCGCAGCCAGCGCCCCCATGGGGTGCGCCTTCAGCCGAAGCCGCCAGCTGCGTCCGCAGTCCAGCAGCGCGACAGGGGCCACGCGCCAGGCTTCGCGAGCGACACGCTTGACAGTGTTGCGTCGGACGGCCGCGCGCACCAGGCGCTTGGGAACACTGATCTGGAGGCAATCCAGGGCATCGGATGCCGAGGGGGTCACGGGAGCGCCAGGCTGGGCAGCCCGGGATGATCTGTCACCCGGGTTGGCCGGCGAGGTCGATGCGCCACCAGACGGACGCGGCAGGACACCGGTCAGCTCGAAGAAGTGTCCGGAGACACGGACGGGAGGCGGACCGGATCGGCCACGAGGGCCTTTGCGCGCCTGCGGGGAAGCAGTCCCGGGCTCCCGGGACGGGCTTCCTGCGGATGCCGGGCCCGCGGGTGGCCGGCTTTGCGGAAGTGTCATGACAGGCCCTCTACCCCGAGCCAGAAAGGGTCGGGGCCGGGACTGATCAGCAAAGAACGTCGTGAGGAATCAGACGGCCAGGCGCTTGCGGCCCTTGGCACGGCGGGCGCGCAGCACGGCACGACCACCCCGGCTTTTCTGGCGAACCAGGAAGCCATGAGTTCTTTTACGACGGCAGACGGAGGGTTGATAGGTGCGCTTCATGATGGCTACCAAAAGGGCCGCGGCGGATCACGGGTTTGCGAAGGCCGCAGGCGATTTTCCAGAAACCCGCTATTGGATAGGCAAAACGAGGGGTTTGTCAATGATTTCTGCGCTTCGGGGTGCCCCTATTCGCGCCTGCAACCGCCTACGCTCCGTCTCGGAGGCCGGCAGGCGCAGGCACGCCGAGCGAGCGGGCGGCGCCGGGACGGGCACGATCGGGGTCCGGGGACAAGCTTGTGGATAGCTGCGGACAACCTGTGGATAAGTTAGAATGAACGCCCTTCTTCGAGCGGCCTCACTCAGGGGCAGGCAGCAGTTTCTGCGCGGCGCAATCACGTCGAACCTCAGATTCCCCTGTCGACACGAAGTGGGCAAGATTGCCTATCCTGCATGAAATTTCATGCAAGATTCATGAACTGATCCGATTTTCTCAAATTACAAGAAACAGCCGCTGGCCTTCCCCAGGCTGGCGCGGAGCCTTCGACCGCCATGCAGGAACAATGGGACGCGTGCAGTGCCGCCATCGCGGCGCGCATGCCCGAACAGGCCTACAAGACGTGGATAAAACCGCTTGCCTTCCTGGAATTCAGCGCTGACGACTGCCTGATCCGGCTGGGTGCCGCCACCCAGATCAAGGCAGACATCGTGCGCAATCAGTACCAGAACCTCATTCAGGAAGTGCTGCGCGACGTGATCGACCCAGCCATGCGGGTGGAGATCGGGGTCGCGCCGCGCGCGGCTTCGGCTGCGCCCGTGGCGGGGGCTGGGGCAGGAGCGGCCACGCACGCGGGGCCCTCTTCATTTGCCAGCGCGGGTCCCACTCACCCGGGCTCCATGTCGCATGGCGTTCAGCCCCCTGCCCCACACGGGGGCGGGCAAGGCAATGTTCCTGCAGGCATGGGCAACGTCGCTGCGGGCGCAGGAAGCTATCAGGGAGGCATGGCCAGCCCGCACGGCGCAGGCGCATTCCAGCCGCAGGCGCATGTCCCGCAGCAGACCCACGAGCGACCGGGTCATGGCCCCGGTTACGGCGGATCCCAGGGCTGGAGCGATGGCGGTGCCGAACACGCGGGCCACCCGGGCTTCGAGGCACGGCACGCCCTGGAAGCGCCGGACGTGCTGGATGACGGCACGGGCGACTATCTGGATGACGGGTCCGACCCCGAAGGTCCGGGCGACGATGGGAGCACCAACGCGCCGGCCCGCAGCTTCGGCGGGCTGGGCGGGCAGATGCCCAACGAGCGCTCGCGCCTGAATCCGGGGCTGACCTTTGCGGCCTTCGTGAACGGCAAGGCCAACGACCTGGCGCGGGCCGCCGCCCTGCAGGTGGCCGACCGGCCCGGCAGCGCCTACAACCCGCTCTTCATTCACGGCGGCGTGGGCCTGGGCAAGACCCACCTGATGCAGGCAGTGGGCAACGCCATCCAGCAACGTGAATCGCGGGCGATCATCCGCTACATCTCGTCGAACCAGTTCGTGCAGGACCTGATCCAGGCCATCCGGCGCAACGCCATCGACCGCTTCAAGCACTATTACCAGTCGCTGGACGTGCTGCTGATCGACGACATCCAGTTCCTGTCGGACAAGCAGCGCTCGCAGGAAGAGTTCTTCCATGTGTTCGAGACGATGACGATCAACCAGCGGCAGATCGTCATCACCTGCGACACCTACCCGAAGGAGCTCAAGGGCATCGATGACCGGCTGATCTCGCGTCTGAACTCGGGCCTGATCGTGGCCATCGAGCCGCCGGAGCTGGAAATGCGGGTGGCCATTTTGCAGCGCAAGGCCGAGCAGGCGCGAATCCGCCTGCCCGACGATGTGGCCTATTTCATCGCCAAGAACATTCGCCGCAACGTGCGGGAACTGGAAGGCGCCCTGCAGCGCGCCATTCATTATGCATCATTCAGATCTTCACCCCTGACGCTGGAACTGGTGAAGGAAGCGCTGAAAGACCTCATCTCCTTCAATCGTGGGCAGATCTCCATCGATTTCATCCAGAAGACGGTGGCCGAGTACTACAAGATCAAGCAGGCCGACATGTACTCGAAGCGCAAGCCGGCCAAGATCGCCCTGCCCCGTCAGATTGCCATGTACCTGGCCAAGGAGCTGACCCAGAAGAGCCTGCCGGAGATCGGCGATGCCTTCGGGGGCAAGGATCACACCACTGTTCTGTATGCTGTACGCAAAATTACAGAATTACGAGCCCATGACGAGGACCTGAACAAGCAGATCCACGTGCTGGACCAGACCCTGCGGGAGTACCTCTAGAAACATTCCAGACAGGTTGCGCACGCCGGTGCGCTTCTTCTTCAAAAGAGAAGATTCCTGGTCCACGCGATCAGGACCCGGCTTCTGGAATGCCCACCTCCACCCATCTCTGGGCATCCATCTTCTTTCCTCTGTCAGCCTCTCGCGGCGCTTCGGCGTCGAAGGGGACGACAGTCCGTAGACCCCCTTTCATGAAGGACCCTGAACCCGTCTGACGACGGGTTAACATCGCAACTCGTCGCCGATTGTGGATAACCGGAAGATATCCCCAGACCGTCCGACAAGCGCATCGGAAGCGGCAGTGGTAGAGTTATCCACAATGTTGGACACCGGATGTCCGGATTTCGAACCATCGAATGCCTTGAATTTAGGCAAACATGCCTAAATAGCAGGCAACGGACGCGGGTTGTGCACAACCGGTCAGCAAGCAGGTAAGCCCATGACCGGCAAAATGTGGACAAACCGGGGTTTCAGGCAGGAGGCCGGAAATGTCCACAATCCGACGACTCGGCAATCCCGCCGTCCCCACATCGTTTCTCATCGTGAAGATCCAGTCTACAAGCGCCTCGCCAAGGTTATCCACAGGGCATCGACGCCTCTAAACAACAACAACATTAAAAGATATAGATAGATCTTCAGAAACGGAAAGACATCAGGAAAAGACGCCATGCAGATCATTCATGCCCCCCGGGACGCCGTCCTGAAACCCTTGCAGACTGTGGCAGGCATCATCGAGAAACGGCACACCCAGCCCATCCTGGCCAATGTGCTGATTCGTCAGCAAGGTGAAGCCGTGACGTTCACCGGTACCGACATGGAGATCCAGGTTCGGACACAGGCCAGCATCGGTGCCGGATCCGGCACCACGGCCACGACCGTGTCGGCCAAGAAGCTGATCGACATCCTGCGGGCCCTGCCGGACACGGACGTCACCATCGAGCTCAATGGCAACAAGCTGAACCTGAAGACGACCCGTTCACGCTTTGCGTTGCAGACACTGCCGTCCGAAGACTTTCCGGTGATGAAGGCAGGAGCCACCGACCAGGCTGGCCCAGGATCGGGTTCGGCAGGAGACGGAAGCACGGCCGATCTTCGCGCCGATGTGACGCTGTCCCAGAAGAAGCTTCGTCACCTTCTGCAGATGGTCCACTTCGCCATGGCCCAGCAGGACATCCGCTTCTATCTGAATGGTCTGCTGCTGGTGCTGAGTCCGGCCGGAATGCGCGCCGTGGCCACGGAAGGGCACCGACTGGCCTTCTGCGAGGATGTAGAGGTCCATGCCGCCGGCCAGGCGGACGCGATCCTGCCGCGCAAGTCGGTGCTGGAGCTGCTGCGGCTGCTGGGTGACAGCGACGAGCCGGTGCGGATGGAAATCATCGGTACCCAGGTGCGGCTGCGCTTTGGCGACATCGAGTTCATCAGCAAGCTGCTGGAAGGCAAGTTCCCCGACTACCAGCGGGTGATCCCGAAGGGCTACCAGAAGGTCATCGAGCTGGAACGCGAGACCCTGGCTCAGGCGCTTCAGCGGGCCTCCATTCTCAGCAACGAAAAGTTCCGCGGGGTGCGGCTGGGCCTGGCGCCGGGCCGCCTGGGCATCCAGAGCAGCAACACCGAGCAGGAAGAAGCCTCGGAAGAGATTGATATCGACTATGGTGGCGCGCCTCTCGATATCGGTTTCAACGTCTCCTATCTGCTGGATGTGCTGGGCACACTGAAGACGGACCGGGTGACGATGGCCTTCGGTGACGCCACCTCCAGTGCACTGCTGACGCTGCCGGGTGACGAGAGCTTCCGCTACGTGCTGATGCCGATGCGGATCTGAGCGCCGGATCGCCCTGCCCGCCTCATGGGTTCGTCATGAGGCTTCGGAGGCTCGCCGCCCGCCGGATCCGATGCCTGCGGGTGCCTCCGGGGCAACGTCCCTGTCGTGTTTCGGACCTTGCCGGGCGGTTTCAGGCCGGAAAGGGGGCGCCGGCCTGTTATGCTGTCGAATTGGCCGCCGTGTGCCTGCGGTCTGCCTATGCCTTCATGGATGATTCATGTCTGACACGATGGATACCGATGCGATGAACCCGGAACAGTCTTCCGGGGGCAAGCCCCAGGGCGACGGGCCCGGGTACGACTCCTCCTCGATCCAGATCCTGGAGGGGCTGGAAGCGGTGCGAAAGCGCCCGGGCATGTACATCGGCGATACATCCGACGGCACCGGTCTGCATCACCTGGTGTTCGAGACGGTCGACAACTCGGTGGACGAGGCGCTGGCCGGCTACTGCGACGAGATCCTGGTGACGATTCACGCCGACGAGTCCATCTCGGTGCGTGACAACGGCCGGGGCATTCCCACCGACGTGAAGTGGGACGACAAGCACGATCCCAAGCGCAGTGCGGCCGAGATCGTGATGACCGAGCTGCACGCCGGCGGCAAGTTCGACCAGAACAGCTACAAGGTCTCGGGCGGTCTGCACGGGGTGGGGGTTTCGTGCGTCAACGCGCTGTCACGCTGGCTCAAGCTCACCATCAACCGCAACGGCAAGACGCATTTCATCGAGTTCGAGCGCGGGGTTCCCAAGGACCGCGTCATCGAGGAAAAGGACGGCGTGGCCATCTCGCCCATCAAGGTGCTGGGCGACACCACCCGGCGCGGCACCGAGGTGCACTTCCTGGCCGACGACACGATCTTCTCCAAGGTCGAGTACCACTACGAGACGCTCTCCAAGCGGCTGCGCGAGCTGTCGTTCCTCAACAATGGCGTGCGCATCCGCCTGCAGGACCTGCGCAACAACAAGGAAGAGGATTTCGCCTTTGCGGGCGGCGTCTCGGGCTTTGTCGAGTACATCAACCGCGCCAAGAACGTGCTGCACCCCAACATCTTCCACATCCGGGGCGAGAAGGACGGGGTGACGGTGGAGGCCGCGCTGCAGTGGAACGACGGCTACAACGAGCAGGTGCTGTGCTTCACCAACAACATCCCGCAGCGTGACGGCGGCACCCACCTCACTGGCCTGCGCGCGGCCATGACGCGGGTCATCAACAAGTACATCGAAGAGAACGAGATCGCCCGCAAGGCCAAGGTCGACACCTCGGGCGATGACATGCGCGAGGGCCTGACCTGCGTGCTGTCGGTGAAGGTGCCCGAGCCCAAGTTCTCGTCGCAGACCAAGGACAAGCTGGTCTCCAGCGAGGTGCGGGCGCCCGTCGAGGACGTGATCGCACGCGGGCTGGAAACCTACCTGCTGGAAAAGCCCAACGACGCCAAGATCATCTGCAGCAAGATCGTCGAGGCGGCGCGGGCCCGCGAGGCGGCCCGCAAGGCGCGCGACATGACGCGCCGCAAGGGCGTGCTGGACGGCATCGGCCTGCCTGGCAAGCTGGCCGACTGCCAGGAACGCGATCCTGCGAAGAGCGAACTCTTCATCGTGGAGGGTGACTCGGCCGGTGGTTCGGCCAAGCAGGGGCGCGACCGCAAGTTCCAGGCCATCCTGCCGCTGCGCGGCAAGGTGCTCAACGTCGAGAAGGCCCGCTTCGACAAGCTGCTGGCCTCCGAGCAGGTGGCCACGCTGATCACCGTGCTGGGCACGGGCATCGGCTCCGGTCTGGGGTCCGACGACTTCAAGATCGAGAAGCTGCGCTATCACCGCGTCATCATCATGACCGACGCGGACGTGGACGGCAGTCACATCCGCACGCTGCTGCTCACGTTCTTCTATCGCCAGATGCCCGAGCTGATCGAGCGCGGCTACATCTACATCGCCCAGCCGCCGCTCTACAAGATCAAGCAGGGGCGCGAGGAGCGCTACCTGAAGGACGACTTCGAGCTGGACCAGTACATGCTGAACCTGTCGATGGTGCAGGCGGCGCTGGTGCCGGCCCGCGATGCCGAGCCCATCACCGGCGATGCGCTGGCTGCCATTGCACGCAAGTACGTGATGGCCGATGCTGTCGTCGAGCGTCTGAGCCGGCTGATGGATCACGACACGCTGCACGAGCTGATGGACGGGCTGGCGCTGAACCTGGATTCGGCCGACGAGGCCCATGCCTCGGCCGAGCGCCTGCAGGCGGCGCTGCTGAAGAACGTCCACCAGATCAGCCGTTCGCTGGCGCCGGCTGTCGAAGTGACAGCCCACGCCGACGAGAGCGGCGAGAAGTGGCACCTGCGCATCATCCGCCACCTGCATGGCAACCAGAAGGTCTCAATCATCACGCAGGATTTCCTGAAGTCGTCCGACTACAAGGTGCTCAGCGACGTGGCCCAGACGCTGCGTGGCCTGGTGGGCGAGGGAGCCGAGGTGCGGCGTGGCGAGGGCGACAAGGTCCGCAGCCAGCCGGTGGGGAGCTTCCGCGAGGCCATGCGCTGGCTGCTGGCCGATGCCGAGAAGGGCGTCTCGCGCCAGCGCTACAAGGGGCTGGGCGAGATGAACGCCGAGCAGCTGTGGGAGACCACGATGGACGTGAACGCCCGGCGGCTGCTGAAGGTGCAGATCGAGGACGCCATTGCGGCCGACCAGATCTTCACCACGCTGATGGGCGACAACGTCGAACCGCGCCGCGTGTTCATCGAGGAAAACGCCCTGGGCGCGCAGAACATTGATGTCTGAGGCCCCATGGCACATGGCCGGCCCTGACGGGAAGGGGGCCGGATGGCACTGAAATCGACGATCTTCCGGCTGACGCTGAACGTCTCGGACATGGACCGTGGCTACTACGGCGAGCATTCGCTGACCGTGGCCCGGCATCCTTCCGAGAACGACGAGCGCATGATGGTGCGGGTGCTGGCCTTCGCACTCTTTGCAGCCGATGACCTGCGCTTCGGCCGGGGGCTCTCCGCCGAGGACGAGGCCGACCTGCATGCTGAGGCCCCGGATGGCACGATCCGTCTATGGATCGACGTGGGCCTGCCCGATGACCGGCTGGTGAAGAAGGCTGCCGCCAGGGCCGACCGGGTGGTGGTGCTGGCCTATGGGCGCACGGCCCAGGCCTGGTGGCAGAAGGCCCGCGAGACGCTGGAGCGTCTTGCCAACCTGCAGGTCATGGCCCTGGAACCCGAAGACAGCAAGGGGCTGGCCGATCTTGCGCAGCGCGGGGCAGCCCTGCAGTGCATCGTGCAGGATGGCCAGATCTGGCTGGGAGACGGCGACCGGATGCTGCAGCCGGCCTGCCATGTGTTGAAAGATGTGAACTGACCCCTGCAGCACCACAACCTGCTTGTCTTATTCCCTGAATGAGAGAGGTTAATGATTGGACTGGGAGTACACTGTGCTGTACATTGATGAACGTCTAATTTGACGGTCGTGACTTGATGTTCGTTCAGTTATGACCAAAGTCGTTCCGATAGACTGAAACAGTCATTTCCTTTGTTCAATCGTTAAGCAGGAGAAATCCATGTTCACCAAAGGTATTCTGGTTGCTGCACTGATGCTGGGCTCTGCTTCCGTCATGGCCAAGACGTGCGAAGCCGAGGTCGATGCCACCGACGCCATGACCTTCAGCACGAAGGAGATCAAGGTCGCCGGTGACTGCACCGAGCTGAAGCTGACGCTCAAGCACGTCGGCAAGATGCCTGTCTCCGCCATGGGCCACAACCTGGTCCTGACCAAGACGGAAGACTTCAAGGCCGTTGCCAAGGCTGGCGGCAAGACCACCGCTGCCGACAACTATGTTCCCAAGGATGACGCCCGCGTGCTGGCCCACACCAAGCTGATCGGCGGCGGCGAGTCCGACACCATCACCATCCCGATGGACAAGTTCGAGAAAGGCGGCGACTATACCTTCTTCTGCTCCTTCCCCGGTCACTGGAGCGTGATGAAGGGCAAACTGATTTTCGGTTGATGGACGATTCGACAGCTTCTCCATTCCAGGCCTGGCGTTCACTGGAAACGCACCCCGAGTTCGGAGCCGATTCCCTGGAGGCTCGGGTCTGGAAGGATCATCAACAGGAGAAGGTGTCGGACTGGATCGCCCGGGAGACTCCCGTCGCGCTGGTCTTCAACGGCATCTCGCATGCCGTCATGATGACCTCACCGGGCGATCTGGAAGATTTTGCCCTCGGTTTCGGTATCACCGAGGGCTTGCTGGCCTCCCCCGACGAACTGTACGGGGTGGACGTGAACGAGGTCCGGCAGGGGGTGGAAGTCCACCTCGAAGTGGCTTCGGCCTGCGCGTGGCGACTGCGTGAACGTCGCCGGAACATGGCCGGGCGCACCGGCTGCGGCCTGTGCGGCACCGACAGCCTGGGACAGGTTCGGCGGGATCCCCCGGCACCGGCCCATCCCGTCCGTCTCACATCGACCGCCGTGCTGCGGGCTGAATCCAGCCTGAAATCTGCCCAGATGCTGCAGAAGCTCACCGGCGCCACCCATGCGGCTGCCTGGTGCAACCTTGAAGGCGAAGTGCAGCTGCTGCGCGAGGATGTGGGCCGTCACAATGCCCTGGACAAGCTCATCGGCGCGATGATCCGCGCCAACATAGCCGTGGATCAGGGTTTCATCGCCATCACCAGCCGGGCCAGCTTCGAGATGGTTCAGAAGGCGGCCATGATCCGCGCCGGTGCCCTGGTGGCGGTTTCGGCCCCCACCTCATTGGCCATTCAGACCGCCCACGAATGTGGCGTGGCGTTGGCTGGCCTGGTACGTGACGGCCGGCGGATGGTGGCCTACACCTTTGCCGATCGGCTCGGCTTCGAGGACTGACCCAACGTCCGACCGGCATCCGGTCGGGATGCCGTTTCAGCGCCGATCACCCAGCGCTTCCTGGATCCTCTTTTCGGTCTTGTACTGGCTGAGCGCGTAGGTGGCCCAGATGGCGGCCGGAATCCAGCCGATCAGCGTGATCATCAGCAGCAGGCAGATGATGCCGGCGATGGGGCGACCGATCGTGAAGAACACGACGGGGGGCAGGAAGATGGCAAGCAGAAGGCGCATTCGGTTCTCTCCATGAGCGCGTGAACATTGGCAGGTGCGGGCCCTGCCTTCGGCTATCATCGCACGCTTGGAATATGCGACAGTGCCAGCGGCATGCAGGGGCCGATGAGCGGCCTTTTCTGGGGCACTGTCTGTCACGTAACGTCTATCGGCCTGCCCGCAGGGCAAGTGGCCAGGAGTGAAAACATGGGTGTTGTACGGCAGGAGACTCTGTCATGGATGTGATCGCCAACGCCATGACCAATGCGATTGATGCGATCAACACGGTCGTCTGGGGCTACATTCTGATCTACGGCCTGCTGGCGGTAGGCATCTATTTCTCGATCCGTCTGCGCTTTCTGCAGATCTTCCGTTTTCGGGAATTCATCCGTGCGGTGACCCGTACGCCCGAGAAGGACAGCCAGGGCATCACCCCCATCCAGGCGCTGACCACCAGCCTGGCCTCGCGGGTGGGGACCGGCAACATCGCCGGTGTGGCCGTGGCGGTCTACACCGGCGGCCCCGGGGCGCTCTTCTGGATGTGGATCGTGGCCCTGCTGGGCATGGCCACGGCCTACGCGGAAAGTGCGCTGGCACAGCTCTACAAGGTCAACGACCATCATGGTCTCTATCGCGGCGGCCCGGCCTTCTACATCAGCCGTGGCCTGAAGTCGCCGTGGGCGGGCGCCGTGTTCTCGGTGGCGCTGCTGGTGGTGTTCGGTCTGGTGTTCAACGCCGTGCAGGCCAACGCCATTTCCGAGTCGTTCAGTGAATCCTTCGGCCTGGATCGCACCCAGGTGGGCGTGGCGCTGGCCGTGCTCTCGGGCATCGTGATCTTCGGCGGCATCCGCAACATCGCGCGTGTGGCCGAGGTGGTGGTGCCGTTCATGGCGGTGGCCTATCTGGGCGTGGCCCTGTGGGTGCTGGTGGCCAATGTCGACAAGATCCCGGACGTGCTCGTTCTGATCGTGCGCAGCGCTTTCGGTCTGGATCAGGCGGCAGGCGGCCTGGTGGGCGGCATGACGGCTGCCATGCTCAACGGCGTCAAGCGTGGCCTGTATTCCAACGAGGCCGGCATGGGTTCCGCACCGAACATCGCGGCCGTGGCCATCCCCAGCCCGCACCATCCGTCCTCGCAGGGCTTCGTGCAGGCCCTGGGCGTGTTCATCGACACCATCCTGATCTGTACCGCCACTGGCGTGATGATCCTGATGTCCGATGCGCTGCAGCCGGGCTCGGGTGTCACCGGCACGGTGCTGACCCAGCATGCGCTGGCCTACCACATCGGTGATCACGGCAAGGACTTCGTGGCGCTGGCCGTGTTCTTCTTCGCCTTCACCTCCATCATCGGCAACTATTCCTACGCCGAGGGGGCGCTCACCTACCTGAACATCAACAACAAGCCGTGCCTGTTCATCCTGCGCACGCTGGTGCTGGTGTTCATTGTCTGGGGGGCGCGCGAGGCCATCACCACAGTGTTCGATGCAGCCGATGCGGTGATGGGCATCATGGCCATCATCAACCTGGTGGGCATCACGCTGCTGTCCGGCCTGGTGGTCAAGCTCACGCGCGACTACTTCGAGCAGGCCAAGCATGGGGATCCGCGCTTCCGGCTCAGCGACTATCCTGAGCTGAAGGGTCAGATCGAAGAAGAGATCTGGAAGTGATGCCCGATCCACGCGAGCGCTTCCTGACGCTGCTTCGGGAAGCCCTCGCGGCGCGCACGCTGAAGCGGCTGGTGCTGTCGCGTCCGGCTCGGCCCATGTTTCCGCCGGGCTTCACGGATGAAGGTCCGATGCTTCAGCGGTTGCGCATCCAGCCGGTACGGATGCGCGATGGCGTGAAGCTGGCCTTTGCCTGGCAGTACGACACGCGCGACCAGACCGACAACCTGTCGGTGGACGAGGCGCTGGTGCGGATCGATGCGCTGTTGGGCGACATGCGCACGGCGCTTCTGGAAACCCGCGAGCTGACGGCCGAGCTGGGCTTCAGCAAGCGCGGACGGCCGCTGTTCCGGATGAAGCGGGTGACGGAGAACCCGTCCTTGCAGGATCGTCGGCCGGCAGCGGATGATCTGCCGAACCCGAACCCGAACCCGAACCCGAACCCGAACCCGAACCCGAACCCGAACCCGAACCCGAACCCGAACCCGAACCCGAACCCGAAAGAGGGCGTGCAGGCATCGGCCGGTGGTGCGGCGTCCTGGCAGCCGGGCGTGGGGGCGCTCACGCAACTGCGCAGGGTGGGAAGCGGACAGGCGGCAGCCCGTGCCGCGGGCGATGCCTTCTCACGTGCCCATGACACCCTGCCGGATGAGGATGGCTGGGGCGACCTGGCTGATCACAACCGGCAGCGACGCTATCCGGTGGACATCGGCCGGCCCTATCTGGTGGACCTGGGCATCGTGGGCAGGACGGGCGCGCTGGTGCCGGCCATGGCCCGCAAGTGGCGGCAGATCAACAAGTTCGTCGAGATCGTGGCCCAGGCCTGGCAGCACAACACGCTGGCCAACCAGGTGGGGCGGGCAGGGCAGCCGCCGCTGCGCATCCGTGACTATGGTGCGGGCAAGGGTTATCTCACCTTTGCGCTGTACGACCATCTGACGCATGCGCTGGGCCTGCAGGTGGAAATGGTGGGCATTGAGCGCCGTGCCGACCTGGTGGCACTTTGCAACCGACTGGCCCAGCGTCATGGCCTGTCGGGACTGCGCTTCGAGAAGGGCGACATCCTGCAGGCCTGTGAAGTGGCACAGGTCGCATCGGCTGCGGGCGGTACTGTCATCACGGGCATTGCCGATGGGCGTGCTGCAGCGGGTGTTGCAGGTGTCGGGGCAGATGCCGAGCAGAGCAGGGATTCGGGCGCCACGGCGTCCGACGGGGCTGCGGTCGACATCGTCATTGCACTACATGCCTGCGACACGGCCACGGACGATGCGCTCTTTCAGGGCATTCGTCAGCAGGCCGCCATGCTGGTGTGTTCGCCCTGCTGCCACCGTGAGCTGCGGCCGCAGCTGAAGGCGCCTGCCCCGCTGGATGCGCTGCTGCGTCATGGCATCCATCTGGGCCAGGAAGCCGAGATGCTGACGGACGGACTGCGGGCGCTGCTGCTGGAGACTCAGGGCTATGAGGCGCAGGTGTTCGAGTTCATCAGCCCCGAACACACGGGCAAGAACAAGATGATTCTGGGCAACCGCACCGGCCGGGCGCGGGATGCCGATGCGGTACGCGCCGAGATCGAGGCGCTGAAACGCTTCTATGGCATCCGCACGCAGCGGCTGGATGGGCTGCTGGGCGGCGGGATGGGCGCGGCCGGGAATCCCGACGGAAACTGACGCTGCCTACAGTTCGATCACGTTCAGCCCATCACCCAGCACCTGGCGGGCCAGCGGCACCAAGTGGTCGTGGTGCGTGAGCAGGATCACCTGCATGCGGCGTGAGACCTCACCCAGCACCTGCAGGCCGGCTTCTGTCCGGCGGTCGTCGAAGTTGATGAAGAGGTCGTCCGCAATCAGCGGCATGCGGCTGCCCTGGCTGGCCTGCTGGTCCAGGGCCGCCAGCCGCAGCGCCAGGTAGAGCTGGTCGCGCGTGCCTTCGCTGAGGCCGGGTACCTCCACCGGCTTGTTGCCATCAGTGCGGATGCTCACCAGCCGGGGACTGTCATGGCTGTCGGCATCCACCAGCAGACGGCTGAACGAGCCCAGCGTGAGCGCCTGGAAGATCTCCGAGGCGCGGGCCAGCATGGGGCCCTGGCGGGTCTGGCGAAAGCGCTCCATGGACCATTGCAGCAGCCGTGCGGCGGTCTTCAGGCGCAGATAGCGCTCGGCAGCCTCGGCCATGCCGGCCGCGGCCTCCTGCTGCCGGGCAGCGGCCCGGGCGGCGGCATCGCTGCCGGTCAGGGCATCGAACGCGGCCTTGAGCTGGCCGTGCCGGGCGCCCAGGCGACTGATGTCCTCCACGACCTGTCCGGCTTCCGTGCCCAGGCGGTTCAGCTCGACCTGCAGCTGGTCCGGTTCGATGCTGGCCGCCTCGGTGCGCAGGCTCTCGAGGGGCTGACCGTCGCCGGCTTCCCGCAGGGCCGTTTCGATGCGCTGGATCTCGTGCTCGATCTGGCGCCGCTCTTCCGAGTGGGTAATGGCGGGCCCCAGCAGGGCCATGTCGTCGATGCCGGCGGCAACCCTCAGCGGCTGCAGCAGGGCATCGACCTGGATCTGCTGCTGCCGAGCGGCTTCCAGGGCCTGACGGTTGCGGGCCTGTTGTTGCTGCAACCGGTGGTGCTCGGCCTCGTCCTGGCGGGCGGCCTTCAGTCGGCCGGCCAGTGTCAGCGCCATGTCCTGGACAGACATGTCTGCCGGCGCATCGGGCATCAGCTGATCGGCCAGGGTGCGGGCATGGCGCATCCAGCTGTCCAGGGCGTTCTGCAGGGGTTCGATCTCATCGGCACGCAGGCTGTCCATCTGCGCCAGCAGCGTCTGGATGTCCTGCATCTGGGCCAGGCGGGTTTCCAGTTGGTCGACGGGCAAGGTGTCTTCATGGCCGGCTTCAGCCAACGCCGCCTGCCAGGCCTGCTGCCACTCCTGCCATTGGCTTTCCGCCTGGGTCAGTGCCGTCTGCAGCGGGACCAGTCGCCGCTGTGCGTCCTGAATCTGGGCTTCCAGGGTGCTGCGCTGACCGGCAATTCGCTGCGCCGTTTCCAGCCGTTCGCGGGCCTGGCGCAGGGCATCGTCCAGGCCGGTCGTGGCAGGCAGCGCCAGCCGGTCCGTCAGGGCCTGCCGCAGGGCTTCCACGCGCTGGAGCAGGGTCTTAAGCTGGTGTTCGGCAGTCTGGCGCCTGGCCAGCAACTCCAGGGCGTCCTGATGGCGCTTCAGCCAGGTCAGCGCGGCATCCAGGGGCAGGTCGGGCAGACCGCAGGCCGCCGCTTGGGCCTTCCAGTCGGCCTGCCGCCGTGCCATCCGCGTCTCGATGGCCTGAATGTCGGATTCGATGCCGGTGCATTCCAGTTTCAGCTTTTCCAGCTGGTTGGCATAGGACTGCCGGTCCGCTTCGTGCTGCGCCCGTTCCAGGCGGGCATCGGCCAGGGTGTCGGCTTCGTGCATCCGCGCCTCGAATGCACCAGCCCGGTCGGGCAGGTTGGCCGGATCGGCCTTGATGGCCTGCCAGTCGTCATCGCGCTGTTGGCGGACCTGAGCCACGTCCTCGCGCGAGACGGGCTGATGATGGCGCACCAGCTGCAGCAGCGCCTGTTCCTGCTGCTGGATGTCCTGGAACTTCTTCTGGAGCGCTTCCTGCCGCGCCTGCAGCGCACGGGCGTCATCATGCTGCTGCACCCGCAGGGCATCGACCTGGCTGGCCTCGGGCACCAGCATCGCCTGCAGCCGATCGATGGGCTGGCGCCACGGACCCATGCCGGCCAGGGTGGCTTCCAGCGCGGCGTCCAGCCGTTGCCGTTCACGGGTCAGGGCATCCGACTGGGCATCAGGATCTCCCAGCCGCCGGGCCTGTTCCAGCAGGTCGGAGAGTGCCGGATCAATGCCGTCTGATGCCAGTGACTGCAGGTGAGCCTGCCACTGGCTGAGGTTCTGCGCCTGAGCATCCCGCTCGTGCCGGGCCTTCTCCACGGCGTGCTGCAGCGCCTGGTGCCGACGAATCAGCTCGGCCGTCCGTTCCCGCCAGGCAGGGGGCAGCAGCCGGTGGGCCACGGCCGCTTCGTCCTCGGCCGGCCAGCCCAGCTCGGCGGCCAGTGCCTTGACCCTGGCCTGGAGCGTCTGCAGCTTTTCCTGATGACGTTGCAGCCGGGCGGGATGGTCGTGGCACTGCACGCGCGCTTCGTCCAGGCGGGTGATCTCGTCGGCACGGGCCAGAACCGGGGTGTCGAGGGTGATGGCGGCCAGTGCCTGGTCGAGCTCGTTCAATGCGGTTTGCAGGCGCGTCATCTCGGCCTGCACCAGCGCACCCTGCCGGCTGGCCTGCTCGAAGATCTGTCGGGCGTCTTCCGGCAGCAGGGGGGGCATGCCCGAAGCCTGTAGTGCCTCCTGTCGCTGACGGACTGCTTCCGCGTCACGCAGCAGAGGCTGCACACGTCGGATCCGTTCCAGTCGATGGATGTGCTGCTGGATCTCGGCATGCTTGCTGCGGGCTTCCTCCAGCTGGTGCTGGACGTCCATCAGTGCATCATGGCTTTCCTTCCAGTCCCGCGTGCGCAACTGGGCCTGGCCCAGCGTGCGCCGGGCGTCCTCGTAGGCGTCCTGCTGCTGGTAGAAGACGCGGTTGCCGGACTTGCGGGGAGCCCAGAGCGAGTCGGCTTCCTGCTGCAGGGTCTTGAGCGCATCGCCCAGATGCTCGATGCCGGCGGCAGCCTGAAACAGCATGCGGCCAATGTCGTCGGAAGCCTGCAGGATGCTCTCGCTGCCTTCCACCAGCGTGGCATGGTCCAGCGCGTACATGCGCCTGAACTCATCGGTCTGCAGGCTGCCCAGCCATTCGTGCAGGGTGCTGTCGGGCAGCGGTTCATCAGCCGGTGTGCGCAGCGTGTTCTTCTGACCCTTGCGGCGCTCGAAGTTCAGGGACCTGATCTGCTCGTCGGAGGATGCCTTTGTTTTCGTGCTGCCGGTGGCGGTGTCCTGACCGGATGAGGGTTCTTCGCGGGAGGCCGGGTTGTCCTCGATGATGCCGCCCAGGCGAAGGTCCTGCATCGGGTGCAGGAAGTCCATGCCGGTGCTGCGCATCGGAAAGCCGAACAGCCAGTCGGACAGCGCGCGGCGCATCGTTGACTTGCCCGCTTCGTTGGCGCCCACGACGAGATGGATGTCCTGAGGGGCATGGGGCAGCGCCAGGAGCCGATCAGTGAATTTGCCGTAGCGGAGCAGCCGCAGTTCACGGATGCGCATGGGATTCTCCGGCAGGTCAGCGGGGGGATGCGGACTGCACCCGTTCGATGCGATCCACCAGAAGCGGCAGGGCCTGCTGAATGCGTGCGGCCAGCTGTGACATGGGATCCTGACGCAGTTCCTTCAGCTCGGGCGACAGGCGGCGTACATCGTCCGGCAGCTTTTCCAGGATGGCCTGCCAGTCGCTGATGAGGTCGTTGATGAATTCCGGGTCGTCCTGGGCAGAAAGCACCAGGGATTCCAGGTCTGCCAGCGCATCCGGCAGCCCCTGGGATGTCGAGGTTGCGGCCTGTGGTGGGCGCGTGGCCACCTTCACCTTCTCGATCCAGATGCGCTCGGCATCCTGGGCCACGGCCTGGGCGATGATTTCCTGCCGAAGCTGTTCGTCCTGCGCCAGCAGGGTTTCATGGGCCGGCGTGGTTCCGGTGAAGACGACACGCACGGCCAGTGGCAGATGGGCAGGGGTCTCCGCCAGAAGGTTCTCCAGGGAACGGCCAGCTGCCTGGAGGGCGGACGCCATGTCGTCATCCTGACCGAGTTCTACATCCAGCTGCTGCCAGCGCAGCACGTCGACTTCCATCAGCTGGATGTCGGTGATCTCGTCGGCTTGCGCCGTGACCAGCAGGGCGCCGCGTGCGCCCTGCTCGCGGATGTGCCGCCCCTGGAGGTTGCCGGGAAAGGCGATGACGGTCTGGCCTGCCTGACGATGTTCGGGAAGGATGCTGCGCTCATGCACATGGCCCAGCGCCCAGTACTGATAGCCCTTGGCTTCCAGTTCGGAAACGGTACAGGGCGCATACGTGGCGTGCTCGGCATTGCCTTCCAGGGCGGTATGCAGCACACCGATGTTCAGCCAGCCAGGTACAGGTTCCGGATAATTCGGAACCATATTTTCCGTGGTTGCCTTCTGCTTGAAGCTTCGGCCGTGAATCGCCACCTTCAGTGATTCGATAGTGAACGTTTCCGCCTTGCGCGAGGAAAAGACATGCACGTTGTCGGGCAGCGTGAGGCTGCGTGTCATGTCGCTTTCGGCGTCGTGGTTGCCGTAAAGCAGATAGACGGGAATGCCGGCCTGTCGCAGCCTTCCCATCTGCCGGATGAAGAAGAGTCCGGTGTTGAAGTCCTTCCAGTCGCCGTCGTAGATGTCGCCGGCAATGACCATGAAGTCGACGGCTTCATCCAGGGCGATGTCCACCAGCTTCACGAAGGCATCGCGCGTGGCAGTGCGCAACTGCTCGGCTGGTGCATCGGAATACGCGGACAGCCCGCGAAGCGGGCTGTCCAGGTGCAGGTCGGCGGCGTGAATGAACTTCACTCAGTCCTTCTTCAGCTGCGGCAGTTCATGGCCGGCACCCGCGCTCAGCAGGCCGACGCGGCTGTAGTTGGCCAGCTTGTCGCGCGTGTCGGTGATGTCGAGGTTGCGCATGGTGAGCTGGCCGATGCGGTCAGCCGGCGAGAAGACCGATTCGCCTTTCTCCATGGTCAGCCGCTCGGGGTGATAGGTGAGGTTGGGCGATTCAGTGTTCAGCAGCGAGTAGTCGTTGCCGCGGCGCAGCTCCAGCGTGACCTCGCCGGTGATGGCGCGTGCCACCCAGCGCTGGGCGGTCTCGCGCAGCATGATGGCCTGAGGGTCGAACCAGCGGCCCTGGTACAGCAGACGACCCAGACGCAGGCCGTTGATGCGGTACTGCTCGATGGTGTCCTCGTTGTGGATGCCGGTGACCAGACGCTCGTAGGCGATGTGGAGCAGCGCCATGCCCGGGGCTTCGTAGATGCCGCGGCTCTTGGCCTCGATGATGCGGTTCTCGATCTGGTCGCTCATGCCCAGTCCGTGACGGCCACCGATGCGGTTGGCTTCCAGCATCAGCTCGACCGGGCTGTCGAAGGTCTGGCCGTTGAGGGCGACCGGCTGGCCTTCCTCGAAGCGGATGGTGACTTCCTCGGGGCGGATCACCACGTCCTCGCGCCAGAAGGGCACGCCCATGATGGGCTGGACGATGCGGATGCCGCTGTTCAGGTATTCCAGATCCTTGGCCTCGTGGGTGGCGCCCAGCAGGTTGGAGTCGGTGGAATAGGCCTTCTCGGCCGACATCTTGTAGTCGAAGCCCGAGGCGGCCATGAAGGCCGACATTTCGGCACGGCCGCCTAGTTCGTCGATGAACTGCTGGTCCAGCCAGGGCTTGTAGATCTTGAGCGACGGGTTGGTGAGCAGGCCGTAGCGGTAGAAGCGCTCGATGTCGTTGCCCTTGTAGGTGCTGCCGTCACCCCAGATGTTGACGTCGTCTTCCTTCATGGCGGCCACCAGCATGGTGCCGGTCACGGCACGGCCGATGGGCGTGGTGTTGAAGTAGGTGACACCGGCGGTGGAGATGTGGAAGGCGCCGCACTGCAGGGCGGCAATGCCTTCGGCCACCAGCTGGCTGCGGCAGTCCACCAGGCGGGCGGCTTCGGCGCCGTAGCGCAGTGCCTTGCGGGGGATCTCGTCGTAGTCGTTCTCGTCGGGCTGGCCCAGGTTGGCGGTGTAGGCGTAGGGAACGGCCCCTTTCTTGCGCATCCAGTGCAGTGCGGCGCTGGTGTCCAGGCCGCCCGAGAAGGCGATGCCGACCTTCTGGCCGATCGGCAGGCTTTGCAGAATGGTGTTGCCCATGCGAATGCGCGCTCCGAGAAATCTGTTGTGACGGAAGCCGACATTCTAGGAGCTTGGACGGGAGAACGCACGCCGGCACAAACCCTTCCCCGCACCCGCATGGGCTTCCGGTCCTGTCGGATGGCCCCGGTGATGCGTGAGCAGGCTGGCGGTTCAGCGTTGTCGGCAGTCCGGCTTCGAAACGGAAGGGGCCTGTCAGCGGGTGCTGTGCCCGGGAGGTGCTTTTTTAGTCGTCCGGTCCCTTTTCCGGGCTGAACCAGTCGAATTCGGCAGCCCCCAGAGGGGTGAGGATCCGGGTGATGGTGAAGGTCTCGGCCGGTGTGCCCCCCGTCAGCGTGGTGGGGTGCAGGGCCAGGCCATGGAAGTCCTCGCCGACCGGCCCGAGCGTGCCGCCGCGCACCACGGTGTAGGTGGCGCCCCGGGCCAGCGCCGGGGTGCTGGCAATCATGTAGCCGGAACGGAAGGGCAGGTCATAGGAAAAGACGACGTTGCCGGCCGCGTCGCGCAGTGTCCACGGACCGGCTTCCACGTAGGTGGGAATGGTGATGACGTTCTGCGTGCAGGCGCTGTCGGTGGGGGTGCTGCTGTACGCGCCGATGCCGACGAAGGTGCCTCCCGTGATGGCGAACTGGTTGGAGTCGCTGTCCAGCGCGCCTTCGGGACGGGGGGCGTGGCTGATGGCCACCAGGACGCCACCGGCGATGGTCAGGGTGCCGTTGGAGTCCACGGCATCGTCATGACTGCTGTAGGCATACGTGCGGCCGCCGCTCAGCTCCAGGTGCATGCCGGCACTGATGCTGTCGTCGGTGGTGATCACCTTCAGGTTCCCGCCGCGCACACGGAGGACGGACTTGGCTTCGATGCCCTCGGGTGAGAGGCTGTTTTCGCTTTCGTCGTCCGTGTCTCTGGCCGGGGTGCCGGTGGTGGTGATGTCGATCGTGCCGCCGTTGATGGTGATGCGCGGATCGGGATCGTCATTCGTGTCGGGGGTGCGCGCGTCCCTCCAGGGCTTCCAGCCGGTGGTGATGCCCTTGTCGTGGCTGCGGATGGTGATGTGTCCGTCGTTGACGGCCACGAAACCCAGCGGCTGCACGGCACTTTCCTTGCCACTGACCTTGATGCCCTTGCCCGCCGGCGCATCGATGGTCAGCCGGCCGCCATCCATGATGAAGGCCTGGGTGGGGCGCAACCCGTCGCGGGTGTCCACCTTGAGCGTCAGGTTGCCACTGCTCAGACGCAGGTGGCCGGCGGTGGTCAGTGCATGGTGTGCCGTGGCATTGATGCTCAGCGTACCGTCGCCCCGGATCACCAGCGGGCCGGTGGCCGACAGGGCCCCGCGGGGCTTGACGGGTTCTCCCTGGGCATCGGTGCGGCGCGTGCGGACCGGGGCATCGGCCAAGGAACTGTGGCCCTGCAACTCGATGAAGGCGGCGGCCGGCGACTGCAGGTGCAGTGCGGGGCCGTCGGTACTGGTCAGATGGGCATCGACCAGCACCAGCCGGTAGGCGTTGTCGCTGTTCAGGGTGATCGGGGTGCTGCCGCTACCGGTCAGGACATAGGCCAGATGGGCGTCGCCCGGGGTGGCCCGGATCGTCAGACCAGGGGAAGTGCGCGTGAGGGTGACGACCGGCCTGCCGTCCAGCAGGACGGTGGTGATGTCATTGGCACCTGCCTGGACGGTCAGCCGGGGCGAGGCGGTGCGGACGGACAGCGTGTCCAGGTCGATGGTCAGCGGCAGCCACCCGGCAGTGTCCATCCGGTCAGGGGCGTATGCACCGGTGCTCAGATCCCAGGCAGCCTGGGCGCCAGGGACGGTGGTGTCAGGATGCGTGCCCGACGGGTCACGAGACGGCTCATCGGACTTGCGGGGAGTCGCAGCGCCCTGGGAGGCGCGACCCGGTGTGCCCGGGGCCGCCGTGTCATGGGACGGGTGGCCCGCGTCACCGGGGGGCGAAGCGGTGCGGCCGGACTGACTGTCGCAACCGGTCAGGCACAGCAGGGCGCCCAGCAGGGTGAGGGTCGCCCAAGGGGTCTGTCGAGAACGGTGTCTGGTCATGGCCTGCCCATTCTATGGATCCCATCACTGACGGGCATCATACAGGCCAATGACCGGAACGGGTAATGGCGGCAGGACATGGAACGGCGCTTTCCTGTCTTGCCGGCGTGCGGCAGTGAACGCTTTGTGCGGGTGCCGCGTGCCTTTCGTCGCGGGTGGGCGACAGAAGTCCGGGCGCTTCAGGCGCCCGGTGGTTCAGGCGTCCAGTTCGGCGATCAGCGCGTCCAGGGCCGGATCCTGGATGCCCCATTCACGCAGGGCGGCCTGGGTGTTGAGGGCGTATTCACGATTGCTGCCCCGGCAGCCGGTGCATTCGCGCAGCCGGCGCAGCACTTCGCTGCGCGGACCGGGCAGGTAGCCGTGCAGGTCCTCCTGGCAGGCGATGAA
Source organism: Lautropia mirabilis (assembly GCF_900637555.1). Lineage (NCBI taxonomy): Bacteria > Pseudomonadati > Pseudomonadota > Betaproteobacteria > Burkholderiales > Burkholderiaceae > Lautropia > Lautropia mirabilis. The sequence continues at coordinate 634,252 of NZ_LR134378.1, read as the reverse complement.
GGTGAGTGCCTGCACCTGGCGACCGTCGGGCAGCGGGATGTCCACCACCAGCGGCCGATAGACCTCGCTGACCATCTCGCGCTGGTAGATGCGGTCCATGATGTCGGCTTCCTGGCCGCGGCGAACGCGGTAGACGATGCCTTCGCACGAGCCGCCGCAATCCAGGCCCAGCACCACGCCTGGGGCATCGGGCGTGCCCCGGTAGGTGTGCGAATTGATGCAGAAGGCGCGGTGATAGCCCTCGATGCGCACCTTGTGCCGTTCGTCGAAGTCGAACTCCGGGTTCCAGATCAGCGAGCCGTAGGCAAAGACCCATTCCATCCGCTGGTAGACGGCGGGCGTGGGCGGTGCGGTGTAGGCGCGCTGGCGGGTGGAGGCCGTTGCGGCGGCCTGGGCAGCACCCTGCAGGGCCGAGGTCACGACGGGTGACGGCGTGGCCTGCGGGGTGGCGTGACTGGAACGGGAAACGGGAGTGGCGACAGACATCATTCGCTGGGGTCGGCTGGGTGGTCTCCCGTATTGTCGGTCTTGGCGCTGGCAGCGGTCCGGCGGGTCCGACCAGCGGTCGAGGCAGCCTTGGCACCGGCCTTGGGTGTGGCGCTTTCGCCCTCGGCAGCGGCCGGATCGTCGGCGGCCGCCTTGGTGGTGCGCCGCGTTGTGCTTGCCTTGGCCGCACTGGTCTTGCGGACGGTGGTGCTGGCCTTGGTGGCCGTGCCGGATTTGGCAGCGGTCGCGCGGGTGGTGCGCTTCCTGTCTTCGGCGCCTTCTTCGCCGTCCTTGCCATCGGCCTTGGTGGTCTTGCCCTTGGCGTTGTCGAACTCGAAGCCGATCTTGCCGCTGGGCTCGCGCACCAGGAAGGCCTTGAACTTGCGACGGGTGCGGGACGAGACGAAGCCGGTCAGCAGGTCGGTGCGGCCGTCGGCCAGCAGTTTCTGCATCTGGGCAGGCTCGATGGGTTGCTGCAGGATCTCGCGGCCCGAGCGGAAGTCACAGGTCTTGTTGGGACCCACGGCGTGGCTGCAGACGTAGTGCATGCCGTGGATGTATACCGGGCTCTGGCACTTGGGGCAGGGGCCCAGCGATTCCTGGCCGCTGAAGTCGACGGGTTCGGACTGTTCGTCCTGGGCGTCGCTTTGGCCGAAGTCGAATTCCAGCTTGTTTTCCGGGGTGATCTTGAGGATGGCCGAGAAGGGCCGGCCCATCTTGCTGCGGAAACCCGTCAGCGGGCCGATGACCTTGTCCTGCAGCAGCGTCTCGACCTCGGGCAGTTCGAACTGGCGGCCACCGGGGATCTTGGTGATGGAGAAGTCGCACTGGCTGCAGGCAAAGCGCTTGTAGTTCTCCTTGATGACGCCACCGCAGGCCGGGCAGGGGGTCTGCAGTACGGCATAGTCGCCGGGCACCGTGTCGGCCTCGAAGTTGCGGGCCTTCTCCACGATGTCGCGGGTCATGGCGGCAATGTCCGACATGAAGACCTGGCGGTCCATGCGGCCCTTCTCGAGCTGGCTGAGCTTGTATTCCCAGTCGCCGGTGAGTTCCGGCATGCTGAGCGCGGCCACGCCCAGGCCGCGCAGCAGCGTGAGCAGCTGGAAGGCCTTGGCGGTGGGGATGAGTTCGCGCCCTTCACGCAGCAGGTAGCGTTCGGTGATCAGCCCCTCGATGATGGCGGCCCGGGTGGCTGGCGTGCCCAGACCCTTGCCGGCCATGGCCTCGCGCAGCTCGTCGTCGTCGACCAGCTTGCCGGCGCCTTCCATGGCCGAGAGCAGCGTGGCTTCGGTATAGCGCGCCGGCGGCCGGGTCTGATTGGCCTGCAGGGCGATCTCGTCGGTCTGCACCGTTTCGTTGGGTTCGACGGGCACCAGGTTGCCGGGGCCGTCGCCACCGCTGGCGTCACGACCGTAGATGGCCAGCCAGCCGGGGTTGACCAGCACGCGCCCTTCGGTCTTGAAGGGATGGCCGGCCACGGTGGTGATGCGGGTGGTGACCAGGTATTCGGCCGCCGGGTAGAACACGGCCATGAAGCGGCGCACCACCAGGTCGTAGACCTTCTGTTCGGCATCCGACAGGTTCTTGGGCGCCTGCAGCGTGGGGATGATGGCGAAGTGGTCGGAGATCTTGCTGTTGTCGAAGACCCGCTTGTTGGGCTTGACCCAGTCCTTTTCCAGGATGGTGCGGGCAAACTCGCCGTGCACGCCGGATTCGGAGAGCTGGCCCAGCGTCTGGCGCACCGTGCCCAGGTAGTCCTCGGGCAGCGCCCGCGAATCGGTACGCGGGTAGGTGAGCACCTTGTGCTTCTCGTACAGCGCCTGGGCCAGTGCCAGGGTGGTCTTGGCCGAGAAGCCGAAGCGGCCGTTGGCCTCGCGCTGCAGCGTGGTCAGGTCAAAGAGCGCGGGAGCGATCTGGGTGGAAGGCTTGGATTCCTCGGTGACGGTGCCGGGCTTGCCCTCGCAGGCAGCCACGATGGCCTCGGCGTCCTCGCGGGTCCAGAAGCGGTCGGCCTTGTGCTCGGGATCGTCGCTCTTCTTGAAGTTGCGGTCGAACCACTTGCCTTCGTACTGGCCGGCCTTGGCGCCGAAGGTGGCCTTGACCTCGAAGTAGTCGCGCGGCACGAAGCGGCGGATCTTTTCTTCGCGTTCAACCACCACGGCCAGCGTGGGGGTCTGCACCCGACCGACGGTGGTCAGGTAGAAGCCGCCATCGCGCGAGTTGAAGGCTGTCATGGCGCGGGTGCCGTTGATGCCCACCAGCCAGTCGGCCTCGGCGCGGCTGCGCGCCGCGTCGGCCAGGCCGTTGAGCTCGTCGCCCTGGCGCAGCTTGGCAAAGCCTTCGCGGATGGCGTTGGGCGTCATCGACTGCAGCCACAGCCGCTGCATGGGCTGCTTGGCCTTGGCGTACTGCACGATCAGCCGGAAGATCAGTTCGCCCTCGCGGCCCGCGTCACAGGCGTTGATCAGCGAGGTGACATCCTTGCGCTTGATCAGCTTGGTGAGCTGCTTGAGGCGGTCGTGCGTCTTCTCGATCGGTTTCAGATCGAAATGCGGCGGGATGACCGGAAGGTGAGTGAACGACCACTTCCCTCTCTTGACATCGTATTGCTCGGGGGCAGCGATCTCCACCAGGTGGCCCACCGCCGAGCTGAGCACGTAGTCGTCATTTTCGAAGTAGTCGCCGTGACGGACGAAACCCCCCAGCGCCCGCGCGATGTCGGCGGCGACGGAAGGTTTCTCGGCAATGATCAAAGCTTTACTCATGGCGGCGCCATAGTAAGAGGACGATTGCGGATCAGGCAAGTCGTGGATTTCCGGAAAGGGCGTTCCCGGTTTCAGTCCAGTCGTTGCCAGCGGCCGTCGACGTGGCGTCCAATGTAGCCGCCAAGCTCCAGCAGCTGGATGGTAATCAGGATGCGGTCGATCGGCCAGCCCAGCCGGCTGGCGAGCGCCTCGGCCGACATGGGGCTGGCAGCCAGGATGGTGAACAGGTCGCGGCTGTCGTCGTCGGGCGGTTCCGGCCGGGAGGGAGCCTGTTCGACCGCCCCGCTTTCCTGGTCGGCGATGATCGACTGCCATTCGCGTCGTCCGCTGGCGCGCCGGGCGGTGTGCTGGCGGGCGCGGATCCGGCCGCCCCGGATGGTCGGATCCTGGTCCGAAGCGTCCTGCCCGGGGCTGACCATGCCCAGGGCCTGCAGGATGTCGTCGACGGTTTCGATGAGGGTGGCGCCGTCCCGGATCAGGTGGTGGCAGCCGTGGGAGAGCGGGTTGTGGATGGAACCGGGCACGGCCATCACCTCGCGGCCCAGCTCGGCCGCCTGCCGCGCGGTGATCAGCGAGCCGCTGCGCAGGGCGGCTTCCACCACCAGGGTGCCGCGCGAGAGGGCAGCGATCATCCGGTTGCGGCGCGGGAAGTTGGCACGCACCGGAGCGCTGCCCAGGGGCTGCTCGCTCAGCACGAGTCCGCCCTGTTCCAGCACACGCCGGGCCAGGGGCAGGTGATGGGCCGGGTAGATGCGGTCGATGCCGGCTCCGGTCACGGCGATGGTGCTCGCCTGACCTGCTGGGGCACCCTCCAGGGCCCCCTGGTGGGCCGCGGCATCGATGCCTTCGGCCAGACCGCTGGTGACAACGATGCCGCGCCGAGCCAGGGCTTCGGCCAGGGCCTGGGCGTTGCGCAGTCCTTCGTGGCTGGCGCGTCGGCTGCCCACGATGGCCACGGCAGCGGGTTGCAGGGCGGCCAGCGAGCCGCGAGCGTAGACCAGCAGGGGCGCATCCGGCAGATCCAGCAGCGCAGCCGGGTAGCGGGGATCGTCCAGGGCCAGGATATGGCGGTCATCGCCCGCGTGCAGCCAGGCCAGGGCCGCCTGGATGTCCTGCTCGCGCACCGGGTCATCGGCCAGCAGGGTGCGGGCCGTTTCGTCACTGCGCACCAGGGCGCGTACCGTGGCGTAGGAGGCCTGAAGGATGGCTTCCGGCGGGCCCAGACGGCGCAGCAGCAGCTGGCCGGTGACGGCGCCGATGCCCGGCGTGTGGACCAGCCGTAGCCAGGCGGCCAGGGATTCGTCGTCGGGGGAGGGGGTCTGGGGAACGTCCGGCGGGGTGCTCATCGGGGTACGGGCAAAGGGCGGTCGGAGCCGTCGATATTGCCAAAGTCCCCGGGTATCCGCATCAGCCGGATGGATGATGCAGCCGCCTCGCTCCACTCCACAAAGGTGGGTATCCGAAATGGAAACGGCCGCCCGGGTTGCCCTGGGCGGCCGTTGTCACGAAGTTCGACTTTGACGGATCAGCGATGGCTGACGACGGTCGCCTGCTGGCAGCCGTTGGCTGTCATGGCGCAGGCGGGTCGTTGATCCGTGGGTCGAGCCTTACGGATTCGTCACGATGTCGTTGACCGAGATCGGGGCGCTGGCGTTGACCACCAGGCCGTAGGCGATGTTGTCGAAGGTGCGGAACACCAGCAGCTGGCCCACGTCCTCGTTGGGCAGGCGAACCATTTCCTTGCTCACGCGGTCCTTGACCATGCGACCGGCATGCTCGATCTTCAGCACGTGGCCGTTGGCCAGGCCGTTGCGGCTGCCCATGTTGATGGCGACCACGCTGTTGCGGCCCACCATGGTCACGCCCCGGTAGATCGAGACGATACGGCCGTCCAGGTTCTCGACTTCGGGCGAACGGGGCACGAAGTTCACGTCCTGGTCGACGCCGGCCGGCACCAGACGGTCACCGTCGGTGATCTCTTCCACCACCTTGGTGATGGCCAGCCGGGCCGGATCGCCATGACGCTGCAGTTCGGCCGTGCCCAGGAAGGTGGCCTCATAGGCCAGCGTCTTGCGGGTCACCGGGTCGACAAGCGGCTTGGCCGGGCGATAGATGTGCCAGGTACGGACGCCGCTGTCGGCCTTGATGCCACGAGCGTAGATGCGATCGGCATTGCCGACGTTCACCCGGCCTTCCTGCTCGGGGGCGACGATGTAGGGCGAATCACTCAGGCCCTTTTCATCGACGATCAGCGGACGGTTGATGAAGGCCTGGATGCTCGAGAGCGAGATGCTGGGGATGGCGGCCTTGTCGGTCATGGTGGCGCGCACGGTGGGCTCCAGCTTGCTGATGCCGTTGCCGTTGCGGCCTTGAGCACCGGCGCCGTCGGAGCCGCCATACACATTGCGGCCCAGACGCAGACGCGGCGTGTCGCCCGAACGATCCAGATATACAATGTCGCCCGGATAGATCAGGTGCGGGTTCTTGATCTCGGCCTTGTTAAGTTGCCAGATCTCCGGCCAGCGCCAGGGTTCCTTCAGAAAAAGTCCGGCAATGCCCCACAGCGTGTCACCCTTGACCACCACATGGCGGTCCGGGGCGTCGGCGGCCAGCTGGATCTCATCTTGGCGGGTCTGGGCGATGCCCTGCAGCGGCATCACGGCGCCCGTTGCAAGGGCAATGCTCAGGCTCAGGGTGCTCAGGGCCCGGGTGCTAAACTTTTTCATCGACATGGTCGGTCCTTGGAGTCGTCTACGCACGCCCCACCAGGCTGATGGCAACTGCGTGCCGACTTGACGTGCAAGAGAAATTCTTTCTGACAGCATCCTGCCCGGCAATACGCGGCAGGTTCAGTGGTGGATAGTGTCCGATGGCTGTGCTAGACATACTCAAGTATCCTGACGCCCGGTTGCATACGGTTGCCGAGCGGGTCCCGGTTGTGGACGATCGAATCCGCAAGCTGGTGGCCGACATGGCCGAGACCATGTACGCGGCGCCCGGCATCGGGCTGGCGGCCACGCAGGTCAACGTGCACGAGCGCGTGGTGGTCATCGATATCACCGAGACCCATGACCAGCTGCAGGTCTTCATCAACCCCGAGATCACCTGGTCCAGCGACACGCTGCAGAGCTACGAGGAAGGGTGCCTGTCCATCCCCGGCATCTACGACAAGGTCGAGCGCCCCGACGCCGTCACCGTCACGGCGCTGGGTCTGGATGGCAAGCCCTTCACGCTGGAGGCCGATGGCCTGCTGGCCGTGTGCATCCAGCACGAGATCGACCACCTGAACGGCAAGCTCTTCACCCAGCACCTGTCGCGGCTCAAGCAGAACCGCATCCGCCAGAAGGTGCTGAAGATGGAGCGCGAGCGCAGCGCCGCCTGATGAGCGCTCCATCCGATCACGGCCCGACTCCGTCATCGTCGGCTTCCGCATCCCCCGCTGCATCCACGGTTTCCGGCCAGCCTGCCATCCAGGCAGGACGGCCGCTGCGCGTCGTCTATGCCGGCACGCCTGTCTTTGCCGCCCAGGCGCTCGATGCCCTCATCGGGTCGCGCCACGAGGTGGTGGCCGTGCTCAGCCAGCCGGACCGACCGGCCGGTCGTGGTCAGAAACTGCTGCCTTCTGCCGTCAAGCAACGTGCATTGGCAGCCAATCTTCCGGTTCTTCAGCCCGAGTCGCTGCGCATCCGCCCCGCGGCAGCCGATGAGACCGAAGAGCGTCGGGTCCGGCGTGAGGCCGCCAATCAGGGGGCCGAAGAAGCCCTGGCGGCCTTGCGCGCCCTGCAGCCGGACGTGATGGTGGTGGCCGCGTATGGCCTGTTGCTGCCGCAGTCGGTGCTGGATCTGCCCCGGCTGGGTTGCCTGAACATCCATGCCTCGCTGCTGCCGCGCTGGCGCGGTGCGGCCCCCATCCAGCGGGCCATCGAGGCTGGTGACGCCGAGACCGGCATCTGCATCATGCAGATGGAAGCGGGGCTGGACACGGGTCCGGTGGGTGCACGTCACGTGGTGCCCATCCTCGAGACCGATACCGCCAGCACTCTGCACGACCGTCTGGCCGACGTTGGGGCCCAGGCCATTGTGGCGGCGCTGGACGAGCTGTCCGCGGGCCGCTTGGTCTTCGAGCCGCAGGCGCAGGCCGGTGTCACCTACGCCGCCAAGGTCGACAAGAAAGAGCTGGGCATCGACTGGGCGCGCTCCGCAGTGGAAGTGAGTCGTCACATACGTGCCTTCGATCCGCCTGGGGCCATCACCTGGCTGGAAGGGCATCGGGATGAGCCGCCGCTGCGGGTCTTTCAATCGCAGGTGCTGCGAAACGACGGGAACGCCACCGATGCACCCGGCACCATCGTTGCAGCCGGCCCGGACGGTGTGGACGTGGCCTGCGGTCAGGGCAGCATCGTGCGTCTTGCCGCCCTGCAGCGAGCCGGTGGCCGGCGCCAGCCGGCAGACGCCTTCCTGCGCGGTCATCCGCTGTCGCCCGGCGTGCGTTTCATCTCTGCCGGCGCCTGAGCCTCCCATTGGGGGCCCCGGCCGGACGAGGCCGGCGCGCTCCGGTCTTCAGGTTCGGGGCATGTACGGTGGACAGGCCGGCATGGCCGGTTTCATTTCCCCTTGAAAAACAACGCATTGCCCCCCATCTGAGGAAACGTCGGGCCCCTCGGGAGCGCGGGCTGCCTGCAACCTGACCCGATCTGCTCGGCAAGCGCCACGTTCATGCAGGCACGTCCAGGCCGGATTCGTCCGGGCTGCCAGGGCCTTGCGGCGGCCTCATCTGCTGCCCGACCCGTTCCTGACCTTCCCCTTTCCCTTTTTTCCTCCAACACACTCCGACTGGAAACACCATGTTCAACTGGATCAAGACAGCTGCCCTGATGGCTGCCATCACCGCCCTGTTCGGTGTCATCGGCGCTTCCATCGGTGGCAAGAACGGCATGATCATGGCGCTGGGCTTCGCGGTGGTCTCCAATTTCTTCGCCTACTGGTTCTCGGACAAGATGGTGCTGAAGATGTATCGCGCCCGTGAGGTCGATGCGTCGTCCGCGCCGCAGTTCTACCAGACTGTGCAGGAGCTGGCCCAGCGGGCCGGCCTGCCCATGCCGCGCGTCTACCTCATCGACGAGGATGCGCCCAACGCCTTCGCCACGGGCCGCAACCCGCAGAACGCCGCCGTGGCAGCCACCACGGGCCTGCTGCGCATGCTCAATGCCCGCGAGGTGCGTGGCGTGATGGCGCACGAGTTGGCCCACGTGAAGCACCGCGACATCCTCATTTCCACCATCTCGGCCACCATGGCAGGTGCCATCTCGGCACTGGCCAACTTCGCCATGTTCTTCGGCGGCCGTGACGAGGAGGGGCGCCCCACCAACCCCATCGCCTCGATTGCCATGGCCATCCTGGCGCCGCTGGCCGCCTCGCTCATCCAGATGGCCATCTCGCGGGCGCGTGAATTCGAGGCCGACCGGCTGGGCGCCGAGATCGCAGGCGATCCGCGTTCGCTGGCCTCGGCGCTGGAGAAGATCCAGCACTATGCGTCCGGCATTCCGTTGCATACTACGGAGGCACATCCCGAGACTGCACAGATGATGATCATGAATCCGCTGACCGGCGGCAGCCTAGCCAACCTGTTCTCCACGCACCCCAGTACCGAGGAAAGGGTGCGCCGCCTGCTGGCGATGAACCCGAACGGGCAGGCGGCCTGAGGCCGTGGCCACCGAATCGATGAGGAGACATGCCGGGTCGCCCAGACCGCAGCCCGGCTCCGACGAGAAACCGCACGAGGCCGAAAGCCGGCCCTGCGGCTCGGTACTGCGCGCCGCCCTGGCCGATGAGCTGGTGGCGGCTGCGGTGTCCCTGCGTGACATGCTGGCCGGTGCCCATCTGGACGAGAGCATCGACCACCACACGCGTGAACTGCCCAGCGCGTCTGCCAAGGCGGTGCGCAACATGGCCTATGACGCCACCCGCCAGCAGGGCCTGCTGGCCTGGCTGGGCGAGCGCTTCAACCGTCGCCAGCCCCCCCCGCTGCTGGCAGCCCTGCAGGCGCTGGGCATGGCCCAGCTCATCGATGCCCGCCGACCGGTGCCGGTCATCATCGATCAGACCGTCCGGGCCGTCGGCAAGCTGCCCGAAGGGGCGGCGCATCCGGGCGCGGCCGGTTTCATCAACGCCACGCTGCGTCGCTTTGCACGCGAGCGTGCCAGCCTGATGGCCGAGCCCTTGCCCGATGAGGCCCGCTTCAACCATCCTGGCTGGTGGGTGGCCAAGGTGCGCAAGCTCTGGCCCGATCGCTGGCAGGAGATCCTCACGGCATCGCTGTCGCGTGCACCGCTCAGCCTGCGGGCCAACCGTCGTCAGGGCGGGCAGCTCGCCGCGGCTGCGCGGCTTCAGGAAGCCGGCATCGGCTTTCGTCTGATGGGCCAGGACGGGCTGGTGCTGGACCAGGCCCTGCCGGTGGATCGCATCCCGGGCTTTGCCGAGGGCCTGATGAGCGTGCAGGACATCGGGGCCCAGTGTGCGGCCCAGCTGCTCGATCCTCAGCCCGGCGAGCGGATCCTGGATGCCTGTGCGGCCCCGGGCGGAAAGACGGCCCATCTGCTCGAGATGGCTGATTGCGAGGTCTGGGCGCTCGACATCGACCCTGATCGTGCATCCATAATTACGAATAATCTTCAGCGTGCCCGTGTACCGCTGCTGTCGCAGGATGCCACCGAGGCTCCTGTTGCGGCTACACCCGCCTCTGAACAGGCCGCTGGAGCCGTCTGGGGTGCCCATGTACTGGCAGCCGATGCCGGAGACCCCGAAAGTTGGTGGGATGGCCGGCCCTTCGACCGGATCCTGCTGGATGCCCCCTGCAGCGCCTCGGGTATCGTGCGGCGCCATCCCGACGTGCTCTGGCATCGCCAGCGTCGTGATATTGCGACATTTTCCGCCACGCAGGCGCGGCTCCTGGAGAAGCTTTGGCCGCTGCTGCGTCCCGGTGGTACATTGCTTTATGCAACATGCTCCATCTTTCCCGAGGAGGGAGAGAAGGTCGTTTCGGCATTTGCATCAAGACAGGCGGATTGCCGGTGGCAGCGCGAGGTCCGTGTGCCTGGCTGGGCCGACTGGCCCCAAGGCGGACAGCTGTTGCCCCGTAGCGATGAGCTGCATGAACATGATGGATTTTTCTACGCGCTGTTGAGCAAGCATCAGTGAATAGGCGTCGTGCTCTGGTGACGCTGGCAGGTGCGGCGTTGCTGTTGCAAGGCATGCCCGCCCTGGCCGGCGAATCGATGCAGGTGAAGACCCTTCAACTCGATCTTTCACCTGACGATGGTGCTGTGCTGCTCTCGGCACAGTTCGCCGTCGACCTCAGCGCGGCCCTGAAGGACGCCGTCTCGCGCGGTCTGCCCCTGCATTTCATCACCGAGTTCGAGATCTACAGGCCGCGCCTGTTCTGGTTCAACAAGAAGGCGGCCAGCGGCCACATGGAGTGGCGTCTTTCCTATTACGCACTCACGCGGCAATACCGGCTCAATTCCGCCAGCGGCAGCGAATCCTACGCCACGCTGGATGAAGCCATCACCCAGATGACCGCCCTGCGCGACTGGCCGGTCACCACCATCGACCGGCTCGATGCCGGTGAAGAATACATCGTGCGCGTCCGGATGCGGCTGGACACCGCCCAGCTGCCCAAGCCGTTCCAGATCACCGCGCTGACCGACTCGGACTGGAATCCCCAATCGGAATGGAAAGGCCTCAGCTTCGTCGTACCGACCCAACCGACACCCGCTCCGTAAGCCGGGTCCTGCGACTGGCGCTGGTGCTGTCGGTGGCCTTTGCCGCCGTCCTGCTCTCGCTGCTGGCCCTGGCCAGCATCAACAACAGTCTTTTCCAGCAGCACTACGGCCTTCTACTGTGGCTCAACATCGGCGTGGCCGTGGCCCTGGCCGTGCTCGCCATCGAGCTGGCCCGGCGGCTGATGCAGCGCTTCCGGCAGAGGCTGTTCGGAACCCGGCTGATGGCCCGGCTGGCGCTGGCCTTCGTGCTGATGACCGTCATTCCGGTCCTGCTCATCTATCTCATTGCCGTCCAGTTCCTGGAGCGCTCCATCGAATCGTGGTTCGACGTGCCCATGGAGCGGGCGCTGGAGTCGGGTCTGAGCCTGGGCCGAGCCACCCTGGATTCCATGCTGCTGGACGTGGTGGCCAAGGGACGGCTGGCCGCGTCCGATCTCAACGGCCTGTCATTGCGCCATCAGTCCGAGAGCCTGGACCGTGTGCGCGAGCGCTTCGGCATTTCCGAGGCCGTGATCCTCACGAGCGGCGGGCGCATCATCCAGAGCAGCGGTGGCCGTTACGCCGCCCTGGTGCCCGATCTGCCCTCGCCCACCGCACTGCGCCAGGCCCGCCTGGCCCATCACTACGCGGCCATCGAAGGCAATGAGCTGCGCGAGGACAACCCCGACCAGAACTACCAGGCGCTGCGCATGCGGGTGATGGTGCCCATCATCTCCTCCGATGTGCGCGAGGAGCTGCGTTTCCTGCAGTTCGTGCAGCCCGTGCCCATGGCGCTGGCCCAGAATGCCGAGGCCGTGCAGGGGGGCTTCCGTGACTATCAGGAACTGTCGCTGTCACGACGAGGACTCAAGCGCATCTTCCGCGTCACGCTCACCGTCACCGTCCTGCTCACCATCTTCTCGGCCATTGCCGCCGCCTTCCTGCTGGCGGGCTGGATGACGGGACCCTTGTCGATGCTGGAAGCTGGCACCCGTGCCGTGGCCGAAGGCGATTTCCGACCGTTGAAGGATTACGTGGGGCGTGACGAACTGGGCGCTCTCACGCAATCCTTCAACGCCATGATGCGTCAGCTGGAAGAGGCGCGCAGCCAAGTGGTGCGAACCCGGCTGGGTCTGGAACAGGCCAACGCCCGACTGGCCAGCGTGCTGGCCAACCTCAGCGCCGGCGTCATCGTCTTTGACCGGGGCTTTCGGGTCACCATGGTCAACCACGGTGCCGAGAAGATCCTGGGCATGGAAGTGGGCAAGGCACTGGGTCAGCAGCTGGGTGCCATGGGAAGCCTGGGCGAATTCGAGGCCGAGATCGCCCGTGCGTTCGGCGATGCGCTCGACACGGAAAGTGGTACCTGGCAGCGACAGATCGTGATCGGCGCCGAGCCGGAATCCGGTCAGGTGGCGCGCGTGAAGCAGGGCAAGACGCTGCTGGTGCGGGGCGCCCTGCTGCCGGAGGTCGACGGAGACCATGTGTTGGTCATTGACGACATCACGGATGTGGTGTCGGCACAACGTGCCATCGCCTGGGGTGAAGTGGCCCGACGGCTGGCTCACGAGATCAAGAACCCCCTCACGCCCATCCGGCTGGCGGCCGAGCGCCTGCAGCTGAAGCTGGAAGGGGTGCTCTCGGGGGCCGAGCAGGAGCTGCTCATTCGCAACACCCGCAACATCGTCACCCAGGTCAATGCACTGAAGGTCATGGTCGACGAATTCCGGGACTACGCCCGCCTGCCGGCTGCCAAGCTGGAGCCGCTGGACCTGAACGAGCTGCTTTCCGAAGTGCTGGGCTTCTACACCGATCTGGATCCCACCCTGCGGGTCATTGCCCGATTGAACCCTGATATTCCGCAGATCATGGGAGATGCGGGGCAATTGCGGCAGGTTATCCACAATCTGCTGAAGAACTCTGGCGAAGCCACTGAAAAGCAGGACGTCCGGATGATTGAGGTCAGCACCGACTTGATCCACAATGCAGCAGGCCAGTGCAGCGGTGTCCGGCTGGGCGTCAGGGACAACGGGCCCGGTTTTCCGCCGGAATTGCTGGCCCGCGTGTTCGAGCCCTACGTCAGCCAGAAGGCCAAGGGAACGGGACTCGGACTGGCCATCGTGAAAAAGATCGTTCAGGAACATGGTGGAACGATCGAAGTCGGCAACCACCACGACACCGGGTTGTTGCATAATACATACACGGAAGAATCCGCTGTCGCCAGCACGGAACAAGTTGTTTCAGGTGCTTACACGTATATTGCTTTTGCGAAATTAGTAAAAAAGGCAGACAATTTTAGAGGTGCATGATCAACAGGACATCGGTCGGCCGGTCTGTACGCCGCGACGGCGGGCAGGCTCCTGTAAGCTCTCTGCTGACAGATGTTGGATTTGCTGGAAAAGAAATGGCTGAGATTCTGGTAGTCGACGATGAGATGGGCATCCGCGAGTTGCTCTCCGAGATCCTTGGTGACGAAGGGCATGTCGTCACGCTGGCTGAAAACGCGCAGCGTGCACGCGAGGCCATGGCGGCCACCCGGATGGACCTGGTGCTGCTGGACATCTGGATGCCGGACACCGATGGCGTCAGCCTGCTGAAGGAATGGGTCGCATCGGGCCAGCTCACCATGCCGGTCATCATGATGTCCGGCCATGCCACCATCGAGACCGCCGTCGAGGCCACCCGCATCGGCGCCATGGACTTCCTGGAAAAGCCCATCGCACTGCAGAAGCTGCTCAAGGCCGTCGAACAGGGTCTGGCCAAGGGCCGCCAGGGCATGGTGCAGGGGCGCGCCACGCCGGCTGCACCCGTGCATCCCAGCTATCCGGGCACTATCACGCCCTCCAGCAACACGCCGCTGGCCATGCTGCAGGTGCCGGGCTCCCAGAACGTGCAGCAGGTCATGCCGCTCAGCTCGCCCACCGCGCAGTTCATCGCGGCACCCGTCTCCGGGCTGCCCAGCATGAACCTGCACCCCTCCATCATGGTGCGCGATCTGCCGCTGAATGTGCCGCTGCGCGAAGCCCGTGAGGCCTTCGAGCGCGCCTACTTCGAGCACCACCTGCACCGCGAGCATGGCAGCATGACCCGCGTGGCGGAGCGCACCGGACTGGAGCGAACCCACCTGTACCGCAAGCTCAAGCAGCTGGGCATCGACCTGTCCAAGGGCAACTACCGCCGGGGCGTTTCCCAGTCGGTCTGATGCTTGCCTGAAAAGGCGTGCTGCCCCGTGGACATCATCCCTGGGGTAGTCCGCCAGCACAGCGGAAGCGCCTGCTTCCAGAAAGAGTCCTGAGGCCTGCCTGCCGCCTGGGCGGGCCTCGCGAAGACCCCTCCATTGCCGGTCGTCCGACTGGTGTGTCCCCTCCTGTTTCGTGCGTTAGTTCCGCAGCGCAATGTCGGTTTGTTGGCATCCCCGTTGCATGGGTCCAGGCCGTCCTTCGCGGTGTGAACAGTGACACGGCAACCTGGACACACCCCTTCTACACTTCCGTCCATGGCACTGATGCAACCCCGGATTCAGCACTTCTGAATCCCAGTCGAGGAACGGCACATCATGATTCAAGGCGGATCGACGGACTGGACCACCAAGCTCGACGCACTCGTCAAGAGCCCGGTCACCGAGATCGAGGACCAGGAAATCTTCATCCAGACCATGAAGGGCGCCCTGGCGTTGTCGCGAAGCAATGTCGAGCTGCCGGATCGGCTGCGCATGTTGCTGTTCCTGGTCAATGGCCGCCGTCAGGTCAGTGAATATCGTGACCTGCTGCCGCGCTATCGGGGGCTGACCGACGCCTTCGACATCCTGCTGAAGAAAGGCCTGATCAAGCGCCGCAACGATCCGGGCTACTGATCCGCACGCGGGCGCCCCGCATCTTTGCCGGGCGCTCGCCTATCATCGGTCTTTCGTCCAGGGCCTTGTGCTCCGGCATGGTCCTGGACAGTCCTCCCGTTCCCCGGGTGGTTTTTCGACAGACCCGCACGCACCACTGGCAGCGACGCATTCGCTGCCAGTGTCGTTTCCAGGCATGGCAGAACCCGGCATTCCCCTTCGTCGCACCGTCACCCTGATCAGCGGACCCGATGCCGCTGCCCGTAGCGCCTGCATCGCGCAGCTTCGTGCCCAGCGTCGGGGCTTGAATCCCGCCGGTGAGGACGACAGCCTGTGGTTGCAGGCGGGCGAGGTGCCATCCACGCCGCTGGCCGTGCAGTCGCTGTCGCCGGCAGCTTGTGCGACCGGTGCGCCTGATCAGACGCTGACGGCAGGCTGCATCTGCTGCCTGGGCGGCCCGGTGTTTCGCACCACCCTGGTGCGGCTGCTGCGCCAGCCCGCCTGGAAGCACCTCTATCTGGAGGTTTCCCGCGAAGGCGAGCATCTGCTGCGCGTCGTGGATCAGCTGCGCCAGCCGCCGTTTGATCAGCACCTGCGGCTGGTGTCGTTGGTGCGGGCCACGGGCTCAGGCCTTCGCGCTGACGAAGGACAGGCCCTGACGCTGCCGGCGGCCGTGCTCAGCGGCAGCCATGACCCCGCCACGGGCTGGGCCAGTTCGACCTGGCTTAATGGCCGGTGGTACCACCATGACCCCATGGCGCTGGATGAACAGGGCCTGTCAAGGAGCGCTTCCGTCACGAGCGGTCCGGTTCTCCGGCTGGTCCGCCGCTGGCTGCCCGAGGTGGGTGTTCCTACCCGGCAGGAGGCCCAGGAGGCACTGCAGGCGCTGCTGGAAACGCCGGGCGTGCAGTGGATGCAGGCCGTGTTGCAGACGGGGCGCAGCGGCTATGACTGGCGGTTTGCCGCGGGGGAAGCAACGGCGGGAAGTGTGTCTCAAGGATCGACGGATCCGGCGGAAATCGCACATTCCACGCCAAACTTGAGCGCCGCTCTTCGGTCACGGGAAACCGTCTGGCGTCTGGACAACCGATTGTGGCTCGGATTGGCGCAAGGTACGGACTTGGCTCGGCTGCAGCGGGATATCGACACCCTGCAGGCGCTCTGGTCCTGATCCCTTGTCCTGACTTTCCCCGACGACGATCAGGTTTGCCTGCCTTCTTTGCGGGCAGGTTTTCAGGACCGGATCCCGGGGCCGACAGGGAGACGACAACGTCAGGGATTGGCCACACAGGCCCGTCCCGGGAGAACGGACGGCGCCTTCCCGGACCGGCCGCCGTTTCGGCCACATGACCCCTGTGATCGGGGTTGGGCCCACGTGCACGCCTACGCTCATCGGAGGCGGTGGAACGATCATCGGGGGCTGCTGTGGCAAAGTGCCGCCATGCCCAAAACTGGCTTCCGTCGTTTGGGGAAGTCAACACGATGAACATGATCTACAACAGCCCGAATTACTGCATCGTCGAGTTCAACGGCGAGCAGCCCGACCGGATCTGCCGTGGTTATGAAATCATGGACAAGGCGGCTCGGCGGGAAATCTTCATAGGCGGCCTGATGGCCGACAAGTTCCGGCAGGATGTCTCGATGCTGATCGCCGCCGAGCCCAGCATCGAGGAAGTCGACCATTTCCTGTCCGGGTTCGAGGGCATCATGCACCAGCCGCTGCTGATGCATTGAGCAAAGGACAGCGCGGCCAGGCGGTCTCCAGACCCGCGATGTCTGAATATTGCATTCAACATTCAGAATCATGTTCACGGACTTCCCGGGGTGCTTCCCGGATGTGGGGTCCGGAGCTGGGCGTATCGGTCTTCAGCGCCCTGAACGCCAGGCCTCCACGATCTGGCTGACCATCGTCCCCGTGGCGCCGGGATTGCCGGCGGGGTCGAACAGTCTTTCCAGGTCGCCCAGATTCATGACCGACGAGATGCGTGCGTCCCGTCCCAGGGCCTGGCGCAATGACAGGCCGTTCTTGTGGGCGCTCTCGAGCAGCTCCGCCATCAGCGTCTGGGCTTCATCCTTGCCCAGCCTGGGGGCCAGTGCCTGCACCAGCGTGGCCGGCAGGCTCTGTTCGTGCTGACGGGCAATGTTGGCCTCCATCACCTCGTGATCGATCTGCAGCCGGCCCAGAAGTTCCTCGGCGGCAGCCAGGCTGCTGGCGGCGGCGCCAAACAGCTGTTGAAGCGTGTGCCAGCTGGATTGCCACTGACTCATCCCACCTTCGTGCTCGATGTCCATGGCCCCCAGCACGATGGCTGCCAGGCCCGGGGCACGCTGGGCCGCCTCGCGCATCAGCTGCGTGGTCACAGGCGTCTGCGGGCGCCACAGCAGGGCGGCCGGCCCTTGCCGACCCGCCTCGTCGTCGTGCAGCTCGCCGATCTCGGCCTGCGTGAGCAGTGCGATGTCCTGCCCGATCTTGCCCAGCGTCCCGCACAGCATGGCCAGCTCGGTGCCCAGCCGCACGAAGCGGTCGCGCGTCGTGTGCCACGAGGCGGCCGGCATCATCAGGCCCAGGGCGTCAGCCAGTCGCTGCGCCACCGCCAGGCTGCGTTCGGTCTGTGGTCCTTGCGAGGAGAGCGTGCCATCCGGCCCGCCAAACTGCAGCACGGCCACATCCAGCAGCGCAGCACGCAGGTGGCGTCGGCTGCGCTGCAGGGGATCCAGCCATCCGGCCAGCTTCCACGCCAGGTAGATGGGCGAGGCTGGCTGCAGCCGATGCCGGCTCATCAGCAGGGTGTCCTGGTTCTCCTCGATGAGTCGCACGATGGCCGCGCCCACCCGCTCCAGCATGTCCTGCAGGCGCCGCCCGGCCTCCTTGCACTGCATGGCCAGTGCCGAGTCCATCAGGTCCTGGTGGCTGGCGCCATGGTTGAGGTGACGCACCGCATCCGGCGAGCGTGTGCCGATCGATTCGGACAGTGCCTTCAGAAAGGGGATGGCCAGCGTGCCGGCCACGCGGGCAGCCGGGTATAGCCGCGCCGGGTCGAAGCGCCCCTGGGCAATGTCGTGGCTGGCACCATCGCTGGCGGCCGGGTCACCCAGTTCGTGGCAGGCCATGCCGATGGCGCGGGCAGCCTCGTCGGGAATCATGCCCACCGAGGCCTGGGCCTGCGCCAGGCCGTTCTCGAAGCGGGCCATGGCCGCCAGCATGGCGGTGTCCGAAAACAGGGAATCGATCGAGGCGGGGGCGAAGATGCGTTCGAACATGGGATGACGGAAGGGCCGGGAGGGCCCATGCAAAATACCATTGCTGCCCACGTCGGCAAACCGACAGTGTTGGCTTATGCCAAAGCAAAGTGTATTGTGTACCTCAACCGGGGTATGACCTTCACGCATGAAATCCTCCAGAAACAGTCTGCTGCTGTTACTTCTCCTCCTGTCCGCCTCACCTGCCTGGGCCTCTTCCGAGACGCTCGATGGCGCCAGCCTGTCCCTGTACTGGGGCATCCCCTTTGCCGGCATCCTGCTGTCCATCGCCCTGATGCCGCTGATCTCGCCCCTGTTCTGGCACCATCACTACGGCAAGGTCGCTGCGGGCTGGGCCCTGGCGTTCCTGGTGCCGTTTGCCTTCATCCATGGTTTCGGCGCCGCCCTGCATGGGCTCGTGCATGCCGCCGTGGGTGAATACATCCCCTTCATCCTGCTGCTCACGGCCCTCTTTACCTGCGCGGGCGGCATCCACATCAGTGGCACATTGCGTGGCCGCCCCATCCTCAATACCGGATTGCTGGCGCTGGGCACGTCCATCGCCAGCTTCATGGGCACCACGGGTGCCTCCATGCTGCTCATCCGGCCACTCATTCGCGCCAACGACAATCGCCGCCACCAGGCCCACGTCATCGTCTTCTTCATCTTCCTGGTGTCCAACATCGGCGGCCTGCTCACCCCGCTGGGCGATCCTCCGCTCTTTCTGGGCTTCCTGCAGGGGGTCGAGTTCAGCTGGACCATGCGCTACCTGTTCTGGGACATGCTGCTGGTGTCGGTGCTGCTGCTGGCCATGTTCTTCCTGCTCGACAGCTGGATGTACCGCAAGGAAGGTGTGCTGCCTCGCGAATCCGTGTCGGATGCGCAACCCCTGGGGCTGCAGGGCTGGGCCAATGTCCTGTTGCTGGGCGTGGTGGTTGGGCTGGTCCTGATGAGCGGGCTCTGGAAACCCGGGATCTCGTTCGATGTCTATGGCGCCGAAGTCACGCTGCCCGGCCTGCTGCGTGACCTGGGGCTGCTGGCGGTCATCATCGTCTCGCTGCGCATTACCCCGGCTTCCATCCACGCCGACAACCAGTTCTCCTGGGCGCCCATGGAGGAAGTGGCCAAGCTGTTCGCCGGCATCTTCCTGACCATCATCCCGGTCATTGCCATGCTCCAGGCGGGTACCGAGGGGGCATTTGCCAGCGTCGTGCATGCCGTCAACAACGCCGATGGCGAGCCCATCCCCATCATGTATTTCTGGGCCACCGGGCTGCTCAGCTCCTTCCTGGACAACGCGCCCACCTACCTGGTGTTCTTCAACACCGCCGGCGGCAACCCGCAGGTGCTGATGAACGAGATGGCTCCGGTGCTGATGGCCGTCTCGGCCGGTGCCGTGTTCATGGGGGCCAACACCTACATCGGCAACGCGCCCAACCTGATGGTCAAGGCCATCGCCGAAGATCGCGGCATTCGCATGCCGAGCTTCTTCGCCTACCTGTTCTGGTCGCTCACCTTCCTGCTGCCCATCTTCCTGCTGGTCTCGCTCATCAGCTTCCGCTGACACGATCTTGACCGGTCCGAGAAAAGCGGCACATCCCGTCGCGCACGCGGGCGCTAGACTCGGCGCATGCCGCCTGCGCGACGGCGTGTGCCCTGGCTGAACGGCTCCCTGCACGAACGGGGCCGGGCCTCCTCGGCCACCCCGGTCCATTCCGGACACGTCCCGCGGCGGATCCTTTCACCGTGGTGAGACCATGATCAAACGTGTCCTGCTTCTTTCCTCGCTGATGCTTTCCGTGCCGACCTGGGCTGCCACGCAGCCGGCTGCCGAGAGCGCACCTGTGGCCAAGGCTTCCAGTGCGGCCATGACCGCCACGACGGTTCAAGGCGCGACTACCCTGAAAGAGAGCGATGGCAGGGACATCATCGCGCGTGATCCCAAGCCCGACACCGGCAATGCCGAGCACGACGCCCTGCTGGTCGAGCGTCGCCAGCAGCAGCGCATGGTGCTGCACCTGCGTGCCAAGCGTGATTCGGAACTGAATCGCCTGTCACTGGCCCGCCTGGCCGCCTCGCGCGGCGGGGACCCCACGTTCAACGAGAAGAAGAATCAGGCCATGCTCGAGCAGATGCGTGGCCTGCAGGCGGACTACGACCGCCAGCTGGACAAGGCGCAGGCGGATCTGGATGCCATCGATGTCCGCCTGGCGAAGTTCAGCGGAAATTGACGATGACCGACGGGTTGCCCGGCAGGCCTTCGTAGCTCATCCGGTAGCTCTTGCCGGCTTCGGGCGTGAAGCGCTTGCCGAAGGCACCCAGTGACAGGATGTCGCCAGGGCGCAGGCGGATGCCGGCCTTTTCCAGGTCCTGGATCTGCCACAGCACGGCATTGAGCGGGTTGCCCTGCAGGCTGCTGCCCTTGACGGCTTCCAGCTCGTTGCCATCCTTGTCCGTCAGTCGCACCGTCATCTCGGCCAGCTGGTCCACCATCTCCTGATCCACGTTGATGGGGATGGGGGTGCCCAGCACGCCGAAGCGGGCGTTGGCATTGACCACCGTGGCGTCTGCCGCGTTCATCTGAGCGTAGTCCTGATAGGCCAGATCAGGCAGCTCGATGAACGGGATGATGGCCGACAGGCTGGCCAGTACCTCGCGCGGGGTCTGCGCGTCATGGATGGCGGCGCTGCGCACCACCACCACCATGTCGGCTTCCATGCGCGGCTGGGTGGCGTAGCGGCTGGCCGACAGTGCCACGCCGTTAGGCAGCAGCATCCGTTCCAGCAGGTTGCCGCGCACCGCCACCATCTTCTGCTGACCATCCTCGCCGATCATGGGCATCTGCTCGGACTTGTAGCCGACGATGCGTCCCGCTGACGGGATGATGCCCTTCAGGAAGGTGCGGCTGGCGCATCGCGCCTGCTCCATCGACAGCGCCCGCGGCGGCAGTGGCAAGGGCTGGCGCTTCAGGTAGAGATAGGCATATTCGGTCAGCTTGCGTTCATCGGCACAGAAATTGCCGGCAATCCGCATCTGGGCCACCTGGGTCTGATACTCCACGGCCTCGCGCTCGGCCTCGGCCTTCTCGCGTTCGGCTGCCGGGCTTGGCACGCTCATGCCTGCGGTCTGAGGCGGCTGCTGGACAGGTTCCGACAGGCTGGCGCAACCGGAAAGCATCAGGGCCAGCACACCCGGGATCAGGCAGAAGGAACGGCGGGAGGCAGACATCGGTGTTCTCCGTTGAGGGGAAGGTTCTGGATGCACGCAGCCGGATGAATGCCCACAGGCGCGGGTCCACGCCCGCCTGGCCGACGTGAGCGGCCTGCCGGGTGCCTGCTGATCCGGAAAGATGCACTTCTACCCTGAATGTTATCGGGTGTGTGATACGGAGGGTTTCGGTAAAGGTTACGGCCGTATCAAAGCTGGTACACCTGAAAGGCGGACGACACCGTGTCCGGCCCGTGCGGGCGGTGTCGAACCCCGGCCTGTCACGGATGGGCAGGTGAAGGGGCCTCTTCCGGATCCTCGTAGGGGGCCACCGTCTTTGCCTGCATCTCGTAGCCTGCACTGCCGTAGGGCGTGTCGATCCGGGAAGGGCTCAGATCCCCCGTCACCGTGACCGGATCCATCATCTGGAAGCCCTTCAGCGGCTGAGCGGGCACTACATGGATGACCTGGTTGGAAGGGGGCGGCGGCACGTGGATGCAGGCCCCGAAGTAGGGCACCAGCAGGAATTCCTCGATGGTGCTGGAATCGCTGCTGTCCAGCGGCACGATGAAGCCCGAGATGACGATCTTCTCGTTCTGGATGGCCGGATTGAGCGGTGCGTTCTTCCAGGCCTTCTGCAGCTTGCGCAGGGCGGCAATGGCGCGCGGGTCGCTGTCGGACATGCCGTTGAAGTTCAGCGACTTGAAATCGCGCAGGGGCTCCCAGTCCTTGGGAATCAGCACCTCCCAGTCCATTGGCCGATAGCCCTGGGCATCGGCACCACTGCTGCTGGCCTGGCCCTGATCCTTCCCGTCCTGAGCACGTCTTTCGCCATCCGCTGCGGGCTGCTTCTGGCCCGAACCGTCTCCTGCCGTGGTGCTGCCGGCCCCTGCCTGGTTGCGGGCCCGCGCCTTGGGCAGCTCCTCGCCCAGCACGAAGCGCCCTTGGCCCTGACTGTTCTGGATGTCGGTGCTGGCCTGGCTATCCGTGCCGCCGACACCCGTGTTACCCCCGCCGCTGCCTGGGCGGATGGCATCACTGTTTCCGGTATTGGAATCGGTCGTTGCGCTGGCCGACGGAGGCGTGGTCGTACCTTCAGCCGGCTGGCCGTCTGCGGCCCAGGCGCCCAGGGGCGCAACCATGGCGGCCAGCAGCAGTGCAGTCAGAGCAGGCCTTAAGCCTGCAGGTTTTCGGCAGCCCAGGGGAGCGGCATTGCCGCTCACGTCACCCTGGTTGTCCGGCGCCATCCGGGGGCGGGTCATCGCCTGCCGTATGGTTGCCGGCGTGGTTGCAGGATGAATGATGGACTGGGACATCGAATCGGCAGGCAGGTGCATGGCAGGTGAGCAGGGCGGGACAAAGACGGTCCAACGCTCGGACCCGTCTGTCAGCATACATGACCTGGGCGCTTGGGCAGGAAACGCGAAGTGGCGGACTGCCTTTGAAGCGGACGGCCTTTGAAGAAGGGGGCCCTTGAAAAAGACAGCCCGGATCTGGTTCCCACCCGAGAGCGGCGGCGCGTGATTCGCGCCCCCTTCAGAGCCGGGGCGTCAGCCCGTCGGCCAGCGCCCGCTGGCTGGCACGCCAGGCGGGCCACAGTGCCGTGATGGGGCCTGCCACCGCAACCAGCGCCAGCAGCCACAGCTCGTCGGCGGCAAAGCGGGTCACGGGCCAGACGATGCCCCACTGGTTCAGCAGCAGCGGCGCGGCCAGCAGCGAACCCACGGTCAGCAGCACGTGGCCCAGCAGCGCGCCGCCCACCGTCAGCAGCATGCCTTCCTGCACCAGCAGGAACAGCAGGTCCAGCGGGCGGGCACCCACGGCACGCAGGATGGCCAGCTCGCGCTGACGCTGCTCCAGGCTGGCCAGCAGCGCGGTGACCAGGTTGCACAGGCTCAGCACCAGCACCAGCGCCGACAGCGCCGACAGCGTGCGGGTCACGATGTCCAGCAGCCGCCAGAGCTGATTCAGCGCCACGGCCGGCAGCACGGCCAGCAGCGCCTCGTCCTCGTCGGCATTGATGTCGCGCTGCAGGTTGAAGACGCCCGCGCGGGACTTCAGGCCCACCAGGGCCGCCGTGATGAATTCAGGCTTCAGGTCGAAGGCCTTCACCTTGTCGGCCGGGATGTTGATGCCCGGAATGGGTGCGCCCGCCTGCCAGTTCAGGTGGATGGCCGTCATGGCGTCCAGGCTGATGTGCAGCGTACGGTCCACCGGTGTGCCCGTGGGCGCCAGGATGCCGCTTACCTGGAAGGGCTTGTCGGCGTGCTCGATGCCGGGTGCGTCACCCGTGCCATGCGTGAGCGTCAGGCGATCTCCCAGCCGGTAGCCCAGCCTGCGGGCCACCTCGGCGCCCAGCACCACGTCGAAGATCTGCTCGAAGGGCTTGCCCTGGGCCAGTTGCAGGCGTTCGCGTGCCCCGTAGCGGAAATGCTCGAAATAGGCGGCATCGGTGCCCAGCACTGGAAAGCCGCGGTGCGAATCCCCCAGCGCGATGGGAATCGTCCAGGCCACCAGGCGGTTGCGGCGCACCCGCTCATAGGCCTCCCAGCTGATCTCGTGGGTGGGGTCGCCCAGCCGGAAGACCGCATACAGCATCAGCTGCAGCGGGCTCGTGCGTGCCCCCACGATCAGGTCGGTGCCTGAAACAGCGCGGGTGAAGCTGTCGTGGATGGCCTGCTGGCCACGCTGCACCGTCAGCAGCAGGCAGGTGGACAGCGCGATCGACACCAGGGTCAGCCAGAAATTGACGCGCCGGTTGCCGGCGCTGCGAAAGGCCAGCCGCACCAGCGTGCCCAGTCGTGCCAGCGTGAAGGAAAGCGCAGACATGTCAGGCCGCCTCCGCCGTGTTGATGTCGTCCATCTGCAGGATGCGCCCGAAATACGGCCGCAGCTGCTCGTCATGGCTCACGACCAGCAAGGTTGCGCCGCTGCTTTCCAGCTGCGCCATCAGCAGCGACAGCAGCCGGTTGCGGTTCTGACTGTCCAGGGCCGAGGTCGGTTCATCGGCGATCAGCAGCTCGGGGCTGCCGATCAGGGCGCGCGCCACGGCGGCCCGCTGCTGCTGGCCTACCGACAGCCCCGTCACCGGCCGCGACCAGGCCGATTCGGGCAGCTCCAGCGCGGCCAGCAGCTGACGTGCCGTCTGGCGCGGTTGCGATCCGGCCCGTTTGCGGCGGATGGCCGAGAAGTGGCAGGGCAGCAGCACGTTGTCTTCCAGGCTCAGGTACGGCACCAGGTTGAACTGCTGGAAGATGAACCCGATGTGGTCGGCCCGCAGCCGGTCGCGCTCGGCCGCGCCACAGTCCGACAGACTGTGGCCCAGCAATCGGACCTGGCCCCGGGTGGGCTGCAGCACCCCGCCCAGCAGGCCCAGCAGCGTGCTCTTGCCGCCGCCGCTGGGACCCAGCAGCAGCACGTGCTCGCCGGCATTCAGTGCCAGGCGGTGGATGTCCAGGCAGGCCGTGGCGCTGCCCGGCCAGGTAAAGCTCAGGTCTTCGGCCAGCAGCACGGGCGTGGCCGCATTCGGTGCAGAGGTATCGTGCATGTCCGTCGTGAAAGGCATGGCGCATGCGAAAGCCGATGATGGTAGCCGCGATGCCGACCGGCTGGCCCGGTCGGGCAGCCGGCGCGTTGTCCGGGCTGCCGCGTCCGGGGCTGGATCAGGCCGGAATCAGGACGCCTTCCAGCGGATCACCGCCTCGCCGGCTTCCAGTCGCTGTGCCTGCTGGCCCTGGTCGTTCACCACGGCCGCATCAATGTGCTTGAGGCGTGGCCAGCTGCCGAAGGCCGTGACTTTCAGCGTGTCGATGGCGGCCGGCTGCTTGCAAGTGAACGTGTAGGTCACGGCCAGGTCGGCATGGTGGCCATGTGCATGTTCGTCCTTGTCTGCAGCGTGGTCGTGATCGTGGTCATGGTCGTCGCCGTCATGCCCGCCGTCGTGGTCGTCATGGTCGCCGGCATCGTGGTCGTGATCGTCGTGGTCATCCACCTCGTCATCGTCATCCAGCAGCGTGGGCGCGTTGATGACCGGGGGCTGCTGCGCACACTGGGCTGCTGCCGGGACCTGCACCACGCTGGCAGCGTCCTGCAGCTGGTCCAGCAGGGCCTTGGCCTGTGCGCGCTGCTGGTCGTTGGCCGGCTCGGTCTCGAAGCCGATCAGGCTGTCCAGCGGCGAGCGGAAGCTCACCGTCAGCGTCTCGCCCTGCTGGCTGATGTCCAGCGTGCCCAGGCCGTGCTGGTGCACATGGCCCTGCTTGTGTCCATGATGGTGGTGATGGTCGTCGTCGTGCCCGGGCGCATGGTGCGCACCGGCCGAGGCTGCCGCCGTCAGCAGGGCGCCAGCCACGGCCAGCCGCAGCGCGTGGCGTCCGGAAACTCCCGGTCGTCCGGCCTGGGCGGCCCGAAGGGGAAGGGAATGTTCCGAAGCATGTTTCATCAGGATCTCCTCATGGGGAATTTGCCTCGCTAATGATAAGTCATTAGCATTAAGTCATGGATTCCGGCCACCCCCACGCATATCCTGCGTCGACGCCACCGGCTGCGTCCGCTGGCACGGCAGCCTACCCTGCCGCCTTATCTCAAAATACCACGTCCCTGCCACGGCTGTCGGCCGTCTGGTGGGGCATCGGTGCACGGCTGCTGCTGGCCGTGGCCCTCACGGTCCTGCTGTGGCTGGTCATCCGGTGGGCGCTGCAATGAACCGGACCGATACCTGCCAGGCCAGGTCAGATGCCGGGGCGCACGCGCCGGCCCATGGGGCGGCTGGCCATGCTTCCGGGGAACCCGGCCACGCTGCCACCCCGTGTGCGCGGCCGGATGCCGCCAGCGAGGCAGCACCCGTGCTGGTCTCCCTGCAGAACGTCACCGTCGGCTATGACCGGCACCCGGCCATCCACCACCTGCAGCTGCAGATCTCGGCCGGCGACATGCTGGCTGTGGTTGGCCCCAACGGTGCCGGCAAGAGCACCTTTCTCAAGCTGCTCATCGGCGAGCAGCTCTCGCTGGAAGGGCAGGTGACGCTGCCCGATCCCGACCGGGTGCGCGTGGCCTGTCTGCCGCAGATCAACCAGACCGACCGGCAGTTCCCCATCACCGTGCAGGACATGGTGGCTTCGGGCCTGTGGCACCAGTGCGGCGCCTTTGGTCGCCTGGGCCGCCAGGGCGCGGCACGGGTGGCCCAGGCCCTGGAGATGGTGGGTCTGCGCGGCTATGCCGGCCGCGTGATCAGCGCGCTCTCGGGCGGCGAATTCCAGCGGGTGCGCTTTGCGCAGCTCATCCTGCAGGATGCCCAGCTGGTCGTGCTTGACGAACCCTTCGTGGGTATCGATGTCACCACCCAGCAGGTGCTGCTGGACCTGCTGGCCCGCTGGCACGCGCAGGGCGTCACCATCGTCGCTGCGCTGCATGAGCAGGACATCGTCCGCCAGTGGTTCCCGCACACCCTGCTGCTGGCGCGCGAGATGATCGCCGTCGGTCCCACGGCCGAGGTGCTCACGCCAGAGAACTGGCAGCGTGCCGTCGATCGTTCGGTGGCAGCCCGCCAGCCCAGCACGCGCTGGTGCGAGGGGCCCACCGCCATCCCGGCCGCTGCATCGGCCGTTCACCGAGGGGCGGACAACGCCATGCCACGTGTCTGAGTTGTGGGACGGGCTCATCGGCCCCTTCATCGAATTCGGCTTCATGCGCCGCGCCCTGGCCGGCTGTCTGGCCCTGTCGCTGGGCGCTGCACCGGTGGGGGTCTTCCTCATGCTGCGTCGCATGAGTCTCACCGGCGACGCCATGGCGCACGCCATCCTGCCCGGGGCGGCCATCGCCTACCTCATCGCCGGCCTGTCGCTGCCCGCCATGACCCTGGGCGGCATCATCAGCGGCCTGCTGGTGGCGGCAGCCTCCACCCTCGTCGCCCGCAGTGGCCGACAGTCCGAGGACAGCAGTCTGGCGGCCTTCTATCTCATGTCCCTGTCGCTGGGTGTGGTCATCGTCTCCACCTACGGCAACCAGGTCGACCTGCTGCACGTCCTGTTCGGGTCCGTGCTGGCGCTCGATGACGACACCCTGCTGCTGATCGGCGTCATTGCCAGCGTGAGCCTGCTGGGCCTGGCCGTGCTCTACCGCCCGCTGGTCTTCGAGTGCGTCGATGCCAACCTGCTGCCCCGAAAGAGTCCCTGGGGCAGCATTGCGCACTTCGGTTTCATGGGCCTGCTGGTCATCAACCTGGTGGCGGGCTTCCACGCCCTGGGCACGCTGATGTCCATCGGCCTGCTGGTGCTGCCGGCGGCCGCAGCCCGCTTCTGGGCCCGCACCGTCAACGGCCTGCTGGTCCTGGCGGCTGGGCTCGCCTTGCTGGCCGGCGTCAGTGGCCTGCTGGTTTCCTATCACTACGAATGGCCTACCGGTCCCACCATCGTGCTGACCCTGGGCCTGATGTACTGCCTGTCATTGCTGCTGGCGCCCACCGGCGTGCTACGCAGGAAGAATCGCCCACGGAGACACTACGAAACATGAACACCCGCATCCCCTCCTTCCTTTCCCGCCCGGTGGCGCTGGCTGCAGCCGCCCTGGCCACGGCGCTGCTGGCCGCCGGCCCTGCCCAGGCGGCCCATGGCGTTGCCGCCACCGCCGGCCAGACGGATGCCGCCCCGTCCTCCCGGCCACTGCCCGTCGTCGCCAGCTTCAGCATCCTGGCTGACCTGGTGAAGCAGGTCGGGGGTGATCGCGTGGCTGTCGAGAGCCTGGTCAAGGCCGGCGGTGACACTCACGTCTTCCAGCCGGGGCCTGCCCAGGTGCGCCAGCTGTCCGGCGCCAGCCTGGTCGTTGTCAACGGCCTGGGTTTCGAGGGCTGGATGCCCCGCCTGATCGGTTCCAGTGGCTACAAGGGGCCGGTCGTCGAGGCCGCTCGGGGCCTGCAGGCCATGAAGGCCACGGACGATCACCACCACCATGGTGATGATGCCGACGAAGATGATCATGACCACGATGGCCCGCATGGCCACGACCACGATCATGACGGCCCGCACGGTCATGACCATGACGAGGACGGCCCCCATGGCCACAGCCATGCCGACCATGACCACGACGAAGCATCGCATGGCCATCATCACCATCACCATGGCGGCCTGGATCCCCACGCCTGGCAGGACGCACTGAACGTTCGTCACTATGTGGCCAATATCGCCGAAGGCCTGTGCCAGGCCGCGCCGGCCGACTGCGCGGGCTTCCGAGAGCGTGCCCGCGCCTACGATCAGAAACTGCTGGAGCTGGACCAGGAGATCCATAAGGCTGTCGATGCCACGCCGACCGACCGCCGCCGCGTGATGGTCTCGCATGCGGCCTTCGGCTACTACGGCCGTGCCTATCACATTACCTTCATGGCCCCCGTGGGCATCTCGACCGAAGAGGAGCCGTCTGCCGCCGTGGTGGCCAACCTCATCCGCCAGGCACGCCAGCAGAACGTGCAGGCCTTCTTCTTCGAGAACAACAGCGACCCGCGCCTGCTCAAGCGCATGGCCTCCGAACTGAAGAATGTCACCATCGGCGAGCTGTATGCCGATTCGCTGTCGCCGGCCAACGGCCCGGCCGCCGACTACCTGAGCATGATGCGATACAACACCCGCGCCATCACCCAGGCCCTGTCGAAGAAGTAAGCACCTGCTTTCGTGATCCGGCCCGAGCGGTCGGCATCACGTCTACAGACCGAACCCGGACCCCGCGTGCCACGCGGGTGTCCCGGTCAGTCAGAAAACCGTCAGCACACCCCCATTCGGGCCCGTCGGCCAGGGTCCCTCGCTCAGGGCGCTTCGGTCCGGCGCACGTCAGGGGGCACCACGCCTACCAGCAGCAGCGCCGGCTTGCCCTTCAGGGCCGCCGGTGGCGGCTGCAGCGAGCCCAGCACGCCCGGCACCATGGCCTGGTCGGGCAGTGACACATCCACCATCCACAGCGTGGGCGTCTCGGGCGGCATGCCCAGCGCCAGCAGCGTGTCGCGCACCTGGTCCGAAACCGTGGCCGCCATGTACAGCGTACCGCTGCCGGCCGCCACGATGGCCTCGGCCCAGCGACGCAGCTCCGGATCCGCCACGATCTCGGCTGCAGACAGGACCTTCCGGCGCGAGGGCGGCACCGGAGCAGCCGCCTGGTGCAGATCCACCGGGGGCGGCGTCACGGGCAGCGGCAGTGCTGCCGTATTGCGCTGATCCGATGCATGCACCTGGGGCGTGGCCAGCACCAGCGCCCGTCGCCGCCCGCGCTCGGTCATCGGCATCGCCAGCGCCGCATGCGCCGCCTGCGCCGAGCTGATGCCCGGGACCACCTCCACCGGCACCCCGGCTGCGTGCAGCACATCCAGCTCTTCCTGGGCCCGTGCGAAGATCAGCGGATCTCCCCCCTTCAGACGCACCGTCAGACCGCCGCGCTGCGCACAGTCCAGCAGGATCTGGTTGATGGACGACTGCCGCGCACTGGGATTGCCGGCACGCTTGCCCACCGCGATGATCCGGGCCCGCCTGGCCAGCGCCAGCACCTCCGGCTGCACCAGCGCATCATGCACCAGCCAGTCGGCCTCGCCGATCAGCCGTGCCGCCTTGCAGGTCAGAAGCTCCACATCGCCCGGCCCCGCGCCCACCAGCACCACCCGGCCCGGCCCCAGGCCGGATGTCCTGTCACCGGACAGGCCAGTGCCCGTGTTGACAGAAGGATTGGGTGCCTGCACCGTTCCCCGGGAGACCGGAACGCCGTCGGCCATCAGCTCTGCTCCCACGGCAGGCCGGCAAACCGCCAGCCTTCCACGTGGTTGCGCTGCCGCTTCTCGTCCAGTCGCCCCTCGAAACCCCCCACGATGTTCCACAGGTTGGTGAACCCCGCCTGCGCTCCGGCCGTGGCCGCTGCCACACTGCGCACACCGCTGCGGCACAGCAGCACCACCTTCTGGTCGGGTTTGGCCACCTGGGCCAGCTGCGCCAGAAAGTCGGGGTTCTGCCGCTGACCGTTGTCGATCAGCCAGGGCACCGGAATGGCCCCGGGTACCCGACCCACCCATTTGTGCTCTTCGGGCGTGCGCACATCCACCAGCAGCGCCTCGCCCGCCTGCACCAGCGCCCAGGCATCGGCCGGGGAAATGTCACCGGCGTAGGCACCGGCCTGGGGGTTGGAACTCGTCATGTCCTGCTCCTGAAAAATGTCTGGCTGTTTCCGGCCGGTCAGACCAGCTCGACCTGGATCCCGTCCAGACCGTCGATCGATCCCTGCAGATGGTTGCCGCGCACCACCGCCCCCACACCGGCCGGCGTGCCGGTGAACACGATGTCCCCGGCCACCAGCGACCAGTGCCGCGACAGGTGACTGATGATTTCGTTCACGTTCCAGATCATCTGATCCAGATCGCCCGACTGGCGCTCCTCGCCATCCACCGACAGCCGGATGCCGCCGTGCACCAGCGTGCCCACCTGTTCGCGCGGCATGATGGCCCCCACCGGCCCCGAGGCCTCGAAGCCCTTGGCGATCTCCCAGGGGCGACCCTTCGCCTTCAGCGCCGTCTGCAGGTCGCGCCGCGTCAGGTCCAGACCCACCGCATAGCCGTAGATGAGTTCCTCGGCCCGGGCCGGATCGACATTCGAGCCGCAACGGCCCAGGGCCACCACCAGCTCCACTTCGTGGTGCAGCGACTGCGTGCCCGAGGGGTAGGGCACCGGCAGCACTGTCCCGGCGGCCACCGGCACCACCGAACTGGCGGGCTTCATGAAGAAGAAGGGGTCCTCGCGACCGCTGGACCCCATCTCCACGGCATGCTGCGCATAGTTCTGCGCCACGCAGAACACCCGATTGACCGGAAACCGCTGTGCAACCCCGTGCACCGGCAGGCTCACGGTGCGGGCAGGTGCAAAGACATACGACGACATGAGGCTTTTCCGAATGATGTATTGAAAACGGCCCTCATTATCCCAGAGCCGGCCCCGTGGTTGTCATCCACGAATCATGCCTTCATATGAGGAAAGCACCGCAGCCGGGCACGGCAGATCCGTGCCATGCATCAGGCGGCCACATCCGCTGCGCCGGCCGCCCTCGTGGCCCATGTGGCCATTCGCCCCTAGAATGCTGGGTTGACTCCTCAAAGTACGTTCCAAGCCATGAGCCAAGAAAACGCCCCTGCCGCCTCTGCCCCTGCCCGCCGGAACACGCCCGCCATGGGCCCGGTCGAGACCCGGCTGCGCGAACTGCTCAAGGAACGCATCCTGATCCTGGACGGTGCCATGGGCACCATGATCCAGCAGTACAAGCTGGGCGAGGACGACTACCGCGGCGAGCGCTTCCGCGACCATGCCCACGACGTGAAGGGCAACAACGAGCTGCTCTCGCTCACCCGGCCCGACATCATCCAGGAAATCCACGAGAAGTACCTGGAGGCCGGTGCCGACCTCATCGAGACCAACACCTTCGGCGCCACGGCCGTTGCCCAGGCCGACTACCACCTGCCGGAACTAGCCTACGAGATGAACGTCGCCTCGGCACGGCTGGCCCGGGCCGCGGCCGACAAGTACAGCACGCCCGAACGTCCCCGCTTCGTGGCCGGCGCCCTGGGCCCCCAGCCCAAGACCGCCTCCATCTCGCCGGACGTGAACGACCCGGCCGCGCGCAACATCACCTTCGAGGAACTGCGTGCCGCCTACCTGGAACAGGCCCGTGGCCTGGCCGAAGGCGGAGCCGACGTGTTCCTGGTCGAGACCATCTTCGACACCCTCAACGCCAAGGCTGCGCTGTTCGCGCTGGATGAACTGGCCGAAGAGCGCAGCGCCCAGGGCCTGCCGCGCATCCCGGTCATGATCTCCGGCACCGTCACCGACGCCTCCGGCCGCATCCTGTCGGGCCAGACCGTCGAGGCCTTCTGGAACTCGGTGCGCCATGCCAAGCCGCTCACCATCGGGCTGAACTGCGCCCTGGGGGCGGCGCTCATGCGGCCCTACATCGAGGAGCTGGCCCGCAAGGCCGACACCTTCGTCTGTGTCTACCCCAACGCCGGCCTACCCAACCCCATGGCCGAGACGGGCTTCGACGAGACCCCCGACATCACCTCCGCCCTGCTGAAGGAATTCGCGCAGGCCAACCTCGTCAACATCGCCGGTGGCTGCTGCGGCACCACGCCTGCCCACATCCGCGCCATTGCCGAGGCCGTGCGTCCGCTCACCCCGCGCGTGCCGCCCGTCATCCCCGTCGCTACCCGCCTTTCCGGCCTGGAGCCCTTCAACATCGACGAGGACTCGCTCTTCGTCAACGTTGGCGAGCGCACCAACGTCACCGGTTCCAAGGCGTTTGCGCGGATGATCCTCAACGAGCAGTACGACGAGGCCCTGCAGGTCGCCCGCCAGCAGGTCGAGAACGGCGCGCAGATCATCGACGTCAACATGGATGAAGCCATGCTGGACGCGATGAAGGCCATGCCGCGCTTCCTGAACCTCATCGCCAGCGAACCCGACATCGCCCGCGTGCCCATCATGATCGACAGCTCCAAGTGGGAGGTCATCGAGGCCGGTCTGCGCTGTGTGCAGGGCAAGGCGGTGGTCAACTCCATCTCGCTGAAGGAAGGCGAAGAAAAGTTCCTGCACCAGGCTCGCCTGGTGCGCCGCTATGGTGCGGCCGCCGTCGTCATGGCCTTTGACGAACAGGGCCAGGCCGACACCTTCCAGCGCAAGATCGAGATCTGCAAGCGCGCCTACGACCTGCTGGTGAACGAAGTGGGCTTCCCGCCCGAAGACATCATCTTCGATCCCAACATCTTCGCGGTCGCCACCGGCATCGAGGAGCACGACGAATACGGCAACGACTTCATCCGTGCCTGCCAGTGGATCCACGACAACCTGCCGCATGCCCGCATCTCGGGTGGCGTCTCCAACGTCTCCTTCTCGTTCCGCGGCAACAATCCCGCGCGTGAGGCCATCCACACGGTCTTCCTCTATCACGCCATCAAGGCCGGCCTCACCATGGGTATCGTCAACGCCGGCATGATGGGCGTCTACGACGAAGTGCCGCTGGAACTGCGCAACCGCATCGAGGACGTGGTGCTCAATCGCAAGCCCGTCTTCCCCGATGACCTGCCCGTCGATGCCCCCGAGCGTGAACTGACCGCCACCGAGCGGCTCATCGAGATCGCCCAGACCCTGAAGGACGACGGCGGCAAGAAGGAAGCCGATCAGGCCTGGCGCAAGGGCAGCGTGCAGGAACGCATCACGCACGCCATGGTGCATGGCATCACCCAGTACATCGTCGAGGACACCGAAGAGATCCGCCAGGAAATCGCCGCGCGTGGCGGCCGCCCCATCGAGGTCATCGAAGGTCCGCTGATGGCCGGCATGAACGTCGTCGGTGACCTGTTCGGCGAAGGCAAGATGTTCCTGCCGCAGGTGGTCAAGTCCGCCCGCGTCATGAAACAGGCCGTGGCCCACCTGCTGCCCTTCATCGAGGCCGAGAAGGCTGCCTTGGCGGCAGCCGGTGGCGACGTGCGCTCGCGCGGCAAGATCGTCATCGCCACCGTCAAGGGGGACGTGCACGACATCGGCAAGAACATCGTCTCCGTCGTGCTCGAATGCAACAACTTCGAGGTCGTCAACATGGGCGTGATGGTGCCCTGCGCCCAGATCCTCGAAAAGGCCCGCGAGACCGGCGCCGACCTCATCGGCCTGTCCGGCCTCATCACCCCGTCGCTGGAAGAAATGGCCTTCGTGGCCGGCGAGATGGAGCGTGACGAATACTTTCGTTCGCGCAAGATTCCGCTGCTGATCGGTGGCGCCACCACGTCGCGCGTGCACACTGCCGTCAAGATTGCCCCCAACTATTCCGGTCCGGTCGTCTACGTGCCCGATGCATCACGTTCCGTGCCCGTGGCCCAGGCGCTCGTGTCCGAAGAGCAGCGCGAAGGCTTCCTGGCCGACCTGCACAGCGAATACGACCGCGTGCGCAACCTGCACGGCAAGAAGAAAGGCCCCAACTTCATTCCGCTGGCCGATGCCCGCGCCAACCGCGAGCAGACCGACTGGAGCACCTACGTGCCGCCCCGGCCCAAGTTCATTGGTCGCCGAACCTTCAAGAACCAGGATCTGTCCAAGCTGGCCGAATACATCGACTGGGGCCCGTTCTTCCAGACCTGGGACCTGGCCGGCAAGTTCCCGGACATTCTCGACGACGCCGTGGTGGGTGAAGAGGCTCGCAAGGTCTACGCCGACGGCAAGGCCATGTTGAAGAAGATCATCGACAACCGCTGGCTCACCGCCAACGGCGTCGTGATGTTCCTGCCGGCCAACACCATCAACGACGACGACATCGAGATCTACACCGACGACTCGCGCACCCAGGTGGCCATGACCTGGCGCAACCTGCGTCAGCAGAACGCCAAGCGTGAAGGCATCCCCAACAAGTCCCTGGCCGACTACATCGCGCCCAAGTTCATCGACGGCAAGCCCAGCGGCATTCAGGACTACATCGGCATGTTTGCCGTCACGGCCGGCATCGGTGCCGACAAGAAGGAAGCCGAATACATGGCGGCGCTGGACGACTACAACGCCATCGCCTTCAAGAGCATCGCCGACCGCCTGGCCGAAGCCTTTGCCGAAGCCCTGCACGAGCGCGTGCGCAAGGACCTGTGGGGCTATGCTTCTGACGAGAAGTTCACCAACGACGAACTCATCGCCGAAGCCTATACCGG
The DNA here is from genome assembly GCF_900637555.1 of Lautropia mirabilis. NCBI lineage: Bacteria > Pseudomonadati > Pseudomonadota > Betaproteobacteria > Burkholderiales > Burkholderiaceae > Lautropia > Lautropia mirabilis. The sequence continues at coordinate 599,272 of NZ_LR134378.1, read as the reverse complement.
CATCCGTCCGGCACCCGGCTATCCGTCCTGCCCCGAGCACACCATCAAGAAAGAGATGTTCGAGCTGATGGACTGCCAGGAGATCGGCATGCACGTCACCGAGGCACTTGCCATGTGGCCGGCCGCCAGCGTCTCGGGCTTCTACTTCTCGCACCCGCATTCCGAATACTTCGGCATCGGCAACATCGACGAGGACCAGCTGCAGGACTTCATCCGCCGCTCGGGCCGCGACGAGGCCGAGGTGCGCAGGGCACTGGCACCGCTGCTGGGCTGAGCGTTCAGGACGGGGCGGCCGTATTTGGCCCCGTCGTTCGTCAGATCTTCGTGACCACGGAAATCAGCTGTCGTGGCGGGACAGGGATGTCGAGGTTGTTCCTGTCCTGGGCATCATCGCCCGCTGCACGCCGATGATGGACAGCAGCACCAGCACGAAGCCGGCCAGGGCACGGCCGCCCAGCTGCTCGTTCAGGAACACCCAGCCCAGCACGAAGGCACACACGGGGCTGAGGGGACCGAGCGACGACACGATGGCGGGCGGAAGCCGGCTGATGCCCCGGAAATACAGCACGTAGGCCAGCACCGCGCCCACCAGGCACAGGTACAGATAACCGCCCACGTTGGCTGCCGTGAAGTGCTCGGGCCAGGGTTCCAGAACCAGCACCACCGGCAGCAGGCATAGCCCACCCAGCAGCAGCTGCCAGCCGGTGTAGGCCAGGACCGACAGCCCGTGCTGAAAGCGTGCCGAGAAGAAGATGCCCGTAGCCATGGAGGCCGATCCGGCCAGGGCAGCGATGATGCCCAGCGTGTCGAAATGTGCCTTCGGCGAATACACCAGCAGCACGATGCCCAGCACCCCCAGTGCGGCCGAGGCCCATGCCATGATCGGTGGCTGCTTTCTGCCCACCCACCACGTCAGCACCAGGACCATCAGCGTCTGCGTGGAATTGAGGATGGCAGCCAGCCCGCCCGGCAACCGATAGGCCGACACGAACAGCATGGCCTGAAATAAGGCGATGTTCAGGATGGACAGCATCAGCAGCCACCCCATGTCCCGCCAGCGTGGCCATTCCCGTGTCCAGGCCAGCAGCAGCAATCCGGCCGGAAGCACGCGCAGCAGCGCGGCGGTGAAGGGGCGCCCAGGGGGCAGGAATTCGGTCGTGACCAGATAGGTGCTGCCCCAGATGAGCGGGGCCAGCGCCGTGGCCAGGATCACCATGATCGGACTTCCCTGGTGTGTGTCGTTCATGGTGGGCACGTGCAGATGGATGCTGTCAAAGGATGAACGACATCCTATGCTGCAAATTATCTTGATGTCAAGGTAAATGGCTGACCGGATCGGGATTAGTGTCCGATGGTCGCTATACTTTTCCGCTGCTTAGCAATGTCCAGGCTTTTCCTCATGTCCAACGCCAAGGTACAAGGCCAGTTTCAGGCGCCGCTCGCAGATCCTGCCCCCGATGCCGTGGATCACATCGTTGCCCAATGGCAGCGGGAAATGCCCGGACTCGAATCCGACAACATGATCCTGTTTGGCCGCCTGAAGCGCTGCACGGCACTGCTGCAGGCTCGGCTGGACACCGTATTTGCCGAGCATGGGCTGAACGCGGCCTCATTTGACGTGCTGGCCACGCTACGCCGGGCCGGCAAGCCCTACTACCTCACGCCCACGGCATTGTTCGAGTCGCTGATGGTCACGTCCGGCACCATGACCAACCGCCTGCAGCGCCTGGAAGAAAAGGGCCTGATTCAGCGCCTGTCCAACCCGGAGGACGCCCGCAGCCAGCTGGTGCAACTCACGCCCCGGGGCAAGGCGCTGATCGAGAAGGCCGTGCTGCCCCATGTCGAAAACGAAGGCATGATCCTGGATCAGCTGCCGCCACGTACCCGGCAGCAGCTGGAAGATGGGCTGAAGGTGCTGATGAAGGTATTGGAGGCGCGTTCTTCACCGACATGAAAGTACCGTGGATGCCCATGGCTTGCGCCCCGCTGCTACGCCCTGCCGAAAACCTTCTCCAGATGCGCTCGGCAATCGGTTTTCAGGATGCCATCCTCGTCGATGGCCAGAATTTGCGTATGCGTCATTGATGAACGGCGCGTCCGATACCGAATATGGGCGCTTCATCGAACGCCAGCTCATTGCCGGTGTCCGATGGACTCCCTGGTGATGATCAGTCTGTCGTGCTGTCGTTGAGCGCCCGGCTGTGCCGTCAGACTTCGGACCATTGTTCGATCGGACGGACATTTGCAGGCCCCATTTGAATTCCGAGCATTCGCTTTGTTCCGTGATGTTATTGAGGCCATCATGATGCTTGGCCCGGCTTGTAGCGATCGGAGCCATCGCATCAAAGGTCACACTGGATTGAGATGTACTGTCAACCGTAGACAACAGGGCACTTTGAGCCGGATTGTCCTCCTGTGCGGTACCCTCCTCAATGTATTGTCCAAGCCACAGAAGCGCTTTTGCAGCTCATCCTGCCGAGCAGCGGTACTCCATCTACTCGTCCGACAGGTTGTACAGTCGCTTCAGAACCCGTATCTGCACCATCGTCTCCGTCAGGTACTGCGGCCGACCTCCTTTCGTGCTGTCTGGCCTCGGTACACTTTCGTCCATCCTGTCGGCTTACGTTGCGAAATCGTCTGGCGCTCGATCTCCTGAAGCAGATCTCCACAGCTCACATCCTCGTGCGCATTCTCCGGCCGCCTTTCCACGCCCTGGTAGCGCGCATCACCCAGAGCCATCTCTTCCTGTCTGTGCAAAGCAGCCTGAACCTCCTCTTCCAAGGTTTTCAGGCTGCTTTTCCATTATTCCCGCCCCGCGGCTACGCCTTGCCGAACACCTTCTCCAGGTGCGCGCGATAGTCGGACAGGTAGCGCTCGACCTGCGGATTCTTCACCACATCGTTGCAGGTGAACGTGGGCAGCCGCGTGGTGCCGAGGAACTCGTTGGCCTTGTGGAAATGGAAGTGCACGCCGTCCACTCCTGCGCCCTCAAAGAAGTCGCCTTCTCGGGTGAACGCCTCGATCGGCGCATTCCAGGTGGATGAAATCATGTGCTTCTTGCCGTGCAGCAGTCCACCCGTCCCGTAACCCACCGTCGGGTTGACACGGTGGCGACCATCGTTGGCAACCAGCTTGTTTTCGCCAACACCTTCGCTGAACACTTCGTCAACATATTTTTTCACCGTCCACGGCTCGCCCATCCACCATCCCGGCATCTGCCAGACAACCGCATCCATCCACAGCCATTTCTCCACCTCGGCAACGGTGTCGTAGCCCTGCTCAATCACGGTTTCCTTCATCGTGTGGCCGAGTGCCGTCAGCGTCTCTCGGGCGGTCTGGTGCAGTGTGTGGTTCAGACGGCCTTCGGTGAAACGGAAGGCCTGTCCGCCATCAATCAACAGAATGTTCATGCGGATTCCTCAGAAGTCGTGTTGAAAACACGCCATTGTCCGTTTATCCTTCATGCAGGAAAATGGCAATAATCGCAAAACACTTTTCCAGTATCAGCAACAATGAAGAGCCATTCCGATGAGCTGGCCGTATTCGTGCAGGTGGTGGAAAGCGGCAGTTTCAGCCGTGCGGCAGAAAGTCTGGGCCTGGCCAACTCCGTCGTCAGCCGCACCGTGAAACGGCTGGAAGAGAAACTTTCCACCAATCTGCTCAACCGCACCACACGCCAGCTTCGGCTTACCGAAGAAGGCAGCCGTTTCTTCAGGCGCGCTCGGCAGATACTGCACGACATCGATGCCGCAGAAGCAGAACTCCTCTCCTCGGGCGGTACACCGCAGGGCATTCTTCGGGTGGATTCCGCCACGCCCACGCTGCTGCATCGCATTGCCCCGCTCGTGCGCCCGTTTCGTGAGCGTTATCCGAAGGTGTCGTTGCAGCTCACCTCGTCCGAAGGCTATATCGACCTCATCGAACGGCGCGTGGATATTGCCATCCGCGCAGGCAGCCTGCACGATTCTGCGTTGCGCGCCCGACACCTGTTTGACAGTCGTCTGAAGCTTGTTGCTGCGCCCGACTATCTGGCCCGATACGGCACGCCGGAAAGCGTTGCCGATCTGTCGCGGCACGTCCTCATCGGCTTCTCCGAACCCAGAACCCTGAACAACTGGCCGTTTGCTGACAGCGGTCATGCCCCTTATGCTGCCGCGCCCCAGCTGTCTGCCAACAGCGGAGAAACCATCCGTCAGCTCTGTCTATCCGGCAATGGCATCGCCTGCCTGTCGGACTTCGTCGTGGCCAGTGACATCGCCGCCGGCGACCTGCATGAACTCCTGCCGGACCGTGCCCTGAACGAAGCCAAACCGTTTCATGCGGTCTATTACGGTGACACTACGGTCAGCCCGAAAATCCGGGCGTTTGTGGACTTTCTAGCAGAGCACTGGAGGCCCGGTCGTCAGGTCTGAAATGTCGCAGATACTGCGCCATCAACAGATCTGCCGGATACATCTCAATGTGTACACCCATGTCAATCTGGCTGGTACCTTGAGAACTCCCACCGTCTACCGCGTACGGCGTCAGCCTTGCTCCACAAGATCGGGGCTTTGCTTCACGCGCCGTACTCCTCCCGCAGTATCTCCGTCATCCAGTCGAACACGGCCAGTACGCGCGGTGAGGTGACGGTGCGCTGGGGCCGATCGGGCTGGATAGGAGCGGATCCGATAGATGGCCCAGCTCGATCCGGCGCTGCTCTCTTCCGGGATGTGGCGAGGCGGGTGATGGGGGTGACGCTGCTGCCTATCGCCAGGCCGGCGGTTCCGTCATGAAGACGCAGTCGCCGACTGTGGACAGCGCCCAGTACGATGTCTATCGGTCCGATCCGGATGTGAATGGCGCCGTGCCTATGCAAAAGAACACGTCGGCCCAGGCCGCCGCCTCCGCGCGGCCGAATGCTTACGATGACTGATCGGAGAATTCCAGTCTGTACCGCTGTCGTGTCGTGCGCATGGGTTACAGCCTGTTTGGTGAAGGCAGCGCTGCATGCCAAGTTGATGACGTGGGGGAGTGCAGCAAGGGGGCGACCCGGTGGGGGCCAGCGGCTAAAGGCCCGCCCCCATGACCGGCGTTTTTGCCGTATGTAAATCACTTACTTCGCGGCCGGATTGCTGCGCCAGGTGCGTGTCACCGGCTGGCCGTTGTCGCCGGGGCGCGTATCCGTCACATAGCTACTCACGCGTTCCAGGGCCTGGCCATGCTGCCATCCGGAAGGCACCACGAAAGTCGAGCAGATATCGCGGTTCAGGTCACGGGTACGGCTGGGCAGGGCTGCCGTCCAGCAGCGAGTCACCTGATTGGCCTCGGGACCGGGTTTCAGGGACATCTTCACGGTCAGCGGTTTGCCATCCTTCTGGCCCTGCCAGGTCATCAATGTCCCGAAGGGAACCAGCGAGTCATGGTGGAAGCCCTTCTGACCGTCAACCGAGGCCAGCAAGCCCTCGATGCTATTGCTGGGGCTGTGGTCGTTGGGGTTGTCCGCGGGCGGGACATAGATGTCTGTCTTCAGTTCGTTGGGCAGGAAGACCACCTGCTTGCCGCTTTGCGTGCCGGCGCGTAGCTTCAGCGACATCTCCAGGTGCTCGAATGAGGGTGTCGCGTTGTACCAGTTATTAATGCCTGCTTTCAGTTCGTGATAATAGGTTCCTTCTGCGGGGACATAGTTGTCGGGGGCGGGACGGGGGCCGAAATTATCGGCCTGGCTGTTCTCCCAGAGCTTGAGGCTGTCCGGATCAGGGGCCTTCTCGATGAAGGCGCCGGTGGGGCTGCTGGCAGCCTTCAGACGACCATTGTCATCATTGAAGCCGAAGTCCTCGTCTGGCAGGGAGTCGAAGGAGGCAGACAGCAGTGCACCACTGATGCCTCGTTCGTTCATCGGTACATCCGTGGTTCCGTCGACAATCCCTTCGGCGCGGTAGTTGGCGGTGCTCCAGGTGTCGGTGCTGCTGGATGTGCCGGAAATGACGCCATCGCCGTTGTATGCCGGCTCGCGTGTTTCATGAACCACCTGCTCGCCCAGCTTGACGAGCGCATCGCCGGATTTCCAGTTTGCCGGAATGCGCCACGCGCTGCGGATCTCCATGGATTCCGAACCGCCTGCCTTGAAGACATTCAGCGTCAGCAGGAAGGTGTTCGGCCCATCAAGAAGACTCATGTCCAGTTCGGCGACATACGCCCGGTCTTCGGTCTCCCATGTCTTGAAACTTCCGTCGCGGTAGATCCGCTTCTCTGCCGACAGCTGCGTGACGGAGTTGTCCGGTTGACCCCCAGGGCTCACGGCACGGAACACGAGGGGTTTCCCCTCGTTGAGACCCGCCTGCGTGAATCGCAGGATATTGCCGATTGTCAGTGCCTGGCCGGCGGCAGCCTGGTCACTGGACAGGCCCAGCTCCCAGGTCACAGCGTTGAAAGCGGCCTTGCCGGTCTGGCCAGGCTGGGCTTCAGCATGTGCACGATAGGTGTACGGCTGCTGGAATGCACTGTCGGTCGACGGCTGAATGCCCACATCCAGCTTCAGCAGGGGCTGCGGGGCCTCGCCGGCCAGTTTGGGTTTCGTGAGTTCAATGCCACCCTTTTCCGTCGGAATCAGCTCGCGGGTCGCATCCGTGGCAGGGGCCTGGTCCTTGGTGGCTGCATGGTCCAGCAGGGCTGCCAGGACCACGTCCGAGCGAATTTCTCGGTCGTCGACCAGTTCGCCCAGTGCAGCGGCGGGCGCCGCAGCAGGTGTTGCAGCAGGTGTTGCCGCGGGTGTTGCGGCAGGTGTTGCAGCCGGTGTTGCAGCGGCTGGCGCTGCGTCCTGGGTGGCTGCTGCCGTGTCGTTTGCCGGCGTTGGGGTGGTTCCTGGGGCAGCGGTTGTAGCGCCAGCGGCAGTCTCGGTTGCCGTGGTGCTGGCCGATGGTGTGTTGGCACCCGTGGTCTCTGTCGCGGAGGTTTGGGTGGACGGCGTGCCGGCAGCGGGGGTTCCGATTGCAGCGGCGTTGGTCGATGGCGTGGCGGCAGTCACGGCCCCTGCTTCGGAGGCGATCGTGGTGGGCGTGCTGTTCGTCGAGGGATCGGCCGCGGGGGCGGCGTTGCCGGCAGCGTCACTAGCTGGGCGGGTGTTCTCGCTGCTTGAGGTATTGCTTCCCGGGCTGCTGGAAAGAACAGCCGTGTCGGCTTTCTGTGTCAGCTGGGCAGGCTGTCCGGCATCACCCGATCCGCTGCCGCCGCAGGCAGCCAGGGACAGCATCATCAGCAGCGCCAGAGGGCGACCGGGGTGACGGCGTGCAGGCGACGTGATGGGCGTGTGGAAGCATTCGTGAGGCGTACCGGGAGAAGCAGAGCTGGGCGAAGATGGAAGGAATGTGCGTATGGACATGAGTGATCCTTGGCGGCTGTTAACGATATGGAGCCTGGCGGAAGGTCGCCAGCGCCGAAGGTCACTGTAGAGCGATGCGTCCGGGCACTTCGTAGAACACGGAAAGGCTTGATGTATTTATCGGACAACGTTTTCATTCAGGCATGTGTGTGCACGCATACGTTCCGTGTGCGCGCTTGCACGAATGGGCCTGAATGTATTTCACATGTTCGAGAACCTGCATGATGTCTGCCTGGAGGACGGCAGATTGTTGGTCATGCCTTGCAACGATGGTTGCAAAGAATTGCATCCGGACATCGGCACTCCCCACGAAATTGGGTAGTACGCACAGACTTGACAGTGCTGCATGCAGCCGGTTCCTGTTGTCTGGAGCCATCTGTGGAAGCCTGGATGACGGCGTGCCGATAAAAAAACCGGCTCCCGGGAAATGACCGGGGCCGGTTTCTTCAGGCTTGCAAATCAGCAGACTGTCGAAAAGAAGGCAGTCTGTCGGCTGCGCGCCATGCGGCACACCATGGTGCGTTCTGTCTGGGTATCAGCCTGGAATCACATCCTTCTGGACACGTGCCAATGCCTTGCGCACGGCAGCTTCCAGGCGGGCGTCGCCGGCCAGTTCCTGCCACAGCACGCGGTCGGCACACAGGGCCTTCACCGGGTCTTCAGCCTGCACGATGGCGTGCGCCGCCTTCGGGTCCATGCTCTGGTCGTGGTACTGGAAGGGCAGTTTCTCTGCATGCCAGCGCTTCAGGAACTCCAGGAAGAGGGCGGGCAGCACCGCCACCGAATCGATGCTCTCGTTGCGGGCCAGCCGGTCGCGGATGGTGGGCAGGATGAAGCCCGGGATCTTCGAGAAGCTGTCGGCGGTGACGCGCTGGTTGGTGTCACGGATGGCATCGTTGCCGAAGCGCTCCAGCACCATGTCGCGGTAGGCCGGCAGATCGACGGGATTCTCGGGGCCCGACAGGCAGGGAATCACGTCGTCGGTGGCGTAGTCGTAGGCCAGCTTGCGCACCACCGCATCACGGGCCCCTTCATGGATGTACGCGTGCCCGCGCAGTGTTCCGCCCCAGGCAATGCAGCTGTGGGTGGCATTGAGCAGACGGATCTTCGCTTCCTCGTAGGGATCAACGGAGGCAACCAGTTCGGCGCCTACCTTTTCCCAGGCAGGGCGGCCGGCAGCGAAATTGTCCTCGATGACCCATTGCAGATAGCTCTCGGAGCCCAGCGCGGCGTTGTCGTCGCGTCCGGTGGCGGCCTTGACGCGTGCCTTCAGCTCGGCCGGCGGACGTGGCGTGATGCGGTCGACCATGGCGTTGGGGAAGCGCACGTTGGCATCGATCCAGGTCAGGATGTCGGTGTCACCGATCTTCTGGGCGAAGTCCCGCAGGCCACCCCGCACCCGATCACCGTTGTGGCGCAGGTTGTCGCAGTTCTGCAGCGTGATGGGGCCGCCACCGGCCTGCTTGCGGGCGCGCAGCAGCGTGATGAGGGCGCCGTACAGCGTCTGGCCCGGTTCGCCTTTCTTCACGCGCTCCAGGTCGGCCTTCAGGTCGGGGAAGCTGGTGTCCAGATCGCCGTTTTCCAGCAGGTAGTAGCCGGCTTCGGTGACGGTGAAGGAGATGATGCGGGTGATCGGATCGGTGGCCAGTTCGGTGATGGTCTTCAGGCTGGCATCGTAGGGAATCACCTGGTCGATGGCCGTGATCCAGTGGTATTCCACCTTGCCGTGCGGATCGATGGTTTCCAGCGTGAAATTGCCGTCCTGGGCGGCCAGGGCCTCCAGCAGCGGGTTGGCGTCGGGACGGATGTTGGTGCCGGCCAGCTGCCAGCCGGTCTCGCCCTGATCCTTCAGGCGCTGCAGGTAGACCACTTGGTGGGCGCGGTGGAAGTTGCTGAGCCCCAGGTGCAGGATGCGGCCGATGATGGGTCGGGAGGTGGATGCGGTCATGATGCGGCTCCTCGTTCAAGGCGATGGAATCTCGGACAGCAGCGTGTCAGGCAGCGCGATGCGTCGCGCCAGTTTAACCATATGACACGAATGGAACGGCCTATACCTGAGCCGCCGTCAAGGCCAATCTCAGCGTTACAGGCAGCCCCAGGCGCGCTGGAATTCCATCCGGATCTGGAACTCGTGGTCGGCAAAGCCCAGCTCCTGCAGATGGTGCTTGATGTCCTGGGCGTCGATGTCGTGCGAGGTGGCGCGCCAGCGGGGCTTCTGGCTGGCCTTGCGGCCGGTCTGCTCGGTGTCGATGGCAAACCCCTGGGCCAGCAGCGCGGCCTGCAGCAGCAGGTCGCGGTGGCCCTCATGAGTGGCGCTGTTGACGGTGGTGCGCAGGTTGACGAGCGTGGTGTTCATGATCAGAGCGCGTTCCAGAAGTCGGCAAACACGTGGACCGACAGGAAGTAGCCCACCGGCACGTTGATGGCCACGCCCACGGCAAAGGCCAGGAAGGGCTTGATGCCGACGGCTGTCAGTTCCCGGAAACGCGTGGTCAGGCCGATGGCCAGGAAGGTGAGGGTGAAGAACCAGCCGCGCAGCGACTTGAGCGTACCCAGCACATCCTTGCTGTAGGCGGTGGCCTGGGCGCCGTCCAGCAGCGTGAGTGCTGCCGTGGTCAGCAGTGAGGCCACGAAGAATCCCAGAATGAATTTCGGGAAGCGCCGCCAGATCTCGCGACGGTCGATGCGCTCGGCGCTGTCGCGTGACTGACGTTCCCACACCGTGACCGACAGGATGGCCACCAGGAAGGCCCAGACGCCCACGAACATGTCACGGCCCACCACCTTCATCAGCGTGAAGGCCTGCACGGCCGATTCGTGGCCGATGGCTTCGGCGGCGGCAAAGCCGGCAGCATCGGCGAATTCCGAGGTGCCGATCCAGGCGCCGGCGATGCCGGGTTCAAGACCCAGCACACGGGCCGCCGAGGGCAGGATGAAGATCATGGCCACGGCCCAGACGATGACGAGCGAGATGGCTACCGAGACGTGCTGGGGACGGGCACGGCAGGCGCCGCCGATGGCAATGGCGCCGGAGACGCCGCAGATAGATCCGCCGGCCGCCAGGGTGGCACCGAAACGGCGATCCAGCCCGAAGAGTCGGGTCGCGGCGAAATAGATGCTGCCGAAGGTGATGAAGGAGACGATGAGCGCCTGGCTGATGGCGGCCGGGCCGGCCTGCAGGATGATCGTGAAGGGCAGGGTGGCACCCATCAGCACGATGCCGGTCTTGACGAAGTATTCGGTGCGCAATGCCTCGTGCAGCCAGGCGGGAAGACGAACGGTGTTGCCGATGGCCAGGCCGACGAAGAGAGCCACCAGCGGGCCTTCCAGCTGGGCAGCCTTGAACCAGGTGTTGCTGGCCAGCAGCGTGACCAGCACGGCCAGCCCATACAGCGCCAGCAGGCCCTTGCCGAATTTCGTGACGTTGTAGCCGATGCGGGCGGCGCCGATGGACAGCGGTACCAGCAGCAGCGCGTACAGGTAGATGAGCGAGGGCAGCGCCTTGCCGAGGGCGGCCAGACCTTCGCCGGGCGTGCGCCAGCTGCCGAACTTCACGGTGACGAGCCTGAGCGCACCGGATTCGCCGGCCAGCAGCGCCAGACTGGCCAGCGCCACCATGCCCAGGCCGATGAAGATGGCCCAGCCGTCTTCCTGACGGTACCAGGGCGGACGCGCTGCCGGCGGCTGCGTGTCGGCGGGTGCCGGGTTGCGCTGGATGGGCGTATATGATTCGCGACCGAATCGTGTCTGGCTGCCCCGGGATCCCGGGGCGTCGATGGCCAGCGAAGAGGACAGGGTATGGGGTTGCATGATGTTGTCCCTGGGGGTGCGATGGCAGGGACGTTACCGGCGCGCCGTACCGGTATCAATGTGCGTTTTTGTAGTTAGGCGCTGCCCTCATGCCGTCATGCGCGGCATGCATGAGCGTCAGTCGCTGATGTCTTCCAGCGAGCGGCCGCGGGTCTCTTCGCCCAGCACCAGAATGGTCACGACCACGGCCAGCAGCACGGCGGTGAACATGCCGAAGATGTGGGCGAAGCCGTTGGCGCCGCCCACCAGTGCGGCCACCGCCAGTGGTGCCACGATGCCGCCGATGCGGCCGATCGCGCCTGCCCAGCCGGAGCCGAAGGCCCGGAATCGAACCGGGTACAGCTCGGGGGTGTAGGTGTACAGCACGCCCCAGGCCCCCAGATTGAAGAAGGACATGAGGGACCCCCACAGCAGGATGGCGGTGGGGGTGGTGGCCTGGCCGAAGAACCAGGCGCATGCGGCGCAGGCGAACAGGAACGAGGCCAGCGTGGCCTTGCGGCCGATCCGTTCCACGAGCACGGCCGCCGAGAAATAGCCGGGCAGCTGGGCCAGGATCATCACCAGCATGTACTCGAAGGTCTTGACCACGGTGTGTCCCTGCTCCACCAGCAGCTTGGGCAGCCAGGTGAAGATGCCGTAGTACGAGAACACGATGCCGAACCAGATCAGCCACAGCATGAGGGTGCGGCGGGCAAAGGGCGGCTTCCAGAGCTGTCCGAAACGGATGGGCTCATGGGTGGCGGTGGCGGCCACGACAGCTTCTGCCACGACGGGCAGGCCGGCCTGGGCTTCAAGGCGCGAGACCAGGGCGTGGGCCTCGTCCACCCGGCCCCGGGCCAGCAGGTAGGGCACGGATTCAGGCAGCTTTTTCCAGACCCAGAGGGCGTAGAAGATGGGCAGCGCACCGATCCAGAATGCACTGTGCCAGCCGAAGTGCGGAATGAAGCCCCACGAGGCCAGCGCGGCGGCCAGCCAGCCCAGGCCCCAGAAACTTTCCAGCAGCACGATCAGCCGGCCGCGCACTGCGGGGGGCGCAAATTCGCTGACCAGCGAGACGGCCACCGGCAGCTGGCCACCCAGTCCGAAGCCCACCCAGAATCGGCAGAACAGCAGGACGGGCAGGCTGGGCGAAAGCGCGCACAGGCCGGTGGCGATACTGTAGAGCACCATGGTGCCCACGAAGACATTGCGGCGGCCGAAGCGGTCAGCGGCCCAGCCGCTGGCCACGGCGCCTAGCGCCATGCCCACGAAGGCGACACTGACGATCCACCCCGACTGTGCCGGCGTGAGCTGCCACTGCTGACTGAGCGTGGGCAGCACGAAGGACACGAGGCCCGTGTCCATGGCGTCGAACAGCCAGCCGACGCCGATGAGCCCCAGAAGCGTGTAGTGAAAGCGCCCCGTGGGCAGGCGATACAGGCGGGTGAGGATATCCATGGGGCGGTCGAGGATGAGGGATGATGCAGTCTGATAGAGGATACAGCGACTGCATCATCCCTCATGGCCTCGGGGGCGTGTCAGGCTCCCCGAGGCGTGGGAGGGTCATTTCTGGAAGAAATGCAGGGACCAGGGCAGCACATACGCCTGCAGCACCGTGAGCAGACCCACGAAGACGCAGAAGATGAGGCTGTGCTTGACCGTGAAGCGGAACAGGTTGGATTCCTTGCCTTCCAGACCCACCGAGGCGCAGGCGATGGCGATGGACTGCGGCGAGATCATCTTGCCGGTGACGCCACCCGTGGTGTTGGCCGCCACGGTGAGTTCAGGCGTGACGCCGATCTGGTGTGCCGTGCTGGCCTGCAGCGAGCCGAACAGGGCGTTGGCCGAGGTGTCGGAGCCGGTGAGGAAGACGCCGATCCAGCCCAGGAAGGGCGAGAAGAACGGGAAGGCCGCACCGGTTCCGGCCAGCACCAGGGCCAGCGTGGACGACAGGCCCGAGTAGTTGGCCACGAAGGCAAAGCCCAGCACCAGGCCGATGGAGAGGATGGACAGGCGCAGTTCGAGCAGCGTCTCGAAGAAGGTCTTGATGACGTGCGGGATGCGCATGTGCAGCAGGGCGGCCGAGATGAGGGCGGCCAGCAGGATGGAGGTGCCGACGGCGCCGAGCAGGTTCAGCTTGAATTCTGCGGCGTAGGCCGTGGGCTCGGCCACGATCGGGGCAGCCTTCATGACCAGGTTGTGCAGGCCGGGCCACTGGATCTTGATGGTGGCTGCGTCGAGCACGTTCTGCAGGCCCTTCAGCGTCCAGAGACTGACGCAGACGGTGAGGATGGCGAACGGCGACCAGGCCTTCAGGATCTGGCCGGTGGTGTATTCGGCCTCATGGCGCTTCGTGGGTTTCTTCATGCCGTCGAAGGTGAAGATCTCCTCGGGCTGCCACTTCTTCAGGAACAGTGACAGGCAGACCAGGCTGACCAGCGCGGAGGTGACATCGGGCAGTTCGGGGCCGATGAAGTTGGCGGTGAGGAACTGGGTGACGGCAAACGAGACGCCTGCCACCAGCACGGCGGGCCAGGTCTGGCGGATGCCGCGCATGCCGTCCATCATGGCCACCAGCCAGAAGGGTACGATGATGGAGAGGATGGGCAGCTGACGACCGGCCACCTGACCGATGTGGTAGGGATCCAGCCCGGAAACCTTGCCGGCCACCAGGATGGGGATACCCATGGCGCCAAAGGCCACCGGAGCGGTATTGGCGATGAGGCACAGACCGGCGGCGTAGAGCGGGTTGAAGCCCAGGCCCACCAGCAGCGAGGCGGTGATGGCCACCGGCGCGCCAAAGCCTGCGGCGCCTTCCAGGAAGGCACCAAATGAAAAACCGACCAGCAGCATCTGCAGGCGCTGGTCTTCCGTGATGGAGATGACCGATGCGCGGATGATGTTGAACTGGCCGGTCTTGACGGTGATCTTGTAGAGGAATACCGCCGTGATGATGATCCAGGCAATGGGCCATAGACCGTAGGCAAAGCCGTAGAGTGCCGAGGAGATGGCCATGCCGGTGGGCATGCCAAAGGCGAAGATGGCCACGCCCAGCGCGATGAGCAGGGTGCAGAGGCCTGCCACGTAGCCTTTCATCTTCAGGACGGTGAGCGCGACAAAGAAGAAGATGATGGGTAGCAGCGCCACGGCGGCCGTCAGCATCAGGCTATCGCCGACGACCGAATAGTTCTGGATCCACGTTTCCATTGAAGGAATATCTCCGGGGTACGGGGTTGTGCGGCGTGGCGGGTGGGGCCGGTTGGGCCGTTTCCCGGGCCTGCGCCGTCAATGGGGCTGGAGTCGGAAACCTGCTGTCGGGCAGCGCATCCGGGCACGGGGATGGCTGCTCAGGCTGTCGTTCTCCCTGATTGGGGTGTCGCTAATTTACAGAAGCGATGGCAGGCGAGCAATGAAACCCGTTCATTCCCGATTCATGAAATTCCTTTATGAATCAATGGGTAAGATATTCCGTTCTGATGTTCAGGGTTATCCCTAGTCAGAAATCCGGGGCCTGCAGGAGCCGGGGCACGATGACTTCATGGATGGATCGCGCTGCTTCATAATCGCAGCATGCCTGCTGCTCTGAATCTCGGTCCCCTTTCGTTGCCACTCTCGGTCCTGGTGCCGATGGTGGCGGTCTTTCTTGGTCTCTGGCTGGGCAACCGCCAGGTGAAGCGACAGGGCACGGCGCCGGTGGAGCCGTTCTTCTGGCGCATCGTGTTCTGGGCGCTGGCGGTGGCGCGGCTGGCCTATGTGCTGCGCCACCATGAGGCCTACCTGGAAGATCCGTGGACGGCGCTGGACGTGCGCGATGGCGGCTTCGACCCATGGGCCGGGCTGGTGTGGGCCTGGTTGCTGGCCTGGCGATATGGCTGGCGGGGTTCGGCACCGCGTCGGCCGCTGCTGGCGGCCATGGTGGGCATGACGGTGATCGGCGTGGCGGGGCTTCTGGCGTTGCAGAACGCGGCGACGCGGGTGCAGCCGTTGCCGGCATTGCAGCTGCAGACGCTGGATGGGCAGGCAGTGCCGCTGCAGCGCTTCGGCAATGGGCGCCCGGCCATCGTGAACCTGTGGGCCACGTGGTGTCCGCACTGCGTGCGGGAAATGCCGGTGCTGGCCGAGGCACAGCGGCAGTATCCGGACCTGGACATCGTGTTCCTGGACCAGGGCGAGGACGGTGCGCGGGTGAGCCGCTTCCTGCAGCGGCGCGGGCTTGTGCTGGACAACGTGCTGCTGGATGCGAAAGGCGAGGTGGGCCGGCATTTCGGGCTGCGGGCGCTGCCGGCCACGCTGTTCTACGGCCGTGACGGGAGCCTGCAGGACATCCGCATCGGGGCGCTGTCCAAGGCGACGCTGCAGGAGCGCATCGAGCGGCTTCGGCGCTGAAGGTCGCAGCTCTGAAAGCGATAGGCACGGGCGCCATGCGCGCGCAGAGTGCCTGCAGCCCAAGGGGCACGCGGGCTGCGTCGTCTGTGTCAGTACGTTCTGTCTTCGTTTCGGTGGCTGGCCGTGTCAGCCGCCCGATTCCGGTGCTTCCGAGCGATTGGTGTGGCGCTCCAGCCGGGCCTGCAGGGCAGACAGGATGCTGGCGATGGCCCAGTAGATGAGGGCGGCGCTGATGTACATCGCAAACACCTCGAAGGTGCGGGCCGTGATGAGCTGGGACTGACGCAGCAGTTCCGGCACCTGGATGGTGGCGGCCAGCGAGGTGTCCTTGACCAGAGCGATGAAGCTGTTGCCCAGCGGGGGCAGGGCCGTGCGGGCGGCCTGGGGCACGATGATGCGGCGCAGGGTATGGCGGCGATTCATGCCCAGGCTGGCGGCGGCCTCCCACTGGCCGGCATCGATCTGGGCGATGGCGGCGCGCAGCGTCTCGCAGGTGTAGGCGGCCGTGTTGAGCGAGAACCCGATGATGGCGGCAGGCAGGGGATCGAGCTGCAGGCCGATCTCGGGCAGGCCGTAGTAGATGATGAAGAGCTGCACCAGCAGCGGCGTGCCACGAAAGAACGAGACGTAGAAGCGTACAAGCCACTGGATGGGACGGCGCGCATACAGCCGACCCAGGGCCAGCAGGAATCCCAGCAGCAGGCCGAAGAACATCCCGCCCAGGCTGAGCAGCACGGTGAAGCGCGCGCCGCTCAGCAGATCGGGCAGGGATTCGAGGACGAGAGACAGGGTTTCGGACATGCCGGGGGGCGGGTCAGCGTGCGTTGGTCACGTCGGTGTCGAACCACTTGTTGGACAGCTTGGTCAGGGTGCCGTCGGCACGCAGCTTCTCCAGCGCCTGGTCGATGGCCTGGTGCAGGCTTTCATCGGACTTGCGGGTGGGAATACCGGAGGTCTGGCGCGAGAAGGCCGGGCCGCCCAGGGCAAAGCGGTTCTTGCTCTGCTTGACCTGGTAGAGCGCGGCCAGCCGGTCCACCAGCACGGCATCCAGGCGGCCCACGGCCAGGTCCTGGTTCTTGGTGGGGTCGTCTTCGTAGGTGCGCACTTCAGCCGATGGCACGGTGCGACGGGCCCATTCCTCGTAGCTGGTGCCCAGACCCACGCCCACTTTCTTGCCGGCCAGCGCATTGGGGGATTGCAGCGTGTCAGCATCCTTCGTGCGGGTGACAGCCTGGATGCCCGAGACGGTGTAGGGCTGGCTGAAGCGGTATTTCTTCTGGCGTGCGTCGGTGATGGTGACCTGGTTGATGATCACGTCGATGCGGCCAGAGTCCAGGGCGGCCAGCAGGCCGTCCCACTTGGTGGGCTGGAACTGCGCCTTCACGCCCAGGGTCTCGGCCAGAGCATTGCCCAGGTCGATCTCGAAGCCGACGAACTGGCCTTTCTCGTCCTGGTAGTTGAAGGGCGGATAGGTGCCCTCGATGCCGATGCGCAGCGTGCCGCGTTGCTGGACGGCGTTCAGGGCGTCGTCGGCCGCATGGGCGGGTGTGGCGGCCAGCAGCGCACTGCTGGCCAGCAGGGTGGCGCCGACCGAAAGCAGACGGCGGCGCAGGGAGTCGGGTTTCATGATGAGGCCTACGGAAGGGATGGGGGGAAATCAGCGTACCTGCACGCGGCCCGGGCCGGCTTCCAGGTGTCCGATGGCGGTGGCCTGCTCGAAACCAAAGCGGTTGAAGCACTTCAGCACGTCGTTGGCGGCTTCGGGGGCACAGGCCACCAGCAGTCCGCCGGCCGTCTGCGGGTCGGTCAGCAGGTCCTGCAGGAAGGGCGGTGCATCGGGGGTCATGTCGACATCGGCGCCATAGGAAGCCCAGTTGCGGCCCGATGCACCCGTGCGAATGCCGGCCGATGCAAGCTCGATGACATCCTTCAGGAACGGCACGGCACGTCCGTTGATGCGGGCCGTCAGCCCTGAACCCCGGGCCATTTCCAGCGTGTGGCCCAGCAGGCCGAAGCCGGTGACATCGGTCATGGCATGCACACCGGGCAGCCGCGCCAGCTCGGGGCCGGGCCGGTTGAGCCGCGTGGTGGCGTCGATCATCGTGGCATAGTCGCTTTCGTCGAGCTGGCCTTTCTTGAGGGCGGCCGAATAGATGCCCACGCCCAGCGGCTTGCCGAGAATGAGGACGTCGCCTGCCTGGGCACCGCTGTTGCGCTTGAGATCCTTCGGATCGACCGTGCCGATGGCCACCAGGCCGTAGATGGGTTCCACCGAGTCGATGGAGTGGCCGCCCGCCAGGGGCACGCCGGCGTCACGGCAGACTGACTGACCGCCTTCCAGGATGCGGGCGATGACATCGTGCGGCAGCACGTTGATGGGCATGCCGACGACGGCCAGCGCCATGATGGGCTGCCCCCCCATGGCGTAGACATCAGACAGTGCGTTGGTGGCCGCAATCCGTCCGAAGTCGTAGGGGTCATCGACAATGGGCATGAAGAAATCGG
Source organism: Lautropia mirabilis (assembly GCF_900637555.1). NCBI lineage: Bacteria > Pseudomonadati > Pseudomonadota > Betaproteobacteria > Burkholderiales > Burkholderiaceae > Lautropia > Lautropia mirabilis. The sequence continues at coordinate 581,235 of NZ_LR134378.1, read as the reverse complement.
TGGTGGCCACGATGGCCTGGTGCTCGTTGATGCGGTAGACGGCGGCATCATCGGCGGTCTCGGTGCCAACCAGCAGGTTGGGGAACAGCTGGGGCGGCACGCTGCTTCTGGCCAGCAGGTCAGTCAGCACGCCCGGGGCGATCTTGCAGCCGCAGCCGCCGCCGTGCGAGAGAGAGGTGAGGCGCGGGGTGTCGGGGGTGGAAGCGGTCATGGCATGTGTCCTGGTTGACAGGGGATATGCTCATTCTATAGCGGGTGCCTGGCGGAGGCGCGGGCCCCATCCGGATGTTCATGCGGACGGTCTGTCGGATGGGCGGGCACGGCCGTGACAGCGCTCTCTATTCTGGGTGTCTCTGGACTGTCCAGGCCTTCCGATCTGGTCATCAGACAGTCGTGAATGGATGTACCCCCTCAACTCCCGGACCGGGAAACGCCCAATCATGAAAGATATCCCTCATGTGCGATGTGTCGTTGCGGTGATGCTGGCCGCACTCTCGATGGCAGCCCATGGGAGTGACAGCAGCCAGGGGGCTGGCGCCAGGGCAAAAGAAAGGATGCACGCCTCAGGGCAGGCTCAGGCCGGGAGCGGTTCCTCCCCTGCGTCCCCGATCGAGATTGTCGATTCCCAAGGCGAAGAGACGCCTGATGGGGATCTGGAGCGGGAGTTTCTCCCGTCCGGTTATGCCCGGGTCGTGCGTGTGGATCCGTCGGATCTGGGGATGTCGGATGAGGATGCGGATGTGAGCAGGATCCGGATTCTGGAAGGGCAGGATCTGGTCGAGGATCTGGTGGCGCAGGGCGGAGAGATCCGGTTCATCACACCGGCGGATCCGGGGCAGACCCGAACGATCCGGATGCGAGCTGATGTGCCGGGGGTCAGGAAGGAGCTGAAGATTGAACTGGCCAGTCCGAGATTTCTGGGGGTGGCTGACATTACCGAGTTTGATGAAGCGGAGGGCAGGCCGGAGTATGTACCCTTGCTGGTGAAGGGGCTGGGGGCTGACAACAGTATTGGTACTGGGGATCTCGTTTTTGAGGTACCCGGAAGTATCAAGATCCACCCCGTGGCGTCAAATGCGCTTCTGGATGTCGATGGCCGGGGCACGATTGCTCTGAGAGGGCTCTGGACACCCCTTGAATCTGGGAGGGGATTCGTCCTCAGCCATGAGGCTCTGAAAGACGTGATTCAACGTCTGCCGGAAGGAGACATCAATCTCTCTGTCACTATCAATGGTGCAGGGAAAGACAGCGCCTTCAGCAGGCAATGGGCCTTCGTGGCCCATGTTCCGGTAGCCAGGATGGAAGGCCGGGTCATCGACACGAAGACGAAGGAGCCGGTGCGTGACCTGGTGGGCAGGAAGGTGGGCATTACCGGCATGGGCACGAACGGCACCCGGACGGTTGCGGTGGTCGATGGTGAGGGGCGCTTCTCCACCGACGGACTGTCGGCCGGGAACTACGTGGTGGAGCTGCTGGATAGCCGCGTGACCGGATTCACGAAGGCGGCCTTCACGGTGAAGCGTGACGATAAGAGCGTGCAGGTGGAGCTGCCCTATGTGGCGTCCGTGTACGCGCTTGCGAAAGCGCGCAGGACACGCTCAGATCAGAATGCTGTCGACGACTTCCGGCCGGGGGGTGCGGGGCGGTTCGTGGATCATCTCCAGCAGTGATGTTTCGACCTGATGGGAAAGCGCCTGCAGGGGCAGGTCGTTGGGGTCGCGGCCGAAGGGGTTTTCCAGTTCGGCGCCCAGGGCTTCCAGGGCCAGGAAGGTGTAGGCGATGAAGCAGACGATGACCGGGGTCATCAGGCCGATGCCGTCGAGCAGGCCGAAGGGCAGCCAGAAGCAGTACAGGTAGGCGCAGCGGTGGATGATGACCGAGTAGGGAAAGGGCAGCGGGGTGTCGGCGATGCGTTCGCAGCCGGACAGGGCGGTGCTCAGTTCATGCAGGTTGCGTTCGAAGGCGGTGGCGATGGGTGGGGTGACCTCCCCGGCCTTCAGGCGTTCGCCCAGCCATTCGCTGGCCAGCAGCAGGGCCATGGCGGGCCGGTGTTCGGCCTGCAGCACACGTCGGCTGTCGGCTTCGTCCAGGAACAGGTGGATGTCGGTGCTGGGGTCGGTGCGGGCCAGCTGGTGCTTCAGCAGGTGGGCGAAGGCGCACAGATGCAGGATCATCGGCCGGGCAAGCGGCCGGTTGCTGGACAGGGTGAGTGTCTGGCGGCCGAGTGATCGGGTGGCGGCCAGGACCTGTCCCCACAGGGTGCGGGCTTCCCAGTAGCGGGCGTAGCTGGTGCTGTTGCGAAAGCCCAGGAAGATGGCCAGCGACACGCCGATGAGGGAGAAGGGCACGAAGTTGAGCGAGACCTTCCAGTCCAGGATCTGGCCATGCAGTGCCGTGACCAGCGTGGCAAACAGCGTGATGATGATGAGCTGTGGGCTGATGGTGGGCAGGATGGAGCCGCGCAGCACGAAGAGCATGCGCAGCCAATGAGGGCGGGAGCGGACGATCATGGCGCAGGGGCAGGTCGGAGCAGGTCCGTGCTGGAGTCGTGTTCGCCTGGGGCGGTGGTCGCGCAGCGCTGCGCGGCGCTTGCCGGGGGCGAAGGGGAGGATTCTACGTGCCGCCGACAGGTGGCTGGGGCGTGGGCTGACGGAAGGCGACGCTGGCCGGCTTTCCCGTATGATTGTGGGATCACGGGCAAGGTGTTTGTGGGGTCTGACCGGTTGCGTGACCGCGGCTGGACGGTTTCCTGGCCTTGCCATCGGAGCATTCTTGGCCATTCTTTCGGAGGAGCGTCGATGAGACGGATGAGAAAGGCATGGGGGTACCGGTCGGTGCTGGCCGGGTTGGCTGTGGGCCTGATGATGACGGGAGGATCTGTGATGGCGGCCGATGAGGCAACGCCGGCGGCGGGACAGGCTGCCGGGCAGGGCGGGGCGGCGGCGCCGGCCCAGGTGGATGGGCTTCTGACGATCCGGAGCCGGTATTCGGTGTCGGATTCGATCAAGCGGGTGCAGGAAGCACTGCTGGCCAAGGGCCTGACGGTGTTCACCGTCATTGATCACCAGAAGGCGGCGCAGCAGCATTCGCTGGAGATGCCGGCCGCCAGCGTGATCGTTTTTGGCAATCCCAAGGTGGGCACGCCGATGATGGTGAAGTCGCCGACGCTGGCGATCGACCTGCCGTCGAAGGTGCTGGTGTGGGAAGACAGCCAGGGCAACGTGTATGCGTCGATGAACACGGCGGCCTGGATGGCGCAGCGTCATCATCTGTCGCCCGAGGTTCTGGCCCCGCTGGCCGGGCTGGAGAAGCTGATCCCGGCCACGCTGGGACAGTGAGGGCGTGACCCGCGGCGCCCCGTGAGCGGCCCCTCATCAGGCAATCATGGGGCCATCATGGGGCCGAGCAGGCACCCGGAAAAGAAAACCGGATCCGGCACGAGGTGTGCGCGGATCCGGCTCTGGGTGTGGCCTGAGTCAGGGGCCTGCATGGGCCGGGGTCTGCGCCCCTGGCTGTTCCGTGGCGGCCGCGGTAGCCGGGCCTTGCTGAAGGCAGAGGGTGGACTAAGCTGCCCCCCGGATGAAGGTGCTCTCGATGAGCCAGGCCGTGTAGCCGATGTAGCCGGCCAGCAGCAGGCATCCTTCCAGCCGGTTGATGCGCCCCGGGCGGGACTTGCCGAAGTTGTAACCCAGGACGAACAGCGCCAGGGTCAACACGCACATGACCGGGATGTCACGGCTCAGCAGTTGGGTTTCAACGGACATGGGCTGGATGACGACTGCCAGGCCAACGACGCCCAGGGTGTTGAAGAGGTTGGAGCCGATGACGTTGCCCAGCGCCAGGTCGTCCTCGCCCTTGCGGGCAGCCGCCACGGACGAAGCCAGCTCGGGCAGCGAGGTGCCGACCGCCACGATGGTCAGGCCGATGATCAGGTCGCTGACGCCGAAGCCGTGGGCGATTTCCACCGCCCCCCAGACCAGCACGCGCGAGCTGATGACCAGAAGCGCCAGGTCGATGATCAGCCAGAAGAGGATGGGGCGGATGGGCGCAGCGGCCTCATCGTCGAGGGAGGGGGCGGTGGCGCCTTCCTCTGTGGCGGAGGCCGCCGGCGCGTGGGCCTTGTGCTCGGCACGCACGGTCCAGCCCACCAGCGCGGCCAGCAGGACCAGCAGCACGATGGCATCGACCCGGGTCAGCTGGCCATCCCACAGCTGCCAGACGGCCAGGCCGGTGACGAGCGTGAGCACGAGCAGTTCCTTGCGCAGGACCTGCTGCAGGACAGTGATGGGGCTGATGAGGGCGGTGATGCCCAGGATGAGGGCGATGTTGGTGATGTTGGAGCCGTAGGCATTTCCCAGGGCGATGCCCGGGTTGTTCTGGATGGCCGAGAGTGCCGAGACCATCAGTTCCGGGGCGGAGGTGCCGAAACCGACGACCAGCATGCCGATCAGCATCGGGGGCACCTTGAAGTAGCTGGCCGTACGGGCGGCCCCGTCGACGAACCGGTCTGCGCTCCAGACCAGCATGACGAGGCCGCAGAGGACGGCAAGAGTTGCCAGGATCATGCTTTGATGACCTGCTCTTCGCGCTTGGCCAGGATCAGGTAGCCGATGGCGGCAAAGACCGACAGACCCGCCACCACGACATAGGACCAGAACCAGCCGAAGTTGTCAGCCAGGATGGGCATGACCCAGTTGGCGCCCATGTTGCCGATGAGGTAGGCGGTGACACCCACGAAGCCGATGGCGGTACCGGCGACGTTGAGCGGCACGAAGTTGATGGTCAGGATGTTGACGATGAGCTGCGGCCCGTAGATGAGGGCCCCGAGAATGCCGCAGACCACCAGCATGAGTGCGTAGTTGGGCGCACCCGATGCCGTGATGGCTTCATAGGCGAAGACGACGCCAGCCATGATGAACAGGCCGATGGCACCGATGCGGGCCATCTTGTTGGGGTACTTGGCGGCCAGCCAGGCAAACAGCAGCGAGCCGGGGATGGCGACCCATTCCAGCGTGGAAATGGCCATCTGGGCATGGGCGTCTTCCATCTTGGCCACTTCGTGCAGGTAGATGGGCATCCAGTCCTCGACGCCGAAGCGGATGAAGTAGAGCGCCACGTTGACGGAGGCCACCAGCAGCAGCGCCGGGTTGCAGAACACGTATTTCCAGATGAGCTGCCAGTAGGTGAGGTTGGTCTTCTCTTCCTCGCTGGCGACGTTGGATTCACCGGCTTCGCCGTACATGGTGCGCAGCGAGTCAAGGCCTTCGGCTTCGGGCTTGTCGCCACCATGCCTCCAGCAGAAGACGGCCACGGCCAGCACCACCACGGCGGGCACGACAAAGGCGTACAGCACGTCGCCCGTCTTGGGCATGATCCAGCCCAGCGTGGTCATGAAGGCGATCATCATGGGCAGCATGGCTGAGCCCAGGTTCTGCGAGATGTTCCAGCCTGCGATGGCCGCCCCGCGTGTACGGTTGGGGAAGTAGTTGGCGATCATGTTCTGCGAGGCGGGGGCCAGTGCGCCCTGCACGACGCCGCACAGTACCAGCAGCACGGCCAAGGCCGCGATGGAGGTGTGATAGAAGCCGATGATGATGCAGATGACTGCACTGGCGGCCAGGCAGGTGGCGAAGAGCTTGCGCAGGCTCATCTTGTCGCCCAGGGCGCCCATGTAGAACTTGGCCAGGCCGTAGGAGACGGTCAGGCATGACAGCAGCATGGCGATGTCGTCCTTGTTCCAGTCATTGGCCACCATGATGGACTTGGACATGAGCTTGAAGTTGTTGCGCACCAGATAGGCGCAGACATAGCCCAGGAAGGCGACGATGAAGACCATCCGTTGCCGTTTCAGAAAGGCCGTGAACTTCTCGGGTGGTGTCTTGTATTCGGTTTCCATGCTGTCGTTCTTGAGGAGGGGATGGCGGCCATTCCGGGCCGGGCCGCAGGCGGTTTTCCTGGCAGGGCCATGGCCTGAGGCCCTGGAGTGGACGTATCCATCCAGGGGGGCGGGCCCGGGTCTGCCGGGGAGCGGTGGGCCCCTGCTGCCGAGCCCGTTGCTGCGCTTCCTTATTATCTACCGCCGACAAAAAAGGCCAACCCGTAAAGGGTTGGCCTGGGGTGGGGAACGTGGCGGGTGACGTCGCGTTCCCGGTTCGGCTTTGGCAGCTTACGCCGTTGCGGCCTGCGCCTGGGCAGCCATGGGTTTCTTGAGGATGCCCAGACCCAGGGCCGTGACGACGGCACCGGCGGCAATGGCCGCGCAGTACATCGGAACGTTGCTGATGGCGCCGGGGATCAGCATCACGAACACGCCACCGTGGGGGGCGGCCAGTTCGATGTGCATCAGGCCCACCAGGGCACCGGTGGTGGCTGCACCGATCATGCAGGCCGGGATGACGCGCAGCGGGTCGCGGGCCACGAAGGGGATGGCCCCTTCGGTGATGAAGGCCAGACCCAGCACGGCGGCCGCCTTGGAGGCATCACGCTCTTCGTTGCTGAAGCGGTTGCGGAAGATCCAGCAGGCCACGGCGATGCCCAGTGGGGGCACCATGCCGGCTGCCATGACGGCGGCCATCGGGATCTTGATGTTGCTGGCCAGCAGCGTGGTGCCGAAGACGTAGGCGGCCTTGTTGACCGGTCCGCCCAGGTCGAAGGCCATCATGGCCCCGAGGATGGCACCGAGCAGCGCGATGTCCTGACCCTGCATGCCCTGCAGCCAGTGGGTCAGCCCTTCCATGGCGGCGACCATGGGCTTGCCCAGCACGCTCAGCATCAGCACGCCAATGATGCCGGTCGACAGCAGCGGCAGGATCAGCACGGGCTTGAGGCTTTCCAGGGTGCGCGGCAGCTTGATGGCCTTGGCCAGGAACTGCGTGAGGTAGCCGGCCAGGAAGCCGGCCAGGATGCCACCAAGGAAGCCGGCGCCGATGGCCGAGGAGATCATGCCGCCCACCATGCCAGGCGCCAGACCTGGACGGTCGGCAATGGAGAACGAGATGTAGCCGGCCAGGATGGGCACCATCAGCGCGAAGGCGTACTTGGCGCCGACCTGGAACAGGTACCAGCCCAGCGTGCCTTCCAGTTTGGGGTCCGACGGAACGTCCAGACCGCCAATGGCAAAGGCCAGCGCGATGAGCAGACCACCCGCGACGACGAAGGGCAGCATGAACGAGACACCCGTCATCAGGTGCTTGTAGGGGCCGCTGCGGCCTCCGCTGCTGCCCGCCTTGGCCTCTTCCTTGGCGCCTGCAGCGGCTGCCTTGCCATCACCCCAGGGGGTGGCTTCGGCCCAGGCGGCATCGAACACCTTGCCGGCGTCATGAATGGCGGCCTTGGTGCTGGTGCTGTAGAGCCGTTTGCCCACAAAGCGGGACTTGTCGACCTGGGTGTCGGCGGCGATCACCACCAGGTCGGCGGCGGCGATCTCCTCGGGGGTGAGGGTGTTCTGCGCGCCGACCGAGCCACGGGTCTCGACCTTGATGGTGTAGCCTGCGGTTTCGGCGCCTTCTTCCAGGGCCTCGGCGGCCATGAAGGTGTGGGCCACGCCCGTGGGGCACGAGGTGATGGCCACGACCTTCATGCCGGCCGGGGGTTTGCCCCCCGGCGCAGCGGTCTTGGCGGCAGGAGCAGCCTTGGCGGCTCCGCCACTGCCGGCCAGGGCCTGGCCGAGCACGCCATCGGCGTCATCGAAGACGGCCTGCGGGGTGCTCTCGAAGATGCGCAGTGTCTTGGGAAGGCTGGACAGGTCGACGGGACCATCGGCCACGACAATGGCCACGTCGGCCTTGGCCAGCTCGTCGTTCGAGAAACTGCCCTGCTCACCCAGATGGCTGATGACCTTCAGGCCGAGCGTATGTCCGGCCCGGGCGGCGGCAGACTTCAGGGCTTCGCCGACGATGAAGCTGTGGGCGGGCCCGGATTGGCTGGCGGAAATCGCCAAGATGCTTGCCACGGGGACTCTCCTCTAGGGGGTTCTTGGGAAGATCAGCGCGGGGTGACGTTGATCTGCTTGACCAGTGCCTCGACCTGCTGCACCGGCGGCAGCCCGAATTCGATCTGCTGAATGCGGGCGGCGGCGCAGGCCATGCCGAAGACAGCCGCATCGGGGAAGGGGCTGCCCTGCAGCAACCGGGCAATGGTGCCGGCCACCAGGGTATCGCCAGCGCCGACGGTGGTTGCGACCTGGACCTTGGGCGGGGTGGCCAGCCAGCGGCCCTCGGGGCCGATGATCAGCGCGCCTTCGGCACCCATCGAGACCACGACGCGCTGCACGCCGCCGGCGCGCAGTTCTTCCGCTGCCTTGATCACTTCGTTGTTGTCGTGCTTGAGCGGGCGGCCGACCAGCTCTTCCAGCTCAGGCCGGTTGGGCTTGATCATGACCGGTCCGACGGTGGAGGAGACTTCCTTGGGCCAGCGCTTCAGGATCTCGCCCAGCTGGGAGCCAGCCACGTCGATGACGATGTTGACGCCCTTTTTCACGAGCAGCTTGGCCAGACGCAGCCAGATGTCGACCGTGATGCCGGGGGGCAGGCTGCCGCCGAATTCGCACCAGTCGCCGGGCCGGGCCAAGGCTTCGATGCGGTCGGCCAGGATCAGCTCGTCCTTGGCCTGTTCACCGGCGTCCAGGCGGATGCCGGGCAGGTTCACGTCGGTGGATTCACCGGCCTCGTTGTCGACGATCTTGACGTTTGTGCGCGTGTTTCCGGGTAGTCGCACCATGGCATCCTTGATGCCGTTACGCTCGAAGGCCTGGACGAACAGGCTGTCGTTGTCGGCGCCAAGCCAGCCGGTGGCGGTGGTGCGCACACCCAGCGAGGCCAGGATGATGGAGACGCCGATGCCCTTGCCGCCCGGCGTGCTGCTGTGGCCGGTGGCGCGATGCACTTCGCCCGGGATCAGTTTCGGGACGGGAATGGTCTGATCGATGGCCGGGTTCAGAGTGATGGTCAGGACTTGGGTCATGCTGCATCTCCTGCAGTGGGGGAAGAAGCGGATTTGAGGGCGGCACCCAGCGCGCGGACTTCCTGGACGGTCTCGGCCTCCAGGGCCTTGCGGGCCAGCGCCTGCAGATCGCTGAGCGACTGGCGACGCAGCAGGGCCTTGATGGTGCCCAGGTCGCTGGCGCTCATGCTCAGTTCATCGACACCCAGGCCGACCAGCAGCGCAGCGCCCAGCGGGTCGCCGGCCAGGCCGCCGCAGACGCCCACGTGGCGCTTGTACGGGCGGGCACCGGCCACGGTCTGGGCGATCAGGCGCAGCACGGCAGGGTGCAGCGCGTCGGCCAGGCTGGCCAGTTCGGGGTGCTGGCGGTCGATGGCCAGCGCGTACTGGGTCAGGTCATTGGTGCCGATCGAGAAGAAGTCGACGTACTTGGCGAACTGGTCGGCCATGACGGCCGCGGACGGTACCTCGATCATGATGCCCAGTGGCACGTTCGGGGCATCCAGTTCGGTGCGGATGGCCTCCATTCGCTCGCGCAGCAGCTGCACTTCCTCGATGCTGCTGATCATGGGGAACATGATCGACAGCGGGCCGTGCTTGGCGGCACGGTACAGGGCGCGCATCTGGGGTACTAGCAGTTCCTCGCGGCGCAGCTGCAGGCGGGCGCCACGAACGCCCAGGAAGGGGTTGTCCTCGTGCGGCAGTGCCAGGTGCGGCACCTGCTTGTCGCCGCCGATGTCGAGCGTGCGCACGATCAGCGGCCGGCCGGCCAGCACGTTCACCATGGAACGGTAGACCTCGTACTGCTCGTCCTCGTCCGGCACGTGGTCACGCTCCAGGAAGAGGAACTCGGTCCGCATCAGGCCCACGCCCTCGGCGCCTGATTCCAGCGCACGGCGTGCCTGGTCGGCCCGGTTGGCATTGGCGCCGATCTCGACGCGGTGGCCGTCGGTGGTGGTGGCCGGCTGCATCCGGGTCTTGGTTTCTTCGGCCTGAAGCTGACCCAGGCGTGCGATGCGCTGCTGGGCCTCGGCCAGGGCGGCTTCGGTGGGAGCCACGTACAGCTTGCCCCGGTAGCCGTCCAGGATGGCCTTGGTACCGCCCTGGGACAGGGCCGGCACCAGCACGCCGGGGCCGGCAGCGACGACGGCAGGCATGCCCAGCGCGCGGGCCAGGATGGCGGTGTGTGCGGTGGGGCCGCCCTTGGCGGTGCAGAAGCCCTTCACGCGGGAGGTGTCGATCTGGGCCGTGACGGACGGCGCCAGGTCGTCGGCCAGCAGGATGGCGTCATCGGGCAGGCCCTGGGCGAAGTTGCTACCCTCGTTGCCCTTGCCCAGCAGGTGGCGCAGCACGCGCAGGCCCACATCTTCCAGGTCGGCCGAACGGGCGGCCAGGGTGGCGTCCTGCAGCTTGCGCTGGGCTTGGATGCGGTTGGTCAGGCAGTTCTTCCAGGCCCAGGCGGCGCCGTGACCGTCGACGATGCAGCGGGTGACGTCACCCAGCCAGCTTGGGTCGCGCAGCAGTTCCAGGTGGGCCTTGAAGATGTTGGCCTGTTCGGCCTGGCCCTGGCGCTCGGCGTTGGAGATGAGCGTGGCCAGCTGGCGCTGGGCATTGGCCAGGGCATGGTCCAGGTCGGCGGCCGCCTTGGCCACGCCGTCCGCGTTGTCCTCGACTTCCAGTTCCTGCGATTCGGCCAGCACCAGGGTGCCGATGACCAGGCCGGGAGCGGCTGCAATGCCACTGAAGGTGTTGCGGGCCTCGGGCTCCCAGGTGCCCAGCTCGCGGCCCAGGCCCTGGGCCTGCGCCTGCTTGTCGGCAGCCAGCCGGGCCTGACGGGTCTCCTCGTCACCCAGCAGCTTGATGGTGCCCAGCAGGGCGCTGATGGCGTCCTGGGCGTCATCGCCCTGGGCCGAGATGCGCAGGCGGGCATTGTTGCCGGCACCCAGGCTCAGCAGCGAGGCCACACTACGGGCATCGGCCACGATGTCGCCGCAGCGCACACGTACCTGCGACTTGAAGCGGCGGATGCTCTCGACCCACTGGCCGGCCGGGCGGGCGTGCAGGCCGTTGGGATAGCCCAGGGTGATTTCCTTGCCGACGGGGAAGTCGGTCATGGCCGGGGCGCTGGGGGAAGAGGCCGGGGCCTCGCCGGTCAGCGCCTCGACGAGTTCGGCGGCGTGGGTGGTGGTGAAGAGCTTCTTCAGGCGGGCGTCGTCACGCATCAGGCGGGTGAGACGACGCAGCACCTTGATGTGCTCGTCGGAAGCAGCCGCAATGCCCACGACCAGGTTGACGATCTGGGGCTTGCCTTCGGCGTCCTTGCCCCACACGACGCCGTTGGGGACCTGCAGCACGGCCAGACCGGTGCGCTTGACCAGGTGCTTGTCGTCGATCATGCCGTGGGGAATGGCGACGCCCTGTCCCAGGAAGGTGGTGGCGGTCTGCTCACGCTTGAGCAGGCTGTCGGTGAAGCCGTCAGCGGCAAAGCCGGCCTGGATCAGCAGACTGCCTGCAGCCCGCACGGCGTCGTCGCGATTCTGGGGCGCAGCCGCCAGCTGGACTTCGACAGGAGTGTTTTCCGGGGATTGCGTTGTCGTGTTCATGAAGGTTCTTCCAGCCTGAAAAGGGTCCAGCCGGCCCGAACGACCCGGCAGCGATGTCGGTGTGGTCAGCGATACTGTCCTCGCCACGCTCCTGTCATGTCCGGCCAGCACCGCGAACGGGGGCCGGGCAACAGGGGCTGCCTGTGGTCTGGGCAGGATTTCATTTGATCAGGGTGACCGGGATGTCCACCAGGTGCAGCACACCGGTAGCCACGGAACCGAGCAGCAGGCCGCTGACACGATTCAGACCCCGGGTGCCCATCACGATCTGGTCGAACCCGGCCTTCTTCGCGTGGTCGGCGATGACCATGGGGGCATGGCCCCGCTCGAAGGAGGATTCGTAGGGGATGTTGGCCTCGGTCAGCAGTTTCTGGGCGGGCGCCAGCTGCTCCTGGGCCTGTTCCGCCATGAAGGCGTCGAGGTCGGTCTTGGTGAAGTAGGCGCGGGCGTGGCCGGAGAGGATTTCCGGCTGCACGTTGAGGAGCGAGACCTGGTGGTTGACACCGGCACGAATCTGTTCGATGACCCATTGCACCGCACGCAATGCGGTCTCGGAACCGTCGATCGGGATGAGTATTCTGGCCATGGTTGGTCGCCTCTTGTCGGATTGGGCAGCACACATGTCCCCCGAGCCCCAGCGGGGACCGTGACACGGATGTTAACCATCTTGAACTCCGATGTTACTCGTTTGGTGCCGGCTGCGGGGCAGGGGTGGAGAAGGGGATGTGGGTAAGCAGCAATGCTGCGATGCGTCATGTGGGCCTTGGTTAGAATGCCCGTTTTTGCGCGGAGCACGGCCGTGAGGCCAATGCTGGCGCGCCCTGGCGGGTGAAGGCGTGGCTGATATCGCCGCCGGGCGATGGATTCCGGGAGTTACAGATGAGGCTTGCCGACCAATGACCCGGCAGATTGCATGGCTTCTCCGGCCGCCGCCGGTGGCCAAACCGGCGAGTGTGTCACCTGAACAGGGGCTGCCGGAGCGTGTTCCGGGCGGGCGTGCGCCGCTGCAGGATGTGCTGCCGGAGTGGGAAGCCCCCCAGACCAGGCCGGTGCAGGGGTCTGTTCCTGCGCAGGACGTCAGGCCCGTGCCGAAGAACGACCCGGTGTCCAGGGGCGCACCGGTGACAGAGCATGCCCTGGGGCGTCTTCCCCGGGGCCGACGGGGGGCTGGACCGCATCCCCTGCCGTCGCCTGAGGCCGTGCGGGCGCTGCCTCCCTTCGAGCGTCTGCCCGACGAGGCCATCGTGATGGTGGGGCCGCAGCTGGCGCAGCAGGCGGCTGACGAGATCGGGGCGCTGTCGGTGGTGGGCTTCGATACCGAGTCGAAACCGGTGTTCGTGCGGGGGCAGACGCAGGATGGCCCGCACCTGGTGCAGTTTGCCTCGGCAGAGCGCGCGTGGCTGTTCCCGTTGCAGGATCCGGCCTGTGCCCAGGCGGTGGCCGGGCTGCTGGCGCGGCCTGAGCTGCTGAAGGTGGGTTTCGGCCTGGCCGGTGATCGGGCCCAGCTGCTGGCGCGCTTTGGCGTGGCCCCGCAGGGGCTTGTGGATCTGGACCAGACCTATCGGGCGCTGGGCTATCGGGCCTCGCTGGGCATCCGCATGGCCATGGCTGTCACCTTCGGACGGTATTTCGAGAAATCCAAGTCCATCGGCACCTCGGACTGGTCGCGGCAGCCGCTGTCGGCTGCCCAGTGCCGCTATGCCGCCCATGATGCCTGGGGTGCCTTCCGGATCTACGAGGCGTTGTGCGCGCAGGGCATCGACGTGGTGCCCCCGCCTGCCGTGGCCAAGGGCGGGGCGCTCAGACGCCCCAGGTCACGTCCACGTCCGCAGCCTTCGCCTCTCGCATCAGCTCGATCAGCGGATAGACGCGCTGACGCAGGCTGACGAAGCGCTCGCGGGCGTCTTCCTGAAGGTTCTGGTCATCGGCGTCCTGTGGCTGATCGGCGGGCGGTTGCTCGCGTTCGGCTGCCTGTTCCAGGGCGGCAATGGCTGCCGGGATCTGGGCCACGGTGATGATGCCGGTGGCGTCCGGGCTCTTGCCGATGATTTTCAGCACCTGTTCGGCGGCCTTGCCGATCATGGTGACACTGCCGGTGGCACGGCTGCGGAATTCGTACAGCATGTCGTCTCTCCTCTCGGGATGCACCGTCGCCCACGCCGGGAGGGGCGTCGGGCGAGCAGGGCTCACGTCGATTATGCCGGGTTTGCCTCGGCGCTGACCAAATGGTCCAGCGGTCGGCGCAGGGCCATGGCCTCGGCCAGGTGAGCTGGTGTGACGGTGGCGCTGTCGGCCAGGTCGGCCACGGTACGTGCCACCCGCAGCACGCGGTGCTGGCTGCGCCATGACCAGCCGAATCGGTCGGCCGCCTGGGTCAGCAGGGCGCGGGCATCGGGTTGCAGTGCCAGGCAGTCATCGAAACGCCCGACGGGCAGATGGCCATTGGTGCAGGCCTGTCGGGCCAGTTGCCGCTGGCGGGCGGACTGCACGCGCCGGGCCACGGTGGCGCTGTCTTCCGGGGCCGGGGCCTTGTTGGACACGTCGTTGGCCGGTTCTCGCATCATCTCGATGCCCAGGTCGAAGCGTTCCAGCAAGGGGCCGGAGAGTCGGGCCTGGTAGCGGCGGATCTGCGCAGGCGTGCAGCGGCAGGCGCGCGCCGGATCACCCAGGTTGCCGCAGGGGCAGGGATTCATGGTGGCCACCAGCAGGAAGCGCGCCGGGAAGGTCTCGCTGTAGGGGCCGCGGCTGAGCGTGATGCGCCCGGTTTCCAGCGGCTCGCGCAGCGATTCGATGACGGTGCGCCGGAATTCGGTCAGCTCGTCCATCATCAGCACGCCATGGTGGGCCAGGCTGATGTTGCCGGGCCGTGGTGGCTGACCACCGCCCAGCAAGCCTGCCGGGCTGGTGCTGGCATGGCAGGACAGAAAGGGCGCGCGCCGCGAACGGGTGGCCGGCTGACCGCTGGCCGAGCGGATGGCGGCGACCTCCAGCGCCTCGGTTGACGTGAGTGGCGGCAGGATGCCGGGCAGGCGCGTAGCCAGCATGCTCTTGCCAGTGCCGGGTGATCCACACAGCAGCAGCGGGTGCAGGCCGGCTGCCGCGATCTCCAGCGCCCGGCGGGCCAGCGGCTGGCCACGTACATCGGCCAGATCAGGCGGTGCCTCGGTGTCGGGCTCGTCCGGAACGGAAGCGTTGTCCGTGGGGCGCGGCAGCAGCGTCTGACCGCGCAGGTGGGCGATGACCGCCGCCAGGTCGGGGGCGCCATGCAGGGTCTGCAGGCCACTCTGTCGGGCCTCGGCCAGGTTGTCACGGGGCAGGATGAGCGTGCGTCCCGGAGCGTCGGCTTTCACGCCGGCGGCCACGGCCAGGGCGGCGCGGATCGGTCGCAGTTCGCCCGACAGGGACAGTTCACCCACCAGCTCCAGGTCCTGCAGTGCCGCAAGCGGCACCAGACCCGCCGCCGCAGCGATGCCAATGGCGATGGGCAGGTCGAAGCGGCCGGATTCCTTGGGCAGGTCGGCCGGAGCCAGGTTGACGGTGATGCGGCGGTTGGGAAACTCGATACCGCTCTGCAGCAGCGCGGCGCGCACCCGTTCACGGCTTTCGCGCACCGAGGTCTCGGGCAGGCCCACGATGCTGAAGGCGGGCAGGCCGTTGGCCAGATGCACCTCGACGGAAACCGGAGGTGCCGACAGGCCCAGCAGGGCCCGCGCATGGACCACCGCCAGGGTGTTCATCAGGCGTTCGGCTGGCCGCCGTCCCGTTGGTCGGCCTGCTGGGCCAGGCGGGCTTCCAGGGCATCCACCCGGGCCTGCAGCGACTGCAGCAGGGCGGCCTGGATATCGAATTCCTCGCGGCTGACCAGTTCCAGCTTGTTGAAGGTCTGGCCCATCAGCGCCTTGATGTTGCGTTCGATGTCGGCGGCGGGGCTGGCCTTGATCAGGTCCATGACCTTCTGCTGAAAGTCCTGGAAGAAAGCCTGTTTTTCCATGAGATGGGAACTCCTGTCGGTAGGAAAGAATGTGAAGAGGGTTCAAGGCTTCCGATGGTACGCAATCCGCGTCTGATCATCACGATTCCTGTCCGAAAGGCTTAGGCCGAAAGCGGGAATCAAGAATTCATGATGCAGAATTCATTTAAGGATGGGTGGGCAGGCGGGGCAGGATGCTAAAACGGCGGACACGCTCTAGAATGGGCCGATTGACCGGCATCCGGCCGGCCTGTCCCTTTTCGGGTGGCGCATGGACATTCTTTTCATCCTCGATCCCTTCGATTCCCTCAAGCCCAAGAAAGAGACCAGCATCGCCATGATGCGGGCCGCTGTGGCGCGTGGCCACCGGGTCTTCGGTTGCCTGCAGGGTGACATCAGTCTGGATCAGGGCAAGGTCACGGCCCGGGTGACGCCGCTGGAGCTGACCGGCGAGCTCTCCCCCTGGTACAAGGCCGGCGAGGTGCGCACCGAGCCTCTGTCGGCTTTCGATGCCGTGCTGATGCGCAAGGATCCGCCCTTCGACATGGAATATGTCTATTCCACCTACATGCTGGAGCGGGCGGTCGAGCAGGGGGCACGGGTCTACAACAATCCCGCCGCCATCCGCGACCATAATGAGAAATTCTCCATTACGGCCTATCCGCAGCTGACCACCGACGTGATGGTCACGCGCGATCCGGCCCGGCTGCGCGAGTTTGTCGCCCGCCATGGCGAGGCGGTGCTGAAGCTGCTGGACGGCATGGGTGGGGCCTCCATCTTCCGGGCACGTCAGGATGATCCCAACCTGTCGGTCATTCTGGAAACCATGAACCGCTTCGGCACGCGCACCGTGATGGCGCAGCGCTACCTGCCGGCCATCGCGCAGGGCGACAAGCGCATCCTGCTCATCGACGGTGAGGTGGTGCCGCACGCGCTGGCGCGCATCCCGCAGGCCGGCGAGGCGCGGGGCAACATGGCGGCCGGCGGCAAGCCGGTGGCGCAGCCGCTGTCGGCGCGTGATGAAGAGATCGCCCGCTACCTGGGCCCGCGCCTGGCAGCCAAGGGACTTTTCCTGGTGGGTCTGGACGTGATTGGCGACAGCCTCACCGAGATCAACGTCACCAGCCCCACCGGTTTCATGGAAATCACGGCGCAGACCGGTTTCGATGTGCCCGATTTCTTCATTGCACAGCTGGAAAAGCGTGTGGCGGCCGATCGTTCCGCCGCCGGGGCCTGAGCGGGAACCTTCATGATCTCGGTGCTGATCATTGCGCATCAGCCCCTGGCCACAGCGCTCCTGGGGTGCTGCCGGCATGTCTATCGCGGCCTGCCGGTGCAGGCGGCTGCGCTGGACATCATTCCCGACGAGGATCCCGATCAGGCGCTGCGCGAGGCGCGGGCGCTGGCCAGCCGCATCAATGACGGCAGCGGCCAGGTGGTGCTGACCGATCTGTACGGTGCCACGCCGTCGCGCATTGCCATGCAGATGGCCGTGCCGGGTCGGGTCAGTGTCCTTTATGGCGTCAACCTGCCCATCCTGCTGAAAGTGTTCAACTATCGGGCGCGCCTGCCCCTGGTCGAGCTGGAGTCCCTGGTGCTGCGCGATGCGGCCGACGGCATCGGGCGGGTCGATACCGGATATCCCGGGCGTCGGCTGGACAGGGCACAGCAGTCCGACGACGCGGCTGATCCGGAAGCCCCCTCCACACCATCAACCTCTGTGCGAAACGACTGCTCCCCACTGTCCGACACCCCACCCTCCAACCCCTCACATTCATGAAAGAAGCCGAAGTCAGGATCGTCAACCGCCTCGGGATCCATGCCCGCCCGTCCGCTGCACTCACGCAGCTGGCCGGCAAGTTCCAGTCGGGCGTGTGGTTCACCAAGGGCGCGCGGCGCGTCAACGGCAAGAGCATCATGGGAGTGATGATGCTGGCGGCCGCCTGCGGCACCGTGCTCAAGATCGAGGTGGATGGCGAAGATGAGGACGCTGCGCTGAAGGCACTGGTCGATCTGATCGCTTCGGGCTTCGGTGAAGAACTCGGGGCCGGTGCATGATGCAGACGCTGGTCGGCGCGCCCATCGGTGGTGGCATCGTGCTGGGGCGGGCCTGTGTGCTGGATACCGCGCTCATCGATGTGCCGCGCTACTACATCACCTCCGGGGAGGTGGCGGGCGAATGGGCCAGACTGGGCGAAGGCTGTGCCGCGGTCGAGGCCGAGCTGCAGGGCGTGGCCGCCCAGTTGCCGGCTGATGCACCGACCGAGGCCCGGGCGCTCCTGGACGTGCAGTTGATGCTGCTGAACGATCCGGCGCTGATCGAAGGAGCCAAGTCCCGGGTCGAGAACGAGCGACTCAACATCGAATGGGCCATCTCCGAGACGGCCGAGGAATTGATGGCGCAGTTTCGTGCCATCGAGGATCCCTACCTGAAGGAACGCGGCCGTGACGTCGAACAGGTGGCCGACCGGCTGCTGAAGGCACTTTCGGGTGCCAGTCAGCTGGGCGTTGGCCGTAACGGTGGCGGGGAGCCGCTGATCTACGTGGCTCAGGACCTGCAGCCGGCCGACATGCTGCAGCTGCGCGGGGTGCTGGGCTTCGTGTTCGAGCAGGGCGGCATCCATTCACACACGGCCATTCTGGCGCGCAGCCTGCGTGTGGCGGCCGTCACGGGCGTGGACGACGCGACCGGGCGCATCCGCGATGGCGACTTTCTCATTCTGGACGGTGACGCCGGGAAGGTGATCGTCCGGCCCGACGAGGCGCTGCTGGAACAGTATCGCGAACGCCAGCGCGAGGCGGCCGAGCGGGAGCGCCTGCTGGCGCAGCTGGCCGATGTGGACTGTGTCACCCAGGATGGCTGCCGCGTCACCATGCTGGCCAACATCGAGCGGCCCGAGGAGGCCGAGGATGCCGTGCGCGCGGGGGCCGAGGGCATCGGGCTCTTCCGGTCCGAGTTTCTCTTCCTGAATCGCTGCCAGCTGCCGGACGAGGAAGAACAGTACCGCGCTTACCGCCAGGTGCTGGAGACGCTGCAGGGCCGGCCTGTCACCATCCGCACCATCGACGTGGGTGCTGACAAGATCCTGCCCGCCCAGGCGCTGATTCCCGGTGCCACGTCGGCCCTGGGGCGGCGTGCCATCCGCTACAGCCTGGCCGAGCCCGAGATGTTCCTGGTGCAGCTGCGGGCGCTTCTGCGGGCTTCCGTCCACGGCAACCTGCAGATCCTGCTGCCGATGCTGACGCAGCCCCATGAGGTGGACGAGGCCATGCTGCTGCTGGCCCAGGCCCGCCAGGAGCTGGCCAGCCGTGGCGAACCGGTGGCTGAACACATCCCGGTGGGCGGCATGATCGAGGTGCCGGCTGCGGCGCTGTCGGCCGGCATCTTCGCCAGCAAGCTGGATTTCCTGGCCATCGGCACCAACGACCTGGTGCAGTACACCCTGGCCATCGACCGTACCGACCAGCGCATCGCCCATCTCTACGACGAGCTGCATCCGGCCGTGCTGCGCCTGATTGCGCTGACCATCCGCGCTGCGCGCAAGGCCTCCAAACCCGTCTGTGTCTGCGGCGAGATGGCTGGCGAGCACAGGGTGGCACCGCTGCTGCTCGGCATGGGGCTAAGATCCTTTTCCATGCTTCCGTCGCGCCTTCTGCGCGTCAAGAGCGAAGTGCTCAAGGTCGATACTCGCCAGCTCACGCCGCTGGTGCGTCGCATGCTGGTGCAGGACGACCTGGGCAGCATCCGCCGCGGCCTGGCCTGTCTGGGCATCGAGGATGCCTCGGCCATGCCCTCATTTTCTGGAGCCGTCAACGCATGAGTCTGCTGGTCACGCCCGTCCGGCATCGCTTCGAGGAACCGCTGCCGCTGACCAGCGGCGGACAGTTCGGGCCGTATGAGCTGGTCTACGAGACCTACGGCACCCTCAACGCGCAGCGCAGCAATGCCGTCCTCATCTGCCATGCCCTCAACGCCTCGCACCACGTGGCTGGCCTCACGGCCGGCACGGCCGACGAGCATGGGTGGTGGTCCAACATGGTCGGCCCGGGCAAGCCGGTCGATACTGACCGCTTCTTCGTCATTGGCGTCAACAACCTGGGCAGCTGCTTCGGCTCCACGGGACCCAAGTCCACCGACCCGGCCACCGGCCGGCCCTATGGTCCGAGCTTCCCGGTCATCACCGTCGAGGACTGGGTGCACAGCCAGGCACGTCTGGCCGATGCGCTGGGCATCGAGCGCTTTGCCGCCGTCATGGGCGGCTCGCTGGGCGGCATGCAGGCCCTGGCCTGGAGTTACCTCTATCCCGAGCGCCTGGCTCACTGCGTGGCCATTGCCACGGCACCGCGCCTGTCGGCCCAGAACATCGCGTTCAACGAAGTGGCACGCCGCGCCATCGTCACCGATCCCGACTTCCACGGCGGACGCTACTACGACCACGACACCGTGCCTGCCCATGGCCTGCAGGTGGCGCGGATGATCGGCCACATCACCTACCTGTCCGACGACACCATGGCCGAGAAGTTCGGCCGGATGCTCAAGCACGGACACTACGGTTTTTCCTTTGACGTCGAATTCGAGATCGAGAGCTATCTTCGCTATCAGGGCGAAAAGTTCTCGCGCTATTTCGACGCCAACACCTATCTGCTGTTCACCCGCGCGCTGGACTACTTCGACCCGGCCCGTGCTACCGGCGGTGATCTGGCCAAGGCGCTCTCACCCGCGCAGTGTGCCTACCTGGTGGCGTCGTTCACCACCGACTGGCGCTTCTCACCGGCACGCAGCCATGAGATCGTCAAGGCGCTGCTGGCCAACCGAGCCCCCGTCACCTATGCCGAGATCGATGCGCCCCACGGCCACGACGCCTTCCTGCTGGACGACGCCCGCTACCACAGTCTGGTGCGCAGCTACTTTGACCGCATCCATTCGGGGGTAAACGCCTGATGTCTGCTGAAACCCCGGAACTGCGGGCCGACCTGGCCATCATCGCCGACTGGATCCGCCCCTATGCCAACGTGCTTGACCTGGGCTGCGGTGACGGTGCATTGCTGTCCTACCTCTCGCAGGTCAAGCATTGCCACGGCTACGGCGTCGAGATCGACGATGCCGAGGTGCTGGCCTGCGCCCGACGCGGCGTGGACGTGATCCAGCGCAACATCGAGGATGGCCTGGGCATGTTCCGCGGCGGCGACAAGTTCGACGTGGTGGTGCTGTCCATGGCCCTGCAGGCCACCAAGCGCACCGAGAAGGTCCTTGAGGACATGAGTCACGTGGCGCGCGAGGGCATCGTCTCGTTCCCCAACTTCGGCCACTGGTTCCACGTCTGGTCCATCCTGCGCGGGCGCATGCCCATCACGCGCGAGATGCCCTACGAGTGGTTCGACACGCCCAACCTGCACCTCACCACGCCCCATGATTTCGAGGATCTGGCCGAGCGGCTGGGCCTGGTGATCATGGAGCGCATCTTCCTGGCCGAAGGCCGGCCGGTACGCTGGTTCCCGGTCAAGCGGGCCACCCAGGCCATCTATCGCTTCCGCCGGCGCGGGGACTGAAATCAGACGGATCGGTGCCGGCCGGCAGACCGGGGCCGCCGGTTATTCCTGCTGCCCGGCAGGGGGAATGTCGTGCATTCACCACGGCCAGTTCCGAATGCGTTGCCGGCGTATGACAAAAGTTTGCTTTTGGACGGATTCCCGTAACGCAATACCGCTGCAAATGAATGCCAATGTTGCGTGAGATACCGTTTGTAATCCTTGTACGCAGAACGGCCAGATAATGCGTTAATTGCACCTGCGGCGTCTGAACGCGCTGAAGGGAAAAACCCCCTGAAAGCAGTCTCTGGCGCCGCACTCAACGCAACCAGCCAGGGATCGGTTCTGCCTCGTCTTTGCCATCCTTCCAGCCCGGATCGGCAAGTCCGGGCGTGCCGCCCGGACGCCCGTGGCGACGGGGCAGGCGGGAAGGCGTGCCTCGACAAGGTTTGGCAGAAGCGCCCCGGGCAACGGGATCAGGAGTGATTAGATGCCACAAGTCGACAGAAGCGCACGGTATTCCGAGTACCGGGTATGGGGATTGGGCCAACGCGGCACGCCGCTTGAAATCTATGATCCCGCCCGCTTCCCGTCCATCGCCCAGGTCATCGAGCACCTGGGGGGGCACTTGCTGGAAATCCGCGGCGAAGGCGAGCCCATCCAGATCGCCCTGGCCGAAGGCCGTCGCACCGATGATCCTGACGCCGTCAATCGTCGCTTCACCCCGTTCTTCTCGTCCCTCACCTCGCTGGACTTCTTCTGCAAGCTGAACCTGCAGACCTACCTGTCGGTCGATTCCGATACCGCACCGCGTCGCTGGTTCTGGCAGGAAGAGACCCAGGCCGGCTATCGCTCCTCGGGCGTCGGCTCCATCGTCAACGAGACCTCGGTCAGCATCGCCCGCAGCGCCGGACACTGAAGTCGTCCGGACGACCTCGTCATCCCGCCCGTCACGGGGCGGGATCGCTTCCCCGATGCCTGGTCATCGTGAGGCATCGCTTTTGCTTTCCCGAAAACGGAAAGGCGCCGGCAGAACGGCAAGGTACCGACCCGATCTTCAGTGCAGCTTGTGCAGCCGGATCTCGCTGTAGCCGAACGTGCTGCGCAGCGATTGCGCTGCATAGGCCTGGCACAGCTCACGGGCGGCGGTCTGCACGTCCTCAGGCACCGATTCGCACAGGATCACCCGCAGCAGGCCTTCCGCGATCAGATCGAAATCGGCGTGCCGCCCCTGGCTCGGGGCCTCGTTCATCAGCCGCCAGAGATCGGCCACTACCGTCGTGGGATGCTCCTCGACGAACAGTCGCAGTTCCGATGGATTGTCCTGGGACATCTGTGCGCTCATGAGAGAGAGAAAGGCGGCTACAAATCGTAGAGGCAAGAATGCTACGGTATTTGCCAATACCGCATTCGCAGCATAGTTATCTGCCGCAACACCACCGTCTGAACGGTTCCGAACGGGTCACGAACGGCGGTTGAAGGCTGAACTTTCCATCATCCCGTTTTCTCGCGGGCCGCGTAGCGGGTAATCCTTCTGCACATGGGGTTTTGGGAAATGAGAAGCGGAATGAATGCTGTCGATGGGGTGAACAGGATCCCGTGCGATGGGCTGAACGGGATCCCGTGTTTCGCAGCGCAGCGTTCCCGCGGGCAGGGGGTGCCCATGGCGCGTAAAATCCGGGGGCGAACCTGAAGCATTTCCGAGCCTGTCGCCTTTCGTTCCCGGCGCTTGGCCACGCGGGAGTCATTCCGGCCTCTCCTCACGCCATGGCCCGGCACGCATCCGGCGCCAGCCTCCATCGGGCACCACCATCATGTCAGATCAAGCAAACACCGCCGATGTGCTGGTCATCGGCATGGGGCCCGTGGGCCTCCATCAGATCTTCCAGCTGGGACTCCTGGGCCTGCGCGTGGCCGCCGTCGATTCGCTGCCGGAACCGGGTGGCCAGTGCCGTGCGCTCTATGCCGACAAGCTGATCCACGACATCCCGGGCCTGCCGATGGTCTCGGCGCAGCAGCTGTCCGACAACCTGTTCCAGCAGATCCAGCCCCTGTACCCCGACCTGCACTTCGGGCAGGTGGCGCAGGCGCTGCGTCCCTGGCAGGAGGACGGCGTGCGACGCGGCTTTGAGCTGACGACGCAGACGGGTCTGTGCCTGCATGCCCGGGCCGTGGTGCTGGCAGCGGGGGCAGGGGCCTATCAGCGCCGTCCGCTGGACCTGCCGGGGGCCGAACAGTGGCGCGGCACACAGATCTTCGAGGAGCCCATGCCGGCCGAGCGCTTTGCTGGCCAGCATGTGGCCGTGATGGGGGGCGGCAACGAGGCCATAGACCAGTGTCTGGCACTGGTGGCGGCCGGTGCGGCCAGCGTCAGTCTGGTGCATCGCCGTGCCCGTTTCAGCCGCTTCACCACGGATGCAGCGCGGGTGCAGGCCATTGAGGAACAGACCGCCGTTGGCCGTGTCCAGCTGGTGGTTGGCCAGCCGGTACGGCTGGTGGGTGAGACTGAGTCCGGCGCCACACTCCGGGACGAGTGCGATGCCGACGAGGGCGGGAAGAGTTCCGGCAGAACGGAAAAAGAAGGGGTGGGCGCTGGTGTCGCACAGGACGATGCTCCGGCCGGTCGTCTGCGCGCCCTGGTCGTGGCTGATGCCGACGATGGCCACGAGATCGAGGTGCCGCTGGATGCGCTGATCCTCTGCCAGGGCCTCAGCCCCACGCTGGCGCCGCTGGAGAGCTGGCAGTTGCCCATGGAAGGGCGCTACCTGCCGGTGGACCCGGCCACCATGGCCAGTGCCATTCCCGGCATTCATGCCGTGGGCGACATCTGCACCTATCCGGGCAAGCTCAAGCTCATCGTCAGCGGTTTTGCCGAGGCCGCCCGCGCCGCCCAGAGCGTGGCGCAGTTCATTGCCGGCAAGCCGCCGCTCTTCGAGTACACCGCCATCAGCCTGCGCCAGCAGCGCCGGCTGGGCGTGCTGACCGAAGAGACGCTGGCCACCCGGCTGCGACCGCACCTGCATTTCCCCGAAGGACTCTGAACACCGGATGCACGCCGAAGACATCCTGCACCAGGTGTTCGGCTACCCGGCGTTCCGGGGGCTGCAACACGACATCATCGAACATGTGGCCGGTGGCGGCAATGCGCTGGTGCTGATGCCCACCGGGGGTGGCAAGTCGCTGTGCTACCAGATCCCGGCACTGATGCGCGAGGGCGTGGGCATTGTCGTCTCGCCGCTGATCGCGCTGATGCAGGACCAGGTGGCAGCGCTGCGCGAGCTGGGGGTGGCAGCGGCCTACCTCAATTCATCGTTGTCGGCGGCCGAGGCAGCCGACATCGAGCGTCAGCTGCGCCAGGGGGAACTGAAGCTGCTGTACGTGGCCCCGGAGCGTCTGCTGACCGAGCGATGTCTGGCGCTGCTGCATCGCTGTCAGCTGGCCCTGATTGCCATTGACGAGGCGCACTGCGTCTCGCAGTGGGGACACGACTTTCGGCCCGAGTACATCGGTCTGGGCAGGCTGGCCGATGAGTTCCCGGCGGTGCCGCGCATTGCGCTCACCGCCACCGCCGACGATCTCACCCGCCGCGAGATCGTCAACCGGCTGGCCCTGCAGGATGCCGAGCCCTTTGTCACCAGCTTCGACCGCCCCAACATCCGCTACCGGATCATCGAGAAGCGCGACGGCAACCAGCAGCTGCTGCGCTTCATCCGTGATGGCCACGAGGGGGAATCGGGCATCGTCTACTGCGCGTCGCGCAACCGCACCGAGCAGGTGGCGGCCTTCCTGCAGGAGGAGGGCTTTCATGCCCGTGCCTACCATGCCGGCCTGGAGGCTGCCGAACGCAGCGACGTGCAGGCTGCCTTCCAGCGCGAGGACGGCATGATCGTTGTGGCCACCATCGCCTTCGGCATGGGCATCGACAAGCCGGATGTGCGCTTCGTGGCGCACGTGGACCTGCCGCGGTCCATCGAGGCCTATTACCAGGAAACCGGGCGAGCCGGCCGCGATGGCCTGCCTGCTGAAGTCTGGATGGCCTATGGCCTGCACGACGTGGTGCAGCAGCGGCGCTTCATCAAGGCGTCTGAAGCCAGCGAGGAATTCAAGCGGCTGCAGGGCAGCAAGCTGGATGCCATGCTGGCGCTGTGCGAAGCCACCGACTGCCGCCGCGTGCGTCTGCTGGCCTATTTCGGTGAGCACGCCGCGCCCTGCGGCAACTGCGACAACTGCCTGTCGCCCCCGAAGACCATCGACGGCACCGTGCTGGCGCAGAAGTTCCTGTCCTGCGTCTACCGCTGCACCCGGGCCAGCGGTCACCCCTTCGGTGCGCAGTACCTGATCGACGTGCTGCGCGGCCAGGCCAACGAGAAGGTCACGGCCAACGGCCATGACAGCCTGCCTGTCTTTGGTGTGGGCAGCGATCTGAGCCTGACACAGTGGCGATCGGTGGTTCGCCAGCTTTCCATTGCCGGCTATATCCACATCGATGCGGAACGCTTCCAGACCATCTCGCTGACGGAGGCCGCCCGTCCGGTGCTGAAGGGCGAAGAGACCGTGCGCCTGCGTGAGCCCGTCGAGCGCGAGCCGCGCAGCCGTTCACGCAAGCGCACGAGCAGCACCACGTCCACGCTGGAGCGTGACCTGGACGCGGCCGGGCGCGCCTGCTTTGACCGTCTGCGCAGCTGGCGCAGCCAGCAGGCCCGCGACAGCGGTGTGCCGGCCTATGTCATCTTCCACGATGCCACGCTGCACGAGATCGCCCAGCGCCGGCCCGCCACCCTGCACGCGCTGGCTGCTGTACCGGGCGTGGGCGAGAAGAAGCTGGAGACCTATGGCGAGGCGGTGCTGGAGGTGGTGGCAGACGAGGGGTGAGTGCTAGGGCAGGGTAAGTGCTGGGACCGCATGCGGCATGGCGGCTGGGGGCAGCTTCGGGGATTGCCCCTGAACGGGAGGTTCAGGGACTACCATGAAGCCCTCTGCATGAATTTCTGTCTGCCATGACTCAGCCTTTCGCCCCGGTTCCGCTCAGCAAGGCCTTCCGCCTCATCAACCACGGTCCTGCCGTTCTTGTCTCTGCCCGCCATCAGGGCGTTTCCAACGTCATGGCGGCAGCCTGGGCCTGCGCGCTGGACTATGCGCCGCCCAAGCTGACCGTTGTGCTGGACAAGGCGGCACGCACGCGGGAGCTGATCGAGAAGAGCGGATATTTCGTCATCCAGATTCCCACGGCTGCCCAGATCGAGCTGACCTATGAGGTGGGGCATCGCAGTCTGAACGACGACCCGGACAAGCTGGCGCATTGCGGTGTGACGCTGTTCGACATGGCCGGCCACGACCTGCCATTCGTGCGCGGCTGCAGCGCCTGGATGGCCTGCCGGCTGGTGCCCGAGCCGCACAACCAGCAGACCTATGATCTGTTCATCGGTGAAGTGGTGGGTGCATGGGCCGACACGCGCGTCTTTCGTGACGGCCACTGGCACTTCGAGACGGCCGATCCGTCACTGCGCAGCCTACACTACGTGGCCGGTGGTCATTTCTATGCCATTGGCGAGGCGCTGGACGTGGCCGAGGGCAAGGCAGGGTAAGCCCCTTCACGGCAGCGGGCCTTGATCGCGTCGGCAATGAGATCGTGCGGATTCACGTACCTGAAACCGGCTCCGTGCAGGTCCAGGCGATACAGGTCTTTCAGGATGAGCCTGTCCGGTACCCTGTCCGTTTCAGGGCGGCGGTACTCGATCACGACGCCCTGGCAGCCCCGGGTGTGAACCGGGTAGACCGAGCGAAGCCAGGTGTATGGCAGACGGCCCGCACCGACGCCTTCGATGCAGTACGACAGGTCGTCTTCATCCAGACGGATGAACTCCTGACCGTGGCGTGTGTTGCGCCACGATCTCCGCCAGGATTCAAACCCGAGGGCGCCGATGCTGCTGCACAGGGCCGACAGCAGGAAAAACAGCCAGCCCAGTGCCCCCGCCTGGGAAACTGCAAACCACACCAGCCAGGCACCGAGAGCAAACGGGATGGCAATCCACGCCAGAATGAAGGGTGAGCGTGGCCTGAAATGCCATTGCTGAATGTCGGGTGTGTTCGGCACGGTCAGCCCTCAAACCGGAATCATCACCCCCGCCGGCAGCAGTCCCTCGTCCTCGCGACCGGCCAGCACGTCACCCAGCGGGCGCACGGCGGCCAGGGCGCTACCCTGCACCAGGTCGATGCCCAGCTCTTTCAGTGGCCGCAGGTCCAGCGGATTGTTCACCTGATCCAGCAGGCATTCGATGCCCATCGACTCGCACAGTGTGCGGATGGCCGTGATCTCGCGCTGGGCGTGCGGGTTGGTGGCCAGATCGGCAAAGCGGCGGCCATCCAGGCGGATGTGGCGCACGGACAGCTGAGCCAGCATGTGGATCGGAATCTGGTTCGATTCCGAATCCGTCAGGTCGATGCCGGAATGGATCGACATCAGGCGCAGGTCCTTCAGGAAGGCCTGTGAACCTTCCGGATCGTAGATCAGCGACTGCGACGACAGTTCGATGCACAGCCGGCTGTTGATGGCGGCATTGCGCTCATCGGCCGCACCCAGCAGGCGGATCAGGTTGCCGGTGAAGCCCGGTTCGGCCAGCGACAGCGGACTGAGGCGGAAGATCACCACGCCGTCCTCGGGCAGGGTGTTGGGTTGCGTGTTCAGCGTGTGCAGGATCTGCGTGAGCAGCATCCGGTCCAGCATGCCGGAAGCACCCTGCTGGGCTGCAGCCTGCAGCAGGCGGTTGGGCAGTTGCAGTTGTCCGTTGCTGGTCAGCAGGCGAGGCAGTACCGTCAGCGACTGCACCGCGTCGCGGCGCAGTGAGGTGATGGCCTGGGCATGCAGGCGGATCTGGGCCTCGGGGAGCTTCTGACGAAGCTGGTGCCCGAACTGCCGCGAGGGATCAGCGTCGGCCAGGGCCGGACTGTCGGCCATCACCGCGTAGGGGTGCGGAGCGCC
This sequence comes from Lautropia mirabilis, assembly GCF_900637555.1. Taxonomy (NCBI): domain Bacteria; kingdom Pseudomonadati; phylum Pseudomonadota; class Betaproteobacteria; order Burkholderiales; family Burkholderiaceae; genus Lautropia; species Lautropia mirabilis. Next base: position 553,214 of record NZ_LR134378.1, on the reverse strand, counting down.
TTCCTGCCGCGACAGCTGGCAGGCCAGCCGGGCCGATTCGATCAGCTGTTCGGCATTCATGCCGCTCACGCATTCCACGGCCCCGATCGAGACCCGCAACGGTATCGACATGCCCCGGTATTCCACCGGTGTGCGCGAGAGCATCGTCAGCAGCAGCGTGGCCTGGGAGCGGGTCAGCGTCAGCTCGTTGCCGGGCAGAACCAGCAGGAACTGATCGTCCCGTACACGGCCAACCGCTGCCGGCGGCGAGATCTGCTTGCGCAGGTGTTCGCCTACGGCGCGCAGCACGGCATCGCCGGCATCCCGTCCGAAGACATGGTTGATGTCGCCGAACGCCAGGATGTCGACGTACACGCAGCTGAGTGGGCTGCTGGCGCGCAGCTGAGAAAGCTGCCGGCCCAGGATCCGTCGCAGTCCCACCAGGTTGGACAGGCCGGTCAGATCGTCGCGCTCGGCGATCTCCTGGAAGGTGGCAGCACGCCGTGCGTGGACCGTCACTTCCTGCATTCCGATCTCGAAGCCATCGCCTTCGCGGATGCTGGCTTCCAGCACCCACACGCGGTCCTGACCGGCACGGGAGATTGTCAGTTCGCTGTGGTACTGGCCGCTCTTTTTCAGGTCTGCCAGAAGTTGCTGGGTCACCGCCTCGCCCAGCAGGGCCTTGACGTGCGGGGTCGGATGGCGGGCCAGGTCACTCCCAAAGGCATCGGCAGCGCGCTGGTTCCAGCGTTGCAGCGTGCCGTCGTCATTGATGCTCAGCAGGGCCACGGGTGACGTGTTGTAGATGCGGTGCAGTGCGCGTGCCGCGGTGTCCATCTGAGCCAGGGTGGCCTTGATCCGGTTCTCGCGCTGGGCAGCCTGCCGGAAGAAACCGGCGATCCAGATCATCAGACCCGTGCCCATGATCACCTGGAGCCAGGATGTGTCCAGGATCGAATACGCCCAGGTACGCTGAATGAAGCCGACTTCCAGGACCAGCCCGCACAGGAAGGCACCGGTCACGCCCAGACGGCTTTCCAGACCCGGGTGCTTTCGAAGCGTGACGACGATCTCGACCATCAGCATCAGGAGAATCAGGCCCGCAATGGCAGTGGCCATCATGTTCGCCCAACGTTCCGGAAGGAATGGCAGCGAACAGCCTAGGACAATGGACAGTGGCGGCACATAGCGAAGGAGCCAGGTACGCTCGCGCTGCTGGGTGGCCACGTCCGCATGGGGGTTGATGAACATCCAGTGCAGCAGCCCGGTCACGGGCAGCAGTGCCAGTGACTGCAGCAGCAGGATGGCCGTGTTCATCATGCCGTCCTGCCGGGGGGGCACGCTGCTCTCGCGCAGGGCCAGTATCAGCAGCGCCAGCACGCAGAAGCTCCATGTGGTCAGCAGCGCGTGGCGGGACCACTGGGCCAGAGGTTTGAAGGTCAGGCCGGCGATTTGCACGGTAGAGAGGCTCGAAGGTTCAGAGAGGGATGAGCCAGCATGCGCCGGCGCTGCCCGATCGGCCAGCCATGCGATGCCGGCTGGCTGGCCATGGACGATGGCCGGTCGGGCCTGCATGTTTGCCAAGTGTCTGTTTTTTGCATCGTTTGGTTGTTTGTAAGCAAGGGAAACGTGGCGCGGGGCCGCACGGGCGGTAGTATCCGGCTGGATCGGGTGAGGGCAGCGCAAGTGCCGGCCGGCGGGCGGTGGCGTCCGTCTGGCGCCTCGCGGTGCTCTGGCCGCAGGGGCTGCCCGTGCCGGGGGAGGGCGTGTCCAGGCCGTCTTCCCCGGGGTTTCGTTTATTGTTCTGATCGTTTCACGGGCACTTCATTGCCGCCACGCTGGCGCGGGCCGGGAACTGTCACCGAGGAGAGGGGGTTCGCATGGCCCAGACTGATGCCGCCAATGTTCCACAACCGCTGATCCTGCGGGATGACCACCGTACCGAGACGGGTATCGAGCCGGGGTGCTTCCTGACGGACTGGCTCAATGATCCGGGTGATCCGGACCTGTCGATTGCCCGCATCCGCGTGGCGCCGGGGGCCGAGACCCGGCTGCGCCGTTTCGAGAACATCCAGGAACGCTACGTGGTGCTGGATGGCCAGGGGCGCATCGAGCTGGTGGGGCCCAATCGGGCTTTTGCCGAGGGTGACCACACACTTTCTGCCCTGGAGCCGGGCGATGTGGTGGTGATCCCGGCCGGCTATTCGCGCCGCATCACCAACATTGGCGACTTCGATCTGGTCTTTCTGGCCATCTGCACGCCGCGCTTCCGGCCTGCGGCGCTGCCGGATGCGCCGGCGCCCAGCGCCGCGCCGCCCAAGCCCGGTCCCTGAATCCGGGCTTGCGCACGGGCAACGAGAGCATCCACAACGCCTGTTCAGGCAGTAACATCGCCGGTTTTCCACTGCCGCCTGTTCTGTGACGGGTTGCCTGCCCATGCCCAATCTGCATACGCTCACCCAGTACCTGTTGCCCAAGCAGGCGCTTACCCGGCTGGCCGGGGCTGGCGCTCGCCTTGAAGGCGGTGCGCTCACCCAATGGGCCATCCGTCGCTTCATTCAGCAGTATCAGGTGAACATGCAGGAGGCCGCCGAGCCTGATCCCTCGGCCTATACCAGCTTCAATGCCTTCTTCACCCGGGCGCTGCGTCCGGACGCCAGGCCGCTGGCCGACAGCGATCTGGTCTGCCCGGTGGATGGTGCCGTCAGTCAGCTGGGGAACATCGACGCCGGTCGCATCTTCCAGGCCAAGGGGCACGAATACACGGCCACGGCCCTGCTGGCCGGTGACGGCAAGCTGGCCGAGCACTTTGTGGACGGCCAGTTCGCCACCATCTACCTGAGCCCGCGCGACTATCACCGCATCCACATGCCCTGCGCAGGCCACCTGCGCCAGATGGTCTACGTGCCGGGCGACCTGTTCTCGGTCAGCCCGGCCACCGCGGCTGCCATTCCCGGCCTCTTTGCCCGCAACGAACGGGTGGTCTGCGTCTTCGATGCGCCGTGGGGACCGTGGGTGCTGGTGCTGGTGGGCGCTGCCATCGTCGGCAGCATGGCCACCGTCTGGCACGGTACCGTCAATCCGCCCCGACCCGGGCACATCCAGCGCTGGGAGTATCCGGCGCACGAGGGTGGAGACAGCGCACAGGCCGCGGCTGCGCCGGCGGACGCCAATCGGAAGGCCACGGAAACCTCCATCTTTCTGGACCGTGGGGCCGAGATGGGGCGCTTCATGCTGGGTTCCACCGTGGTGATGCTCTTCCCCGCCGGGGCGCCCAGGCTCACCACGGCGTGGCAGCCTGGCCAGTCGGTACGCATGGGCGAGCCAATGTCACAGGCGTGAGGCTGGGGCCGATGGGGGTCTGGCGGCCGTTGGGGTGTTGCTTCCCGGGGTCCGGCATCCTGCACCAGTGATGCGGCGACAGGGCCCCCGGCGTTGGCCGCATGATCCGCTCCCGTGTGGTAGCTTGCAGGGATCAAATCACTCAGAGCAAGGACCCTGCCATGACGTCTGCGGACACCATCACCATCTACCACAACCCCCGCTGCAGCACTTCCCGCAAGGTGCTGGATGCCATCCGCGCCGCCGGCCATGAGCCGGTGGTGGTGGACTACCTGAAGACCGGCTGGCAGCGGCCACAGCTGACAGCGCTGCTCAAGGAAGCGGGCCTGACGCCCCGCCAGGCGCTGCGCACCAAGCAGGAAGAAGCCAAGGCACTGCTGGCCGAGGAGGCCTCCGACGAGCGAATTCTGGAGGCCATGCTGGAATTGCCCGTGCTGGTCGAGCGCCCCATCGTGCAGACGCCCAAGGGTGTGCGGCTGGTGCGTCCGCTGGAGAAGCTGGACGAGATTCTCTGAGCGCCTGGCGCTTTACGGGGCCTTGCCATGAACCCAAGCCGGGTCGACCGCGCCGCTGCAGGCCGGGTGTGTGCCCGGTGCGGCAGGCCGTCGATGCCGGCCTGAGCCTCAGTCGTTCACGGCTGGGGCTCGCCTGACCGCAGCGCCGTCAGCCGCCGCGTGAGCACGTTCAGCAGCACCCCATAGGCCGGCACGAACATCAGCGTGCAGATGGCCAGCTTGAACAGATAGTCCACCAGCGCAATGTGCGGCCAGTTCTCGGCCATGAACGGGTCGGAGCTGGCGTGGAACGCGATCGAGAAGAACAGCACCGTATCCAGGGCATTGCCGGCGAAGGTGGAGGCTGTGGGCGCCACCCACCATGCCTTCATCTGCCGCAGCCGGTTGAACACGAAGATGTCCATCACCTGCCCGAACGCATAGGCGGCGAAGCTGGCCAGTGCAATGCGAAAGACTAGGGGCTGGAAGTCGGCCAGGCTGCCCCAGCCGGTCCAGGTGCCGTCATGGAACAGCACCGAGATCACGTAGGACAGCAGCAGGGCCGGGAACATCACCCGGAAGATGATCCGGCGCGCCAGCCGCTGCCCGAAGATCCGCACCGTCAGGTCGGTGGCCAGGAAGATGAACGGAAAGCTCAGGGCCCCCCAGGTGGAGTGCACGGCAAAACCGTTGGGCAGCGTGATGGTGAACGGGAACTGCACCAGGTAGTTGCTGGAGGCGATGACGGCAATGTGAAAGAGGACCAGCCACCGCAAGGCCTTGTGCTGCTGGGCCGGGGTGAAGGAGAAGTCGTTCATGCTCAGGGGCGGTCGTAGGCAAACAGCCGCTCGCGTGCCAGCTGCTCGAAGGAGGTGCCCGGCTGGCCGTGGTTGGCAAACGGATGGATGGCAATGCCGCCACGTGGCGTGAACTCGCCGAAGACCTCGATGTACTTGGGCTGCATCAGCTTGATCAGGTCCTTCATGATGACGTTGACGCAGTCCTCATGGAAGTCGCCATGGTTGCGGAAGCTGAACAGATAGAGCTTGAGCGACTTGCTCTCCACCATCTTCTGGCCAGGGATGTAGCGGATGACGATGGTGGCGAAGTCCGGCTGGCCGGTGATGGGGCACAGGCTGGTGAACTCCGGGCAGACGAACTTCACGAAGTAGTCGTTGTCCGGGTGCTTGTTGTCGAAGGCTTCCAGCACTTCCGGGGCGTAGTCGGACCGGTACTGGGTTTTCTGGCTGCCCAGGTGGGTGATGCCTTGCAGGTCTTCTGGGGTTCTCATGATCTTCTCGTGGGCTTTCTGGTCATTGATGTTCGGTATTGCGCCTGATCAGAGCCGGCTCCATGGCGTCATGGACAACCCGAAGGATGACCAGCGGTGACGGGCCTGACACGTACAGCAGTGTGTGCCGGGGTGAGTGGACGGCTTCCGTGGGCGATGGAATGTGGTGGCGACTCAGGCGCAGGTGCCATGAGCGGATATCGGTGCCCAGTTCTGGTCGGGGCTGGCTGCCTGCACGGCAAGGGTCGGAGGCCACGTCGCGCAGTGCGGTGCTCAGCAGCAGCTGGTAGCGCTGGCGGGCAGCCAGGCCGAAATGCCGCTCGCTCCAGACCAACAGGTTGCGGATGTCAGCCTGGGCTGCGCGGGTCAGCCGGTATTGCGGCTTCAATGGCCTGTCCGTCTGGCTGCTGAGTCTTGCAGGCTTGCGGATGCCGCATCGCCCAGGTCGGCGATGAGGGCGTCAAGTCCTGCATCATCGACATCCGTGTAGTGGCCGGCTGCCAGGTCGTCCATGCCTTCCTGAACGGCGCGCTTCAGCGCTTCCAGCTTCAGGGCCTGTTCCTGTTCCTGTCGCTCCACCAGTCGCAGGCCTTCGCGCAGTACCTCGCTGGCATTCTGGTAACGGCCGGACTGCACCAGTTCTTCCACGAGGTGGTGGTGATGTTCGCTGAGAACGACGTTTCGGGTGGGCATGGGCGCAAGGGAAGTCCTGGGCGGAACAGGAAGGCATGCTACCAACATTGGCATAATATGCCAATGCGTGGGGTGCTGGTGTGTCTGCCCGTGTTGTTGATGCCCGGCCCGGCAGGCCCCGGTCCGTTTCCATGGGCCCATCGGAAACTGCGGGAACGGCCCCGTTTGCCGATAGAATCCACCCCCATGACCACACAGCAAGACGAGGTGCGCCGCCGCCGCACCTTTGCCATCATCTCCCACCCCGACGCGGGCAAGACCACACTTACCGAGAAGCTGCTGCTCTACGCAGGAGCCATCCAGATCGCGGGCAGCGTCAAGGCGCGCAAGGCGTCGCGCCATGCCACGTCCGACTGGATGGAGATCGAGAAGCAGCGCGGCATCTCGGTGGCCAGCTCGGTGATGCAGATGGAGTACCGCGACTGCGTCATCAACCTGCTGGACACCCCGGGCCACAAGGACTTCTCGGAAGACACCTATCGGGTGCTGACGGCCGTGGATGCCGCCCTGATGGTCATCGATGCCGCCAACGGTGTCGAGCCGCAGACGCTGCGCCTGCTGGAGGTGTGCCGGGCACGCAATACGCCCATCATCACCTTCATCAACAAGATGGACCGCGAGGTGCGCGAGCCGCTGGAGATCCTCGACGAGATCGAGAGCACGCTGGGCATGCCCACGGCGCCCTTCACCTGGCCGGTGGGCATGGGCAAGAACTTCGGCGGCGTCATCGACCTGAAGAAGGAACAGATGCGCGTCTTCCGCGCCGGGCAGGACCGCGCCGGCGCCGAGGACGACGAGATTCTGGCCGGCCTGGACAATGACGAGGCCCGCAAGCGCTTCGGCATGTATTACGAGCAGGCCCAGGGCGAGATCGAGCTGGTCAGTGGTGCCTCCGAGCCCTTCGACCGCGACGCCTTCCTGGCCGGCAAGCAGACGCCAGTGTTCTTCGGTTCGGCCATCAACAACTTCGGCGTGCGCGAGGTGCTGGACGCCCTGGTGGATCTGGCGCCGCCGCCGGGGGCCCGGCCGGCCCTGCAGCGCACGGTCGATCCGTCGGAAGAGAAGTTCTCGGGCGTGGTGTTCAAGATCCAGGCCAACATGGATCCGGCCCACCGCGATCGCATCGCCTTCCTGCGCGTCTCGTCCGGTCGCTTCGAGCGCGGCATGAAGCTGAAGGTGGTGCGCAGTGGCAAGGAGTTCCGAACCACCAACGTGATGTCCTTCCTGTCACAGCGCCGCGAGCTGGTGGAAGACGCCTGGCCGGGCGACATCATCGGTCTGCCCAACCACGGCGTGCTGCAGCTGGGCGACACGCTGACCGAAGGCGAGGAGCTGCAGTTCACCGGGCTGCCCTTCTTTGCGCCCGAGCTCTTCCAGATCGTCGAGCTGGCTGACCCGATGAAGAGCAAGCAGCTGCGCACCGGCCTCACCCAGCTGGGCGAGGAAGGCGCCATTCAGGTCTTCCGGCCGCATCTGGGCGGATCGCTGCTGCTGGGCGCCATCGGCCAGCTGCAGTTCGAGGTGGTGGCCCACCGGCTGAAGACCGAATATGGCGTGGAGACGCGCTTCCTGCCGGCCCGATACCAGATGGCCCGCTGGGTCACGTCCGAAGATCCGAATGAGCTGAAGAAGTTCATCGAGGCCAACGCGGCCCGCATTGCCTGGGATACGGTCGAAGCGCCCACCTTCATGGTGACCTACCGCAGCGACCTGACGGTGGCCGAGGAGCGCTGGAAGAAGATCCGCTTCCACGCCATGCGTGAGCACGCGGGGCTGGTGTTTCAGTCGGCGTGAGGGGCTGCGCAGTTGTGGCGCGGTCTGGAGAACTGCGCCACAACCACGCCTCAACGGTGCCAGCACAGCGCCAGAACCGTGTCCGTCGGTGCCACAACGGTGCCAACGGCTTTCATGGCGCGGAACCTGGCCGCGGCCGGCATGGCAGGTCTCCGTCTGCGCTCCGGGAGCAAGCACATGACAAGCTGCCGGTGGTATGCCTGAAAAAGCGGGCCTGACGCTCTATCCTTACGGCATGGCGAAGGCTGAGCATGGAGTGAACGATGGCTGAAGGCGGCGTGGGGCTGAACATCCTGATTGCACTGGCCCCGGCATTCTTCTGGGGCATTCTGCCGCTGGTGGTGTCGCGTGTGGGGGGCACGCCGGTGCAGCAGATCATCGGTACGACGGTCGGCACGCTGCTGGTGTCGATCGTGGTGGCGATGATCATGCCCCCCACGTTGAGTGGCCCGGTGTTCTGGTACAGCTTTGCGTCCGGGGCCTGCTGGGCCTTCGGGCAGATGAATCAGTACCGTTCGTTCGGCCAGATCGGGGTGTCCAATGCCATGCCCATTTCGACCGGCATGCAGCTGGTGTCCACCTCGCTGGTCGGGGTTCTGGTGTTTGGCGAGTGGCCGACGCTGGCAGACAAGGTGCTGGGTTTCTGTGCCATTGCGCTGATCGTGCTGGGCATCTATCTCACCACGCATCAGGAGGGTGAGGGGCATGAGGGCGTGGACATGCGCGCGGGTGTGATCACGCTGCTGATCTCGACGGTGGGCTACGTGGGGTATTCGTACTTTCCGCGAGCGGGGCACGTTGACGGGCAGGATGCCTTCCTGCCGCAGGCGGTGGGCATGGTGGCCATGTCGCTGGTGATGCCGCTGTTCTTCCGGGGCAGCAAGCCCTTCAACCGGAAGACGGTGCAGAACCTGCTGGGCGGCTTCATCTTTGCGGCGGCGGCGCTGGCCTATCTGCTGTCGGCCTATCGCAATGGCATTGCCACGGGGTTCACGCTGTCGCAGATGAACGTGGTGCTGGCCACGCTGGGCAGCATCTACATTCTGGGCGAGAAGAAGACCCGCAAGGAAATGCGCCACGTATTGACGGGGCTTGCGTTGGTGGTGGCAGGCGGCATCATGATCGGTCTGAACGCCTGAACAGCATCAGCCCCAGTCCGGAGGCCGACAGCATCATGGCCAGCCATTGCTGCCAGCCCAGCGGTTCGTTCAGGACGATGGCGCCCGAGACCATGGCCACCATGGGAATCATGATGGGCGAGAGCGAGACCAGCTGCGGCGGCAGCCACTGGATGAGCGAGAACCACAGCAGGTTGCCGAACAGCATGGGCACCAGCGTGATGTAGATGAAGGCGGCCAGCGAAGAGGCCGAGGGCATGAACCACTGGTGATCGCCCAGCAGCCATGCGCCGATGATGACGGGCACGGAAGCCAGCAGCAGTTGCCAGCCGGTGAGCACGGTGGTGGGCACGGGAATGGGCCGGTGCTTGAGCAGCACGGTGCTGAGGGCCCAGCCGGCGCCGGAGGCCAGCCCGTAGACAAGGCCCAAGGGGGCATGGGCGTAGCTGGCAAAGGCCGGAATCATCAGCACGATGACGCCCGCCGTGCCCAGCAGCAGCGCCAGCCACTGGCGGCCGTCCAGCGTGTGGCCGAACAGCAGCCATGACCAGAGTGCGGCCCACAGCGGCATGGTGAAGCCCAGCAGGGCGGCCTGGCCGGAGGGAATGTAGGTGAGGGCCAGCGTGGTGGCCACGTTCCAGAGTGCCAGGAAGGCCCATGCGGAGCACAGCAGCATGGGCCAGTGCTGGCGCGGAATGGCCAGCGGCAGTTTGCGGCGATGGGCCAGCAGCAGAAGCAGGATGCCGGCCACCGGCAGGGTGAGGGCGCGGAAGGTCCAGGCGGAGACTTCGCGCACGGCCAGTGCGATGACGGGCCAGTTGGTGCCCCAGATGAGGGTCAGGAGCGCCATCAGCCAGGGGGCGTGGCGCTTGAGTCGGGCGTCCTGGACGTCCATGCGTGGCGGGCCTGACCCTGTCGCTGCAGCGACGGGAGTCCGCTTTACTGATTGTCGGCGGAGTAGGGCTGGGCGCCGCGCTTGATCTCTTCCATGTCCAGATTGCGGATCTGGCGGATCAGGTCATCGAGGGCTCCCTTGGGCAGGGCACCGGCCTGCTGGAAGACGATGACGCGCTCACGGAAGACCATCAGCGTGGGGATGGAGCGGATGCCGAAGTGGCCAGCCAGGCTGGTTTCCTCGTCGGTGTTGATCTTGGCGAAGACGATGTCCGGGTGCTCTTTGGAGACGCTTTCGAAGACCGGGGCGAAGCTCTTGCAGGGCCCACACCACGGCGCCCAGAAGTCGAGGATCACGATGTCGTTGTTGCTGATCGTGGTGTCGAAGTCGGCAGTTTTGAGTTCTTTGACGGCCATGGGGATACCTGTTTGAGGAAAGGAAACGACCGGCTGCGGCTTCGGGCTTTCCATCGCTCCGGAACCTGAAGACGAGGTCATGCAGGTTGGCTGGACGCGGGGCCCGGAGCGGTTTTGCGCCGGTCGGTGTCATGTTCATTGTCGTGCATGCCCAGACGGTCGGCAAGGGCTGGGCGTTTCAGCGTGTTAGATCACGCGACGAAAGGGGGCTACTTATAATCGCCGTGCGTGTCACCGATGCCATGGCTTGTGATGATCACTACGGGCTTTGCGCTCCGGCGTGAGGGTATGGGTCCTTCTTCAGGGATCCGGGCAATGGCATGCGGCTGGACACAGCCGTGTTCCTTCGGCGAACGACGTCCAGACCGTCCGTCGGGTCTTTTTTCGGGGCGGGCATGCCGCCGCTATTCTCCCAACCGAACAGGAGGGATCCATGTCGCCTTTCTGCGGCCGACGCCGTTGCCTGGCTTTCATTCCTGCTGCCATGAGTGCCGCGATGCTGGGCGGATGGACATCGTCGGTGTCTGCATCCCCCGGTTTTCTGGGCAAATACGATTTTGCGCACCCGATGTTCCTGCAGGGCACGGTGGTGGGCATCGAGCCCACGCTGCCGCGCGCCCGGCTGACGGTGCGGGTGCCGCGCGCAGGCGGGCGTCCGCCCCGTGATCGGGAATGGATGCGGCCGCTGGAGGATGCGGAGGCGCGTCCGACGCTGACGATCCTGTCGCCGCTGAATCGCTCGGGGCAGCTGGTGCTGACGCTGGACTGGCGGCTGTCGCGGGCGGTTCTGGATGAGCCGGAGCTGCTGAAGGCGGGGGATCCTGTTTCTGCTGTCGTGTATTTCCGGTCGGCGCGTGATGAGTACCACGGCGAGCTGCTGGTGGTGCTGTTGCGCACGCCGGATGAACAGGTGCTGGTCAGCTCACGGCCGCCGGTGCCGCGCCCCTGATTTTTTTCTTTCATGTCCCTGTTTCCGATCCCTTCGCATCGTGCTGCCGTGACGCCTCGGCGCCGATGTGCAGCCCACACGTTCCCGATTGATCGCGCATCCGTTTCCCGGTGGGCATTGTGTCTGGCGCTGTCTGGTCTGGCTATGCCGGTCTGGGCGGCGGATACCGATACCACCAGAACTGATGGCCAGGCGCGTTCGTTCTCGCACCGGCACAGTCTGCCGGTCTGGGAGGTGGGTGCCGGGCTGTCGGGCATCACGCTGCCGGATTATCGGGGGTCGGCCCGGCAGCGGCAGTATCTGCTGCCCTTTCCGATGTTTGTCTATCGCTCGCCGCATCTGCGGGTGGATCGCAGCGGTATTCGGGCGGATCTGTGGGATTCCGACCGCGTCGAGCTGGATGTGAGTGTGGGACTGACGCCGCCGGTGCGTCGCACCACCACGGGCATCCGGGCGGGCATGCCGCGGCTCAAGTCGCTGTTCGAGATCGGGCCCCGGCTGCAGGTGCATCTGTGGTCCGATGCCAGCCGCAAGCAGGAGTTGCGGCTGGAGCTGCCCCTGCGCTACGCCATGCCGCTGGGTCGGCTGCAGAACCGGGGCTGGGTGTTCAGTCCCAGCCTGGGCTGGCGGGTGAGTGACGTGGTCGGTTTTTCCGGTTGGCAGTTCGGACTGTGGGGCGGACCGGTGTTCGCCACGCGCGCCTATCACCGTTACTACTACGAGATCGACCCGCAACATGCCCGCACGTGGCGTCCGGCCTATGCGGCCAAGGGGGGCTATGGCGGGCTGGAGCTGACGGCTGCGCTCAACAAGCGTTATCCGCAGACGTGGGTGGCGGGTTTCGTGCGGGCCACGCATCTGGGCGGAGCGGCCTTTGCCGATTCGCCGCTGGTGGAGCGCCGGACCAACGTCAGTGCCGGCATCGTGCTGGGATGGCTGTTTGCCCGTTCGAGTGAAGAGGTGCGGCAGACGGATTGATCCGTCCCGATGGCGTTACTGGGGGCCCGCGCCGCCCATCACGCCACTGTGCCGCCCCAGCGAGCGTGCCGCCTGGTTCAGGCGATCCCGCAGCAGCATCGAGAGCGGCGGGTGATCGTTGCCCGACCCCGTCCCGGGCGTCCGCGGAACGGCCGGGCCGTCGGGCGGGCGCACGTTCATCAGGTTGATGGCCTGTTGCTGGCGCAGCTGTTCGCGCAGCCGGGCCAGTTCGCTCTCGCTGGCGGCCCAGGAATGCCGCGTCTGCTTCAGGATGGTTTCCAGGGCGCGTATGGTGCTGGCCAGGCTGACGCAGCGTTCATGGGCCCGCTGGTGGGCCTGGTGCCAGTGTTCGGCATCCTGTTCGTACTGACGCATCAGGCGGGCCTTTTCCCGGTTGATGCGCAGCTCGTGCGCCAGCCGTTTCTTCAGCGCCTCCAGCTCGAAGCCGGCAATGGCCAGACTCATCTCGTTCTGGGCGGCGCGGGTGGCGTCGTACAGGGTGTAGCCGGCTTGGCTGACCCGGGCGGCATTGTGCAGCCGGCTGGCTCGGCTGGCCACGAGGGCGGCCTGGGTGGCCATGTCCACGCAGGTGCTGCCCGACGGCCGGGGCGCATCGGTGGGCACGTGGGCGGGCTGGATCTGGGGGGCAGCCGCGTGGGGCGTCTGGGCTGGAGCCGGTTGCGGGGCGGTGCGGGCGCGTTCGGCAGCCGCGGCGTGGATGGCCGAGGCTCGGGCGGCGGCCCGGCGGGCCAGCTCGGCCGTGGTGATCACGTTGCCGGTGCGTGTGTGTTGGAGGCGGACCGGTCGGGTGGTGGGCGCAGGCGAGGACATGGGGCGGGGTTCCGGTGCCGGATCGGGCTGCGTCGCAACCAGGGTGGTCTGCCGGGTCAGGGTCTGTGGCCGGGTTGGTGTCCCGGTCCGGGTTTGTGTCCGGGTCTGAGTTTGCGTCCGGGTCTGTGATGCCGTCCAGGTCTCGGCCTGATCAAGGATGAGCGTGGCCGGAAAGCGGACGCCCGTCGTTCCTTCGGCGGGCCGGGTGGCCGGGGCCGAAGCGGCGTGGGGGGCGGCAGGGGGCCTGGTGCCGGGTGTGACGGCCTCGCCCCGCTCACGCGCAATGTGGGTGGCCAGCCGTGCCTTCAGGTGGGCAATGCTGCGGGCCTGCTGGGCCAGTCGGCTGGCCTGCTCCTGGGCCAGGTCTTCGGCCAGCAGGCGGGATTCTTCCTGCTCGGCGCGTTCTTCCTGGATGTGGGTCTCGATGATCTGGCGCACGACACGCTGGCGCCGGCTGGCCTGGATGAGCCAGGCCAGCACGAAGCCTGCCGCCATGACCAGAACAAGCAGCGTGCCATAGGCGCCGCGCTCGGCAAGGTCAGGGAGGTTGCGCGCTAGATGAGCCAGGTAGTCTGACAAAGCCACTCCATCCAGAAGGGTCCGGGTCGGGGAAGCCCCTGGGTTATCCTGCATGCAAGGCAGCGAGGCTGCGGCAGGTCTGAGTCCCAGGTGGTGGGCATAGCCCTAGTGTGCCAAAGACTGACACCAAAACACGCTTTAATGTAACGCAAAGACGCATATTGCGTCATATGTGCAACGGCGCACCCCTGAAAAATGGCGCCTCATCGAGATAACTGGTAACAGCGTTGCTTCTTTTGGACGGTCCTGGCGCCTGGATGCAGCCAAGGTGGCTCCTCTCTTGTTCATTGCATGCTGAATGCAATATTCATGTCCTGATTCGTGTCCTTGTGTGGGCCTGTGGCCAGAGGGGCGGCGATGTGTCAGGGCTGGGTAAGATCAAGGCTACAGCACGGAGACCGCGACGGTGACGCGGTTGCGTCCTGCACCCTTGGAGGCATAGAGGGCCCGGTCGCTGACGTTGACCAGCCCTTCCGGGTCGGAGGCGTGCTCGGGGTAGGCGGCCACGCCGATGGAGACGCTGACGGGGGCGCCGCCGACGGTCTCGACCTTCTCCTGGACCTTGCGACGGATCTCGTCGGCGCGGCGCTTGGCGGAGGTGCCGTTGAGGCCGGGCATGAGGATCAGGAATTCCTCGCCGCCCCAGCGACAGACGATGTCGCCGGCGCGGGCATTCTGGACCAGCACTTCGGACACCTGCACCAGCACGCGGTCGCCGGCCTCGTGGCCGTAGCGGTCGTTGAGGCGCTTGAAGTGGTCGATGTCGACCGTCTGCAGGGCCAGCGGGGAGCGTGCACGGCTGGCGCGCTCGAACTCGATGGCCAGCTGCTCGTTGAAGTAGCGGCGGTTGAACAGGTTGGTGAGCGGGTCACGCAGCGAGGCTTGCTCCAGCGTCTGGCGCAGCGTGAGGTTGGCCAGGAACTGGGCCACGTTGCTGGCGAAGAGACGACGGATCTTCTGATTCGCAGCGGTGGTCTCGGCGTCGCTGCCCACGAAGGGCTGGTCGCTGCGCAGGCAGATCAGGCCGGTGGCCTGGCCGTTGGCGAACATCGGCATGCAGCAGCTGTGGCGGTTGGGGCCGATGCTGAGGTGGTGGCAGCGGATGCCGATCTGGTTCTCGTTGTGCGGATAGGCCTGGTTCTGGCGCAGGCCCCAGCAATCGTTGAGCTGCAGGGTCTCGGCCGTCTCGTTCTGCAGGCCCCACGATCCCAGGATCCGGAACTTGGCCTGACCGGGCTCGGCAATGTAGATGGAGCCGGAGTCGGCGTGGAAGAGCTTGGTGGCAAACTCGCCCGCCACCCGGGCGGCCTCGTTGGGCGTGGGGCAGGTCTGCAGCATGTCGTTCAGATCCTGCAGGATGCCGTAGGCCCGCGACTGGGCGCGGCTGGTCTCCAGCATGGCGGCCAGCTGGTTGGCGGTGTCACGGTAGGCCAGGGTGCGGCCATGCACCTGTTCCTGCAGGTCGGCGGCCACCTTGCGCAGCTCGTCCTGCACCTTCATCTGGTCGCTCAGGTCGGTGATGACCGAAAGGCTGCTGCCGGTGGCGGCGCCCTGGCTCATGGGCGTGCTGGAGATTTGCACGGCCACCAGGCGACCATCCGGGCGCAGCAGGTGGCACAGTGTGCGCACGGCCTCGCCCCGCTTCTGGCGCTGCAGCAGGTTGATGATGTCGGGACGTTCGGTCTCGGGCACCAGTTCCAGCAGGGCACGGCCCTTCATCTGCTCGGGGGTGGTGCCCAGCATGTTGGCCAGTCGAGGGTTGGCCAGACTGATGCGGCCCACGCGGTCCAGGATCCAGATGCCCTCGGCGGCCGTGTCCATCAGCAGGCGGTAGCGCGCCTCGGACAGGGCAATGACTTCGTTGGTGTGCTTGATGCGCTCGATCTCGGCCTGAAGCTGCTGGTTCCTCGTTTCCAGCTGGGTACGCGGTGGCAGCGAAATCAGCCGGCGTCCCCAGGGAGACAGCCAGGCCAGCAGGGCTGTGGTGCCCAGCAACAGGGCGGCCCGTGCCCAGCCCAGGCTTGCTGAGACTTCGGCCGGCAGGAAGGCCGACAGGACTTCCAGCAGGAAGGCGGCGGCCGTGAGGCCGGTGGCTGCACTGCATCCCCACATGGCACGGCGGCAGGAGGTCTGCCGTGGCGCATGGTGCAGCAGCAGGGCTGTGGCGACCACCAGGACAGTAGCAAGCAGCAGGCTGGGCGTGGTGGCCAGCAGGACGGTCAGGGGAGAGGACGAGGCAGGCATGCCGATACTCTATCGGAGAGCGGGCGGCCTGGATGCGGCGTGCCGTCCGTCTGCCGGATGATCGGTGGCTGATCATTGGCAAACGGCGTTTCTGGCGCCTTCGGCGGTTTAGGTAGCCGATGTTTCGTCGCTTTATCGCAACATGCAGGCGTCTTTCTGTCGTTTCCAGGCGTCGTTTGTTTGTTACAAACAGTGCTTATTTGTATCTGCGAATGAAATATCGGCAACCTGCCGATCCTGTCTGTTTTGGTGATATTTCTTTACATTGACCGGTGGCGCAGACAGCCGGGGACGACGGACGCCCATCGTCAGCCTCGACGAAGGGGGGGCTGCATGAGGGCGAAGAATGGCGGGGGATGCATGTTCCGGCGTGGAGAAACGCCGGAAGAGACTTCGCTCCGGGAGAGGGGCGGGCGCATGAGGCGCCCGGCAGGGAGCGAGGCACCCCTACCGAAAATGGTAGGGGTGGCGATGGAAGGCGGTCAGGCCGGGTTCTCGATGAACCACGGCAGCGCGATGCGCAGGCCGTCTTCCAGCAGGTGGCTGGGCTGGTAGCCCAGACGCTTCTGGCTGTGGCTGATGTCGGCCAGCGAGTGGCGCACGTCGCCCGGGCGGAAGTCGGCAAACACCGGGTCGGGCATCTGCAGGTCGGGCTTCACTTCCTGGATGAGCTTGCGCAGCAGCTCGGCCAGTTCCAGCAGTGTGGTGCGGCGCGAAGCGGCCACGTTGAAGACGTCGGCCGTGCCGGGTTCGTCATCGGCCAGCGTGAGGGCGGCGCGGATGTTGGCCTGCACCACGTTGTCGATGTAGCAGAAGTCGCGGCTGGTCTGGCCGTCGCCGTTGATCTGCACCGCTTCCTGGCGCAGCAGGGTGGCGATCCAGCGCGGGATGACGGCAGCATAGGCGCCGTTGGCGTCCTGACGGGCACCGAAGACGTTGAAATAGCGCATGCCGGCCACGCGCATGCCGTAGCAGCGCGCGTAGGTGCCCGCGAACAGTTCGTCGGCAGCCTTGGTGGCGGCGTAGGGCGAGAGCACGTTGCCGGTGACGCTTTCCACCTTGGGCAGGGCGGGATGGTCGCCGTAGACCGAGCTGGAGGAGGCGTAGACGAAGGACTTCACCTCGGCCTGGCGGGCGGCGTCGATGATCTCCATGAAGCCGGAGACGTTGGCCTGGAACGAGACCAGCGGGGTCTTCATCGAGCGGGGCACGGAGCCCAGGGCGGCCTGGTGCAGCACGTAGTCCACGCCCTCGACGACACGGTTGCAGAAGGCGCGGTCGCAGATGGTTCCTTCCTCGAACTGCAGGCCGTTCTGTCCTGCGGCTCGGGTGGAGGCCATGATGGCATCAATGTTGGCCTGCTTGCCGGTCGAGAAGTCGTCGATGGCGATCACCGACTGGCCGGCCAGTGCCAGCGATTCGGCCAGGTGAGAGCCGATGAAGCCTGCGGCGCCGGTCACGAGCCAGCGCGCCTTGCGCCCGGCGATCAGGGAGGAAACGTCCATGGGGGTTCTGGGATTTATTCTGGGTTTTGCGGAAAGGGTACCTGCGGCGCGTGCGCGCGTGCGCGCAAGGGGCCGGCGGGAACATGGCTGTACAAAGATAAGCGAGGTGAGGCAAAAGGGTCATCAATGCCCCTACGGCTATTCTAAATTGCTCGAAAAGTTTCAAATCGTTGCGGCCATCTGACATCCTCCCGGTCATACTTCTCACGTCTTTTTCGGCCGGTGCGATAAGCTGACGGTCAGTGTCTTGCCAGGGTCATCCGAGCCATGCCAACTTCTGCCTTCGCCTCCTTGCTGATTGCCTTTGTCGCGGCAGCGGGCGCCGTGCCGCTGCTGCGTGACATGCTCCGTGACCGGCCCACCGTGCGTTCGGCCGGTGCGGTGGCCATGGCCCTGGGCGTGGCGGTGGCTGCCTTCTATTCCGATCCCTGGCCGGCATCCGACCGGGGGCTGATCTTCGGCGCGGCGGCCTTGGTGCTGGCCGGGCTCGCGCTGGACGCACGGCTGGCCGGTGCCGGCGGTGCCACGGTCCGGCGCATCTTCGAGGTCGTGGGCACGCTGGTGGCCGGCGTCTTCCTGTTCACGTATCTGGAGCACGACCGGGTCACCTGGTCGGTGGGCTTCATGATGCTGGCCGCTGTCAGCCTGCTGCTGCCGATTGCCACGGCCGCCTTGGACCGGTTGCCTTCGGCCACGCCGTCGCTGCCGGCCGGCATGGTGCTGGTGCAGCTTCTGCTCTTGATGTTCTTCGGTGCGGCCAATGCCGATGGCGGCTCGCGCTATTCGCTGTACGCCGAGTTCGCCATCGTGGCGCTGCCCGTGATCGGTGCGCTGCTGGGCTGCCTGGTGTACCTGTCCAGCATGCCGTGGCGTACCCGCCCCGGCGTCGCCCTGGGCACGGGCGGGCTGCTGGCGCTGGGTTTCATGATCTCCTGGGGCGCGCTGCGGCTGGGCTCCATCACGGCCGAGGTCCGTGGCGGCACCACGGCGCTGCTGTGGCTGGTGGCCGTGCCGGTCTTCGAGTTCGTTCGTGAGTCGGTGGGGCGTCTGGCGGGCCGTATGGCGGCACAGCGCTGGCTGCAGCAGCCGGGTTCGGCAGGGCTGCGCCATCTGGTGCAGGCGGTCTGCCATGCCCACTATTCGCCGGCCGCGCTGCTGTCCATCCAGGCCGCACTGGGTCTGGCAGGCATCGGCCTGTGCAAGCTGAATACCTCGGGCTACTTCCTGACGCTGGCCCTACTGGCGCTGGGCGTGGCCTACATGCTGGTGCCGGTGTATCTCACCTGGCGCCGCCCGGCGGCCTCCTTGGGGCGAGCAGCGTATTCCCAGCACGGCGGCGACCGTGCCTGATATCCTGCTGGCCCGTTGATGGTTTCATCGGGGCTGGTGGCACCTCCGGGAGCTGCCGGCCACGCTTCGGTACATGCGCGCATTCATCCATTACCTCCGAGTTCGTTTTGCGGTCCTGCCGGTCATCGATGCCCTGGTGCTGGTGGCCGCGATGGTGCTCGGCTACCAGATCCGGTTGCTGAACGAGGACGGCCTGGTCTTCTCCACGCTGCGTGGCCTGGTGTTTGCCGCACTGATGATGCTGACGATGACGGCCTTCGGCCTGTACAGCCGTCAGCAGGACGAGCCCTTCCGGCTGGTGGTGCAGAAGGTGTTCGCGGCGTACCTGGTGACGCTGCTGGGCCAGCTGGCGCTCTTCTATGTCTTCCCTGAATCGGAAGTGGGGCGCGGCGTGTTCGCCATTGCCTCGGTGCTGGGACTGGTGGGCATCCTGGTGGTGCGCTACCTGGCATTTCGGCTGGGCTTCCTGCAGCGGCGTGGGCGCCGCGTGCTGGTGATGGGCGAGGGGGACGAGGCCGACATGGTGCTGGCCACGCTGGCCGACAGCGTGCATCAGCATGCGGCCCACCTGGTGGCCCAGGTGCCGGTGGACCTGAAGGGCGAGTCGCTGCTGGCGGTGGCCCGTCAGCACAAGGCCACCCACATCGTGGTGGCGGCCCATGAGCGGCGCGGTGGTCACATCCCGCTGGATCAGCTGCTGGCCTGCCGGCTGGCCGGCATCCAGGTGCTGGACCTGCTGAACTTCTACGAGCAGGAGCTGGGGCTGATCCGCCTGCAATACCTGCGTACCGGCTGGCTGGTGTATGGTGACGGCTTCACCCAGGGACCTACCCGGGCCATCATCAAGCGCCTGTTCGACGTGGCGGTGGCTTCGGCGCTGCTGCTGGTGGCCGCACCGGTGATGCTGGTGACGGCGGTGGTGATCCTGCTGGAGACCGGAAGGCCGATATTCTTCCGGCAGGAGCGGGTCTGCGCGCCGGGGCAGTCATTCGACATCCTGAAATTCCGCTCGATGGTGCAGGATGCCGAGAAGGATGGTCCGCGCTGGGCCAGCATCGGTGACGATCGCATCACGCGGGTGGGGCGCTTCATACGGGCCACCCGCATCGACGAATTGCCGCAGCTGATCAACGTGCTGCGCGGCGAGATGAGCTTCGTAGGCCCACGGCCGGAGAGGCCTTATTTTGTCGAGAAACTGAATCAACAGGTACCATTTTACGATATTCGGCATTACGTGAAGCCAGGCATCACTGGCTGGGCACAGGTGCGGATGGATTATGGCGCTTCAGTAGAAGAGGCCATGGAAAAGCTGGAATACGATCTTTTTTACGTCAAGAATCACTCGCTGTTTCTCGATTTCATGGTGCTTATCGAGACCATTCAGGTGGTTCTTCGTAAGAAAGGTGCTCGTTGACTTCACAGTTTGGAAGAAAATATGACAACGGTTGCAGTAGTTGGTTTGGGATACGTTGGCCTGCCCCTGGCCATCGAGTTTGGAAAACACTTCGATACGATCGGTTTCGACGTGTCGAAAGCAAAGGTTGCCCGTCTGCAACAGCATAACGACGTGACTGGCGAGGTCGAACGCGGTGATTTCGATCTGGCCAAGAAGCTGAAGATCACGGACGATCCGAAGCAGCTGGGTCAGGCCGATGTGATCGTCGTGGCCGTGCCCACTCCCATCGATTCGGCACGCCTGCCCGATTTCACGCCGCTGGTCTCGGCCAGCGAGATCGTCGGTGCCAACATGAAGCGTGGCGCGACGGTGGTCTATGAGTCGACCGTCTACCCGGGTGCCACCGAAGAGGTGTGCATCCCCGTGCTGGAGAAGCACTCCGGCATGAAGTGGAAGCAGGACTTCAACGTCGGCTACTCGCCCGAGCGGATCAACCCGGGTGACAAGCAGCACCGCCTGCCCACGATCGTCAAGGTGGTTTCGGGTGACAACCCCGAGACGCTGGAGAAACTGGCCAAGCTGTACGAAACCGTCATCACGGCCGGCGTGCATCGTGCCAGCAGCATCAAGGTGGCCGAGGCTGCCAAGGTGATCGAGAACACCCAGCGCGACCTGAACATCGCGCTGATGAACGAGCTGGCCATCGTCTTCGAGCGCCTGGGCATCGACACGCTGGAAGTGCTGAAGGCCGCTGGCTCCAAGTGGAACTTCCTGCCGTTCCGTCCGGGTCTGGTGGGTGGCCACTGCATCGGCGTGGATCCGTACTACCTCACGCACAAGGCGCAGATGGTGGGCTACCACCCCGAGGTGATCCTGGCCGGCCGCCGCATCAACGACGGCATGGGTCAGTTCATTGCCGAGCAGACGGTGAAGATGCTGGCTCGTCAGGGCCTGCATACCGCTGGCCAGACGGTGATCGTGCTGGGCCTGACCTTCAAGGAGGATGTGCCCGATCTGCGCAACTCCAAGGTCATCGACGTGGTGCGCGAGCTGGAAGCCTACGGCATCAACGTGGTGATCCACGATCCGATCGCCGACAAGGAAGAGGCTCACGAAGAGTACGGCGTGAACCTGGTGGACTGGGACAAGCTGCCCAAGGCCAACGCCATCGTGGCTGCCGTCTCGCACAAGGCATACCAGGAGCAGGGCCTGCCGGCGCTGCTCGACAAGCTGGTCGACAAGGGCGTCTTCATCGACGTGAAGAGCGCCTGGGATCCGGCCGAGATCGAGAAGGCTGGCAAGGCAGTCTGGCGCCTGTAAGCAGGACTGCGGGCCGGGCGGTACAGCCCGGCCGACTCGCCACAGTGGCCTGACAGCCATCGGGACAGATAGCTGTCGGGCCTTGGGGCAAAACCCGCGGGGAGCTGGCCGTATAGGCGATGCTTTCCCGAGGGCGGTCTTTCGGGACCAGGGAGCGCTGAATCTCGCATCACCGGATGGAGTGGCCAAGGTGGCCCGTCCGGATGAGGCGGTTCGGCGCTTTTTTTATTGGAATGGTGCGGTGGGTATTGGCTTGTTGAATCTGCAAGGGTAGGGCTGGCGATGGAAACCATGGACATTCCGGCTGGCAGTGGCCGCCGGCTGGCTGCGCTGTATCACCCGCCCACGGGCGCGGATCGTGGGCGCGGGGTGCTGATCCTCAATCCGCTGGGCCAGGAGGCCGTGCGGGCGCATCGGCTGCTTCGGGTGCTGGCCGACCGACTGGCCAGGCTGGGCGTGCATGTGTTGCGCTTCGATTTTCATGGTTGCGGCGATTCGTCAGGTGACGATCTGGATGGCGAGATGAAGGGCTGGCAGCTGGATGCGCTGGCGGCGCACCAGGCGTTGCGTCGGCGTTCCGGGGTCGATGCGATCGGCTGGCTGGGCATCCGTCTGGGGTTCGCCGTGGGCTGGCAGGCTGCGGCACGTTTTGTCGGTGGGCACGATGCGCGGTTGGCGCTGCTCACCGAAGGGCCGCCCCCTGATCGGCTGATTGGCTGGGATCCGGTGGTGCAGGGACAGGGCTATCTGGATGTGTTGTGGGAGGACCATCGGGCGGCGTTGCGCCGTGCCTTCAGTCTGCCCACGGTGCCGGATGCGCAACTGCGTCGGCAAAAGAACGAGGCCGATCTGTCCGAGGCCATGGGATTTGCGCTGTCGCCGCGGCTGGTGCGTCATATCCGGGCGCTGGATACCCAGGACTGGCAGACGGTGCCGGTGGCGCATCTGGCGGCCCTGCAGGCCAACGGCGCGCTGCCCTGGCCCGAGGCGAAGCGGCCGGCGTCGCTCACGCTCGTGCCGGTGGATGTGGATTTCGACTGGACATCGGAAGAGGCGCTGAACACGCCGCTAGTGCCGGATGCGGCCCTGAAACGTCTGTTGCCCTGGCTGTCGGAGGAGGTCTTTCATGCCTGAAGCAAGTCATGCCGCCACGCGCGGGGCGGATGCGTACCGGGAAAGCCTGGTGCAGCTGGGGGCCGAAGGGCATCTGGTGGGCACGCTGGTGCAGCCCACAGGGCCTTCTGCAGCGGTCGGCGTGCTGTTCGTGAATGCGGGGGTGATTCACCGCATCGGGCCGCACCGCATCCATGTGAAGCTTGGCAGGGCGCTGGCCCAGGACGGCGTGCCGTCGTTGCGGCTGGACCTGACGGGGCTGGGCGACAGTGGCCGTGCGGGCGGGACCGACGGCATGCTGGCGCAGGTGCGGCGCGACATCCGGGCCGCGCTTGATCTGCTGGCACAGAGAACGGGCCTGTCGCGCTTTGTCATCATCGGCATCTGTTCGGGCGCTGAGTATGGCTACCAGTATGCGCTGGATGATGAGCGGGTGGCCGGTCTGGTGATGGTCGACGGCTACAGTTTCGGCAATCGTCGCACCCGGATGCTGCGTTATCTGCTGCGTCTTCGCACGCTGACCTGGCCGGTATTGAAGAATGCCGTGTTGGGGCGGCTGGCACGCCTGCGTGCGGGCGGTGGCCAGCCCGAGACACCGGTGGACTACGGGTTGCCCGTGCTGACGGTGACGGATTTCGGCGAGGGGCTGGCCGAGCGCGCACGGCGGGGCTGCCCCTGCTACCTGGTGTTCACCGGCAGTGTGCTGCAGCGCTACAACCATGCCAGCCAGTTCGATGACGTGATGCGCGCGGCGCCCCTGTCGGCCGAGGACCGCAAGGCCATTGCACGGGATGTGCAGTGTGTCTTCCTGCCGGACATCGACCATACGATGACGACGCTGCATGGACAGCGCGTCTACACGCGCCATGTGCGCCAGTGGCTGGCCAAGCGGCTGGCATGACGCGACAGGATGTAAAACGTATAGAAAAAAGTGGCGTTTCGTCGGCGGAGTTTCCGTTGGTGGTATGTTCGACGGCTTTGGGATTCTCCAGGGTTTGGAGGATCCCTGACTGAAGGCGCGGGATGCGCGGGAGAAAGCCGTCGATGTTGTTTGCAGGGGATGCCTCGGAGTGGCTGTTGCCGATGCCGGTGACGCTGGTGGCGGTAATGCTGGTGTTCAGCCTGTGGCGACGGATCCTGCCGCGGCAGCGGCGTCTGCGCCGCAGTGTGGCGGCGGTGGTGGTGGTGGCCTTTGTGCTGACTTCCACGCCGGCCATCATCAATATCGGCGTGAAGGCGCTGGAAGGGACACCGCAGACGGTGGCAGAGCAGCTGGACGCGCTGGGCTTTCCGCCGGATTCCGGCGCGGATGCCCTGAATGCGCAGGCGGTGCTGACCGTGCGTGAGGGCAAGGCCGGCAGGAAGGCGCTCGCAGAGGGCGGACAAGCAGATCCGTCATTGCAGGCTGCCGGTGCGGGCCTGATGAAAGCGGGCCTGAATGGGCATGGGGCCGGTGAGCCCACAACGGGAACTGCTTCGGCGAAGCCACCGCGTGTGCGTGGCGTGATCGTGCCTTCCAGTGGGGCTGCGGCTCCCAATGGACCGCAGGCGCGGCTGGACCAGGGCGGCTACATGCGGCTGCGTGCCGGCATCGAGACCTGGCGGCGTACCGGTGGGTTGCTGGTGCTGATGGGGGGGCTGGGTGAGCAGCCGGAGTATTCGCTGGCCGCCGACATGCGGCGCCTGGCGATTGGACTGGGGGTTCCACCCGAGGCCATCCGCACGGTGCGCAGCAGCTGGACGACGTTCCAGGACATTTCCGGGGCGGCCAGGCTCATCCGTGAAGAAGGTGGCCAGGACGACAGCCGTCAGGCCGTGATTCTGGTGACGAGTGCGCTGCACATGCAACGTTCGCTGGCGGTGGCGCACCAGGCCGGACTGGACCCGATCCCGGTGCGCAGTGACTATCGGCAGCTGGCATCACCCACCTGGGCCGCCTGGTTTCCCAACAATGGCGCGCCCTGGAATGCACGCGCCATGCTGCACGAACTGATTGGCGTCTGGTACTACCGCCTGCGCGGCCGCGCCTGAATCAGGGCTTCGGCGTGTGCAGCGCAGGCACCGCGTCCGGCCGGATCTCCACCAGATAGGTGTCGAGGTCACGCAGGTTCACGCTGTCCCAGTTGGAGTTGAACAGCATCCGGGTGAAGCTGCGGTTGACGGTGCCGTGCGGACGCGGCCAGGTTTCATTCTTGCTGCCGTCCCACAGATGGTGCAGGTTGGCAATGGACAGCACCTTGGGCGGGTTCTCCAGGCTGAGAGCGAACATCTTGCGGTGGAACCACTTGCGGTTGGGGTCATTGGCCGCCAGGTTGTTGACGCCGTCCTTGCGTTCCCCGAATCCCGAGACCAGAATCCAGCCAGGCCGTTGCAGGGCACGTCCCGAGACCTGAACGCCGGTGTCGGTGTTGGCACCGAAGCTGGTGGTCAGCAGCGGGGTCTTCTCGCCGGTGGCCAGGTTCGTCATGAACAGCTGGTGTGGGTCGCTGAACACGTCAAAGCCCACATACATGTCCTGCCCCTGAGCGTTGCGGGCCACGTCGCCGTACTTCATGTAGGGCTGGTTCAGAAGCTTCAGACTGTTGCCGGAAACCTGTGCACTGTACGGAGCCGAGAAGTCACGCTTGTAGGCGAGCACGCCCGTGGGATAGGGGAACTGAGCCACACAGTGGCTGCCGCTGGGGCTGGTGGTGATGTATTCGGGTGCACCGGGCGGAAGGCTTTGCGTGCCGATGATCTTTCCGGTCTGCAGGTCCCAGGTGAACAGGCCCAGCGTATTCCAGCTGGCGCCTTCATTTCGTTCGGCTGTAAAGCACCAGGTGCGGCCGTCATCCGACGGCGTGCCGCCGCGGGTGCGGGCATGGGTGGCCGTGGGCCAGTGCTGGTGGATCTGCGTGCCCATGTCGGCCAGAAGTTCGGCCTTGTCCGTGCCGTTCGGTGAAAGATCGACGGTCAGACGGAAGATCTTCATGTCCTTGCCATCGACGTTCAGGTAGTACAGAACGTTCGGGTTCTTCGGATCCCATTGTGGCTCGGCATCACCGGCAATCCCGCCGAGTTTCCGGATGGCCTTTCCGCTCTTCGGATCGAAGATGTGCCATTCGCCATGGTCGGTGCGCAGCAGCACGGCGCTGTCGTCGGCGTTGAAGGCCTGTTGGGCCGCGTGCGGAGTGAAGACCGGGTGTGCCGGTTGCGTCTCGGCATGATTGGTCAGTCGAACCACACAGCTGTGCCAGGTGGGATCTTCGGTGGCCACGCCGGTCGCGGGTCGCGGTGTGGCGGGCATCTCTCCCACGGCGGTGCCGGCCGTCAGCGGCTGGGCTTTGGCCAGAATGGGAGCGCAAAGCGGGCTGGTTTCCTGGCTTCCGACAGGGGTGGGAGGCGTGTACGGAATGACCGGGGCAGCACCCTGTTGATTCGGTGGCGTTGCATGGTTGCCGGAATCCGCATTCGTACCTGTTCCTGCCTTGCCGTTGGCCGGCGAATCGGTCGGATTCGGTTGAGGAGCCGGCTGAACCGGGGGCGCCGCGACATTTCCGCCGGTGCCTGGCGTGACGGTTGCGCCACCCGTCGTTCCACCGCCGGCTGCGCCATTGTCGGGTTTGACGGCGGGCGGTTCGTTGTTCACGGGGGGCTGGGCGGCATGGGTGCCGCCATTACCCGGGGTTCCCGAGCTGCTGGCGTTGTTGGCGTTACCTGCGTTTCCGGCGTTGTTCGTGCTGCCGGACTGGCCAGGGGTTCCACTCGTGCTGGCACCACTGGAAGCCCCCGCGCTGCCGGCATTCGACCCGTTGCTTCCAGGCGACGGCTGTGAAGACGTGCTGCCGGGATTGTTGGCAGGCGTCTGGGGACGCACCGATGCGCTGTTCTCGCCCAGAGGGGGCTGACCGTTCAGGGGCTGTGGCGTGCTGACCCCGCCGGCGCTACCTGCCGGGTTGCTGGCATTGTTGCTGGCGTTGCCACTGCTGGTGCCCGTGGCGCCCGTGCCGTTGTTGGCGGCGTTGCCGGATTGGGACGTCTGTGCGTTGTCGGCCAGCAGATCATGGCCGGCGGCCGATCCGCCACCGCCGCCACCACAGGCGGTCAGGCAAAGCGTCATCAGCAAGGCACCCGCCGAGAAAAGGCGGGGCATGCCGGGGGTAGGGGCAACGGCAGTATGTCGAAGGGCGAACGGCGCAATTTTCATGGCGATGAACAGTGCCTGGAAAAGGCGGTGTTATATCGCAGAAAAGGTTAGCACCGTGTCGCTGGAAAGCCACGTCCGCGCGTCACCCGGTGTGGCCCGTCCGGACTGCCGGGGGGACGATGGGGGAGGTGGCTTCCGGTTCTGCTCTCCGGATGGTGATGGAGCAAGGTTGGGCGGGGGCTCAACGGGAGCCCAGGGCCTGGGCGGTGATGGCCGTCAGGAACACTTCCTGGTCGGCCATGCTGCTGCCGTTCCAGGTGGAATTGAACAGCATGCGGGTGAAGTTGCGATTGACGGTGGCCTGTGGTTCGGCTTCGTACTTGAATGCATCGCTGTTGATGTAAGCGATGGAGCGGATGTCCGGGTTTTCGGTCAGGCTGACGGCGAACATCTTGCGGTGCAGCCATTGCCGGCGTTCATCGTGCAGGCCCTGCACGCTGCTGTCGTCGGCCGGGTGCTCGGCATAGGTGGAGACCAGCACCCAGCCGGGTCTGTTGTACGCCTTGCCGGAAATGTGCAGGGCGGTTGCGGTGCGGCCCGGATAGGTGGAGAACAGGGGCGTGCGCTGACCGGTTTCCAGATTCAGCATGAACACGTCGCCCCCGTTGCTCTGGTAGTCCACCGAGACGTAGACATCACGTCCCTGGGGGTCGAGAGCGATGTCGGAGTGTTCGGATGTGGTGTGCAGTTGCAGCCAGGCATCAGGTGTGCTGGTGCCGTAGGGCGCCTGGAAGTCGCGTCGATAGGCACGGGTGCCCGGGCCGGTGGCGGTGGTGTGCGAGACCACGCAGTACTTGCCGCTGGGGCTCATGCTCACGTGGTCGGGCGTGCCGTCCTGGTTCAGGGTGCCGACGATGCGCTGTTCCTGCAGGTCCCAGGTGAAGACGCCACGCATGGGCCAGCTGCCGTTGTCCACCACGGCACGGGCCATGAAGCACCAGTAGCGCCCATCGGCCGAGGGTGAACCTTCGGAGCGCGTGGATGCGACGCTGGCATCGGGCCAGTGCTGCTGGATCTGCGGGCCCATGTCGGCCACGACGCTGACCTGGTTCGTCTTGAGATCAAGCAGGTAGATCTGCATGCCGATGCCGTCGCGCGGCAGGAAATACAGCAGGTCCGGATCGGTGGGATGCCATTGCGGCTCGGCATCACCTGCCAGGCGGTCGGTGGCGCCATTCAGGTTGTTCAGCACCCGGATGAAGCGGCCGGTGGTGGCATCGTGCAGGTGCCAGTGGCCGTCACTGGCGTCCAGCAGAAAGCGCGTGTCATTGGCGTTGAAGGCCTGCCGGCGGGAATAGTCGTTGCGCAGGGCAGGCGCCTCGGGGTGCGCGGCGTTGTCGGTCACGCGCACGATGCAGCTTCCATGGACGGGGTCCCGCGTGCTGCTCAGGAAGGGCGGGCGGGCATTGTCGGGCAGCGGAAGGCGTTCGGTACCGGCAGGCAGGGGTGACATGACGGCCAGTTCTGCCGCGCAGAGTGCTGTCGGGTTGAGGCTGGCCTTGTCCGGGGTTTTGCCGGGGGGCGTTGGCGCGGTTGGCGCAGGCGTGCGGCCTGTCGTGTCGGGTGTGGTGGGTGTATTGCCGGAAATGTTCGGGGCTTCTGGCCGGCGCGTGTCGGTGGCCGATGGGGGCGTTCCTGCATGCGGATCATGGCCGGATGCGGCCTGTCCGCCGCAGGCGACAAGGCCCAGGCCCAGCAGGCTGGCCATGGCCAGCTGGGCGGCGCGCGTGGCACCTGTCTGCCGGGGCGTGCGACGTGGTGTGCGAAGGGGCGTTCCCGGGGTGTGGTCCTGGGCAGTGCACAGCGCGGTGCGGGCGTGGACGGTGATGGACGAGGTGGGCCGGTCGGCGTTCTTCATCGGACGGTTTCTGCAGGAAAGGCCGGGCCGATGGTCGTTCTGTTGGCGGGGTGTGGCAGTGCGGAAAGTCGCAGGGAGGCGGTATTTGCGCTGAAGAAGGCTGGAAATGAATCGGGCAGGCGCTCTGGCCTGCCCGGGTTGGGTGGCGGGACCGCGCTGCGGCCCTCGCCGGTTGCTCAGATCATGTGGACAGCAGGTTTATTTGTCGAGGGCCCCCTTCGGCAGTGCCAGCATGTAGGTTTCCACGTCCTGGATGCGGCTGCTGTTGAGCGTGGAGTTGAAGAGCACGCGGGTGAAGTCGCTGTTGACGGTGGCCTGCGGTTCAGCCCAGTAGGCGTCGGAGCCCCAGCTGGATTTCGAGTCGCTGTCGGCGTGGGCCAGCGGGCGGATCTGCGGGTTCTCTTCCAGGCTCACCGCAAAGATCTTGCGGTGCATCCACTGCTGCATGGCGGTGTTGCGCAGGCTGCTGGCCTGGTTGCTGGCGTGGTATTCACCGTAGGTGGAGACCAGTGCCCAGCCGGGCTTGCCGTAGGCCTTGCCGGAGAAGTGGATGGCCGTGGCGGTGCCGGACAGGTAGGTCGGGAAGAGCGAGGTGCGCTTGCCAGTCTTCAGGTTCACCATGAAGACATCGCCCCGGTCGGCCTGGTAGTCGATGGCCACGTAGACGTCTTCACCCTGCTTGTTCAGCGCCAGGTCCGAG
This sequence comes from Lautropia mirabilis, assembly GCF_900637555.1. NCBI lineage: Bacteria > Pseudomonadati > Pseudomonadota > Betaproteobacteria > Burkholderiales > Burkholderiaceae > Lautropia > Lautropia mirabilis. The sequence goes on along the minus strand of NZ_LR134378.1, from coordinate 524,183 downwards.
TGTTCGGACTGCTCGTGCAGCTTCACGTAGGGCTGGCGGGCGGCGGAGGCGGCGTGCGGGGTGGTGAAGTCACGGGTGTAGGCACGGGTGCCCAGTTCCCGGTTGTGTGCCCACGAGACGACGCAGTACTGGCCCGAGGGGCTCATGCTGACGTGGTCGGGGCGGGCGGGCAGGTTCATGCGACCCAGGATCCGGTCTTCCTTCATGTCCCAGGTGACGACGCCCACGCCCTGCCACTGGTTGTTGTCCACCATCAGGCACCAGTAGCGGCCGTCGGCCGAGGGGGCACCTTCGGACTTGGTCCAGGCGGTGGCGGCTGTGGGCCAGAAGCTCTTCAGGCGTGCACCCAGGTCACCCACCACGCGGCGCTGGTCGCTGGCGACGTTCAGCTCGGTGATGGTCATGCCCCAGCCGTTGTTGGGCACGTAGTACAGCACGTCGGGATTGGTGGGGTGCCATTGCGGTTCGGCATCGCCCGCCGGGCCCTGAAGCTGTTTCAGGTACTTGCCGGTGTGGCCGTCGTACAGGTGCCAGTAGCCGTTGGAGGCGTACATCAGGATGCGGCTGTTGTCGGCGTTGAAGGCCTGGCGGCGCGAGTAGTCGCTGCGATGGCTCTTCTCGTCGCCGACTTTCTGGCCGTTGTGGGTCAGGCGAACCTGGCAGGTGCCGTAGGTGGGTTCCTGCACGGCCACGCCGGTGGCGGGAATCTGGCGGTCCGGCACGCGAGCGCTTTCCTGGCCGCGCTGCAGCGGGTTATTGCGCAGCAGGATGTCGCGGCACACGTCGTTGGCGGCAATGCTGGCGTTGCTGGCCGGACGGGCGCCGGGCGTGGCGGGCGTGGCGGGCGTGTTCTGGCCGTTGCTGCCCAGGTTCAGGCCCGGCGTGGCAGAACCGTTGCCGCCGGCGACGGGTGTGGCGACCGGGGCCGCGGGCTGGGACGATGCACCAGGATTGGATGCGGAGGCGGCAGGCTTGGCGGCGACCACCTTGATGGCCGGAGCAGACAGCCAGACGACGTCGCCGCTGTCACCCTCGATCTCTTCGGTGTAGGCCAGCGTCTTGCCCAGATCGGCAGCGGTGACGGTGTAGCTGTCACCCTTGGCGGTCAGCGTGTTGTCCACCATCCAGAAGGCCTGGCGCACCCGGCCCCACTGGTAGACGCCCGAGGTGCCACGGACCATCTGGCCCACTTCGGCGGTCTGGGAGGCGACCGAGGTCCGGGGCATGGTGTGGATGGACGGGTAGTTGTCGGCCACCACGGAGACGGTGCCGGCCTGGACCTGGACCGGGTTGCTGCCGGCCGGGGTGCGCACGGTCTCGACGTAGCCCAGCTTCTTGCCTACGTCGGCCCGGGTGGGGGTGTAGGTCTCGGCCGTGGCGCCGGCGATGGGCTGGCCGTCACGCAGCCACTGGCGGCTGCTGATCTGACCGTTCTGGTAGACGCCGGCGATGGCGCTGACCGGGCGTCCGGCGCGGATGCGGGTGTTGCCACCGGCGATCAGCGGGGCGCGCAGCGAGACAGGCTTGCTCGCGCGGTTGTCCGTTGACGGGGTGTCGGCAGCCACGACGGTGACGGGGCTGCTGTAGGCGAAGATGTATTCGCCGGTGCGCTGGTTGATCACGCGCTCGCGGTAGACCAGGCGCTTGCCGATGTCGGCGGTGGTGGGGGTGTAGCTGGCCTGGCGGCCTTCGGGGATGTCACGGCCATCGCGGCTGCGGAAGCCGGCAACCGCGACGCCGTTGCGATAGACGCCGGTCACGCGGGTGATGGGCGTGCCCACGCGCACGGTCTGGCCGGCCGGGCCGAAGGCCGGGGCACGCACAATGACGGGCTGCGTGGCGGAGGCCTTGGTGGTGACGCCTTCCTTGGTGTCGGTGGCGGACTGGCCTTCGGGGTTGAAGGCGGCTTCATCCAGGAACCAGATGTCGTCTTCCGGCAGCGAGAAGGGGGCCGGGGTACCCTGATCCAGCGACAGGGGGTTGGCGTCGGCCAGGGCGCTGGCCGGGGTGCCCGAACCAGGTTGAGAGGCGGCTTCGGCATCGCCACCGCCGCCGCCACAGGCAGCCAGCAGGCTGGCGCTCAGGAACAGGGCCGTGAGGGTGGTGAAGGAGGGGGCGGAGCGGCGGGCAATGCGCTGCGCAGTCTCCGGGTGGGTAGGCGTCAGAGGGGCCAGGTGTTCAGGGGTCATGATCCAGCGGTTCGTCGTGAGGTGGGCCTTGCACGGCGAACCGGCCGGTGACAGGTCAGGGCCCCTGCCGGTCGGACGCCGGTGGGCACCGGTGTCTGAAAAAAGTCACACGAACTCTAGAGACTGGCGTTGCGTCTGGGAAACGCCGGCAGACGGGTGGGCGCTGCCTTTCGACCGGGGGAATGTGGCCTGGAAGATGGCGATTTATGTGGCCAGAATCGTCGAAGAAGCCTACGTTTTCGACGAAAAAGCGAGCCGACCAAAGGTGGTCGGCTGCCGATGGGCGGGGAGGGGTGGGAGGAGTGAACGGCCGCCCGGAAGGGGGGATGGACAGCCGGAGTTGCGGCCTGTGTCCGCGCCCGGTTCTGCGCCCGATGAGGGGCTGGCGGGCACGGAGGGGATCGGAAGGCTGGGTTGGCTCAGCCCGAAGGCTGAGGCCGGTTCAGCCCGCAGGGCGGATCAGACGGCCGTCAGCGTCACGCGGGGAGGGGCGATCCGGGCGGGTGGCCGGCCCCTGGATGGGGGGGCGGGGCTTGTCATCCGGGCCCTTGCCGTCGGGGGTTGTCGAGGCCTGGGTCGTATCGATCAGGGCGCCGGTCTCGTCACGGGTGCCGTTCTTCAGGAGCAGCCAGTAACGGGCCGACAGGCCGGCCAGGATCCAGTAGTTGCCGGTGACGGCACCATCCAGCAGGCGGCTGCCATACAGGTTGCCCAGCATGACGGCGATGGTGGCGCCGGCAAAGCCGGCCGCCATCGCCTGCTGGTCGGGCGTTCGGGCCAGTTTCCAGAAGCGCCACGCCAGGGTGCTCAGGGACGCATACAGGATCAGGGTCATGATGCCGCCGAACGGGCCGGCCTCGGTGGTGATCAGCACCAGGAAGTTGTGGGCGTCCAGACCAGCCAGCGACGGCTCTTCGGAGCCGATCTCGCGCTTGAAGTGGTTCAGTCCGATACCCCAGGGGCGCGACATCAGCAGTCGGCCTGCGCCCGCCCAGAGGATGAAGCGGCTCTCGGTACTTTCATCGAGCTGCTCCTCGCCGGTCTCTTCCGAGGTCTGTTCGGTCATGGCCAGACGGGTGACGACGCCTTCCGGCACCCAGGCCTGGTAGTTGACGACGGCCACGAGAATGAGGATGCCCAGCACCACGTTGCGCTTCAGGGTCATCAGCAGCAGCATGGCGGCCACGATCAGGTAGGCCTGGCGCGAGTAGGTGCAGAAGATGCCCAGCAGCAGGATGACGACGCCGGCAATGGCGCCCATGCGAACGGTGGGCCGCCCCTTCTGGTAGAGGGCCACGGCGGCAAACACCGGCATGAACATCGAGAAGAAGACGGCTGCCAGGTTGGAAGCCTTGTAGTTGGACCCGAAGGGGCCGGCCGCGCGCTTGGTCTCACCGTAGACGCCAAAGCCGTAGTCGATGCCTTCGCGGATGGCTTCTATGCCGGCCACGGCCGCCACGAACAGCACGACGTAGAAGAGGTGGCGAACGCTGGTCTCGTCACGCGCGCCATGGAAGAAGACGAAGTACAGGCACATGAAGAAGATGGAGTTCTTCATGGCCGTGAGGTCTTCCATCATCAGCGACCGGTCGGAGAGCTGGCCGGCCAGGAAGCCCCAGATGAGCATGCAGAAGTACGCGATGAAGACGCCCTTGAGAGGCGTGGCTTCGGAAGGGGGCAGCTTCTTGTTGCGCTGGTGGACGTAGTAGATGAGGGCCAGGAACAGCAGGTTGATGCTGTTGAGCCCCTTCACGCCGAGGTCGGCCGGCAGGTGCAGCTGGTTGGGCACCCACACGATCATGGCTGCCAGCAGGATGTTGAGGTACTGGGTTTGCTTCTTCAATGCGTCGCGTCGATGATGGTCAGGTTGCGGATCGCCCGCTTGAAGTCGCCGACCGGGGTGTCGGGCATGCCGACCCGTGCGATGGCAAAGCGGGCAGCCGGCGCCTGGTTGATGCCACGCCGGGTGTCGACCGCGTGGTGAAAGCCGAGTGTATCGAGAAGGTCAGGCATCCAGACCGAAGACCGGCCACCGGGATAGGCGAAGCTGTCGACGGGCTGCTGGCAGATGTCCTGCAGCTGGCGGCGCGAGGCCAGCAGGTCGGCACGCAGCTGTTCGCGGTTGAAGAGCTTCGGGTCGATGTGGCGGCTGGTGTGTGCACCGATCTGAAAGCCGCGCCGGGCCATCTCCTGGACCTGCTGGACATTCATGCGGGGCGCACGCAGGGCAGGCGGGATGGGGCCGGGACGCAGCACCTTGCGCATCTGCTCCAGGCACTGGGCGATGGCGGTGGGGTTGCGCTCCCACAGCGCGTTCAGGATGGTGATGCAGCTGGCCCGCCGGGCATGCCGATGCAGCGACAGCTCGTGCGGCAGTTCGGGCAGGCCCACGGCGCGCGGGTCCAGACTCTGGGCATTGGTCGTGGCCAGCATGGCAATGGCCTGGTCCCACCACATGGGGGTACCTTCTTCCAGCCCGCCGGTGATGATGTAGAAGGTGGCGGGCAGCCGGTATTTCTCCAGCAGCGGGGCGGCGCAGGTCAGGTTGTCCAGAAGCCCGTCATCGAAGGTGATGGCCACGGCATGGGGCGGCAGCGGCTCGTTGTCGAGCAGGCGTTGCACGGCCACGTTCAGCGGCAGCACCTGGGTATTGGCCGCCAGCCAGGCCAGCTGCTCCTCGAAATACTTCTGGCGCACGCACATGCCCAGCGCAAAGGGATCGGAAGCCAGATCATCGATGACGCGGTGATACATCAGCACCAGCAGCCGGTTGGTGGAGCCCAGCAGGCTCTCCACCTTGTGGTCGTACACGCCGGCCCGGTCGGCCAGGGGCGAGACGATCTGCTTGATGATTTGCTTTCCGATATCCAGCATCAGTGCATCGGCGAAGGAGAGGTCTGATCCGGGAGCGTTCGCATCCAGGTCTCCAGAACCATCACCATCCACAGCAGTTCGCCCCGGTCCTGCAGGCCCTGCTGATGCTCGTCCACCAGGCGCTGGATACCCGCCTGGTCGAAGATGCCGCGCTCCTTGAAGGCGCGGCTGCTGATGGTGTCGAGCAGCATGGGCCGGAGGTCGTTGCGGAACCACGTGGCCAGCGGGATGGCAAAGCCCTGTTTGCGCTTGGTCAGCACCTCGGCCGGCAGCAGCCGGGCGGCGACCTTCCGGAACAGATACTTGCCCTGCTCGCCGCGCAGCTTCAGGTCGAAGGGCAGGCGGGCGGCAAAGGCGATCAGGTTCTGGTCGAGCAGGGGCGCACGGGCCTCGAGCGAGTTGGCCATGGTGGTGCGATCCACCTTGACCAGGATGTCGTCGACGAGGTACGTGCCCATGTCACCGGACAATATCTGCTCCGCGTGGGAATCGATGTCGGACCTGACGAACCGTTGCCGGACGCTGCCGAACGGGTCGGCGTGTGCACGTTCGCCAAAGAGCAGACGCAGGTCGGCCGGGTTGGCCAGCGCCACCAGTGCCAGATAGTCGTCGGGCCAGGGCAGGCCCAGGCGTTGCCCGATGCCCGAAAGACGCCGGCCGCGCGCGCCGGGCAGCAGCGCGCCACCCAGTTTGGCCAGTCCGGGAGCCATGCCCAGCGTGGCGCGGCGGATGCGCTGCAGCGTGGCATAGCGCCGATAGCGTGAATAGCCGGCAAACAGCTCGTCGCCGCCATCGCCCGAGAGCACCATCTTCACGTGGCGAGCCGCCAGCTGCGACACCAGGAAGGTGGGAATGGCCGACGAGTCGCCAAAGGGCTCATCGAAGTGATGGACCAGCGTCTCCAGCAGATTGGCCGCGTCGGGGCGCACCACCATCTCGTGGTGCTCGGTACCCAGGTGCTGGGCCACGCGCCGCGCATCGGGCAGCTCGTCGAAGCCGGCCTCGTCAAAGCCGATGGAGAAGGTCTTGAGCGGCTGGGAGAGGTGGCGGGTCATCAGTGCGCAGACCACGCTGGAATCCAGCCCGCCGCTCAGGAAGGCGCCGAAGGGCACGTCCGAGACCAGTCGCACGCGCACGGCATCATCCAGCTCGGCAAAGAGCCGCTCCTGCAGCGTGTCCTCGTCGTCGGTCCACTTGGGCAGGAAGTCCACGTGGCTGTAGCGGGTCTGGACGATGTTGGGGGCGCCACCGTCCTGGCCGGGCTCGATGCTCATCCAGTGGCCGGGCGGCAGCTTGCCGATGCCCTCGAAGATGGTGTCGGGCGCCGGGATGTAGCCCAGGCTGAAGAAGTCCTGCACCGCGTCCATGGAAATGCGCGGCTGCCAGCCGGGGACGGCCAGCAGCGTCTTCAGCTCGGAGCCGAAGCCCAGCACGCCCGGCGACAGCTCGCCCAGGTAGAGCGGCTTCTTGCCGATGCGGTCGCGCGCCAGTACCAGCCGCCGCCTGTCCTGGTCGACGATGGCGATGGCGAACATGCCGCGCAGCATCGCGAAGCAGTCGGTGCCGTACTCGGCATAGGCGTGGGCGATGCACTCGGAGTCGGAGTGGCTCTGGAACACGTAGCCGCGTGCTTCCAGCGTCTGGCGCAGCTCGCGGAAGTTGTAGATCTCGCCGTTGAAGACCAGCTGGATGCGGCCGCCGGCGCTGGTGACCGGCTGATGGCCGCCCGCCACGTCGATGATGGACAGCCGGCGCATGCCGATGGCCGCCCAGTCGGTGTGGAAGGTACCCTGGTCATCGGGGCCGCGATGCACGATGGTCCTGCACATCGCGTCCAGCGTCTGCGGACCGGGCAGGGCCCGGCCATCAAGGGAGATCAGTCCGGCTATGCCACACATGGTTCAGTGCATCGAGTCGTGAGGAAAGGAATGCGGCTCAAGCTCGCTCAGGGCGGTGAGCGTCCAGGCGTCGCCTTCATAGATGGTGCGCAGCTGGTTGCCCACCGTGGGAATGGAGGCGTTGGCCTGCACGAAGGCCCGGGCGGCGCGACCCATTTCGGTCAGTCCGGGGCGGCCCAGACGGTAGGCCTGGCGCAGGCATCGGGCAAGCGCTTCCCGGTCGCCGGCCGGGAACAGCCACCCGGTGACATTGGGCTGGATGAAGTCCTCGTTGCCGCTGACCCGGGAGCCGATCATCGGCAGGCCTGACGCCATCGATTCCAGCAGCGTGTTGGACAGCCCCTCGGTATAGGAGGTGAGCACGCCCAGGTCTGCGCAGGCCAGCTGCTCGGCCACGTTGTCGCTGCGGCCCAGGAAGCGGATCTGCTCTTCACGTCCGTGAGTGCTTACTTTCTGCTTCAGCGTTTGCTCAAGCGACCCGCTGCCCACCAGCAGCAACCGGACATTCTGTTCGGGCGTGAAGGCGGCCATCCAGGCGTCCATCAGTACATCCAGCCCCTTCACCGCTTCCAGTCGGCCCACGTACAGCACCACGAGGTCGCAGTCGGGGCGGCCCTGGGCGCGCAGCGCCTGCATGTGGGGCTGCTGGGGATCGAAGCGGTCGAGGTCGACGGCGTTGGGAATGCGGTAGACCTGGGCGGGCGAGAAGCCCACGTCCAGCAGCCGGTTGCCCAGCGTGTGGCTGATGGCCTGGATCATCGTCCGCTTGAGAATGGTGCGCTTGATGCGCATCGACAGCGACGGGTTGGGATCCAGGATGCCACCATTGAGCTCGGTCATGCCGGTGAGCTTGACGATCAGCGGCTTGCGGAGTCTCTGGTTGATGATGGCGCTGGCAACAGCCATGTTCTGGGCAATGTGGCAGTGGATGGCCTTGATCTCTCGACGGCGACGACGCAGCAGCAGCATCAGCCGGGCCTGCAGCACCAGGCCGCCCACCAGGGGCAGGCGCGGGTAGCGCAGCCGGATGATTTCCACCAGACCATGCTGTTCATGGGCGACCTGGGGCCCCCAGGGCACCATCGGCACCACGATGGTGCTGGGTACGCCCTGTTCGGCCAGCCAGCCCGTCAGCGTGCCGACTTGAGATTCGGCGCCGCCCCCGCCCGGGGACGGATAGACGCTGTCCAGGACCATGAAGACCCGCCTGGTGGGTTCAGCTTTGCGTGTCATGGGCATGGCGCTGCAGCCAGAGTTCGAGGACCAGCAGCTGGTACAGCTCGCTGGCGTGATCCCACGCGCCACGCTGGTGGCGCTCCAGCAGGCCGCGCACCGTGTCCATGCGGACGAAGTCGTGCAGCCGTGCGTTCGGGGATTCGAGCGTGTCGTTGAGGAGTTGCCGGAACTGTCCGTTGCCACGCATCCACAGACTGACAGGCAGTCCAAAGCCCTGTTTCTTCTTGCGGCGGATCTCTTCCGGCAAGACCGACATCATCGCCTGTTTGAAGAGCGCACGTTTTTGCGTTCCGTGCAGTTTGTAATGCGCTGGTAAATGTGCCGTGTATTCGACAAGATGGCGGTCCAGGTACGGGAAGCGGACCGACACGCCGGCGCTGCGGCAGGCGCCCGTCACCTTGATGATGTCGTTGTCGGCAATCGCCATCGTCAGGTCCAGGTGCATCAGCCGGTGCAGCTCGCTGGGCGCGGTCAGCGACCGCCAGACGGCGCGCTGCAGGTCCAGCGACGCATCACGCGCCACCTTGGAACGGAAGTCGGCCGTCAGCAGCTCCTCATAGTGGTCCGAGGCGAACGAGTCATCGGTGTAGAAGCGGTCCGGGTTGGGGATGCTGCCGCGCTCGATGAAGTTGCGGATGCGGTTGGCCCAGCGCTGGTCGGTGTTCTTCAGGCTGTTGGCCAGCAGCGAGCCCAGGCCGCGCAGCGGTGAAGGCAGCCCGTAGTACAGGCTGAAGATGCGGTCCTTCAGGTACCGCTCATTGCCGCCGAAGATCTCGTCGCCGCCGTCGCCGGCCACCAGCAGGTCCTTGCCGGCATCGGCCGCCATGCGGGCGCAGTAGTAGGTGGGAATGGCCGAGGCGTTGCCGAAGGGCTCGTCGAAGGCGCGGATGAGCATCGGCAGCGCTTCGGCCGCCTCCTGTTCACTGACCCGGCGCTGGTGGGAATCCAGTCCGAAGGCCTTGCTGGCGATGTTGGCAAAGCCCAGCTCGTCGTAGCCTTCCTCGGTGAAGCCGATGGAGAAGCTCGATACCTTTTTGGGAGCTGCCGCCGCGGCCAGGATGCCGCAGATGCTGGAGCTGTCGGTGCCGCCGCTGAGGAATGCCCCCCAGTGCTGCTCGTCGCCCGGACGATAGCTGCGCACCGTCTCGATGATCCGTTCACGCAGCTCGATGGCAGCCAGCTCGCGCCCCGGATCGTGGTCTTCGGGGTAGCGCAGGTGCCACCAGTTGTCCTGCTGCAAGCGCCCGCCTTCCCAGCGCAGTCGCTGGCCGCCCGAGAGCTTGCGCACGGCCCGGTAGATGGCGCTGTGTGCCGGCACGTAGTAGAAGTTCAGGTAGTGGTAGAGCGCCTCGTCGGACAGCTTGTTGTCGAAGAGCCGGGTGGCCACCAGCAGCCGCATGTCGCTGGCGCAGGCCAGACGGTCCTGCTCATGGGCATAGCAGACCGGCCAGGTCTTGAAAGCGTCGGTGACGATGGTCACCAGACCCCGGGGCACGTCCCAGCACACCAGCACGAAGCGGCCCAGGCATCGTTCCACCGGGGTCTTGCGGTCCTGCATCCAGGCGTGCAGAACCGCACTCAGGTCATCGCCATGCGGGCCGTTGGACATGCCCATAGCCCCCACCTGCTCGTTGCCGATGTATTGCCACCCGGCGCCCTGCCATTGCAGGTCGAAGCGATGGCCGTCGGGCATTGTGCCCTGCAGGCGGTGGGCTGCACGCGAGTTCTCGGGACCAGGCCAGCCAGCGGTGACGGTAGGCAGGGCAGGTATCGGATGATCCGGCTGCTGATTGTCGGCCGGCGGCTGGATGACCAGCAGGAAATTACCGTTGACTGACACGCGAATACTCCTTGAGCATGGCGCTGACCATGGCGGGGGGACTGTATTGTTCAAGAACCTTCTGCCGACCGGCCTGGCCAATGGCCTGACGCCGGACGGGATCATCGATCAGTTGCAGCATGGCATGGGCCAGGGCCTGGGTGTCGGTGGGATCGACCAGCACCCCATGCCGGCCGTCCTCAATGACTTCTGGCGTGCCGCCCACCCGGGTGGCCAGGACCGGCAGGCCCAGCGCCATCGCTTCCAGGATCACGTTGGACATGCCCTCGCGCAGCGACGGGGCGACCAGCATGTCGGCGGCCTTCATCAGGGCGGCCACGTCCGAGCGTTCGCCCAGCAGCAGGGCACGCTCGTCCAGTTTCAGTTCGCGGATGCGTGCTGCCAGCGTGTCGTGCAGCGGGCCGCCACCTACCAGCAGCAGCCGCACATGCGGCCGTTCCGCGGCTACGCGGGCGAAGGCATCCAGCAGCCGTGGCAGGTTCTTGTGCTCCACCAGGCGGCCGACGAAGAGCAGCAGGGTCTCGAAGGGCGCGTCTGCCTGCCCGTCCGGGGGGGGCGCGGTGTATTCCTTCCGAAGGGCCGCCACGGCGTCAGCGGGGGGCTCCGGCACTTCCACGCCATTGTGGACGATGGAAAAGCGTGACATCGGCAGTCCCATCTGGCGTGCTGCGTATTCGGCCCCTTCACGGGAATTGGAGATGATGCCCTGCGAGCGCTGGCTGGCCCAGTGCTTCATCCGCCATTGATTGGCGCTGTACCACTCATAGGTGCCGCGCACCGAGGTGATGAGCGTGGGCCGCTCGGAAGCCGGCAACAGGCGGGTGGCAATGGCGCCCCACAGTTCAGCCGTGAACGAATAGCAGTGCAGAACGTTCGGTGCCCACTGCCGGATGGCCTGCCGCAGCTTCCAGACGAACTCGGGGTCCACACGCCGACGCTTGTCCACGCGCAGGGTCTGGATGCCGGCCGCGTGCAGTCGGTCCACCAGGAACGAGGGCTTGATGAAATACAGCACCACGCATTCGATGCCGCGCTCCTTCAGGCCCATCGCCAGCTGCACGATCTGCCGCTGGCTGCCACCCACTTCCATTTCGTCGGTCATCAGCATCACGCGCAGGGGCGACGATGCGGGCTTCCCGCCCTGCCAGCGGCCAGTGTCGGGCTGAACGGCCTGGATGCGACCCAGCAGCTTGGCGGCCTCGATGTCGGCATCGAAGTCGTGAATGATGGTTTTGCGGGCGGCTTGCGCCAGGCGGGTGCGCAGCGGCGCATCGGCCAGCAGTCTGGCCATGGCATCAGCCAGTTCCGTGGCCTGGCCAGGCGTCACCAGCAGGCCGTTCTCTTCATGGTGGATCAGTTCGGGGATGCCCGAGACCCGTGTGGAGATGGCGGTGGCTCCGCAGGCCATGGCTTCCATCAGCGCCACCGGAATGCCATCGGCATTGCCGTCAGCCAGCAAGACCGAGGGCAGCACGAACATCGTGGCACGATTGATTCGCTGGCGAACATCCTGCTGGGGCAGGGCGCCGGTCAGTCGCACCCGCTCCGACAGCCCGGCCTGGTTGATCGCCTGCTGCAGCTCGTCGCGCAGGGGGCCGTCGCCGATGATGTCACAACGGAAATCGATGCCGCGTTCCTGAAGCAGCGCGCAGGCCTTCACCAGATGGATGAAGCCCTTGATCGGGTCCAGCCGTCCCACGCCGACGATGTAGGCCGGCTCACGGCCTTCTGCCGTGAAAGGCAGGTCGGCCGGAAGCACGCCACAGTGGATGACGGCCAGCCGGTTGTGCAGTCCGTTCGGCAGACGGGCCGAGAGCTGCCGGCGGTTGTATTCGGAAATGGTGACGCTGAAGTCGGCCTGCGCCAGCTTGCCGGACAGGTCCTGGTCATGCACGAAGATGTCGTGCGCATGACCGGTGAAGCTCCAGGGGCGGCCGATGCGGCCAGCCAGGATGCGGGCGGCCGTGCTGGGGTAGGTGGCCCAGTGCGCGTGCAGGTGCTGCGGGGCAAAGCGCTGCACCTCGGCCATGACGGCCAGCGTGCGCCACCAGCTGATGACGGATTTGGCCAGTTCGGCCGGCCGGCGCCAGAGACTGCGAACCAGTGGCCACAGCTCGGCCATGCTTTTCAGCGGATGCTTCAGCACCTGGGGCAGTGCAGCGCGCAGGCTGCCGGCCAGGCTGCTGGGCGGGTAGATCACCCGGTCCAGCAACACCTTCGCATCGGGCTGCACCATTGGTTCGCTGTGCGGCTTGAGCGACACGATGCGGATGTCCACGCCCTGGCGTGCCAGCGCATGGATCTCGCGCACGATGAAGGTCTCGGACCAGCAGGGGAAGAGCGAGACCAGGTACAGGACCCGCAGGGGGGACTGCACGGGTTTGTCCTTGTCGTGCGCAGGCTGCCGTTCCGGGGCGTCGGACGGTTGCGGTACCGCGCCGGGTGCCGGATGGTTTCCTGTGGAGGGTGACGATTGCGGGCTCATCGGATCAGCCTCCCCAGCGATGCAGGTTGCGGTTTCGCAGGAACTCGAGAAAACCGTACACGATGAACAGGTGCATCTCGATGAAGGTGTTGGACAGTCGCACCGGCAGCCAGCGACGGGTACCAGGCACCCAGCGGGCCAGCAGCGACAGGCCGATGATCAGCAGGGCCCCCACCAGGCTGGCGCAGAAAAAGAGTGATACCGGGGCCAGCACCGCGCTGGCCAGCAGCATCACCAGCAGTGCCACCGGCGTGAGCAGCCGGCAGACCTTGTGCGAGAAGAACCCCAGGAAGGCCGGGTTGCGGCGCGGATCAATGAGTGCCGGGCACAGCTGGATGAGCTGGAAGTTGCCGGCCAGCGTGCGGATCTTGCGGCGCTTTTCCTGCTGCATCGAGGTCGACGGCAGGTCGTAGGCGATGGCGCGGGTATCGAAGCTGGCGCGGTATCCGTCCAGCACCGCCTGCATCGGGATCAGCACATCGTCTAGGATGGTCTCGGGCGGAATGGGACGGAAGGCCGCACGACGCAGCGCGTAGAGGGCACCCGTCATGCCGATGGTGGAAGCCACCTGGCCTTCGGTGCGGCGCAGCCATTTCTCGTAGCGCCAGTAGGCGTCCAGCCCCTGACCGACGAAGTCCCCTTCGGGCACCTCGAAACGCAGCTCGCCGCTGACGGCGGCCAGGGCGGGATCACGCTGCAGCGATTCCACGAGATGGGCGATGGCATCCGGATCCAGGCGTTGGCGGGCGTCGGTGAGGATCAGGATCTCCTGCGTGCATTGCGCGATGGCATCGTTCAGGCAGGCCGCCTTGCCGCGATGCTGGGCATGGCGCAGTACCGTCACGCGCGGATCCTGCAGGGCCTCGGCAGCACGTGCCGTGTCCTCGTCGTCACCGTCGATGGCCAGCAGCACGCGGATCCGGTCGGCCGGATAGTGGCTCTGCAGGCAGCTCCGGATCTTCGGCCCGATCAGGTGGGCAGCGTTGCGGGCCACGATGACCACGGCGATCTCGGGTTGCGCCGAGGCGTTCGGGCTGCTTGCCGTCTGATCGGGTCGCAGCTTCTTCAGTTGCCGGTGCAGCAGCCACGGATAGCCTGCATACGTGTACACCACCCACCCTGCAGCGGTGATGTAGGCCAGCAACCAGAAGGTGTTCATCGGGATTCCGTCAGTCGTTTTTGCCGGGTTCCGTCCTGGGGCTGCGCAGCAGCAGGGCGCGAAGCTTTTCGTGTCCGCCATTGCCCAGCAGTTGCTTGGAGAGCCGTAGTACGCGATAGCGTGTCTGCTGCTTCAGCATTTCCAGCGGCTGCTGCGTGATCCAGGCCAGAAAACGGGCCTCGCTGGTACCGCGCAGCATGGCCAGCCGCGGCAGCTCCAGCGCAGGTCCATTCGTCATTGCAGCAGAATTCGACACACTGTTGTGATTTCCCCCGATTCCGTTCGGCGAATCCGCAACATTCCCGGGATGCGATGCGCCGGAGAGGGGGGCAGTGGCCTGGATGTCGGCCGGGCCAGTCGTGCCAGACATGTCGGATGCAACATGCGTTGTCCGGGCCGAAGCCACGGGCGCCGGTGGTGACAGTGGCAAACCGTCGAGCGCACGCCAGACGCCCACCCGTGACGAGCAGACGGCGTGGTAGCCCAGGCTGCCGGCCAGTGACAGGAAGTTCTCGGGCATGCGGCCGCCGGCGGGCGCGTAGACCGTGACGGGGCTGCCGATGGCATCCTCGATGGCCGCCTTCGAGTCGGCCAGTTCGGCGCGCACTTCTGCCGGCGAGAGCTGATCCAGATAGCGATGGTTCATGCCGTGCGACTGGATCGCCATGCCCATGGCCGCCATTTCGCGCAGTGCCGGCCAGTCCAGAAAGCCCGGCTTGCCCACCATGGACGGATTCACGAAGAATTCCGCCCGGCCCTCTTCACGGGCGATGGCCTCGGCCGCCGCTGCATTGGTCAGGTGGCCGTCATCGAAGGTCAGGCATACAGGCCAAGGCTCGCCGCTGGCTGGCAGTCCTTCGTACAGCAGCTGGTGCACGCTGCAGATGCGCCGACCATGTGAGCGGATCAGTTGCAGCTGTCGGGCAAAGGTGGCGGGCGGCACACTGTAGTGGGAATCAGCCCCTTCCATCTCGCCATCGACGATGGCGTGGTACATCAATACGGTGACTGCTTTCATGCCTTGCCCCTGAACAGACCGAAACGGCCCAGCGCCTGCTGTGCCAGCGCGCGGGTCTCGCCATCGAGCAGCACGGTGCCCACGGCGTAGATGGCTGCGCCGGCCACCATGCGAACCAGCAACGTGGTGAGCTGCTGCGGGAACTGGATCTGCATCAGCACCCCGTACATCAGCGCCGCCATGGCCACGAACACGACGATGCGCCGGTATTCAGGCCGTACCGGCACGGTGCCGCGCCCCATCCAGGCGGCCAGGGCCGTCATCAGCCCGTAGGCCAGCAGGGTGGCAATGGCCGCGCCCTCGATGCCCAGCGACGGGATCAGCAGCAGGTTCAGCAGCACGTTCAGGCCGGCAGCCGACAGGATGGCCAGCAGGATGCGGCCCGAGCGTTTCTGGATCTGCAGCCCGGCCGATGCCACCGGGAACAGTCCCTGCAGGGCCACGCCACCAATCACCCAGGGGATGATGGCTGCGCCGGCGCGGTATTTCTCGGAAGCCACCAGCAGCAGCAGGGGTTCGGCCACGGCGGAGACGCCTGCCACCATCGGGATGGCAAACAGCAGGTACAGGTGAAAGACCCGCTGCAGGAAGTGCTGGGTGACGGCTTCGCCCTCGTCGGCCCAGAGCCGCAGCACCATCGGGGTGACGGCGCCGGTGAACGCCGTCACCAGCACGGCACCGATGTAGTCGCACAGGTTGTAAGGTGCCGAATAGACGCCCAGCCAGGCCGAGCCCAGCATGCGCTGGATCAGCACCCGGTCGCCCAGGCTCAGCATCACCGACGACAGCTCCATGGCCACCAGCGGCAGGCTGAAGCGCAGCAGCGTCTTCAGGAAGGGGGCGGAGAAATCGCGGACCGACCAGGGCTCGCGCCGGAAGAACCAGCGTGCCAGCACCACCAGGCACAGTGTCTCGGCCACGATCTGCGCGCCGTAGAAGCCCCACAGCGTGGTGGAAACGTAGAGCAGCGTCACCAGCATCAGGGCCAGACCCAGGTAGCGCTGGAGGACCGAATACAGGGACAGCACGCCGCTCAGCTCGCGGGCGCGCAGCTGGTTGACCACGGCGCTGGACAGGCACTGCAGCAGCGCCAGCGGTGCCACCAGGTACAGCAGGTTGCGACCCTGGGGACCGGAGGTGAAGAGGGAGTCGGGCAGCACGGTGATGCCCAGGCTCCAGAGGAGGGCAGCCAGCGTGCCGAAGCCCGCCAGCCCCACGTAGACGGTGGCCTCGTACTGCGGCAGCGTCCAGGCGGACTGGCCGGCGCGCACCTCGCTGTAGAAGCGCAGCGCTGCCTGTTGCAGGCCCAGCTTGCCCACGGCGGCGGTGGCGGTCACCAGCACGCCGATCAGGCTCATCATCCCGTAGTCGGCGACCGGGAAGATGCGCGTGAGAAACGGAAACGAGACGATGCTTGCCAGCGTGACGAGCAGGCTGGCAAGCGAGTAGCGCGAAAAGTGGGCAGCCAGCCGGCTCAGCATGGCCGGCACCCCATGTCCATCGTCATCCCTGCCGCAGTCCGTCCAGTCGTACCAGAATGGTGTTGGTCACCTGCGAGATTTGATCCAGCGAGGCGTCCAGCGAGGCCATCCGGCGTTCCATGTCCTGCAGCCGGGCGGATTTCGAGGCGCTGGGGTTGTCGGCCACGGTGACCGAGGTGCGCCATTCGTCTTCCATGTCCTGCAGCGTGTTGTCCACGTCGGTCAGGGTCACGCGCGTCTTCTCTTCCACGTAGGCCTGCGTCAGCAGCCGCTCGCACAGGATGTTCACCTGGCGGGGGTTGCCGTCGGTGGCCTGCTGGATGCGCTCGATCGCTTCGGCGTCGAACGGGGTGTCACCCTGCCAGCCGGCCTGCTGCATCCGTTTCTGGATGTACTGGGGCACTTCCTCGGGCGTCAGGCCGTCGATGTGATCGGTGACGAGGAAGCGCTGGCGCAGGGCATCCAGACGGGGCGTGGCCAGGCGTGCGCGCAGCACGGGCTGCGCCACCAGGAAGATCTGCAGCAGCAGGTTGCCGTTGAGCTGCATGTCCGAGAGCAGCCGCACCACCTCTAGCGCATCGTCCTCGAGGTTGTGGGCTTCGTCGATGACCAGCAGCAGCCGGCGGTTGGCCTGGACTTCACCCAGCAGGTATTTCTGCAGCGTGCGCAGCAGCTGCGCCGTGTCGGCGTCGGCCGGCACGTCCAGCCCCAGGGCGGCAAAGATCTGCAGCAGCAGCGAATGGCCGTTGGCACGGGGCGTGGCGATGGTGAAGACCTGGATGCCGGCGTCGGGCAGGCGGCGGCTGACGTTCTGCACCAGCATGGTCTTGCCGCAGCCCGGGGCGCCGGTCAGCAGCACCAGCCCCTCACGCTGATACAGCCCGTACTTCAGGGTGTTGACTGCGCGCTGGATGGCCTCGCTGTTGAAGAGGAAGCGCAGGTGCGGATTCAGTCGGAACGGCTTGGACTTCAATCCGAAAAATGATTTGTACATGCTCAGTATCCGTAGTAAGCGGGTGCTTTGGGCTGTACGGGGGCCTTGTTGAACAGCAGGCCGACAGCCTCGCAATTCTCAAGCTGAAGCAACGACTCGTTGACGGCACTGCGCGGCGTCTCGCCGGCAGCGACCACCAGCATCACCTGCCCCACCAGGGCCGACAGCGAGCGGGTCTCGGTGACGGGCAGCAGCGGGGGCGTATCGAAGATGATCACATGGTGCGGCAGCATGGTCTTGAGCCGCTCGACCAGCTGCGCCATGTTGTTCGAGGCCAGCAGATCCACCGGACGATGATTCAGGTGGCCGGCCGTCATCAGCGACAGCCCGGGCACGGAGGTCTCGTGCAGCAGCTCGCTGATGGGGATTGTGGGGTCTTCCAGGTAATCGGTCAGGCCGACTTCGTCGGGGATGTCCAGCTGCAGCGTGTTGGAGACGCTGGGACGTGCGATGTCGGCATCGATCAGCAGCACCGGGTGTTCACCCCCGATGGCGATGCTGATGGCCAGGTTGATGGCCGAGAAGGTCTTGCCCTCGCTGGGCAGCGAGCTGGTGACCATGATCAGCCGGCCGTTGCCCACCACGGGGCGCAGGCGGCCAAAGGCGTTGTCCAGCAGGCGCCGCTTCACCAGACGGAACTCCTGGTGAATCTTGGAGGTCTTGTCGTCCGGTACCAGAAAGCCACGTCCCTTCAGGTAATCGAAATCCAGCTGGATGACGGCGCGGCCGGACGAGGGGATGTGTCCGGTCGCGGAATGGGCATTGCTGCCGTGTGCTTCGCTCGCGGAGGACGCGCTGTTGGCCGCGCCGTCCTGCCGGTCTGCCGAGCCCTGGCCCTGTGCGGCCGGGAAGGAGGCGCCGGCCGAAGCCTGGGTGTCGATCCTGGCACCACCCGCTGCCGTGTCCAGCCGGCCGTTGACCTGCTCGCCGCGCTCGCGGGCCTGCCGCAGCGCTTCGGCACGGGCGATGTCGGCCCGGATGCCGGCGGCCATCGCCTCCTCGGCCTCGGCCGAGGAAGCCATCAGCGTGGCGCTGCCCTGACTCAGGGTCCGCGGCGTGGTCGTGCTGGGGGTGATGGTGGTGGTGGGCGTGATGGTGGTGTGCTGGTGCAGCGGCCGGGACGGATTCTGGTCCACCAGCTTCTGCATCGCCCGCTGAACGAGTCGCTTGTTCATGACATCACCTTCTGCTGGGTGTGTTGTGCGGTGGGTGCCGGTGCTGCTTCGCTGGATTGGCCTGCATCAATCACGTAGATGAGGATCAGCACCACGAACACCAGCGTGTAGCCGACGAGGGTGGCGGTGAAGCGGAACGATTGCTTGCGGGCCAGCTTCTGGGCGGCTTCATCACGATAGCGGGTGATGGCACCAAAGAGCGGCACCTTGGTGGCGGCCTTCAGGGCGTTGGGCTCGTAGAAGGCCGGGTTGGCCAGCTCGCGCACCAGTGCCACGGCCAGGCCCAGCACCAGCGACACCACGAAGAAGATGCCCAGCAGCAGCGGCCGGTTGGGCGAGACCGGGCGCGGGCTCACGCGCGGGGGATCGACCACGCGGAACTCGCGCGTGCCGGTGTTTTCCTCGATGCTGCCGGCCAGGCGGGCGGCATCACGGCGCTGCAGCAGCTTCTCGTAGTTCTGCTTGTTGGAGTCGTAGTCGCGGTTGAGCTGGATGTACTCGGCCTCGACCTTCGGGATGGCCAGCGCAATCTCGCGGGCTCGCTTGGCCTGCGCCTCGGCCTCGGCCACACGGGCGGCCAGTGAGGCGACCTTGGCGTCAGCCTCGGCCATGGCGATGGACATCTCCTGGTACAGCCGGTTGGGGATCTTGCCCCGACCCGGGCGCGAGTCCACCGGCCGCAGGGCTTCCTTCTGCAGCTGGACTTCCAGCTCGCGGATGGAGTGACGGGTGTTGATCACGTCCGGGTGTGCGTCGGTGTAGCGGGTGAGCAGGTCGTCCAGGCGCTTGCGGGCCGATTCCAGGCGGCGCTCGGTCTCGCTGCCGCCACCGTCGGCCTGGCCACCGCCCACCGGCACGTACTCGGGAACGGCCTCCAGGCGGGTGCGGATGGCGGTGCGCGAGTTGACGGCCTGACGATATTCGAGGCGGGCCGTCTGCAGTTCACGCTGGATGTCGGCCGAGCGGGCCACATAGTCCTGCGCGAGGTTGGGCATCACCTCGATGTGCTTGATCTTGAATTCCTTGAGCGCGGTCTCGGTCTGCAGCAGCAGGTCCCGGGCCTTGGCGATCTCCTGGTCGATGAACTGCACCGCTTGCTGCGTGTCGGCCGTCTTGCCCGTGCGGGTGGACTTGACGAACAGGTCCAGCAGCATCGTCACCACCTTCAGTGCCGTTTCCCGGGACTGATTGCGGTACTCGATGCTGTAGAAGTTGGTACCGCCCGCCGGCTTGAACTGGATGCTCTTCTCCAGCGTCTGCATCAGCGCCTCGCGCCCCTTCTGGGTCTGCACATCGTGGTCCATGCCGGTGGCCTGGACGATGGCTTCCAGGTTGGGGCGGCTGACCAGCGTGCGGGCCATCATCTGGATCTGGCCCTGCATGTCGGGCTGCACGGTCATGCCCTGCATGAGCGGCTGCAGGATCGACTTGGTGTCGACATAGGCACGTGCCGTGGCCTCGTAGTTGCCGGGCAGCACCACGGTGATGATGATGCCAAGCACGCCGGTGATGAGCATGGCCACCAGACCTGAGACCCGATACTTCCACAGGCCGGACAGGTAGGTTTTGTAGGACTTCAGGAGGTCAAGCATGGAATTCTGTGCAGAAGATGCTTCGTCGCGTCGGGCAGTATGCGCGTTCGGGGCGGCCGGGCGCCATGCGGGGGCTGCCCGGCGGCCAGCCGGACGTTACAGCAGGCTTTCCGGGATCATGATCGAGTCGCCCGGGGCGATCTCGACGTTGGCGCTGGGGTCGCCGCGCTTGAGCAGGTCTTCCAGCCGGACACGGTACTGCTTGTTGTTCTCGATGGCGCGGATCAGGATGGCCTGGTTGCCGGCCGCCTTGCGGGTGAGGCCGTTGGCCTTGGTCATCACGTCCAGCAGCGTGGTGCCGTTCTGATAGGGCACGGCGCCAGGGCTCTGCGCCTGGCCGATGACCCGGACCACCGACAGCGGGTCACCCACGATCTTGGTCACGACCACCGACACGCTGGGGTCGCGGATGTAGGTGGCCAGCTTGTCCTCGATCTCGCGGCCCAGCACCTGGGGCGTCTTGCCCACGGCCACGATGTCCTTGATCAGCGGCGCGGTGATCTTGCCGTCGGGGCGCACCGGGACCTTCACCGACAGGTCGGGGTTGCGCCAGACCTTCAGGTCCAGCTCGTCACCGGGGCCGATCTGGTAGACGTAGTTGTGCTTGGGCGCCTTGTCGGGTGCCGGCGGCAGGGAACTCATGTTGGCGCAGGCGGCCAGGAAGCTGGCCAGTACCAGGGCTGACAGGGAACGTATCGTGGTCATGGCGAAAAGGGCGGTTGTGTTACAGAAAACCTGTGCCGGTCTGGTGGGGTGCCTGGGGCCGCTGCCGGTCGAAGGGCCGGCCACGCATACGGAAAACGACGGCCAGGCTGTTACTCTAGCGTGGACCCGGGGCGCCATTCCATCAGAATGATCGGCTCAATGTGATCTATGGCCGTAACTTTTGATTCAAACTCGTATCCATTTGTGAATGAGTCGTCAGTCTCCTTGTCTGGCGACAGGTGCCACGTGGGCTGCAGGCCTGCGTCGACGCCTTACCGGCTATTGTGCAAGGAAATGTAGATTCGATTTACACGTGTCGTTGAATCGCATCACTGTCGATAATAATTACTAAAATGGCGGGCATCGTGGCCAAAAACGGCCCGGGAGATACCCGAATGGGCATTTCAGGGCCTGTTTCATGGCCATCGGCCCAGTATCATCAGCATCTTGCCGAAGGTTGGCCCTCCGCCTGGTCGCCAGCAGGCCGGCCCGGATCGTTGGGGCCCAACCCTGATGTTTCGGGTAGGTCGGGGCGTCGGTAACAAGGGGGCTGTTGCCGGCAGGTGTCGTTTTGTGCAGACAGTCGACAGGGCGCCCGTTCGGGCCGAGTGAAATCACCCGGGCCGTTGCCGGCAGGCTGCTGCTCCCTGGGGCCGATACCCAGGGACGGGCCAGACAGGGTGATCGAGGAGAGCATCGCGTGACCATGGACAGCATCGAGAAGCTCGCGGCGCAATTTCATGCCGTGGTGCCGGGGAAGGCCGGGGATGGCTTTTCCGCCTACCAGCGCTTCAGCCGTGCGGAATGGGCTGGCCTGCGCTCCAGCACGCCGCTGACATTGTCCGAGTCCGAGCTGATCGCCCTGCGCGGCGTCAACGACCAAGTCTCGTTGCCCGAGGTGGTGGAAATCTACCTGCCGCTTTCGCGGCTTCTGAACCTGCACTTCCGTTCGGCCAAGGCGCTCTCGGGCGTGTGCGACGACTTCCTGGGCCGACCGGTGGGGGCGCGCCCCTATGTGATCGGCATTGCAGGCAGCGTGGCGGTGGGCAAGAGCACCTTCGCGCGCGTGCTGCAGGCGCTGCTGGCCCGCTGGCCCGATCACCCCCGGGTGGCACTGGTCACCACGGACGGCTTCCTGCATCCCAACCGGGTGCTGCAGGCGCGCGGACTGATGAAGCGCAAGGGCTTCCCGGAGAGTTACGACCGCAAGCGGATGATCTCCTTCCTGGGGGCGCTGAAGGCCGGTGAGCCGGTGGTGGAAGCGCCGGTGTACTCCCACCAGGCCTATGACATCGTGCCCGGTGAGGTGCAGCGGGTCGAGCAGCCTGACATCCTCATCTTCGAGGGGCTGAACGTGCTGCAGACCTGGGGGGTAGAGCGCAGTGCCGGCACGCCCCAGGCCAGCGTGGTGGTGTCCGACTTCTTCGACTTCTCCATCTATGTGGATGCTGCCGAGGCCGACATCGAGCGCTGGTATCAGCATCGTTTCCTGTCGCTGCAGCAGACGGCATTCCGCCGGTCGGACTCCTATTTCCATCATTACCAGCACCTGTCGCAGGACGAGGCGATGAAGGTGGCCAGCGACATCTGGCGCGAGATCAATCTGCGCAACCTGCGCGAGAACATCGCCCCGACGCGGGGGCGGGCCAACCTGGTGGTGGGCAAGCAGGCCGACCACCGTGTCGGCGAGATCCTGTTGCGGATGATCTGATCCGGCTGCCACCAGGTGCCTGGCGGCAGCCAGGATGGCCCGGGCGTGAACGGCCCCGGCGGGCGTGATCCCCAAACGGGGGGCGGCGTTCAGGCCATCTCCACCGCGATGGCAGTGGCTTCGCCGCCGCCGATGCACAGCGAGGCAACGCCACGCCTGCCGCCCGTCTTCTTCAGGGCGCCCAGCAGCGTGACCAGCACGCGGGCGCCAGAGGCGCCGATGGGGTGCCCCAGGGCGACCGCACCGCCATGGATGTTGACCTTGTCGTGCGGGATGCCGTGTTCCTTCATGGCGGCCATCGTCACCACGGCGAAGGCTTCGTTGATCTCATAGAGGTCCACAGAAGCGGTCTGCCAGCCGGCTTTGGCCAGCACCTTCCCGATGGCGCCCACCGGCGCGAGGGTGAACCACTCGGGCTCACGCGAAAAGGTGGCATGGGCCACCAGAGTGGCGATGGGGCTGAGGCCGCGTTTTCGGGCTTCGCTCTGGCGCATCAGCACCAGTGCGGCCGCACCGTCGGAGATCGACGACGAGGTGGCGGCGGTGACGGTGCCGTCCTTCACGAAGGCCGGGCGCAGGGTAGGGATCTTCGACGGGTCGACCTTGAACGGGCTCTCGTCGCGTTCCACCACCACGTCGCCCTTGCGGCCAGGGATGGTGACGGGCACCGTTTCCCAGGCAAAGCTGCCGTCTTCATTGGCGGTGCGGGCACGGCGCGAGGACTCCAGGGCGTAGGCGTCCTGCGCTTCGCGGGTGAAGTGATACTTGCTGGCGCAGTCTTCGGCAAACAGGCCCATTGACTTGCCGCCGCCATTGGGCATCCTGCTGTAGGCGTCTTCCAGACCGTCGTAGGCCATGTGGTCCAGCAGCGTGCCGTGGCCATAGCGGTAGCCGGTGCGCCCCTTGGGGACCAGGTAAGGGGCGTTGGACATGCTTTCCATGCCGCCGGCCACCACCACGTCCTGGCTGCCAGCCTTGATCAGGTCATGGGCCAGCATCACGGCCTTCATGCCGGAGCCGCACACCTTGTTGAGCGTGGTGGCACCAGTGGATGGCGGAAGCCCCGCCTTCAGCGTGGCCTGCCGGGCCGGTGCCTGGCCCTGGCCGGCGGGCAGCACGCAGCCCATCAGCACTTCCTGCACCTGGTCGGGGGCGATGCCGGCGCGCTCGACCGCAGCCTTGATGACAGCAGCGCCCAGGTCGGTGGCCTCCAGTCCGGACAGGGCGCCCAGCATGGCACCGATGGGGGTTCGGACAGCGGATACGATGACGATCGGGTCGGAATCCATGGTGTGTTCTTGTCTCCTGTGTCGGGAGCCTGCGGATCTTCAGCGTCCGGGCTTCTGGGGCGATGAGGGCCGGCCGGGATCCTCGTCGGCCCGGGAAAAGCGCAGTCGCCGGGGATAGGGAAAGACATCGTCCAGGATGCCTTGCCGGATGCGGGCCTGCTGGTTCTGCCACCAGACGGGATCCAGCAGCTCGGCATGGTGCTTCAGGAAGGGCTTGCGTACCCGGGGGTTGCCCAGCAGGAAGGTGCCGAACTCTTCCGGAAACACGTCATTGGGTGCCACCGGATACCACGGCTCGGACGCCATCTCGTCCTCGGGGGTGCGCGGCTCGGGTACCTTGCGGAAGTTGCAGTCGGTGAGGTACTGCACTTCGTCGTAGTCGTAGAAGACCACCCGGTTCTGGCGGGTGACGCCGAAGTTCTTGTAGAGCATGTCCCCCGGGAAGATGTTGGCCGCCACCATGTCGCGGATGGCCATGCCGTACTGATAGACGGCGTAGTCGCGTGCAGCCTCGTCGGGCTGCTGCTCCAGGTAGAGATTCAGTGGCGTCATTCGCCGCTCGATGTACAGGTGACGGATGACGATGCAGTCGCCCTCGTCGACCAGCAGCGAGGGGGCGGTGGCTTGCAGCTCGGTCAGCAGCTCGGAGGAGAGCCGGCTCTTGGGGAAGGGCACGTCCGAGTATTCCCACGAGTCAGCCATCCGGCCGGCACGATCGTGGTTCTTCACCAGGTGGTAGCGGTCCTCGATGAACTCACGGCTGATGTCCTTGCGGCGCACGTCCTTGATGTACTTGAAGACATACGGGAACGAGGGCAGCGTGAACACGCCCATCACCAGACCCTTGATGCCGGGGGCCACGATGAAATGATCGGTGGATTCGTGCAGATGCTGAAGCAGGTCGCGGTAGAAGAGCGTCTTACCCTGCTTGTGCAGGCCCAGCATCGTGTAGAGCTCGGCTTGCGGCTTGGTGGGCATCAGCGATCGCAGGAAGCGCACGTAGGCTGACGGCACCGCCATGTCCACCATGAAGTAGGCCCTTGAGAAGTTGAAGAGCCCCTCGATGTGCTCGGGCGCGAACAGCACCGTGTCGATGAACACCCGGCCATGGCCGTTACGCAGCAGCGGTAGCGAGAAGGGCTGCACCTCGCCGTCATTGACGATGCGACCGATGAGGTAGGCGCCCTTGTTGCGGTAGAAGAGCGAGCGCAGCACGTGCACCTGGCAATCCATGGCCCGCGTTGCCTGCTCGCCGAACAGGGTGGGGGCGGCCTCGATCACCTTCTGCAGGTCATCCTCGATGTCCCGGTAGCCGCAGGCCAGCCCCATGTCGATGAGAACCTGGCGCAGGACCTCCTTCCAGGGCCTGTTCTCCGGGTAATAGACCCGGAAGGAGGGTGGCGTGCCGTCCAGGTGCTCGGTGGAGACAGCCGGCCGCACGAAGATGAAGTCGTTGTGGAGATACTGGCGCTGCAGCAGTCGGGTGCTGACGGTATTGAAAAAGGACTCGGCCAGCTCGGGTTGCTGGTGCTCGGCCAGCAGCAGCACGTAGTACTGCTTCACCTCGGCCCAGACGTCATCGGCCAGGCTGTCAGTGTTGAACTGGGCGCGCAGCTTCTCGACCGCCTCGTTCACGCGCTGGTCGTAGAAGGTGATGCGCTCGCTGGCCAGCCGTCGCATCCGGTGCCAGGCGGCATTCTCGAAACAGGTCTTGGCCTGCTGCGCGTTGTAGCGGAACAGACCGTAGTGCCGATTGAAGCCGGCCAGCATCGTGCGTGCCAGGGTGGCAGGCAGGCTGTCGCCATCCAGCATGCTGGATGGCGTGGCGGAAGGGGGGTGGGGGATGGCGTGCTTGGGCATTGGACAATCTTAACGGTGCTCTGCAGCACGGAGCGTGCCCTATCGGTGAAAACCCGGAGAGGGCGGGCCCTGGCGCTTGTGGCGGTGCACCATGCCGGGCCGCCGGTACGGACGGGGTGGCCGCATATCGGCCAGGAGCATTCAGCCTGCCCGAGAGGGAAGATACTGCCCAATTGGTGGTGCACGTTGCTGCACCGTGAGCAGAAGCAGGTTTTTCCCATGCGTACCGAACCCTACCGCCTGATTACCCGTTCCGACTTCGATGGTCTGGTCAGCGCCGCCATGCTGCGAGACATCGGCGTGGTCGATGCCGTCATGTTCGTGCATCCGAAGGATGTTCAGGACGGCAAGGTGCACGTGGACAAGGACGACATGCTGGTGAACCTGCCCTACGTGGCCACGGCCGGTCAGGTGTTCGACTACCAGGCGCCGGGGTCGCGGGTGCTGCCCAGGGTGGGCTACAGCAACCTGGTCATGGGGGTGGGCGAGGCCTCGGTCTCCCGCGTGATCTACGATCACTTCGGAGGCGAGAGTCGCTTCCCTCACTTCTCGCCGGCGCTGATGGCTGCCGTCGACAAGGCAGGCAGCGCCTCGTACACGCTGGCCGACGTGCTGCATCCGCGTGACTGGACGCTGCTCGGGTTCCTTGCCGACCCGCGTACCGGTCTGGGGCGCTTCCATGACTTCCGCATCTCCAACCTTCAGCTGATGATGATGCTGGTCGATGCCTGCCGCTCCATGGACATCGGTCGCATCCTGGCGCTGCCGGACGTGGCCGAACGCGTGCGCTGCTACCACGAGCATGAATCGAAGGCCATCGAACAGCTGCGCCGCTGCGCCCACGTGCAGGGCAGCACGGTGGTGCTGGACATGCGCAACGAGTCGATCATCTACGCGGCCAACCGCTTCCTGGTCTATGCGCTGTTCCCCAACTGCACGATGTCGCTGCATGTGATGTGGGGGCGCGAGAAGGCCAACACGGTGTTTGCCCTGGGCCGCTCCATCTTCAACACGGCCTCGACGATCGACATCGGCGACCTGTGCACGCGCTTCGGCGGTGGTGGTCACCAGTATGCCGGTACCTGCCAGATCGGCAATGAATGGGCCGAGCAGCGACTGGCCGAGGTGCTGGTCCGCATCGAGAGCGAGAACGCATCGCCCAGGACGTCGAAGGTGAGTCAGACGGCCTGATATCTTAATTTGCGCATTATCAATTTAAAAGGCGCAAAATCGATCGACAGCCGTGGAGGCAATCCGATGGCCCGTTCCGAAAAGGATCGGGCCTTGCTTTTTCTGGCTTACGCGTCCGTGATGGAATATGTCCGAACGGACGCTTCTATTTTGTATGCCTCTCTTCCGGGGATGGCGTTCAGGCCTGTCCTGCAAGGGGTTTTCGGATCCGAAGTCTAAGGGTTTACCCTGCCATTTATATCGACGGGGTGTCGCCCCGCTTTTCATTACCATAATTTTCGTGACATTCTTCGGGTGTTTTTCTGTTGCCTGGCCCGAAACGAATGTCATTATGGCTGCCGGGCTGGTGCAAGTTCATAAGCTGTATATAATCTTTCACATCAGAAGGCTGATATGTTGTATCCGGCTTTCGTCCAAGGAGGCTCATGAAAGCTGTCATGCCGCGTCAAGGGGCTTGACGCATGGCCATGTCACATGGCTTGGCAGGCAGTGCATCGTTCAGGTATTGCAGGCTGGCCGGGCGCCCCGCGTCCCGCGCCGTTTCCATCGGCATCATCGGCATGAACCGTCGCGGCTTTTGTCATCGTGGGCTGGTCTGGCTTACCCTGTGGGTCTTCGGGTTGGCCCTGCTCGCGCCTACGGTGTCGCGGGCACTGGCAGCCCATGAAGCCGGCCAGGGTCTGTCCCACCCGCATGCCGTGCAGGCCGCATGGATGGATCACTGCATGCCGCACGAAGCATCCGGGCAGCCTGCCGAACTCCCGGACGCTCCTTCTGATCATCGGGCAGTGCATGGCCCGGTAAAGCCCGTTTCCCAGGGGTCGCATGAGGACGGGCTGCATCTGGATCACTGCGCGCTGTGCGTGGTCCTGGTTCATCTTCTGGCGCCGCCCACGCCGGCGGCTGCCTTCGACGCTGTCACGGCGCCTGCCATGGTGCAGGTGCCTGTCGTCCGGGTGACGCTCGTCGCCCGTCAGATCGCGCCCGCGCACCCGCGTGGGCCTCCCGCCGGGCAGCCTGCTTCGGCTGCCTGAAGCATCTGCACCCTTTTCGGGGCATGAGCACCGCCCCGGGCGTGTCCTGATCGCTTGTCTGTCGTTTGGTCGGATTCCGTATTCGCAAGCGCGAAATGGATCATCCGCAGGCTGTTGCCATTCTCGCTCGCATTGCTTCCATCCATTCTCATCCTTCCAAGGAAAGGAGCTTCTTCATGAAACGCTTTGCCAAGACCCCCGTCTACGCCGGCTTGCTGCTGGCCTGCGCCGTCGGCCTGACTGCCTGCGGCGGCGATGACAACAACAACAGCACCGCCACCAGCAACAGCGGCACGACCGGCACCACCGGTACGACGGGCACCACCGGCACGACCGGTGGCGCCTGGCAGACCGGCACCACGGGTGACGTGAGCATCAAGTTTGCCGCCTACAACGGCGCCGAGAAGATCGATTGCAACAGCACGACGAAGCTGGGCACGAAGCAACGTGCCGTGCAGATCGAGGACTTCCGCTTCTACATCTCCAACGTCAGCCTGATCAAGGCCGATGGCACCCGCGAGCCCCTCAAGCTCAAGCAGGCCAACGACTACAACTACACCAGCAACGACGGCAAGAACACCGTCAGCCTGATCGACCTGGAGCAGAAGGGCGTGGGTGAGTGCGACGGTTCCGCCGCCACCAACGCCGCCATCGAAGGCACGGTGCCGGCAGGCAGCTACACCGGCGTGGAAATGACGCTGGGCGTGCCCTTCGAGCTGAACCACCTGAATGCGGCTGACGCAACCACGCCGCGCGTGCTGCAGAACGCCGTGCATCCGTCCATGTCCTGGAACTGGCGCGGTGGCCGCAAGTTCACCAACATCCAGTTTGACCAGAACGAGAACGTTGATCCCTCGGCTTGGGAATCGGCCGAGGTGAAGGACGGCAAGGCCGAAGAGGGTTCCGTGCGCCTGCACCTGGGTTCCACCGGCTGCGTGGGCAATCCGGCCGCAGGCACGCCGATCTCCAGCTGCAAGGCCCCCAACCGGGTCACCGTCACGCTGGCCGGCTTCAACCCCGCCAGCCAGGTCGTGGCTTTCGATGCCGGCGCGCTGTTCAACTATGACATCGCCAGCAAGGCCGAAGGTGCTGGCGGCTGCATGTCCGGTGCGACCGATGCCGGTTGCGCCAAGCCCTTCGATGCTCTGGCGCTGGACTGGAAGGCCGATGGCAGCGGCACCGGTGTGGCCGTGGCCGGCAAGACGCAGAAGGTGCTGAAGGCCGTCACGCCCTGAGCGTCGCTGTAACGTCATGCGGGCATGCTCACCCCGGTGGGGGCATGCTGCATGAGGGATGAGGGGAAGCGAAGGGCTCGCTTCCCCCTGTCCGGGCTGCCTGCGGGGTGGCCCGTGTCACTGAAGGAGGTCTCTCATGAATTCTCTGCCCGTCCATCTGCCCTTGCATGGCAGTCGCCGATGTCGGCGTGAGGTGTCCAGATGTGCAGCGGGTGCCATGCTGGTGCTGCTGCTGAGCTGTGGGGGATGTGGAGGAGGCTCTTCGGACAGCAGCCCGACACCGGATGCAGGTAGCAGCCAGGGGAAGGCCGCAGCGCCTACCGTGCTGGACTGGACCTATCCGGCCTACAGCCCGCCTGACGCCTGGGAATGGAAGCTTCCTTCGCACATGCCAGCCCCCCGCGTGCCGGCGAACAACCCCATGAATGCCGCCAAGGTGGCGCTGGGGCGCTACCTGTTCCATGAGCGGCGCCTCTCGGGTGACGGCACCATGTCGTGTGCCTCGTGTCATGAACAGGCGCGTGCCTTTGCCGACGGCAAGGACCGTCCGCGTGGCATCACCAATGTGCAGCATCCCCGCAATTCCATGGGGCTGGGCAACGTGGCCTGGCATGCCACACAGACGTGGTCCAATCCGGTGCTGATGTCGCTGGAGGCCCAGATCCCGAACCCTGTGTTTGGTACCGAACCCGTGGAGATGGGCGTGAACGACAGTTCCGTTCAGGAGGTGCTGAAGCGCCTGGCCAGTGCCAAGGATGTGGATTATCCGGTGCGCTTTCAGCAGGCGTTTCCCGATGCCAAGGGCGACCCGCTGACCTGGGAGAACATCTTCAAGGCCATCAGCGCCTTCGAGCGCACGATGGTCACAGCCGACAGCCGCTATGACCGCTACCTGCAGGGCAAGGTCACGCTGTCGGAGCAGGAATTGCGTGGCCGGCAGCTGTTCGAGAAGGCCGAATGCACGCAGTGCCATCAACCCCCGAATTTCGATGACCAGTTCGTCAGTGTCGAGACGACGACGCTGAAGGTCCGGTATCACAACATCGGACTCTATAACCTGAACGGTCGGGGCGACTACCCGAAAGAAAACACCGGCGTCGAGGAAATCACCGCCAACCCGGCCGACATGGGGGCCTTCCGGGTGCCCAGCCTGCGCAACGTGGCCGTGACCGAGCCCTACATGCACGATGGTTCGGTGGCTACGCTTGAAGAGGCGGTGGCCATCATGGCCGGTGGTGGACGCAATATCACCAGTGGTCCGCGGGCCGGTGATGGACGTGCCAACCCGCACAAGAGTCCGCTCGTTCGCGACCGGGGCCTGTCGGCGCAGGATCGCGCAGACATTGTGGCCTTCCTGAAAGCGCTGACGGATGAAACGTTCCTGAGCGATCCGGCATTTTCCGATCCTTTCCGGAGAGATGCCGCATCCCGCCCATGAAGGACAGACGAGGAATCGACCGATGACAATGAACAAGATGAAAGCCGCCAGACGCAGGGGCGATGCGGGCCACAGGTTTTCCGTGGCCCGGGTGCCTGCGCTGCTGGCCACGGCGCTGGGTGCACTCGCACTGCCGGCCTGGGCGCAGGATGCCGGGCAGATGGGTGACACGACCCAGGCCCAGGACGAAACCGTGCAGTTGCCGCAGGTGCGCGTTCGTGCGCTGCGTCTTTTCGAGGTGCAGCCCCCCAACATGTCGCTGCCTGGGTCGGGCGTGACGGATTCGGGCAAGATCTCGCGCCGTCGTGCCACCACGCCGGACACCACGGGCCTGCTGAAGGACATGCCCGGTGTGGACGTGCAGGGGGCAGGTGGCGTGTCGGGTCTGCCGGTGATTCATGGTCTGGCCGACGAGCGGCTGCGCCTGACGGTGGATGACATGGACCTGATGGCGGCCTGTGCCAACCATATGAACCCGGCGCTGTCCTACATCGACCCGGCCAAGGTGGAGAGCATCCGTGTCTACGCCGGCATCTCGCCCGTCAGCGCGGGCGGCGACAGCATCGGTGGCAGCATCCAGGTGGAGTCTGCACCGCCAAGCTTTGCCGATCCTGACGGCAAGCCCCTGCTGGGCGGCCACGTGGGCACCCATTACCGCAGCAACGGCCATGGGGTGGATGTGAGCCTGGGCACGCACTACGCCACGGAGCGGCTGCATCTGGAATATGAAGGCTCCTACGCGCGGGCACGCAACTACCGCGCCGGCAATGACTTCAAGCCGGCCGAGACCGGCCGCGAACAGGGGCGCGTGCTGCCGGGTGACGAGGTGGGCTCCAGCGGCTTCCGGGTGCAGAACCACCGGATGGCAGCGGCCTGGCGCAGCGGCATGCACCTGCTGGAGACCGATTTCAGCTGGCAGAACATGCCTTTCCAGGGGTTCCCGAACCAGCGCATGGACATGACGGAGAACCGCGCCACGCTGGCCGGTCTGCGCTATCGGGGGCAGTTCTCCTGGGGCGACCTGAAGGTGCGCCTGTGGAACCAGCGCATCCGCCACCGTATGGACATGGGTGAGGACCGCTACAGCTACGGTACCGGCATGCCCATGCGCACCCGCGCCAGTACCGATGGCGCCACGGCCCAGGCCAGCTGGATGCTGAACGAACGGGATACCGTGCGTCTGGGGCTGGAGGCCCTGTACTACCAGCTGTATGACTGGTGGCCGCCGGTCGGGGCCAGCGGTGGCATGGCGCCGAACGACTTCTGGAACATTGACGACGGGCGTCGCAACCGGCTGAGCGCCTATGCCGAATGGGAGCGCAGCTGGGATGCACGCTGGAGCAGCGTCATCGGGCTGCGGCACACGCAGGTGCGTACCGACGCCGGTCCGGTGCGGGGCTATAACGGCCTGCCCACCTGGTCGGATGATGCGTCGGCCTTCAATTCGATCAGTCGCCGGCGGCATGACCGTCACTGGGATTTCAGCGCGCTGGCCAGCTATGAACCGGCCAAGGGTCATCGCTACGAGATGGGCGTGGCTCGCAAGACCCGTTCGCCCAGCCTGTACGAGCGCTATCCATGGTCCACCAACACCATGGCCGCGGGCATGAACAACTTCCTGGGCGATGGCAACGGCTATCTGGGCAATCCGGACCTGAAGCCGGAAGTGGCTCACACGCTGAGTGTCAGCGGCAACTGGCATCATCCCGAGGATGAGCAACGCTGGGGGCTGACGGTGAGCGCGCACCTGACCCGCATCTCGGACTACGTGGATGCAGAGCGCTGCTCGGCCAGCCAGTGCCGCAGTGGCAACACCACGGCCGACAACGAGTTCGTGCTGCTGCGCTACGTGAACCAGGATGCGCGCCTGCTGGGTACCGACGTGTCCGGCCACTGGCTGCTGGCCCGGAGTCCGCATGCTGGCAGCCTCACGCTGAGCGGCAAGCTGGCCTGGCTGCATGGCAAGAACCTGGATACCGGTGGTGGCCTCTACAACACCATGCCGGCCAATCTTCGGATGGGGCTGGAGCATCGGCGCACCGTGGGTGAGGGCGAATGGAGCGGCACGCTGGAATGGGAAGGCGTGCGCTCCAAGACGCGGCGCTCTGCCGTGCGCAACGAGATCCGCACGGCCGGCTATGGCCTGCTGCATCTGCGCACGCGCTACGAGATCGGCCAGCTGGGCATCGATCTGGGCATCGAGAACCTGCTGGACCGCGGCTATGCGCTGCCGCTGGGTGGGGCCTACGTGGGCCAGGGCAGTTCGATGATGCTCAACACCGTGCCGTGGGGCGTGGCGGTGCCCGGACATGGGCGTTCCGTCTACGTCGGCTTCAACTACAAGTTCTGAGGGACAGACATGACGGATTCATATCGTTCCGGTGGTCGCATCCGGGCAGTGCATGACGATGGTGTCGGCGTGTCTTCGGGGGCGCGCTTGGCAAACCATGAAACCGGAAGTCGGCCGAATGGCTTCACGGTCGGCACGTTTTCCTTGGCCGGAGCTTCCGTGGTGATGCTGGCCGTTCTGGCAGCCTGCGGGGGTGCAGAAGGGCCTGGCGGAGAGCGGGGGCCGGTCATCGGCTCACGTCCGCAATCCTTGCAGTTTGCCGAAGCGCCTGCCCTGCAGCCTGGCGGCACGGCCAAGGTATCGGCCACGGCCAGCTCGGGTCTGGCCGTGCGCTACAACAGCTCGACCACCGGCGTCTGCACGGTGGATGCCGACAGCGGGGAGGTGACAGCACGTGCCGCAGGCAATTGCGTCATCGCGGCCAGCCAGGCGGGCGACACCACCTGGGCCTCTGCCAGCGCACAGCAGCAGATCACCGTGCAGTCTAATGTACAGTTCGGCGCCGTACCATCAATGACCGTGGGGGATAGTGCCACCGTCACGGTTTCGGCCAGCAGCGATCGGCCGATGCGGTACAGCAGCCTGACCGAAGCCGTGTGCCGTGCCGATGCCGACAGTGGCCTGGTGACGGCGCTGGCGGCTGGGACCTGTACCGTGGCAGCCGAGCCGCGTGATGCGGCCTCGGGGCAGACGGGGACGCGCCTGACGCAGAGCTTCGAGATTGCCGCAGCCGGTGCCGTGACGGTGCCGGTGGCACCGGAAAAGGTGACGGCCCGTCGGGGGACGCAGGACGGCACCGTGCTGGTGACGGCCGGTCATGTCCGGGGCGGTGGCGCGGCGGTGTCGGGCTATACCGTGACGTCGGTTCCGGCCGGCATCACGGTGCAGGCGCAGACCCTGCCGGTGACGGTTCCTTGTCCGGCCAGTGGCTGCACGGGACATGCCTTTGCGCTGTCCGTCACCAATGCGGCAGGCACGGGACCCGCTTCGGAGCCGGCTGATGTCATCAGTCGCTACACGGTGGTGGCGAAGTTCCGTGAACCCGACTATGCGCATGACATGACCGAGTTCCACGGCAGCTTCCGCTACAACGCCACCCGCATGACCGTGTCTGACCTGTCGGGTGAGCTGAGCGAGGTGATGGCCGGCAACAACCAGCCGAACCAGCCCTGGCCGGATGGCATGCCGCTGCTGTCGCTGCGGCATCAGCTCTCCAGCATCGCTGCACCGGCGGGTGATGGCCTGTTGGTGACCAGCTTCCTGCTGGAGCACACCAACACGCTGTCGGACGACCCGCGTGATGCCGGCACCGATGGCTGGACACCCGGCACCGGAGGCTGGAAGTACTGGGGCTACCACCACGGTGAGCGTCGAGCCAGCAACCCGGGCAACGCCTATGCCCGCATCTTCGTGAACACGAAGGATCCGCTGCTGCCGCTGACGCAGGCCCAGATCGACACGCTGGCCTACGCCGACTGCCATGCCGAGGGCATGATGGGCGACGACTGCATGACGGGCACCACGGTGGCCGGCTACGGCACGCGCGGCTCCATGCGCGGCTATCCGGTGTCGCAGGAAGTGAAGCTGGCCGATACGCCGTGACATCCGGTGCGCGGCAGGAGGCCTGCCGCGGTGCGTGATTGGATGAGGGGGCTGCATGCCATGACGCATGTGGCTGGGCGCATGGAGCCCCCGCGGCATTGTCGTGTGGCAAGATGCAGGTGGGGTGGTCACGACGCCGCCGTCCATGAAGGAGAACGACCATGAGCGCGACCGTTCAAGTCCCGCAGATCCTGAACATCAGCCAATACCTGAAGGAGCGGCCGACAGAGGCAGTCCGTACCGTGCTGCATCAGAGTACGGACATGAATCTCGTGCTGTGGCAGATTCCGCCGCAGGGCAGCCTTCCGCCGCATCGGCACCCGAGCGGTGAGGACATCTGGCTGGTGCTGCGCGGCGAGGCCGATCTGATAGATGATGCGGCTGGCAGTCGGCGCACCATCCATGCCGGTGAAAGCGTGGTGGTCGGCATTGAGCAGACGCACGGTGCCATCAATGTCGGCCATGAGGACTGCGTGCTGCTGTCGGTGATTCGTCCTTCGGCTGGTTTCCAGCCAGCCTGATGGTGCGGCTTCGGCCGCGCCTTCGGTGGCACGATTTATGACCGACCGGTCATAAAACCTGCAAGGCTGCAGGCCCTTGGCCATGGGCCGCTCACGGATGGGGTACCTTGGCAGGAAAGGCGCCAGCGATCCTGGTACCATCCGGCCTGCCTGCTGATGGGCAGGGACTATCATTCACACAAGAAGGAGCACGATTATGGAACACGTACTGGCAACCCTGTTCGAGGTACCCAGCGAGGCCTACCAGGCCTTCGTGGAGCTGAAGGCCTTCCCGCAGAATGACGACACGCGCATTGCCCAGGCGGCGCTGGTCAAGAACGAGAACGGTGTCATCACGCCGGTGGATGCCTTCGATCCGCTGAGGCAGGTGGATGACGACACCATCACCGGCACGCTGATCGGTTCGGTGCTGGGCATCCTGGGCGGCCCGCTGGGCATGCTTTTTGGCGCCAACGTGGGGGCCTGGGTGGGCAGCACGGGCAGTACCGACGAGGCGCTGGCACAGGCCACGCTGCTCGAGACGGTGGCGGCCAAGCTCAATGACGGCGATGTGGCGATCATTGCGCTGGTGCAGGAAAAGTCCGAGGCGCCGCTGGACCAGTTCTTTGGCAGGTTCAAGTCGCTGGTGGTGCGCTGGGACGCATCCACCATCCAGCAGCAGATGGAGGATGCGCTGGAGGTGCAGGCTGACCTGCATGCCCGTGCGGCCGCCGAGCTGAAGGCGCGGCACACCAAGGCGCGCAAGGAAAAGCTGGAAGAGTTCGCGCAGTCCATCCGGCAGAAGTTCGAGGAGCTGGCGCAGAAGTTCAAGTAAGCGGACTGCGTCTGCCGGGTCTGCCGGCGAGGCAGGGGCTGCTTTCGTTCAGGGGCTGTCTCATTCACCCAGGTGCGGGTGGGCGAGGCGGCCCTGTTCGTTTTTTGGGGGCCCCGCCCCTTGGCCACGGTCTACGCCTGTCAGGGGCCTGGAGACGTCGGCGTGAGGGCTGTTCAGGTATCACGGTGCTGTCCGTGGGCAGCGAGGGCTGTGCGGAGCCCTCGCATCGTCTTCCGTGGGCTCGTTCGGCGTGCTCGATTATCCGAGTCAATCCATTTCATAAAAGAATTAAATAATCATTCTCGTTACTGCTTTTCTTGGCATGCCGTTCAGGGGCGAATGGCTGCCGACTGGCGGATGGTGCGGGTTTTCAGGGGATATAGGGGAAAACCATTTGCTGTCCATGCTACGCCCTGGTGCGGTGCGGTGAGTACAATTTCAGCACTTGCAGAAATAACAGGGCTGCAGGCTGGTCCAGGCCTCGGGCGCTCCCGAGGCAGGGCGCAACCGCCCGGAAAGCCCCGGAGATGGCGCACGGCGCGCCATTCGGGCTCCCGGCGGGTGACGACTCCTGTCTGGTCGGGCCAGGGCGATTTCCTGCTGTACGGGGCCATCGTGCGCCCCGGTTCCGTCGACCGGGCGGACAGCAGTTGCCGCAGGTGGGGCGCTCTCCGTACCTGGACAGGGCGGAGCATGGCATCCCGGCTTGCGCGGAATCGTCCCCATATACCCGTTACGGATTGATGATGGCCTTAGGAGAAGTCCATGCTGAATGAGTATCGCCAACATGTTGCCGAGCGCGCGGCGCTGGGCATTCCTCCCCTGGCACTGGATGCCAAACAGACCGCCGAGCTGATCGAGCTGATCAAGAATCCGCCTGCCGGCGAAGAAGAGTTCCTGATGGATCTGCTCACCTACCGGGTGCCGCCGGGGGTGGACGATGCCGCCAAGGTCAAGGCCAGCTTCCTGGCTGCCGTCGCCCATGGTGACATCAAGGTCGGGCTGATCTCCAGGGCCAAGGCCACCGAGCTGCTGGGCACGATGCTCGGGGGCTACAACGTCCACCCGCTGATCGAGCTGCTGGACGATCCCGAAGTGGCCGGGGTGGCTGCCAACGCCCTGAAGAAGACGCTGCTGATGTTCGACTTCTTCAACGACGTGGCCGCCAAGGCCAAGGCCGGCAATGCCAAGGCCCAGGAAGTGATGCAGAGCTGGGCGGACGCCGAATGGTTCACCAGCCGTCCCAAGGTGCCCGAGAAGATCACCGTCACGGTCTTCAAGGTGCCCGGCGAGACCAACACCGACGACCTCTCGCCCGCGCCCGATGCCTGGAGCCGTCCGGACATCCCGTTGCACTACCTGGCCATGCTGAAGAACACCCGTCCCGACGCGGCCTTCAAGCCCGAGGAAGACGGCAAGCGCGGCCCCATCAAGTTCATCGAGGACCTGAAGAAGAAGGGCCACCTGGTGGCCTACGTGGGTGACGTGGTGGGGACCGGTTCCAGCCGCAAGTCGGCCACCAACAGCGTGATCTGGGCCACCGGCCAGGACATCCCCTACGTGCCCAACAAGCGCTTCGGTGGTGTCACGCTGGGCGGCAAGATCGCCCCCATCTTCTTCAACACGCAGGAAGACTCCGGGTCGCTGCCCATCGAGGTGGATGTCTCGAAGATGGAGATGGGCGACGTGCTCGACATCTTCCCCTACGAGGGCCGCATCGAGAAGAACGGCGAGAAGATTGCCGACTTCACCCTGAAGAGCCATGTGCTGCTGGACGAGGTGCAGGCTGGCGGCCGCATCAACCTGATCATCGGCCGCTCGCTCACGGCCAAGGCCCGCGAGGCGCTGGGCCTGCCGGCGTCCACCGCATTCCGCCTGCCCAAGGCACCGGTCGATACCGGCAAGGGCTTCACGCTGGCGCAGAAGATGGTCGGTCGTGCCTGTGGTCTGCCCGAGGGGCAGGGCATCCGTCCGGGCTCCTACTGCGAGCCGCGCATGACGACCGTGGGCAGCCAGGACACCACCGGCCCCATGACTCGCGATGAACTGAAGGACCTGGCCTGCCTGGGCTTCTCGGCCGACATGGTGATGCAGTCGTTCTGTCACACCGCCGCCTATCCCAAGCCGGTGGACGTGAAGACGCACCGCGAGCTGCCCGCCTTCATCAGCAACCGAGGTGGCGTGGCGCTGCGTCCGGGTGACGGCGTCATCCACTCGTGGCTCAACCGCCTGCTGCTGCCCGACACCGTGGGTACCGGCGGCGACAGCCACACGCGCTTCCCGATCGGCATCAGCTTCCCGGCAGGTTCGGGTCTGGTGGCCTTCGGCGCTGCCACCGGCGTGATGCCGCTGGACATGCCGGAAAGCGTGCTGGTGCGCTTCAAGGGCGAGCTGCAGCCCGGCGTCACGCTGCGTGACCTGGTGCATGCCATCCCGCTCTATGCCATCAAGGCGGGGCTGCTCACCGTGGCCAAGGCCGGCAAGAAGAACATCTTCTCGGGCCGTATCCTGGAGATCGAGGGTCTGCCCAAGCTGAAGGTCGAGCAGGCGTTCGAGCTGTCCGATGCCTCGGCCGAGCGCTCGGCGGCGGGCTGTACGATCAAGCTCGACAAGGAGCCGATCATCGAGTACCTCAAGTCGAACATCATTCTGATGAAGAACATGATCGCCGACGGGTACCAGGACGCCAAGACGCTTGCACGCCGAATCGAGAAGGTCGAGCAGTGGCTGGCCGACCCGCAGCTGCTGGAAGCGGATCCCGACGCCGAATACGCGGCCGTGATCGAGATCGACATGAACGAGATCAAGGAGCCCATCGTCTGCTGCCCGAACGACCCGGACGACGCCAAGCTGCTGTCCGACGTGGCTGGCACCAAGATCGACGAGGCCTTCATCGGTTCGTGCATGACCAACATCGGTCACTTCCGTGCGGCAGCCCGCCTGCTGGGTGGCCAGCGTGACATCCCCGTCAAGCTGTGGGTGGCACCGCCCACCAAGATGGACCAGAACGAGCTGATCAAGGAAGGTCACTACGCTGCCTTCGGTACCGCCGGCGCGCGTACCGAGATGCCGGGCTGCTCGCTGTGCATGGGCAACCAGGCCCAGGTGCGCGAAGGGGCCACCGTCATTTCCACCAGTACCCGCAACTTCCCCAACCGGCTGGGCAAGAACACCAACGTGTTCCTGGGTTCTGCCGAGCTGGCGGCCATTGCGTCGCGGCTGGGCAAGCTGCCCACCCCGCAGGAGTACCTGAAGGAAATGGGCGTGGTGGATTCCGACAAGGAGAGCATCTACCGCTACATGAACTTCGACCAGATTCCCGAGTACGTGGAAGTGGCCGAAGGTCAGAAGAACGCGCTGGAACAGCATCCCTGAGATGCCTGCCCGGTGCGCGGGCAGAGCCCCGGCGTCAGCCGGGGCCTGACGGCGAACCGGGCACCCTGCAGCTGTTGATGCAAGAAGAACGGCCTCCCTTGGGAGGCCGTTCTGCTGTTCAGGTACCCGCTTCAGGTACTGGCACCGCTTCTGGACCAAGGGTCAGGAGCCAGCGTTCAGAAGCCAGGGCTCAGGTGCCGGAGTTCAGGAGCGGTTCGGGCGCCTGGGGGCCGGATAGTTGGGCAGATGCCCAGAGGCAGGACATCACGCGGAGGACCAGGGCCGGATCTGCACCAGCTCGTCGTCATCGGCATGGTCGATGAGGATGGCGCGAACACGCTCCTGCCACACTTCCCCGAAGCGCTGCATTTCAGCCGGGGTGGCATAGCCGCTGACCGCCTTGGGCAGCAGTGCCTGCATGTCGGGGTGGAAGGGGATGATGCCGGCATTCAGCTCCACCTGAACGGCGGCGCCCGTGTCGCGGCGCTTCAGCACCAGCATGCCGTCGATGGAAGCGGCGCCGTACTGCAGCAAGTCCTGTCGCTTGAAGCGGTGCGCCGGGCCGATGCCATGGAAGCCGGTCTCGGCGGCGGCACCCGT
This sequence comes from Lautropia mirabilis, assembly GCF_900637555.1. NCBI lineage: Bacteria > Pseudomonadati > Pseudomonadota > Betaproteobacteria > Burkholderiales > Burkholderiaceae > Lautropia > Lautropia mirabilis. The sequence goes on along the minus strand of NZ_LR134378.1, from coordinate 484,517 downwards.
CAGCAGCGTGGCGATGGAAGCAATCACGCCGGTGGTGCCTTCGTGGCGCTCGTCGCGCATCAACACGTCGATGTTGCCGCGCTCGGGAATGTCGTCACCATACAGGGCCTTCAGGCCACGGATGACCATCAGCCAGCTGCCGGCCACGGTGGGGCAGGAGTGGCCGGCCAGCCGCACGGCATCCAGATAGCGATAGGTGAGGATGCCGTCACGCGTGGCGCCCAGGAAGCGGGCCAGACCGTCCTGCACCGTCAGCGTGGGGGCCTGATCGAAGAAGGCCGGGTAGCCTGCCGCGTTGAAGGCCAGCGGGTTGGACGCCGGCGCCAGGTGGCCGTTGGTCTGGGAAGGCTGCCCCGGCCGGAAGGCGGGGGCATCAAGGGGAGCAGTCGGAGTCAGGGTAGCGGGCATCGTGTCATCTCTTGTAAGCAGGGCCGTCATGGGCTGCCTATAGAGATAACACGCAGTGCCGGACGCAGACTTGACAACCGGCAATTGGCGGGGCGGATGTTCCACTCATTCTTGACACCACTGCAGGTCTCCTTGCCCCCGTTGGGGGAAGGATGTCGTCCGTCACACGAAGCGGAAGTACAGGCCCCGCAGGGGCTGGAAGCCGGGCGGCAGGCCCCGCTTCCAGACAGCCGGACAGTGCCGTCAGAACGCCATCCGGAACGTGGCGCTGAAGAAGCGTGGCTGGCCATAGTTGGCGTAGTCCAGGTTGGCCCAGTATTTCTTGTCCAGGGCGTTCGTGACGGCCAGCGTGAGGCGGTAGGCCTCGGTGAAGTCCCAGCTGGCGTACAGATCCAGCAACGGCTTGCTCTTTTCGGTCACGTATACGCGGCCGCTGGGCGAGGGGACGTTGTACGCCTCAAGCTTGCTCTGCCAGGTCAGGAATCCGCCCAGCTGCAGCGGGCGCAGCTCGCCACTGAAACGGTAGTCGCTGCCCAGCTGCAGCTGCCAGGTGGGGAAGTTTGCCCACAGCCGGTCGCTTTCCTGACGGGTGACCTTGGCCCGGGTCAGCGCCGCCTTCAGGTTCCAGTCGGGCTGTACCTTGCCGATGAGTTCCACATCGAAACCCTTGCCCTTGGTGCCGTCGACCGTGCGGTAAGGGGTGGATCCGTCAGGCAGGCTGTTGGGCGCAGCGTCGGCATTGACCACAGCAAAATTGTCCTGCTTGGTCTCGAAGATCGCCAGGTTCAGGTCCAGTTCGTGGGCCAGTGCCATCTTCAGGCCCACTTCGCTGTTGCTGCCCACGGCGGGCTTGAGTGGAACGTTGTTCACGTCGCGGTGATTCTGCGGATTGAAGATGCGCGTGTGGCTGGCGTAGGCAGCGAGCGACGGCGTGATGTCGTAGACCACGCCCAGGTAGGGGGATACCTTGTGCTTCACTTCCTGCCGCGCCGAGACACCGGACAGTGCGCCGCGGGTGTCGTAGTTCTTCTGCTTGCTGGTCCAGCGCGTGACGCGAGCGCCGGTCAGCAGCGACAGTGGTTCGGTCAGCCGCCAGCGGGCTGAGGCATACAGGCCGGTCTGCTGCACCAGGGTGTCGTTGCGGGCGCCAGTCTTGCTGACGGCAGGCTTGGGAGCGGTGCCGTCCCAGGTATGGACGTTGGCAATGTCGTGGCGCCAGTTGGACATGCTGGCAAAGGCATCGCTCTTGCTGGTGGTGCGGGTGCTGCTTACGCCTACGGTCAGGTCGTGTTCCCGCCCGCCCAGATGCAGCTTGCCGGCCAGATAGGCGTCCAGACTGTTGCGGGTCTCGCGCTCTTCCCCGGGATAGGCATACAGGGTGACGCCGCTGCCGGTAGCCTTGTCGATGAAGGGCGCATCGGAAGGTGTGGCTCCATAGCCGTAGGTGATCAGGCTGTGGGTCTTGCCGGTGGTATGGTCCAGGTTGGCCTTGAACGTCCAGTCGTCATTGATCTGGTGGCTGATTGAAGCGAATGCCGTGCCCGAGCTGCGCTCCCATCGTGTCCAGGATGGCGAGAAGCTGGTGGAAACCGGCAGGTTGGCCAGCGTGCCGTCGGTATTGAAGCGGGGGATGGCCCCCCAGACGGGCGCCTTGGGCGCGTTCTTCTGGCGCTGGTAGCCCACGGAGACTTCGGTGGCTGGGCCCAGGTCGGCTTCCACCACGCCCAGGAAAGCCAGCTTGTTCTCTTCGTAGCGCTTGTAGAAGCTGTGCTTTTTCTGCGGCGCCAGCACGAAGCGGCTGCGCACCGAGCCATCTGCGGTGATGGGTACGTTCACGTCGGCCACTGCCCGGTAGTAGTCCCAGCGCCCGGCGCTCACGTCCACGGTGCCACCCAACTCGCGGGAGGGACGCTTGCGGATCAGGTTGACCGTGGCCGATGGCGTGCCCACCCCGGTGAGGATGCCGTTGGCGCCGCGTACCAGGTCCACCCGCTCGTAGAGCGCGGTGTCGTATTCCTGGTTGGTCTCGCCGCTGTAGCTGGGCATGCCGTCGACCTGGAAATCCTTGATCACGAAGCCTCGGGTGTAATAGAGCGGCCGCTGGGTGTCGTAGAGCGAGGTCATCACCCCCGTCATGTGCCGCATCACGGCATCCACGCTGGTCAACGATTCATCGTCCATCTGCTTGCGGGTGGTGACGCTGACCGACTGCGGCGTTTCCCGGGCCTTCAGCGGCAGCCGAACGCTGGCATTCTCGCGCGTGCCAGTGACGGTCAGGCTCTCCAGCGTGGCGTGGTATGAGGTGACAGTGCTTTTCTGTGGTGGTCGTGGCCGCGGGCTGCTCATGCCGTCGCTGGTGCTGTCGGTCTGCTGTGCCAGTGCGGGCATGACAAACAGACTGGCGACCATGATGGCCAGGCCGTGGCGGGCGAAGGGAAGGGGCAGGGTGAAGGAGGTCATGATGCATATCCCGCCCTGAGTGCGGGCGATGGAAGAAGCGCGATAAGGGTGTTGCGGGCAAAAAAAAGGGTGTCTTGCAACACCCTTGAAAAGTGAGTGTCCCCGCACCAGGGCGGACGACACGGACGGAGATTGATTGCGTGCCAGTCAGGAGCGGGCCCGTGGGACGGGACGGGGCTGCATGGTCCGGCAGGTGCCTTCAACGGGCGGAGGAGGCCTGTGTATCTGGATCATGAGCGGATGAAAGGGTGCTGCCGTGAAATCTTCCGGAGGTCTTTCGCCTGCAACGTCTGCGAAAACGTCCGGAGCGTCCGCCATTCCCGGATTGCTTCTGATCGGGTTGCATTGGTAAGTCTATCAATTGTGATAATCATTATCAATATGTGGATATGAAAAAGGCCTTCGTGGGAAGGCCTCCGGGTGACTCGCTGTTCAGGCGGATCCGGCAGAGTCTGCAGATCCGGCATGTCCGGCATGTCCTGCGCGGTCCGGGACATGCTCTCCGGCCGTGCCGAGGGGGCGCAAACGGCCGGAGACCTGGAATACAGGCTTAAGGCTTGGCGGCCGCCGTGGCGCCCAGTGCCTTGGTGGGCGTCATGCCCAGCACGCCCGTCGAGGACGGTCCCTGCACCTCGCCGACATAGAGCTGGATGCGGGCGCGGAAGCGTTCGACGGCGTCACGGTCAGCCATGAAGCGCTCGAAATTGCTGAGGTTGGCGCTGCTGTATTCCCAGATGGGCCGGTAGTCGGCCGGGGGCTGCACGTCATTGCGTACCGACCACATGTACCAGACGTTCTTCTGGGTGTCCTTGTCCAGTAGCCAGCTCAGGTACAGGCGGGCCGATTCGGGACGGCGTGTGCCCTTGATGATGGCGGCGCGCTGGGCCCAGGCCACGAAGCCGTCGTTGGTGGGGATGGAAAAGCGGACCGGGCTGTTGGCATCGTGCTTCAGGCTGCCGTCGGTCGTGAAGGTGACGGGGTATTTGCCGCTGGCGACGGCATCAGCGGGCGCCTGGGTGCCGCGCACGAAGTGCGGCTCCTGCTGCATGAACTTCTCCATCCATTCCCAGCCGTGGCGGTCGATGGTCTGCTTGTACCAGAAGAGCACGGCATCATCGTCGTTGGGATAGGTGGAGATGATCTTGCCCTTCAGGGCCGGGTCCAGGTAGTCGTGGGCGTTGCTGGGGGCCGGGATGCTGCCCAGGGCCTTGGTGTTTGCCAGGTTGCTGAAGGCATCCACGAAGACGCCGGTCCAGGCGCCGGTCTGATCCTTGAAGCTGCTGTAGATGTGATCCCAGCCGCGCGGCTTGTAGGCCAGCAGACGGCCTTCACGGCGCCAGCGCGGAAAGTCCTGCAGCGTCTGCAGCTGCACCACGTCGGCCACCACCTTGCCATAGGCAAACTGCTGGTCCAGCCGGGCGTTGTGCACCTTGCTGTAGTCCACCACCACCTCCAGGGTCATGCCCGGGAAGCGTTTCTCGAAGGCGGTCTTGATGCCGTCGAGCTGGTTGGGCGTATCGCCGCCCGCATAGACCACCAGCGTGCCGCCTTCCTTCAGGGCTTCCTTGTGGATCTGATCAAGCGATCGGCTTTCAATCTCGGCGGCGCGGACCGACTGGCCGAACAGGGCCAGCGTGACGGCGACGAGGGCAAGATATTTCTTCATGGGTGGGTATGGCTTACGGCCCGATCCCGGCATGTTGGCGGCACCGGCGGGGTCACGAGGTTGGGTACAGGGGCGGAATGGCCGGGTGCTGGGGGCGACGACAAGGACTGTCCAGCCACGCGGCAACTGCATCACGACGACCGTTTGGAACGGAATGATGCATTTCTGAAATTTTAGTCAGAACTGTAAGAAAATACCTACAAAACCTGTTGCATCTAGGTATTCCCGTCAGTTCTGCTGCCCAACTGCGTACCCCGCAGCCTGCCTGTCAGCCTTTGAGCAGGTTTTCCAGGGCTGCGTCCAGCGTGGGGTAGTGGAAGCTGTAGCCCTCGGCCAGCAGTCTGGCCGGTTCCACGTACTGGCCATCCAGCACCAGGTCGGCCTGTTCGCCCATGGCGGTGCGCATCAGACCGGCCGGCAGCGACAGCCACAGCTTGCGGTGCAGCAGCCGGGCGGCCGTCTGTGCAAAGTCCTGCTGGGTGGTGGCCTGTGGTGCCGTGAGGTTGAAGACGCGCCACGGCTGGTCGACCGGCTGCTGGGCGATGAACTGGATGGCGGCCACCACGTCGTCCATGTGGATCCAGCACACCGGTTGCTGACCACTGCCGATACGCCCGATGCCGAGGCGCACGGGCTTGAGCAGCTGGGGCAGGATGCCGCCCCCCTTGCCCAGTACCACGCCCAGTCGGCAGATGGCCACGGGCACGCCGCTTTCACGGTGCAGTTCCTGGGCGCTGGCCTCCCACAGCTGGCACAGTCGCGAGACGAAGACGTCCTGCGGTGCCGAGCTTTCGTTGCAGCGCGCCTGCCACTGCTGGCGGCTGCCGTTGCCGTAGAAGCCCACGGCCGAGGCCTGGATGATGAGGCGTGGCTTGTGCGCATGGCGCTTGAGCCACTGGGTGATCTGCTGGGTGGGACCCTGGCGGCTGGCCAGTAGCGTGCGCTTGCGGGCGGTGTTCCAGCGGCCTTCGCCCACCGAGGCGCCGGCCAGGTTGATGAGCAGGTCGGGCTGGACGCTGGGGTCGAGGTGGGCCAGTGCGGCCAGGGTCTCGATCCCGGGGCCGAGCTTGTCGCGGGTCTGGTCAGGGAAGCGGGTGACGACGATGACGCGCCAATTCTTCTGTGCGAAATCACGGGCCAGATGGCTGCCGATGAAACCGCTGCCGCCCAGAAGGATGACGACGGGCTTTTGTTCCATGAGAGCTTCCTTGCGTGGACAGATGGTCCGCTTCCCAGTATCAATGTGTCAATACTGTCACCAAATATGGTGGACGTCCAGCGCGAGGCGCGCCGTGCCGGCCGATGTCGGCCGGCCAGGCGGGCAGGGTGTGCGATTTGGCCTGTGAGCGGACCCGGGCTCTCGTGCCGGGTCCGGGCTTCGGGTGTCAGCCGGCGTCGGCTCCGAAGAGGCCGCGCGAGAGGAACACGGCGAACAGGGGAATGACCATGATGATGTGGGCCTCGATCATGATCCACTTGCGGATGCGGCGGATGTCCGCTTCGGCGGGCAGCGTGCCCTTTTCTTCCCAGGTCTGTAACCAGGACTGCAGGGCCATGGACACGCGCGCCGACATCACGCCGACGACGAGGAACAGGAGCACCTTGATGTGCAGCATGGGCTGGGCGATGTACCAGTCGGTGCCCTTGAAGCCCAGGATGATGCGGGTGATGCCGCTGGTGGCCACCATGGCGCCGCAGATCATGTAGATGATGTCCACGCGCTGCAGGCGCTTGAGCACGGCCTCGTTGAACCATTCGGGGCGGCAGAGTGCGCCTTCGCTGGTGAGGAAGACGACCATGGCCAGGATGCTGGCCAGATGGAAGTAGGAAAGGAGGGCTTCAGAAAGCATGTCGGTTTCTTGGGTTGCGGACTGCGCCCCGACGGGGGCGGCGGTGCGGGGGCGATTCTAGAGCGCGCGGCAGCCGGTTTTCTTGCCCTTGGTCATTTCCGTGGGGCCGCTGCACGACGGTCGGATGAACGGGGCTGGCCGGCATGTCGGGGGAAAGGGGCGACTGCTGGTGCCGGGGCTGACAGGCATGCCGGAGGTGAAGCGACGGCCGGGCCAGGGGGCTAAGGTCTACGTGGAGACGGGCAGCAGCCCGTATTCCTGCATCTGCCGGTCCACCACTTCGTCCCAGCCACGGTTGGCGGCAGGGCTGGCCGGGCTGGGATGCAGCACGTGCCCGATGTGCAGGCGGCGGGCCAGGGGGCGGTCGTCCAGCACCTCCGAGACCACGTGCTTGAGGCGCTTCTCGGCAAAGCCGCCGATGCCGATCAGCCACTGCGGCTGCAGCGCCTCGATGACGGCCGCCAGGTGACGGTCGCAGGGGGCTTCCAGCGCGCGCTGCTCGGCCGCCGGCAGCTGCACCGGGGTGCGGTTCTTGCCCGAGGCTTCCAGGAACACCAGCGGGCAGTAGTTGATGACGATGGCCTGGGCGAAGAAATCGTCGGCGTGGCCAAAGCGGCGACCGATCCATCCCCAAAGTCGGCGACCACTCACTTCCGAGCGAGTGCACGCAAAACCGTCAATCGGACGCTTGGGGTGCTGATGAGGCGGTGCCTGGACCGGGGCCTCGATGCCCATCCAGTCGCGCACGGCCGAGACCTCGCCGAAGGGCACGCCGGTCTGCATCATGCCGAAGGGGCCAGGGTTCATGCCCAGGAACATGATCTTCTTGTGTCCCTGGCCATAGCGGGTCAGATAGGCGGCGTGGGCCTCCCAGGCGTACTGCAGCGGGTTGTAGACGTGCGCCACCGGCGGGGCAAAGCGCAGCGCTTCCAGCTCGTCGCGCAGCCGGGCGGCCGCATCGATCAGGCGCTGGCTGGTGGCATCGGTGGGGTGGGAAGTGCTGGCGGGAGTGTCAGGTGTTTCAGCGTGGGACACGGGTCTGGATAAGGGTCTGGAATAAAGGGCAGTGGCAGCCATCCTACCCCAACTGCCCGATCGGGCGCATGTGCGGAGCGTGTGCCCCGGGGAGGCCCTGCATGAGGGGGGCAGTCGCCCGCTCGGTAGAATCGTGCCGATGATGAAAACCAGGTGCGTGTCCGGAGCGCCCCGAAGGACGGGTTGGCTTCCGGACCTGCCCAGTAACCAGGGATATCTTTCATGAAATACATCGATCACGGCCGGGGCGGCGATGCCGACGTGCTGCAGCTGGCCGAGCGCGACATGCCCGAAGTGGGGGCCGGCGAGGTGCTGATCCGCGTGGCCTATGCGGGCGTGAACCGCCCGGACGTGCTGCAGCGCATGGGCAGCTATCCGCCACCGCGCGGAGCATCGCCCTGGCTGGGCCTGGAAGTGTCCGGGGTGGTGGCCGCCGTGGGGCAGGGCGTGCCCGAGTGGAAGAAGGGCGACCGGGTATGCGCGCTGGTCGATGGTGGCGGCTATGCCGAATACGTGACGGCGCCGGCCGGGCAGGTGCTGCCGGTGCCGGCCGGGTTCTCCATGGCGCAGGCCGCCTCGCTGCCTGAGACCGCCTTCACGGTCTGGGCCAACGTGGTCGAGCGCGGCCGCCTGGCGGAGGGCGAGACGCTGCTGGTGCATGGCGGCACGTCGGGTATCGGCGTGATGGCCATCCAGGTGGCCAAGGCGCTGGGGGCGCGCGTGTTCTGCACCGTGGGCACGCCCGAGAAGGCCGAGGCCGCGCTGAAGCTGGGGGCCGATGCGGCCATCGACTACCGGCGGCGCGACTTCATGGTGGAGGTCTCGCGCCTGACCGAAGGCCAGGGCGTGGACGTGATCCTGGACATGGTGGGCGGCCCGTACATCGAGCGCAACCTGAAGAGCCTGGCCGTGGAGGGCCGGCTGGTGCAGATCGCCTTCCTGCAGGCCTCGAAGGTGGAGGTGGACTGGATGCGCCTGATGCTCAAGCGTCTGACCTTCACCGGCTCCACGCTGCGCGCCCGCTCGCCGGAAGAGAAGGAGCGGCTGTCACGGGCCCTGCAGGACAACCTCTGGCCGCTGCTGGAGGCCGGCAAGGTGAAGCCCATCATTGATCGGGCCTTCCCTCTGGAAAAGGCCGCCGAGGCCCATCGCCGCATGGAAAGCTCCGAGCACGTGGGCAAGATCCTGCTGGCGGTGAAGCCGGGTATTGAATAGGGGCAGGATGATGGGACTTGAGCAGTTCTTTGATGACGAGGATGGGTATCAGGGCTGGGTCAATACACACGACAAGGATGGCTATGTCGTGAATCTCTGCAAGGACCGTAAGCGCTTTCCGGACACCTATCCTATGCTCCACAAGGCATCGCATAAGTCCCTGTCTTCCAAAAAGATAGGTGACTTCACCACGGGACAGTACTTCAAGATTTGTTCGACAGACAGGGAGGAGCTTGAACGCTGGTCCCAGTCGGAATTCGGTAGGCCGCTATTCAGATGCAAGATATGCAACCCCTGGCCTACTGAAAGATGAACTGCCGCCCCGCCCGATGCCGCTGCATGGCATTCTCGTGGGCGATGCACATCAGCATGCCGCAGCCCACGCCCAGCGTCACCAGGGCGGTGCCTCCGTATGACATGAAGGGCAGCGGCACGCCCACCACGGGCAGGATGCCGATCACCATGCCGATGTTCACGAAGGCGTAGGTGAAGACGATCATCGTCATGGAGGCGGCCAGCAGGCGTGAGAACAGGCTCTGCGCCTGGCTGGCGATGATCAGGCCGCGGGCGATGAAGGCGGTGTAGAGCGCCAGCAGGATGCCGGTGCCCACCAGGCCGAATTCCTCGGCATAGACCGAGAAGATGAAGTCGGTGGTGCGTTCGGGCACGAAGTCCAGGTGGGCCTGGGTGCCCCGCAGCCAGCCCTTGCCCTGCATCCCGCCCGAGCCCACGGCAATGGTGGACTGGATGATGTGAAAGCCCTTGCCCAGCGGATCGTTGGTGGGATCGATCATCGTGAGCACGCGCTCTTTCTGGTAGGGCTTCATGTTCAGCCACAGCAGCGGCATGGCGGCCAGGCCCACCACCAGACTGCCCAGAATGACCCGCCAGCTCAGGCCCGCAAAATAGATGACGAAGGCGCCGGCCGACCCGATGAGGATGGCGGTGCCCAGGTCGGGCTGGCGACCCACCAGCGCCACCGGCAGCACCAGCAGCATGATGGCCATCAGGTGCACGTAGCGGCTGCGCAGCCGGTTCTGGCTGATGTGGAAGAACCAGGCCAGCATCAGCGGGATGGCGATCTTCATCAGCTCGGCCGGCTGGATGCGGGTGAAGCCCAGGTCCAGCCAGCGCTTGGCGCCCTTGGCCGTGATGCCCATCAGTTCGACACCGAACAACAGCGCCAGCCCCACCAGATAAATGGGAATGGCCACGGCCCGCAGGTGACGTGGGTCCAGACTGGCTACCAGCCAGGTGATCATCACTGCCATGCCCAGATTGCGGGCATGCACCACCAGACGTTCACTGCCGTCGCCGGCCGCCGAATACATGGTGACGAGGCTGATGAGCGAGATGGCCAGCAGCACCGTCGACAGCCAGGGGTCGAAGATGAAGACGCGATGACGCAGGAAGCGCCACAGGGCGGCAGCGTTCATGGGGTGGCCTCCACAGGGGCCGGGGGTGTCGGCGTGCGCTTGCCCAGCAGATAGAAGTCAAAGATCCTGCGGGCCATGGGGGCTGCCGTGCGGGCGCCGAAGCCGCCGTTCTCCACCACCAGCGCCAGCGCGATGCGCGGGTTCTGCGCGGGGGCGTAACCGATATAGAGCGAGTGGTCGCGGAAATGGTGCGCCACTTTCTTCTCGTCGTATTTCTCGTTCTGGCGGATGCCGATGACCTGGGCCGTGCCGGTCTTGCCGGCCGATTCGTATTCGGCCTCCAGGAAGGCGGTGCGCGCCGTGCCCTTGCGGGTGACATCGGTCATCGCGCGCTGCACCAGCTTCAGGTTCTGGGATGAGACGCGGATCGGCTTGCCGTCGGGGGCTTCGCCGTTGTCGGGCATGACGGAGCCGACGTGCGTGACCAGATGCGGGCGGTGCGCCACGGCATCGTTGGCCAGCGTGGCGGTGGCGTGTGCCAGCTGCAGGATGGTGAAGGCGTTGTAGCCCTGGCCGATGCCGACCGATGGCGTCTCGCCCGGGAACCACGGCTGCTTGAATCGCTGCTGCTTCCAGGCAGACGAGGGCAGCAGGCCGGGCTGCTCGTCCGGCAGGTCGATGCCGGTGAGACGGCCAAAGCCCCAGGGCGCCATGAAGTCGTGAATGCGGTCCACGCCCAGATCGTAGGCGGCGCCGTAGTAATAGGTGTCGGATGAGACCACGATGGATTTGTACAGATCCACGCGGCCATGTCCTTGCGGCTTGGAGTCGCGGAAGCGGTGCTTGCCCAGCATCCAGTAACCCGGGTCCTGGATTGTGTCCTCAGGTTTGCGGACCTTGTTTTCCAGCACGGCCAGCGCCATGAAGGGCTTGTAGGTGGAGCCGGGAGGATAGGTGCCGCGCAGCGGCCGGTTGAGCAGTGGCCGATCGGGATCGCCGTTCAGGGCCTGCCAGTTGCGGTGATCGATGCCATCGACAAACAGATTGGGGTCGAAGCTGGGCATCGACACGAAGGCCAGAATTTCACCGGTACGTGGCTCGATGGCCACCAGCGCACCCCGATAGCCGGCCAGCAACTCTTCGGCCAGCTGCTGCAGCGGAATGTCCAGCGCCAGCCGGATGTCCTGGCCGGGTGTGGCCGGCTGCCGCGACAGCGAGCGCACGGGCCGTCCGCTGGCGGTGATCTCCACTTCCTCCAGGCCCACCTTGCCGTGCAGCTGGGTCTCGTAGCTCTGCTCCAGCCCCAACTTGCCGATGTGGGTGCTGCCGGCATAGTCGGAGGTCCGCTCGGTCCGCGCCAGCATGTCGTTGTCGGCGTTGGAGATGCGCCCGATGTGGCCGATGACGTGTGCCGCCGTGGTGCCCAGCGGGTAGTGGCGGTGCGGCCGTGCCTTGATCTCCAGACCATCGAAGCGGAAGCGCACCGCGGCCAGGCGGGCAGCCTCCTCGTCGGTCAGGCGGGTCTTGAGCGGAATGGTGCCGTCGGTGTTCTTGTTGCCGGCGGCCAGTCGCTTGAAACGGCGCACTTCCAGCGGGCTGATCGGGACGATCTTCGAGAGCTGCTGCACCAGCCGGTCCACGTTGCGCGCCTGGCTGGTGGCGATTTCCAGGGCCGGCGTGTACACATCCTCGGCCAGCACGATGCCGTTGCGATCCAGGATGCGGCCCCGCTGCGGCGCCAGCGGCAGCATGGTGATGCGGTTGTCCTCGGCCAGCGCGTGGTACTTGTCGTAGCTGGCCACCTGCAGATTCCAGGCCTGGGCGGCCAGCAGCCCGAAGCCTGCCAGGCTGCCTGCCATGGCAATCAGCAGCCGGCGATTGAAGCGGGCCGGACTGGGGGGCTGGGGCGGACGACGCATGGCCACGATGCTCTGCGCTCAGTGGCCGTGGTCGTCTGGCGCGTAATGCCAGTAGGCCGGTCGCCGGCGCGCCGCGTGTTGAGGCTGGGGCTGGGGCGAGGCCGTACCCTGCATGACCAGCTCTTCCGGATCGATCCAGGTCGGCGAAGCGTTCTGGACCTGCGGTGTGGGCGCGGCCTGGGCGGCGTGGCTGTCGCGGGCTGCAACCGGCTCGTCGGCGTGTGCGTAGATCGGTACGCCAGTCGGTGTCGCAGCGTCCCTGCCGGTTTCTTCACCTGCCACCCGCTCCGGATCGACAAAGGGGGCGGTGCGCGGGCCGTAAGCCGCCGCACCGGTTGTCGTGCGGCGGGGGGCGTGGCGTGCCGGCAGCAGCAGGTCGGCCAGCGGCCACAGCAGGGCCGTGCCCAGCCAGGGCAGGAACTGCTCCGGCCCCAGGAAGGGCAGCCCCAGCAGGAAGCGGGCACCGGCCAGCACGGCCTGCGCCATCAGGAAGACACCCAGCATGTGCAGCATCTGCCCGCCCAGCCGGAACCAGGCAATGCGTCGCTGGAACTGCAGCGTCATCCAGACAATCAGGGTGTAGAGCAGCGCGTGTTCACCCAGCGTGCTTGCGGTGTGCGTGTCCATCAGCACGCCCAGCATGAAACCGGCGGCCAGCAGCCCGCGCTGCGGGCGATGCAGTGCCCACCAGGCCAGTACCAGCGCCAGCACGTCCGGAATGATCGGGCTCTGCCCCCAGGGGGCCAGCGCCACCAGCGTGGCCAGCAGCAGTGAAACGGTCATTCGGGGCCAGTCGGCCACACCGTGGAGCGATGGAGGGGCGTTCATGGCAGTGCAGCGCCTGGTGTGGATGCGGTGGGATCGGCATCGTTCTGCTCGGCAGCGTCCGCCGCATGGCTCGGTGCGTGCGACATCCCGGCAGACGTATCCGGGGAGGACATGTCCGGCGTTGGCGCTTGCGGCGTGTGCCGGGTGGGCGGGGCTGCTTCATCCTGGGCGGGAATGGCCGAGGTATCGGGTTGCAGCACCAGCACCAGGCGCGGGTCGGTCAGGTTGGCCAGCGGCCGCACTGTCACCTGCGCAAAGGGCTCATCGGCAGGCAGCGTCACGTCCTCCACCACGCCCACCGGAACACCGGGCGGATACAGGAAATCCAGACCCGAGGTCTGCAGCACGTCGCCAATCTGGATGTCGGCTTCCTTGCTCTGGAAGCGCAGCTCCATCAGCGCCGGGCTGGGGGTACCGAAGGCCAGCGCGTGCAGACCGTTGCGCCGAACGCTCACCGGCACGCTCATCACGGGATCGGTGATCAGCGTCATCTCGCTGCTGAACGGATAGACGCGCGTGATCTGACCGATGACGCCCCGGGCGTCGATGACCGGCTGTCCGGCGGCCACGCCATGGTGGCTGCCCCGGTCCAGCAGACGACGGCGCGTGCCCGCGTTGCGCGGCTGCATCACGGTCTCGGCCACGATGGCGGCCTGCGGGATCTGCAGCCGCAGTCCGGCCAGGTCACGCAGCGACTCATTCTCCTGGCGCAGCCGCTCGGTGGCGGCCAGCACGCCTGCCTGCTGGATGAGGACGGTGCGCAACAGTCTGTTGTCGTTGCGCAACGTCTCCATGTCGTCGAAGTAGCCCTCGAAGGACTCGACCTGCTGCATGGGCCAGGCCAGCGCCGCCTGCACCGGATACAGCGCACCGCCCAGGACCTGACGCACCGGCGCAAGCACTCCCAGCCGGGCGTCGGCAAACATCAGTGCCAGGGCCAGCAGCGAGAGGAGGATGGCGATGCCGGGCTTTGGAGCATCCGGCGCGTGGTAGCGGGCAGTCATTCGTGGGTGAAGATACCACCCAGTTCGTCCATGCGCTCCAGGGCCAGGCCGCAGCCGCGCACGACACAGGTGAGGGGTTCATCGGAAATCAGGGTGGGCAGCCCGGTCTCCTCGGCCAGCAGCCGGTCCAGACCGGGGATCATCGCACCACCCCCGGTCAGCATGATGCCGCGTTCCGAGATGTCGGCGCCAATTTCCGGCGGCACCTCTTCCAGCGCGATCTTCACCGCCGAGACGATATGGTTCAGCGGTGCGGTGAGTGCCTCGCGGATCTCGTTGGTGCTGATGCGGAAGGCGCGCGGAATGCCCTCGGACAGGTTGCGGCCCTTGACCTCGATTTCCTTGCTCTGTCCGTCAGGGAAGGCCGACGCCACTTCCTTCTTGATCTGTTCGGCCGTGCTTTCGCCGATCAGCATCCCGTAATTGCGGCGCACGTAGGTGATGATCGCCTCGTCGAAGCGGTCACCGGCCACGCGCAGCGAATTGGCGTGCACGATGCCGCCCAGGGAAATCACGCCAATTTCGGTGGTGCCGCCGCCGATGTCGATCACCATCGAGCCGGTGGCTTCGGAGACCGGCAGCCCTGCACCGATGGCAGCCGCCACGGGTTCTTCCAGCAGATACACCTCGGAAGCGCCTGCGCCCAGCGCCGATTCGCGGATGGCGCGCCGCTCCACCTGGGTGGAGCCACAGGGAACACAGATGACGATGCGCGGGTTGGGCGCGAACACCGTGCCCGGATGCGCCATGCGCACGAACTGCTTGAGCATCTGTTCGGTGACCGTGAAGTCGGCAATCACGCCGTCCTTCATCGGGCGGATGGCCTGCATGTTGCCGGGAACCTTGCCCAGCATCAGCTTGGCCTCGCGGCCCACGGCCGTGATGGTGCGCTTGCCGCCCGGGGCCGTGTCGGTCCGGATCGCCACCACCGAAGGCTCGTCCAGCACGATGCCCTTGCCCTTGGCATAGATCAGGGTGTTGGCCGTTCCCAGGTCGATGGCCAGGTCGTTCGAAAAGTATTTCTTGATGAAACCGAGCATGACGACACGTCGCTTTATGTTTCCGAAATGGCCGAAGGATCATACCGTTATACTTCTGCGCATGTCCGCCCATGGGTTCGGCCGGGGACTGCCGGTCGCTGGCCCGTGGTAAACGTTTCCTTTGCGTTGCAGGCATACCACCGCCTGGGCCCCCTGCGGGCTGCGGGCCTTTTCAAGTTTCTTGTACCGGAGCGGGGCGCCGCGCCGTCCGCCCGGTTCCGCCAGGGGATCCCCGATGTCACTCACGTCCGACGACATTTCACGTCTCGGCGAACTTGCCCGCATCCGGCTGGATGATGCGGAGCGCGCCCACATGCTGGCCCAGCTCGACGACATCTTCGGCATCATCGAGAAGCTGCGTGCCGTCGACACCACCGGCGTCGAGCCCATGACCCACGCCGGCCATGTCGGCCAGCGACTGCGTGACGATGTCGTCACCGAAAGCGATCATCGCGCCGAGAACCAGCGTTCCGCGCCGTCCGTGGCCGATGGCCTGTACCTCGTCCCGCGGGTGGTGGAGTAAGCATGAGCACAACCAAGACCCTGCTGGAAACCGGCAACCTCGGCGCCATCGGCGCCGCCCTGCAGGCCGGTGACGTCTCGGCCCGCGAACTGGCCGAACACTGCCTGGCGGCCGCTGCCGCCAGCGACATCAATGCCTTCGTGGACGTGCAGCCCGAGCTGACGCTGGCCCAGGCCGACGAGGCCGATGCCCGGCTGGCCGCTGCCCGCCAGTCCGGCGAGCGCGCAAGCCCGCTGCTGGGCGTGCCCATGGCCCACAAGGATGTCTTCGTCACCCGCGGCTGGAAGTCCACTGCCGGCTCGAAGATGCTGGCGGACTACCAGAGCCCCTTTGACGCCACCGTTGTGCGCAAGGTGCGCGAGGCCGGTGCCGTCTGCGTCGGCAAGCTCAACTGCGACGAATTCGCCATGGGGTCGGGCAACGAGAACTCGTTCTTCGGCCCGGTGAAGAACCCCTGGGATCCGTCCCGCGTGGCCGGTGGCTCGTCGGGTGGCTCGGCCGCTGCCGTGGCAGCTGGCCTGGTGCCGGTCTCCACCGGGACCGACACCGGCGGTTCGGTGCGCCAGCCGGCGGCCATGTGCGGCGTCACCGGCATCAAGCCCACCTACGGGCGCGTCTCGCGCTACGGCATGATCGCCTTCGCCAGCAGTCTGGATCAGGCCGGCGTGTTTGCACGCTCGGCCGCCGACTGCGCGCTGCTGCTGTCGGCCATGGCCGGCTTCGATGAGCGCGACGCCACCAGCCTGCGCGCCCCGGCCGATGACCTGGCCACCGTGCCCGCCGCTGACTGGGGTGGCAACGCCGACATGCCGCTCAAGGGCCTGCGCGTTGGCGTGCCCGACGAGTTCCTGGGCGAGAGCCTGGCCCCGGCCGTGCGTGACGCGGTGCGGGCGGCGCTGGCCCGCTTCGAGGCCCTGGGGGCCACGCTGGTGCCGGTCTCGCTGCCGCATACCGAGCTGTCCATCCCGGCCTATTACGTCATCGCCCCGGCTGAAGCCTCCAGTAACCTGGCGCGCTTTGACGGTGTGCGCTACGGCCACCGCAGCGCTGATGCATCCGACCTGAAGTCGCTCTACATGAACAGCCGCGCCGAGGGCTTTGGTCCTGAAGTGAAGCGCCGCATCATGATCGGCACCTACGTGCTCTCGCACGGCTACTACGACGCCTACTACCGCAAGGCCCAGCAGCTGCGCCGGATGATCGCCGACGACTTCACGCGCGTCTTTGCGGACGTGGACGTGATTGCCGGTCCGGTCTCGCCCGAGACGGCCTGGCCCATCGGTCAGCAGACCGATGATCCGGTGCGCAACTACCTGGCCGACATCTACACGCTGCCCGCCTCGCTGGCCGGCCTGCCGGGCCTGTCGCTGCCCTGCGGCTTCGACGCCGCCGGCCTGCCCGTGGGCCTGCAGCTGGTGGGGCCTGCGCTGACCGAAGCGCGGTTGCTGTCCATCGGCCACACCTACCAGCAGCACACCGACTGGCACCTGCGCCGGCCGGGGCAGGGGGCCTGAGGCATCTTCCTTCCGAGGAACGGGGCTTTCCCATGACATCCGGCCGCCGGGGCTACCCTGCAGGCAGGCGCATGCAAGCGCGCCATGCCGAAGGACTTATCCGGCAGGCCCATGGATAGCCCTACACAACGAGGAACAGTCAATCATGAATGCTGAATTACAGAATCACGCCCCCCGCCAGCGCTGGCTGCAACGGGCGGCCCTGTTGCTGACGGCCGTGGCGCTGGCGGCCTGCACGACCATGCCCATGGTCAAGCGCACGAAGAAACCGGCTGCAACGGCGACCAGGCCGCCGGTGACGGCACAGCAGCCGGCCACCCGGGCGCTGCCGGGCGAGGGCACGCTGCAGAACTTTGCGGGCACCTGCCAGCAGACCGACATTGACGGCTTTGGCGAGAACGCCACGCTGCGCGTGACGGGTGGCCAGGTGCAGCAGCTGGACTGGCACGTGAAGGTGGGCAAGCGTGGCCAGTGCCACTTCAACCTGCGTGACTTCCGCCAGACCAAGAATGCGCCGCACATCGAGCTGCTCTCGCGCAGCCGCGGCGCCTGCAAGCTGCTCATCTACCAGGACGCCCGGCGCGTGACCCTGGCCCACGCCAACTGCCAGTCGTTCTGCACGCCGCGCAGCGTGGCTGAGGAAGCCTGGCCGGTGATGTTCAATCCGCAGACCGGCCGCTGCGCCAGTCTGAACCGCTGATACGGGAAATACGCTCATGCAATGGGAAGTGGTGATCGGGCTGGAAGTCCATGCCCAGCTCTTGACCCGGTCCAAGATCTTTTCCGGGGCCTCCACCCGATTCGGGGCCGAGCCCAACACCCAGGCCTGCCCCGTGGACCTGGGTCTGCCCGGCACCCTGCCGGTGCTCAATCGGCAGGCGGTCGAGCATGCCATCCGCTTCGGGCTGGCCATCGGCGCGCAGGTCGCACCGGTCTCCATCTTTGCCCGCAAGAACTACTTCTACCCTGATCTGCCCAAGGGCTACCAGATCAGCCAGTATGAGCAGCCGGTGGTGCTGGGCGGTACGCTGGACATCGCCGTTCCGGCCGAGAAGGCTGGCGATCCGCCGCGCATCCGCACCATCAATCTCACCCGCGCCCACCTTGAGGAAGACGCCGGCAAGTCGTTGCACGAGGACTTTGCCGGCATGTCGGGCATCGACCTGAACCGGGCCGGCACGCCGCTGCTGGAGATCGTCAGCGAACCCGAGCTGCGCAGCGCCGCCGAGGCCGTGGCCTATGCACGGGCGCTGCACGGTCTGGTGACGTGGCTGGGCATCTGCGATGGCAACATGCAGGAAGGTTCCTTCCGCGTGGATGCCAACGTCTCGGTCCGGCCGCTGGGCCAGAAGGAATTTGGCACCCGCGCCGAGATCAAGAACCTCAACTCGTTCCGCTTCCTGGAGCGGGCCATCCAGTTCGAGGTGCGCCGCCAGATCGAGCTGATCGAGGACGGTGGCCGCGTGGTCCAGGAAACCCGGCTCTACGATCCGGATGCCGACGAGACCCGCTCAATGCGCACCAAGGAAGACGCGGATGACTACCGCTACTTCCCCGAGCCCGACCTGCCGCCGCTCGTCATTGATCCGGCGCAGATCGAGGCCGTGCGCAACGACATGCCCGAGCTGCCCAGCACCAAGCGCGCCCGCTACCAGGACGAGCTGGGCCTGCCGCAGGCCGACGCACTGACGCTGACCAGCAGCCTGGCCAGCGCCCAGTTCTTCGAGGCCGCGCTGGCGGCCCTGCCCGATGCCGCTGCCCAGGCCAAGACCCTGGCCAACTGGATGATGGGTGAGCTGGCGGCCCAGCTCAATCGCGACGGACTGGACATTGCCGACAGCAAGGTCAGCGCCCCGCAGCTGGCCGGGCTGGTCATTCGCATTGCCGACGGCACCCTCTCGGGCAAGCTGGCGCGCGAAGTCTTCCACACCCTGTGGGCCGAAGGCCCCGTGCAGGGCGGGCCGGAAGTGGTCGATGCCCTCATCGACCGTCAGGGCCTGCGTCAGATCAGCGGCGACGATGTGCTGGGTCCGATCATCGACCAGGTGCTGGCCAACAACGCCAAGTCGGTGGACGAGTACCGGGCCGGCAAGGAAAAGGCCTTCAACGCCCTGGTGGGTCAGGTCATGAAGCTCAGCAAGGGCAAGGCCAACCCGCAGCAGGTCAACGAACTGCTGAAGAAGAAACTGGGCTGAGATCGACACGGGCTGCCCGGAACGGGATCCGGGCGGCGCCGATCAGTCTGTGGGTTCCTGTTGCCCCGGCAGGTGTGACAGCAGCTCGGCCAGTCGGGCCGCATTGGCCTCGAAATCGCGGTTCAGGCGCGTGCGCTCGTTGCGCCGCTCCTGGATCAGCGCATCCTCGGCCAGGATCGCGTTGGCAATCGACGAGATGCGTTGCTGCACCGCATAGGGCAGGCGGGCATTGGGGCGGTCCTGCTTCTTCTGCCACTCGGCTGCCTGCTCGCGCTCCTCTTTCAGGTTCTGGTCCAGCACCAGGATGCGCCGCATCGCCGCAGAGATTTCCTCGTCGATCAGCTGGATCTGCTGTTCCTGGCGCTTGCGCAGGTCTTCCGGTGTCTTGTAGGTCAGCAGCAGGTGCCGATCATGCGCCTGCTGCGCCTTCAGCGCCCGTTCCTGTTCCTGGCGCACCAGCGCCTGCTGGGCCGCCTCACGTTCCTGCTGCCGCGTCAGCGGCGGCGGCAGCACCCGGCGCACCGAACCGTCACGGTTCAGCTCGCGCATGTTGCGCCGCGCGCAGGCGTCGATCGGCTGATCCGACGAGATCACCCGCCCATTTTCGTCCTTGCAGACGTAGATGGAGGTGCCGCCCCGGGGGGCGTTGTCCGACACCGGCATCGACTGCGCATGCGCCATGGCCATCGTCCCCGACACCAGGGCCAGGGAGAGGGTTAACAGCACGAAACGGGCATGATCGAGGCTCATACCCGCCACTGTAGTCAGGGGCGACGCCCCGTGCCATAGCGGCTGCGATAGTCGGCGATGGCCAAACGATGAGTGGCAAGCACCTCGGCGCTGTAGCGTTCCGTCGACGGCCGGGCATCCGACTCCAGATAGCCCAGCAGATCGTCCAGCGTGGCCAGCGCATATACCTCGATCCCCCAGCGCTCGCGCACCTCCTCCACGGCTGACTGCGCCGCCACCACTTCTGCGTTGCCGCCGCGCTCCATCCGGTCCAGCGCGATGAACACCGCCGCTGGCTCGGCCCCGGCCGCCCGGATGATCTCCACTGACTCCCGCACTGACGTGCCGGCCGAGATCACGTCATCGATGATGGCCACCCGCCCCGTGAGCGGCGCCCCCACCAGGTTGCCGCCCTCGCCGTGGTCCTTGGCTTCCTTGCGGTTGAAGCAGAAGGGCAGGTTGCGGCCCCGCGCCGCGCAGGCTACTGCCATGGCCGAGGCCAGCGTGATGCCCTTGTAGGCCGGTCCGAACAGCACATCGAACTTCGGTACGGTTTCTTCCACCTGCAGCAGCCGGTCGGCGTAGAAACCGGCCAGACGGCCCAGCCCCTCGCCGTCGTGGAAGAGCCCCGCATTGAAGAAGTACGGCGACAGCCGCCCCGCCTTCGTCTTGAACTCGCCGAAGCGCAGCGCTCCGGTGTCGAGCGCGAACTGGATAAACTCGTGGGAAATATCTTTCATCATAGGTGCCTGCATGTTGCGAGTCGTATCCCAGAATCTTAACGGTATCCGGTCCGCCGCCCGCAAGGGCTGGTTCCCCTGGGCTGCCACCCTTGGTGCCGATGCCATCTGCGTGCAGGAAGTGCGCGCCCAGCTCTCCGACATGGACGACACCATGCAGGCCATCGGCCCGGCCGTCGGGCGCTTCCACCTGGCCGAGCGGCGCGGCTACAGCGGCGTGGGCATCTACACCCCCCATACCCCCCAGACCATCCGCGAAGGCTTCGGCCAGCCCGAATTCGACGCCGAGGGCCGCTACATCGAGATGGACTTCGGCACCCACGCCATCATCTCGGTCTACGTCCCCTCCGGTTCCTCCTCCGAAGAGCGCCTGCAACGCAAGTTCGTCTTCATGGAAGCCTTTGCCCGCCACATGCAGGAACTGAAGGACAGCGGTCGCGAGATCATCCTGTGCGGCGACTGGAACGTTGCCCACAAGGAAATCGACCTGAAGAACTGGCGCTCCAACCAGAAGAACTCCGGCTTCCTGCCCGAAGAGCGCCAGTGGCTCAGCAGCCTCCTGGACGAGATCGGCTTTGTCGACGTGTTCCGTCAACTGGACCCCCGCCCCGAGCAATACACCTGGTGGAGCAACCGCGGCCAGGCGTGGGCCAAGAACGTGGGCTGGCGCATCGACTACCAGATCGCCACCCCCGGCATCGCCGCCACCGCCACCCGCGCCGAGATCTACAAGGACGAGCGATTCTCGGACCACGCGCCGCTGATCATTGACTATGACTGGCCTAGGGGGTGAGGGGCATCAAAGAAATTGAGAAAGAAGAGGAAGGGCGGCGCTTGCAAGGGCGCTTCCCGCCGCATTCTCCAGAATCGACTTGAGACTGAGGGCTGCTGCGTTGACGATTGGCCATTTCGGTTTGGGTGATCTGGCTTGAGCTTCCAGAGCTGCGAGTTCTGATTCAAGTTCAAGTCTCCCATCTGAGCTCATGGAGTTGTCTTTGTCCAGGGCCTTGCGTAGTGCTGAAACCAGCTCACAAAGTTTCTCGGTGTCAACTGTCTTTGTCTGAGATTGGCTTGACCCAGGGGAGTCGATTTGGATTTGTCCGTTTATGTTTGTTATTTTGTAGTGTTTGGCTATCTCCTTTTCTTTGTTATTGAAAGTCATCCCGTCTCCTTTGATTCCATTTTTTCTAGGTTTAGGGCAAATTTAAGGACTTCGTTTTTGATTGCCTCTAATATGCTTTTGGATTTTGTTTTTTCAAGAATAGCTGTCGGGCGGTAACCGTTGCTGGAGCGAAAATTCGAGATGGATTTCTCTAGTGGCTTGATTGTTCGGCATATCATTCCATTATATTCTATTGCTGCTTCTATTTCCGGTACTGACTCCGTTACTGCGATGTACAGATGTTGCTCTATTTCTATATCGAATTTTGTGTCGATATTGAGTTTTGTTCCTGACCCGTTTACGAGTTGTGGGATTCCTTTGTGTATTCTGTATGGCGGGACTTTGTCTGTGTACCCGCTTAGTTCGTTATTTGTCCATTGATAGAAGTCTGGTAGAGATAGGCGTTCGGAAACAATAAGGGCTTTTCTAAGCAATTCGGTGGTCGAAGTGTTTTCTTTCGTTGCCATTTCGATGAGTTCGGGGACAATTGCTGGCATGGTTCTTCCTTTGGTTCTTTTGGTTTGTGAATGATGCGCGTGATGCTGGGGATTTGGAAGTGTGTGTGTTTTTACACTAACGCATACGTTATGATTTCGGTTGTATTAAGGTTTGTTTGGTAGTGTTGGTGTATGGTGGTTGCTACGTTGTTGGGTAGGGGCCTTCAAAATAAAATCGCCCGACAGGCGCAAACCCATCGGGCGATCATTGGCAGACTGTACTGCTGCGGGGTAATGAGCGGTCCTGCCTTGGGGCGTCAGCCTGTCAGGCAGGATCTCCGGGCCATCAGGCCACGCCGCCAGCCTTGTGCTTCTTGCCGGCAGCCACTTCGGCCACGGCCAGGGCCGTCATGTTCACCAGCCGGCGCACGGTGGCCGAAGGCGTCATGACGTGCGCGGGGAAGGCGCTGCCCAGCAGGATCGGGCCGATGGTGATGCCGTGCCCGTCGGTGGTCTTGAGTACGTTGAACAGGATGTTGGCCGAATCCAGGTTCGGGCACACCAGCAGGTTGGCGTCGCCATCCAGCGTGCTGTCGGGCACCAGGCGGTCACGCAGTTCCGGCAGCAGGGCGGCGTCGCCGTGCATCTCGCCGTCGCAGTTGATGTGCGGGGCCACGCTGCGGAAGATGTCGCGCGCCTGGCGCATCTTGATGGCCGACGGGCGGCGCGAGCTGCCGAACTGCGAGTGCGACACGAAGGCCACCTTGGGCGGGATGCCGAAGTTGTTCACTTCCTCGGCCGCCATGACGGCGATCTTGGCCAGGGTCTCGGCATCGGGGTCATCGTTGACGTAGGTGTCGGTGATGAACAGGGTGCGGTTGCCCATGGCAATGGCGTTGACGGTGGCCAGCGGGGTGCCGGGGCGCGCGCCGATCACGTCGCGGACGTTGCCCAGGTGCACGTCGAAGCGGCCGAGCGTGCCGCACAGCATGGTGTCGGCATCGCCCATGCGCACCATCAGGGCGGCAATCAGCGTGGTGGAGCGGCGCACGGCAGCCTTGGCGGCTTCCTGCGAGACGCCTTCCCGTCCCATCAGACGCCAGTATTCTTCCCAGTAGGTGCGGAAGCGCGGGTCGTCGTCGGGGTTGATGATCTCAATGTCCTTGCCGACCTTCATCCGCAGGCCAGCCTTCTTGATGCGGGCCTCGATCACCGAGGGCCGACCGATCAGGAGGGGGCGAGCCAGGCCTTCGTCGATGGCGGTCTGGGCGCAGCGCAGCACGCGCTCGTCTTCACCCTCGGCATAGGCCACGCGCTTGAATTCCGGGGCGGCGGCCTTGGCGGCAGCCACGACCGGGCGCATCAGCAGGCCGGTGGAGTAGATGAAGCGATAGAGCGACTGCCGGTAGGCATCCATGTCCTCGATGGGACGGGCGGCGACGCCGGAGGCTGCAGCGGCCTCGGCCACGGCCGGGGCGATGCGCAGGATCAGGCGCGGATCGAAGGGGGTGGGGATAATGTAGTCAGGACCGAAGTTCAGGTCCTTGCCGGTGTAGGCGCTGGCCACTTCATCGCTGGCCTCGGCCTTGGCCAGGGCGGCGATCTCGCGCACGCAGGCCAGCTTCATCTCTTCGGTGATGCGCGATGCGCCGCAGTCCAGGGCGCCCCGGAAGATGTACGGGAAGCACAGCACGTTGTTGACCTGGTTCGGGTAGTCCGAACGGCCGGTGGCGATGATGCAGTCGGCGCGGGCGGCACGGGCATCTTCGGGGCGGATCTCGGGCTCGGGGTTGGCCAGGGCCAGGATCACCGGCTGGCGGGCCATGGTCTTGACCATGTCGCCGGTCAGCACGCCGGGGGCCGAGCAGCCCAGGAACACGTCGGCGTCCTTCACGATGTCGGCCAGCGTGCGAGCGTCGGTGTCCTGTGCGTAGCGTGCCTTGGACTCATCGAAGCCGCCCGGGCGGCCCTTGTAGATGACGCCCTTGGAGTCGGCCACGTAGATGTTCTTCGGGTTCACGCCCAGGGCCACGAAGATGTCCAAGCAGGCCAGGGCCGCAGCGCCTGCGCCCGAGACGGCCACCTTCACCTCGCCGATGGGCTTGCCCACCAGTTCCAGGCCGTTGACCAGCGCCGAGCCCGAAATGATGGCGGTGCCGTGCTGGTCGTCGTGGAAGACGGGGATCTTCATCTTCTCGCGCAGCTGGCGCTCGATGTAGAAGCACTCGGGGGCCTTGATGTCTTCCAGGTTGATGCCGCCCAGGGTGGGTTCCAGTGCGCTGATGATCTCGACCAGCTTGTCGGGGTCGCGCTCGGCCAGCTCGATGTCGAACACGTCGATGCCGGCAAACTTCTTGAACAGGCAGCCCTTGCCTTCCATCACCGGCTTGCCGGCCAGCGGGCCGATGTCGCCCAGGCCCAGTACGGCGGTGCCGTTGGTGATCACGCCCACTAGGTTGCCGCGCGAGGTGTACTCGGCAGCCTTGGCCGGGTCGGCCTGGATGTCCAGGCACGGATAGGCCACGCCCGGCGAATAGGCCAGCGACAGGTCACGCTGGTTGGACAGCGGCTTGGTGGGGCGGACGGTGATCTTGCCCGGCGACGGCAGGGCATGGTATTCCCGCGCGGCATCGCGCAGGGCGGATTCGGCAGCAGAGAGCTTCTTGGTCATGAAATCTGTAAAGGGTTGAGGGGCGGCGGAACACAGAAGATTACACCCTTCACGGTTTCGTGGGGCACAAGGCAGAGGGGGCTTCATGGGGGGCTCATGTGTTGGGCCCTGGCGGCCTGACTGGCGGTGCGTGCAGAGGTCGTGGTGGCTGGTGGGTCCGGGTAGCGGTGTCGCGTATTTCACGCATCCCGCCTTCATTCATGCCGTGTCGCTGCCCGGCCGTCAGCAGCATGGACGGGGGTGGAATGGCGGCCATGAAGCTGGGGGCCACGCGCTGCTACACTCGGTGGATGAGCGATTCCCCCAAGCCCGCGCCCGGGTTGTGGCAGACCTATGGGCAAGTCTTCGCGTCGCGGCGCATTGCCGCGATGTTGCTGCTGGGCTTTTCCAGCGGGCTGCCGCTGGCGCTCACGGCGGGGGCGCTGCAGGCGTGGCTCACGGTCAATGGCATCGATCTGCACACCATCGGCTACTTTGCGCTGGTGGGGCTGCCCTATACCTTCAAGTTCGTCTGGGCGCCGCTGCTCGATCGCTTCGAGCCCCGGCTGCTGGGGCGGCGGCGGGGCTGGATCCTGGTGTTTCAGCTGGCCATGGCGCTGGCCTGCCTGGGGCTGGCCCAGCTTGATCCGGCCCACCATATCCATCTGATCGCCGTGCTGTCGGTGGTGGTGGCGTGGCTGTCGGCCTCGCAGGACGTGGTCTTCGATGCCTATCGGGCCGATCTGCTCTCGCCCGAGGAACGGGGCGCCGGCGCCGCGGTCTCGGTGCTGGGCTACCGCCTGGCCATGCTGGTCTCGGGGGGCGGCAGCTTCATCCTGGCCGATACCTGGCTGGGCTGGCCGGGCACCTATCGCATCATGGGCGTCATGCTGCTGCTGCTGATGGGGGCCACGGTCTGGAGCCCACGCATTGCCCGGCCCCAGCAGGCCAGTGGCGGCGCGGGGGCCGAGCTGAAGGGTTTCGTGGCCATGGTGCTGGGCGGTGCGCTGCTGTGGTGGCTGTGCACGCAGGCCAGCCGGCCGGTGCTGGCGTGGCTGCAGGCCGGGCCGCTGGGCCAGTTGCTGGCCGAAACCCTGGTGATGCTGCTGACCGGCGTGGGTGCCGTGCTGGTGGCGCGCCGCGTGGGCTTTCCGTCCTTCGTGGCGCCCTGGGATGCCTTCTTTGCCCGGCCGCATGCGCTGGCCTTCCTGCTGCTCATCGTGCTGTACAAGCTGGGCGATGCCTTTGCCGCCAGCCTGTCCACCAGCTTCCTGCTGCGCGGTGTAGGTTTCAGTCAGGCCGAGATCGGTGCCATCAACAAGGGGCTGGGTCTTCTGGCCACCATTGTTGGCGCGCTGCTGGGTGGGGCCTGGCTGTCGTCGCGCTCGCTCTACCAGTCGCTGATGTTCTTCGGCATCCTGCAGGCGTTCTCCAACGTGGGCTACTGGCTGCTGTCGGTGCTGCCCAAGAGCTACCTGCTGATGGCCGGTGCCATCGGCATCGAGAACCTCTGCGGGGGGCTGGGCACGGCCGCCTTCGTGGCCTTCCTCATGACCCTGACCGACCGGCGGTTTTCGGCTGCGCAGTACGCGCTGCTGTCGGCGCTGGCGGCCATCGGCCGTGTCTACGTGGGGCCGGTGGCCGGCGTGGTGGTCGAGCAGCAGGGCTGGCCCAGCTTCTTCCTGATGACGGTGGCCGCGGCGCTGCCGGGCCTCCTGATGCTGTGGTGGCTGCGCCGCGAGGTTCAGGCGCTGGATGCCCGCCGCACCCGCACCGAGGCGCTGCCGGATCTGGACTGACGGCTTGCTCTACTTGCTGAGCTTGCGCACGTACTTCCACACTTCCTGCTCCGCCGCAAACTTGCCGATGCGCAGCAGTGTCTGCCGGGCGGCCGGTGTGCGCAGCACCAGGGTGGCCATGGGCACGGCCACGGCCAGCCCCACGGCCGTTGTCAGCGTGGGGTAACGCAGCAGCGCCTGCATTGTCTTGCTGCGCGGAAAACTGTCACGAGGCCGGCCGTTGTCCCGGAAGTCGGGCGCATCCTCGTCAATGGGCGTGCCGTCTTCATCCACCAGCAACGGGTAGTCCACCGGCGGGCGAGTGCGCGGCCCGGATGCTGTTTTGCTCCTGAAATTACTGAATGCAGAATTACTGCTGCTTCCGGTGTGTTCGGTGGTGCCAGTGGTGGCCCTGCCTTCAGCGCTCCGGGGGCTGCTGCCACGGTCTGCTGCGCCGGTTTGGTCATGTCCCAGGCCATGCGCCGGTCCTGCACCATGAGGCGCTGCGGCTTCCTTGGCTGCGGCACGACGCAGGATGTCAGCCAGCGACTCACCCGCCAAGGCGGCCGGGCGTGCCTCGCTGGACGCCCCTTCCTGTCGCAGCGCACCGCGTTCGGTGTTGTTGCCGTTCATGGCCAGTGTGCGACGTCGCTGGATGCGCGCGAAGATGTCCTCGGCGGTTTCGTCGGTACGGCTGGAACGGCTCATGTTCAGTTGTTCGTCATTCATGATTCTGAATTACGCTCACGTTCCAGGTCTTCCTTCAGGCTGCGCAGATCATCGGCCAGCACCTGACGGCTGAGGGGGAAGGGTTCGGGGTGGCCTTTGAGCAGGCTGCGGATGCGCAGCACCAAGGCCAGGCTGAGGATGACCCAGAAGCCGGCGGCGATGCCCAGCGCATGCAGGCGCCAGGGGGTGTCCCAGGCCAGGGCCACCAGGGTGGCCATCAGCCACACCAGGCAGATGATGGCGACGACACCAGCAGCCAGGCTTGTGCCCACCAGCTTGGCCAGCCAGCGGGATTCGGTGCCGAGTTCCAGCGCCAGCAGACGGCTGCGGTCGTCCAGGCCTGCCACCAGATCGGCGGCAGTCCGCTTCATCCGTCGGATGCGGGGTTCGAGGAGTTTGCCGAGCATGTGTGAGGAGGCACAGGGCCATGAAGCGCCGGCGGTGCCTGCGCTGGGAATGGGAACCCGCTGGCCGGTCGCAGGGAGAGACCGGCCAGCGGGCAGTGGCTCGGGAAGTGCGTTCAGGCGCTTCCCGGCTACATAAGCGCGATGATCAGCGACGCGACAGCAGGAAGCCGATCACCAGGCCTGCAGCGGCGGCCATGCCGGCCGTCTGCCACGGCGAGGTGTGGGCGTAATCGTCCACACGGGCAGCGCCTTCGCGGGCGCGGCGGTGCACTTCCTGGGCCGTGTCGTAGGCCACGTCGGACATGCGCTGGATGGAGTCACGCACATGGTTCAGCGCGGCACGCACTTCCGGGCGGTCGGCCAGCGAGTCGCTGTCCAGCAGATCGGAGATGTCGGCTTTCAGGGCATCCCACTCACGCTCCAGGTGGTCGCGCGAACGCTCGGCGGTACGGCCGAACTGCCGGCGGCTCTTTTTCAGGCCGCGCTCCAGTTCTTCCAGGCGGGCAGCCAGTTTTTCGGTGATATCGTCAGCCATCTTGGTTTCCTCAAAGAGTCTGTGAAAGTCGGAGATGCGCCTGCGTAAGCCGCCAAGCGCCTTCCTGGGGTTCCGACCGGTGGAGGCATCTGCCTTCCACCCAGGCGGAAATCGGCCAAGCCGACAGACAAGTGTGCCAGCTTCATCACCCCATGTCTGGTCAGGATTGGGGAAAACCAAGGGACCAACCGGTTTTTTTACAAAACAAGCACACGACGCAGGAAGGCCGCGATGTCGCCGATCTCCTCGGGGCAGACCGAATGGGGCATCGGGTACTCATGCCAGTCCACCGTGTAGCCCAGTGACTGCAGCAGGTCGCGCGAAGCCGTGGCACGTTCGATGACCACGACCGGATCGTCCTGGCCGTGGGCCATGAAGATGGGGGTGTTCTGGTTGTCGGCGCTGCGCTCGGAGGCCGTGCTGTCGGCCAGTGGCAGGTAGCCTGATAGCCCGACCAGTGCCGCCAGCCGCTGCTTATGGCGCAGGCCGGTCATCAGCGTCATGGCGCAGCCCTGCGAAAAGCCCATCAGCACGATGCGCTCGGCCGGGATGCCGCGTTCCACTTCACGGGCAATGAGGGCCTCGATGGCGGCCTGTGAGCGGCGCAACCCTGCCTCGTCCTCGCGCCGCGCCAGATCGGTGCCCAGGATGTCGTACCAGGCACGCATCACATAGCCGTTGTTGATGGTGACGGGCATCTGTGGCGCATGCGGGAAGATGAACCGGACAGGCACGCCCAGGTCCAGCATCTGGGCCACCGGCACGAAGTCGTTGCCATCGGCCCCCAGGCCGTGCAGCACGATGATGGAGGCTGTCGGTTCGGGGCCGGTGACGAATTCCAGGGCTTCGAGGGTTTGGGACATGGTCGGGGTATCAGTTATGGGTGGGCGGTTCGTGTTCGGAGCGCACGACCGAGGGCTTGTCGGCCAGCGCGGCGCGTTCGGCCTCCAGGTCGGGCTTCTCGCCCGGCGGCAGGCCGTAGTACAGCTCGCCGATCTGGATGCGCTCGCGGCCCTGCTCGACACGGTAGCGGTTGGTGTCGCGCAGCGAATACACGCAGCCGCAGTATTCCTGCTGATAGAAGTGCTCGGCCTTGGAAATCTCGATCATCCGGGCTGAACCGCCGCCCTTGCGCCAGTTGTAGTCCCAGTAGACCATGTCCGGATAGCGGGCGGCAGCGCGGTGGCCGCAGCCGTTGATCTGGTTCATGTCCTTCCAGCGCGAGATGCCCAGCGAGCTGGTGAACACCCGAAAGCCATGCTCGTGCGCATAGAGGGCGGTGCGCTCGAAGCGCATGTCGAAACAGACCGTGCAGCGCTCGCCGCGCTCGGGCTCGTGCTCCAGCCCCTTGACCCGCGTGAACCAGTTGTCCGAGTCATAGTCGGCATCAATGAAGATGATGCCGTGCTTCTGCGCGAAGCGGATGTTCTCTTCCTTGCGGATCTCGTATTCCCGCACCGGGTGGATGTTGGGGTTGTAGAAGAAGATGGTGAAGTCGATGCCGGCATCCACCAGCTTCTGCATGGGTTCGCCCGAGCAGGGGGCGCAGCACGAATGCAGCAGCACGCGGGTCTCGCCGTTGGGCAGCTGCAACGGTTGCTGTTGCTTGGGCGAGCGCTTGGTCTGGGCCTGGCGTTGCACGCCGGCCGTGGAAGAGTCGGGCATGGGAAACCTGTAAGGGGCGGGAAGAACGATAGAAAGAAGGCGCCAGCACAAAGGGGCATTGTACGGTTGCCCCCGAAATTGTGATAGCCCGCGCCGGGTCGGTGAAAGGGGTTTGCCGTTAGACTCGAAGGTTGCGCCCGATCATGCCGGACAGGGCGGCGTCTGCTGTCGCCATCGGTCCGTTGCGGTGTCGTCCGGGCGGGGCTGCCGAAAGTGCCCCTGTGGCACGGTATGGTCTGCTTCAGCCGTCATTCATCCTTTCTTCTCGTTGCTGTATATGTCGACTTCTGTGCGTATCTTTCTGGGGGGCTGCCTGCTGGTGCTGCTGGTGGTGGGAGGCCTGATGCTGATGCGGCCCGACCTGCTCATGTCGTCCGGGTCTCCTTCCGGCGGAAAGAGCGCATCGTCATCGCAGCAACCGTCCGCTCCGGAGGGTGATGCCAGCCAGGTGCGGCCTGCCATGGTGGTGACGGTGGCCCCGCCGAAGCGCGAGCTTCTGCCGGTGCAGGTGGTGGCCGATGGTGACGTGGTGGCCTGGCAGGAGGCCAGCATCGCGTCCGAATCCAATTCGTTGACGCTGGCCGAGGTGCTGGTCGATGTGGGGGACACGGTGAAGCGGGGGCAGGTGCTGGCGCGCTTCAACGGCAGGACCGTGGCCGAGGATGTGGCCCAGGCCAAGGCGTCGCTGGTGGAAGCGCAGGCCAATGCCGTGGAGGCGCGTGCCAACGCCGAACGTGCCCGCCGTCTGTTGCGCACGGACTCCATGAGCAAGCAGCAGGCGGACCAGTACTTCGCGGCCGACCGTTCGGCCCAGGCTCGGGTGCGTTCCGCTCAGGCTGCACTGGCGTCGCGCCGGCAGAACTGGCAGAACGTCGAGCTGCGGGCACCCGACGATGGCGTCATCTCGTCGCGCACGGCGACCGAAGGATCCGTGCCTGCAGCGGGCACCGAGCTGTTCAAGCTCATCCGGCAGGGACGGCTGGAATGGCAGGCCGAGCTGGGTGATGCCGATCTGATGAAGGTGAAGGCGGGCGATGCTGTCGTGGTGAATGCCGCCGATGGTCGCAAGGTGGCGGCCCGGGTGCGTGCGGTGGCACCTTCGGCAAACACCAAGACGCGCACCACGCTGGTCTATGTGGATGTGCCGGCCGGCCCCGGACTGTGGGCCGGCATGTTCGCGCACGGCACCTTCGAGCTGGGCCAGAGCCCGGGGCTGACGGTGCCGCTGGATGCGGTGGTTTCCAGCGACGGTTTTCTCTATGTCTATCGCCTCAAGCCTGACAACCATGTTGAGCGGGTGCGGGTGACCACCGGACGCCAGGCCGCCGACCGGATCGAGGTGATGCCGGCCCGCGGCGAGCAGCTGTCCGAAAGTGATCGCCTGGTGGTGGAAGGGGCTGCCTTCCTGTCCGATGCCGACCTGGTTCGGGTAGTGAGCAAGCCAGCCGTCGGGGAAGGTGCGTCCGATGGTTCGTCAGCAAACAGTCAATCGACGGGCAATGACGTCGGTTCGGGAAGCACTGACGTGAAGGCGGATGATGCCGCCGGGCGTGCTGCACCAGAGACCACTGGCAGGGCACCGGCTGACAAGGTCTCGGGCAGCGCCGCATTCGGGGTGCGTGTGTCCATGCGCAACACGGTGTGGTCGGCACGGGAGGCAGCATGAATTTCTCGTCCTGGTCGATCCGCAACCCGATTGCGGTGATCCTGCTGTTCCTGGCGCTGACGATTGCGGGTCTGGTGAGCTTCGGGAAGATGCGGATCCAGAACATGCCGGACATGGATTACCCGGTGGTGACCGTCTCGGCGTCGCTGGACGGGGCCACGCCCGACCAGCTGGAAAACGACGTGGCGCGAAAGATCGAGAACGCGCTGGTGGACCTGCAGGGCATACGTCACATGTCTTCCACGCTGGGTGACGGGACCGTCTCCCTGATGGTGCAGTTCGAGGTGGACAAGCCCATTCAGGAGGCGCTGGACCAGGTGCGCTCCAAGGTGCAGGGCGTGCGTGCCGACCTGCCCAGCGCGCTGCCTGAACCGGTGGTGGACAAGGTGGAGCTGGCCAGCCAGCCGGTGCTGGCCTATGCCATCCAGTCCGACCGGATGGACATCCAGGAACTGTCCTGGTTTGTGGACAATGACCTCAACCGCATGTTGCTGGGTCTGAAGGGCGTGGGCAAGGTGACACGCGTGGGCGGCGTGACACGCCAGGTGCATGTCGATCTGGATCCGACCCGGCTGCGGGCGCTGGGGCTGACGGTGGGAGCCATTTCCGAGCAGCTGCGCAACAACCAGATCGAGAGTGCGGGTGGCCATGCCGACATCGCCGGGGGCAAGCAGCCCACGCGGGTACTGGCGCGTGTGAAGTCGGCCGAGCAGCTGAAGAAGGTGCAGATCACCAGCGGCGATGGCCGACGGCTCATGCTGGGCGATCTCGGTACCGTCTCCGACACCATCGAGGAGCCGACCACCTCGGCCTGGCTGGATGGCAAGGAGATCGTGGGCTTCGAGATCAGCCGCAGTCGTGGCGAAAGCGAAGTGGACGTGGGGCGGCGCGTGCGCGAGATGGCGCAGAAGCTGCAACAGGACCGTCCGTATCTGAAGCTGACCGAAACGATGGATCTGGCCACGCCGGCGCAGGAGAGCTTCAACAACACGATGCACACCCTCTATGAGGGGGCCCTGCTGGCCGTCGTCGTGGTCTGGTTCTTCCTGCGAAACTGGCGTGCCACCTTCCTGGCAGCCGTGGCGCTGCCCATGTCGGTGTTGCCAGCCTTCATGGGCATGCATCTGCTCGATTTCACGCTCAACGGTGTTTCCCTGCTGGCGCTGACGCTGGTGATCGGCGTGCTGGTCGATGATGCGATCGTGGAGATCGAGAACATCGAACGACATCTGGAAATGGGCAAGACGCCCTACCAGGCTGCCATGGAGGCTGCCGACGAGATCGGTCTGGCGGTGATCGCCACCACCTTCACGCTGATTGCCGTGTTCCTGCCCACGGCCTTCATGACGGGTCTTGTGGGGCGCTTCTTCAAGCAGTTCGGCTGGACGGCCGCCATTGCGGTGTTTGCGTCGCTGGTGGTGGCGCGGATGCTCACGCCCATGATGGCCGCCTACATGCTGGCCCCACGCCAGGGGCGGGAAGAAGGGCAGGATCCGCGCTGGCTGCGCACCTATCTGCGTCTGGTTCGCTGGGTGCTGGCGCACCGGCGGCAGACCGCCGTCTATGCAGTGCTGTTCTTCGTGGGGTCGCTGGTCCTGGCCTCGCATCTGCCATCGGCGTTCATGCCGCCAGATGATTATGAGCAGACGCAGGTGACGCTGACGCTGGGGCCGGGTGCCACGTTGCAGCAGACCGAGCAGGCCGCCGAGACGGCGCGACAGCAGCTGGCGAAGCTGCCGCACATCGCACGGATATATACCGCCATCGGCGCGGGCTCGGGCAATCAGTTCTCGGGCCTGACCTCCACCAACTATGCCGCATTGACGGTCACGCTGGCGCCGCGTGCGGAACGCCCGAAGAAGACGGAAATCGAGCAATCGATGCGAAAGGCTCTGGAGGACATGCCGGGCATGCGGGTGAGCGTGGGCATGGAAGGAAGTTCGGGCGCGAAATATGAATTTGTCGTCTCGGGCAGTGATGGCGCACGCCTGACCTCGGCAGCCCGGGACATCGAGCGCGACCTGCGCCGCATCAGGGGGGTGGGCAACATCACGTCATCGGCCAACCTGGTGCGCACCGAAGTGATCGTGCGGCCCGATGCGGCCAAGGCCGCGGCGCTGGGCATCACGCCGCAGGCCATCAGCGATGCGCTGCGTCTGGCCACCCAGGGCGATTATGAGCAAATGCTGCCCAAGCTGAACCTGGAGGCACGACAGGTACCCATCGTGGTGCGGCTGGCCAGGCCGGCACGCGAAAGCCTGGATGCCCTGCGGCGCATCGTGATTGCAGGGGCCAGTGATCCGGTCATGCTGGGCCAGGTGGCCACGCTGGAGCTGGGTGGGGGGCCGGCCATCATTTCCCGTCGTGACCGTGACCGGAACATCACCTTCACCATCGAGCTGGGTGACCAGGACCTGGGCAGCATCGAGCAGCAGGTGATGAACCTGCCTTCCATCAAGCAGCTGCCGGAGGGCGTGAAGATCGAGCAGTCAGGGGATGCCGAACTGATGACCGACATGTTCAGCGACTTTGCCATGGCCATGCTGGCTGGCGTGCTGTGCATCTGGATGGTGCTGGTGCTGCTCTTCAAGAGCTTCCTGCATCCGGTCACCATCCTGTCGGCACTGCCACTGGCGTTGGGGGGCTCCTTCATTGCCCTGCTGCTGGGGCGCTACGACATGTCCATGCCGGCGTTGATCGGGCTGATCATGCTGATGGGCATCGTCACCAAGAACTCGATCCTGCTGGTGGAATACGCCATCATGGCGCGGCGCGAGCATGGCATGGATCGCTGGCATGCACTGATGGATGCCTGCCACAAGCGGGCACGACCCATCATCATGACCACCGTGGCCATGGGGGCCGGCATGCTGCCGGTCATCATCGGATCGCCTTCCACCGACACAACATTCACGGCCCCCATGGGCATGGCCGTGCTGGGCGGCCTCATCACCTCCACGGCGCTGAGCCTGCTGGTGGTGCCGGCCGTCTTCACCTACATCGACGATTTCGGTCAGTGGGTGGCACGGCTGTGGCATCGCAAGCAGGCCTGATGCGTGTCCGGGCGCAGCGCATCGTGCTGCAGCCCGGCACTGCGCATCTGAGCCGCGCTGGCATCCGAGCGGTGCTGTGCATCTGCATGGAACGACGCAGCGTATCCGAGCGGTACCGGGCATCAGGCCACGCAGCGGCTTTCCAGAAATAGAAAGGGGCGCCACAAAGGCGCCCCCAGGTACCGCAGGCCGAGGAAGGGCTCCTCGGCCGATTCGTCAGACGGGCCTCATTCGGCCAGGTCCGTCTGCTCGTGGGACATCAGCTCCTGACCGACGCCGCCCAGCAGGCTGAGGTAGCGCTCATACTGCTTCAGCATGTCGGCAATCAGCTCGTTGTGGTCCATGTACTGCACGTCATAGCCGGTACGCCCGTCGAAGAAGTAGGTGTACGGCTCATAGGTGACGCTGTGCTGGATGTGCGGCAGATGCTCGTCGTTGATCAGCTGCTCGGACACTTCACGCTTGACCGACTTGATGCCGTACATGAAGTCACGCAGGGACTCCTTCTGGATGACCAGTTCCACGGCCGGTTCGGGCTGGTCGAATAGGTTGTTGACCTGCACGGTCAGACCGTACTTGCTGGTGAGTTCCTGACGCAGCTCGCGCATGGCGGGCAGGGCCGTGTGCTTCAGGAAGCGCAGGATGTCCTCTTCCTGGGTCTGGTTCATCATCTGTTCCAGACGCGCGTGCCAGTTCTTGCCGGACCAGAAGACGCTGGACGGATGCACCTTGGCGGAGAAGTACTGGCGGTCGGCGTTCAGGCCTTTCCACAGGCTGAAGCACATCAGCAGCATCAGCATGGCAAAGGGCAGGGCCACGATCAGCGTCATGGTCTGCAGGTTGCCCAGGCCGCCTTCGCGCATCAGCACCACGGCCACGACCGACATCAGCACGCCCCACATGATGGCCTGCCAGCGAGGCGAGCTCAGGCTCTTGTCGCGCGAGGCGATGTTGTTGAGCACATAGATGCCCGAGTCGGCCGAGGTGACGAAGAAGAGCGCGATCACCGCCAGGCTGACGATGCCCGTGATCGCCGGCATGGGCAGGAACTCCAGGAACTTGAAGAGCAGCTTCTCGGGCGTGCCCGTCATGCTGCCCAGCACGCCGGCAGCGCCGTGCGCGTCCATCCAGATGGCGGTGTTGCCGAACACGGTGAACCACAGCACGCCAAACAGCGACGGGATGACCAGCACACCGAAGATGAATTCACGGATGGTGCGGCCGCGCGAGATGCGGGCGATGAACAGGCCCACGAACGGCGCCCACGAGCACCACCAGGCCCAGTACAGGATGGTCCAGCCGGTGAACCACTCGGTGTGCTCATGCTCGTAGGTGTAGGTCTTGAAGCTGAGCTGCAGGATGTTGCTGGCATAGGTGCCGATGTTGTCACTGAAGGCGGCCAGCAGGTGCAGCGTGGGGCCCGTGGCCAGCACGAACACCAGCAGTGCGATGGCCAGACACAGGTTGATCTCGCTGAGCAGCTTCACGCCCTTGCCGACGCCCGAGATGGCCGAGGTGACGGCCAGCGCCATGACCACGGCGATGACGACGATGCGCAGGGTGAAGGTGTTCTCGCTGATCCAGCCCAGCTGTTCCAGACCGGCGCCCATCTGGGTGGCGCCAAAGCCCAGCGTGGTGATGATGCCGAACAGCGTGGCCAGCAGGGCCATGATGTCGATGGCATCGCCCAGGCGGCCGTTGATGCGCTCCTTGAAGAGCGGATAGAAGCAGGAACGCAGTGCCAGCGGCAGCTTGTAGCGGAAGCCGAAATAGGCCAGTGCCAGGGCGATCATGCCGTACACGCCCCAGGCGTGGATGCCCCAGTGGAACATCGAATGCAGCAGCGCCTGCTGCTCGCGCTGCTCGGGGGCCCCGACCGTGATGTCGGACAGATAGTGGGACAGCGGTTCGGCCACGCCGAAGAACATCAGGCCCACGCCCATGCCGGCCGCAAAGAGCATGGCCAGCCAGGACAGCACGCCGAATTCGGGCTCTTCCTCGTCATTGCCCAGCTTGATGCTGCCCAGGCTACTGACGGAGAGGATCACCAGAAAGCAGATGAAGATGGAAAACGCCAGGACATAGAACCAGCTGAAGTGGTTGAAGATGCCGGCCTTGGTGGCATCCAGCAGGACCTGGGTTTTCTCGGGGGCGATGAGGATCATGGCGACCAGCGCCACGACGAACAGCAGCGTCACCGAAATGACGAAAGGATTGAATGACGAACGTTTTTCGATGAATGCAGGCAAAGACAAATTCATCCTCCTCCTGAAAGGCAGGGCCAGGGCAGGCGCACCAGCGGGGCGTGGGCGCGAATGTGCTGCGCGTGAATGCGCGGCGGGCGACAGGGGAAAGCGAAGTCGCCGGATGCTGCGGGGAAGCCGGGAAGTCCTGAAAAAGTTGCGCCGCGATGAATTCATCCGAAGGATGCATTCATTGCAGGAGGCTGTTCGGATCTATCCCGGCATGACTGACGCACGATGCGTGGCTGCGTCAGGCTTCCGTGAGAGTGCCCTAGGCTATTTGATGGAAATTGGCGAAACCGTGTTGCCTGTTGCTTCGCCGGGCAGCCCACGATTATAGCAGCTCTCGAAATGCGGAATTGAATGGCCCTGATGTTCAGTCTTCCGGAACGTAGACCATGCTGCCGTCCTTCATGCGGTAGGCAACGCCAGCTTTGGTTCCGTGGCCTTCACCGATCTTGCCCTGTGACTGATAGCGTTCCAGTTTTTCAGGGTTTTTCA
Organism: Lautropia mirabilis; assembly: GCF_900637555.1. Lineage (NCBI taxonomy): Bacteria > Pseudomonadati > Pseudomonadota > Betaproteobacteria > Burkholderiales > Burkholderiaceae > Lautropia > Lautropia mirabilis. The sequence continues at coordinate 447,189 of NZ_LR134378.1, read as the reverse complement.
CCAGGATTTCCATGTTTGGCTGGCCCGCATTGCGAATGACGGTGAGCGTGTCGGACGAGAAGGGGTTGACCGGACTGTTGGCCACGGCCAGCAGCAGAGCCGCAATGATGACCAAAAAGACGTCGATCAAATTGACAACTGACAGGATCGGGTCGTCATCTTCCAGGTCTTCGAGCAGACGTGATTTTCCGGATTTCATTTCTGTGAATCTCCGGTGCGCTTGCGTTGCACGGCCAGCAGGTCCTGGGCATACCAGCGCCGGCGGACATGGACGGTCGCGTAGGTGATGGCGGCAGCAATCAGCGCAAGGATGACGGCCGAGAACGCGACGGTGAGACTGCGCGACATGTCGGCAAACTGACCATCTGCCAAAGATTGAAGCGCCGGTCCCATGGGGATCATGGTGGCCACCAGGCCCAGCATCGGTGCCACGCGCGAGACGATGCGCGCGCGTTCCATGCGCTTCAGGGCCAGTGCTTCCAGCTCGTCGTCGGTCAGGCTGGTGTCGCGCGCGTGAGCCAGCAGCAGCTCGTGGCCTTCCAGACTGCCCAGTCGCCTGGCGCGGCTGCGCTGGTGCGCCTGCATCAGGAAGGCGCCCAGTGCATGAAAGGCGTAGCCGAACAGGAGGAGGACGGCCAGCAGCACTGGGCCAAGGAACAATTGGCTGATGCCGTAAAGAAGCTGTTCAAGAGAGGACATGGTCTTTTCGGTGAAATGAGTGACGGGTGCAGGGAGTCGTGTTCATCAGGCGTCCCAGGCGCGACGCTTCTGATGCCGCGCACCCGACAGGATCAGAAGCATGATGCCCAGTGCGCCCAGCCAGTGCAGCCAGGACGAGTCGTCGGTGGGCGTCGGTGGCTGGGTGTCGGTCTGCTTGACGGGTTCCAGGCGTTGACCGCGCACCGTTTCGACCGGTCTGGCCGGTTGCGGAGGCGGTTGCTGGGGCGGCTCGGCGGGTGGCGCGCTTGTCTGGCTGCTTGGGGGCGTGGCAGGCGCGGTGGCGGCAGCGGGCTGGCTGGGGGCCTGCAGGCCAAAGCCGGGCGCGTTGCTGGCGGCTGATGGTGCATCGGCTGGAGCCTGGGGGGCTGCTTTCGGCGCGGTGCCGGTACCGTTCTGCACATAGGCCATGAAGCGCGCATTCTCGGAACGGACCCCGAAGCGCTGGGCCAGATCCTGCCAGCGTTCCTTCAGTTCGGTGAGTGTCTGCGCATCGGTCTGCCAGTAGCCCTGGCGGGCAGCTTCCAGCATGCGCTCGATGGTCTGGGCCAGTGCGTGCGGGTTGTGCTGCTCGAACCAGTCCTTCAGGCCCAGCTGGTGCTTGTCGCGCACATACACGTCCACCATTTCCTGCCACTGGTCGTCGCGCACGATCTCGCGGGCAACGGCGGTCCAGCCCCACAGGTTGTTGGTGGCGTCCAGCACTTCCAGGGTGCCGGCATAGCCTTCGGCCATCAGGCCCTGGATGTAGCCGGGGTGGAACTGGCGGGTGGCCAGCTCCCGCGACAGGAACTGGCTGGCGCGCTCCACACGGCCGCTGCCCGGGGTGCGCAGGTTGCTGATGTAGAGCTCGGGTGCCTTGCCGTCCAGGTGGCGCACGGCCAGGCCGATGCCACCCAGGTATTGGAATGGATCGTCGGTGGTGAGCATGCCGTACAGGTTGGACGAGCGTGACAGAACGGCGCCCTCGGTGCCGCGCAGCTGCTCGGCGTAGAGGTTCAGCGCTTCGGCGGGGGCCCCCGGGGCGTTGGCTGTTGTGCTGGCAGCTGTACCGTCGGGGCTGGCGCCGGGGGCTGCTGCCGTGCTGCCGCCTGATGCGGCCTGGGCGCTGCCACCGGTCGGCTGGGACATGATGTCGGCCAGACGCTTGCCCCAGCGGCGGGGATCAGGGCCGTAGGCGTACTGCATGCGTGACAGGTAGAGGCGGGCCAGCTTGTGGTCGCCTTCCTCCTTGCCCTCCCAGGTGTCGGTGGCCAGGGCTGCATCGTCCAGGCCCGATCCATAGAGGCCCTGCTCGGACGAGAAGATGCGGGTCTGGGCCGCGTCACGGGCGCTGTCCTCGTCCAGACCACGCTCTTTCAGCAGGGCCCGGATGCGGGCGGTATGGGTGGCGACCGCGTTGTCGGGCTCACGATCGGCTTCGGCAGCCAGCTGGGCTGCACGGGCCAGTTGCTGGATGGCGTTGGGGAAGTGGTCGCGGTACAGGCCGGTGGCCGAGAGCACCACGTCCACGCGCGGGCGGCCCAGCTGTTCGCGCGGCACGAGCTTCACGTCGATGACGCGACCGCCTTCATCCCAGATGGGTTCCACGCCCATCAGCCACAGGGCCTGGGCCTCCAGCAGGCCCTGGTGGCGCATGGTCTCCACCGACCACAGCGACACGGCCAGCTTGGCCGGTGTCCTGCCATGCTGCTGGCGGTGGGCGGCGATGAGTTTCTCGGCGGCCTGCTTGCCGGCTTCCCAGGCGTGGCGGGTGGGCACGCGGGAAGGGTCAAAGCCATAGAGGTTGCGACCGGTGGGCAGGGCGTCGGGGTTGCGCACCGGATCCCCCCCGTAGGCGGTGGGGCGGTAGCGTCCCTGCAGGGCAGCGATGAGCCCCAGGGTCTCGCCGCCGGCATCCAGCGCCTGCCACCACTGGCGCGCTTGGGCGAGATGCGCCTGCAGGGGCTCGGGCAGCTCGCGCAGATCGGCGTCAGGCTGCAGGTAGCGCTTGAGCAGCCGGTAGGGTGAGGTGTCGATCATCTGCTGGTAGTCGACGGCCAGGGTCTCGTCCAGTTCGGTCTGCGGTTCGCCCATGTGGCGGGCGGCCGCTTCCAGGAAAGGCTTGCCCAGCATCATCATCACGGTGGCCAGCCGGTGCTCTTCCTGGGCGTTCTGCCCGAAGGTGTGCAGGCCCACGGGCTGGATGGTCTCGGCCAGCTCGTGCAGGTGGGCGTGCAGCGTGTCGAGGAACGCGGCGAAATCGGTGCGGGCGCGTTCTTCGGTCCATTCCAGGTCGGCCAGCAGGCGTTCCTGTTTTGCGCGAGCCAGGATATCGGTCCTGATCTGGTCCTTGACGGCGCCTTCTTCCTGCGAGAGCCACTGGTGCAGCAGGTCGTGCAGCTCGGTCAGTCGCTGGTGCAGGCCGGCCGGGCGCAGTGGCGGGGTCTGGTGGCTGACGGTGACGGCGCGGCCACGGCGACGGGCCTGGGTGGCTTCACCGACGTTGTCGACGATATAGGGGTAGATGACCGGGATGTTGCCGATGGCCAGCATCGGTGGATCGTAGACGGACAGTCCGCGCTCCTTGCCGGGCAGCCATTCCTGGGTACCGTGGGTGCCGAAGTGGATCAGGGCGTCATGCGCAGCGCCCTCGCGGACCCACAGGTAGGTGGCCAGGTAGGTGTGCGGGGGCAGGGCGTCGGCACGGGTGGAGTGGTAGAGGGCCTTCTCGCGGTCGATGTTGCCATCGGGGCCGGGTTCGGCGCGGCCGGGTTGCGGCAGGATGGCCAGCTTGCCCAGTTGCAGACGCGGGATGGCAAAGACGGGTTCGCCCTGCCAGTCGACGACGCTGAGGGTACGCGCCGGATCACCCCAGCGGGTCAGCAGGGCCTGGCGGGTGGCTTCGGGCAGGGTGTCCAGCCATTGGCGGTAGCGTGCCAGCGGCAGCGGTGCGGCCAGACCATCCGCCAGCAGCTGCTTCAGCAGGGCCGGGCGTTCGTGGCTGTAGGCCGGGGCCAGCAGGCGTTGCAGTCGCGTGATGAGTTCTTCCTCGGGCGGAAGGGGCGGGATGTCGTAGCCGGCCTCGCGCAGGGCGTCGGCGGTGCTGCCCAGGCTGCGCGGGATGTTCATGTACGAGGACGACAGGTTCTTTTCGCCGGCGGGATAGTTCCAGAACATCAGCGCCAGTTGCTGCTGGCCGGCGGGCTTGCGCTGCAGCCGTGCCAGGGCCAGGGCACGGTCAGCCACGGCCTGGGCCTGGGCAGGGATGGCCACCACGTCGTCGTGGGGCTTGCGGGTGGCGGCGGAGATCTGGATGTCGGTGATGCCGGCGTATTCGGGCTGGGCCAGGAAGAAGGGCACTTCCATCATCGACAGGCCCTGGGCGTCAGCCTGCCAGGCTGCGGCATCACCATGGCGGTAGCGGTTGGCCTGGATGACCGGCAGGCCCAGTTCCGTGAATTCGCTTCGCCGTCCCTCGGCGTTGAGCATGATCTGGGTGTTGATGATCACGTCGGCCAGGGGCGGCTGGTTTTCATCGGGGCGCAGCAGCTGGCGCAGGCTGCCCTTGGGCAGCATGCGGTCGAAGATGGGCATGGCGATGGCGCCCTGCTTCTCGATGCGTGCCACCAGGTCGTCGATCATGCCGGTCTCGATGCTGTCCAGGTACTGACGGTGCATCAGGATGGCGATGGTGGGCGGGCGTTGGTCGGTCACGCCGCGCCAGCGCAGGAAGGCGGGCACGTCGGGAAACACCAGGTCCGGGGCCTGGGGGTGATAGACGCCCACCTGCGGGATCTCCAGCGGCGGTGGCAGGTCGGCCGGTGCGGGCTGGTGGTCCATGGCGCTGGCCAGCAGCCGGAAGAAGCCTTCAAAGTTGCGGGCACCGCCGTTGACGTAGTAGGCCACCAGCGGCTTTGCCTGTGCATCGGTGAAGCCCTGCCAGGCGGGGCGCTGGGCGCTCAGCCAGATGAAGGGCGTCTGCAGCTCGGTCAGCGCGCGGCCCAGGTGGGCACGCACGTCCTGCTCCAGCGGTGATTCGATGAACACGGCGTCATAGCCGCGAAAGACTTCGGGGCCACTCTGCGCGGGGATGCTGTCCAGATAGCGGCCTTCCACGGCCAGTCCGTGCGGGGCGGCCAGCTGTTCCAGGTGATGGAACTTGCCGCGAGGAACGTTGTGGGTGGCCACGAACAGCAGGCGGCGGCGTTCGGATGGTGTGCTGTCCGATGGAGGGGCCTGGTGGGTGCCATCGGCTGCGGTGCCCGCGTTGGCGTTGGGGGGAGGCTGGAGCGGGGGCTGGGAAGCCGCTGGGGAGGAAGATGGGGTGTTCGTTGCCTCTGTCGTGGCGTGAGCGGGCAGGATGCTCAGGCAGGACAGCAGCAGAAACAGCAGGATCGGAAGCAGGAGGCGTTCCTGCGCTGCCCGCGTCATCACGCTGGCGGCATGAACGGTTTCAGGACGGGGGCGTTTGATGCTGCGCATGGACATCATCCGTAAGAAAGAAAGGTCGCCAGGAAAAGGAAAGGGCATCGGACCGCCTGTCGCGTGTTCAGGCGGTCTGATGCAGGGCCCGTGCCGGGGCACGGGCGTGACGTGGAAAGCTGTGCTGCTTTGGTGAAGGCGGGTATCGCCTCAGAATTCGATCTGCAGCTGCGTGAACCAGGTTCGGCCCCGAATGGCATAACCGAAGTCCGGCGATTTCTCGGCCAGCCGAAGGTTGCCCAGGTTGTCCAGGCCGACGCGCCAGCTGACATGCGGGTTGATCTTCTGACCGATGCTGGCGTCGGTGAGCGTGTAGCCGGGAAGATGGGTATTGGCGGTGACCCGCTGCCGGCCGGTGTAACGGGCACCCACCCGCAGATCGAAGCCCCACGGTGCTTCCCAGCGCAGGCGCGAATGCACGACGTTGCGTGGGCGGTTGACGAGTTCCGTGCCGTTGCCGTCACGGGTGTGCAACAGTGTCACATCGTTGTTCCAGTGCAGGTTGGGTGTGATGTCCCAGCCCAGCCCCAGCTCGGCCCCACGGATGCGGGCACGGTTGACGTTGTCGTACTGATAGAAATTGCGGATACCCTGCTGACGCAGCAGACGCAGGTAGATCAGATCCTTGACCTTGTTCTGGAACAGCGTGCCGCGCAGGGACAGGGGGCCGATCCGGTAGTCGGCGGCCAGCTCGAAGGAACGCGAGGTCTCGGGCCGGATGTTGTCGTTTCCGTAGAAGGTGTGCGGTCCTTCGGCACCGACGTAGTTCGAGGAAATCTGCTTCAGCGTGGGCGCCTTGAAGGCCTCGCCATAGCCTCCCTTGATGGTCAGCTCGGGCGTGGCCTGCCATACCAGATAGGCACGCGGACTGGTTTCGTTGCCGAAGATCTCGTGGTGGTCCAGGCGCACGCCCAGGGTGGCCATCAGGCTGGAGCCGAGACTGATCTCGTCTTGCAGGAACAGCGCGTGGTGATCGGCGCTGTCACGCCCGTTGCGCAGGCCGGCATTGATCAGGGTCTCGCGCCGCGCCTCGACGCCGGCTGCCAGATGGTGCCCGTCCATCCGGTGTGACACGGAGCCGTCGTACACCACGTCACGCATGTCCTGCAGGCGGGTGGGCGTGACGCCGTTGGTGCGGTAGTTGCGCACCTCAATGGCGCTGCGATAGGCGCGCAGCTGGGCCTGGGTCTGGCCGAAGCTGCCGTTCCACTGGGCATGGGTCTGTTCACGATCCAGCTTGTAGAGGTTCTGGTAACGCACGCCGCGCACGCTGGTGTCGTTGTAGAACCGATCTTCGCGCCCCTGGCGCCAGCCTGCCTCGAAGCGGTGCTGGGGATTGAGCGTGTAGCGGGCGGTGATGCCGGCATTGCCGGGGCGCCGACCCTCGATTTCGCTGAGAGTCCTGTCGGGCGTGGCGATGCTGCCCACGTGGCCCTTCTCGCCGTCAAGGCGCAGCGCCAGGTTCTCGCCGAGGGGGCCTGCGGCGTAGATGGACGCCTTGCTGCCGGTGCCGCCGCGCTGGTGGTCGGAGGCGCGCTGTGCGGAGAGGGTGATGGCGCCTTCCCATTTGTCGGTGGGCCAGCGGGTGATGACGTTGACCACGCCGCCCAGGGCCTCGGAACCATACAGTGCCGACAGCGGACCACGGATCACTTCCACGCGTTCCACGGCCGACATCGGCACCCAGCCATACTGGTAGTCGGAGTGCCCAACTACGTCATCGGTGGCGGAGATGCGTCGGCCGTCGACCAGCATCAGGGTGTGGGCATCGTTCATGCCACGCAGGCTGAAGGTCTTGCGTCCGCCCGCTTGTCTGGGCGCGAGGGAAAGGCCCGGGGTGTCCTGGACGGCATCGAGCAGATCATCACTGGCACGATTCTGGATGTGCTCCCGGTCGATCACCGTGACCGAGGCCGGGGCGGTGACGGCGTCTTCCTCGTGTCCGGTGGCCGTGACGGTGACGGCGGGCAGGCGGGCGGCCAGCAGCAAGGTCCGGTGTTGTGTCGTCCGGAACGGAGGCTGATCCTTGGAGAGGCGGGCAGGTTGGGTGGTGCCGACCATGGCCGTGCTGCTGGCCAGGGGGACACGGGCAAGGGCCGGTGTCCCGTCGGATCGGGGCTGGGTCTGGGCGTGCAGGCTGGTGCATGCCAGCAGAACAGCCAGGGCCAGGGGATGGCGTGGGGCAGGGTATCGCATGACGGGTCTTGTCTCTGTGTGCTTTTGCGGTGTGCCGGCAGGGCTGTCACAGGCATCATGCGGCCAGCCTGTCATCCATCCGGCATGCAGGCCGATGAGCCTGCAATGTCCTGTCTGTGGTGCCGGGCGGACGATGGCTGGAATCAGCGCACCTCACGGAGGGCACCAGACCTCATTTTCATAGTAGTAATGAGAATATATTAGATTATAAGTCAATAGATTCTTGGCGCCTTGACCCGAAAAGTGAACACCAGCCTGACAAGGCCGGTGTTCAGGTCGAATTTCAGGCCGGCGTCAAGGCCGGCCAGGTGGATAGTCGGGATGTGCGGCCGCCCGGGCGGCCGCAGGGGCCTGTATCGGTCCCGGAGGGTGAATCAGCGCTTGCCGCCCAGCAGGCTGCTGCCCAGCTTCACCAGGTCGTTCATGTCCAGCTTGCCGTCACCGTTCTGGTCCAGCAGGCTGGCCAGCGCGCCGCCAGCGCCCTGGTTGTTCAGCTGCTGGCGCTCATTGGCCAGGGCCTGGTCCAGTTGCTGCGTGCCGTTGCCACCCTGCAGGAAGCGCTGGCTGAGAAAGGACATGACGATGGGCAGCAGCATGCCCAGCAGATTGCCAGCACCCTGCGTGCCCAGGCCGGTGGACTGGCCCAGCCCTTCGGCGGCGCGGGCCGAGCCCTGGTTGCCGAAGACGGTGGCGAGCAGGTCGCCGGCGTTGCCGGCGGAAGTGCTGCTGGCCGTGTTGCCCGCAGACTGGCCGCCGCCCAGCACGCTGCCCACCAGCCCGCCCAGGGCACCGGCCAGGCCGCCGCCGGCCGCGTTGCCCGAGCCGCCCAGCAGGCCGCCGAGGATGTCGCCCAGGCTGCCGGCCTGGCTGCCCCCCTGGCCACCGCCCAGGGCCCCCAGCATCGAGGCGATGCCGGCCGCGCCCTGACCGCCCTGCTGGGCCTGGTTGCCCAGGGCTCCCATCATCAGCGGCAGGGCCTGGCTGACGGCCGAGCTGGCCTGTTCGGTGCTGGTGCCCAGTTGCTGGGCGATCTTCTGCATGGGCTCACCCTGCAGTTGGGAAAACAGTTGCTGGCTGAGACTCTGGTCGCTCATGAGGACTCCTGTATGTCTGTTGGGTCTGCTTGGTCTGTTGGAGAAGGCGCGCCCATGATAGCGGCGCCCGCGGCCGGGAGAAGGGGGCTTTTCCGCCTGAAACGTGTTTTTGCCTTGTCTTTCGCTTGGGGGCTGGTGCTTTCCCTTGGATGTCCGCTGGAGGGGGATGGCGCAGGAGGGGGCAGGTTATGATGCAAGGCATTGCCTTGGCAGGCCCCCTTTCCCTTTCCTTTCTGACCGATGAAACTCGCTTCCGACCGACGCTATTTCTTCGTGGGTTTCCTGGCGCTGGTGTCGCTGGCGTTCCTGGCCATCCTGCTGCCCTTCTATAGCGCGCTGATGTGGGCCGTCATTCTGGCGATGCTGTTTGCGCCCATGCAGCGGGCATTGATGCGGCGCATGCCGCAGCGCGCCAATACGGCCACGTTCATCACGCTGGGTGCGGTCATCATGATGGTGATCATCCCGGTGATCGGGCTGACCATGTCGTTGGTGAATCAGGGGGCGCAGATCTACAGCCGCATCCGGTCGGGCGATCTGAACTTCGGGGCGTACCTGGCCAAGATCATCGAGGCCATGCCGGGCTGGCTGCACCGCATGCTGGATGCCCAGGGGCTGCTGGACCTGCCGTCCATCCAGCGGAGACTGGCCGACAGTGGCAGCGAGATCGGTCAGTTCCTGGCCTCGCAGGCCGTCAACATCGGCCAGAACACGGTGGATGCCCTGGCCAGTACCGGCGTGCTGCTGTACGTGCTGTTCTTCCTGCTGCGTGATGGCGGGCAGCTGGTCGCCATGTTCTACCGTGCCATTCCGCTGGAGGACGAGCCGAAGAATCATCTGCTGGGCAAGTTCTCGGCGGTGGTGAAGGCCACCGTGAAGGGCAACGTGGCCGTGGCGATCGTGCAGGGGGTGCTGGGCGGGATCATCCTCTGGGCGCTGGGCATCAAGGGCGTGATCCTGTGGTCGGTGGTGATGGCCTTCCTGTCTCTGCTGCCGGCCGTGGGCTCGGGCCTCATCTGGGGGCCGATCGCCCTCTACTTCCTGGCGACGGGCGCCACCTGGCAGGGCGTGGTGTTGCTGGCCTATGGCGTGGGTGTGATCGGCATGGTGGACAACGTGCTACGCCCGGTGCTGGTGGGCAAGAACACCAAGATGCCCGATTACGTGGTGCTGGTCTCCACTATCGGCGGCATGTCGCTCTTCGGGCTCAACGGCTTCGTGATCGGGCCGCTGATCGCTGCGCTGTTCATGGCGGCCTGGGACCTGTACGTGGCGCCCGACCGTGACCGGGATGAGGAAGTGCACGAAGCCCTGGAAAATGGCGAGCTGCCGGCCCAGGTGGCGCTGACGGTGGAAGATGCGCCGAAGGAGGCGCTGCTCGAGGCGCGGGCACAGCTGGCGCGGGCCAAGGCTGAAGAAGCGGCCGAAGCGGCCGCTGAGGTGGAGGCCGAGGTGAAAAGCGCCAAGGCCAGGAAAGAGGAGGAGGACGCCGGAAAGGCTGTCGACAAGCCTCGGGCTTCGGAGGAAGGTGACCGGGCATAGCCGGCCGGCCTTTCATGTTGAGCGCGGGCCCCTGGGGTCTCTCGGGGGGCTACGCCCAGTCGCTATATACTGTCTGATATAACGACTCTGTACCCTGTTCGACGGGGTGCCTTCATGAAAGAACGCGACAGCCAGGCCGTGCCTGGGCCGCAGGGCGGCACGGTTCCGCGATCTGCACATTTTCTTCCGCCCGGGCTGCTGCGCTGGGCGTTGGCCGTGGCCGCACTGCTGCTGGTGGTGCTGGCGGCCTTTGCGCTGGGCAAGTTTCCCATCGGCCCGGCAGACCTGGCCCGCATCGTGTGGGCGCGCATCTCCGGAAGCGAAACCGGCCTGCCGCCGGCCATGGAAACGGTGATCTGGAATATCCGCCTGCCGCGCATCGGCGCGGCCCTGCTGGTGGGGGCGGTGCTCTCCGCGGCCGGTGCAGCCTATCAGGGCATGTTCCGCAACCCGTTGGTGTCGCCCGACATTCTGGGCGTTTCGGCTGGCGCCGGCCTGGGCGCTGTCCTGGCCATCTGGTTGGGGCTGCCACTGGGGGCCGTGCAGGGCTTTGCCTTCGTGGGAGGCTTGTCGGCGGTGGGGGCGGTGCTGGGGCTGTCACTGCTGGTGCGGCGACATGACCCGGTGCTGGTGCTGGTGCTGGCCGGGGTGGCGGTGGGCGCGCTGCTGGGAGCCGGCATTGCACTCATCAAGACGGTGGCAGACCCCACCACGCAACTGCCGTCCATCACCTTCTGGCTGATGGGCGGGCTCAATGCCATTACCGCCTCCGACCTGTTGGGCACGGCGCCGGCACTGCTGCTGGGGCTGTTGCCGATGGCGCTGCTGCGCTGGCGGATGAACCTGCTGAGCCTCGATGACGACGAGGCCGAGGCGCTGGGCGTGCCGGTGGGCAGGATGCGGATGCTGCTGGTGGCAGCGGCCACGCTGGCCACGGCGGCGGCGGTGTCCATTGCCGGCATCATCGGCTGGGTGGGCCTGGTGGTGCCCCATGTGGCGCGGCTGCTGGTGGGGCCCGACTTTGGTCGTCTGCTGCCGGCCTCGCTGATGCTGGGCGGCGGCTTTCTGGTGGTGGCCGATACGCTGGCCCGCACGGTGGCCGACATCGAGCTGCCGTTGGGCATCGTCACCGCGCTGGTGGGCGCGCCTTTCTTCCTCTTTCTGCTGGCCCGTGGCGGCCGCGACCTGTGAGGCCCGCCATGAATGCTGTCAGACAGAACGGCTCCGACGCAATGCCGTCCATCGTGTTGCAGGCCCGGGGGCTGGCTACCGGCCATGGCAGCCAGCAGGTGTCGCAGGGACTGGACTTCTCGCTGTCAGCAGGTGAGGTGCTGTGCCTGCTGGGGGGGAACGGCTGCGGCAAGACCACGCTGCTGCGCACGCTGCTGGGCCTGTTGCCCCCGCTGGGTGGTGAAGTGCTGCTGGGCGGACGGCCGCTGGGCCAGTGGTCCCGGCGCGACTTCGCCCACTGGGTGGGCTATGTGCCGCAGGCTGGCGTGGGCGTGTTCCCGTACACGGTGGAAGACGTGGTGCTGATGGGGCGTGCTGCACACCTGGGGCGCTTTGCCTCGCCCGGTGAGGCCGATCGGCAACTGGCGCGGCGCTGTCTGGCAATGATGGGCATCGAGCACCTGGCACCGCGCATCTACACCGCCATCAGCGGGGGCGAGCGCCAGCTGGCACTGGTGTCCCGTGCGCTGGTGCAGGAGCCCCGTCTGCTGGTGATGGACGAGCCCACCGCCAGCCTGGATTTCGGCAATCAGATCCGTGTGCTGGAACACGTGGAGCGTCTGAGCGCCGGCGGCATGGCGGTGCTGATGACCACGCACCAGCCCGAGCATGCGCTGCGCGTGGCCGACCGCATCGCGCTGCTGGGACGTGGCCACATGGTGGCCGTAGGCGCCCCGCGCGAGACGGCCACGCCGGCGGCGCTGGCTGCGCTGTACGGTGTTTCCGAGCAGGCGGTGGCGGCCTGCCTGCATGCCACGCCGGGGGGCTGATGTTCTTTCCTCGCGCGTGCATCCGGTTGCTTCTTCCGGCAGACCCTCCCATGGGGTGCTGCCGGCCTCTCTCTCCTGGGTTCCCCCTCCGTCTTGCCGGGTCCGTTTCCCGGATCGTCTTTCCTTCTCATCATGACATCCAAGAAAAACATCTCTTCCACCCCTGCCGGACAGCAGCGGTCGCTTCGTTCTCTGGCCGGCCGTGGCTGGCAGCCGCGCATGCTGGCATTGACTCTGGCCGCCCTGTTCGCGCCGGTCGGTGGCTTCGCTCAGGACTCCACCGCTGTTGAAGAAACGGCCACGCTACCCAGAATTTCTGTGGTGGGTACGTCCGGAACCGACGAAGTCCGCCAGGCGCAGCGCCGGGTGCAGGTGGGGCCGCTGGGCGAGCGTGACTCGGTGGCGACGCCCTATTCGGTGTCGGCCGTGAGCGCCGAGCAGATGGCCGATGATCAGAACTTCAGCGTGCAGGACGCGCTGCGCTACCTGCCCTGGGTGCAGGCCGACACGGTCCGGCCGCAGACACGCGGCGTGCAGGGCAGCGTGATCCAGAACAGCCGGGTCGACGGCTTCAACATGGTCAGCACCACCAACTACCCCACCGAGCAGTTCGAGCGCATCGAGGTGCTGAACGGTGTGGCGGGTTCGCTGTACGGACCGGCCACGGGATCGGGGGTCTTTGGTTTCACGCAGAAACGGGCGGGCACCACCGGTACCAACACGCTGCGCCTGGGCATCGACAGCGATGCCAGGCCTTCCATCCACGCAGACCTGTGGACGCCGCTGACGGCGGACAAGCGCTGGCGGGTGCGAGCGAACCTGCTGCAGGAAACGGGGAATTCGTACGCTGAGGGCAGCCACCGCCGGCGCACCTTCGGTGGCGTGGCGCTGGATGCGGACCTGACGCCCAGCACGCAGTGGCAGGTCAATGCCAGCCACTATCGCTTCATCCGTCGTGGCGAGGCCGGCAGTTTCGGTGTGGCCGCCAACGTGCCGTTCCCGGCGGCGGTGGATCCGAAGCGGGTGGGCTATGGCCAGCCTTATTCCGGCAACGACAACGAGACCAGCACGATCACTACCCGCGTGCTGCATCGCCTTGATTCGGGCTGGCAGCTGACGGCGGGTCTGTCGCGCCAGATTGCCGACCGTGAAAGCACCAGTGTGAGCAACACGCTGCGCAGTGCCGCCGGCAACTATGTCACGACCAGCAGCTCCACCACGGCCAGCCGATTCACGGTCACCGGCAACCAGCTCAGCCTGAATGGCAAGGTGCAGGCCGGGGGCATGCAGCATGACATCACCGTGGCCAACAACGGTTTCGACTGGAACAACTACAACCCGCGTGCAGGACGTTCCATCATGCTGGGGCAGGCCAGCCTGGCAGCACCGACACTGTATGCCCAGCCCGACTGGCCGGACTTCAAGCAGCGCTACCAGAGTGCTGCCCAGCGCCAGCAGTCACTGATTCTGGCTGACACGGTGGACCTGGACCCGAACTGGCAGGTGATGCTGAGCGCCAGCTACAGCTGGATGAAGCTCACCAACTACAACCGTGCCGGCGCAGCCACGCGCAGCTCCAGCGACCACGGGCTCAGTCCCTTTGCCGGCGTGATGTACCGATTCGATCCGGTCAACAGCGTGTACCTGAGCTATGGCGACACGCTGCAGCCGGGTGATGCGGCGCCCGCCGGTACGGGCAACGCGGGCGAGGTGCTGGATCCGTATCGCAGCAAGCAGTGGGAACTGGGCTACAAGACGCGCCTGCACGCCTTCGACGCCAATATCGCGCTGTTCCGGATCGAGCGGCCGTTTGCCTACACCGACAGCGAGACGCTGCTGAACAACCTGCCGGTCTATCGTGAGGCCGGCAAGCAGCGCAACCGTGGTTTCGAGGGCAGCATTTCCGGCAATGTCACGCAGGATCTGTCGATGACCGCGATGGTGTCGTGGCTGGACCCGCGCATGGTGGCATCGGCCAATGCCGCCAGCCGTGACAAGAAGATCGTGGGTCTGAGCAGCTGGACCGCCAGCCTGATGGGTGACATGCGCATCCGCGCGGTGCCGGGGCTCTCCGTCAACGCACGCTTCATCACCATGAACCGCCGTGCCGCCAACTACGCCAACACCGACTGGATCGGCGGCTATGGGCGGCTGGATGTGGGCGCCCGTTGGGAACAGCAGCTGTGGGGGCATGACACCACCTGGCGTCTGACGGTGTACAACGTCACCAATCAGCGCTACTGGACCAATATCGTGGCCGGTGGCCTGAACGGCTACAGTGGCAACGGCAATGCCACGGCGGACGTGGGTGATCCGCGTTCGGCCATGCTGACGGTGCAGTTCGCGCTGTAAGTGACGACAGGGCGGGACGGTGTGCCGCCGGGGCCTGCCCTTGTTCCTGCATTTTCCGTGGCCGCCAAGGCCGCGATGTCATCGGGTGCTGCACCGGCATGCACCGGATTCCGGCGCCGGGATCAGGGTCGATCCCGGCGTTGTCTCATGGACAGGAGGGATAGCGTGAAAGACGGAAAGGAAGTTCGGCTGGCTTCGACCGCCAAAAGTGGGACGACGGATGGTGGCCTGCCGTCAGGAACTACACGTACCGCGCCCGGCATGGCTGCATGGGGTGAGCGTCGCCGCCTGCTGCTGGCCGCCGGGGGGCTGCTGGCCGGCGCGATGGTGTCGTGGGCTGGTAGTGCCCGTGCGAAGGAGGCGGCGTCCGGCAAGGCAGCCGCAAAACTGGGCGATGTGACACCGCTGGCCGATGCCAGGCCCGATCCGAAGGCGCTGATCGCCAATGGCTGGCCGGCGCATGCTTCGGTGTTGATGATGCTGGGTGCCACGAAGCGCATTGCGGCCACCGTCAATGCACCGAAGCAGAAGCCCTGGATGTACCAGGTGGCGCCGTCGCTGCATGACGCCATCCATGCCCCGAAGGGGGGCTTCGTGGCCGAATCCCTGCTGGCACGCAACATCACGCTGGCCTTTCTCACGCCGTCCGATCCGGCGGCCAACGAGCTGCAGGCGGCCGGCATCCAGGTGGTGAAGACGGTCTTTCAGGACTTTTCTTCGATGCGTGACAGCATTGCGCTGACGGCAAAGGTGCTGGGCAATGATGCGCCCGAACGTGCGCAGCGATATCTGCAGCATCTGGACGAGGCGCTGTCCGAGGTGCGTCGCATCAGCAGTGGCATCCCGGAAGCGAAGCGCCCGCGCGTGCTGCACATCGCGCAGTGGGAACCGCAGCTGTTGGTTGACGGATCAAACACCATCATCGACGAGTGGATCCAGGCGGCCGGCGGCATCAATGCGGCGGCTTCCATCAAGGGCAGCCTGAGGCCGGTGTCGGTCGAGCAGCTGCTGGCGTGGGATCCGGACGTGATCATCGAGTCAGCCAGCAGTGCCGGGCAGAAGAAGGCGGCGGGCTTTGCGCAGCTGGGCGCCGTACGTGCCGGGCGGCTCCATACCAACCCGGAAGGCGTGTTCCCGTGGGATCGCTATGGCTGTGAGATCACCCTGCAGCTGCGCTGGGCCCTGTCCCGGCTGCATCCGGACAAGCTGTCTGCCGATGACCTGCCGGCGCGGGTGCAGGCGTTCTACCGCCAGTTCTTCGACTACGCGCTGAGCGAGGCGGATGCCCATCGCATGCTGCAGGGGCAGCCGCCAGCGAAGGGGTGAGTGGGGCAGGTCTTCCGGGAAACCGGATGACCTGTCAGAACGAACCATCAAAAGAAAAACGGCTCCTGCGGGAGCCGTTTTTCTTTGGGGGAGCCACTTAAGCCGAATGAAAGCGCTTCGTGGCAGACCGTGCAAGTTGGGGAGCCCCATGCAATCGGGGCCCGAAGGCCCCGAGGGATGCACCTTGCATCGCGCATTGTCTGTGGTGTGGCCGGCACCACCGTGCCGGCCGGAGTGTCACTCCACCGTCACCGACTTGGCCAGGTTGCGCGGCTTGTCCACGTCAGTGCCCCGAGCCAGGGCAGCGTGGTAGGCCAGCAGCTGCAGCGGCACCACATGAAGGATCGGGGACAGCGGACCGGCATGGTCCACCAGGTTGATGACGTGCACGAAGTCCGACGGCTCGATGTGGGTGTCGCGATCGGCAAAGACGAAGAGTTCGCCGCCGCGGGCACGCACTTCCTGGATGTTGGACTTCAGCTTCTCGATGAGCGCGTCCTTCGGCGCCACCACCACCACCGGCATGTTGGAATCCACCAGCGCCAGCGGGCCGTGCTTGAGTTCACCGGCAGCATAGGCCTCGGCGTGGATGTAGGTGATTTCCTTCAGCTTCAGCGCGCCTTCCATGGCGATGGGGAAGTGCACGTCACGGCCCAGGAACAGGGCGTGGTCCTTCTCGGCGAAGCGCTTGGCCCATTCCTTCACGGCGGGCTCGACGGCCAGCACGTGCTTCATGGCGGCCGGCAGGTGACGCATCTGGGCCAGCAGCTCGGTTTCGCGCTCGGGCGTCAGGTGGGCGCGCATCTTGGCCAGCACGATGGTGAGCAGGAACAGCGCCGCCAGCTGGGTGGTGAAGGCCTTGGTGGAAGCCACACCGATCTCGGGACCGGCGCGCGTCAGGAAGCGCAGCTTGCTGTTGCGGATGAGGGCCGATTCCGGCACGTTGCAGATCGACAGCGTGTCGGTCATGCCGTTGCCCTTGGCATGCTGCAGGGCGGCCAGCGTGTCGGCCGTCTCGCCCGATTGCGAGATGGTGATGACGAGCGTCTCGTCCTGCGGAACCGGGTCGCGGTAGCGGTATTCGCTGGCGATCTCCACGTCGGTGGGGATGCGCGCGATGGACTCCAGCCAGTACTTGGCCACCATGCCGGCGTGATAGCTGGTGCCGCAGGCCAGGATCAGGATGCGGCGGGTACGCTTGAAGATTTCTTCAGCGTCGGCGCCGAACAGGCCCGGCTGCAGCGAGCTGGCGTACTCGATCATCTCCAGCGTGTTGCCGATGGCACCAGGCTGCTCGAAGATTTCCTTCTGCATGTAGTGGTCGTAGTTGCCCAGCTCGACCGCATCGGCCGACAGCTGGCTCTCGACCACCGGGCGCGTCGCCACGTTGCCGGCGGCGTCGCGGATGGTGTAGCCGTCGCAGGTGAGCGTGGCCAGATCACCTTCTTCCAGGTAGATGACGTGCTTGGTGACCTGCAGCAGGGCCGAGGTGTCGGAGGCGAGGAAGTTCTCGCCCTTGCCCGAACCTTCGCCACCCACGCCCAGCAGCAGGGGCGAGCCGCGGCGGGTGCCCACGACGGTACCCGGCTCGCGGCTGCTGATGACGGCCAGCGCATAGGCGCCGTGCAGCTGCTTGATGGCCTTGGCCACGGCATCGGTCAGCGACAGGCCGCCCAGCACCAGCGAATGCACCAGGTGCGCCACCACTTCGGTGTCGGTCTGCGAGGTGAACTCGTAGCCCTTGGCCTTGAGCGCGCTGCGCAGCTCTTCGTGGTTCTCGATGATGCCGTTGTGCACCACCGAGATCTGCAGCTCGGAGCCCGTGGAGATGTGCGGGTGGGCATTGCCCTCATTGACGCCACCGTGCGTGGCCCAGCGGGTGTGGGCGATGCCGGTGGGGGCGTCGGCGTGCTTTTCCTTGGCGCGGGTGTCCAGCTCGGCCACACGGCCCACGGCGCGGACACGGTTCATGTGGCCTTCCGGGTCGAGCAGGGCCAGACCGGCGGAGTCATAACCGCGATATTCGAGTTTGCGCAGGCCCTCGATCAGGATGGGGACGACATTGCGCTGTGCTACGGCACCAACGATTCCACACATGGTTTCGATTCTCTAGTTGCTGTCGGGTTGGCGCGGCGGACTGCCGCCAGGTTCATTTGGTCTTGCGTTGCGGGCGTTTCCACTCGGACTTGGTGGTCTGCGGCACGCGGCTCAGCGTCAGCGAGTCGGCGGGCGCCTCGCGGGTGAGCGTGGTGCCGGCCGCCAGCGTGGCACCGCGTCGGACCGTCACCGGGGCGACGAGCTGGGAGTCGCTGCCCACGAACACGTCATCCTCGATGATCGTCTTGTGCTTGTTGACGCCATCGTAGTTGCAGGTGATGGTGCCGGCGCCGATGTTGACGCGCGAGCCGATCTCGGCATCGCCCACGTAGGACAGGTGGTTGATCTTGCTGCCGGTGCCGGTGCTGGCGTTCTTGAGCTCGACGAAGTTGCCGATGTGGCTGTCCTCGCCCAGCTTGGTGCCGGGGCGCAGGCGGGCGAACGGGCCGATGCGGCCCTGCGCACCCACCTCGGCGCTGTCGATCACCGACATGGCCTGCACCTGGGTGCCGTCGGCCAGCGTGCAGTCCTTCAGCACGCAGTTGGGGCCGATCTTCACGCCCTTGCCCAGCCGGACGGTGCCCTCGAAGACGCAGCCCACGTCGATGAACACGTCACGGCCGCATTCCAGCGTGCCGCGGATGTCGATGCGGTCGGGGTCGGCCAGCATGACGCCGCTGTCGGTCAGGCGGTCGGCCAGGTTGCGCTGGTGGCGGCGCTCCAGGAAGGCCAGCTGGGTCTTGCTGTTGACGCCCAGCGTTTCCCACTCGGCGTCGGGATGCGCCGTGACGACGCCGGTGCCATCGGCCACGGCGGCGGCAATCACGTCGGTCAGGTAGTACTCGCCCTGGGCGTTGTCGTTCTTCAGGGCCGTGAGCCAGCGCTTGAGCGGCCCGGTGGGGCAGACCAGGATGCCGGTATTGACCTCGTTGATCTTGAGCGTCTCGGCGTCGGCGTCCTTCTGCTCGACGATGCGGCTGACGTTGCCGGCGGCGTCACGCACCACGCGGCCGTAGCCGGTGGGGTCGGCCACATGCTGCGACAGCAGCGCCAGCTTGCCGCCCTGGGCGGCTTCGGCCAGGCGTTGCAGGGTGGAAGCCTTCACCAGCGGCACGTCACCGTACAGGATGAGCGTGGGTACGTCGTCGACCAGCATCGGGACGGCCTGGGCCACCGCATGGCCCGTGCCCAGCTGGGGGGACTGCAGGGCCCACTGCACGTCGGTCTGCCCGGCAAATGCGGCCTGGACCTGCTCGCCACCATGACCATACACCACCACCAGCCGTTGCGGGTCGAGGGTGCGGGCGGTATCGACGACATGGCCGAGCAGGGACTTGCCGGCCAGCGGATGCAGTACTTTCGGCAGGTCGGAGTTCATCCGTTTGCCCATGCCGGCAGCCAGGATCACGATGTTCATCTGGATTTCTGGGGTGATTCAGGAAAGAAGGGCAGGGAAGGCGTGGCCTGGAACAACCATGCACCCTGGGCATGGCCCCATTGTGCGGGGGCCATGTTGCGTGCCGATGTCAGGTGGCCACGACATGCAGGGCAGCAGTGTATGCCGAAACGACTGATCCTGCCGTGAAGTAATGGTGCAACCAAGGGGTTCTGCACACCGACTTGTTACCGTTTGCAGCCCCCCGGGAGCCGCTCAGGCCGGCGGGTTGTCGGCCACCTCGGGCTGGCGGGCCAGGTCGACGATCTCCGGGTGTCCCTGGCCGCCCATCAGGGTGGGAGCCAGCGAGCCGACGATCATCCCGACGATGGCGCTGCCCAGTCCCACCAGCTGCGGGGGCACCAGGGCATCGGACATGAAGTGCTCGGCGTACTGCCAGGCCACCACGCCGCAGGCCATCGACAGCAGCGCGCCCTGCGGGGTCGCACGGCGCCAGAACATGCCGAAGATCAGCGGCGTGAAGGCGGCCACCAGCGTGACTTTGTAAGCGTCCTGAACCATCTGATACATGGATGATTCACTTTGCAAGGCGAACAGCGTCACGCAGCAGGTGAAACCGATCAGGATGAGGCGCAGCAGCACCAGCATCTTGCGGTCGGACAGCTTGTGGCCCCACAGCGGCTGGATGACGTTCTCGGTGATGACGGCGGTGGGGGCCAGCAGCGTGCCGCTGGCCGTGGACAGGATGGCCGAGAGCAGCGCGCCGAAGAACAGCACCTGGGCAAACAGCGGCGTGCGCTGCAGGATCAGCGTGGGCAGCACCTGCTGGAAGTCGTTCTCGTTGGAGAGCATCTGCTTGACCATGGCCGGGTCGATGAGCAGGGCCGAGACGGCGATGAACATCGGGATGAAGGCCATCAGCAGGTAGAGCGAGCCGCCCAGCAGGGTGCCCTGACGCGCGATCTTCTCGGTACGGGCCGAGGTGACGCGCTGGAACACGTCCTGCTGCGCCACCGAACCCAGTGCCATGGTGACGAAGGCCGCAATGAAGCCCAGCCAGTCGTGCAGTGAGGCGCCGGGGAAGAACTTGAGCCGGTCGGAGGCCTGGGCGGTGGCCACCACCTTGTCGACGCCGCCCGCCATGCCGGCCAGCATCCAGGCGATGTAGATCAGCCCGGCCACGATGATCACGGTCTGGAAGAGGTCGGTGAAGGCCACCGACCACATGCCACCGAAGAGCGTGTAGATGCCCACGATGACGGCGCCCAGCACGATGCCCTGTTCCAGCGTGATGGCGTTGCCCGACACGGTGTGGATGACGATGCCGAGCGCCACCAGGTTGGCCGAACTCCAGCCCAGGTACGAGATGGAGATGGCGGCTGCCGAGGCCAGCTCGACCGTGCGGTTGTAGCGCTTCTTGTAGAAATCGCCCACCGTCATCAGCTTCAGCCGGTAGTAGGGGGCGGCCAGAAAGAGCGCCACGAAGATCAGGCAGAAGGCGGCCCCGAAGGGGTCACCCACCACGCCCTGCAGGCCTTCCTTCAGGAAGGTGGACGAGACGGCCAGGATCAGCTCGGCGCCGAACCAGGTGGCGAACACGGTGGCCGTGTTCATGTAGAGCGGCAGACTGCGCCCGGCGACCAGATAGTCGGCCGAATTCTTGACACGCCGTGCGGCGTAGAACCCGATGCAGATCGTCACTGCGAAATAGCAGGCAACCAGGGTAACGAGCATGGGGGTCTCCTGGAAAGCGGAGGAGGAACGGAATGGGCCCGGCAGGCCCGGCGGCGAAGGGTCAGGAGAATCTGGGGCGGCACCGCACGCCGGCGGACAGCGGTGCCAGGGGGGCTAGTTGAGATAGCGCCAGATCTGCAGGGCCAGGATGACGGCCAGGAGCACGACGCCCACCTGCAGCCAGCGCAACGTTCTTCGCTGGCCCCGTTCGATGTGTTCCAGCAGGCGTTTGTGGGCAGGGTCCATGGCCGGTTCGGCCTGGGCTTTCAGGGCGGCATGCAGCAGGCGCGGCAGCTCGGGCACCAGCTGTGCCCAGCGGGGCGCTTCCTGGCGGACCTTGTTGTCAAAGCCCTGCCAGCCCACCTGCTGCTTGATGAAGACTTCCAGGATGGGCTGCGCCGTGACCCACAGGTCCAGGTCGGGGTTGAGCTCGCGGCCCAGACCCTCGATGTTGAGCAGCGTCTTCTGCAGCAGCACCAGCTGGGGCTGGATCTCGACGTTGAAGCGGCGCGACGCCTGGAAGAGGCGCATCAGCACGATGCCCAGCGAGATCTCGCGCAACGGTCGGTCGAACACCGGCTCGCAGCAGGCGCGCACGGCGCCTTCCAGCTCTTCGGCTCGCGTGTTGGGCGGCACCCAGCCGGATTCGATGTGCAGCTCGGCCACCCGGCGGTAGTCGCGCTTGAAGAAGGCCAGGAAGTTCTGCGCCAGGTAGCGCTTGTCATGATCGGAGAGCGTGCCGACGATGCCGAAGTCCAGCGCGATGTAGCGATTGAAGTCGTCCGGCCCGTTGCCCACCAGGATGTTGCCCGGGTGCATGTCGGCATGGAAGAAGCCATCGCGGAAGACCTGCGTGAAGAAGATCTCCACCCCGTCACGCGAGAGCTTTTCCAGGTCGATGCCAGCCGCGCGCATGCGGTCGAGCTGGCCGATGGGGATGCCCTCGACCCACTCCATCACCAGCACGTTGCGGCGGCAGTAGTCCCAGTACATCTGCGGGATGCGCAGCAGCGTGGAGCCCTCGAAGTTGCGCTTGAGCTGATTGGCGTTGGCGGCCTCGCGCACCAGGTCCAGCTCGTCGTGCAGGTAGTGGTCGAACTCGTCGACCACTTCCATGGGGCGCAACCGCCGGGCGTCGGCCGACAGGCGCATGGCCAGCGTGGCGCCGGTGCGCAGCAGGCTCAGGTCGTCCTCGATCACGTCCAGCATGCCCGGGCGCAGCACCTTCACGGCCACCTGGGTGCCGTCGTGCAGGCGGGCACGGTGAACCTGGGCGATGGAGGCCGAGGCGATGGGCTCGCGGCCGAACTCGGCAAAGGCCTGCTCCAGCCGCATCTCCAGCCCGCGCTCGATCTCGGCCACGGCCTGATCGGCCGGGAATGGCGGAACCCGGTCCTGCAGCAGGGCCAGTTCATTGGCGATGTCGGGCGGCAGCAGGTCGCGCCGGGTCGACAGCACCTGGCCGAACTTCACGAAGATCGGCCCCAGGCTCTCGAAGGCCATCCGCAGGCGCACCCCGCGCGGTTCGCGGATGGTGCCCATCCGCAGCCAGCGCGTCATGCGCAGAAGCCACGGGGAGCGTGAACTGCTGGCAGCGCCGCTGACCACCAGTTCGTCCAGGCCGAAACGGCGGACCGTCCAGAGGATCCGGATCAGCCGGCGCGTGCTGGAAAACCAGGAGATGGGTCCGTTCACCTCAATCCTCGGCGTCGTCGCCGGTGCGCAGGGTGTTGAAGTCGTACAGGGTGCGGTCCATCAGGTGGGACGGACGCACCCTGCCCAGAGAGGAAAAGATCGTTTCCAGGCGACCGGGGAAGCGCTTTTCCCAGGACTTGAGCAGCTCCTTGGTCTCGGCGCGCTTCAGGTTGGGCTGGCTTCCGCACAGGTTGCACGGGATGATCGGGAAATTCTTGACCTCGGCCCAGCGGATGAGATCCTTCTCTTCCACATAGGCCAGCGGCCGGATGACCACATGGCGGCCGTCGTCCGACACCAGCTTGGCCGGCATGGTCTTGAGCTGACCGCCATAGAAGAGGTTCAGGAAGAACGTGGCCAGGATGTCGTCGCGGTGGTGGCCCAGCGCGATGCGCGTGGCGCCCAGCTCGGACGCCACCCGGTACAGGATGCCACGCCGCAGCCGCGAGCAGAGCGAGCACTTGGTCTTGCCATCGGGGATGACCCGCTGCACCGTGCTGTAGGTGTCTTCCGTCTCGATGTGATATTCGACGCCCAGCTTCTGCAGGTAGTTGGGCAGCACGTCGGCCGGAAAGCCCGGCTGGCGCTGGTCGAGGTTCACCGCCACGATGGAGAAGGGCACCGGCGCGCGCTTCTGCAGCCCGAGCAGGATGTCCAGCATGGCGAAGCTGTCCTTGCCGCCCGACAGGCAGACCATCACCCGGTCGTTCGGGCCGATCATGTCGTAGTCGGCAATGGCCTGGCCGGTCAGCCGGTACAGCCGTTTGGAGAGCTTGTTGTTCTCGTGGTCCTCGCGCCGGGTGTCGCGCAGGGCGGGACGCGATGCGGCAGGCGGCACGGCGGGGTGGCCTGCCGACGCCCGGCCGGCTGCAGGGGCTGAGCCGCCCTGACTGCCCGAGGGCGCGCCTGCATCGGCATCACCGTGCAGCGTGTCCAGTCCGCCCAGCCAGGCTGCCTGCTTCTCGTCCAGCGGGCTTTCATGCGTGGGCAGCCGGCCCGTGCCGGGACGACGGATCTCGTCGATCCGGATGGTCTGGGTGGCTGGCCGGTCTGCGTAGCTGGCGCTCTCGGCGGGCTGGGAAGGGCTGGCCTGCATGGCGTCGTGATCGTCGGCGATGGAAGGAGGGGCGACCGGAAACAAAGGCACCGGACATCGCGTCCGGCCAGGGCGTCCTGCCGGGCAGGACATCCGTCAGGAATGGCTGCGCTGCGAAGGCAGGTCCAGACCTTTCCGAGGACGCAATCATAGCGGCTTTAGGGGCCGGGTGACGGATTTTGCGCCCCATGTGGCCCGCCTTTTACAAAAAAAGCACGTAGGACGGGCGTGTCAGCGACCCGTGGGGGGCGTTCCGTCCATCAGGCTGGCATCACGGGGCAGGCCCAGCAGGTGCTGGCCGCCATCGACCAGCAGCGTGGTGCCGGTGATCGAGCGGGTCTTCATGGCAAAGATCACGGTGTCGGCAACGTCCTGGGCCGTGCTGGAGGCGCCTAGCGGCGACAGCGTGCGGTGTGCGTGGGCAAACGCGGCATCGTCCTGCAGGTAGCTGGGCAGCGTGAGGCCCGGCGCCACGCCCACCACGCGTATCCGGGGTGCCAGCGCCTGTGCCAGCATGGTGGTGGCTGCCGACAGCGCGGCCTTGGACAGCGTGTACGACAGGAAGTCCGGATTCAGGTTGAAGAGCTTCTGGTCCAGCAGATTGACGATGACGCCCTGAACCGGTGCCGCAGGCAGCTGGCTGGCCAGGGCCTGGGCCAGCAGCAGCGGTGCCATCAGATTGGGCACCAGGTGCTGCTGCAGGCTCTCGGGCGTGAACGAGCGGATGTCGTCGTATTCAAAGCGTGAGGCGCTGTTGACCAGCCCGGAAACGGGGCCGAGCGCATCCGCCAGACGGGGCACCAGCGTCTGGCACTGAGAGGCATCGTCCAGGTCGGCCTGGAGCACCACGGCCCGGCGGCCCTGTGCCCGAATCTCTTCCACAGTCTGTTCCGCTTCGGCCACGGAATCGCGGCAATGCACGCCGATGTCCCAGCCATCCTGCGCCAAGGCCAGGGCAATGGCACGGCCCAGCCGCTTGCCCGCCCCGGTGACGAGCGCGACGCGTGGCGAAGCAGCTGATCCCGTCGTGGCGGTGGCGCGTGTGTCGGCAGAGGCAACCCTGTTGTCGACGGGAGACCCTGCACCGGCAGAAGGGGTGGACGAAGCGTGTTCCATGGTGGCGCACTGTAGCATGAGGGGTGCATGTTATCGGCCGGCGTTGCGCTCGGCTTCTTTCCTGGATGGTGCTGTCATGTCCCTGTCTCATTCCCGCGTCGAGTCTGCCCTGCCCGTGCCCGACCGCGAGGCCCTGGCGGTCAGCCAGGAACTGTCGACGCGCATTGCGGCCGAGATTGCGCGCCACGGTGGCTGGCTGAGCTTTGCGCGCTACATGGAAATGGCGCTCTACGAGCCGGGTCTGGGTTACTACAGCAACCCCGGTCAGGTGTTCGGCGCGGCAGGCGATTTCGTGACGGCGCCGGAACTCACGCCGCTCTTCGGGGCCACTCTGGCCCGGCAGGTTTCCCCGTGGCTGAAGGATCCGGCGCTGGCGGGCAGCGGCCAGGTGGTGCTGGAAGTGGGCGGTGGCAGCGGCATGCTGGCCGCGCAGCTGCTCAATGCGCTGGACAACGTGGGGCACCATGAGGTGCGCTATCTGATTCTGGAGCTGTCGGCCGAACGCCGCGAGCACCAGCGCCAGACGCTGAAGAGCCTGGCCCCGGGCCTGATGGACCGGGTGGGATGGCTGGAGACCTTCCCCGAAAGCTTTGCCGGTGTGGTGGTGGCCAACGAGCTGCTGGATGCCATGCCGGTGCAGCTGTTCGAGTGGCAGGCCGACGCGGGGGCGGAGCTGCAGGAGATGGGCGTGACGTGGGTGGACGGCCAGTTTGCCTGGGCACCGCGCCCGGCCGACGCGGTGCTGACGGAAACCGTGACCGCGTTGCGCAACCGGCTGGGGCCGGAAGGGGCCCAGTGGCACAGTCCCTACCGGTCGGAGATCTGTCCGGCGCAGCAGGCCTGGATGCGCACGCTGGCCGACTGCATGACGGCTGGTGTGGTGATGCTGCTGGACTATGGGTTTGCTGCGCCCGAGTATTACCACCCGCAGCGGGATCAGGGCACGCTGATGTGCCACTACCGGCACCGCAGTCACGCCGATCCCTTCCTGTGGCCGGGACTGAGCGACATCACGGCGCACGTGGATTTCACGGCGCTGGCCCGTGCCGCCACGGCCGAGGGTTTCTCGCTGGTGGGCTACACCTCGATGGCGGCCTTCCTGCTGAATGCCGGCCTGCTGGACGAGCTGGCCGACCTGCCGCGTGAGCCTGAAAGCTTCTGGTTCGCCCAGGCTCAGGCGGTGCAGCAGCTGATTTCCGAGGCCGAGATGGGCGAACTCTTCAAGGTGATTGCCTTCGAGAAGAATCTGCGTGAAGCGGCCTCGGTGCTGGGCTTTGGCGGGGATAGGGCGGTGTGAGGACTGTCACTCGATGCCGGCCAGCTTGTGGGTCTGGATGCTGAGCTGCCACCGGGGGCGGCCGGGCCGCTGGTTGAGCTGTCCCAGCTGGGTGATGGTTTCCAGCATGTTCATCCGGCCATCCACCTCGCAGGGCGACAGATAGTAGCGGTCGGCCTGGATGCTGTCCTCGATCTGGGCGCAGAAGTCGCGCACGTCGCCATCCACCACGATGCGCACCTCGTGCGCGAACTTGATGTGACGCTTCTGGTAGGCCTGCTGATAGAGGCGCTTCGGGCTGGTGGCGATGTAGTCGATCTGCGGTGGCACCGGCTTCAGGCCGTTGGTCTCGATGGCCAGAAAATGACCCTCGGCCTTCAGACTGTCCAGCAGACGTTCCAGGTGAGGCTGGATGGTGGGTTCACCGCCGGTGATGATGACGTTGCGAGCCGAGAATGTCCGGACCTTCGCCAGGATGTCCCCCAGCGTCATGGTGCCGAAGCGGTTGTAGTCGGTGTCGCACCATGGGCAGGCCAGATTGCATTTGCCGAAGCGGATGAAGACGCTGGGCATGCCGGTGTTGAACCCTTCGCCCTGCAGCGTCTCGAAGATCTCGACGATGCGGTAGGGTGTATCCAGGCCAGTGGCAGGTTCCGGCCTCCGACGGATTGCGGTGTGTACCGGTGTCTCGACCGACAGTGGGATCACCGGGTGCGGCGGTGTGACCGGCATGCCTGCGGCCATGTGCTGTTCGCTGTTCATCCGCTGTACTCGCAATAGGATGTGGGGGTTTCCCACAGACGGATGAGGCTGACCGGAAGGCCCTGGTCCTGAAGGACATGAAAGATATGGGCCGAAATGTTTTCGGCCGTGGTGCGCATGGGCAGACCATGGACCTTGGAATCCAGTTCCTGCAGCAGCGTGGCCACCCGGCATTCGCGTGGGCTGCCGGTGTCGTAGAGAAAGGCGTGGTCCATCGGGTCGACCACGTGGCGCTTCACGATGTCCTTCAGGTCGGCATAGTCCATCACCATGCCGGCCTTGGGGCCGCTGGCGTGCAGCGGGCCGCCTACTTCCACCTGCAACCGATAGGTGTGCCCGTGCAGGTTCCTGCATTTGCCGTCGTGACCATCCAGCATGTGCGCGATGTCGAAGCTGAATTCCTTGGCGATCTTAAGCATGGCGCTGCTCCTTCGTCTGCGCGGCATCGCGTTCCGTCAGGTATTCGTGCAGGCCGCGCTCGCGTAGCACGCAGCTGGGGCATTGACCACAGCCGCCTTCCACGCCCAGATAGCAGGTGTGCGTGTGCTGGCGGATGTAGTCGAAGGCACCCAGCCGGTCGGCCAGCGCCCAGGTGTCCTTCTTGGTCAGCCACATCAGTGGCGTGCGGATGTCGAAGGTGTAGTCCATGGCCAGATTCAGCGTGACGTTCATCGACTTCACGAAGACATCACGGCAATCCGGGTAGCCGCTGAAATCGGTCTCGCACACGCCGGTGTAGAGCGTGCGGATGCCCTGGGCCTTGGCATGGATGGCGGCATACAGCAGGAACAGGGCATTGCGCCCGTCCACGAAGGTGTTGGGGGGCTGGCCGTCTTCCTGCGAGATGGTGGCGCTTTCGTCCAGCAGCGCGTTGTGGGTGATGGCCTTGATGACCGAGGTGTCGATGAGCGTCTGCTTCACGCCAAGGTCTTCGGCGATCCAGCGGGCCTTGTCCAGCTCGATGGCGTGGCGCTGGCCGTACTGGAAGGTGATGGCCTCGACGTTGCCCGGGCCGAACTCGTGCAGCGCCAGGAAGAGACAGGTGGTCGAGTCCTGCCCGCCGGAGAAGATCACGGCGGCTTTCTGGGGGGATGACATGGAAGGATCCTCTGGGCGTTCCCGAACGGATCCTGCCTGTGACCCGGGGGCGAATGCTGCCCGGAGGAGGGGAATGTGTTCAGGTCTTCCCTAGTTTTTTAACGTGGGCGTTTTTCGAACCACGGGGGCGGAATGCCCCGGAAGCCGCGTCATGGACACGCGTTGCCATGCGGGATGGCGGACACGTGCATGCGCGCTTCATGCCAGCGGTCTGGCGGGCGGGATTGTATCGTATGGGGGCATCCCGCGATGCGTGAAAAGGAGCCGGCGACAGGTTGTGCGTCTGTCGCCCATCATGACCTGGATACCAGGTAGCCCGAGATGGCTTCACGCCGGGCGTCATCGATGGCGCTTCGGATGGCCGTAGGGTTGGCCTGATGCTGTCGGGCGATGGCGCCCGTGTCGACCGCGGCTGCAACGGAAAGCGCCTGTTCAATACGATGGGTGATGTTCGAAATCGAATCTTGTGAGATTGTTCCGGACGCGCCATTGACGGTGGCAGGTGATGACGGACTGTCGCCTTGTCCGGGACGGACAGGCTGCGTCGAATCGCTCTCCGGCATGAGGGAGATGGCCTGATCGGGTTCGGCAAGCTGTGCCGGATGATTGGGCAAGGCCAGTCGCTGCGCGACTGTCATCAGCAGTCGAAGCCGTTCCGGACGACGCCAGGCGTCGTGTCGGTTGAAGAGGGCCAGCAGCGCTTCGGCGTCCTGACGTTCGGACGACAGAAACCACTGGCGGGCCGCCTGCGGGATGGGGCCATGTATTTCGCTGGCTAATCGTGCAGCGGCATCCGTGCATTCGTTGGAGGCGCGCAGGGCCTTGGCCTGTTCGGTGACGGATTTCGCCGCTTTCGTTTTATCTACGTTCCCGGAGACGGTGGGTGAGGCTGGTTGAGGAATGTTTTCCTGGGGTCCGAGTTCGATACGGGACTCTGCCGGAATGGTCATGCCCGCCAGCAGGATGGCAAAGCGCACGGGCAGCGGATCGTGGGCCGCGGCGCTGGCATCCAGGGCCGTCAGCCAGTCGGGCTGGGTGTCGGGTTCGGGCAGCTGGGGCAGGAGGATGCGCAGCGCATGGGCCTGATCCAGGACCTGCAGCATGCGCGAAGGCCGCTGGCTCATCAGTCCCCGGGAGAGTTCCTGCCAGACGCGCTCGGCCACCAGGGCGTGGACTTCGCCGGCGGCCGTCATCTCGCGCATCAGCGCCAGGGTTTCGGGGGCGATGGTGAAATCGGGAAAGCGCGCAGCGAAGCGGGCCAGACGCAGGATGCGCACGGGGTCTTCGCGGAAGGCGGGGCTGACGTGGCGGAAGATCCGGGCCTGGATGTCGGCCTGGCCGTGGAAGGGGTCGACGAGGCTGCCGTCGGCGGCACGGGCGATGGCGTTGATGGTGAGGTCGCGGCGCAGCAGGTCGTCTTCCAGCGTGACATCCGGCGAGAAATGCACGGCAAAGCCCTTGTAGCCGGGAGCGGTCTTGCGCTCGGTGCGGGCCAGTGCGTATTCCTCGTGGCTCTGAGGGTGCAGGAAGACGGGGAAGTCCTTGCCGACGGCCTGAAAGCCCTGGGCCAGCATCTGGTCCGGCGTGGCGCCCACCACCACCCAGTCACGGTCGCCGGCGGGCAGCCCCAGCAGTTCGTCACGGACGGACCCGCCGACGCGGTAGGTCTGGAGCTGGGGGGCACGGGCATCGGGGGCGGTCATGACGTTTCCTGCGGGGAGGGAGGGGCCGGGTTTTCCGGGTGTCTCGACCATGCCTCGATGGCCGTAGCCGAGATTATGGCAACTGTGCCACCCCCACCGGCTGTGGCGTGATGGTGGCCAGCCAGGATTTGAGCGACTGGGGCTGGCCGGAGAAGAGGGTGGCGTAGTCCACGGTGTTGGAGAGCACGGCCTTCACGTAGTGGCGGGTTTCGGTGAAGGGGATGAGCTCGGTGAAGATGGCGCCTTCCAGCGGGCGTGACAGGCTGGCACGCCAGGTGTGGGCACGCCGGGGGCCGGCGTTGTAGCCGGCGGTGGCCAGGACGGGCGAGCCGCTCAGGTCGTCCAGGGCACGCTTGAGGTAGTAGCTGCCGAAGGTGAGGTTGGTGGTGAGGTCGTCGATCTGGCCGGCCTGGTAGGTGGTGTTGCCCATCTGGCGGGCCACCCAGCGGGCGGTGTCGGGCATGATCTGCATCAGGCCGGAGGCGCCGACGTGGGAGCGGGCCTGCATGACGAAGCGGGATTCCTGCCGGATGAGGCCGTAGACCCACGCGGGGTCGACAGCCTGCTGGCTGGTGATGGTCAGCAGCTGTTCGGCGAAGGGCGTGGGGAATCGCAGGCTGTAGTCGGCCTGGCCGGTGAGGATGCGTTCGT
Source organism: Lautropia mirabilis (assembly GCF_900637555.1). Classification (NCBI taxonomy): domain Bacteria; kingdom Pseudomonadati; phylum Pseudomonadota; class Betaproteobacteria; order Burkholderiales; family Burkholderiaceae; genus Lautropia; species Lautropia mirabilis. Next base: position 416,874 of record NZ_LR134378.1, on the reverse strand, counting down.
CGGTGTTGATGGCGCGGTCGAGCAGGCCGTGGCGGGCAGCCCAAGTGGCGGCGGCGCGCAGCTCCTGTTCATTGCGGCCGCGCATCTGGAAGTTCCATTCGCGGTTGCCTTCGCCGCGCAGGCCCAGGGCGTAGAAGGCCATGGCCTGACGGATGCCGTCGTTGTCATCCATGGCCTTGACGAGGCTGGCCGGGGGCGCCTTGGGCGCAGGCAGGGCGGCCGGAGGCAGGGCCAGTTCTTCGCGGGCCAGTTTGCCGTAGTAGTCGTGCCGTGTGGCCAGGCCCTGGAAGATGTGGCGTGCCTGCTTGTGGTGCCCCAGGGCGTCCTGGGCGCGGCCGTGCCAGTAGGTCCAGGTGGGGCTTTGGCGCAGGGCGGGATCCATGGTGCGCAGGATGCGCTCCAGTCCGGTCCAGTCCTCTTGGGCCAGGGCGGCGCGGGCCAGCCAGACGCGTGTGTGGTCGCTGATGGCGGCATTCCGGGCGTGTTCGGCCCAGGCGGGCGCCTGGGGGTCGAGGCGGAACATGCCGGCGGCGGCGATCTGGGACCAGACAAAGGCACGGTCGGCGGTGCCCAGTTTCAGGGTACGGCCGTCGGGGGTCTTGCCGGCGTCCATGAGGGCGGCGGCGCGGGCCGGGTCCTGCCGGGCCAGGCGCACGAGGGCGATGCGGGTCAGCACCGGGGTGAGCGGGGTGCGGGCTGCCGCCTTGCTGGCGGCAGCAGCGGTGGCGGCCGCGGCGCCTGCCTTGCGGTGGGCGCCGGATTTCTGTGCGGCAGCGTGGGTGGTCTTGTGGGTTGCCTTGCCGGTGGCTGCCTTGTGTGTGCGGGAGATGGCGTTCTTGCTGCCGGGGGTGGCCAGGGATGCTTTTGTCCGGCCGGCGGCCTCGGCGGCGTTGGTGTTCTTGCGGGTGGCGCTGCTCCGGGTGGCGCTGCTCCGGGGGCCGCTCTCACGCTGTGCGACGGTCAGCACGGTGGCGTGCTGGCGGCCGTCGGCAGGGATGAGGTGGGCAGATATCTGGCTGCGATGGCTGGCAGTCCGGACGCCGGGCTGTGTGACGGCTGCGCTGCGCAGGGGGGCCTTGGCCGTGGGCACCAGGAGGGCGGTGGCGTTCAGCAGCTGGGCGGGCTTGTTCAGGGCCAGATCGAGAGCCTTGGCCTCGGGCGGCTGCGGCAGCAGGGCGACGGCCTGGCGGATCTCGGCGGGGTTGTTGATTTCCAGGGCCAGGTTCAGACGCTGCTGGCGCTGGGCCGGGGTGAGCCATTCGTGCTCGGCCAGGGTCTGCAGCAGGGCAGTGCAGCTGCTGTTGAGGGCCTGGGGCTGAAGCAGCAGGCTGGTGGCGTGCCGCAGGGTGGCAGCGCCCGGGTGTTTGCCTTCTTCGACGCGGGACAGGGCCGAGAGGCTGGCCAGGCATTCGGGGGCGCTTTCGTCCTTCAGGGTCCAGGCCGGGTAGAGGGCGTCGATGGTGGCCCAGTCCTGGCGGCGGCCGGCCGCCAGCATCCAGTCGCGGCGCAGCAGGTCGGCCGTGAGGGTGCGGGGGAACTGTTTCAGGTAGGCGCGGGCGTCGGCGCTGACGGCCAGGTACTCGGCATCGGTGGGGTCGCTGGCGGCCAGACGGATGCGAATGCGCCAGTAGTCGAGGTAGCTGGACAGGGCATGGCCGCGTGGAACGAGGGCTGCCGCGGTGTCGAAGGCGGCCAGGTTGTTGGCCTGCATGGCCTTGCGGGCGTCCAGGATGGCCAGGTCCACGGGGTCGGTGACGACGGGCGGGACGTAGATGATGGCGGGCGAGAGCCGCGCCAGGATGCTGGAGACGCCGGGCTGCAGGGCGCTGGCGCCCAGCGTGCCGGCACCATCGTCGGATGGGGCGGGGACGCTGGTGGCCGAGGTCAGCGGGGTAAGGTCCGGGGCAGCTTCGGAAACGGAGGCCGGGGCGGTGCCGGGCTGTGTGTCGGGCAGGGCGGTGCGTGCGTGCAGCGTGCAGAGGGCAGCCAGCAGGGACAGGGCCAGGGTCTTGCGGGCCAGGGGCTGGCCGCGCACCGCGTTTAGAATGTTCATGTGGACAAATCTTCCGAATCCAGCATAGCACGCAAGGCGCTGCGGCAGCAGTTGCTGACCTTGCGCTCGGACATGGCGCAGGCTGGGCGCGTGCATCTCGACACCTTACTGTGCCAGCAATTGCTGGGGGCCGATCTGTTGCAAAGTGCGGACAATATCGGCGTTTATCTGCCGATCCGGAGCGAACCGGATCTTTCGGCCTGCTATGCGCAGTGGCGGGCGCAGGGGCGGCGGCTGGCGCTGCCGGTGGTGACGGGCAAGAACGAGCCGCTGACGTTCCGGGTGTGGGAGGCCGGGGCGCCGTTGCGCACGGCCGCCTTCGGGGTGCAGGTGCCCGAGACGGACGAGACAGTGGTGCCCGATGTGCTGGTGATTCCGTGCGTGGGCTTCCGGGTGCTGGATGGCCGCCCCTACCGGCTGGGGTATGGGGGCGGCTTCTATGACCGCACGCTGGCGCTGCCGGCGTTTCGCAGGACCGGCAGCGTGGGGGTGGCCTACGATCAGGCCGAGACCAGCTCGTGGGCGCCGGATGTCTGGGACATGCCGCTGTCGATGCTGCTGACGCCGTCGCGCTGCATCGTGGCCATGGCCTCGCCCTGATTGAAGCGCTGGATCCAGGGGATCAGTTCCTCGGCGGGCAGGGCGCGGGCGTACAGGAATCCCTGCACGCGGTCGCAGCCGAATTCGCGCAGCATGTGGACGGCGGCCGGGTCGTCGACGCCTTCGGCCAGGGCACGCAGGTCGAAGGCGTGGGCCAGGTCGATCAGTGCCTTGACGATCTGCTGGTCGCCGCGGTCGTTGACCAGGTTCTGGATGAACACGCGGTCGAGCTTCAGTTCATGCACGGGGAACTGGCGCAGGTAGGCGAACGACGAGTAGCCGGTGCCGAAGTCGTCGATGGACAGTTCGCAGCCGATGTTGCGCAGGGCGTGCATGCACTCGATGGTGGCGCGTTCGTTGCGCACGATCGAGTCTTCGGTCAGTTCGAACAGCAGTCGGGTGGGCGACAGGCTCCAGGTCTCGCAGGCCTGGGCCACCTGGGCGGCAAAGCCGGGGTCGTTGGCGGTCTTGGCCGAGAGGTTGATGCCGATGCTGAGGTCGATGCCCTGGGCCTGCCACATCATCTGCTGGCGCAGCACGGTGTTGATGACGAACTGGGTGAGCTGGCCGATCATGCCGCGGTCGTCGCAGATGGAGGCGATCATGGCGGGGCTGACCTGCAGCGGGTGGTTGCGCGGCCAGCGGATCAGCGCCTCGGCGGCGTGACACTGGTTGGTGGCCAGGTCGATCTGCGGCTGGAAATGCACTTCCAGGTCGTTGCTGAAGAGGTGACGGCGCAGGGCGGTCTCGATCTCGGCCATGCGCGCGGCGTTGTCATCGGCGCCGATGCATTGCACCAGCAGCCGTTCCTCGCGCTCGGCCGCCAGCTGGCGTGCATCCCAGGCGCCCTGCAGCAGGCCGCCGATGCTGACGGTGCTGCTGCGGCTCCAGGCGCCACCGATGATGGGCTGCAGCTGGGCGGTGAGGGTCTGCGAGTTCTGCAGCGGGATGTGGATGGGCACGTACAGTGCTTCGCGGAAGGCCGTGGCCACGGTGGTGGCGACGGCTTCGTTGGGCACGTTGGCAATGAGGATCCAGATCTCGTCGAAGGCGGCGGTGGCCACGCGGTCTTCGGCGCGCAGGCGCTTGCCGATGCGCTTGATGATCTCGCCCAGCACCAGGTTGGCGTGCGGGTCGCGCGCCAGGGCCTGCAGCTGGTCCGAACGGTTCAGGCCGATGGTGAGCAGGAGGGGCTGGCCCGGTGCCTTGCGGCTGAGCAGTTGCTGCCCGTGGGCCAGCAGTTCATTGGGCGTCAGGCGCTGATTGAGCGGTGCTTCCATGCTGGGTCTGGACCTCATCGAGGTAATAATCCTGCAGTTTGAATCCGTGGGTGCCGGCAGGCAGACCGCGCACGATTCGCAGGGATTTTTTCTGTCGTCCACGGCTGTCCTTCGACTCCTGGTAGAGGTCGCGCTCGATGGGCACTTCAAGCGGTGTCTTGTCGGGCTCCGACAGCACCAGTACGCGCGGTTCCAGTCGGCGCACGCGGTTGTGGGCAATGACGACCGCCACTTCGCCACTGGACAGTTCCACCAGGCTGCCGACCGGGAAGACGCCGATGGCCTGCACGAACTGCTCGACGAGCGGCTCATGGAACGAGGTGCCGCTCCATTCGTACAGGTTCATCAGGGCATCCTGCGGGGCGGAGGCCTTGGCGTAGGGGCGGGGGGTGATCAGCGCGGCAAAGGAATCGGCGATGGCCGCCATCTTGCCGTAGATGCTGATCTTGTCGCCCTTGAGCTGATTGGGGTAGCCCGAGCCGTCGATGCGTTCGTGGTGCTGGCTGATGCCCTGCAGCACCTGCGGCGGCAGCGCGGGGCCGCTGTTGAGGATGTGCAGCGACAGGTTGACGTGTTCCTTGACCAGCCCGAATTCGGCCGCCGACAGCAGGCCGGGTTTTTCCAGCAGGGCACGCGGGATCTTGGTCTTGCCGACGTCGGCCAGCATGCCGATCTGGCCCAGGTAGCTGAGTTCCTGACGCGGAAAGCCCAGGTGCCGGCCGAGCGCCACGAGGTACAGGGCCACGCGCACGCCGTGGTGATAGACCTGGATGTCCTCTTCGCGCAGTCGCGCGATCCACATCATGGCATCGGGGTTGTCCAGCACGCTGTCGACCATGCTGTCGACGGCGCCGGCCACGGCGTCCATGTCCAGGGTGTTGCCGTGACGGATGTCCTCGATCAGTGCGTTGAGGGCCGTCTCGCCGGACTTGAAGGCGTGCCGCGCACGCGGCAGTTCCGCCTCCATGGGCCGACGCACTTCATAGCGGGTCAGCTTGATGCCGGAGGACTTCAGCTCGGGAATCTGCTGGATGGTGCGTCTGTGCTGCTCCAGCTCGCGGCTCTGGGCCAGGTGGTCGGTGATCCAGAACAGCATCCGCTCCAGCATCCCCTGGTCGTTGTCCTTGGGGGAGTTGGCGGTCTGCTTGACCATCTGGCGGAAGCGCTGGCGCGTCTCGCGCGAGACACTGGCGTCAGTGCGCGGCTTGTAGCGCCGGGGCGGCCGGGGCGCTGCGGCGCCCAGGATGCGGGTCCTGGGTTCCTCGTATTCCAGCGGCTTTTTCGCGGCCGAGGCCGATTTCGAGCGCCGCATCGGAGGCTCAAGGGGAGCCGGGGCGGCCGGTGCCGGCACGCTATTGGGCGCACTGTGGGCGTGGATGATGGTTGCGGGCGATGTCGGGGGCTCATGCGCGATGGCGTTGGGCATGGGCCGGGTCTCGGCGGACAGGCGCCCGAAATTGGCGTCGGCCACGCGGATGTCCATGGCCACGCTGGGCGAGGACAGTTCGAGGTCGACGTAGACGTAGTTGCAGTACCGCGCCAGGGTGTCCAGCTCCACCTGGTCGTCGATCAGGAACCCCTGCAGCAGGAAGGGCGTGTCGAGCCACGGCCGATCCAGCTCCACGACGAACATGTTCAGTCGCAGATCCTGGACGGCGATCCGGTAACGGCGATTGGCCGTCATCGGCGGGGTGGCCGGTATCGTCTGGTCGACTACGGTGGACAAGGGAATGCTCCAGGTTGACGGTCCTTCACGGGGAAGTGGCCTGCAACACGGATCCGAAAGGGAGGATCCGGGAGGAGCATCTTAGCGAGCCGGGGCAGGATGGCGTGCGCTCAGGTCCGTGTCGGCCGGCAGGGGCTGACGGGCGGCATGCCGGGTGCGGGGTGTGTGACGGATGTCCTGATCCGTACGGTATGCACGGGCATGGGGGGGGAGTCTATGTGAAGCCGGGGTGTCTGGCAGCCAGGGGGGCGGTGCGATGGACGAGGGTGGTGGCCGGGGAAAGTGGCCGGGGGAACTTGCCGGGGAATTGGCTTGGGGAGACGGTCGGGGAAGACCGCAGGAAGAGGTAGGGGGCGCGGGGAGGGGTGGGCGCAGCAGGGCACCGGCACGGAGCCGGTGCCCGGGGGGATCAGCGCTTGAGCGCCTGCCAGATGGCGGCGCAGGGGCCGGCCTGGTTCATGGTGTAGAAGTGGATGCCGGGGGCACCGCCGGCCAGCAGCCGGTCGCACAGGTCCACGACCACGTCATGGCCGAAGGCGCGCAGCGAGTCCATGTCGTCGTGGAAGGCGGCCAGGCGCAGGCGGATCCAGCGCGGAATTTCGGCACCGCAGTTGTCCGAGAAGCGCGACAGCTGGGTGTAGTTGAGGATGGGCATGATGCCGGGCACGATGGGGATGGTGACACCGGCGGCACGGGCCCGCTCGACGAAGCTGAAGTAGGCGTCGGCGTTGTAGAAGTACTGGGTGATGGCGGAGTCTGCACCGGCCGCCACTTTCTCGGCGAAGTGCGCCAGGTCGGTGTCGGGCGAGGTGGCCTGGGGGTGCATCTCGGGGTAGGCCGCCACTTCGATGGTGAACCAGTCGCCGCTGTGCTCGCGCACGAAACGCACCAGGTCGGAGGCGTGCTGGAAGTCGCCCAGGGACATGGTGCCGGAGGGCAGGTCGCCACGCAGGGCCACCAGGCGCTTGACGCCCTGGGCGCGGTAGCCGTCCAGCAGTTCACGGATGCTGTCGCGGGTGGCGCCCACGCAGGTCAGGTGCGGGGCCACTTCCGAGCCGGCCGCCGTCAGGTTGGTGACGGCTTCGGCGGTGCGGGCCTGGGTGCTGCCGCCAGCGCCGAAGGTGACGCTGAAGTATTCGGGCTGCAGGGCCTGCAGGGCGCGGTGGGTTTCGAGCAGCTTCTGGGCGCCGGCATCGGTGGTAGGCGGGAAGAACTCGAAGCTGAGCGAGGGGGCTTGTCGGGTCATGGTGTGAGGAGAAGGCGGGGTTCAGGGCCGGCGGGTGGCGATCAGAAAGTACTCCTGGTTGCCGTCGCCGCCAACGAGGGCGCAGCGTTGCCAGTCGTTGACCTGCCAGCCGGCGTCTTCTGCACGCTGGATGACGTCACGGCGCAGGCCGTTCAGGTCGGCGTCGGCCCGGACGATGCCCTGGCGGTTGCGGGCCTGGGGGCCCAGTTCGAACTGGGGCTTGATGAGGCAGGTCAGTCGGCCGCCCGGTGCGGCCAGCGTGGCCAGCTTGTTCAGCAGGTGGCTGGCGGCAATGAAGGAGAGGTCGACGACGATGAGTGCGAAGCCCTGGGCGGGGGCGCTGCCGTCGGGCAGCCGCAGGTCGGCCAGGTGCACGTCGCGGATGTGGGTGTGCTCCAGGCAGAGCACCCGGGGATCGGCGGCCAGGACAGGATCGAGCTGGCCATGGCCGACTTCGATGCCCAGTACCTGCCGTGCGCCACGCGCCAGCAGGCAGTGGGTGAAGCCGCCGGTGGACATGCCGACATCCAGGGCATCGAGGCCGGTGCAGTCGATGCCGGCAGCCTGCAGGGCGGCATCCAGCTTGTTGCCACCCCGCGAGACGAAACGGGTCGTTTCGGATTCCAGGACGCGCAGGGGCTGGTCGGGGAAGATGGGCTGGGCGGCGCGTGTCACGGGGACTTCGCCGCCCGGGCCGTCGGTGAGGACGGCGCCCGCCTCGATCAGCCGTCGTGCCAGCGTGCGGGACCTGACCAGGCCCCGCTCGACCAGCGCGACATCCGCGCGCGTGGACATCAGTAGCGGTAGGTGTCGGGCTTGTAGGGGCCTTCGACCGGCACGCCGATGTAGGCGGCCTGTTCCGGCGTGAGCTTGCTCAGCTGGGCGTTGAGGCGGTCGAGCTGCAGGCGGGCGACCTTCTCGTCCAGGTGCTTGGGCAGCACGTAGACCTTGCCGGGCTGGTAGTAGTCGGGCCGGGTGAAGAGTTCGATCTGCGCCAGCGTCTGGTTGGCGAAGGAGGAGCTCATCACGTAGGACGGGTGGCCGGTGGCGCAACCCAGGTTGACCAGGCGACCCTGGGCCAGCAGGATGATGCGCTTGCCGTCCGGGAAGATGATGTGGTCGACCTGGGGCTTGATGTTTTCCCAGGTGTACTTGGACAGCGAGGCGACATCGATCTCGTTGTCGAAGTGGCCGATGTTGCAGACGATGGCCTCGTCCTTCATGGCCACCATGTGCTCGTGACGGATGACATCCTTGTTGCCGGTGGTGGTGACGAAGATGTCGGCCTTGTCGGCGGCGTATTCCATGGTGACGACGCGATAGCCTTCCATGGCGGCCTGCAGGGCGCAGATCGGGTCGATCTCGGTGACCCAGACCTGGGCGGACAGGGCACGCAGGGCCTGGGCCGAGCCTTTGCCCACGTCACCGTAGCCGGCCACCACGGCGATCTTGCCGGCCACCATCACGTCGGTGGCGCGCTTGATGCCGTCGACCAGCGATTCACGGCAGCCGTACAGGTTGTCGAACTTGGACTTGGTGACCGAGTCGTTGACATTGATGGCGCGCAGTTTCAGCTCGCCGCGCTCGGACATCTGCTGCAGGCGATGCACGCCGGTGGTGGTCTCTTCGGTCACGCCGATGATGGCGTCCAGGTTGCGCTGATAGAACGTGGGGTCGGTCTTCAGGCGCTCCTTGATGGTGGCGAAGAGGATCTTCTCTTCTTCGCTGCCGGGGTTGGCCAGCACCGACGGATCCTTGGCGGCGCGGGCACCCAGGTGCAGCAGCAGCGTGGCGTCGCCGCCGTCGTCCAGGATCATGTTGGAGGGCTTGCCGTCGGCCCACTCGAAGATGGCGTGGGTGTAGCGCCAGTAGTCTTCCAGCGATTCACCCTTCACGGCGAAGGTGGGGATGCCGGCGGCCACCATGGCCGCAGCGGCGTGGTCCTGCGTGGAGAAGATGTTGCACGAGGCCCAGCGCAGTTCGGCGCCCAGGGCCACGAGGGTTTCCATCAGCACGGCGGTCTGGATGGTCATGTGCAGCGAGCCGGTGATGCGTGCGCCCTTGAGCGGCTGGGCGGCAGCGTATTCGCGGCGGATGGCCATCAGGCCGGGCATCTCGGTCTCGGCGATCTTGATTTCCTTGCGGCCCCAGTCGGCCAGGGAGAGATCGGCGATGCTGTAGTCTTTGGCAGCAGGTGCGTTCATGTGGGCTCCGGTATAGGGATGGCACCCGTGGCGGAATGGCTGGGGTGCCGCTGCAGGCAAAAAAAAGACGCCTGCAGCCGTGGGATGGGATGCAAGCGTCGTTTCGTTCTGATCAGGTCGAGCCTGGCCAGGAGGGAATTCCTGGTCGCAACGCTTCTCGACATGACGGGATGGCGGGCATTATAGGCTGCCATCCGCAATTTGGGGACGGCCGCCCCGATCTGTTGCACGGTGATGCCATGTGGCGACTGCGCAACGGCAGGTCGGGGCGGCCGGATGGCCGATCAGAGACCGGCGTCGGCACGCAGGGCGGCCGCCTTGTCGGTGGCTTCCCAGGTGAACTCGGGCTCCTCGCGGCCGAAGTGGCCGTAGGCGGCCGTCTTGCCGTAGATGGGGCGCAGCAGGTCCAGCATCTGGACGATGCCCTTCGGACGCAGGTCGAAGTGCTTGCGCACCAGGGCAGTGAGCTTCTCGTCGGAGACCTTGCCGGTACCGTGGGTATCGACCAGGATGGACGTGGGCTTGGCCACACCGATGGCGTAGCTGATCTGCACCGTGCAGCGCTTGGCCAGGCCGGCAGCCACGATGTTCTTGGCCACGTAGCGGGCGGCATAGGCGGCCGAACGGTCGACCTTGGAGGGGTCCTTGCCGGAGAAGGCGCCACCGCCGTGCGGTGCGGCACCGCCGTAGGTGTCGACGATGATCTTGCGGCCGGTGAGGCCGCAGTCGCCCTGCGGGCCACCGATGACGAAGCGGCCGGTGGGGTTGATCAGGTACTTGATGTCACCCTTGACCAGGTCGGCCGGCAGCACCGGCTTGACGATTTCCTCGATGACCGCCTCTTTCAGGTCCTTCTGGGCGATGTCGGGGTGGTGCTGGGTGGACAGCACGATGGTGTCGATGGAGTGCGGGCGGCCGTCGACGTAGCGCAGCGTGACCTGCGACTTGGCGTCGGGGCGCAGCCAGGGCAGACGGCCGTCGCGGCGCAGGCTGGCCTGACGCTCGACGATGCGGTGTGCGTAGTAGATGGCAGCCGGCATCAGCACCGGGGTCTCGTCGCAGGCGTAGCCAAACATCAGGCCCTGGTCGCCAGCGCCCTGGTCGAGGTTGTCATCTTCGGCACGGTCGACGCCCTGGGCGATGTCGGGGCTCTGCTTGTCGTAGGCAACCTGGACCGAGCAGCCCTTGTAGTCGATGCCGTATTCGGTGTTGTCGTAGCCGATGCGCGCGATGGTGTCACGGGCCACGCCGATGTAGTCGATGTTGGCCTTGGAGGTGATTTCACCGGCCAGCAGCACCAGACCGGTGGTGCACAGGGTTTCGGCAGCCACGCGCGACTTGGGGTCCTGGGCCAGCAGGGCGTCCAGGATGGCGTCGGAGATCTGGTCGGCGACCTTGTCGGGGTGACCTTCGGAGACGGACTCGGAGGTGAAGAGGTATTCGCTCATGATGGGGGCTTTCCCGCAAGAATTTGGATTGGGCCTTGGGTCCGGAATGGCCGGCAGGTGTTGCAACCTGTCGTTTTTCCGGCGTTGCCAGCTTCCTGGGAAGCCGCGACGCTTTAGCGGAACGCAGTAATTTGCTTCAATACGGTCTAGGGCATCCGCCCGGACCGTCGGCCACCCCGCAAGTTGTCCCAATTAACTCGGTGGCCGCGGTGCAAATTATAGCGACGGTGCCTTGCCACGCCATGGAAATCGATCACACCTGCCGCATTTCTGCCGCTCTGGTCCGGACGGTGAAGGGTCTGGGGCGTCTCCCTTTGCCGCTGTTGCATGCCGTGGGAGGTTGCCTGGGGCGGCTGGCCTATGTTTGTAGCGCCGGCCTGCGTCGCAAGACTCGCAATAACCTGAAGACGGCAGGGTTATACAGCCGCCGGCTGGCCTGGGGCAGTGCTGCGGCAGCCGGCAAGGCTGCCATCGAGAGCGCCTATGTGTGGTTCCGACCCGACGCCGACCTGCTGGCGCGCCGTGGTCATGAGGCCATGACCCGTCTGGCCCAGGAGACCCTGGCGCGCCAGGCCGCAGGCGACAACCGCGGTCTGATCATCCTGACGCCGCACATCGGCTGTTTCGAGATGGGGGCGCGGGCCTATGGCCTGACGGCACCCATTACCGTGCTGTACAAGGCGCCGCGCCATCCGGCCATGCACCGGCTGCTGCGGGTGGGACGGTCTCAGACCGGGGTGACGCCGGTGCCGGCGGACACGTCGGGCGTGCGGGCGCTGCTGCGGGCCCTGAAGCGCGGGGAGGCGGTGGGCATCCTGCCCGATCAGGTGCCCTCGGCCGGTGATGGTCTCTGGGCCGATTTCTTTGGCCGGCCGGCCTTCACCATGACGCTGCCGCTTCGGCTGGCGCAAAAGACCGGGGCCCGTGTATGCTTGATGGCAGTGTGGCGCCAGGCCGACGGTCAGGGCTGGGAAGTGGAGGTCGAGGACCTGGAAGGCCTTCCGGATCCGGCCACGATCAATGCCCGCATCGAGGCACTGGTGCGGCGGCGTCCCGAGCAGTATGTCTGGAACTACAACCGTTACAAGGTGCCGGCCGGCATGACGCCGCCGACCCGAAACCCCGAGGTGAACATGGTCATGGGCTGCATCCCGCCCGTTCATCCCGAATCTGGAGGATAGCAACCGGTGAACGTGTCGCGCATTCTGCTGGCAGTATTCCGCATGCTGGCAGCGCTGCCGTATTCCTGGCTGCGTCGTCTGGGCAATCTGGCGGGGGTGGTGCTGTACCACGGGGTACGGCGGCGCACCCACATTGCCCGGGTGAACCTGCGACTGTGTTTTCCGCAGATGCCCGAGCACGAGCGTGAGGCGCTCATCCTGGCGCACTGCAAGTTCTTTGCGCGCAGCTTTCTGGACCGTTTCATGCTGTGGTACCGGCCGGAAGCGTACCTGCGCAAGCTGGTGCAGCTGGAGAATGTCCATCTGATCGATGAGCTGGAGGGCAAGCCGCTCATCCTGCTGGCACCCCATTTCCTGGGGATGGATGCGGGCGGCACGCGCCTGTCCATGGACCGCACCATGTTCACCATGTTCGCCAACCAGAAGAACAAGGTGTTCAACGAGGAAATGCGCAAGGGCCGGGCCCGCTTCAGCGGCGCGATGGTGCTGTCCCGTCAGGACGGGCTGCGCGGCGCGATCCGCAAGATCCGCGAAGGGGTGCCTTTCTATTTCCTGCCCGACATGGACCTGGGCGCGCGCGATTCGGTCTTCGTGCCGTTCTTCGGCGTGCCGGCGGCAACGGTGACCTCGGTGGCGCGGCTGGCGCAGATGACCGGAGCCCGCGTGCTGCCCTGCGTGACGCTGATGACCGACACCGGCTACCGCACGACCTTCTATCCTGCCTGGGAGAATTTCCCTGGGGATGATCTGGAAGCGGCCACGCGGCGGATGAACGAATTCATCGAGGCGCGGGTGCTGGAAGCGCCGGCGCAGTACCTCTGGACGCACAAGCGCTTCAAGACACGGCCGCCGGGCGAGCCGGATCCGTACCGGGTGGATGGTCAGCCCATGCCCGATACCGAGATCGAGGAGGTGCCGCTGGAGGACAATGGCCCGGCCACCGAGGGGAGATCGGCATGAAGCTGCGGCTCACCAAGATGCACGGCGCCGGCAACGATTTCGTGGTGATCGATGCCACCCGTGGCATGCCGCCGGTGTCGCTGGCGCAGTGGCGCTGGCTGGCCGATCGCCATGTGGGGGTGGGGGCCGACCAGATCCTGATCGTCGAGCGTCCGACGGCAGAACAGGTGGCTGCGGCCGGGCCCGAGGGGCTGGATTTTGTCTACCGGATCATCAATGCCGACGGCATCGAGGTGGAGCAGTGCGGCAACGGCGCGCGCTGCTTCGTGCGCTTCGTGCACGAGCAGGGACTGACCGACCGTGACCGGATCCGCGTGCTGACGCGCGGCGGCATCATCTCGCCCCGGTTGCTGCCTGACGGTGGCGTGGAAGTGAACATGGGCGAGCCCTCGTTCGATCCGGGCAGGCTGCCGTTCTCCACACGCGGTCTGGTGCCCCGGCAGCAGGGGCAGGCCATGCTGTGGCCGCTGGCGCTGGAGGCGTCGCCCGGCGAGGTCTTCACGCGCGAGGTGGCGCTGGTGTCCATGGGCAACCCGCACGCGGTGCAGGTGGTCGAGGACGTGAAGCAGGCGCCCGTGCAGACCGAGGGGCGCCTGATCGAACTGCATCCGCGCTTTCCGGCGCGCGTGAACGCCGGTTTCATGCAGGTGCTGTCGCGCGGCGAGATTGCGCTGCGGGTGTTCGAGCGCGGTGCGGGCGAGACGCTGGCCTGCGGGACCGGAGCCTGTGCGGCCGCCGTGGCGGGCATGCAACAGGGGCTGCTGGATCATGAGGTCCGGGTCCGGGCGCTGGGTGGAACGCTTACCATCCGTTGGGAAGGGCCGGGCTCCCCGGTCTTTCTGGCAGGTCCGGCCGTGACGGTGTTCTCCACCGAGGTCGAGCTGCCCGATGACCCGCCCGGGGCGGACGGGGAGGCCTTGCGCTGACGCGGGGTGCCCCAGGCTGGCACGGCCCCGTTCGGATGGGCCGTGTGGCGCCGATGTCTTTGCAGGATTCACGATGAGTTTCACGTCATTGCCGGGGGGCTCTCCCCGAGAGGCCGACGAGCGCCGGCGCGTCGATGCGCTGAGCGCCGACGAGGTGGCTGCCTGGTTGCAGCGCAATCCCGAGTTCTTCGAGTCGCACCACGACATGCTGAGCCAGCTCAAGCTGCGCCATCCGCATGGGGGACGCGCCATTTCGCTGATCGAGCGCCAGGTGACGGTGTTGCGCGATGCCAATCGCATGCTGGAAAAGCGCCTGGCCGATTTCCTGCGCATTGGCCGCGAGAATGATGCGCTGTCGATGAAGATGCAGGGGCTGGCGCATGCGCTGCTCGGCGAGCGCGATCCGGCGCGGCTGCCGGGACTGCTGTGCGCGGGCCTGCGGCGCGGTTTTGACGTGCCCTTCGTGGTGGTGCGGCTATGGGCGGAGGTGAATCTGCCCGAAGCTTCGCAGGGGCCGGTGTCGGCCAGTCTGCAGCAGTGGGCCGACCGGCTGGAGCAGCCCTATTGCGGTCCGGCCACGCAGGACGAGATCCTGGGCTGGTTCCCTGAGCGTGGTCAGGAAGTGGCCTCGATGGCCGCCATGGCCCTGCGCGCGGGCAACGAGATCCGCAGCTTCGGACTGCTGGTCATTGGCAGTCATGATCCCAACCGCTTCCAGGCGGGGATGGGCACCGTGGTGCTGGAGCAGCTGGCCGACATGGCGGGTGCCTCGCTGTCCCGGGCGCTGCCGCCGAAGGAATCGGCCTGAACATCCGCGCCGACATCGACGCCTGGCTGCGGCGGCTGGAGACCGAGCGCGGCTACTCGGCGCATACGCTGGATGCCTATCGGCGCGATCTGGCGACTCTCGTGGTGGGCATGGGGGAACGCACCGACTGGGCAGCCGTGAAGGAGGCTGACATCCGGCGCTGGGTGGCGGCCGCGGCGCGTGACGGGCTCTCGCCGGCCTCGCTGGCCCGGCGGCTGTCGGCATGGCGTGGTTTCTTCGATGCGCTGGCCGAGGATGGGCGGATCCTGGCCAACCCCGTGCAGGGAGTGCGGCCGCCCAAGCGGCCCCGCCGTCTGCCCAAGGCGCTGCCGGTGGACCAGGCCGTGCAGCTGGTCGATGGTCCGGTGGAGGCCGAGCAGGCTTTCACCGCCAGCCGCGATCGGGCCATGGCCGAACTCTTCTATTCCAGCGGGTTGCGTCTGTCGGAACTGACGGCGCTGGACCACCGTTGGTTGCAGGCATCAGGGGACGGAGCCCGTTCGTCGGCCTGGCTGGACCGTCCGGCGGCCGAGGTGCAGGTGCTGGGCAAGGGCGGAAAACGTCGCACGGTGCCGGTTGGCCGTGCGGCACTGGCTGCGCTGGATGCCTGGCTGGAGATTCGTGGCGAGTGGCTGGCGGCGCATCCGGCAGCCGATACCGCGCCGCTTTTCCTGTCGCTGCAGGGGCGGCGGCTGAGCAACCGTTCGGTACAACTGCGGATGGATGCGCTGGCCCAGCGACGGGGCCTGCCACAGCACGTCCATCCGCACGTGCTGCGACATTCGTTTGCCAGCCACATGCTGCAGTCCTCGGGCGACCTGCGGGCCGTGCAGGAGCTGCTGGGACACGCCAGCATCGGCACCACGCAGGTGTACACGGCCCTGGATTTCCAGCACCTGGCGGCCGTCTATGACGCCGCGCATCCGCGTGCGCGGCGGCAGGGTGCGGTGCCCGACGGGACCACAGCCGGTGCTGGCGGGCGGGCAGCCGGCGAAGCCGGCGCGGAAGGCAGCGCAGGAGACGGTGACAGCGCCGGAGACGGCGCGGGAGACGGTGGCCTGGCCGGAAGGCCGGATGTACGCGCACAGGACGCCTTGAAAAAGCCCTGAGCCGCCCCCACAAGAGGCGGCATGCCCGACACGCAGGGTTCGGGCTGAAATACACGCAGGTGTTGCCGGTTTTGCACGGCAGCATGGCCCGTCCGTGAGCAGTTTGCCAAAGCTGTTGCCGATCGCCCCTGTTGTGTCGAATATGAAAAATAAAGTTACTTATCAGGCGTGAAACTGCGCGTACAATCCGCGCTCCTTGGGGGCCTCTCAAACAGTCTTTACAGTCGTTTTCAGGCTCCCGGCACTGCCAAGGAAGGTGTGAAATGGCAAACGATCTCATTCCAACCACGATCCTGACCGGCTTCCTGGGAAGCGGCAAGACCACGTTGCTCAACAAGATCCTCAAGGACGATCACGGTCTGAAAATCGCCGTCATCGAGAACGAGTTCGGCGAGGAGGGCATCGACAACGATCTGCTGCTGCAGGGTGACGAGCAGATCGTCGAGATGAACAACGGCTGCATCTGCTGCACCGTGCGGGGCGACCTGGTGCGCATCCTGCTGGACCTGAAGGCCCGGCGTGATGCGGGCGAGATCCATTTCGACCGGGTGGTGATCGAGACCACCGGTCTGGCCGACCCGGGCCCGGTGGCGCAGACCTTCTTCATGGATGACGAGGTGGCGCAGAGCTACATGCTGGACGCCATCATCACCGTGGTGGATGCCCTGCACGGGAACCAGCAGCTGGACGAGACCAAGGAAGCCCAGGCACAGGTGGGCTTTGCCGATCGCATCCTGATTTCCAAGACCGATCTGGCCAACGAGGAAACGGTGGAGGCGCTGCGCCGGCGTCTGGTCCAGATGAACCCGCGCGCGCAGATCCGCACCATTCAGTTCGGTAACGTGGATGTGGCCGAAGTGCTGGACATCAAGGGGTTCAACCTGAATGCCGTGCTGGAGGTGGACCCGGACTTTCTGGAAAGTGACGAGCACACGCACAGCGATGCGGTCTCGTCCTTTGTCTTCAAGTCGAAGAAGCCTTTCGACGGTACCAAACTGGAGGAATTCCTGGGTGGCATGATCCAGGTCTTCGGCCCCGACCTGCTACGCTACAAGGGCGTGCTCTACATCAAGGGAACGCCGCGTCGCATGGTGTTCCAGGGCGTCCACATGATGATGGGCGCCGACGTGGGAAGAAAGTGGGAACCCCACGAAACGCCGTCCAGCAAGATGGTGTTCATCGGCCGCAATCTGCCGAAGGACACTTTCATCGCCGGACTGAAACAGTGCCTTGCCTGAAAGTACAAGGAGCTCCTATGACAACCGCGAACCAGGCCGTTCTGACCGAAGACGCCATCCTCAAGATGTCCGAGGATGACTACATGAACGACGTGCAGCTGGAATTCTTCCGTGACAGGCTGCGCCAGATGGAAAGAGACATCCGCAACAATGCCGGTGAAACCACCGAGCATCTGCGCGAGACCGTCATCGTTCCTGATCCGGCTGACCGTGCCACGATCGAGGAAGAGCATGCGCTGGAGCTGCGTACCCGCGACCGCGAGCGCAAGCTGCTGAAGAAGATCGAGCAGGCACTGGCCCAGATCGACAGTGGCGACTACGGCTACTGCGAGGAAACCGGTGATCCCATCGGCATTCCGCGCCTGCTGGCACGTCCCACCGCCACGCTGTCGCTGGAAGCACAGCAGCGCCGTGAGCTGCGCCAGAAACTGTACGGTGACTGAGCACCATCCTGTGGCGCAAAGGCCGACGACATGATGTGGTCGGCACACTTTCGCAGAGAAAGGGGGCAATCGCCCCCTTTTTTCTTGTGGGATTCTGCAGGGCGGACGGTCGGGTACAGCTGACTGGCGGTGCTTGAAAGGCCCTTTAACAGGTGTTCCGGCTGGCTGGATACTCTGGCCCGACTGGCGGGGCGCCGATGGGGTGGTCGGCACGGCAGCCGGTGCTACACTGAAAAACGAGCCAGTCAGGGGGCATACGTCCGTGGGATTCTTTTCTTTTTTCAGCAGGAAAAAAAACCGGAACAAGAGCGAAGCCGCTCCGTCGCCGGAATCGACCAGCGGGTTGAGCGCTCGTGAAATCGCCCGTCGCACCGCCGAGAAGATCGACGAGATCGAATCGCAGATGGTGCAGGAGGGGGTTTCGGTTGCCAATCCGGCGTTGATGCAGCAGGAGGCGAAGGCCGGGCAGGCTCAGGCTCCGGCTGCTGCGGCGGAATCGGCCGAGCAGGCTGCCAACGATGTGTCGGGCCGGCCTTCCGTGCTGGCGCGTCCGCGTGAAGGCGCCATCGAGATCCAGAGTTCCGGCCTGCTGCCGGTGCTGGAAGAAGTGTCGGTGCTGTTTGCCAATGGCCAGGTGAGCGAAGCAACGCAGAACCTGCGCCAGGCCATTGATCAGAAGCAGCTGGGCGAGCATACCCGCCTGGGCTGGAAGATGCTGCTGGAGCTTTATCAGGCCAGCGGGCACCGGACCGAATTCGAGAACCTGGCGGTGGAATACGCCTCGTCCTTCGAACTGTCGCCGCCCGCCTGGGTGGACGAACTGGTGCTGCCCAATCAGCAGGAAGAGCAGGCTGCGGTCCTGTCGTCCACGGTGCTGTTCCCGCCGGTGATCGATGCCCAGGTGGTGAAGCAGACCGAGCAGATGACACGTGCCATCCAGCGCAAGCGCCAGCTGCGCGTCGACTTCAGCCGCGTCACCAGCATCGACATGATCGGTGCGGATCTGCTGCTGCGCACGTTCCGTGATTTCCGCAAGGCGCGCCATGAGCTGACGATCTGCGGTGTGGAAGCCCTGGAGAAGGCGCTGTCGGTGATGACCGAGAGTGGCCGCCGTGATCCGGACGAGCACTGCTGGCAGCTGCGGCTGATGGCCCTGCGCATGCTGGGCCGCCAGCAGGAATTCGAGGACCTGGCCATTGAGTATTGCGTGACCTACGAGGTCTCCCCGCCGTCGTGGGAGCCGCTGCCGGATTCCGTGCATGTGCTGCTGGCTGACAGCGAGCCCGAAGAGGAAACCAGCGAGACGCTGCAACCCTACGTGGGCGAGATGTTCGCGCTGTCGGGCGTGCTGACCGGCCGTGCCGAGACCATGTTCCGTCGGCTGCGTGCCTGGGCCGAAGACCGCCGCGAAGTGACGCTGGACTGCCGTCAGCTGGTGCGCATCGACTTTGCCTGCGCCAGCGAGCTGCTCAACGAAGTGGTGTCGCTGCAGGCCGGTGGCAAGCCCGTCACCATCCGCCAGCCCAGCTATCTGGTGGCCTATCTGATGATCGTGATGGGCCTGGGCGACCTGGCCGAGCTGCAGCTGCGTCACGCCTGATGCAGACCCTGGCCGCATGCGGCCAGGCCGAAAAGGGGCCCGGAAGGGCCCCTTGCCATTGAAATCGACCGATGGCCCCCCATATGTCCTGAAACCCCTCCGGCTCCCTCCTGGCGCCGGAACTCTTTCAGGACCATCATGACAACCATCGTATCTGTCAGAAGAGGCGACAGCGTCGCCCTGGGGGGGGACGGTCAGGTCACCCTCGGCAACATCGTGGTCAAGGGCACCGCGCGCAAGGTGCGCCGCCTGGGGGGCAACAAGGTGCTGGCCGGCTTTGCCGGCGGAACGGCAGACGCCTTCACGCTCTTCGACCGTTTCGAGGCACAACTGGAGCGCTATCCGGCCAACCTGATGAAGGCGGCCGTGGAGCTGGCCAAGGAATGGCGCACCGACCGCGTGCTGCGTCGCCTGGAGGCCATGCTGGCCGTGGCCGACAAGCAGCATTCCCTCATCATCACCGGCAACGGTGACGTGCTGGAGCCCGAGCACGGGCTGGTGGCCATCGGGTCGGGCGGCGCGTATGCGCAGTCGGCTGCGCTGGCGCTTCTGGAGAACACCGAGCTTTCTCCGACCGAGATCGTGCAGAAATCGCTGAAGATTGCGGGTGATCTGTGCATCTACACCAACCAGAACCACACGATCGAGACACTATGACGCAGATGACGCCGCAGGAGATCGTCTCCGAACTGGACAAGCACATCATCGGCCAGGACAAGGCCAAGCGCGCGGTGGCCATTGCACTGCGCAACCGCTGGCGTCGCCAGCAGGTGGCCGAGCCGCTGCGCCACGAGATCGTGCCCAAGAACATCCTGATGATCGGTCCCACCGGCGTGGGCAAGACCGAGATTGCCCGCCGCCTGGCCCGGCTGGCCAACGCGCCGTTCATCAAGATCGAGGCCACCAAGTTCACCGAGGTGGGCTACGTGGGCAAGGACGTGGATTCGATCATCCGCGACCTGATGGAAGCCGCCATCAAGGAAGAGCGCGACCGCGCCAAGCAGCGCGTGGATGCACGTGCCCGCGACCTGGCCGAGGAGCGTGTGCTGGATGCGCTGCTGCCGTCGTCGGCCCATCAGCGTGCCCCCACGGACTACCGTGACCTGGAAAAGCCCATCTCCACCGCCGACGATTCGGTGGCCCGCCAGAAGTTCCGCAAGCGCCTGCGCGAAGGCGATCTCGATGACAAGGAAATCGAGATCGACGTGGCGCAGCCGATGCCGAACATCGGCATCATGGGGCCGGCCGGCATGGAGGAACTGACCAACCAGCTGCAGGGCATGATGCAGGGGCTGCCCGGCAAGACGCGTCAACGCAAGATGCGCATTGCCGAAGCCATGAAACTGCTGGTGGACGAAGAGGCCGGCAAGCTGGTCAACGACGAGGAGATCAAGCTCACCGCGCTGGCCAACGTCGAGCAGAACGGTATCGTCTTCCTGGACGAGATCGACAAGATTGCCGTGCGCAGCGGCGTGCAGGGTGGCGACGTTTCCCGTCAGGGCGTGCAGCGTGACCTGCTGCCACTGGTGGAGGGCACGGCCGTCAACACGCGCTATGGTGTGGTCAAGACCGACCACATCCTGTTCATCGCGTCGGGGGCGTTCCATCTGTCCAAGCCGTCCGACCTGGTGCCGGAACTGCAGGGGCGCTTCCCCATCCGCGTGGAACTCAGCTCGCTGTCGGTGGAGGATTTCCGTCGCATTCTGACCGAGACCGATGCCAGCCTCACCAAGCAGTATCAGGCGCTGCTGGCCACCGAGGGCATCACGCTGGACTTCCGCGAGGACGGCATCAACAAGCTGGCCGAGACCGCCTTCCGCGTGAACGAGGGGACCGAGAACATCGGCGCCCGTCGGCTGCAGACGGTCATGGAACGGCTGCTGGAAGAGGTGTCGTTCCAGGGCGATCGCCGCTCGGGCGAGACGGTGGTGATCGATGCCGCCTTTGTCGAGGAGCGTCTGGGCGACATCGCTCGCGACGAGGACCTGTCGCGCTACGTGCTGTGATGCAGCACCGGCCACCCGCCGTTGATGGCGTCGTGGCTGTCCGTCCGGCTGGTGGTGGTTCGCCGTGACATTTCCCCTTGTTTAGATTGCCGATCGGGAGCCGTGTTCATGACACGTCCCGGTCGGGGTCGGGCGTGCATGGCTGTCCAGGGGGCGGCGCGTGCTGCCGGCCGATCGTCGCGGACAGTGTTCCGCGGCCCATCAAGCGAGGTCGGACGGGCAGATGAATTCTGCAGCGCAGCGTTTCGGGTCGGGCAGGGCGGGCGGCAACGTCATGCGCGCGCTCGCCGTGCTGGGCATCGTGGCCTTGCTGGCGGCACCCACGGCCTACTTCCATTACGCCTGGACGTCCGCTGAACACGAGATGCTGGAGACGGCCCGTGCGGATGCCGAGTTCCTGCGCGAGCGCCTGTTGCAGCAGGATGTCAGGGCGCGAAGCAGTTCGGCGGATGCCGTGGATGCAGAGGAAGGCGGATCGTCAACCGCACGCAGCATCAGTGCCTTGCTGCAGCAATTGCCTCCCATGGAATTCGAGGGGCGGCAGATGGTGCGCGATGCCAACGGCGTCATTCTGGCGCAGCGGGGTGGTGTACCCCATGGGCCGGTGTTTTCCGTGACGACGCCGCTGCGTGGCGTTCCGGCGCTGCGGGCCGATATCGAGATCATCCGCAGCAGCAAGCCGCTGCTGTGGCACATGCTGGGTGTGGGTTCACTGGTGCTGGTGGTGGGCGCCTGCATCGCGCTGGTGGCCGTGCAGGGATACCGCCGCACGCGCGGGCAGGGGCGTGAGGTGGCTCGCGTCTCAGGGTTGGCAGAGCAGGGCGTGCTGGATCGCAATGCCTTCATCGAGGGTGTGCGGGATGCGCTGGTGCGTTCGGAACGCGATGGCACCGAATGCACGCTGTTTCATCTGGACCTTGATCATTTCAAGATGGTCAACGGTGCCGTAGGGCAGAGCTGTGCCGACCTGCTGCTGGAGCAGGTGGCCAAGGTGATTCGTGTCCGAATAGATGCACTGGCGCGCGAGGCCGATCTGCCGCCGGTGCTGATGGGCACGCCGGGTGGCGATGTCTTTCTGCTGCTGGTGGAGGCCATGCCCCGTTCGGCCCCGGTGACGGAGGCCTTTGCCCGCGGCGTGCTGGATGCGTTGGGCAACGCCTTCGAGGTGGGGCCCTATCAGCTGTATCTGTCGGCCAGCGTGGGGGCCAGCCATCGGGCGGGCCGTGCCATCACGGCCGAGAAGCTGATCCGCGAGGCGGAGCTGGCCAAGATCTTTGCCAAGAACCAGGGCTCGGGCAGCTATGCCATTCATGACCAGAACATGGATATGCAGGCCGAGGCGCGTGACGAGCTGGGTCAGGCGCTGCGTCGGGCGCTGGCCAACGAGGAATTCCTGCTGTACTACCAGCCCAAGGTGCATACCGTGACGGGCGTGGTGACGGGCGTGGAGGCGCTGCTGCGCTGGCAGCCCGAAGGCAAGCCCATGGTGATGCCGGATCAGTTCATTCCGGCGCTGGAAGAGACTGGCCTGATCGTGCCGGCCGGCGCCTGGGTGCTGCGTGAAGCCTGCAACCAGGTGATGACCTGGCGTGCGCGCGGGTTGCCGCCGGTGAGTGTGGCCGTGAACGTCTCGGCGCGGCAGCTGCAGCAGCGCGGCTTCGTGGACACGGTGGCCGGCATCCTGAAGGAAACGGGCCTGGAGGCGCGCTACCTGGAGCTGGAGCTGACCGAGACCATCTTTGTGGACAACGCCGGCGACAACGTGCGCATGTTGCGCCGCCTGGCGGACATGGGGGTGAGCCTGGCCATCGACGATTTCGGTACCGGCCACTCGTCGCTGAGCTATCTGAGCAACTTCAGCCCGCGCACACTGAAGATCGACCGCTCGTTCCTGTCGGAGGCTGGCGACGGGTCCGACAACATCGCCATTGCCCGCGCCATCATCGCGCTGGGTCATGGCATGGGCATGTATGTGGTGGCCGAGGGGGTCGAGACCGAGGCGCAGGTCGATTTCCTGCGTGGCTATGGCTGTGATCAGATGCAGGGTTACCTGTTGAGCAAGCCGCTGCCGGCGGACCAGCTGGAGCAGTGGCTGCGGGCCCGCATCCAGAGCCAGCTGAGTCTGAACGCGGCACGGCGCGCGGCGCTGGTCTGAGGGGGCTGCCCGGTTTCTTCGATACCGTTCCCCAAAAGGTCTGACGATCTGACGCAGGTGGCGCTCGCATGGCTGGCAGGGGACGGCCGTGTGGTGGCCCGGGCATGTCCGGGGTGCTGGCGGCGGTGATGGCCGCTATCATCGCGGGTGGACGTGGCGCGGCGGCATCCGGCCGCAGGGTGGCGCGTCCCTTCACAGGAGACCCCCGGTCATGACCGACGACAGCCTTTCTCCCGGCGTCAAGGCGCAGATTCTGTCCGAAGCGCTGCCCTACCTTCGTCGCTTCCACGGCAAGACCGTGGTGATCAAGTACGGCGGCAACGCCATGACCGACGAGCGCCTCAAGCGCAGCTTCGCGCATGACGTGGTGATGCTGAAGCTGGTGGGCATCAATCCGGTGGTGGTACATGGCGGCGGTCCGCAGATCGAGCAGGCGCTGACCCGGATGGGCAAGGAAGGCCGCTTCATCCAGGGCATGCGCGTGACCGACGAGGAAACCATGTCCATCGTGGAGATGGTGCTGGCCGGTCAGGTGAACAAGGAGATTGTCGAGCTGATCAACACGGCCGGCGGCCAGGCCGTGGGGCTGACCGGGCAGGACGGCAACCTGATCCGTGCGAAGAAGCTGCTGCTGCCCAGTCAGGAAACGCCCGGCCAGATGGTCGACATCGGCCTGGTGGGCGACATCGAGCAGTGCGACCCCGCCATCATCCGCACGCTGACCAGCCACAGCTTCATTCCCGTGGTGGCGCCCATCGGTTCGGGTGAGACGGGCGAGACCTACAACATCAACGCCGACGTGGTGGCCGGAAAGATCGCCGAAGTGCTGCAGGCCGAGAAGCTGGTGCTGCTGACCAACACCGCCGGCGTGCTGGACAAGTCCGGCAGGCTGCTGACCGGGCTGACGGCTGCCCAGGTGGACGCGCTCTTTGCAGACGGCACGATCTCGGGCGGGATGCTGCCCAAGATCTCGTCGGCGCTGGATGCCGCCAGGTCGGGCGTGAAGGCCGTCCACATCATCGACGGTCGGGTGGACCACTGCCTGCTGCTGGAGCTGCTCACCGACCAGGGCGTGGGCACGATGATCAGCTGCAACTGAGTCGGCCGCACCCGGTTGGCTCGGCAGGCTGCCGGTGTTGCTTTCAGGCCGCACCCGTGCGGATGTCGGGCGGCCTGCCGGACGTGAAAGCCGGCGTTGCAGCCTTTCACGGTCGATCCGGGTGCCGGCTGCGGGCAGGCCCGGCTACAATGGAAGACGCCCGCGGGCACCCTCAGCCTGCCGACCCCCATACCCGCGTCCGCTGTCGTTCTGACTGGCGGACCTTTCGAATGCCCCAGGGCCGTGGCCCTCTGCACCGTCCGTTCGCGCATGACCGATCCCGTCGACTCCCAGTTCCCTGAATCCTCCGGTTCCGCCGTGGGCGGGGCTGCCGCGCTTGCCTCGACACCGGACATGGCTGCTGCCGCGCCGGAAGGGCAGGGGGCGGGCGTGGCGGCGAGCGCGGACGCGAGCGCTGCCGCGTCGCAGGGCGCTGCGCCGGCGCAGGCGTCGGCGGATTCGTCGGGTGAGGAGATCGATGTGCGCCGCCGCGTGCGCAAGCGCCCCAAGCCCGGTGAGCGCCGCCTGCAGATCCTGCAGGCGCTGGCCGAGATGCTGGAGCAGCCCAAGGGCGAGCGCGTCACCACGGCGGCGCTGGCCGCCAAGCTTTCGGTCTCGGAAGCGGCGCTTTATCGGCACTTTGCCAGCAAGGCCCAAATGTTCGAGGGGCTGATCGAATTCATCGAATCGACGCTGTTCGGGCTGATCAATCAGATCACCCGCGAGGAAGAGCACGGTCTGGCCCAGGTGCAGCAGATCACCAACCTGCTGCTGACCTTCTCCGAGCGCAACCCCGGCATGACCCGCGTGCTGGTGGGCGACGCGCTGATCAACGAGGACGACCGCCTGCAGGTGCGCATCAATCAGCTGACCGACCGGCTGGAGCTGTCGCTGAAGCAGTGCTTCCGTACCGCCATGGTGCAGGAACAATTGCCGGCCGACACCGATGCCGGTGCCCGGGCAGATCTGGTGCTGTCCTATGTGCTGGGTCGCTGGGCGCGTTATGCCAAGGGCGGCTTCAAGCGCATGCCCACTGAAAATGTCAGTATACAGATCGGGTATTTTGTGAGCTGACGGAAGATAATCCGTCCCTGCTTCCGTACCAGCATTTGATTTCCCCATGGACGGCGCGATCCATCACGGGCTGCACGCATGGCCTGCCAGATGGGCTGATGGCCGAAGAATGGCTTGCTGTCAGGGTTTTCGGGAGGGATGGCAATATTTTCGGTACGGCATGACACATCCTTCCGTATTGTCGTGTGCTGTCGTAATGAGCGCATGAATTCGATGCGCCATGTATGCAGGCTGTAAATCGCCGTCAGTCACTGTTAATGTGGTGGCAGGATATTTGTAGTGTCTGCCGACATGCCGGGCTAGACTGGCCGTCCCTTTCCTTGTGAATTATCAATGGGACGTTTTCATGTTTCTGAACCGAGATGACTGCCACCTGCGCGCGGTATCCGTATCTTCCAGTCAGGGCCGGCGACCGCTGGCCGCCGTCATTGCAGCGCTGATGCTGCCGTGCGTCGTGGGCAGCGCCCATGCCACCAATATCCCTGCATCGCAGGAGACTACCTCTGTACAGGCCAAGGCAGGCGAAACCGGGACTGCCCAGGCCTCTGGCAGCAGCCAGGGCTCCACCACCCAGGCTCAGGCCGATTCCAGCACGTCGAGCGCCGCCCAGGCGCAAGCTGGTGAACAGGACAGCGGCACCCAGGACACCCCCTCGACCCGGCCGGCCACGTCGGCGGATGGCCAGAGCGCGGATTCCAGCGCAGCGGCCGCAGGCTCGTCGGCTGCGGGTCAGGCGGCCACGACCGGGCAGGCCGGCAGCGCCACCTCGGATACCGCCAGCAACGGAAGCTCGACGGCCGCCAGTGGCGGAACCTCGGCAACCACCGGCGCTGGTGCCTCGACCACGGCCGACAGCGGCAGTTCCACGGCGACCGGCAGCGGCGCCTCCACCGGAAGCAGCAGCACGGGCTCCTCCACGACGCAGGCTTCCTCCGGTAGCGACGCGTCCACGCAGGCCGCCTCGGGTTCGGAACAGACCTCTTCAGCGACCCAGGCGGCTGGCAGCAGCCAGACCACGGGCTCCAGCGATGGCAGTGCCGCCACCACGGGCGGTGCGTCGACCTCGACGGGGGCTGCAGGCTCGACCAGCAGCAATACCGCATCGACCAGCGGCGCGGCCTCGGGCAGCGATGCTGCGACGACCGCTGGTACTGCCTCCGGCAGCGACACCGCGTCCAGCGGCGCCACGACCTCGGCGGCTGACACTGCCTCCGGCAGCAGCACCACGGGCACCACGTCCGGCAGCGACACCTCGTCCACGGGTGGCAGCACGTCCGGCAGCAGCACCGCCTCGACCGGTGACACGGCGTCCGGCAGTGGCAGCACGTCCGCAGCTGGCACCACGGCCGCCAACGACTCGTCGTCCGGCACTGGCACCGCGTCGTCCGGCGACTCCTCCGCCACCAGCAGCAGCACTTCCGGCAGCGGTAGTACGTCCACGGGTGACAGTGCATCCAGCAGCAGCACGGGCCAGTCGGCCGCAGATGGCAGCAGCCAGGCGTCGACCACCGACAGCACCACGCAGTCCGGCGGGCAGTCCAATGTCCAGGGCCAGACTTCGGGCGCCACCAGCGACCAGACCCAGGACCAGGACGCCACCTCGCCCAGCAACAGCAAGACCGAAGGCCAGGGCCAGCAGGAAGCACAGAACCAGTCCCAGACGCAGGGCCAGACCGCCGGCACCACCCAGGATGCCGCCGAAGCCCAGGCCGGCCAGAGCCAGGCCCAGGCTGCCGGGTTCGTTGACCACGGCATTCCCACCCCGGTGGCACAGACCCGGGGCGTGGTGTCCACCGTGGACCAGAGCGGCCAGGACGTGATCCTGACCTGGCTGCAGGACTGGCGCGGCGGTTATGCCATTCTGATGGTGAATGCCGAGACGGGCGCCTCGCAGCAGTTCGATGTGCCGTTCAAGCCGGACGGTGACGAGCCCTCGGCCATCTACCTGTCGTCGAAGAACCGCCTGTACACGCTGTTCAACAGCCAGTTCGTCGAGTTCGACGTGGCCAGCAAGCGCTTCACCTTCCACGGCAAGGTCAACGGCAAGACCGCCATGAGCCTGACCGAGGACAAGGATGGCCGGATCTGGGCGGCCACCTACCCGAACAACCAGCTGGTGAGTTTCAATCCGCAGAATTCATCATTGCAGAATCATGGCCAGCTGGCGAAGGAGTCGTGGACGCAGTATCCGCGCTCCATCGCGGTGGATGCCCATGGTTGGGTCTACGTGGGATCGGGTCTGGCGGCTTCGCAGATCTACGCCTACAACATCCAGAGCCACGCCACCCAGGCGCTGCTGTCGTCCTCGCAGCGTGTTTCGGGCACCGCCGTGGTGACGCAGTCCCAGAGCAACGTTGTCTATGCCCGCAACGGCCAGCAGCAGTTCATGCTGACCAACGGCAAGGCCAGCGGCCTGGGTGCGGGGGCGCGGGTGGCCGAATCCAACCTGAAGGGCGGGGCGCAGAATCTGGTGGACCGCGAGTTCCCGTCGGGTCGTCGCCTGGTGTCGGTGGACATGCACGACCGTACCCTGGTCACGCGTGATGCGTCGGGCCAGCAGAAGACGGTGAAGTTCAACTACACCACCCAGGGCGCTGCGCTGACCTTCGTCTGCGCCACCGGCGACAACAAGGTGTGCGGCGGCACGCGCTTCCCGATGCACACCTTCTACTACAGCGCGGGTGACAACAAGTTCGACAGCAAGCAGCTGCCGCGCCAGCCGAACGTGATGGCCGCACTGGGCTCGCGCCTGTACGTGGCCGCCTATCCGGACGGCAAGCTGTTCCAGGAGAATGAGAACGGCAAGAACGAGTTCTCGGAAGTGCTGAACGCCTACCCGTCCATCAACCGGCCGCACGCCATGCTGATCATGGGGGGCGGTTCGCAGATCGCGCTGGCCGGCACGCCGGAATACGGCACGACCGGCGGCGGCATGATGTTCTGGAACCGTTCCAGCGGTCAGAAGAGCCGGATCGATCATTGGCACCTGGTGCCCAACCACTCGGTGCAGGCGATGGTCGAGCTGTCCAACGGCATGCTGCTGGGCGGCACGACCGTGGCGCCGGGCACGGGCGGTGTCACCAAAGCCACCGATTCGAGCGAGCTCTTCCTGATGGATGCGAACACCCATGAGGTGCGCTGGCGCGGTGCGCCGGTGCCGGGCGCCAAGACCATCACCGACCTGATGGTGGGTGCCGATGGCCTGGTCTATGGCCTGGCCGACAGCGTGGACCTGTTCGTCTTCAACCCGAACAACCGCCAGGTGGTCTCGGTCAACCGCTTCTCGAAGGACCTGGGACCCTCCGTGTACGCCCAGGGTACCCGTGCCTTCGTGAAGGGTGCCGATGGCAGCATCTACGTCCTGCTCTACAACGGCATCGGCAAGGTCGATACCAAGGCCCATACCGTCAGCCGTGTGGTCTCCTCGCCGGTGCGCATCACCGTGGGGGGCGCCGCAGCCAACGGCCGGATCTACTTCGGCTCCAACAACCACCTGTACAGCTGGAAGGCCCAGTGACGGTGAGGGGGCGACCCAGGCATGACCGGCAACCGCCGGCGCTGACCTGAGCCGGTCCCGAGACCGATGTACCCCGGGGCCGGATCGTCTCTTCTCCGCGAGGAGGCGATCCGGCCTTTTTTCACGCCTGAATTACGTAATAAGGAATAATGAATCACTAAAGGGGTTTTACAAATGCGTTGTTGAGAAGCAACACTTGGCAAGTCCATGTTTTTGCGCGCGAAACCTGGACATAGTTGGCACATGGAGGGGCTTTCGTGTTGACTCATAAAACAGGGCAGCTATATTCATAACGGTTCCGTCAGTTTTAGAGATTCGTTACAAACATGTCCAAGACACGCATCTTCTCGGTTGTCGGCGCACGACCCCAGTTCGTGAAGGCCGCCATTGTCAGTCAGGCCCTGGAAAAGTATCCGGACGTCGAGCACGCCATCGTGCACACTGGCCAGCACTACGACCAGAACATGTCCGATGTGTTCTTTGAAGAACTGGGCATGCCGGCGCCGGCCTTCAACCTGCACATCTCGGCCAGCGGGCACGGCGCCATGACCGGCCGCATGCTGGAGGCCCTGGAAAAGCTCTACATCGACGAGAAACCCGATGTCGTCGTTGTCTACGGTGACACCAACAGCACGCTGGCCGGTGCGCTGGCTGCGGCCAAGATCCACCTGCCGCTGGCCCACGTCGAGGCCGGCCTGCGCTCGTTCAACCGCATGCCGGAAGAGATCAACCGGGTGCTGACCGACCACATCACCGACGTGCACTTCTCGGTGACGGACGTCTCCACCGCCAACCTGCTGCGCGAAGGCATCAGCGGCCCGCGCGTCGAGCAGGTGGGTGACGTGATGTATGACTGCGCCCTGCAGATGGCCGAAGTGGCCGAGCGCCGCTCGCACGCGCTGGAAACCTTCGGCGTCGAGCCCGGCAAGTTCGTGCTGTGCACCGTGCACCGCGCCAACAACACTGACGATCCCAAGCGTCTGCAGTGCCTGATGGAAGGTCTGGACCTGCTGGCCCAGCACCTGCCCGTGGTGCTGCCGCTGCACCCGCGCACCCGTTCGCGCGTCGAGGCCCTGGGCTTCAAGCCCAAGTCGCCCAACTTCAAGATCGTCGACCCCATCGGCTACATCGACATCGTGCGCCTGGAGCGTGCCGCGGCCGTCATCGTCACCGACTCGGGCGGCGTGCAGCGCGAGGCCTTCTTCCACAAGGTGCCCTGCGTCACCTTCCGCGACGAGACCGAATGGACCGAACTGGTCGATTCCGGCTGGAACGTGCTGGCCCCGCTGGATGATCCCGAGAAGTTCAAGGACATCTGCCTGTCGCGGGTGGGCACGCGCGGCACCCCGAAAGAGCACTACGGCAACGGCGATGCCGGCGTGAAGATCGCCGCCACGCTGGTGAAGATGCCGCAGATGACGTTCAAGCGCTGAACTGCTCCCGCTGATCATGGAAACCCGTCGTTTGAATATCCTCTTCCTGACGGACAACTTTCCGCCCGAGCGCAACGTGCCCGCCATGCGTACCTGGGAGCACGTTTCGCGCTGGGTGAAGGATGGCCACCAGGTCACCGTCATCACCAC
Organism: Lautropia mirabilis; assembly: GCF_900637555.1. Lineage (NCBI taxonomy): Bacteria > Pseudomonadati > Pseudomonadota > Betaproteobacteria > Burkholderiales > Burkholderiaceae > Lautropia > Lautropia mirabilis. The sequence continues at coordinate 386,618 of NZ_LR134378.1, read as the reverse complement.
CGCCCCCAACTTCCCCCAGGGCAAGCCGCTGGCCGGCTACAAGAACCACTGGTACTTCAAGGAAGACATGGGGGGGGTGAAGGTCATCCGCGTCAAGAGCTACATCGCGGCCAACGAGGGCTTCCTCAAGCGCATCCTGGACTATGTCTCCTTCATGGTGACGGGCGGCATTGCCGCCATGTTCCAGCGCCGCCCCGACATCCTCATCTCCACCTCGCCCCAGTTCTTCTGTGCGGTGGCAGGCTGGATCGTGTCGCGGCTGCGCCGCCTGCCCTGGATCTTCGAGCTGCGTGACCTGTGGCCGGCCTCCATCGTGGCCGTGGGTGCCATGAAGGAAGGCCTGCTCATCCGCATGCTGTACTGGATCGAGATGAGCATGTACCGGGCATCCGACCGGGTGATTGCCGTGACCAAGGGGCTGCGCCAGGACCTGGTGGACCGGGGCATTCCGGGTGACAAGGTGGTGGTGGTGCGCAACGGCGCCGACACCAACCGCTTCACCCCGCGGCCCAAGGATCCGGCTCTGGTGGAGAAGCTCGGCCTGCAGGGCAAGTTCGTGGTGGGTTACTACGGCACCATCGGCATGGGCGCGGGCGTGCAGACCGCCGTCGATGCCGGGGCGCTGCTGCGTGACCGCGACGACATCGTGATCATGCTGGCTGGTGCGGGCGCCGAGTATGCCGAGGTGGAGAAATCCATCAAGGACCAGGGCCTAACCAACGTGAAGCTGCTGCCGCCCTTTGACCAGTCCGAGATGCCGGCGGTCTGGAGCCTGCTCGACGCCGCCATCGTGATGATGAAGGATCGGCCTCTCTTCAAGGCCACCATCTCGTCCAAGACGTTCGAGGCGCTGGCCATGGGCATGCCCGTCATCATGAGCCTGCCGGCCGGTGAGGCCACCGGGCTGGTGGACGAATACGGTTTCGGCATCAATGTGCGCCCCGAGAACCCGCAGGACATGGCGGCTGCCATCCAGCGGCTGGCGGACAATCCGGAACTGAAGGCCGAACTGGGTCGCAAGGCGCTGGAAGCCTCCAAGGACTTCTCGCGCGAGCGCTCTGCCGGCCTGGTGATGGACGTGGTGCAGGACGTGATGGCCAGCCGTGGCAAGTGAGATCGCAGCCCTTCAGGGCGCGTGATACGGAAGCCGTCCCGCAGTCATGACCGGACCGGTGCGCCGCAAGGCGTGCCGGTCCCACCAAGAATCACAACAATGAACATCGACAAGCTTTTTTCGGCCGGGGGTTCCGGCAACGTGCTGGTACTTGCCCCGCACACCGATGATGCCGAGCTGGGCTGCGGCGGCACCATCGCCCGCCTGGTCCGCAGTGGCCACCGCGTCATCACCGTGGCCTTCTCGGCCGCCGAGGACTCCGTGCCCAAGGGCTTTCCGCGTGACGTGCTGCGTACCGAGAACCGCAATGCGGCCCAGAAGCTGGGCGTGAAGCCCGAGGATGCGCTGGTGCTGGACTTTCAGGTGCGCACCTTCCCCGAGCATCGGCAGCGCGTGCTGGACACGATGATCCGCCTGAACCGCGAGTATCGGCCTTCGCTGGTCTTCGTGCCCAGTGCCACCGATACCCATCAGGATCACAAGACGGTGGCCGACGAGGGCTTCCGCGCCTTCAAGCGCACCACCATCCTGGCCTACGAGCTGTCGTGGAACACGCTGGAATTTTCCAACCGCTGCTTCGTGACGCTCGAGGAAGAGGACATCCAGAAGAAGATTGCCGCGCTGTACGAGTACAACTCGCAGCAGGCCTGTCGCACCTATGTGAACGAGGCCTACGTGCGGGCGCTGGCGCTGGTGCGCGGTACCCAGATCCAGAAGCCGCTGGCCGAGGTCTTCGACGTTCCGCGGCTGATTCTGGACTGAGGTCGCGCTGACTCACTCCTGGTGCAGGACCACCGGCCAGTTGGAGTCTGTGCCGCCGTTGCTGTAGTGGTTGAAGTGGTAGGCGTTGATCCAGTTGCCGTTCACGCGGTGCTGGGCGTTGGATTCGGTGAACGCCACCGGCGAGCTGAAGCCGTGGTGCGAACCGTTGCGGAAATCAGCAAACTTCCACTGGCTGCCGCCTTCGGGCAGGAACTCCACATCGTAGGTCTGGCCGGCCTGCAGCGTGATGGCGCCGAACGAGGCGTCATACCAGTAAACCTTGCCCACCCGCGCGGACTTGAGCTGCAGCCCGTAGTAGTTGGCACCCGAGCTGATGCGGCCGCTGGCCAGTTCGCGGTTGCCCTGCACGATACGCCAGCGCAGCGATCCGCCCACCGAGGCTGCCGTGGCAAACGACAGTCCCGAGACCCGTTTGGTGCTGTACGGGCGGAAACGCTCACGCACCGGGTGGCTGGCCGTGGCCGTGAAGATGCGCTGCGGGTCCACGGCACCGCTTTCCATGGCCGACGAGCCCTGCTTCTGGCCATTGCGGGTGGTCAGCTGCAGGATGGGTACATAGTAGTTGCCGCCGGCGGGGCTCTGCGTCATGTCGTTCCACGAGAATCCCCCACCCGACCACGCGTTCCGGGTGCCCAGCAGCGTGGCCCAGTCGGTGGGCGAGACCCAGCGCGAAGGCCGGCCATTGCCCGAATGGGTGATGGTGTTGTTGCTGCTGATGTAGTTCTGGTGCGGCGCCGGGTGGATGTTGTCCAGCACCAGGTGATAGATGCGGCCGGCCACCAGAGGCTGCTGGCTGCTGAAATAGGCATCGTTGAAGATGGGATTGCCGCGGTAGGCTGCCGAACCCGGCGTGAAATAGGCCGTGGCCAGCGGTGTGGCCGACATGTTGGGGCGGTGTGCGCCGCTGCCGTCATCGGGCATCAGCCGCAGGCGGATATTGCCGCCGTTACCGGCCGAATAGCCGCGACCCGGCTGCCAGTAGAGGCGGGCGGTGCTGAGGTGGCCGTTGATGGTGGCCCGGAAGCGGTTGGAGATGATCTGCTCACGCCGGCCGTTGATGCCGACGATGGTGTTGGCCAGCGCATCCTGCCGGAAGACACCCGGACCGTAGAGCCGGCGCACTTCATACGAGGTCAGCGCGTGGTTGCCGCTGCCGGCAGATACCACGGCCTTGGTCTGGCGACGGCCTGGGGCCTGCGTGGTCTTCGCCGGGGTGCTGTCGCTCTGCGTGGCCAGGGTGTTCGGGGCGTGGGAAGAGACGGCCTTGGTGTTCAGATGGGCCGTGTCATCGTCCGAATGCACGCCGCAAGCTGCCAGGGGAATGGCCAGGGCGACGATGCCTTTGCGCAACGAGTTGTATATATATGAATGACTATGAGGTTTTTTGCTGACGTTTATATTGCAATTTGTCATTGAGTTATTCCTAAGTTTGACGGGCGTAATGGTATGTGCCCTTGTCGGTAAAGTAAACAAAAACCCCTGACTGTCGAGTCCCCATTTATTGGGGGATATGACGATTCTGCGCGGATGGACCTATTTCGGCGGAGATGGGCGCCAGATATCGTCATGATGCGCGCCAGCAGAGCGGAATGAATGGCCGCGCCGTGTGCCGGATACGGGAGATGAATTCCGGGCGCAATAGGGGCGAGTTTATGGATAATGTCCGGATAATAAGGTCGGCATGGCGTCAATGATGGTGTGCGACAGATGTGAGGCCGTTATTCGGGGACCAGTGGCCGCTTTGCGGGTACGGAAGGGCAGTACGCGCGGATTGGGCGCGTACCCGTCGTTGGCGTATTCCGGCCGCATAAAGACCCGAAAAATGCTCCTGAACGGATCAAAAACGACCGCCCGGCCCTCATTTCTGAAGGGGCCCCGGTGGTGCATTCCGGCACGAAAGCGGCCGAAATTCCGTGTCAATTTTCTCTTGCAGAGTGTGGCCTGACAGGTACACGAAATCGTTGTACCCGACCCGGACCGCCGGCGAAAGGCTGGCGATCCGGGGATTGGCGGGGGCGCGTGTGCGTTCCGGAACCCTGGCGGGCGTCAGGGCGCCATGTGCAGGACCACGGGCCAGTTGGCCTCGACCTTGCCGGCACGGGTGTGGTTGAAGTGGTCGACGTTGATCCACTGACCATTCACGCGGTGCTGGGCATTGGATTCGGTGAAGGCCGCTGGCCAGCTGAAGCCGTGCAGCGAGCCGTTGTAGAAGTCGGCCACCTTCCACTGGCTCTGGCCCTGGGGCTGGAACTCCACGTCGTAGGTCTGGCCGGCGGCCAGCGTCACGCCCTGGCCGCCATTGATCTCGGCGTCATGCCAGAAGACCTTGCCGACCCGGTTGGCGTTGGCCTGCAGCGCGGTGTAGTTGGGCGCGTCTGTCGTGAACTGCCCGCTGGCCAGCACGTTGCTGCCCTGCAGGATGCGCCACTGCAGCGTGCCCGCAACCGATGCCGCCGTGGCAAACGACAGGCCCGTCACGCGCCGCTCGCGCGTGGGGCGGAAACGTTCCCGGATGGGTTGATCGGCCCCGATGGTGAAGATGCGACCCGGATCGACGGCGCCACTTTCCATGTTGGCCATGCCCTGGCGCTGGCCGTCTGCCGTGGTGAGCTGCAGGATGGGCACATAGTAGTTGCCGTTGGAGGCGCTGCGCGTGTAGTCGGACCACGTGAAGGCATCCGAGGAACCCGCCGCACGCGAGCCCCGCAGCGTGCCCCAGTCAATGGAGGAGACCCAGCGGGAGGGGCGGTCGTTCTGTTCGTGGGTGATGGCGTTGTTGCTGCTGATGTAGTTCTCGCGCGGATCCGGAGCCACGTTGTCCATCACCAGATGGTAGATCTGGCCGGCCACCAGCGGCTGCTGGCTGGTGAACGTGCTGTCGGCAAAGATGGCGCGATCCCCTTGGGCGGCCGAACCCGGCGTGAACTCTGCCGTGGCCAGCGGCGTGGCCGACATGTCGGGTGCATGGGCGTCCGAACCGTCGTCGGGCAGCAGGCGCAGACGGATGACGCCGCCGTTGCCCCGCGAATAGCCCGTTCCCGGTTGCCAGTACAGCCGTGCCGAGGCCAGGTTGCCGCTGATGGTGGCCCGGAAGCGGTTGGAGACGATTCTCTCCTGGCTGCCGTTGATGCCGATCATGGTGTTGCCCAGGGCATCCTGCCGGAACACGCCGGGGCCGTAGAGCCGGCCGATCTCGGCCGAGTTGAGTGCGTAACCTTCGCTGCCGGGCTGGCTGACAATGGCCTTGGTCTGCTGGACAGGAACGTCCGAAGCGCCAGAACCACCGCCGCCACCGCCGCATCCAGACAACACTGCCCCGGCCAGAAGGGCGCTAAATAGCAAAATATTGTTACGCGAAGTGCGTTTATGTACGGTATTAGCAACGTTGCTATTGCTAATTTTCATGAATTCCTCTCCGGATCGGTATCCCGGGATATTAGGGGCAAGCGCCGGGAAAGTAAACACGGTATTTGGGAATAAATTCGGTGGCGAGTTTTATCGGGAGGGAATATATGCGCCGTGCCTGGTGTCGGAATTGCTGCTTTTTACGGTGATATTGACGTTTGGTCCGGATAAGGGCCAAAAATGAACAGTGTATTTACGTCCATCGGGACTTATTGCCATGCTCGGGCTGTCTGGAGACAGCTTTCCCTGCCATTGCAAGCCCCACCATTTTTGGGGGCTGGTGGAGCGGCGGATGGTTGCAAAGGGGAAGCAGGCCTGTGGTGCGTCCTGGCCCGTGGTGTTGCACCTTGCACCATGAGACCGGTTGAAGGCGCTTGAGGCATCGGATGGGGGCGCCAGATGCCTCGGATGGCTGGGTGGGGGAGCTTCTTCCTGCCAAGGGAGGGGCTATCGCGATGTGTATGCAGTTTGTTCTTGAACGTTGTTTGCCTAGTGGGAGGAGGTGCCGGAACGCTATCTGCTTGGTATATAAGCAAAAAATTTCACAATACGAATTGTGTTTACTAATTCGACGTTGTGACATAAAATTACAAATGTCGCAACTGGAGACAAACGCGATGAACACCAAACAGGTAAACCTCGGTAGCAAGCACAGCAATTCCGTATTTGGCCATGGCGCGTTGCGCAGGAGCATTCTTGCTCTTGTCATTCCGCTTGCCGCATGCGGTGCAGATACCCATGAACCCACTGCCGGTCAGGCAGCCAAAGCACTGCCGGTACTGGGCCAGCAGGCCGCCCAGCGTCGTGCCAAGGCGGGTCCCATCGTCCCCGCTGGCAGTGGCAACCTCTCGTTGACCTCAGCCGAGGCCCGCCGACTCTATGGTCCCGGCATTTTCCGGCAGGATGCTCTGAGCAATACCATCCCGGGCATTGTCAACAATCGGGAGCAGGTGGTGTCGAACCGCTTCCGGGCTACCATCAATGGCCATCTGAGTACTGCCCGTCTCTATTGGCAGCCGGGCAAAGGGTATTCGTCCGGCAACGGCGGAACCATCCGCCTCCGGTTGATGCCTGATGACGGCAGTGGTGCTCATCGTCCGAATCTCTCGGCATCTCCGCTGGCCACGGCCTATTTCACCCCTGGTCAGGCGACCTATCAAGGCAAGCCCATCTTTGGTGATGCGCACTTCAGTAGCCAGCAGCCTCTGGTGGCCGGGCATCTCTATCATCTGGTGTTGGACAACGTCGATGGCGCGCCACATCGGAATTACATCAGCAGCAACAATGCCATCAGCAATGCAGGTAATGGGCGTCCGTCACGGTGGATCTCGACGACGGACTGGGCCACGCTGCTGGGCAAGCGTGCGGCCTGGTCAGGAGCTACTTTCTCATGGGAGGATCTGACTCAGAACGCCTCCAGCGGCAATTACTACATTCCTATCCTGCAGTTGACCACTCGGGACGGTCAAAGACAGGGGTCGACGATCATGGAAAGCGGATCGGTTGCACCCAAACGAATCTTCCCGGCCACCAGCAACAGCCCGGTGCGTGAACAGTTCAATCCCCGCAGCAACAAGCGGGTCACAGGCCTGTCATTTGCGACGGCTGCCGCAGTGGGAGGTTCGTTGCGCTGGCGTATCATGCATGGCAGCCAGGAACTGGCCAGTGGCCGGATCAGCTCCGGGGCAAATTACCGTGCTCTGTCGACCAACAACACGTACCAGGTTGGCAAGGTGTATTGGTATGACGCCTCGTTCGGCGCCATCACGTTGCAGGCCGGTCAGACCTATGACGTGGAGTTTCACCCTGAAGGCGGCAGTCGGTGGATGTTCGCCGATTTCCGCAATGGCTCCAGGCATGGGTTTAGCTGGCCCGCATCGTTTACGGAGTCACATGCGCAGCATCGGCTGAATGGACGCTGGATCAACTTCAACCACTTCAATCACAACAGCTCGGGCGACCCCGATTCCAATTGGCCCGTGGTGTTGCACCTTGCACCATGAGACCGGTTGAAGGCACCTGAAGCATCGGATGGAAACCTCTGATGCAGAACGGCCAGCCGCTGCAAGGCGTGCTGGCCGTTTTTCTTCGACTTTCCGGGCAGCGATTGCTCTGGGCGGAAAGCCGGTGACAGGGAGGTGGATGAATCAGGGTGCCAGGTGCAGGACGACAGGCCAGTTGGAGCCGCGCCGTGACTGGGTGTAGCTCCAGTGGTAGGTGTCGAGCCAGCTGCCGTTTTGGAAGTGCTGCGCCTGAGATTCCGTGAAGGCTGCAGGCCACCGGAAACCGTAGCTGGAACCGTTGCGGTGGCCGCCGAATTTCCACTGGCTGCTGCCTTGCGGACGGAATTCCAGGTCGTAGGTCTGGCCGGCACGCAGACGGATGTCCTTGGGCAGCGCGATGTCGTACCAGGTGGTGCCCCCCATTGACAGGCTGGTGTTGGTGCGGATCAGGTGATAGTTGGGGCGCAGGGCTTCGATGGTGCCATTGGCCAGGACCGTCTGCCCTTGAAGGATGCGCCACTCAAGCCGTCCGCCTACCGATGCTGCCGTGGAGAAGGAAATGCCGGAGATGGTCTTGTCCGAGCCAGGCGTGAAGCGTTCACGCACCGGTGTGGCCTGGGTGGCGGTGAAGATCGTCTTCGGATCGACGCTGCCACCTTCCATGTCGGAAACGCCCTGGATCTGGCCGTTGGTCATCGTCAGCTGCAGAATGGGCGAGAAGTAGTTGTTGGTGGTGCCTTTCTCGGTGAGGTTGAGCCAAGTATAGGCATTGCGCGAGCCGCGCGGACGTTTTGCCAGCAGGGTGGACCAGTCCAGGGTGTTCAGCCAGCGCGCCGGACGACCGGTGCCGATGTAGGTGATGGCGTTGTTGCTGCTGATGAAGTTGTCGTTGGGGTGGGCGTCGATGTTGTCCATCACCAGGTGATAGATCCTGCCGGCCTGCAGCGGCTGATTGCCACGCGACACCGGGATGTCCTGGAAGATGGATTTCTTGTCTTCGCCCGGTTTGAGGCCGGGGCGATAGACAGCCTGGGCCAGCGGCTCGCCCTTCATGTCGGGCAGGTGTGCGCTGGAGCCGTCATCGGGGTAGACGCGCAGACGAATGGTGCCGCCCGTGCCGCCTGCATAGCCCAGACCGGTCTGCCAGTAGAGCTTCACGCTGGCCAGATAGCCGCTGTTGAGCGCCATGAAGCGGTTGGAGACGACGGTTTCCAGATTGCGATAGGAGCCGACGATGGTGTTGGCCAGTGCATACTGGTTGAATACGCCAGGGCCGTAGAGACGGTTGAATTCGGGGGAGTTCAGCCGGTATCCATCGCTTGTGACGCTGACCAGACGGTCCTTGGCAGCAGACGGATTCTGGCTGGCGGCGCTGTTATTGCTGGCGCTGTTGCTGCCCGGATTGCCATTGGCGGCGCTGCTGCCGGCCGACGGTTTGGGCTGGCTGGCGTTGCTGTTCTGTGCGGGCTGCTCGTTGCGGCTGGGCTTGTCCCAGTCCCGGGCCCACTCAGGCAGGTTGGGGTCGTTCAGGCGATGCAGGTTGGTGGGGCGCGGATGCTTGGGCTGCAGCGTGCCATGCACGGCGTCCGGATGATCGGCGTCGTTGGCTGTGGCCGCTTCGGCGCTGGCGACCAGCATGCCGGATGCGAGGTCCATCAGTCCGGCCGTCGGTTTGCCGATGCGCTCCATGGCCCAGGCAAGATCATTGGCGAACTCGTCCTTGGGCGCCGAGTCCAGAATGTCGGGCGTTTCTCCGGGTTTCTGGTCGAAGATGAAGGCGGCTTCCGAGGTGATGCTGGGGCCGTCCACCGTGATGGGGGCAGCGGCGATTTCCTGATGCGTCTCGTCCTGGCCCGTGCCACCGCAACCGGCCAGTGTCAGGGATAGGGCAAGACAGGTACTCAGCATGGTCGGATGGCCTGGAAAGCGGCTATGCGGCTTGAAGAGGAAAGACGGAAGGGCAGGGCACATGACTGAAACCCCCACTGGTGGGGGAGGACCGTGGTGGACGAACAGCCGTTTTCCTGTTGTCAAGGAAAACGATCACGGTTTCAGTCTAGGTGTATTGTTGCACAAAAACATCAGTCGGGCGTATCGACGGCGAGGATGCGGCGATCGATGGCAATGCGCACCGGGCGGGGATATGGCAGCTCCCCGCCCTCGTCCGACTGAGGCAGGTGCCCTCAGCTCTTCAGGATCTCTTCGTACAACGCTTCCAGACGCTTGGCCTGGGTATTCCAGTTGTACTGTTCCATGACGGCCTTCTGGCCGTTGCGACCCATCTGGGCACGTCGTTCCGGATCATCACGCAGGGTGACGATGGCCTTGGCGATGGCGTCCACATCCATCGGGTCAACACACAGGCCGATGTCGTGCTTCTCGACGAACTCCACCCAGTCGGGGATGTCGGAAACGATGGAGGGAATGCCGGCCGCCATGTATTCAAGCAGCTTGATCGGTTCGGCGCTGACGTGGTTCGGGGTCGGGTGCAGGGTGCAGAGACCGGCGAAGCTGCGTTGCAGGGCAGCGCGGATGCCGTCACGCTCGACCCATCCCAGTTCGTCGACACGGGACCAGCCGCTCATGGCTGCAGCCTGGTCGCGTTCGGCCTTGGTCTTGAAGGTGCCTGCCAGCACCAGGCCGACGTCGGCCTTTTCCACGGCCGCGACGGCCTCGTAGATGCCGCGGATGCGCGAGATGCCGCCCACGTAGGCCACGTGGGTGGCCGGAGGCAGTTTCTTGACCAGTTCCGACAGTGGCAGGTTGGCCTCTTCCTCGGTGGGAGGGCTGGCCAGTTCCGACAGCAGCGGGTAGTTGTGCACCACCATCAGTCGGCGTGCCACGTCCTCGAAGAAGGGTCCGAGCTTGGAGGCGGCCACGACCGTGCCATCCAGCCGTCGGGCGGCAATGCGTTCCATGCCACGCGCCAGCCGGGAGACCACCTTGCGGATGGGGGCCGGGATCCAGTGCTTGGTCAGGATCTGGTTGGCCAGATCTTCATGCACGTCGATGACGACCTTGCGCCCGCTCAGCTTGAGCAGAAGGCCGAGTGGGATCAGTTCGGGATCGTGGAAGTGGTAGAGCTGGGCGTCGACCGCGCGACATTGGCGCCAGGCGTCGTACATCTTGCGCGTCATGCGCGAGACGCGGCCGGCGCCGGGGCGCTCCTGGAGCGGATGAATGGTGACGCCGAGCTTGGCCGCTTCGGCCACCTCTTCGGGGGTGGCGGCGATGACGGCATGGGCGTCATAGCCGGCGGCAGCCAGTGAGGCCAGTTCCTTGCGGACGATGCGGATTTCGACGCCACGGTGGACCGTGGAGAAATGACAGATGCGGATCGGCTTCATGTCCATCCTTTGCCGAAGCGGAAGCTCAGGGCCTCGCGGATACGGCAGGTCAGTTCAGAAAAGTTCGACGGCCAGTGTGCACGCCAGGATTTCGGGTGCGTGAGAATGCCCAGCGGGGTGACGCCCTGCTCGATCAGCGCGAAGGGTTCGCCCCGCACCCAGTAGTGAGGCGGGTTGCTGTCGGACAGGTAGCAGGCAAAGGGTTTCATGACGTTGTCGTCATAGCATTCACTGCGGATGCCCAGCCGCTCGCGCAGGGCCTGATCCTGCAGTAGCACGTGGTTGGGCATCTTGAGGAAGCGGTTCATCCAGTCGCCATGGGAGCAGACGACGTCCATCGGCACGTTGAAGCGCGTGCGCAGCGTCTGCAGGTTCTGGGCGAACAGCTCGTGGATGGCCGGCATGGCCGCCTGCACGGCTGCCGGTGAACGCAGCCGATGCTGCTTGGCGTATTCGGCCAGTTCCTCGAAGTGGTAGCTGACATGAACACCATCCCGGGCCAGCTGCTGGATGACATCCGCATCCATCGTGCTCTGCCGGAAGTAATAGCTGGCGCGGCAGCCCAGTTCCTGCTCGATCCGGTGCCAGGCCAGCGACAGCTTCGGGTCGGTGTCGATGTCGTGGCGCATCACGAGGACCCGCTCATCGGGGGCCATCGAGCCTTCCAGCTGAAGGGTCAGCCACTGGGCGTTGTCGATGACGCGGTACCCGTGGTCCCGGGCATGCTTCAGAAGCCGCCGGTACTCGTCCTGCCGGTTGGGCAGGATCAGTTCCTCGTAGAGCCGCCAGCCAAGCTTGCGAACGCGGGCGGCCAGGCCCGACTGGCGCTGCATGAGGCCGGGCATGGCGGGCTCAGCCTGAGGGGCCAGGCCCGCCGGGACGTGGTCAACGGAAGGCGATGGGTTCATGGGGCGATGCATCCGGAGAGGTTGCCGTCAGGAAGAGGAACCAGGAGGGAAGAACTTGGTGTGATCCTGGTACTTGGGATGATCCTGGTATTGGTGCCTGCGCACAAACCGAGTGTCGGGTGAAAGCTGCGTCTGGGGCGCGAACTGGGAGTTTGCGAACTGGTTGGGGGCGAACTGGCTGTGCACAAACTGCGAGTCGGGCGAGAACTGCGTGTTGAACTGCGTGTTGAGCTGGTCGGCACGGTGACGGCGGACGACCTGACCAAAACGGGCCTGTTCCAGGGCTGCGGAGGCAAAGCCCACGCAGAAGAACAGCGCCACGAAGGTGACGTTTCGCGCCAGGCACCAGGACAGGACGACGAAGACCAGCAGGGGAGCGGTCTCCTTGGCAATGCGCGGCCAGCGCTCGAAACCGGTCATCAGTGCGACCAGCAGGGCGCCCCAGATGGCCAGGAACAGCAGGAAGGAGATCAGGCCCGTCTGTGCCCAGATGTCCAGGATGTTGTGGATGTAGAGACCGGCGAACTTCATCTCGCCAAGCTGGAACGCCCATTCACCGGTGAATGGCCGGCTGGTGAGCACGTTCATGCCGTGATTCATGATTTCCTGGCGGGTGCTCCAGGAGCCGTCTTCGCTGCCGGGGGTGAACGCAATCTGGAAGCGCGTACCCTCGAACAGCTGGGCGAACAGCCCGGTCTCGTAGCCCAGGCCAATGGCCACCACCAGGCCGATCACCACCACGCGCGTGAAGAACCCGCCGAACAGCACGATGACGGTGAGCAGCGAGGCCGTGCCGAAGAACGCGGCACTGCGGGACGGGATGATGAACATGAGGCCGATGGCGGCCGCAATGAAGAGCCAGCGCTGCGGCGCCTGGCGAATGCGGGCAGCCAGGATGGTGCTGCAGATGGCGAACGAGTCACCCAGCTGCTGATAGGTGAGCTTGTTGCCGGTCTCGGTGGCTGTCTGGTAGAGGTTCTCGACGGAGAAGTTCTTGGCGTTGAGCAGGACATAGCACGCCATCAGCAACCACGTCATCCAGATCGTCCGGTAGATGCGGTGGCTGCGGGCGGCTGCGCCGGTCAGATAGAGCGCCAGGCCCAGCAGCATGATGGGCAGCGTCTGCAGCAGCATGGTCTCGCGTTCGCCGCTGTACTGGCCCCAGGCCTTGTAGCTGATCCAGCCAAAGATGGGATAGGCGAACAGGAACGTGATGGTGCAGATGGAGACCTTGCGGCTGGTGATGCTGCTGTGTCGCGCGGCCAGGGCAGCCAGACAGAGCAGGCCGGTCGAGGTACCGGTCCAGACGATGCTGGGCACGCTGGTAGCCACGTTCCACAGGATGGGCAACAGGCCGAAATGGAAGAAGAAGGCCGCACTGACCAGCATCGTGCTGAACGACGAAGGACGCTGGGGCCGACTTCCGTAGCCGAAGGTATCGAAGAGGGTCGGTTGGTGCGACCGTGTTTTCTTGAGAAGGTGAGCCGCCATGTGGGTTCCTTGGGCCGTTCCGGTTCGTTGCCCGGCCAGGGCGGCGGGGCAAGAGGCTCGATCAGGCGCTGGGTGGGGTATGGCGATTGCCTTGGCCCCCAGCCGCACGCCATTGTAGTAGCAGATATACCACATAGAGTGCGGTATATCCCACAGAGAACCACTTGATGGCCGTCATTGCCTCCTGGGGCAGGGTGAAGGCGGCCAGGCTCACGGCCAGCAGCCCGATCTGCCAGTACAGGTCCAGCTTGGCCTGCCGGGTGATGAGCAGCGTGTAGCCCAGCGGGCTGGCAAAGAAGCGGATGAACAGCAGCGGCGCGAAGACCTGGGCGATCTCGCCGGCGGCGCGGAATTTCTCGCCAAAGACCAGGGCAAACAGCGGCGGCCCCCAGAACAGCAGCACGGCCGACGGGAAGATGCCCAGGAAGGCCAGCAGCCGCAGGGTCTGCTTGTAGGCGGCCCGGCACTGGCCGGTGCGGTTGAACTCCTCGGCGGCCTTGTTCTTGAAGACGTCCTGGGCCGAGTTGGAAATGATGGACATGGGCGCCGAGATGGTGCGCCATGCCGTGCCCAGCAGGCCGGCGGCGTGCTCGCCGAAGCGGGTGCCGGTAAGCAGCAGCGGGATCTGCTGGGCCACCGTGTTGATGAGGGCGGCGGGCAGGGCGATCATCGGCGTCTTGCCGTGGGTGCGCATCAGCTCGCCGTAGGTCTGGCAGGGCTTGTGGCGGCCGCTCGGATCGGGCAGGTCATGCGCCAGCAGGAATTCCTTCAGGCCCAGCCAGGCGGCCCAGCTGCCCATGCTGGTGCCGATGACGAAGCCCAGCATCAGCATCATGCCGTTGGGCCAGAACAGGACCAGCACCACCTGCAGCAGCGCCGTGAGGCCGGCCGAGGTGATGCGGATGCGGTTGACCACACCAAAGGCGCCGGAGGTGACGGCCATGGCCAGCCACAGCGTCTGCATGGCCAGCGCCCAGGTGCCCAGCCCCACCAGGACCGAGGCCGAGAGGGGCCAGCCGGGCAGGCGCTGTTCGATGAAGCCGTGTGCCAGCACCGCCACCAGTGACAGCAGCAGGCCCACGCCGATGCTGCTGAACAGCCCGATGCGGAAGGCCTTGCGGCGGTCGCTGGCCAGCGGCAGTGCCACCAGCAGGATTTCCATGCGGGCCGTGGCCGGCACGATGGCGATGTAGATGACGGCCTGCCAGATGGCATAGACCCCCAGCGCCTCGACGCTGACCAGGCGGGCCAGCAGCAGCATGACCAGCAGCGGGATGGCCTGGGCGGCCGCACTGCCGGTCAGCACCTTCAGGACGGTGCGGATGTAGGAGGACTGGCGCGGTGCGGCCGCAGCCGGCGGGGTGGCCGGCGCGGTGGGCGCCGGGGACGCGGAATGGTTGTCCGCGTCCGGGGCGGGGCTGGGGGTGGACTCGCTCACGGCAGGATCAGAGCGTGCTTTCGACGGCGGCGACCAGGTGATCGATGATCTGGGCCTGCAGGGCGTGGTCGATGTCCGGGTACATGGGCAGGCTCAGCACTTCGTCGGCAGCCTTCTCGGCGTGCGGGAAGCTCTGGGCGGCCAGCGGGGTGCTGGCATAGACCGGCTGCTTGTGCAGGCACATGGGATAGTGCACGGCGGTGGGCACGCCGTTGGCCTTGAGCACCTCGATGACCCGGGCGCGGTTGGGCACGCGCACGGTGTACTGGGCGTAGACGCTGGTGTTGCCTTCGGCCACCGTCACGGGGCGGATCTGCGGGTGGGCGGCGTTGGCCAGCAGGCGGGCATAGCGGGCGCCCGCATCCGCGCGCAGCTTCACGTCCTCGTCGAAGTGATCCAGCTTGACCAGCAGCACGGCGGCCTGCAGGGTGTCCAGCCGGCCGTTGACGCCAATGGCCGAGTGCACGTAGCGCTTGGACTGGCCATGCAGGCGGATCTGCGACATCTTGCGGCCCAGCTCGTCGTCGTTGGTGAAGCAGGCGCCGCCGTCACCGTAGCAGCCCAGCGGCTTGCTGGGGAAGAAGCTGGTGCAGCCAATGGTGGACAGACTGCCCGAGCGTTTGCCGTGACGGGTGGCGCCAAAGCTCTGGGCGCCGTCCTCGATGACCGGCAGGCCATGGCGGGCGGCAATGGCGTTGATGGCTTCCATGTCGGCGCACTGGCCGTACAGGCTGACCGGGATGATGGCGCGGGTGCGCGGCGTGATGGCCGCTTCCAGCAGGTTGGCGTCCAGGTTGCAGGTGTCGGGATCGATGTCGACGAACACCGGCGTGGCGCCCAGCAGGCTGATGGTCTCGGCCGTGGCGATGAAGGTGAACGGGGTGGTGATGACTTCGTCACCGGGGCCGATGCCCAGGGCCATCATGGCCACCTGCAGCGCCGTGGTGCCGTCGCTGATGCCGATGGCATGGCGCACGCCCACGTATTCGGCCAGGCGCTTCTCAAGCTCGGCCACTTCCGGCCCCATGATGTACTGGCCATGGTTGAGCACGGCCTGCATCCGCTCGTCAATGGCGGGTTTCAGGCGGCGGTACTGTTGCTTGAGGTCGATGAAATCGATGTGTTGCAGGGGGGCGAGCATGATGGCTTCTTCTTGCGGCTTGGACTGGCGCCTTGCTGGCGCCCAGGGGCGGTGCCGGGCTTGCGGCAGGGCACCGCCGTGACGGGGTTGGAAATCAGGCCTCGGGCTGGGTGGGCTCGCAGGCGTGTGGTGTGATGTTATAGCCGGTGTGGCACTCGGGGCAGTGAACGATGGCACTGTCCTGACCATGCGACAGGTTGGGCAGCTTGACGCCGCACTGACAGACCCAGCCGGTGCGGCGTGCGGGCACGCCGACCATCAGGGCGTGGTCGGGCACATTGCGCGAGACCACGGCGCCGGCGCCGATGAAGGCGTAGCGGCCGATGGTGGTGCCACAGACCACGGTGGCGTTGGCGCCGATGCTGGCACCCTTGCGCACCAGGGTGTTGCGGTATTCGTGCTTGCGCGAGACATGGGCGCGGGGGTTGAGCACGTTGGTGAAGACCATGCTGG
Organism: Lautropia mirabilis; assembly: GCF_900637555.1. NCBI lineage: Bacteria > Pseudomonadati > Pseudomonadota > Betaproteobacteria > Burkholderiales > Burkholderiaceae > Lautropia > Lautropia mirabilis. Next base: position 370,535 of record NZ_LR134378.1, on the reverse strand, counting down.
GGCCGCAGAACACGTCGTCTTCCAGGGTGACGTTGTCGTAGATGGAGACGTTGTTCTGCACCCGGACGTTGTTGCCCAGGACGACGCGGTTGCCCACGTAGACGTTCTGGCCCAGCGAGCAGCGCTCGCCCAGGACGGCGCCGCTGCTGACGTGAGTCCAGTGCCAGACCTTCGTGCCTTCACCGATCTGTGCGCCTTCGTCGACGAGGGCGCTGGGGTGAATGGTGGTGGGAGCGGTTTTGGTCTTTTCCATGTTCTTGGCCTGTTGTCGGTGGTGGGGGCCTTCGTTACATCTACAGAGAATGATAGCGGTGGCCGCCATTCACCGGAAGGCAGGAATGAGCACTGGTGAGGAATTGGACACTGAGCTGGCACATTGTGCGTATCTCTTGTGTCTTAACATGACGAAAAGCTTCAGGCCTTTGTGAATGTAGGTATTTGGCCGTGGGGTATCCGGGACGCTGATAAAATCCCCGACGCCGCTGGCACATACCTTAACCTGATTCATTTGGCGATACAGTCTTGAAGCGTGCTCTTCTCATTGGTGCAATGGCCGAATCCCTGATCGAGTTTCGCGCCGATCTCATCCGGGACCTGGTGGCCAGGGGCTACAAGGTGACGGGCGCTGCCGCCGCGCCGCTCACGCCTGAAGTGCTGGACCAGATCCATGCGCTGGGGGCCGATTTCGTGCCGCTGCCGCTGCACCGTACCGGCATCAACCCGCTGCGCGACATGGTCACGATGCTGGCCATCCGCAAGCTGCTGCGGCGGGTCCGCCCCAACGTGCTGATCTGCTACACCATCAAGCCGGTGGTCTATGGCGGGCTGGCCGTGCGCACGGCGGGGGTCCGGAATCTGCGCTTTGTGCCGATGATCACCGGGCTGGGCTTTGCCTTTCATGGCGGCAGCGCCAAGCGCAATGCGCTCAAGGGCCTGGCTTCGCAGCTTTATCGCCAGGCCATGGTGCCGGTGCACAATGCCATTTTCCAGAATCCCGATGATCGGGCGCTCTTCGTGAAAAAGGGCCTTGTGCCCATGAAGAAGACCCGCATCGTCAACGGCTCGGGCGTGAACCTGACGCAGTTTGCGCGGGTGCCGCTGCCCCCGGGGCCGGAAGTGACCTTCCTGCTGGCCGCCCGGCTGCTGAAGGCCAAGGGCATCCGCGAGTACGTGGAAGCGGCCACCCAGGTGAAGCAGAAGTACCCGAATGCGCGCTTCATCATCATCGGCTACAAGGACTCGTCGCCCGATGCCATCCCCGAGTCGATGATCGAGAGCTGGGCCACGTCCGACGTGATCAGCTACGAGGGGGGGGTGAAGGATGTGCGTCCCTTCGTGACGCGTGCCAGCGTCTGCGTGCTGCCGTCGTATTCCGAAGGGCTGCCGCGTACCGTGCTGGAGGCCCTGGCCATGGGCCGGCCCGTCATCACCACCGATGTGCCGGGTTGCCGCGAGACGGTGACGCAGGACGTGAACGGCTGCCTGATTCCGGCGCGCAATGTGCCGGCCCTGGTGGCTGCCATGGAACGTTATCTGACCGAGCCGGGGCTGATGGAGCGCCACGGCGAAGCCAGCTACCAGCTGGCACTTGAAAAATTTGACGTCAGAAAAGTAAACGTCGATATTCTTGCCGCTACAGAGTAACTCCGGTCACGTTCTCTGATTTTATCTGGCGCCTGTCCGATTCTGGTGGTTGAATCGGGGGTTTGCCATTTTCCCTCAGTGAGGAACAGCCAGATGGCTGCTCAGAATAACGCCAGATCGGCATGGCTGCCGATCTGTTTCCGTTGGTCCTTCGTCATATTGCTGTTCCTGACGATGGTCGTGCCCAACTCCATCAAGCCGGTGTCGGTGAGCTTTCTGGCGCTTACCGCTGCGCTGGGCTGGCCGCTGACCAATTTCTCGCCCGCCTTCATGCGGGTGGTCTGGATGCATGCGGCCTCGTCGGCCGTCACGCTGCTGTATCTGGTGGTGGGGCTGGTCAACGGCGCCAGCAACGAGGCGCTGCTGCAGACGCTTTTCATCTACATCGTGTCGCCTGCGCTCTGGATCCTGGTGGCCGGCGGCGTGCTGGCCACCTTCGAGAGCGACTCGCTCGAGAAGATGATGGAGAACAACGCCATCTTCGGCGCGGCCAGCGTGGGCCTGTTCTTCTACCTGTTCCTGAACGGTGGCCCTGAGGCAGTCAGCTTCTTCATCGAGCCCGAGAACGCCAACGTCAACCTGGTTGACGGCTATTCGGGCGCCACGATGCACGTCTATGGCACGCTGCTCTTCATGTCCAGCGCGATGTTTGCCATGCTGGCCGTCGGCGAGATGGGCACCAAGCTGCTGATCACGCTGGGCATCCTGGTGGTGGTGGCGGTCACCTCCGGCCGTTCGGCCCTCATGCTGTCGGTGCCCGTGGGGCTGGTGCTGGGGGCGCTGCTGCGCCCCGGCATCCACGGCCAGCGCGCCGGCACCATTGCCTGGGCGCTGGGCAAGCAGGTGGGCATTGCCGTGCTGGCGGGTATCGTCTTCATCATCCTGCTCAGCAGCTTCACCGAGGTGGACGTGCTCTACATCATTGGCGGTTTCTGGGAAGAGCTGTCCGGCGGTGGCGGCTCCGAACGTACCAACCAGGCCAATGCGCTGTTCGATGGCATCATCTCCTCCTTCGGCATTGGTGCCGGGCACGGCATCGGGGTCAATTACATCCGTAGCGAGATGTATCCCTGGCGTTATGAGATCGTGCTGCTGGCAACCATCTATCGCGTCGGTTTTGCGGGTGCGCTTGTCTATGCCTGGCCGTTCATCCGCTATGGCTGGGGCGTTTTCGAGACCTGGAAGCACAAGCGGCTGACCAATTTCGATGTCTTCCTGTTTGCAGGTTGTGCCAGTGCGTTCATTGCTGCCGCCACCAACCCGTACATCGAGGCCTACACTTTCCACTGGATGTATGTACTTCCGGTGACGATCTTCCTGGTGCGCCATCCGGGCACGTCGATGTTTGACGCACGGGTGCGGCGCCGGGGCTCGCGCGTGGTGCGCGGCCCGATGCCGGCTCCCGTCATGCCGGGTGCCATGGCGGCGCGGCAGGGCGCGGCCGCCGGTCAGCGCGGGATGCAGCAGTACCCCGCCGGCAAGCGTGGCATGCAGCAGTACCCCGCCGGCCAGCGCGGCGTGCAGCAGTACCCGGCGGGGCAGCGACCGGTGCAGCAATACCCGGCCGGCCAGCGCCCGATGGGACAGTACCCGGCCGGCCAACGTCCGGCGGGACAGGTCTACCCGGCCGGCCAACGGCCCGCCGGTCAGCGGGCTGCTGGTCAGCAGGCCATGGGCCCGCGCCCCGTGCGGGGCAACCCGGGGCGGCTGCGCTGAGGGCCTTGCGGCAGGCGCCGTGCCCAGCATGATCCGGCACGGCAGCCTTGTGCGGACGTTCCTGCAGCCTTGCGGGACGCCCGGGCTCCGGGGAAGGTCGACCGATCTGGCGGGCGGGCCGTTGCTCGATGAGTGGGCGGATCGATCACCGCGAACCTCGGAGGAAAAATGAGAAGGGAGTTTCTGAAGACGCTGGGGGCCGGTGCCGCCACGTTCCTGATGGCCCAGCAGCTGCGGGCCGCCACGCCCACGGGGCCCGGTCGCCTGGATCGGGTCGTCTCGCCGCTGGAGTACGGGGCAAAGGCCAACGGACGCGATGACGACACGCTGGCGGTGATCCGCGCTGCCCAGGCGGCCGCGCGGCAGGGCATCTGGCTGGTGTTTCCGGCCGGTGAATACGTCATTACCGACCAGGTGAGCTTCTCGGGCGCCATGGCGGGCGTCAAGGGTGAGAAGGGCAGCCTTATCCGCTTGCAGAGCAGCTCGAAACGGGCGGGCTTTCTGGTGCGGGAGCTGGCCGAGCGGGACCCGATCAAGGATCCTTTCTTGGTCTCCGGCCTGTCCATCGAGTGCCAGGTGACCTACCCGGACCAGGCGGCCGCCATCTACCTGATCGACACCCAGGGTGTGCATGTGGTGGACAACCGGATCCGCCATGTGCAGGTGGGTCACGGCATCTATGTGCGGGGCATGAGCAACGGCATCAACAGCACGCGTGCCGTGGCCTACAACGTGTTCCGCAACAACGTCATCGAGGTGGAGCCTCTGCCCGACCACGACTGCTTCGGCATCGAGATCGAGGCCGAGCGGTTGCTGCCGGCGGGGGAAAGTTCCCCGCGCGAGAGCTGGCTGCGGCGCTTCGTGCTGCCGGACATTCCGGTGCCGGCGCACGACAACCTGCTGGAGGGCAACCAGATCAGTGGTGCCTACTACGGCATTTCGTTCCTGGGCGTGCGACGCAGCCTGGTGCAGGACAACAAGCTGCAGGGCCAGATCCGCTGCATGTCGATCCAGCACCAGTCCCACTACAACGTCATTACCGGCAACGAGCTGACGGATTCGCTGTCCTCGTCCATCCATCTGGCCTACGGCTCATCGTTCAACACGGTCAGCTACAACCGCATCCGCAACAACCGGGCGCGGGGCGAGGGGCTGCTGCAGGCCTATGTGGGGGCGTCGAAGAACGACTTCTACATGAACGAGGTGGAAGTGGGCAGCGAGGGGTTGCCCAAGTACATGATCTACTGCGCGGTGGTGGCCAACGAGAACTCCTTCTGGGGCAACCGGCTGTCCGGGCCGGCAGGCCGCGCCTACATTGCGGTGGAGTCGGCCTTCAACAGCAAGTTGCGGCGCAAGAGCCACCGGGGCTATGGGCTGCGCGGGGCTGACGACCATTTCACCGATCGCGGCATGTACGGTGTGCGCATCGTGGGCAACGAGATCCGGGCCACGTCGATGAACGTGCCGGTGTACGTGCTGGCTCAGGTGGGCGACGATCGGGGGCAGTATCCGCTGCTGATGTGCGAGCTGTCCGGCAATCAGGTGCAATGGACCGGCCGGGGGCCGCTGCTGGAGTTGTCGGAAAGTCAGGCGGGGTTGCTGCGGCAGATCAAGCTGGTGGGCAACGAGTTTGCGCCGGTGCCGCGCCGTGACCAGCTGGTGCTGCCCCGGGGGGGCAAGCACTTCAGCGAGATGGTGGACCGCGCCATCATCCCGCAGATCGAAGGGATCTGAACGTCCCCAGGGGGAAGGAGCCGGGGCGGCGTGCCCCGGCATGCGGCGTCAGGTGGCCGCGGAGACCGGTGTGCTGGCCGGCCGGCGCGAGACCCAGGCCAGGGCCACGGCGTCGAAGATGGCGCGTGCCACCCAGCAGATGGCGGCGCCCTGCAGGCCGAAGAAGCGGGCCGACAGGTACAGGGCCGGAATGTAGACGGCCAGTTCAATGAGCTGGATGGTGGCGCAGGCGCGCACCCGGCTCTGGGCGTGCAGGTACGATGTGTAGATGACCGAGACGGTGTAGAAGAAGGCGCCCAGGCAGATGATGCGGCCCAGCGTGGCGGATTCCGGTCCCACCTTGTCGCCCATCCAGAACTGCAGGATGGTGGGGAAGGCCAGGCACAGCACGATGTACATGGCGGCCGAGATGAGCAGCAGCCGGTTGCGCCACATGACGAAGATGCGGTGGCCTTCGCCGGCGTCATGCTGCAGGCGCGCGGTCAGCATCGGGAACATCACGTTGGTGATGGCCGAGGCGATCATGGTGCTCTGCAGGATGATCTCGTTGGGGATGTAGTAGGCCGTGACGGCCGCCGCCGAGATGGCCGAAGCGATGATGAAGCGGTCGGACTGCATCAGCAGCGGATGGGCGATGTTGCTGACCGTCATCCATTTGCCGAAGCGGTTGAGCTGCACGCGGATGCTGCGTCGCTGGGCCGGCGTGCTGGCCTGGAGGGCCTGGCTGCCCAGATTGGTCCGCAGGGCGTGCATCTTCTTGCGCACGTTGAAGTACAGCATGAACAGCCCGACGGCGCGGCTGATCAGGATGGAGGCCACCAGCGGCACCAGCGACTGGCTGAAGAGCGACACCAGCATGGGTGCCACGAAATTGGCCACGCCCAGGTACATGCGCACGATGCTGGGGACGCGGAAGTCCTCGAAGGCCTCGATGATGCCGCGATAGAGCGCGCTGAGCACCTGCACCGGCAGCGTGAAGATGAGGATGATGGTGGCGATCTTCAGTTCCTGCGCGCCGATGTTGCGGTAGGTGATGAGGCTTTCCACGTCGAAGCCGACCGCCACCAGGAAGAGCGCCACGCCGATGGCACTGTAGGTGATGGACAGGCGCCAGGCCACGTCGATGGCCGGCGGGATCTGGGCCAGGTCTCCCTTGCCGCGCAGGGCGGACACGTACTGGGTGGTGGCCCGGCCGATGCCGAGGTCCAGCGCCGAGGCGTAGCTGAGCAGCGTCCAGGCCAGGGCGATCATCCCGAAGCGCTCGTTGTCGATGCGCGAGAGCAGCAGCGGAATGAAGAAGAAGGCCGCAAGCGGCGTGGAGAAGAGGCCGGCGAGCGACCACAGGATCTTGGATCGGTACATGCTTGTCTGTCGAGGGCTGCAGGCGGGTCAGGCGGTGCGCGCGGCGGCAGGGCCGGCGGCCTGCTTGAGCAGCTGCACCAGCTGCGGACCCACGGCGGCGATGCTGTAGGTGCTCTCGGCGGCCTTGCGACCTGCGGCACCCATCCGCGAACGCAGCTCCGGTGAGGCGGCCAGTGTCTCGATGGACTGCGTCCATTCCTCGGGGCCGCTGACCAGAAAGCCGTGGACGCCGGACTGCACGATGTCGATGTTCATGCCGACCCGACTGCCGATGACCGGCAGGCCGGCCGCCATGTACTGGATGAGCTTGAAGCCGCACTTGCCCTGTTCCCAAGGCGTGTCTTCCAGCGGCATGATGCCCAGATGGGACTGGTTGAGTTCCCTGGCCTCGGTGTCGCTGGCCCAGGGGATGTGCACGCTCTGCACGCCGGGCCACTGCCGTGCCTCGGCGCCGATGACGCGCAGCTCCAGCGGGTAGCGGCTGGTGAGCTGCTCCAGCACCGGGCGGATGATTTCCAGATACTTGGAGGTGGAGGGCGAGCCGATCCAGACGATGCGTAGTGGATGGTCGGCCGAGATGACCGGTTGCTGCGGCGCTGGCAGGGGGCGGTACTTCTCGAAGTCGATGGTGCTGGGCAGGATCTCGACCCACGGAGCGCCGGCATTGCGGGCGCGTGCGGCCAGATAGCCGTTGCCGCACATGACCAGGCGGGCCCCCGCCATCAGGCGGTCGATCTTGTGGCCCAGCAGACGCCGCACCAGGGGATTTCCGGACTGGTCGTAGTTGTGGAAGATGGCGTCATCGAAATCCAGCACGTAGGGCACGCCATTGTCCAGCAGCCACTTTTCCAGTCCGAAGGGCAGGTAGGGCAGCAGCTCCTTCTCGATCCAGAGCAGGTCGAAGCGCCCGCTGCCGGTGATGGAGGGCATCTTCAGGATGCGCCGGGCCAGCAGCTGCAGGCGCTGCAGATTGATGCTCTGCCCGCCATACATGCGTTTCAGGTAGTCGTTGTCGAACAGCGGGAAGTGTTCGGTCTCGATGCCGGCCTGATGCAGCACGGGCAGGTACTGAAGGGTCCTGACGCGGGAGGAGGCTCCCTGGGTGTCGTAACGGGTCAGCAGCGCAATTCTGGGCATGGGAAACGCGGTCTCTCCGGCCTGGCGATCCGTGCGGAGGGCATGCGGCACGGATTGTCGTGAAGCGACGCCAGAGGAACCGGAAGAGAAAGATGTGTCGGTTCTTTTACTATGAAAGCATACCCTACGGATGTGCAGGGGCAACGACATGATGTATAGGATCTGTTACCCGGAATGACAATTCTGAAATGCCGGGTTGCATGTGTGTCACCCCATGAAAAACGCCCCTCGCGGGGCGCTTTTCATGGGGCGCATGGCAGTGTGATGCGGCCTGCCATGCGCGCCGGGTGCCAGGCAGTGACCTTCCGGGAAGGTCACTGCCTGAGCGGGCTGAAGGATCAGCCCTGGTGGCCTTCGCCGTAGAAGCCCTGGCCGTAGGTCTCGCCGTAGGTGTTGTACTCGCCGTAGTAGCGGCCGGCCTTCTCGAAGTCGTGGTTGTTGAGGATGACGCCGAGAATGCGGACGTTGGCGGCGGCGATGCGCTCCAGACCACGACGTGCCATGGGGATGAGCGTGGAGTTGGCCTTGACCACGTAGATGAGGCCCGTGGCGTTGGCCCCGATGGGCAGCGCGTCGGACACCAGCTCCAGCGGCGGGGTGTCGATGACGATCAGCTCGAAGTGCTCCTTCAGCTGCTCCAGCACGTCGGTGAAGCGCGGGCTCATGACCAGGTCATGCGCATTGCGGGCGCGGGTACCGGCCACCAGCACCGAGATGTCCAGGTCGTTGAGCGGCAGCACGCAGTTCTCCATGGGCTCGCCATGGAACAGGTCGCTCAGGCCCTTGGTGTTCTCGGGGATGTTGAGCATGCGGCGCACGGCGGGCTTGCGCATGTCGCAGTCGATCAGCAGCGTGCGCTTGGTGCGGCCCTGCTCGATGGCGAAGCTGGCCGCCATGGTGGACTTGCCCTCGCCCGGCAGGGTGGAGGTGAAGGCCACCACCGGCCGCTCGACGTTCATGAGGGACAGGCGCACGCCGGTGAGGGCAGAACGCACCGACTCGGAGAACAGCGACTGGGGCTGCAGGTGCTGCAGCATGGGCAGCTGCTTGGCATCTTCGCCGGTCAGCTTGGGCACGGCCACCAGCAGCGGGGCGCCCAGTTTTTCCTGGACTTCGTCACTGGAGCGGATGACGGCGTTCTTCTGCTCGCGGCTGATGGCCAGCATGGCGCCCAGCAGCGTGCCGATGAGCGCGGCCAGCAGGATGAGCTGCGGCTTGGGCGGCTTGGCGGCCAGCAGCGGCGGCACGGCCGGGTCGACCACGCGGGCAATCGGGTTCTGGAAGTCGGCCGTGGCGTCGGTTTCCTTCACCTTGGCCAGGAAGGTCTGGTAGATCTGCTGGTTCGTGGCCACTTCACGCTGCAGCACGTTCAGCTTGCCTTCCTTGCGGTTGATCTCCTGGATGTTGCCCTTGGAGGAAGCCACTTCCTGTTCCAGCGCACGCTCGGTCTCGCGGGCCACTTCATAGGCCTTGGAGATGCTGGAGATGACGGCCTCGGACTGCTTGCGCAGGCTGCTGCGGGCCAGTTCCAGTTCGCTCTGGGCCTGCTTGTAGGCCGGGTGCGAGGCACCCATGGAGCCGGCCACCTCGGCCATGCGCTTCTCGGCGTTGGCTTCGGCTGCACGGGCGGCCACCACGGCCGGGTTGTTGAAGACCTCGGGCACCTCGTAGCGGTTGCGGGAACCGCGCTGGACCTGGTGATAGACCTGTTCAAGGCGCTGGCGCTCGACGCGGGCCGCGATCAGGCGGTCGGAGGAGTTGTCGAGCTGACGCTCGTTGCCGCCCAGGGCCGACGTGGGCGTGGCCACCAGGCCGATCTCTTCACGATAGGCCTGCAGGTTGGCTTCGGCGTTTTCCAGGTCGGTGCGCAGCTGGTTCAGACGGTCGTTCAGCCAGCGGCTGGCGGTCTGCTGCATGTCGAAGCGCGCGTCCAGGTCGGCCGTGATGTAGGACTCGGCCGTCTGGTTGGCGATCTTGGCGGCCAGCACCGGATCCGGGGACTCGAAGCGGATCTCGACCAGCTGGCTGTTCTTGATGGGCGAGATGTCCAGGCCCGCCTTGTAGCGCATGAGGACCTGCTCTTCCAGGGCTTCCTGGGACAGTTCCTTCACGTTGCCCTCGGCGGCCTGTTCCTTGCCTTCGGGGGTGAGTTCGGGATTGAAGTAGGGGTTGTTCTCAAGGCCCAGTGCCTTGATGACGCGGATGCCCACTTCGCGCGAACGCATGAACTCGGCCTGCGTCTGGAAGAACTCGCGGCTGCCGGCGGGCACGCCATAGATCTCTTCCAGCGGCACCACGCTGCGCTTGTTGTTCTCGATGAGGATGGTGGCGCTGGCCTGATAGATGGGCGTCATCAGGTTGACGGCCACGGTGGCCAGCACCGTGACGACGGCCGCCGTGCCGAGCACCAGCCATTTACGTTCCCGGACGATGCTCAGATAGGTGCCGAAGGTGGGCGCCGCGCTGCGGACGAGTGCGACTCCGGGCCGTTGTGCGACCCCGACCGGCTCGGCCATGGGCAGGTCGTCGTCAACGGGAAACGGATTGGACATGTTCATAGTGGAAGGTTGCCGCGGTTCGATGGATATCGGAGGCAGACCGCTACGAGCGGACTGCGGGCTGTTTGTCTGGGGGTTGGCAGGGGCTCCGGGGGGACGTGAGGTCCATGGCGGGGCTCTTCCGGATGCCTGCGCGGGGCAGGCAGAGCCCCCGACGGGCGGGCGCCGGCCACGAGGGCTGACCCGGTAGACGGGCAGCATAGGCGCAAGCCCCTGTTTCTGCCAACACGGAATTATGCCGTCATTGACAAAAGTCTGTTGGAGATCGGCTTTGTCAGCGGGGTTATATAACCTTGCCGTGACATGGGTCACGCGCAGCGGTCCGGTGTGTTCCGGAAAGTGATGTCTGTCGGGCGGTCATTTCGGAGGTGCAGGCGGTCGAAGTGGAAAGTTTTCTGTCGTTTTCTTGGCCATCGCCACTATTTGAAACGTATGTGTAACCGAAACATGCGGATGGTTGGCACTTTTGAAAGAACCTATGTAACCTGCCGACACATGGCCACGTGGAGGCAGCGTGCATCATGTAGGGGTTCCGCGGCGACGGATTGCTGCTTGAAGCTATTGCATGGTGTTTTCGTTAGTGGCTGACTATGGTGAGATGCTCATCACCCTGGCTGTTGGGTGATCTGTGCGTTTCTTGGTCCCTGGCATGACGCGAACTGGCTATGCTTGGCTTTCCCGCGATGTTGAGCGGATGGTTTCCGACGGAGGGACCCGGTGCAAGGTGCAGCCAGAAGCTGCGCGGCCTGCCGGGCCTGTCCGGAATCGTTGGCAGCAACCCGCGAGCAATGGCCGATGTGCATCGATGTTCGCAGCACAACGCCGAGTGTTCGTGAAGGAGTCTTACCCTTGGTCTCAAATACCGTAAAAGTCCCAGACAGCCGCAAGATCCGCTTCGCGCTGGTGGGCTGTGGCCGCATTTCGGCCAATCACTTCGATGCGCTGGAAAAACACGCCGACCAGGCAGAACTGGTGGATGTCTGTGACATCGATCCGGAAGCCCTGCAGAAGGCGGTGGCGCGTACCGGCGCCCGGGGTCATGCCTCGCTGACCGACATGCTGAAGGAAACCACGGCCGACATCGTGGTGCTGACCACGCCTTCGGGCCTGCACTCGGAGCAGGCCATCGAGGTGGCGCGCAGCGGGCGTCATGTCATCAGCGAAAAGCCCATGGCCACCCGCTGGAAGGACGGCCTGGCCATGTACGCCGCCTGTCAGAAGGCCGGCGTGTACCTGTTCGTGGTGAAGCAGAACCGCAAGAACGCCACGCTGCAGGCGCTGCGCAATGCCATCCGTCAGGGCCGCTTCGGCAAGATCTACATGGCGGTGATCAACGTCTTCTGGACGCGGCCGCAATCGTACTACGACGCCGCCCCCTGGCGCGGCACCTGGGCGCTGGACGGTGGTGCCTTCATGAACCAGGCCAGCCACTACGTGGACCTGCTGGACTGGATGATCGGCCCCGTCGACCGGGTGCATGCCTACACGGCCACGCTGGCACGTGACATTGAGGCCGAGGACACCGGCGTGATGAGCGTGCGCTGGAAGAACGGTGCGCTGGGCAGCATCAACGTCACCATGCTGACCTATCCGAAGAACATGGAAGGCAGCATCGTGGTGCTGGGCGAGAAGGGCACCGTGAAGGTGGGCGGTGTGGCCGTCAACAAGATCGAGCACTGGGAGTTCGAGGACAAGCGTCCCGAGGACGAGCAGATCCTCAATTCGAACTACGAGACGGCTTCGGTGTATGGTTTCGGCCATCCGTTGTACTATCACAACGTCATCGAGGTGCTGCGCGGACGCGCCACGCCGGATACCGACGGCTCGCAGGGCCTGCGCTCGCTGGCACTGCTGTCGGCAGGCTATCGGTCGGCCTGGGAAGGCCGCGAGGTGGCCATCGATGAATTCAGGCAGGATGCCGTGGGCTCGGTCTGAGCGCTGCCCCGGCATGGCCGGGCCGGGCGCTCTGAGCCCGGCCGCCTGAACGCATGAGGAACCGGCCATCTGGCCGGTTTCGTTCTTTGGGCCGGGCTGGGTGCCGGGGGCCGGTGTTGCAACCGGGCCAGGCACGGGGCACGGCATAGGGTTTGGGCCGGCACAGGCCGGGAAGGCTGTCGGCCCCAGGCCGGCACGAACTGAGGACGGGATGATGATCGATCTGCATTGCCATTTGCTGCCGGGCGTGGATGACGGGTCACGGACGATGGAGGACGCGCTGGAGCTGGCGCGTGCGGCCGTGGCCAACGGCATCCATACGTCGGTGCTGACGCCTCATGTCTACCCCGGCGTGTTCGACAACCAGCGCTCGTCGCTGCTGCCCGTGTTTGCCGAGTACCGGCAGGCGCTGTGGGAAGCTGGCATTCCGCTGGACGTGCGGCTGGGCGGCGAGGTTCACCTGCATCCGGACGTGTTCGACATGTTCGCCCGGGGCGAGCTGCCCATGATCGGCGGGCTCAACGGCAAGAAGATGATGCTGCTGGAGTTTCCGGATGGGGCCATTCCGCACGGTTCGGATGTGGCCTGCCGGATGTTCGCCGATCAGGGGGTGCACTGGCTCATTGCCCACCCCGAGCGCAACAAGGCGGTGATGCGCAACCCGGACATCATCAAGCCCTTCGTGGACATGGGCTGCATGCTGCAGCTGACGGCGGCCTCGGTGGTTGGCGCCTTCGGGCGTTCGGCGGGGCAGACGGCGCACACGCTGCTGACGCGCGGGCTGGCGCATGTGGTGGCCAGCGATGCGCACAATCTGGCGCATCGGCCGCCGCGCATGGGCGAGGCACGCCGCTATCTGTCCCAGCATTTCGGCATGGGCATTGCCTACCGGCTGACGGAAGAAAACCCGGCGCGCATTCTGGCCGAACGGGTGGCCGAGCCGGGTGAGGAGCTGCCGCTGGCGCAGCCTCAACAGGCCACGCCGGCGGCTGCGCCGCAGGGCGTCATCCCGCAGCGCATGTACGCGAACTGAGCCCCCGTCAGGCCGCGCCCGGCTCCGCTTCAGGGGCCGGGGGCTGGGCCTGGAAGTGCTGAAGCCAGGCGGCCATGCCGCGGATGAGGTGCCGACGGGCCTCGATGCGGGTGAAGACGTGGTCGGTGTGGGGCACCATCTCGACGGCGAAGTGCGCCGGCTGGCCCAGGCGGCTGAAGATGTGGTGGTGATGGTGGCGCAGGTCGTAGCGGCCCATCAGCGTGTTGGCGTAGACCAGCCGGATGTTGACGCCGCGCTTGAGCAGGACCTCCAGGTCGTGCGCAAAGCGTGCGGGTGAAGGGGCCTGGCGCACGGTTTCCTCGGGAGCCGGCAGCGGCAGGGCGCTGGACTCGTTGGAGGCGTGTGGGGCACCCGCAATGCCCAATTTCTGGGCAATGCGGATCACGGCCCGGCGCAGGCCGTATTCGCGCAGCCGGCGCAGGGTGCGGAACATGCGCGAGAAGCGGTTGGGGAAGTAGTAGGGCTCCATCATGAAGAGCCCGACGATGCGCGGATCGTTCTGGGCCATCTGGAAGCCCGCGTCTGCGCCGGAGCACAGGCCAGCAATGAGAAAGCGGTCGGGCGCAAAGGGCGTGGTGGCCAGCAATGCCATGGCGTCCTCGATGGCAGCGCGGGTCTGGTCCTCGTGCGAGAGGCGGCTGCTGGTGAAGCCGCTGTCCCCCAGGCCGGGCAGGTCGAAGCGGATGGCGGTGAGTCCCTGGGCGGCGGCGGTGCGCGCCAGTTCGACGTTGAGCCGGTGGGGGCCCACGCGCGGCAGCATGCCGGCGTTGAGCAGGATGAGGCCGGGCTGGCTGCCGGGCCGGGCCGGCCTGTCGGCGGGCTGGGTGATGGTGCCGATCAGGCGCGCCTCGGGCCCGAAGCAGAGGGTTTCTTCACGATAGGGAATGACGGATGCATCCATGCCGGTCTCTCCGTGTTGGGAACTACTGCGCCTGGGGCGGGGCGGCCAGGGAGCTTTCCTTGGCCGGGGTGCCGGCGGGCTGGCTGCAGATTTCCAGCAGGGCAGCAATGGCTTCGTCGGGCACCCACTGGCTGTCCAGGGCGGTGTTGGAGGTCCATTCGACGGTGCTTTCGAGCAGGAGGTCCTGGAGCGGCGCGTCGTGGCTGCGGCAGTGGCCGATGAAGGTGTTGCGGCCCGGCAGGTCCTTGGTGCCCAGCAGGTCCAGCATGCTGCCGGCCGGAAGGGGAAGACCGTTCGGCCGGATGGCCTCAAGGTGCCGGCGGATGCGGGTGGTGAGGGCAAAGCCCAGGGCTTCGCTGGTGACGTTGCGCTGGCGGGTCCAGAACTCGTTCATCCGGGCCAGGTGTCCCAGGTACTGTTCGCCGTCCAGGACGGGTTCCCACAGGATGATGCGGCGCGGCCGGGGCAGGTCGCCGATGAGTTCGGCCGCCTGCAGGGCCAGGGTGGCGCCCAGGCGCAGTCCCATCCAGATGGTGGTCTGGCAGCCGCTGAGCTGGCGCAGGTGGACATCGGCCAGCAGGATGTCCTGCCGCCAGCGGGTGAGATGGCCGCTGCCGTCCTCGCCGGGGGAGTCTCCGGTACCGAAGTAGTCGAAGCGCAGCGAGGGCACACCCTGCCGGGACAGCCGTTCGGCCACCACGCGCAGCGAGCGCTGGGCGCGGATGGCTTCCTGGCCGAAGGGGTTGCAGATGAGCACGGCGGTCTCGGGCCGGGGCTCGGCAACGGGCTGGTAGATGCCGGCCAGCGCGCCGGCGTCACGTCCGATGCGCACCGGCCGGATGAAGGGCGGGCGCTGTCGTCGGGGCGCACCTGTGCCCGTACGGGGTGGGGTGGCAGGGGCGGGCGTGGCGGGCAGGCTGTCCGGCGGGGTCATCTCATTGGGCAAACAGGGGAGAGTCGACGATCACATCGAGGATGCGTTCGGCAGCGCGTCCGTCCCACAGCAGCGGACGCTTGCCCGAGGCTGGCTGCGAAAGGGCAGCACGAGCCACTTCCAGGATGTGGGCGGGGTTGGTTCCGGCCAGAACATTGGTTCCGTCGGTGATGGTGACGGGGCGCTCGGTGCTGTCACGCAGGGTGACGCAGCGCACGCCCACGGCGCTGGATTCCTCCTGCAGGCCGCCACTGTCGGTGAGGATGATCTGCGCATCCTTCCAGAGGCTGAGGAATTCCATGTAGGACAGCGGCGGTGTGGTGCGGATGTTCGGGCCGAGTTCGATGCGGTGCCTTTCCAGGCTGGCGCGGGTGCGCGGGTGCACCGGGAAGACCAGCGGCAGGTCCTTGGCCAGCGTGCGCAGCACGCCCACCATGCCGGCCAGCTTCTCGGGATGGTCGACGTTGGAGGGGCGGTGCAGTGTGACGACGCCATAGGGCGTGCTGCCCAGTTCGGCACGCAGGGCGGCGCCCCGGCCGCCGCTGGCAGGGTTGGCCTCCAGCCGCTGGATCTGATGGAAGAGGTTGTCGATCATCACGTTGCCGACGAAGTGGATGCGATCGGCGGGGTGCCCCTCGCGCAGCAGGGCCTCGTGGCCGGAGGGCTCGGTGACGAAGAACAGGTCGGTGATGGCGTCGGTGGCCAGCCGGTTGATTTCTTCAGGCATGCCGCGGTCGCCGCTGCGCAGGCCGGCCTCGACGTGGATGAGCACGCGCTGCAGCTTCTTGGCGGTGATGGCGGCGGCCAGCGTGGAGTTGACATCGCCCACCACCAGCACGCCGTGGGCGGGATGCTCGGTGAGTTCCCGCTCCATGGCCACCATGACCCGGGCGGTGACCTCGGCGTGGGTGCTGCCGCCGGCTTCGAGGCGGGTGTCGGGTTCGGGGATGCCCAGTTCCTCGAAGAAGATGCGGTTCATGCCCGGGTCGCTGTGCTGGCCGGTGTCGACCAGTCGGTGGCGCACCTTCCCGGCCCGCTTGCCGAATGCACGGATGAGCGGGGCGATCTTCATGAAGTTGGGCCGTGCGCCGGCAACCAGGGTGATGTCGATGGGGGTCATGTTGGACGGAGCGTGAACGGGAGCGTGAGCGTGTGGCGGTGGTGGACAGGGCTTCCGGCAGGGCCCGGGGGCGGAACCCGTGGGGCAGCCTGCCGGCGTCAGGGATGGCGTCAGCCGGTGAGGGTGGAGGGCGAATGGGCGCTGCCATGGCCACCGGTGAGGGTGGGGGAGGCAGGCACGTTGCCGGTGCCGCTGCTGCCGTCATGGCGCTGGGACGGAGCCATCTTCAGGCGCATGACGAGGCTCAGGTAGCGAGGCAGTGCCATCTGGCGGCGCCACCGCTTGGGGTTCTCCATGAGGCGGTAGAACCATTCCAGGCCCAGGTTGCGCCAGAAGGGGGGCGCGCGTCTGGCCACGCCGGAGAGCACGTCGATGGTGCCGCCCACGCCCTGGAAGAGGCCTACCGGCAGGTGGGTGCCGATGTCGGCCATCCAGCGTTCCTGGCGCGGGCTGCCCAGGCCCACGAACACGATGTCGGGGCGGGCCGCGGCAATGCGGGCAGCCACGGTGTCGGCGGCCTCGGGGCTGTAGAGGCGCGAGAGGTCTTCGAGGGTGCCGGGCGGCATGAAGCCGTGGCTGGCACCGGCAATGCGCAGGCGGGGCCAGGTGGCGCGGATGGTCTTGAGGGCGCCCGCGTTGGATTCGGGCGAGGCACCGTACAGGTAGATGGACAGGCCTTCGCGCTCGGCGCGGGTACAGAGTTCGGGCATGAGTTCCGAACCGGGCACGCGCTTGATGCGCACGCCGTTGAGGATGCGGGCACCGATGCAGGTGCCAATGCCGTCGGGGATGAGCACATCGGACTGCTGCAGCAGCTGGCGAATGACAGGATCCCGGTGCGACTGCATGGATTTCTCGGGATTCATGGCAAAGACCAGCGCCGGGCGACGGCCCGTGCTGCGGCATGTCTCGACCAGGTCGATACAGTGGTCGGCGATCTGCTCCATGGGCTGGATGATGACGTCCTGATGGAACAGCCGTGTGGTTCGGGGTTTGCTGGGCATCGGTTTCTCTGGCGGAAGCTGAAACGCCCTTGGGAAGGCCTGGACGGATACCGCCCCTTGCGTCCCGCCAGAGGACGCACCGGCTTGCGGGACGTTTTCAGGCCTTTCCTGGCAGCGGGCGCCGGACTTTCGGATTGCCCCAATCTCTCATGTTTGCCCCGGCCGGATCATCCCCAGATGTAAGTGTCTTCTCGCGGGTCTGTAAGTGAATATGGCTGTCTTTGTAAGGGATCGGCCCGAGAGACTGTCCCGTAGACAAACTTTTTCAAACCCGATGGAGACTGTTAGTTTGTAAGAAAGTTCCGAATAAATAGTGTGAGCTATTTCCTTGTGTGCTCAAGCTCTTGCGGTTTGATTCTGTTTGATGCTGGCGGCACGTGTTTCCAGCACCAGCAGCATGCCGATGAGCATGTTCTGGAACGAGTAGTCCATGGCCTGCAGGCTGCCGAAGACGCATAGCGCCACCAGGCAGGCCAGCCCGGCCGGATAGCCCAATCGGGCGTTTCGCCAGGCCAGTCGATAGGCCATGAAGAGGGTGATCATCAGCGACATGAAGCCGACGATGCCGTAGGCGCTGAGTTCATCGACGAAGGCGCTGTGGGCAATGAGGTGGCTGCCGTTCAGGCGCAGGTTGTTGTTCTTGGTGCCCTCGCGGCCCACGCCGAAGATGAGTTGCAGGGGCTCGCTTTCGGCCCAGCCTTGCAGGGCGCCGGCCTGCAGCGTGAGGCGGCCGCTGGTGAGGGTGTCGGCACTCGGGCCGCGGGTGTAGAGCGTCTGGCCGGTGAGCCGGTTCTGCACCATCTGGATCATCTCGGGCTTGACCATGGCGGTGACGAGCAGCGCCACGAAAACCAGGGCGACCGGGGCGGCCAGCAGCTTCAGCTTGCGGGTGAAGATGGCCACCAGGATGAGGCCGAGGATCATGCCCAGCAGGCCGGCGCGGGCCGTGGTGAGCACGCACAGGGCCAGGCAGCCCATGGCCAGTGCCAGGTAGAAGAGCGAGCGCTTGCCGGGAAAGCGCGCGGCCAGGGTGAAGGCGCTGATGCCGGCAATGGCGTGGGCGAGCGAAGCCGAGTGCTGGTTCTGGAAGACGCTGTTGTAGGCGGTGAGATCGATGCCCGAGACGGCCGCCAGCGACCACTGCAGGCCCACCGGCGGCAGGATGCCGGCCAGCAGCGGAATGGAGATGAGGCACAGAAAGAGCGGGAACACCCGCACGGCCAGATCGGCGACGGGGTACCAGCGCAGGGCCATCAGCGCCATCAGCATGACGGGCACGAACATGCGGTTGGACGACAGGTTGACCGAGTAGGCGACGTCGGGGATGCCCAGCGCGATGCCCCAGATGGGTCCGAAGCAGAAGAACAGATAGGCCCAGAAGAGCGAGGCCAGCGCCCGCGCCCCCATGGGCAGCGGGTGGGTCCAGATGATGAAGAGGGCCGGCAGGAAGACGGCGCTGCGCCAGAGCACCGCATACTTCACGCCCCCTACGCTCTGGGTCTCGAAGTAGGTCAGGAAGAAGTACAGGACCACCCAGAAGGCCCACGGCAGCCAGCCCTGCACGCGCTGCGGCGTGCGCAGGGACAGACCGGGGGCGACGATGAGGTCGGGGGTGGCTGCAGTGGATGCCATGGATTCGGTTCGGGGTGTGTGGGTGCCGCAAGCGCCCCGGTGTCCGCGTTGGCCGGACGGGGCGAGGTCCGGGCCGATGCAGGGTCAGCGGGGCGCAGGTTCAGGCAGGCATGGGTCCGGGCAGGTTGTCACTGGGGGGCGTCAGCAGCCTCGGCCACGGCTTCGGTCACCGCGACGGCTTCAGCCTCGGCTTCCCGGGCGTTGGCCGGGGCCGGCGGCCTGCCGATGCCGTACAGCTCGGCCGCGCGGCGGCGCAGTTCGTTCAGGTCGAAGACGATGAGCGTGAGATAGCCGATGTAGGCGCCGGCGCTGATCCAGGTGTAGTGCTCGTGGTGGGCGGCCCAGCTGGCCACCACCACGCCCAGCCCGAAGGCCGTGACGGCCTTGGTGACGTGGTAGGTCTTGGTGGCGCGGATGAGCAGCGGGGCCTGCAGGATGGCCTGGGCAAAGACCAGCGGCAGCAGGCCGGCGGCAATGCGCAGGTAGGTGGCCGAATCGGCGTACCGCTCACCGTAGATGCCCGTCATGAGCGGGTTGGCGATGAGATCGAGCATCAGCGTGAGCGCCAGGCCGATGCCGGCCGCAAACAGGGTGATGCCGATGTGATGGTTGCGGTTGATGAGGCCAGGCTTGAAGAGCGTCTTGGCGCCCACCACCACGGCCAGCATGGCGGCAAAGGCAAAGGCCGCTTCCAGCAGCGTCATGGCGGCGGCGTACTGCGACAGCACGTCGGCCGGCATGGTCTTGCCCAGCGTGACCCGGTCGATGCGCGACAGCGCCACCGAGGCGCTGGAGGCCACGGCCAGCGCCGCCCCCTGGGCGAACAGGCCGCGCATGAGCTTCCAGTCCACGAGGCTGGGGCGGATGCGCGCGTCGGAGAGCCAGTTGCGGCACAAGAGCGCACTCATGACGAGCATCTCGATGATCCAGCCCCAGACCACCCAGGTGACGGGACCGTTGACCCACATGACGATCATCACGATGCCCAGCCGCGAGAACATGGCCAGGATGCGGGCAATCTGCGGGAAGCGGAAGTTCTCGTGGGCATAGTATTCATGGACGGCCAGCGACACCGGCTGCCCGATGACCAGCTGCACGGCCCACAGGATGGCCAGCTGCAGGATGGTGGGATCGGGCATGGTGGCGCACCACAGCACCAGCGGCACGGCCGTGAGCAGGCCGCTGATGAGCTTGGCCGCCAGTGCGGTGTTCCAGAGCCGGGGCATGGTCTCGGCCGGCTCGGCGCAGATGCGCGGCAGCAGCACGCGTTCGCCCGAGATGCTGCCGATGGTGCCGAACACCAGCCACAGCGACATGGCAATCTGCCAGTTTGCGAAGGTGGCGTGGTCGAAGCGGCGGGCGATGTGGCTGGCAATCCAGAGGCCGATGAACATCTGGAGCACGCGCTCGGCCGCCAGCATGACGAAGGTGTAGAGCGAGGACTGGTGGGTGCGGTAGAAACTCTGCAGCTTGGTTTTCAGGCGCGCCATGGAGGAGGTGGCACGGACCGGCCGTGGCCGGCAGGGTGCCTGGCAAGAGTGAGGGAACGATGGCATGCGGCAGGTGACGGACCGGCATGCAACAGGCATGAAGGCTCCGGGCTGTGCACGATGTGAAAGCACGATACGGGCAGGGCGGAGTCCGGGCCGCAGTGCGGCACATGCGGGAAAGCGCCCGAGTATTGCTGAACGCCAGTCAGATGGGCAGGCAGGAAATCACCCGAGAACGTTGATATTAAGGGGGCTCCCTGTTAACGAGGGCGCGACGGTGTAAGAAGTGCTGCAATCTGCAAAATTGATGTGAACTCTGTCCTGCGAGGCTGCACGCGTCCGGCCGGGGCTCGCCTACAATCTTTATCCTTCATGTCGTGCTCTGAATGCCCATTTTCAGGGCATGGCGTAAAATTGTTCGACGCGCGGTAACGGGGTATCTTCTGCGCGTGCGCGTTCTCCTCACTTCCCAGTCACAGTTGCACTTCGTTCCGGTGTCCTTCCATGCCTGATCTTGACCTGGGGGCCTTCCTGGCCTCGTTTCCCTGGACGACATTCCTGGTCGGAGCGTTGCTGTCCCTGTTCCTGATGCTGGCGCTCAAGCCGGTGGCTCGCCGCACCGGCTGGGTGGACAAGCCCAACTTCCGCAAGGCCCACAAGGGCGAGATCCCGCTCATCGGCGGCTGGTCCATCCTGGCCGTGGCCGTGCTGCTGCAGCTGGCGGCGCCGGCCGGACAGCGCGCCCCGCTGGGCTACTGGGTGGGCGGCATCCTGCTCTTCGTGGTGGCCATGCTCGACGACCGCAACCCCATCCGGGCGCGCTATCGCGCCATGGTGCAGCTGGGGGCGGCACTGGCCGGCGTGACGCTGGGCGGACAGATCCTGCCCTCGGTGGGCGACGTGCTGGGCATCGGCAACGTGTCGGCCTGGTGGATCATGTTCCCCGTCAGCATCATCGGCACGGTGGCGGTCATCAATGCTGTCAACTTTACCGACGGCGCGGACGGCCTGTGCGGCGGTCTGGGCTTCATCAGCCTGTTCTGGTTCATGGTGGCGCTGATGATCTCCTCGCGCCATGCCGCCATGCTGAGCGTGGAGCCGACGCCCTACGCGGGCAGCATGATCCCGCTGGCCGCGGCGCTGCTGGGCGGCATTGCGGGCTTCCTGTGGTTCAACCTGCGCAGCCCCTTCCGGCGCAAGGCCGCCGCCTTCCTGGGCGACAGCGGCAGCATGCTGCTGGGCTTCACGCTGGCCTGGTATGCCATTCACGTCACCTCGGCCTACGGTGCCGCCAGCGTCAAGCCGGTGGTGTGCCTGTGGGTGGTGGCCGTGCCGCTGGCCGACTCGGCTTCCTGCATCATCCGCCGCATCCTGGCCGGCGTCACTCCCATGACGCCCGACATGAAGCACCTGCACCACCTGGTGCAGCGGCTGGGCTGCACGGCCGGTCAGGCGGTGTTCGTCATCCACGTGGCGGCCTTCTGCTGCGGCTTGGTGGGTGTGACCGGCTGGGCGCTGGGCGTGTCCGAACCGGTGCTGTTCGGCACCTTTGTGGCGGCGCTGCTGGCCTTCATCGGCTGGACCAACTGGATCTGGCGGCGCATCGACCGCGAGGATGAAGCCGCGGGCCGCCCCGTCAGCGGCCGGCCCACGACGACGCAACCGGCGGCTGCTGGCGCCGACACGCCGGCACAGGCCGCTTCCGACAAGAAGGCAGGTGTGCTCTGAAAGGTAGACCTGCCCCGGACGCGGGCCAGCCTCGCGTTGCCGTCATCGGTGGCGGAACCGGCCTGCCGGTGATCCTGCGCGGGCTGAAGACGCTGGACGTGGACATCTCGGCCATCGTGACGGTGGCCGATGACGGCGGCAGCAGCGGCATCATCCGCGACTACATCGACGTGGTGCCGCCGGGCGACATCCGCAACTGCATCTGCGCGCTGGCCGATCTGGACCCGCTGATGCTGGAGCTGTTCCAGTATCGCTTCGACACCGACGATGCCTTCCTGTCGGGCCATGCCATCGGCAACCTGCTCATTGCCGCGCTGAAGGAGATGCGCGGCTCCATTTCCGAGGCGCTGGCGCTGCTGTCGGCCTGGATGCAGGTCAAGGGACGGATCCTGCCGGCTGCGCCCGAGCCGCTGGTGCTGCATGCCACCTTCGCCGATGGCAGCTGCGTCAGCGGTGAATCGAAGATCGGGCTGTGCCGCAAGCCCATCCGCCAGGTGGCGCTGACCACCATGCAGGGCGAACCCGCCCGCAACGCTTCGCCCCAGGTGGCGGAGGCCATCCTGAATGCCGACCTGGTGGTGCTGGGGCCGGGCAGTCTTTATACGAGCATCCTGCCCAATCTGCTGGTGGAAGAGATTGGCGAGGCCATCTGCCGTACGACGGCCGAGGTGGTCTATATATGTAACATAATGACCCAGTTGGGCGAGACTGAGAATTTTACCGACGCCGATCATGTTAACGTGTTGCATGAACATTTGAAGCGTCCGTTCATCGATACGGTATTGGTGAATATCGGCGAAGTTCCGCCCGATTACCTGGGCAATCAGCCCAATGATGAAAGCTGGCGACAGGTCGCTCATGATCCCGATGCGCTGCGTCACGCCGGATGTCGGGTGGTTGCCGGCAATTTCTTACGCATGCAGGACGGCGGCGCTTATCACGACACGCATCGGGTGCTGCAAGAGTTACGTCATTTACTAGAAGCGACAAACGGGTTTCGAAAAATCCAGTAAAACTATCCCGTTCGGGGCTCCTTGTGGCCCCTGTCCCACAATTAGGGGAAGACCTGAAAGCGTTCGGGCCTTCCCCTGATGCTTTTTCCGATGGGGGCCGTGCCGTGGCAGCGGCCCGATTCCGTCATTCCGTCACACGGTGCCGTGCAGGCGGCGCTGCGCTTCGCACAGAGGGAGTTTCATGGCAGATTCGCCATCCATCGTGGTTTCCACCGGGCCCGCGCGCGGCCTGGTGGGCGGGGTTGCGCGTCACATGCTGATTCTGGAAGAAATCGCGCAGCATCTGCCGGTCCGGCTGGATTATTTCCAGATCGGACGGCGCCCCGAAGAAAAGGGTGCCTGGGCGCAATTGCGTCGGCTGGTGGTCGATTACCTCGAATTTGCACGCCGCCTGAAAAAGGCCAAGGCCGAAGGCGGCCCGGTGGTGGCGCACGTCAACAGTTCGGTGCGCCCGGTCTGCGTGGTGCGTGACGGCGGATTCGTGCTGCTGTCGCGTCTTCTGCGCGTGCCCGTCATTTATCAGGTGCATGGCTGCATGCTGCATGGCCCCGATGACGGCCGCACCTGGCTGCGGCGCATCACCCGCTGGGTGCTGAACCTTTCTGACCGGGTGGTGGTGCTGAGCCCGGCCCAGTCCCGGGCCATTGGTGGGCGGGCGGCCATGGCCGCCGTGGCTGTCAATAATGCCGTCTTCATGGAACCGGTGCCCGAGCGCACGCCCGGCGGGCATGATCCCTTCCGCATCCTGTACCTGGCCCGCTTCGTGCCTGAAAAGGGCGTCATGCAGTGTCTGGACGCCATGAAGATCCTGCGGGATCGTGGCGTGCAGGTGCGTCTGCAGCTCTGTGGCGCCGGTCCGCTGGAATCCGAGATTCCCGGGCGCATTGCCGCGCTGGGGCTTCAGGACTGCGTGGAGCTGGTGGGCCGGGTGCCGGCCGAGCAGACCCGTGCGAAGCTGGCTGAAAACGACCTGCTGTGGCTGCCGTCGCAGCACCCGGAAGGGCAGCCCTATGTGCTGATGGAGGCCCTGGAGGCCGGCATGCCGGCCATGATCTCCCGGGCCGGCGAAGTGGTGGGCGACATGATTGACGGTGCTGCGAAGCGCGGCGGCGCGCTCATCGAGGCGCAGCCCACCGGCGCATCGTTTGCCGAGCTGACCGAGGCGCTGGTGCGCGACCGCGCCCGCTATCAGGCGCTGGTCGAGGCTGCGCGGCGCGAGGCCGAGGCCACCTACTCGATGGAGGCCGTGCTGCCCAAATGGCAGCAGGTCTGGAACATGGCGCAACCGGTGGGCGCCGCGCCCGCCCGCGCCTGAGGGCCATGCGTTCGGCCCTCGAAGGCATCACATCGGCATCGGGCACTCCACCGGGGGCGCTCGGCGTCCGCATCACCCGGTCCTGGGCCGGGCCTGGCCGGCGCAGGGGCAGCGCCGCCGCTGGATGACCCTGATACTCATTTGGAGCGGCCCCAGCCGCATCGACTGACTGTGAACAATCCTGATCGCAACCAGATGGTGCCGGTGGCACCTTCCTTTCTTTCCCCCTTCGACGTGGCCCCGTCAACCACCCATGTGGTGCCCGAGGCCGCCAACAGCACGCCCGTCATCGTCGACTACTGGCGGCTGATCGTGCGCGAGCGCCGCCACCTGCTGGTGCCGGTGCTGCTGGCGGCCCTCATCGCCCTGGTGGTGGGCCTGCGCACCACGCCGGTCTATGAGGCGACCTCGTCCGTCACCTTCGAGTCCACCAAGGGCCCCGTGTCCATTCAGGATGTGGGCGGCGGCCTGGCCAACGTGTCGGTGGAAGATGGCGCGTCCGAGTTCCTGGAGACCTCGGATGTGGCGCTGCGCGTCATCCGTGACCTGAACCTCACGTCGCGCCCCGAGTTCGTGGCCTCCGGCCCGCTGCAGAACCTCATTGCCGACATCCGTGCGGCCTGGTCGGCCAAGGAGCCGACCACCGAGAACCAGCTGGAAGAGCGGGCGCTCAACTACTTCCACGACCACCTGAAGGTGGTGAAGGTGCACCAGCGGCCGCTGGTGAAGGTCTCGTTCCAGTCGCAGGACCCGCAACTGGCGGCGGCCATCGTCAACCAGGTGCCGGCAGCCTTCATCCGCGCCGACATGGATGCCCGCTATTCCGCCACCCGTGAGGCCGACCAGTGGCTGAACGAGCGGCTGGCGCAGCTCAAGGCCAATCTGGACCGCTCCGAGCAGGCGCTGGCCGAGTACCGGCGCGTCAACGGCATCGTGGCACGGGACAGCGACGAGGGTTCCGATCGGCAGATCTCCATCCTGAACCAGCGGCTGATCGATGCGCGCGGCCGGCTGGCAGCCGCCCAGGATGCCCAGAAGCAGGCTTCCAGCAGTGACTGGGGGCGCGTGATGGGCACGCCGGCCATTGCCAACAATCCGGCCGTGGCCCGTGCCCGCGAGCTTCAGAGCGGTGCCGAGGCGCGCCTGGCCGAGCTGCGCAGCCAGATGGGCGAGGCGCACCCGCAGTACCGCAAGGCGGCCTCCGAGC
The DNA here is from genome assembly GCF_900637555.1 of Lautropia mirabilis. Classification (NCBI taxonomy): domain Bacteria; kingdom Pseudomonadati; phylum Pseudomonadota; class Betaproteobacteria; order Burkholderiales; family Burkholderiaceae; genus Lautropia; species Lautropia mirabilis. The sequence continues at coordinate 345,051 of NZ_LR134378.1, read as the reverse complement.
TGACCCAGGCCCAGGACGACCTGCGCCGGCAGGTGGAAGCGGCCCGACGCGAGATCGGTGGCGAGCTGGAAGCGGCACGTGCCAACGAGCGCCAGATTGCGGCCAGCCTGGCCGCGGCCCGCCAGACCTACCAGAACCTGGGCAGCAAGGAGATTGCCGCCCGCCAGATGGAGCAGGAGGTCCAGACCAACCGCCAGCTGTACCAGACCTTCCTGGGACGCCTGCGCGAGGTGACGGCCGCCGGCGACTTCGTGAAGCCGCCGGCACGGCTGGTGGACCCGGCCCAGGTGCCCACCTCACCGGTCAAGCCGCAGCTGGTGCTGATGACCGCCATCGGCGCGCTGCTGGGCCTGCTGGTGGGCTTCTTCGCCATCGTGCTGATGGACCAGATCCGCAACACGCTGCGCCGCACCGATGATGTGGAGACCAAGCTGGGCCGGCCGCTGCTCACCGCCATTCCGAAGCTCTCGGGGGCGAGCACGAGAAAGATCGCCCGCATGCAGACGCTGATGCCCGATTCCCTCTATGCCGAGGCCATCCGCACGCTGGCCACCTCGGTGGCACTGGCCGGCATGGAAAAGGACATGAAGGTCGTGGCCATCAGTTCGGCCATGGACGACGAGGGCAAGACGGCGGTGGCCTGCAACCTGGCCGCGGCCCTGGCGACCACGCGGCGAGTGCTGCTGCTGGATGCCGACCTGCGGCGTCCGTCGGTGAGTGCAGCCATGGGGCTGCCCCCGGGCACGCCGGGTCTGGTGCAGCTGCTGACGCGCCGCGCATCGCTGGATCAGTGCATCAAGAGCGTGCGCAGTTCACCGCTGCGGGTGCTGCCGGCAGGCCGCGCTGCCAGCAATGCGCTGGACCTGCTGATGAGCTCCCGCTTCGACAAGCTGATCGCCGAGCTGAAGAAGCACTTCGACACCATCATCATCGACTGCCCGCCCGTGCAGTTGGTTTCTGACACACTTGTACTGGGCCGTGCAGCCTCCAGCATGATCTTTGTTGCTCGTTCTGACAGTACGCCGCTGCAAGTTACGCGTCGTGCGTTGCATCGCATAGACAAAGCCGGTATACCAGTACTGGGGGTTGCGCTCAACGCTCACGACTTCGCTCAGGCCGACCGTTTCTACGGTGAAAGCTCGGGTTACGGTCACGATTACGCCTATGCCTATGGGCGTAGCGGGGAAAGGCGGCGCAGCAGCGGTAGCAGGTCTTCTTCGGTTCCAACAGTCACTCAGGTTGCCCCCGATACCCAGACAACCTGATGGCGGACAGGTATGAAGGGTGATAGATGTACATTGCCATTATCTGCCGGCGGTCGATGATGGTGCACAGGACTGGCAGAGCGCGCTCCGGCTGATTCGCCGGGCGCGTGCTGAAGGTGTCACGCAGATGGTTCTCACCCCGCACATCCGTGCCGGGCAGTGGAACAATTCATTGGGGTATCTGCGGCCCCGTTTCGAGGCCTTTCAGCGGCTGGTGGCGTCCAAGGCCATTGATGTCAAGCTGTACCTGGGGTCGGAGGTCAGCCTGCAGCCTGAATCGCTCAAGCTGCTGTCCGAAGGGCAGATTCCCTTCGTGGGGGGCTGGGACGGCATGAAGGTGATGCTGCTGGATTTTCCCGATACCCGCATTCCGCCCAATGCCATTGGTGCCGTGCGCTATCTGGTGCGCCAGGGGGTGCTGCCCATGGTGGCCCACCCCGAGCGCAACGAGGCCGTGATACGCAAGGTGGATGCGCTGGTGCCCTTCGTGGAGGAGGGGTGCCTGTTTCAGCTCACGGCGGCTGCCGTCATTGGCGAGTTCGGTCGTCGGGCCTTTCGCACCGCCCAGGCCATCCTGGAGCGGGGCTGGGACAGCGTGGTGGCTTCGGATGCGCATGACACGCACCTGCGGCCCTCGCGGATGCGCGAGGCCTTCAAGTTCCTGAAAGCACATTACGGCCGGCAGACGGCCGAGCGGCTGATGGTGCAGGGCCCCGAGCGCCTGCTGGCCGAGCGCGCGATGCTGCGGCTGGATGGAGGATGGCTGCTGGCGCATTGAGCGCGCAGCCGCACGAGAAGACTTATCGGGCCTGATGGGCCCGATGCGCGCACACCGGGCAATCCGGGTCGCGCGGCACGCGGATCTCGGTGAAATGCAGCGTGCGGCCGTCCAGCAGGTGCAGGCGGGCCACGCTGGGCGTGCCGAACTGGCCGGCCAGCTTCAGGGCCTCGCTGGCCTGCATGGTGCCGATGATGCCGGTGAGCGGCGCAAAGACGCCCATCTGCGAGCAGCGCACTTCTTCCACGTTCTCGCCGTCCGGAAACAGGCAGTGATAGCAGGGGGAGGTGGGCTGGCGCGTGTCGAAGACGGCCAGCTGGCCGTCGAAACGGATGGCGGCCCCCGAGACCAGCGGCTTGCCATGGCGCACGCAGGCGCGATTGACAGCGTGGCGGGTGGCGAAGTTGTCGCTGCCGTCCAGCACCACGTCGGCCTGCGAGACGGCTTCATCCAGCGCCGCGTCGGTGTCCAGCCGGGGCAGCGGCACGAACTGCACGTCCGGATTCAGCGACGCGAGCGTGAGCCGGGCGGATTCCGTCTTGGCCATGCCGATGCGATCCTGGCGGTGCAGGATCTGCCGCTGCAGGTTGGTGAGGTCCACCGTGTCGTCGTCGGCCAGCATCAGCGTGCCCACGCCGGCAGCGGCCAGGTACAGGGCGGCGGGCGACCCCAGGCCGCCCGCGCCGACCACCAGCATGCGCGAGGCCAGGAGGCGTTCCTGGGCCTCGATGCCGATCTCATCCAGCAGGATGTGACGGCTGTAGCGCAGCAGCTGGTCGTCGTTCAACGGCTTACTTCCTGGCCGGAGCCTTGTCCGTCTGGGGGGCGCTGGCCTTGGGGTCGGCAGCCTGTCCCTTGGCGTCCTTGCCGGCGGCATCCTTCGCGTCGACCGACTTGCCGTCGACCACGCCCTGCACCGGCGGTGCCTTCTGGATGGTCTTGCCGTTCAGGTAGTTCAGCGCCTGCTGCAGCTGGAAGTCGTTGGCCGGCACGCCCAGCTCGATGGGCTTGTAGTTCTTCAGCCGTTCCTGGTCGGCCGACGACGGCGCCGAGGACTTCACTTCCGGCGTGGTGTCGCGGTCGTTGCTCAGGTGGCGCTGCAGATCGGCCTCGCGGATGCGGAAGCCGTTGATGTCGCCGTCAGCCGACTCCTCGACCACATAGTCGGGCACGATGCCCCGGGCCTGGATGGAGCGGCCGTTGGGCGTGTAGTAGCGGGCCGTGGTGAGCTTGATGGCCGTCTTCTGGCCGGCCAGCGGCAGGATGGTCTGCACCGAGCCCTTGCCGAAGGTCTGCGTGCCCAGCACGACGGCGCGCTTGTGGTCCTGCAGCGCGCCAGCCACGATCTCGGAGGCCGAGGCCGAACCTGCGTTGACCAGCACCACCATCTTGGCGGTCTTGGTCCAGGCCGGCAGCGAGGAGATGCGGTCGGTCTTGCCGCTGCCCGTCATGTAGTCCTGCGGGCTGGCGTAGAAGCTGCGTTTGGCGTCGTCGGTGCGGCCGTCGGTGGAGGTGACTTCCATGCCGGGCTGCAGGAAGGCGGCCGAGACGCCGATGGCGCCGTGCAGCAGGCCTCCCGGGTCATTGCGCAGGTCCAGCACCACGGACTTGAGCGCGCCGTTGTTCTGCTTGGCCAGCTGCTCAAGGTGATTCACCAGGTTGTTGACGGTGTGTTCCTGGAACTGCGAGATGCGGATGTAGCCCACGCCCGGTTCCAGCAGCTTGCTGCGAACCGACTGCACCTGGATGATGTCGCGCACGATGGTGAGCACGATGGGCTCGGGCACGCCCTTGCGCTGCAGCGTCAGGGTGATGGGGCTCTTGGGCTTGCCGCGCATCATCTTGACGGCTTCTTCCAGCCGCATGTCCTTGGTGGGGGTGTCGCCGATCTTGATGATCAGGTCGCCGGCCTTGACGCCGGCCTTGGAGGCCGGGGTGCCCTCGATGGGCGAGACCACCTTGATGAAGCCGTCTTCGGTGCCGATCTCGATGCCCAGGCCGCCGAACTCACCCTGGGTGTTGACCTGCAGTTCCTTGAAGGCGTTCTCGTCCAGATAGGCCGAGTGCGGATCCAGCCCGGTGAGCATGCCGCTGATGGCGTCGGTGATCAGCTTGTTGTCCTTGACGGGCTCGACGTAGTAGGCCTTGATGGTGCCGAAGACTTCGCTGAACTGGCGAAGCTCGTCCAGCGGAAGGACGTTGCGGCCGGTGTTGCCGCGTTCGGCCAGTGCGGAAAGGCCCAGGCTGAGCGCAATGCCGGCGATGGCACCGATGCCGACGAGGCGGGCAGATCTGAGATTGGACATGAAGGATGAGATCCTTTTGGCAGGCGATGCTGCAGGAACGCTGCAGGCCACCCGGCGGAAGCTTCCCACCAGGACAGCAGAAACGGGCAGACCCGGCAGGCCAGGGCTGCATGCTCGTCACCGGTCGGGAGAAAGGACTGGACGCAGGAGGGCCTGGGCTTTCCCCAAAGCGGCGCCGATGAATCTTTCAGTATACCGGCGCAGAATGCAAAACGACACCACCGGTTGCAACCGATGGTGTCGAATTCCTGACTGAAGGCAGGGCCGGGGCCGTCACGGGACGGCCCGGGGAAGGGGATCAGCAGGGGATCAGCCCTTCTTGGCGCTGCCCTGCTTGGCCACGGCGGCCATGGCGGCCTCGATCTCGGCCTGGTTGCCCAGGTAGTAGTGGCGGATGGGCTTCAGGTTGTCGTCCAGCTCATAGACCAGCGGGCGGGCCGTCGGGATGTTCAGCTCGACGATGTCGTCGTCGGAGATGCCGTCCAGGTGCTTGACCAGGGCGCGCAGCGAGTTGCCGTGCGCGGCGATGATCACGCGCTTGCCGGCCTTGATGGACGGGGCGATGGTCTCGTTCCAGAAGGGCAGCACGCGGGCTACCGTGTCCTTCAGGCACTCGGTGCGGGGCAGCTCGGCGCGCGGCACGCCGGCATAGCGCGGGTTGTTGAGCTGCTCGACCAGACGGGGATCGTCCTCGGCCAGCGGCGGGGGAGCGATGGCGTAGGCGCGACGCCAAATCTTCACCTGATCCTCACCGTATTTCTCGGCGGTCTCGGCCTTGTTCCAGCCCTGCAGGTTGCCGTAGTGGCGCTCGTTCAGGCGCCAGCTGTGCGTGACGGGCAGCCACATCCGGTCCATTTCACCCAGCACCGTCCAGAGGGTGCCGATGGCGCGACGCAGCACGGACGTATAGCACAGGTCGAAATCGTAGCCTTCCTGCTTCAGCAGCTGGCCGGCACGGATGGCTTCCTGGCGACCATTGTCGGTCAGATCGACGTCGGTCCAGCCGGTGAAGCGGTTTTCCAGGTTCCACTGGCTTTCGCCGTGGCGGATGAGCACGAGTTTGTGGGTCATGGCGTGACTCCGAGGCGGGAAAGCTATAATTCTCGCCTATTTTTCAGAGGCGGACCCCGTGAACTTCATCAGCCAGAATGTCTTTCTGATCATCATCGCCCTGGCATCGGGCGGCATGCTGCTCTGGCAGGCCATCCGCGGGGGCGGCGGCACGGCCCTGGGCGCACTTGCAGCCACCCAGCTCATCAACCAGAAGGGGGCCCAGGTGGCCGATCTGCGTGATGACCGCGACTTCCGCGCCGGCCATCTGCCGGGCGCCCGCCACGTCATGCCCGACAAGGTGCAGACCTTCGCTGCCGGCGTGGACGCCAGCAAGCCCATCCTGCTGGTCTGCGCCAACGGCGTGCAGTCGGCCAAGGCTTCCAAGGCCCTGAAGGCCTCGGGCCGCTCCGAAGTCTACAGCCTGGAAGGCGGCATCGATGCCTGGCAGCAGGCCGGCCTGCCGCTGGTCAACCCCAAGGACAAGGCCTGAGCCCCTGTCGCTGATGCGGCAAACCGACGAAACACCGCCCGGCTGGCCGGGCGGTTGCGTGGTCGGGCGCTGGATGGTTCACAATCAGCGCTGAAGAATCCTTTCCCATGCTTTTCCGGGCAGGCTTCGGGGCAGGCCTGCCGCCTGTCTCGCCCGCCCGGATCCCTTCCCGAAGAACGGAGAAACGAGATGGCCGCACATGTCGTGATGTATGCCAAGCGCACCTGCCCCTACTGCCACCGCGCCGAGCGCCTGCTGCGCGAGCGGGGCGTGAACGATCTGGAACTGATCTTCATCGACCAGGATCCCTCCCGCCGCCCCGAGATGATCGAGCGCGCCAACGGTCGCACCACCGTGCCGCAGATCTTCATCGGCGGCCAGCACGTGGGGGGCAGCGACGACCTGGCCGCCCTGGACCGGGCCGGCAAACTGTCGCCAATGCTGGCATGATTCAGGATATGGGGCGCTGAGCCCCTTCCCATTTCCCTACACCAACCACCGAGCCCAGCATGGCAGAAGAAAACAGCAACCCGGTCTTCCAGATCCAGCGCATGTACCTGAAGGATCTGTCCCTGGAGATCCCGCACGCCCCGCACATCTTCCTGGAACAGGCCCAGCCCACGGTCGAAGTGGCCATCGACAACGGCCACGAGAAGCTGGCTGACGGCATCTACGAGGTCACCATCACCGTCACCGTCACCACCCGCATCGACGAGGAGCGTGTGGTGTTCCTGGTCGAGGGCAAGCAGGCCGGCATCTTCGAGATCCGCAACATCCCCGAAGACCAGATGGACGTGGTGCTGAACATCGTGTGCCCCAACACGGTGTACCCGTACCTGCGCGCCAACATCGCCGACGTGATCCAGCGCTCCGGCTTCCCGCCGATCCACCTGGCCGAGATCAACTTCGAAGTGCTCTACCAGCAGCGCCTGGCCGCTGCCCAGCAGCAGGATGGTGCCGCCAACCAGGACGGCGCTGCCCAGCTGGAGAAGGCCGAGAACCCCTCGGGCACCACGCACTGAGCACGCACTGAGCGGCAGGCTGCCCCGCAGGGCAGTCGCTTCATGCCGGGGTACGGTTCCCTGACCGTACCTTGCCCGACGGTGTGGGGTTGCCGCGTGCCGGGCGGCAGACCGGACGGTGGCTTGCCCCCCGTCCGCCAGAAGCTTCCGGCGCTTCGGGCAGAAACGATTCGGCTGGCCGCGCCGGGCGCGTCTGGCCGCTACAGAGCAGGCAGATGAAGACGAGACAGACACGAAGCGCAGCCGCCCTGGCCGGGCTGCCATCGACCGGAGGGGCAGCCGCCCGCCAGGCCCATGATGCTCAAGGCCGACTGGCCGGGACCGCCGCCGGTCATTCATGCCCGGATGCGCATGGCACGCGCCAGCAGAGCCTGTGGAAGGTGTCTGGTACGCTGTGGGCCGGCATGAGTGCCGCGGTGCTGAGTGCCAGCCTGCTGCTGGCCGCCTCGCCTGCCACTGCCGCCGACAAGGCCGGCGCCAAGGCTGCGCCCATCAAGGCCGCCACCCGTGCGGCCGCCGGCAGCGCCGCTGCCCAGGGGCCCATGAACCCCAGCGAGACCCTGGGGCCGGCCAGCGATGATGACAAGGCCAGCAACAACGCCCCGAAGAGCACCAAGGCGCCGCCCCCCTCGCGCATTCCGGGCATGGCCCGCTTTCGTTCCATCGGCACCGACGACACGGTGATGTACGACGCCCCGTCCGACAAGGCCAAGAAGCTGTATCAGGCGCCGCGCGGCATGCCGGTGGAGGTGATTGCCGTGCTGCAGGGCTGGGTGAAGGTGCGTGACATGGAAGGCGATATCGCCTGGGTGCTGCGCGATGACCTGTCCGATCGTCGCACCGTGGTGGCTTCCACCACCGTTCCGCTCTACCAGGAACCCAACGCCGACGCGCCCCAGTGGTTCGAGGCCGCCCGTGGCGTGGTCTTCGAGCTGGAAGACGACAAGCCCGACGATGCCGGCTTCGTGCGTGTGCGTCACGCCGACGGCCAGTCCGGCTATGTCGAGCTGGGACAGGTCTGGGGCATCTGAGTTGCCATGAAGATCGCCATTCTGGGAGCCGGCGCCTGGGGAACGGCCTTGGCCATCCATGCCGCACAGCGGCACGACGTCACGCTGTGGTCGCGCAATGCCCAGGTGCTGGAGTCGCTGCGCACCGCCGGCACCAACCAGCGCTACCTGCCCGACGTGAAGGTACCGTCCTCCATGGGCTTCACCGACCGGCTGGATGAGGCCGTCCGCGACGCCGACCTGCTGGTCATGGCCACCTCGGTGGCCGGTCTGGAACCGGTGGCGCAGGCCGTTCAGGCCCTGCAACCGGGGGACGGATCTGCGCTGCCCGGCGTGGTCTGCCTGGCCAAGGGCCTGCAGGCCAGCACCGGCCGCCTGCCGCACCAGGTGCTGGGCGACGCCCTGCCGGGCCGCGCCGTGGGGTGCCTGAGTGGCCCCAGCTTTGCCCAGGAAGTGGCCGCCGGCCTGCCCGTGGCGCTCACCGCCGCCTCGACCGATGAAGCCCTGTCGCACCGCATGGTGCAGGCCTTCCACCACGGCGCCATGCGCGCCTACCGCAGCGCCGACCTGGTGGGCGTGGAGATCGGCGGCGCCCTGAAGAACATCATGGCCGTGGCCACCGGCACCTGCGACGGCCTGGGACTGGGCCTGAATGCGCGCTCCGCGCTGCTGACCCGCGGCCTGGCCGAAATCACCCGCTTCGGGATGGCGCAGGGCGCGCAGGCCGAAACCTTCCTGGGCCTGGCCGGCGTGGGCGACCTCGTGCTCACCTGCACGGGCGACCTGTCCCGCAACCGGCGTGTGGGCCTTTTGCTGGCCAAGGGCCAGTCCCTGACCGACATCCTGGCCACCCTGGGCCACGTCGCCGAAGGCGTGGCCTGCTGCCCCGCCGTCGTGGCCCGCGCCCAGGCGCTGGGCGTGGACCTGCCCATCAGCCGCGCCGTGCTGGCCGTCATCGAAGGCCGCCTCTCGCCGCGCGAGGCCGTGGCGGCGCTATTGGCGCGGGAGCCTCGGGCGGAGTAGGGGGCGATGCCTACGGTCTTCAGGTACAAGGGGATTCGGTTCCTCTTCTACTCGAACGAAGGCAGTCCTCGGGAGCCGCTCCATATTCATGCTCGGGGTAATGGTGGTGATGCAAAGATCTGGCTGTTTCCCGATGCTCGTATAGCCTCTAGTGATGGCTTCAGCAGATCGGAGCAGCTGGAGATCATTCGAGTCGTTGAAGAACACCGAGATGAAATCAGGAGGGCATGGCATGAACACTTCGGCCAGGACGGTGCGGTTTGATGACGTCACGATGTGGGTCGACCTTTCGGATGGACGGACGCTGGGTGTACCGCTAGCTTGGTTTCCCCGCTTGTTGAACGCAACGCCAGCGCAGCGCGAAAGTGTGGAGATAGGGCGTCATGGGTTGCACTGGGAGTCCATCGACGAAGACATTTCTATTGAAGGGTTGTTGGCCGGGCGGGGAGACATGACGCGGCAGGGGATGGCCGCATTGCTTCCAGCCTGATACTAGGCTGTGCGTCGGCCGCTAGTCTTGTTATTGATACGGCCGCGTACGTCATAGCGCCGCCCCCTCAAACCCCTGCTGCCGCCATGCCTCGAAGACGGTCACGGCCACTGCGTTGGACAGGTTCAGGCTGCGGTTGTGGGGGCGCATGGGCAGGCGCAGCAGGTGGTCGGTGCCCAGGCTGTCCTGCACGTCGTCGGGCAGGCCGGAGGTCTCGCGGCCAAAGACCAGGCAGTCTCCGGGCAGGAAGCGATGGTCGTAGGGGCTTTTGTGGCCGCTGGTGCTCAGGCCGTACAGGCGGCCGGAGAAGGGGATTTGTCGCGCGTTGCTGTGGGGTGTCTGGCTGGGCGCGGCCTGCGGGTAAGAGCCGGATGCTGCGGCCATGGAAGCCCGCATGCTGTCCAGGAAGGCTGCCCAGTTCTTGTGCACGGTTATGGCCGTGAATTCATGATAATCCAGCCCCGCGCGGCGCATCTTGGCGTGGTCGATGGGAAAGCCCAGCGGTTCGATGAGGTGCAGGGCGCAGCCGGTGTTGGCGCACAGGCGGATGACGTTGCCGGTGTTGGGCGGGATTTCGGGCTGGACAAGGACGACGTGGAACACGGTGGCTGGGTCTGAAGGATGGATGGTGTTGGGGGCCGGTTCTGGGGCTGGGGTGCTTTTGGTGCTGTTTCGGCACCGTAATTTCACAGCGATTAGGGCCGAAACGGGTCTTGGGCCGTCATATTTGAAGCGATCAGAATTCATGATTCTGAATAATGACGCTGTTTCGGGTTTCTTCGCTCAGAAGTTTCGGTCGGTTCAGCGCCTCAGGCGCTTCACCGCCCCCTCATGCAGGATGATAGGTCGGATTCGGCGCGTGTCGCCCGTCATGGGCCGGCGTGTCCCGGGGCTACGGCGCGCGTCGCCCCCTCATGGGACAGCATGCGTTGGCCTACCACCTACCACCTACCACCTACCACCTACCACCTACCGCCTACCACCTACCGCCTACCACCTACCGCCAACCGCCAACCGCCAACCGCCAACCGCCAACCGCCCACCGCCAACGGCCTACGGCGTGCGCGCCACCACCAGCGCCATGACCGAGGCTGCGCCGGCGGCCAGCAGGGTCTGGGCGGCTTCGTTCAGTGTGTTGCCGCTGGTCATCACGTCATCCACCAGGGCCAGGTGCTGGCCGGACACGCGCTTGGGGTCCGGCACGCTGAAGGCGCCGCGCAGGTTCTTCTGACGTTGGGCGCGGGGCAGGCTGGACTGGCGGGCGGTGTCGCGCATGCGCAGCAGCCAGTCGGTGCGGATGGGTGGGCAGGTGCTGGGGGCGTGGGCGCGCATGCCGCGGGCCAGTTGCAGGCTCTGGTTGAAGCCGCGTTCGGCCAGGCGCGGGCCGGACAGTGGAATCGGCACCAGCGCGTCCACCTGTTGCAGCGGCTGGGCGGGATTAGCCAGCAGGTGCTCCATCAGCAGCCCGCCCAGGGGGCGAGCCAGTTGCAGTTGCTGGCCGAATTTCAGGGCGACCAGCGTCCGGTCCAGCGGCGGCAGATAATCGGCCAGCGCAAAGGTGGCGGTCAGCGCCAGCGGGTGTTGCTGGCACTGGGGGCATGGCAGGGCGGGGCTGGTTGAATCTGCTGAAAGGGGCCGCGCAGAAAGGGGCAGCGCACAGCGCGGGCACCGCAGGCGCCCACGCCCCGGCAGCGCCTCCCGGCAGTGCGCGCACAGCGGCTGGTCCAGGCAGGGTGCTTCGCACAGCAGGCAGGCGCGGGGCAGCAGCCGGGCGGTCAGCTGGCCCAGCCAGTGGCGGCCTTGCTGCCAGATCACGGCATGAGGAGAGGCTGGCATGTCCATTGAGAAGGCAAGGATGGAATGACACCGGGGGCTCTTGGTTCCATCCTATCCAAACGCCCCCCATCCGCCGCGCATCCTCTTCTATACTCGCCGACATGCTTAAGCCAGTCGGTCTGGACCGTGCCGCCTTGCGCCGGTCGTTCAATGAAAAGCGTTCGGGCGCCCAGCGGGCAGATTTTCTGCTGGCCGAGGTGGAGCGTCGGCTGGACGAGCGGCTGGAGCCGATGCGTCTGGACGGCGTGGAGACGGTGCTGGATCTGGGCTGCGGTCTGGGCCGGTCGCTGCCGGTTCTGGCCCGGCGTTTTCCGGAGGCGCAGGTGCTGGCGCTGGACATGGCCGAGCAGCCGCTCATCGAGCAGCACCGGCTGGACATGCGGGCGCGGCGCGGCCTGCAGGGGCTGCTGGCGCGCATCCGGGTGCGCGAGAAGCCCCAGACCCGTCCGCCGCACTGGATCGCGGCCGATGCGCATCGGCTGCCGCTGCCGGCCAACAGTGTGCAGGTGGTCTGGTCGAACCTGGTGTTCCACTGGTTCGACGATCCGCTGGCGGTGCTGAAGGAGTGCTATCGGGTGCTGAAGCCGCATGGGCTTCTGGTGTTCTCGGCCCTGGGGGTGGATACCTGCCGCGAGCTGCGTGCGCTGGTGCCGGATTCGTCGGCACAGAATCTGGGGCAGCACGGGGCGCAAGGGCAGTGGCCGTCGCTGCAGGACATGCACGACTGGGGCGATGCCATGGTGGAGACCGGCTTCGATGCGCCGGTGATGGACACCGAACACATCCAGCTGGCCTATGAATCCACGGCTTCGCTGCAGGCGGATCTGGCCGGAATGGGTTTTCCGGCGGCGCCGGAGGCGGGCGTGCCTGCGCTCACGGTGGAGCTGGTGTTCGGTCATGCCTGGGTGCCGGCGCAGAAGGCGCGGGCCGACGGGCTGGCGCCCATCAACATCCTTCGCCGGGGCGCCCATCCCGGCTGAGGAGGCGTCGCGCCCCGTGGGCAGGCGCGCTGCCTGCAACGCGGTCTTCACAATTTCCGTGGTGACCGCCTTCCTGCGTTAATATTTGTCGCTTGCAGCGTCGAGGTGGCCGGCGGTTCGCATCCGGCCCCTGTTCCGCGATGTCGACAGGGCCCGCATCATGCCGGCATGGGCGCGTGTCCATGCCCGGGCATCCCTCTCCTTCGCAAGCCGCCTGGTCACCCTCCATGGTCATGAAATCACCTGAGTCCTCTCCCGGTCGTCTTCCCCTATCCGTCGATCACGCCTTGGGCACGCCGCACCTGTCGCGGCGGCGTGTGCTGTCGTCCGTGCCGGCCGCAGCCCTGTGGCTGGGGGGCGGCGCCCTGATGGGCAGTCTGGCTGCCTGCTCGAAAGAGAAGGGCATGACGTTCAAGTCCACCGACCTGGGCGGCGCCGACTACGGCAACGAGCTGTCGCTGACCGATGTCAGCACCGGCAAGCCCGTGACGCTGGCCAGCTTCAAGGACCACGTGGTGCTGCTGTTCTTCGGCTTCACGCAGTGCCCGGACATCTGCCCCACCACGCTGCTGAAGGCCAAGGAAATCAGGGACGCACTGGGCCCGGACGGCAAGCGGCTGGACGTGGTGTTCGTCACGCTGGATCCCGAGCGCGACACGGCCGAGGTGCTGCCGGCCTACGTGCATTCCTTCGACCCGTCCTTCATCGCCCTGCGCGGCGACATGGCGGCCACCAAGAAGGTGGCGCGCGAATTCCGCGTCTTCTTCCAGAAGGTGCCCAATCAGGACGGTTCCAGCTACACGCTCGATCATACGGCCGCGTCCTATGTCATCGACAAGACCGGCAAGCTGCGCCTGCTGGTGCGCTACACTGACCCCGTCGATAACGTGGTCAGCGACCTGAAGCAGTTGCTGGCGGCCTGATGCCGGCGTCCTCTCGACCGTTTCGTTTCCACCTGAAGCCCGTGCCACACGCATCGCACGGGTCCGGAGGCTCTTTCGCATGAACGCACTGGGTTGGCTCGTCCTTGGTCTGCTGATCGGCTGGGCCATCGAATTCGCCATCGACTTCCTGTACTGGCGCAAGAAGGCGCAAGAAGAGGCCGAGGCCCTGGCCCAGCAGGAAAGCGTGCTGCTGGCCCAGCAGACCGAGCTGGGTCATCGCCAGGCCACGCTGCGCCTGCGTGAAAAGGAAATGGCCGATCTGCAGGCCTCGCTGGCCAGCCGTGATGCCGAGCTGCTGCAGCAGGCTCGCCGTGTGGAAGAGCGCTCCGACGATCTGTCCCGCGTGGAGCAGGCCATCGAGAAGCGCCGTGCCGACCTGGACCGCATGGGCCTGACGCTGAACGAGCGCGAAAAGGAAATCGCGGCCCGTGGCGAGCAGCTGCGTTCCAAGGAAGTGAATTACAACCGCCGCCTGGACACGCTGGAAAGCACCGAGGCCGAGCTGGCACGCCGCGTGGCGGTGGTCAGCAACCGCGAGGAAGCCATGCAGAGCTGGGAAGGGCGCATCCTGTCCCGCGAGCATGATGTGGCCGACCGCGAGGCTTCCGTCAATTACCACGCCAACCGCATTGCCAATGACGCGGCCGGCTACGAGGCCGTCAAGCACCTGCTGAAGCAGCACTATCGCACCGCCGAAGGGCGTGACCGTCTGCAGGCGCTGGTGGGCATCGATGACCGCACCGTCGAGCTGCTCAACCAGGCCGGCATCCGCACCTTCGAGCGCTTGGCCGAGACCTCCATGGGTGAACTTACCCGCCTGATGGAAGCTGCTGGTCCGCGCTATGCACTGGCCAACCCGCTCAGCTGGGCCGAGCAGGCCGGCCTGTTCCTGGCCGAGGACTGGGTGGCACTGGACGAGCTGCAGGCCGAGCTGAAGGGCGAGAAGCGCGAGAACGTGGCCGCAGGGCTGCTGGCTGCCATGCGCCGCCGGCCGGGTGCCCCCCAGGCCAACGATACGCAGGAAGCTGCCCAGCAGGCAGCTGAGATGCCTGCCGCCGAAACGCCGGTGGCGGAAACGGCTGCCGCCGGGGTGGCTGCAGCCGCGGGTGTCGCCGTAGGCACGGTGGCTGCCATGGGCGCCACGGCGCAGGACACGTCGGCCGATGAGGCCTCCGAGACCGTTTCGACGGAAGCTGCTGAAGCCACGGTGCAGTCGGGTGACGATGCAGCCGCCGGCGAGGCGCAGACCGCGCATGATGCGCACGCTGCCGACGACGAAGGCGCCGAGACCGCCGAGTCCACGCTGGACCAGGAAGCCATGGTCTGGGGATCGGACGCCGGTGATGAATACGAGGCTGAAGCCGACGAGGGACTGGCTTCCGTCTTCGTCAACCCGCGCCGCGAGCGGACGGTCGAGCACGTCGTGGCCGAAGTGGTCGACGCGGAGCAGCACGAGCAGGGCTGGCGCTCTGGAGGCGATGTCTCCGACGCCCACGTGCTGTCCGAGCATGCGTCCGGCTCCTCCGGACACACAGCCGCGGCCGACCCTGCCGGCACCCCGCCGGAAAGCCACCCCTACGGCCAGGCCCACAGGCCCTGACCGCTCCGATCTGTCCGCCCTCGACTCGCCCCTGACGCAGGAACGCCATGCCATCACCTTCGCCACTGCATCCGCCCGAGTCCGTGCGCCGCTTCACCTCGCTGAAAGTGGGCGTCCTGTTGCTGTTCGTCCTGCTGCTGACGCTGTTCGGCGTGCAGGAGGGCGAGGGCGATGCCCAGCACGAGGCGCAGCAGCAGCTTGCCTCCGCCTCCGGCAACACGCATACGGAATCCATCGAGCTGCCTCTGGGCAGGCAGGCTGCCCAGGCAGCCGGATCGGCGCAGGGCCAGGATGGGCAGGGCGCAGGGCGGCAGGCCAATGTCCAGGGCGCCGGCCCGTCGGATGACCGCCGGGCGGCCCCTGTCTCGAAGGACAATGCTCCGCAGGACAAGGCTGCCGCATTGTCGGCCGGCGTTGCCGCCACGAACGGGACACCGGCCGATGCCATGGCCGACAGCCAGGCAGGCCCGGCCGTTCCCGCTGGGGAATCGGTGATGGCCCCCGAGGACGATGATCAGCCACCCAGGCCCGCCACGGGCGACGCGATGATTGAGCTGCCCGGTCCGCCGAGCTTCTCGCTGGCGCACGATCCGGCAGGTGGCATCCGCCTGGCGGGCGAAGTGCCCGACGACGACACCCGCAACCAGTGGATGAATGCCATTCGCCTGGGCGCCCGGGGCGAGCCCGTCGAGGGCAGTCTGCGCCTGCGCCACATCGATGGTCATGCCGCTGCCCGCTGGGAGCCGCAGCTGACCGCCCTGGTGGCCCTGGTCCGTGAACGCAACATCAGCGAACTGCGTGTGCGCAGCGACGTGGTGGAAGTGTTTGGCGGTGCCCAGACGCCCGCCCAGGGCCGCGAAACGCTGGAGCTGATCCGCGCCCAAGTCCCCAACGGTTACCGCGTGCTGGCCCGTGATGAGGCAGGCGCTGCCGGAGCATCCCGTCTGGCTGCCGCCGGTGCAGCAGCCCAGGGTGCCCAGCGTCTGGCCGATGCCAACCGCCTGGCAGGACGGGACGCCCGTGCCCAGGCCGACGCGCAGAAGGCTGCCGATGCACGCAATGCTGCCACCAAGGCACGAGATGCCCGCAACAGCCGCGACAGCCGCAACGCGCGCGATACCCGCCAGGCCGCTACCGACAGCCGCAACCTGCGCACCGTTGCAGCCGGAAGCTGCCCGCGGTCGCTGAAGCAACTGTCCGCGCCGATCTTCTTCAAGTCGGGCAGTTCCAGCCTGTCGCCGGCCGAGACGCGCCGCCTGCAGCAGCTGGGCGCCTGCCTGGGCCGCACCGCCTGGGTGCGTGTCACCGGCTACGCCGATCCGCGCTACTCCGCCGCCTACAACAAGACCCTGTCCGAGCGCCGTGCGCGTGCCGTGGCAGGCGCCATCAGCGAAGGGGGCTTCTCCTCGGCCCGCATCACGGTGGTGGGTGCCGGCAAGACCTCCCCCCGCACCAAGGTCCGCGCCGACAAGGCCACGCTGCAGCGCGCCCGCCGGGTGGACATTCTGGTGGGTTGAGACAGGAAGGTCAGGGGCGGCGGGCGACGCCCTGAACCCGCGCACGACACGCTGAACGCAAAAGCCCCCCGCCCGTTGCTACCGGGCGGGGGGCTTTTTTCCGGGCTTTTCAGGGCCTTCAGAGCGCAGGGTGCGTCGTTTCCCACGGCTGCTGGGTGCCCAGCAGCGTGTTCACCGTGGCCGTGCTGCTCAGTGCGGTGGCGCTGGACTCCACGGCCGTCGCCACGTCCGTAGCGGCCGCTGCGGCGGGGGGCGTCCCCGTGCCTGCCGTGCTGCCGGCAGCCGATGTGGCGGCATTCGACCCGGCGCTGGATGCCTCACCCGGCAGCGACAGCGTCTCGCTCTGGTCCAGCAGCTCGTTCAGAGACAGGCGGCTGCCCTGATGGCTGGGCAGCGCCTTGGCCGTGGCCAGCGATTTGCCCAGGGTATCCCCCGCGGCGATGCCGAGGGCGGACGGCTGCGCTGCCGGGGTAGTGGGCTGGGCGGCCGCATCCGCTGCGGGCGCCGCTGCAGGTGTGGTGGGTGTGGCCGGTTGCGCCGCGGCACCGCCTGCCGCGTCGGCATCTGCGTCCGGAGTGGCGGGCGTGAGTGCCGCCGTTGTGACGGCGGCGGGCACCGGCGTTGCCGGCTTCAGGGCGGGGCCTTGCACCTCGATCCGTTCGGCCCAGCTTTGCGGCTTATTGCCGGCGGCATCGGCCACCGTCACGGTGACCGAATAGGGCTGCGAGCCACCCGGGGTGACGGCTGGGGCCGGCAGCGTGGCCGAGAAGTGCCCGGCAGCGTCGACGTCTGCCGGCCGAGTGGTTGTGCCCAGCTGGACCTGCACCTTCGATCCCGGTGCTACATCGCCCGTGACGGTGACGCCATCGGTGGCTTCCGCCCCTGTGATGACCTTGCTGGCGTGGCCGTCGAACTGCAGGTTGGTGGGTTTGGCCGGTGGGGTCTTGGCCAGCGTGACCGTGTGGGTGCCCACGGATGTCGAGGTGCTGCCAGGCTGGGAGGCGGTGGCCTCGATGGTATGTTGGCCATCCTGCAGACCAGTGAAGTTCAGGGCCGCTTTCCAGAGGCCATCGGCGCCGGACCGGACGGTGGTCGCAACCTTCGTGCCCGGCACCTGCACGCGGATGTCGGAGTTGGGCTCGGCCGTGCCCGACACTTCCACGCCATTGGCTTCCACGGCGTTGATCACGTCGTCATTTGCGACCTTGCCGTTCACGGTGGTCTGGCGCGTGACGGCCGGTGCACCCTGGATCGTCACGTCCAGCGTGGTCTCGGCCGTGTTGCCGGCCTTGTCGGTGGAAGTCACGACCAGCGCGGCTTTGGCCGTGCCATTGGCGGGCGCGGGGGGAATGTCGGCGGCAGGAACCGTGACCCTCCAGAATGAACCCACCGTGTGGCTGATGGGGACGGGCTTGCCGTTCCAGGTGGCCGACAGCGTGGTGTTAGCCTCCCCCGACGAGCCACGGAAGGTCAAGTCGCCCTTCGCAGCTTCAGGTGCGATGGTCTGAGTCTTTGCGAAACCGGAGAAATGCAAACTGGGCGGTGTCTTGTCGACCGTGAACTCGTGGTTGGCGGGAGCCGACGTCGTGCCCCCCGGAGCAGTGGCGGTTGCCGACATGATGTACTTGCCGTCGGGCAGCCCACTCATGTTGAGGCCCTCAATGATCCACTTGCCCTGGCCATCGGCCGTCACGGACTGAGGGGGCCGAGTGCCGATGACCACTTGGAGCGTGGCGTTGGGCGCCGCCGTACCCGAGATGTTCACGCTACCCGCCTCGGCCTTATTGACGATATCGTCCTGGGCGACGGGGTCGAATGTCGGGGCCAAGGATGGCAAGGCGCTGTTCTGCACCGTGATGGTCTGCTTGGCGGTGGTGCTGTTGTTGCCCGCCTTGTCGTGGGCCACCACAGTCACGTCGGCCGTGGTGCTGGCCTGGCCGGCCGGTACCGAGGGCACCGAATCGAAGTCCACGCTCCATTTGCCGTTGGTGACGGTGCCCGGTTTCGACACTCCGTTCCAGGTCACGGTCACCGTATCGGCATTCTGGGCGCCGGTCGGCGTATCGCCCGTGAAGGTGATCTTGCCGGTCTTGGCCTCTTCAGCGCTGATGGTGGTGTCGCCACCGTTGGTCTTGATGTTGGTGGGCTGACCCGGAGCGGTCTTGTCGAGGGTGACCTTGTGCGCGGCGGCGACCGAGTTTGCGCGCCCTGGCTGCGAGGCGACTGCCGTCACGTCGTAGCTGCCGTCGGGTACCTTGGACAGGTTCGTCAACTGGGCGGTCCAGGCGCCATTGATGCCGGCCGTGACCGTGTCCGTGCTGCTGCCCAGCTTGACATGGACGATCGAGCCCGCGTCGGCAATGCCGGATACCGATACGGCACCTTGGGCCTCGGCGGCGTTGATGATGTCATCGCCGGCAATCGTGCTGATGAGGGGGGTGGACAGCGGTCTCAGCGGGCCCTGCAGCGTCACGTTCTGGGTGGCAACGGCACTGTCGTTGCCGGCCTTGTCCTGCAGCACCACGTTGAAGGCCGTGTTGGTGCTGTTCCCCTGGCCGGGCATGGGCAGATCGCCTTCCTTGAATTCCACCTTCCAGCCGCCGTTGGCGCCCACCGTGGCGGTCTGCGTCTTGCCGCCACCGATGGAGACCGTCACCTTGGTGCCGGCTTCGCCCGTGCCGCTCAGGCTCACGCCGTTCTTGGCTTCGAGGCTGGTGATGGTGGTGTCGTTTCCTTCCAGCTTCAGGTTGGCAGCCGGTGCGGGCGGCGTCTTGTCCAGCGTGAACTCGGCCTTGCTGGTGGCGGTGTTGCCCTGGGCGTTGGTGGTGGTGACCGACAGCGCATGCTTGCCGTCGGCAAGCCCTGCCGGTAGCGGCACGCCCGCTTCCCACTTGCCGTTGGCATCAGCCTGGACCTCGGCCAGCGGGTTCTTCTCGTCGGTCAGCCACAGCGCAACCTTGCTGTTGGGCGCGGCCGTACCCATCACCTTCACCGGCGCAGCCGCTTCCTTGGCGTTGACGTAGCCGTCTTCGCTGATGGTGCCGATGATGGCGGCGGTGCCGGTGGTGTTCATGATGACCTTGCTGGTCACTTCCGGCGCGCGGTTGCCGGCGGCATCAATGGCGGTCGCGCTCAGCGTGTAGGAGCCATCGGCAGCGGGCAGGTCATCGGCTTGCAGCGTGGTGCTCCAGTTGCCGTTGGCGTCCACGGCCACCAGGCGGGTCACCGTGCCCAGCTTGAGTTCCACCGAACCGTTGGCCTCGGCCGTGCCACTGATGGCAACGCCTGCGGCCTTTTCCGGGGCAGTGATGATGTTGTCACCGGCCACGGACGCCACTTCGGCGCTGGCCGGCGGCGTGTCGTCGAAGTGCAGCGTGGTCAGCGGCAGGGTGCTCTGCACGCCCTTGTTGGAACCCACCACTTCCAGGCTGTTGGTGTCCGACAGGCCGGTGGCGGGCAGCGTGCCGCTGCTGGGCGTGGCGGTCTTCAGGTCTACCGCCCAGTTGCCGTTTTCGTCGGCCTTGGTGGTGTAGGTGACGTTGGCGTGCTGGTCGCCATCAGTGTCGATGCGCACCTGCACTTCGGAGCCGGGTTCGGCCGTGCCGTTCAGCACGGGGAAGCGCGTGTTGAAGTAGGTGGCGGATTTGAGCGTGAGCGAGATGTTGCCCTGGGGCGCCTGACCATCGCCGCCGCCCCCGCCACCACCACCGGCTGCGGCCAGGCCCAGCACGGCCGCGCCGCCCAGGCCGTACAGCAGCGGCTTGGTGGGCACGTCACCCAGCACGGGCAGGATGGGGGCCTCGAACTTGGGGTCATACAGCACGAAGGTGCCGTCGTTCAGCGCGCCCAGCGGCTTGGTGTTCACGTCGGCCAGCAGTACGGCGCCCCCGGCACCTTCTGCCGCGTCCGGAATGCTCACAGTCTCGTCGCCACCGGCCGTCACGGCACACTGGTCCGAGGCGCTGCAGATGCGGTAGTAGCCTTCCAGAATCACTGAGGCGGTGCCGGCATCGCCGTCCAGCGGCACGTTCTCGATCACCAGATCGCTGTCCACCTGCAGGACTCGCAGCTGTTCGGCGTCCAGGTTGGAATCCTGTAGCCGGAACTGTCGCCCGGGCAGCACCCGAACCCGGTTCTCGCCGGGCCTGAGCCGCAGCTGTTCCACACCGCCGTCCTGCGTCCGATAGATCTCGAATCGTGCTGCCATGATGCTCGTTCCGTAGGGATGTATCCTTATCTTGCAAGCCTATCAAAACGGTTTACATCCGCCCACATGTCCTACGCGCCGACAGGGATAGATTGCGAGTTCAAGTGTCAGGTAAAGCGGCAGTCGTTGTTTTTTACAGACGATCTCACCTGTCGGGTGAGCCATCGGGCTGAGCGGGCTGGCCAGTCATCATCGGCGGGATGCCAGACAGCGGGATGGCAGACAGAAAAAAGCCCGCCATGAGGCGGGCCTGGTGAGACGGCGGGGGAACGGCCTGGGCCGTTCCCGTTGGCGTCATACCGTGGGGTGATGATCCCAGGGCTGCGTGCCCACCAGCGAATCCACGGTGGCCGTGGTGCTGACTGGTGCCGGCGGCGGCGCCGTCGGCGTGGGGGCGGCTGCGGGGGCGCTGGAAAGCGACTCCTCGGCGCTGCTGCTGGTCAGATCGTCCAGGGTCAGGCTCTTTTGCGACGTGCTCGACGTGTCCGTGGAATCATCCGTGTCGGTCAGCGACTTGGTGGCCAGCGAGCGTGTCGGGGCACTGCTGCTGGCGGCAGCACCAGCGGCCGGGGAGCCTGCCGGGGTCGCTGCGGGGGCTGCTGGCGGGCTGGTCGTGGTTGTCGTCGTGGTCGTGGTCGACGAGTTGGTCGCGTCGGTGGCCGCGTCGGCAGCCGGTGCTGCGGCGCCTGCAGTCGCGCCGGTCGTGGTCCCGTCGGTCGGGGTCACGGTGTCGTTGGCGCCGGTCGCACCCGGCGTCGCAGGTGGGGCCGAGGGCGATGCAGCTGGCGGGGTGGCGGCTGGCGGCGTCGCGGGATCAGGCGTGTCGGCGGTTGGCGGCGTGGTGGGCGCAGGGTTGGCCGCGGGTGGAGCGGTGGGCGATGGGTTGGCGGGGGCAGGCGTCGTGGTGTCACCCGTGCCCGGATTCGCAGGCGTGGAGGGCGCTGGAGCGGGTGACGGATTGGCGGGTGCCGGTGCCGTGGTATCGCCTGCGCCTGGATTGGCAGGCGCTGGGGCAGGTGACGGGTTGGTGGCTGGCGGTGCCGAGGTGTCGCCCGTGTTGGTGTCCGGATTGGTGGGTGTGGCCGGTGCCGGGCTGGGCGAGGCAGGGGGCTGTGCGGGTGTGGTTGGCGCCGCGGGAGCTGGCGTGGCCGGCGCAGGTGCGGACGGCGACGGCGCGATGGTCGGTGCCGGGGCACCCTGCACCGTCACGGCGTGGCTATCTGCCCCGCTGGTGTTGCCGGCAGCGTCCGTCACCGTCACCTGGTAGGTGCTGCTGGCGGTGGCACCGGCGGCGGGCTTGGGCAGCTCGGAGGGCACGAACTGCACGTCCCAGCTGCCGTTGCTGCCGACAGTACCGGTGTGGGTGTGGCCGTTCCAGGTCACCGAGACCTTGGAGCCCGCTTCGGCGTTGCCGGTGAAGTGCACGCCGTCCCGTGCCTCGGCGGCGGTGATGACGTTGTCGCCACCGTCCAGCTTGATGTTGGTGGCCTTGGCCGGTGCCGTCTTGTCCACGGTGAAGGCGCGGGTGGCCGAAGCCGTGCCGCCGGCTGGCGAGGTCACGGCGGCCGTCAGCGTGTACTTGCCGTCGGCGATGCCGGTGGCTGGTGCCGTCACTTCCCAGTGGCCGTTGGCGTCGGCGGTGGCTGCCACCTTGTTGGTGCCGAAGGTCAGCTCCACTTTCGAGCCGGCCTCGGCCGAACCCTGCAGCTTCACGCCGGCAGCCGCCTCGGCGGCATTGATGATGTCATCGCTGGCAATGCTGCCGATGACGGGGGCCTTGCTGTTGGTGTGCAGCGTGACCGAGGAGGTGGCGGCCGGACCGCGGTTGCCGGCTGCGTCGATGGCCGTGGCCGTCAGCGGGTACTGGCCGTCGGCGGCCGGCAGTTCGGCGGCAGACAGCGTGGTGTTCCACTTGCCCTCGGCATCCACGGCCACCAGCTTGGTGGTGCCGCCGATCTTGAGTTCGACCGTGCCGTTGGCTTCGGCCGTGCCGGAAACCGCCACGCCGGCCGTCTTCTCGGCGGCGGTGATGATGTTGTCACCGCTCACTGCGGCGATCTCGGCGCTGGCCGGCGGGGTGTTGTCATAGGTGAGCGTCACCACGGGCAGCGCGGCACCCTGCACGCCATCCAGCGCGCCCGACACTTCCAGCGTGTTGCTGTCCGACAGGCCGGTGGCCGGCAGGTTGCCGGTAGCGGGCTTGGCGGACTGCAGGTTCACGCTCCAGTTGCCGTTGGCGTCGGCCGTGGCGGAGTAGGTGACGTTCTCGCGCTGGTCGTTGTCGGTGTCCAGGCGCAGGGTCACCACGGTACCGGGCTTGGCCGTGCCGGAAATGGTGGGGAAGCGGTTGTTGAACGAGGTGGCCGACTTCAGCGCCAGTGGCACGTCGCCCAGGTTGGGGGCGCCGGAGGGATCACCGCCGCCGCCACCACCACCGGCGGCCAGGGCCACCACGGCCAGACCGCCTGCACCGTACAGCACGGGACGGATGGGGAAATCCTCGGTGGCTGGTTGCTCGGGGGCCTGGAAGCCGGTGTCGTACAGCACGAAGGTGCCGTCCGAGAGCGCGCCCAGGGGCTTGGTGCTCACGTCTGCCAGCACCGTGGCCTGGCTGTTCTCGGTGGTGCCCAGATTCTCCTGGCCTTCGGCACCCTGGGCGACGGCGGCGTCTTCACCGCCCACGCTGACCGTGCAACGGTCAGTGGCGCTGCACACCTGGTAGTAGCCTTCCAGTGTCACCGAGGCCGTTTCGGTGCTGCCTTCCACCGGGATGTTCTCGATGATCAGGTCGTTGTCCACCTGCAGCACGCGAAGCTGGGACGGATCAATCGGCTGGCCGTCCGGATCCTGCAGGTTGAAGGTGCGCCCGGGCACGACCCTGAGCTTGTTGTTGCCGGGCTTGAGCTGGAGCTGCTCGACCCCGCCGTCACCCGTGCGCTGGATGTTCAGTCTTGCTGCCATGATCCTGTCTTCCGTCCTGTGGTCTGACGAAGGCCGGGCCGGGCGGTTCCGACATGGCCGCCTGGCACCCGTTCATGAGGTGCCCAGGGGGCGAATACATGGCCCGGTGTCGCCGAGTGTCATGCAAACCGACGCTTCAATGAGACATCGGATGCAGTCCGGCGGCCGGATTCGACCATTCGTCAAAAAAAGGTGTATTGAAACAGGTCATTGTGGCATGCACAAACCGCATTTTTTGTGTGCGTCTCGTGACGGCTTGTTACGTGTGCGCACCTGCGGGCCGGACCACGGTCTCCTTTTACGTCCCGCCATGTGCCCCACCGCCCGGCGGAAGAAACCGCCGGGCATCAGGGTTCAGAGGTGCGCTAGCCCCTGCTGCAGCTCGTCCTGCGAAAGCAGCAAGGAGAGCTGCTGCGCGCTGCTGGGCGCGATTGACGATGCAGCACTGGCGGTGGCCGGCAGCGGCGTCGAAGAGGGCTCGGTCTGTGCCAGTGGTAACGAGAGCGCATCACCGGTCGAGGCCTGGGCCTTCTGGATGGCGTCGCCTTCCGATCCGGTCGTCAGTGCCTTCAGGGACAGCGTGTTGCTGCCCGCTGGAGCCGTTCCGAACGGGAAGCTCTGCGACATGATCGCGAAGGTGTGATCCACGGCAGAGACGTTGCCGGCCTTGTCGGTGGCCGTGATGTGGATCGTGGTCTGCTTGGCGCCGATGGGGTTGCCCTGCGCCACGATCGGTGTCGGCAGGGTCCAGTTGGCCGAGTCCGGGCCGGTGTCGGTCACCACGGCCGTCTGGACCTGCTTGCTGCCGTCGGCCAGCGTGAACTCCACCTGCACCGAGGCACCAGCTTCGGTCTTGCCCGTGATCAGGAAGGGGACCCCGCTCAGCACGCGATCCGTGCCGCCGGCGTGCGTGTCGGTCAGCACCGGGGGCTTGGTGTCCACCACCATGGGCGTTCCGGCGCTGGGTGCGGAGGCGTTGCCTGCCTTGTCGGTGGCCACGGCCGTCACCAGATGGGTGCCGTCAGCCGGCAGTTCGGCACCGGCAAAGGCCACGCTCCACTTGCCGTCGGCGCCGGCCTTGGCGTCATGCGATACGGTGCCGACCGTCACCTTCACCGTGCTGTCGGCTTCGGCCGTGCCGGCCAGCGTCACGCCGGCAGCCTTCTCGGCGGCGTTCACATAGTTGTCGGTGCCGCCGGTGAACTGGATCGTCGGTGCCGGGGGCGGCGTGGTGTCGACGGTCAGCGTCTGCGTGGTGGCGGTGGAGACGTTGCCGGCCAGGTCGCTGGCCGTGACTGACAGGGTGGCGTTGCCCGTGGCGGGCAGGGCATTGGCCGGCAGCGTCACCGCCCAGGTGCCGTCCGCGCCCACCACCGTTTCCAGGCTCTGCGCGCCCAGCGTCAGCTTGATCAGGCTGTTGGCCTCACCGTGGCCCGAGACCGCCAGCGGCTTGCCGACAGCAGCGGCGCCCAGCAGGCCATCCGTACCGACCGGCGAGATCGTGGGGGCCGTCGGGGGCGTGTCGTCGGCCGTCAGCTTGAAATCGGGCATCGTGGCCGTCTTGCCGTTCACCGTCTCGGTCAGCGACAGGCTGGTGGCCGTGCTCAGCCCGCCCGCGGGCAGGGCGCCCGTGGTGGGCTTCAGCGTGGCCAGGTTGGCCGACCACTTGCCGTCAGCCCCTACCGGCACGGTATAGCTGGCGTCCACCGCTGCGCCGCCGCCGGCATGCACGTCGATCTTCACCGTGCCGCCGGCGGTGCCCGTGCCCGTCAGCGTGGGCACCTTGCCCTTGGCCACCGACGAATGCGTCACCGTGAAGCTGGGGTCCGTGACCGACGGCGGTACCGTCGGCGTGGTGGGTGCCGCAGGGGCGGCGGGTGTTGCGGGTGTGGTGGGCGGCAGGGCAGGGGTCGCAGTCGTATTGGCAACCGGGGCTTCACCGCCCCCGCCACCACCGCCGCCCCCGCCAGCCAGTGCCAGGCCCAGCACGGCTGCGCCGCCCAGGCCATAGATCACCGGGCGGGCAGATTCGGACAGCAGGGGGCCGGATTCGGCGGCATGATCTGCGCCCGCTGCGACTGCGGGGGTGGCACCCTCCAGCCCCTTCGTGGCGGCTGCGCCTGCGGCCGCACCGCTGGTCTGGGCCAGATCCACCAGCACGAACGAGCCGTCCGACAGTGCGCCAATGGCGCCCGTGGCCGGGGTGATGTCCACCGTGCCGGACGTCGTTTCGGGAAGTTCCAGATGGCAGGGCGAGCTGACGCTGCACGAGCTGTAGAAGCCCAGCAGTTCCACGGCCTGCGGTTGATCGGCCCCCTGGGCGCCGTCGGCCAGGTTGTCGACGAGAATGCTGTTGTCCAGCTGCTTGACCACGGCCTTGGCAGGCGCCTTGCCGGTGTCCTCGTCATAGAGCCGGAAAGTGTCGCCCGGCCGCACGACGACGCGGGTGGTGCCAGCCCGGAGATGGGTGCGCGAGACGGACCCGTGCGAGGAACGGGTTTCGATGACGAGAGCCATGGGATATGCGGTATGCGCCGTTCAGCGGCGATGACAGAGCGTCCGTCGGGCCGACGTTGCCAGACTGGGACTGTCTTATTATCGCCGCGCTGTGGCTGACGCGCCACTGTCGGCACACCCATCAATCCCGGCGTGCGTGCCGGGGCCCGGGGCCCCGGCGAGGGCGCGTCAGGCGTAGCTGGCCAGCGCCGCCTTCATCTTCTTCATGGCCTGCGCCTCGATCTGGCGGATGCGCTCGGCCGACACGCCATACTCGTTGGCCAGGTCCTGCAGCGTGCGCGACCCGCCTTCGTCCTCATCACGCAGCCAGCGCGACTGCACAATGTTGCGGCTGCGCTCGTCGAGCGTGGCCAGCGCGTTGGACAGGCCTTCGGTCTGCAGCCAGTCGCGCTGCCGATCCTCGATGATCTCGGTGGGCTCGCTGCCGGGGGCGGCCAGGTAGGCGGCCGGACCGAAGCCCGCGCCTTCCTCGTCGTCACCCTGCGGCTCCAGCGCGATCTCGTGGCCGGTCATCCGCGTTTCCATCTCGGTCACGTCCTTCTCGCGGACGTTGAGCTGTTCGGCGATGTCGGTCACGGCCTCGGGCGTCAGCGTGTCCAGGTCCTTCTTCATCGAGCGCAGGTTGAAGAACAGCTTGCGCTGGGCCTTGGTGGTGGCCACCTTCACCAGCCGCCAGTTCTTCAGGATGTACTCGTGGATCTCGGCCTTGATCCAGTGCAGCGCGAATGACACCAGACGCACCGAGCGATCGGGGTCGAAACGCTTGACCGCTTTCATCAGGCCGATGTTGCCTTCCTGGATGAGGTCGGCATGCGGCAGACCGTAGCCCAGGTACTGGCGAGCCACCGACACGACCAGCCGCAGGTGGGAAGTCACCAGCGTGCGGGCAGCGTCGACGTCCTGATGCTCCTTGAAACGCCGCGCAAGGCTGGACTCCTCCTCGGCGGACAGCATGGGCATGCGATTGACCGCAGAGATGTAGGCGTCCAGGTTGCCCAGTGACGGAACGGCAGGCGCAACGACACCGGTCTGGCGAGTGGCAAGTGCAACGGAGTGAGTCGTCATCGTGGCAGTTGTTTCCTGTAAATGACTAGCGGGTTAGATACTAGCACTTCACCGTGGGGAGTGCCAGCTTTTTTTGTTTCAAAAATGTCGTGGGTTGTCAAGCCCCTGCGGCTCCTGCAGAAAACGCGGGAGGGCGGGGTTTCGATGACAGGATGCGCGGCCTTCTGTGGAAAGGCCCCGACAGCCGGAGCTGACGGGGCCTTCGGGGGTGATGCCTGCGCGGTCTCAGTAGGCGTTCGGGTCGCGGAACGACACCAGGATGGTCTTCAGGATGATCTTCAGGTCCAGCCGCAGCGACCAGTGCCGCAGGTACTCCAGGTCGTAGCGGATGCGCAGCTCCATCTTCTCGATGGTGTCGGTCTCGCCGCGCGCCCCGTTGACCTGGGCCAGGCCGGTGATGCCGGGCTTGACCTTGTGGCGGATCATGTAGCCCTTGATCAGCTTGCGGTAGGTCTCGTTGTGGGCCACCGCGTGGGGGCGGGGACCGACCACGCTCATGCGGCCCTGCAGCACGTTGAAGAACTGCGGCAGCTCGTCCAGCGAGGTCTTGCGCAGGAAGCGGCCCACCGGCGTGATGCGGTCGTCGTTCTTGGTGGCCTGGCGCACTTCGGGGCCGTTTTCCTGCACCCGCATGGAGCGGAACTTGTAGACGTTGATCTCCGAGCCGTCCAGGCCGTAGCGGCGCTGCTTGAAGATGATGGGGCCCTTGGACGTGAGGCGGATGGCCAGCGCGATGGTCAGCGTGATGGGCAGCGTGATGATCAGCGCGATGGAGGCGATGACGATGTCCGACAGGCGCTTGAGCACGCCCGTGGTGCCGTAGAACGGCGTCTCGCACACGGCCACCACCGGCAGGCCGCCCACCGAATCCACCCGTGCCTGGATCAGGTCGAACATGAAGATGTCGGGCACGAAGTAGATGGAGGCCGTGGTGTCACGCAGGTCTTCCAGCAGCTTCAGGATGCGCGGCTGCGAGGCCATGGGCAGGGCGATGAAGATCTGGTCGATCTTGTTGGCGCGCACGAACTGCGCCACCGCGCTGAAGCCGCCGGCCACCGGCGCTTCCGTCACCTCGCCCAGACGGTCCGGGGTGCGGTCGTCGAAGAAGGCCATGATGCGCGTCTGCGACAGCGGGTCGTCCTGGATGGACCGGGCCAGCGTGCGGCCCAGGCTGTTGGCCGCCACCACGATGGCGGTCTGCTCGGGACGCATGGAGATGACCTTGTGCAGCAGCATGGGCGAGAGCCAGTGGCTGACGGCCTGCACGACCGGGGTGGCGATGACCCAGGTGGCCAGCACGTTCTGGTCGAACTGTCGCAGTGCGTCGATCATCAGGCCGAAGACCAGCAGCAGGCCCACCACCAGGCCCCAGCTGCCCAGCAGGTGACGCAGGTAGCCGGCCTGGTAGACCCGGAAGGGGACGCTGCCAGGGTAGCTCAGCACGAAGGTGAGGACGGCCAGCACCATTTCCTGGGCGCGCAGGGGGTGCCCGGCGGCCACGGTGACCACCAGCAGGCAGGCCACGGCCAGGATGGGATCGATGACTGACTTGACCAGCGACAGGATGCTGCGATTGCCGGTCCGGATGGGAACGATGGAAGAAGCGAAGGTGGGGCTGTTCATACCGCTTGCCGGGGCGCCGGGAATGTGGCGAGCCCGGATCAGGAGTCTGCTGGGGGTTATTTATACAACACCGGCCGGCTGGGGGCAGCCGTCCGATGGTAATCGGTTTGGCGCTTCTGTGTCAGGGTTCACGAACGAGGGCTCGGGAACCGGCGGGATCGGGACGTCGACAGAGGCAACAGCTTTGGGAATCCGGGCAGTGTTCACACGGCAAGGGTCGGGGGCTTGGCATGTTCGGCTCAATGCATTAGTGTGGAAGCAGAGCAGGACCGTCGGTGGCGGTACCATGCCCCATTCTGAGCTTTTTAAGACAGGGTAGTCATGAAAGAAATCATCGGAACACAAAAAAAAGCCGCACGGCGCCCGGCACTGCGCGCAGCCAGTGCTGCCGTGGCAGCCATCTTCTGTGGCCTGGCGGCCAGCGCTGCCCAGGCACAGGCTCAGCTGGAAGTGCCTGATCAGGACTGGACCCCCAACGCCGAGGCTGACGTCATCAAGCTCACCGGCCGCGTCGGTGTTACGCACGATAGCAATATGTTGCGTCTGAACAACCAGTCCCAGGCTGGCATCTACAGCAACAAGAAAGCAGGCGACACCTACCTCACGGGCGCCATGGGCATTGAGTTCGACCGCCTGATCAGCCAGCAGCGGCTGCGCGCCAACGCCGAGGTCGAGGGCTTCAAGTACAAGGAATACGACGATTTCGACCACGTGGGCTACAACGTCGGCTCCACGCTGGACTGGGTCGTGGGCCGTCCGCTGTTCGGCCGTGCCGGCATCAAGCTGGACCGCCGCCAGCCCACGGTGCAGGACCGTATCTACAACCAGACCACCAACGTCTCGGGTGACCGCAACAACATCAGCACCCAGAACCTGTTCTTCAACGCCGGCTTCCGCTTCACGCCGGCCTGGTCGGTCATCGGTGGCGTCGACTACGTCCGCAGCCGCAACTCGCTGGAAGTCTACAAGGACACCGACTATGACCTGAAGTCGGGCGAAGGCGGCGTGCGCTATGCCCCGGGCACCGGCATCGAGGTCGACCTGGTCTACCGTGCCACCAGCGGCGAGTACAAGTCGGCCCAGCGCTATGGTGACGACGGCTCCGCCCTGCTGTGCAACAACAACTGCCGCAAGAACGACTACGACGAGGACTCGCTGCAGGCCCGCGTCCAGTATCGTCCCAGCGAGGACAGCAGCCTGGGCGGCTTCGTCGGCTACACCCGTCGTGACTACGACCAGGGCAACCGCCACTTCCGTGGCCTGACCGCCGGCTTCGACACCGAGTGGGCCGTCAGCGGTGCAGTGCAGATGCGCGCCTCGCTGGGTCGCTCCATCGAGCCGGATGACGACGCCGTGACCGGCTCCTACGCCGACACCTGGTCGCTGAACTTCAGCCCGACCATCCAGGCCACCGGCAAGATCACCGTCGAGCCGTACCTGCGCTTCTACGACCGTCGCTACAAGGGTGACCAGCTGGCTGCCGGCCAGGTCGAGCGCAAGGACAAGATCTACATGGTCGGTGCCGAGGCTGACTACGAGTTCCGTCGCAACATGTTCCTGATGGCCAGCATCTCCCGTGAGCAGCGCGACTCCAACCGTGCCAACCTCGACTACAAGGCCAACGTCTTCGGCGTCGGCCTGAAGGTTCAGTTCTGACCCTTCCCTGCCTTTCGGCCCGGGCCTGACCCGGGCCACGTCACCAGGCCCCGGTTTCCCCCGGGGCCTGGTCGTTTCAGGCACTCCTTCCCATTGCACCTGCTGTCAGCTCGCCTTTGCTGGACAATCTTACGAAAGCAAGGGATATCATTCACGCTGGCGCCACAAAGGCCGGTCTAGAATCGGCGTTCACGGCCTGTCGGCCGCTTGGCGTGCCCGGGCGTTTGATTCTTGCGCGGGGCAACTCCCCTTTCCGTTCGCAGCCCTTCGGGCAAGCTGATCTCCCTTCATAGGACGGCATCCATGTTTCTTTCTCGCTTCAAGAAGTTCGTGCTGGGGCTGATGGCCCTGGCCACCATCGGTCTGGCATCGTCCCAGGCCGTGGCCCAGACCGCCCGCAGTGACTACCTGCTCGGGCCGGGCGACGTGCTGCGCATCCAGGTCTTCCAGTCCCAGGATCTGACCGTCGAGGCACGTATCTCCGAAAGCGGCGTCATCTCCTACCCGCTGCTGGGCGTGGTCAAGCTGGCCGGCCTGTCGCCGCAGCAGGCCGAGAACCTCATCGCCACCCGCCTGCGTGAGGGCCGCTTCCTGCAGAACCCGCAGGTCACCCTGAACGTGCTGCAGTTCCGCAGCCAGCAGGTCTCGGTGCTGGGCAACGTGGCCAACCCCGGCCGCTACCCGCTGGAGACCACCGGCATGCGCCTGTCCGAGATCCTCTCGGTGGCGGGCGGCGTCAATGAGACCGGCTCCAACAACGTGCTGCTCATGACCACCCGCAATGGCCGTCCGCAGCGTCTGGAAATCGACCTGGTCGAGATGTTCAGCACCGGCGACCTGAGCAAGGACGTGGTCCTGCAGGCCGGCGACACCATCTTCGTCAACAAGGCCCCCAACTACTACGTCTATGGCCAGGTCCAGCGTCCGGGCCAGTACGTGCTTGACCGCGGCATGACCGTGGCCCAGGCCGTGGCCAAGGGTGGTGGTCTGACCCTGCGTGGTACCGACCGTGGCATCCGCCTGCACCGTCGCGTGGGTGACCGCAACATCCAGGTGCTGGAGCCCAAGCTCGACGATCCGATCCGTCCGGACGACCTGATCTTCGTGCGCGAAAGCATCTTCTGATCGGCCTTCGGTCCGATCCCTCACGATGCCGGCCACGCTGGTCGGCATCCTGGAAACGGCGCCTTCGGGCGCCGTTTTCTTTTGTGTGCGGGCTGCCACCTTCCCATTTCCGCGCCTTTCCACGTTCGCATCGCGGGAACCGGGCAGTCCTCACATCGCCAGAACCCGAACATTTGCCGTGTTTTCCCGACGAATGGCGTCTTTCGTCCCCCGGAAGAAGCCAAATGCCAAGTCTGTCGTCGACGGCTCTCCCGGCAGTGTGGTACGTTGCAGGCATCGTGATCAGGGCCCGCCGGGCCTGGTCGCCGCTCACCCTGGAAGCCACCGCGTGTGGTCGTGACCTTCGCCGGTCTTTCTCCTCTCCTTCATCACCATGTCTGCAACCCAAACCTCTTCCGTTGCCGATCGCAAGGATCTGGCCGCTCTGGCCGCCACCCACGCCAAGTGCCGTTTCTGCGGTACCCAGCTGCGTCACACCGTGGCCAACCTGGGCATGTCGCCCATGGCCAATGCCATCCGCAAGCCGGAAGACCTCAACAAGATGGAGCCGTTCTTCCCGCTGCATGCCTATGTCTGCAGCAACTGCTTCCTGGTGCAGCTGGAGGAGTTCCAGAGCGGTGAAGCCATCTTCTCGGACTACGCCTACTTCTCGTCCTATGTGCAGGCCATGCTGGACCACGGCAAGCGCTACGCCGACGACATGACCGAGCGCTTCAAGCTGGGCGCCCACAGCAAGGTGGTCGAGATCGCCGCCAACGACGGCTACCTGCTGCGCTGGTTCCTGCCCAAGGGCGTGCCCGTGCTGGGCGTGGAGCCTGCCGCCAACGTGGCCGAGGAAGGCCGCAAGCTGGGCATCCCCATGGAGGTGATGTTCTTTGGTCGTGAAAGCGCCCGCAAGCTGCGCGACATGGGCCATGCCGCCGACCTGATGGCCGCCAACAACGTGGTGGCCCACGTGCCCGACCTGAACGACTTCGTGGCGGGCTTCTCCATCCTGCTCAAGCCGCAGGGCGTGGCCACGTTCGAGTTCCACCACGTGCTGAACCTGCTGCAGAAGAACCAGTTCGACAACATCTACCACGAGCACTTCTGCTACCACTCCTTCCTCACCTTCAGCCGCATCCTGGCCCACCACGGCCTGTCGGTCTTCGATGTGGAAGAGATCCCCAACCACGGTGGCTCGCTGCGGGTGTACTGCCAGCCTGCCAAGACCGGCAACCAGCCCGTCAGCCCGCGCGTGGCCGAGATGGAGGCCCGCGAGCGTGCCGCCGGCCTGGACACGCTGGAGCCGTACCTGGCCCTGGAAGAGCGCATCCGCGCCAGCAAGCGCAGTCTGCTGCGCTTCGTGCTGGATGCCCACCAGCAGGGCAAGCGCATTGCCGCCTACGGTGCACCCGCCAAGGCCGCCACGCTGCTCAACTATGCCGGTGTGCGTTCCGACTACATCGAGTACACGGTCGACCGCAACCCGCACAAGCAGAACCACTTCCTGCCGGGCACGCAGATCCCCATCTACGGCCCCGAGCGCATCCTTGAGACCAAGCCCGACTACCTGGTCATCCTGGCCTGGAACCTGAAGGACGAGGTGATGAAGCAGATGAGCGCCATCCGCGAATGGGGCGGCCGCTTCGTCATCCTGGTGCCCGAAGTCCAGATCTACGACTGACCGTCGGCAGGGCAGGCCATGCAAAGGCCTGCCCGCCACCCGGGCATCCCGTCCCCTTCCCAGATTGCCATCCCCGTCACCATGACCCAAGCCATCGTCGTCGAATCGGCCGCTGCCCTGGCCCGCCAGGCCGAAGGGCAGGGCGCTGCCATGCACGCCTTCTGCACGCAGCTCTACCCCATGCTGCGCAGCATCACCGGGCAGGGCGTGCGTGACACGCTGGCCGCCATCGCGCAGCACATCCCGCTCACCGTGACCGAAGTGCCCACCGGCACGAAGATCTTCGACTGGGAAGTGCCGGCCGAGTGGCAGGTGCGGGGCGCCTGGATCAAGGGGCCGGACGGGAAGAAGATCGTCGACATCGCCGAGCACAACCTGCACCTGGTCAACTACAGCGCCCCGTTCCGGGGCACGCTGTCGCTGGAAGAGCTGCGCCCGCACCTCTTCTCGCTGCCCGACCGGCCGGACTGGATCCCCTACCGCACGCAGTACTTCAAGCGGGACTGGGGCTTCTGCCTGACCGATCGCCAGCTGCAGTCGCTCCCGCCGGGCAACTACGAAGTGTGCGTGGACACTGACCTGGTGCAGGGCTCGCTCACCTTCGGTGAATGCGTGCTGCCCGGCGAGAGCGCCGAGGAAGTGCTCGTCTCCACCCACGTCTGTCACCCCTCGCTGGCCAACGACAACCTGTCGGGCATCTCGACCGCCACCTGGCTGGCGAAGACGCTGGCCGCACTGCCCAAGCGCCGCTACACCTATCGCTTCGTGTTCATTCCGGCCACCATCGGCGCCATTGCCTGGCTGTCGCAGCGGCAGGACGTGACGAAGCACGTGGCGCATGGCGTGGTCATCTCCGGCGTGGGCGATGCCGGCGACTACCACTACAAGCGCAGCCGCCGGGGCGATGCCGAGATCGACCGCATCATGGCGCTGGTGCTGGCCGAAAGCCGCGAAAAGCACCACCTGCTGCCCTTCATGCCCTACGGCTATGACGAGCGGCAGTTCTGCTCGCCTGGCTTCAACCTGCCCATGGGGTGCTTCTCGCGTTCCACCTACGGCAGCTACCCGCAGTACCACACCTCGGCCGACAACCTGGACTTCATCCGCCCCGAGCACCTGGAGCGATCGCTGGGCCTGCTGCTGGCGGCGTTCGGCATCGTCGAGCGCAACCTCAGCTTCAACAACCTCAGCCCCTTCGGTGAGCCCCAGCTGGGTCGACGTGGCCTGTACTCGCTCATCGGCGGCCACAATGAAGGGCAGAAACTGCAGCTGGCGCTTCTGTGGGTGCTGAACCAGTCCGATGGCAGCAAGAGCCTTCTGGACATCGCCGAGATGGCCGGACTGCCCTTCGATCTGGTCCATCAGGCCGCCGAAGCGCTTCTGCACAACCAGCTGCTGGAAGTCGTTGTAAGGTAGCCTCAGATCTCGTTGTTTCGTTGCAGTCGATGCCGTAATGTTCAGAATACGCTCCGACTTCCCTATCTCCTCGCCGGTCGACATCCCATGAACAGCAACCAGAAGCCGAACGTTTCCGGCATGGTGGAACGCACCTGCTTCGACAAGTCCGCAGCCCTGCGCAAGAAGGTTCACGACACCATTCCGGGTGGCGCACACACCTACGCCAAG
The DNA here is from genome assembly GCF_900637555.1 of Lautropia mirabilis. NCBI lineage: Bacteria > Pseudomonadati > Pseudomonadota > Betaproteobacteria > Burkholderiales > Burkholderiaceae > Lautropia > Lautropia mirabilis. Next base: position 310,291 of record NZ_LR134378.1, on the reverse strand, counting down.
GGCGATGACCAGTATCCCGAGCGCTCGCCCGGTTTCATCGAGCGCGGCAAGGGCTGCCACATCTGGGACGTGGACGGCAACGAATTCATCGAATACGGCATGGGCCTGCGCGCCGTCACCCTCGGCCACGCCTATCCGTCCGTCATCGAGGCGGCCTACCGGCAGATGCAGCTGGGCAACAACTTCAACCGCCCGGCCCCCATCGAGCTGGAATGCGCCCAGATGCTGCAGTCGCTGGTGTCCAGCGCCGAGATGGTCAAGTTTGCCAAGGACGGCTCCACGGTGCTGACCGCCGCGCTGAAGCTGGCTCGCGCCTACACCGGCCGTGACCTGGTGGCCATCTGCAGCAACAGCCCCTTCTTCTCGTACAACGACTGGTTCATCGGCACCACTGCCATGGACGGCGGCGTCTCGCGCGTTGAAGTCGAACTCACCGTCAAGTTCAACTACAACGACATCGACAGCCTGCAGAAGCTCTTCGAGCAATACCCGAACCGCATCGCCATGGTGCTGCTGGAGCCGGCTCGTACCGAAGAGCCCAAGGACGGCTTCCTGCAGAAGGTCATCGACCTGGCCCACCGCAATGGCGCCCTGGTCACGCTGGACGAGACCATCAGCGGCTTCCGCTTCCATCAGGGCGGGGCCCAGACGCTGTATGGCGTCACGCCCGACATGTCGTGCTTCGGCAAGGCGCTGGCCAACGGCTTCTCGCTGTCGGCACTTACCGGCAAGCGCGAAGTGATGGAACTGGGCGGCCTCTTCCACGACAAGGAGCGCGTCTTCCTGCTGTCCACCACCCACGGTGCCGAAGGCCCCAGCTTGGCGGCTGCCATCGAGACCATGCGCATCTACCGTGATGAGCCGGTCATCGAGCACCTCTACCACGTGGGCGAGCGCCTGCGCGCCGGCATCGAGCAGGTCACGGCAGACCTGGGCGTCAGCGAATACCTGTCGGTGGCCGGCCGGGGATGCAACCTGCTCTATTCCACGCACGACCACGAGCACAAGCCTTCGCAGCCGTTCCGCACCCTGTTCATGCAGGAACTCATCCGCTGGGGCGTGCTGGCGCCCAGCTTCATCGTCAGCTACTCGCACAGCGAGGCGGACATCGACTACACCATCGAGGCCTTCAGCCGGGCCGCCAAGGTCTACAAGAAGGCCCTGGAAGCCGGCAGCACCGATGGCCTGCTCATCGGCGCACCCACCAAGGTGGTCTACCGCCGCTACAACTGATGTCCGTGCCCATGCGTCATCCCGATGACGCATGAACCACACAAAAGGCCCGGCCTGCCATGCAGTGCCGGGCCTTTCGTTTCAAGGGGGGAGCTGTCAGGCCGTGACCGGCTCCAGATACATCTTCTGGATGTCCGGCGGCAGATGCTCCAGCGTGGTGCCCTGCAGATAGTCATTGATCGGCGAGCCCGTGCAGCGCGAATCCATGTTGGGTGCACCGTCACGCGCACGCAGGTCCTTGCGGTTCACCACCCGGAAATCGATCGAGAAGCGCGTCTCGCCCGTCTGGTTCGGAATGGACGAATGCAGGTGTGCGGCGGCAAACAGCAGCATGCCGCCCGGCGGTGTCACCACCGTCACGTTCGGCTCCAGCTTGATGTCTTCCTGCAGCTTGGGCTGCGGGCGCGTGTCCTTGTTCACGTGCGTGACCGCATTGAAGCGCTGCTTGGCATTCCATTCCTGGTAGTTGTAAATCTCGGAATTGTTCGGCGTCTCGCGCGCGAACCACTCCGGATGGAAGGTCATGGCGTTGCCGCCGTTCACCTCGAAGATCGGAATCCACCAGTTGATCTGGCACATCGGCGCCGAATACCAGGTGTCGCGGTGCGCATGGAAGGCATAGGCGATGCCGCTGGTGAGGTAATTGTGGCTGGTGGACGTGCGCATGCGCGGCACGTCGAAATAGGTCTCTTCCAGATCACAGCCGATGTACTCCATCATCTTCGGGATGATGCGCTTGCATTCCGGATGATGGATGAAGGCCGGCTTGAGCTTCGAGAGAATCTCGGCGAATTTCTCGACCGGGTAGTGATCCTGCGCCGTGCGCGGATCCAGACCGGGGAAGGCCTCGACAATCAGCTTGCGGGCCAGCTCGATCAGCGCCAGCGAATGCTCATTGGCGGAATACACGAACAGGTCGCCGTCGTAGATCATCCTGCGGCGGCTGTCGTCGTCGATCTTCCGGTCAAAGTAGACAGTGGTCATGGGGCATGTTGTTGCAATTCACGCGATGCCCAAATTCTATGAGTGAGGTCTTCGGTGTTTATTGTTACGCCATGTACAGCGTCATCAAGGGCAAGGCAGTACTTGAATATCTTCCGTTAACCTGTTGAAGAAAAAGCGTCTATTCCGGCTGCTTGTCTTGCGCAAGCAGGGTCGGTCTATGCCCGTAGGCGAAAACGGGTATCAAGCCGGAAACCTTTTTCAGGGCAGGGGACCTGCCAAGAAAAAGGGGCGGTATGCCCGCCCCTTTCACTCACGCAATGGTTGTCCGGCAGATTACCAGGACTTCCAGGGCGCCTTGCCCGAAGCCCACAGCTCTTCCAGCACGTGCTTGTCGCGCAGCGTGTCCATCGGCTGCCAGAAGCCGGTATGGCGCCAGGCCTCCAGCTGGCCATCGGCCGACAGCGAACGCATCGGCTCCTGCTCGAACACCGAATCATCACCGTGGATGCGGTCCAGCACCTTGCGATCCAGCACGAAGAAGCCGCCGTTGATCCAGGCGCCGTCGCCCTGCGGTTTCTCCATGAACGAATCGACCAGCGTCTGGTCGGCCTGCAGACTGAACGCCCCGAAGCGGCCCGGGGGCTGAACGGCCGTCACCGTCGCTTCCTTGCCGTGCTTGCGGTGGAACTCGATGGAGGCGGTGATGTCGACGTTGCTCACGCCATCACCATACGTGCAAAGGAAGGTGTCACCCTTCACATACTTGGCAGCCCGCTTGATGCGGCCTCCCGTCATCGAATCCTGGCCCGTCTCGACCAGCGTCACCGACCACGGTTCGGACTCGTTGCGGTGGATCTGCATCTCGTTCGTGCCCAGGTTGAACGTCACGTCCGCACGCGAGATGGCGTATTCGTGGAAGTACTGCTTGATGATGTGGCTCTTGTAGCCGCAGCAGATCACGAAGTCATTGATGCCGTGCGAGGCATAGATCTTCATGATGTGCCAGAGAATGGGCTGCCCGCCGATCTCGACCATCGGCTTGGGGCGTACCGCGCTTTCTTCGCTGATCCGGGTGCCGAAGCCGCCGGCAAGAATGACCGCTTGCATGGTGAGCGTAGTCCTCGTTTGTCGATGCAAATGACATGGTCGCCCGACACTGAAAGGGCGTCAACCAAAAGCGACACACTTCCGCCGGAATGCAGCCAGGAAGCGATGAAATGCGTACTCAGTCCAGAAGTGCCGTGGCAAATTCGCGCGCGCTGAATGCCTGCAGGTCTTCCACGCCTTCGCCCACGCCGATGAAGTACACCGGCAGCGGGTTGTCACGCCGCGTGTGCGCCAGGGCCGCAATGGCGCCGCCCTTGGCCGTCCCGTCCAGCTTCGTCACCACCAGACCCGTCAGCTGCACCGCCTCGTCGAAGGCCTGCACCTGCGCCAGCATGTTCTGGCCGGTATTGCCGTCCAGCACCAGCAGCACCTCGTGCGGCGCACCGTCCATCGCCTTGCCGATCACCCGACGGATCTTCTTCAGCTCGTCCATCAGGTGACGCTGCGTGGGCAGCCGGCCGGCCGTGTCCACCATCACCACGTCCACCTTGCGCGCCTGCCCGGCCTTGATCGCATCGAAAGCCACCGCGGCCGGATCGCCTCCCTCGTTGGCAATCACGTGCACCTGGTTGCGCTCGCCCCAGCGCGCCAGCTGCTCGCGTGCCGCCGCCCGGAACGTGTCGCCCGCCGCCAGCAGCACCGACTGATCGATCTGGTGCAGATGGCGCGCCAGCTTGCCGATCGACGTCGTCTTGCCGGCCCCGTTCACCCCGGTGATCATCATCACCAGCGGATCGGCCCGGTCCACGTCGATGGGCTTCTCCAGCGGCGACAGAAGCTCCGTCAGGATGTCGATCAGCGCCGTCTTCAGCGTCGCCGCATCGTTGATCCGGTCGCGCTGGGCCCGCTCGCGCAGCTCATCCAGCAGCCACGTCGTCGTGCCATAGCCCGTGTCACTGGCCAGCAGCGCCGTCTCCAGCTCCTCGTACAGCGTCTCGTCGATCCGGTTGCGGCTGAAGATGCTGCCCAGCTGCGAGCGCGTGCGCGCCAGCCCCCCGCGCAGCCGCGCGAACCAGCCAGCCCGCGCCGGCCGCACCGCTTCCGGCATCGCTTGCGTGGGCGGCACGATCTCGCTTTCGCCATAAGTTGTGGCCTCGCCGGAAGTCGGGGCGCTGGCATCCTCGGACACCGCCGGAACGGACGGCGCTTGCTGTGTGGGCGCCTCCACCGTCGGTGCAGACACCACCGCTTCAGGCGGGGGTACCTCCACCACCGGCTCGGCCGGTACCTGGGGTGCCACGGCCTCGACCGGGGCAGCGGCTTCCTTCGCGGCAACCGTTTCCTTCAGAGCAGGGGCTGCCTCGACCGGCGTGCTCTGCGGCCGTGGTGCTTCGGAGACCTCGGCCGATGGCACATGCGGCACACCCGCCAGCGGCGCCTCGGCCCTCGGCGTCGGCATGGCATTCGGACCTGCTTGCGGCAAGGCCGAAGAAACCTCGGCGGGTGCCGCCGCTGGCTCCGCAACGGTGACATCCCCGGCAGTACCAACGCCAGATGTTTCCGCCGCTACAGCCTGTCCGGCCTCGGGCTGTGGCTGGGCAACGTCCCGCGGCTGCAGCGCTTCGGGGGCCTGTGTGCCGCCCGCTGGCTCACCGCCTTCGGCCGATTCCCCGGCCGGCTCGGCAGCAGCCTCTTCATTGGCCGCAAACTCGGCCGCAGCGGCCTGGGCTGCGGCTGCATCTTCCTTCTCTTTCTTCTTGCGACGGAAAAAACCGAACATGTCGTGCGTCCTGTATGAGTCTGCTGCAGTGTGGGTTGCTGCAATTCTAGAGCCTGTCCGCACCCGCCAGCCTGCCGGATATCGGCACCCAGGGACAAAGCGGGCCCATGGGGCAGAGCCGGTAAACTAACGGCTTCCTTCCGAGTACCCCTCCATGTCCTCCCGCATTCGCATCATCGGCGGCCAATGGAAGCGCCGCCTGCTGCCCGTGCCCGACTCGCCGGGCCTGCGGCCCACCCCCGACCGCGTGCGCGAGACCCTGTTCAACTGGCTGGGCCAGGATCTTTCCGGCTGGCATTGCCTGGATCTCTTCGCCGGCTCAGGGGCCCTGGGCTTCGAGGCCGCCTCGCGCGGGGCCGCCCGCGTTCTGATGGTCGAACAGAACCCTGCCATCGCCCGTGGCCTGAATGCCAGCGTCCAGCAGCTCGGGGCAGGGGGCTGCATCGAGGTCATCCGCGCCGACGCCGCCCGCTGGCTTGACCAGCGCCCGCCCATGCTGCAGGATTTGATCCTGCTGGACCCCCCCTTCCGGGCCGGCTGGCTGCCGCGCATCCTGCCCGCCGTCCTGCCTTGGCTGGCGCCCCACGGCCTTGTCTACGTCGAGGCCGATCACGCCATCACCGACGACTGGCTGGCCCAGCAGGGCTGCAACAGCCTGGCCGTCATCCGCGCCGGCAAGGCCGGACAGGTCCATTATCAGCTGCTTACTTCCGAACCATGTCCCTCGTCGTCTACCCCGGAACCTTCGACCCGCTGACCCTGGGCCACCAGGACGTCGTGAACCGCGTCGCTGCCCATCACGAATCCGTCGTCGTCGCCATCTCCGACAGCCGCACCAACACCCTGTTCACCATGGCCGAACGCGTCGACATGGCCAAGGCCATCCTGGTGGGGCTGCCCAACGTGCGCGTCATGTCCTTCTCCGGGCTTGTCACCGACTTCGCCCGCGACATCGGCGCCAACCTCATCGTGCGCGGCCTGCGTGACGCCAGCGACTTCGACTACGAGCGCCGCATGGCCAGCCTCAACCGCATCCTGCAGCCCACCATCGACACCCACTTCATCATCCCCGACGACCGCTACCAGTCCATCACCGGAACCCTGGTGCGGGAAATCGCCATGATGGGCGGCGACGTGCGCGCCTTCGTCAACCCTGTGGTGCTTGCCGCCCTGCAGGAAAAATACCTCAAGCGCCAGCAGGAACCGCGCAAGGAGAGCCGCTGACATGGCCCTCATCATCACCGACGAGTGCATCAACTGCGACTGCTGCGAACCCGAATGCCCCAACGAAGCCATCTCCATGGGGCCCGAGTACTACATCATCGACCCCAACCGCTGCACAGAATGCGTCGGCCACTTCGATGAACCCCAGTGCGCCCAGATCTGCCCCGTCGAGTGCATCCCCATCAATTTCGACCTCAACGAGAGCCGCGAACAGCTCCACGCCAAATACCTGCGCCTGCAGGAAGAAAAAGAGGCACTCAAAGGCGCCGTCCTGACCGGCGCCGATGGCCAGCCCGGACGGATGCCTGCCGACAACCCGGTCAGCGGTTGATCAGCGTGCTCTTGCCAAACAGGCTCTCCACCAGATCCACCACCAGCTCTGCCGTCTGATTGCGGATATCCAGCGCCGGATTCAGCTCCACGATATCCAGCGACGCCAGCCGGCCCGTGTCCGCAATCATCTCCATGCACAGCTGCGCCTCGCGGTACGTCGGCCCGCCGCGCACCGCCGTCCCCGTCCCCGGCGCAATCTCCGGATCCAGAAAATCCACATCGAAACTCACGTGCAGATGCGTGTCCGCATCCACATCCGCCAGCGCACGGTGCATCACCTCGCGCATCCCCAGCTCATCGATCGCACGCATGTCGAACGCCCGCAGCCCCAGCTGACGGATCATCCGCTTCTCGTGCTCATCCACCGAGCGCAGCCCCACCTGACAGAAATGCTCCGCTGACAGCGCCGGCGTCTGCCCCGAAAGCCCGATCAGCGGCTGCGGCCCCAGACCCAGCAGATTGGCCACCGGAATCCCGTGAATATTGCCACTGGGAGAAATATCCGGCGTATTGCAGTCCGAATGCGCATCCAGCCACAGCACCCGCAGCTTGCGCCCCGACTCGCGGCAATGACGCGCCACCGCACTGAGCGAACCCGCCGCCAGATGGTGATCACCCCCCAGCATGATCGGCGTGCGCCCTTCCTGCAGCTGCGCCAGCACCGCATCGTGCACCGCCTGCGTCCAGAAAACCGCCTCCGGCAGATTGCGCAGCCCTGCCGCCTTCGGATCACGCCCGCCACGCGGATTCACCGGCCCCGCCAGATTGCCCGTATCCACCACATCCACCCCCAGCGCCCGCAGCGCCGCCGGCAGCTGCGCCACCCGCAACGCATCGGGCCCCATCGCCGCCCCCAGGCGGCTGGCCCCCACGTCCGTGGGCGCGCCGATGAGCGCGACCCGGTGGGGGGTTTGAGGGGTGAGGGAGGAGTCCGTGGTGGGGGGAGGGGCGTGGGCATGGTGCTTTCTGCGAAGGGAGGAACAGAGGCCAGAAACCGTTGCGGCGCCTGCCGCCGGGCTCTGGATCCATCCTGGCGGCCGAATGGGCCGGGGTGACTGGGAACATAGCACGGAAGGGGGCTGGTGGCAGACCGGGGCGTGGGGAGGGCGCCTGAGAAGGGTAAAAAGCAACGGGCAGCAGGGGCTGGTGGTGGGGTGTGGGCCTGCCGGGCCAGCCTGTCTTGTCCGGGTATCGTGAGGGTGAGGCTTGGGGAGGGGCGAGCCTTGCATGCCTATCTGAGAGCCATGCAATTAAAGATCTCATGAGGTCTATACAATAAGATAAGCACTCTGTTTGGAGTGCTAAAGGTAGTTGCTCCGTATGGGAGCCCATGTCAGGCATCAGTCTTGCTGGTCATTGAATTTAACATCCTGAATGGATATATTGAGCGTTATAAGCATCTCCAACAGGCTGCTAATTCATGTCAGACTTCATGCCCCTCCCGGTCGAGCGCGCCGTTCGCAAGCTGGGCCACGACCTGTCGCTGGCCCGCCGCCGCCGCCGCATCTCGCAGGACTCCATGGCCCAGCGCATGGGGGCATCCGTCTCCACCGTGCGCCGCATCGAAAAAGGCGACCCACGCATCCCCATCCACTTCATTGCCCGGGCGATGATGATCCTGGGTGACCTGAAGGCCCTGGAAAACCTCATGGATACCGCCAACGACGACATAGGCCTGTTGCTGATGGATGAGCAGCTGCCCAAGCGGGTACGGATGCCCAGGAACGTGTCGGGAGGGTTGTGATGGCTGCACCATCGAACACCCTTCGCCAGCACGTGCAGGTGTGCGTGGGGCAGAAAGGCACCCCCATCGGATCGCTCATCTACACCCGCCAGGGAAGACGCGAAAGCACGGCCTTTGCCTACGACGCCAGCTGGCTGGCCAGCCCGGATGGCTTCAATGTTTCAGCCGACCTGCAGTGGACATCCGGCCACCAGCCTCACAAGGCCGCCACCTCGCATGACTCGCCCTTTCATGGCGCACTGGCCGACACGGCACCGGACGCCTGGGGAAGAAGAGTCATCGCGCGGGACCATGCCAAGCGCCGCCAGAAAGACTCGACCCTGGGCGCACTGACCGAACTGGACTACCTGCTGGCCGTGGACGACAGCGCCCGTGTTGGTGCGCTGAGGCTGAAAGGTGCGGATGGCCAGTGGCACCGTTCCGTTGAGCCCGGCCGCCGGACCACGCCGCCCCTCATCGCCCTGGAGCGCGCCTTCCGGGCCAGCCATGCCATCGAGCGCGGAGACGAGACCGACGAAGACCTGCGCTACCTGCAGGGCAGGGGTACCTCCCTGGGCGGCATGCGCCCCAAATGCACCCTGGTGGACGAGAGCGGCCGCCTGGCCATCGGCAAGTTTCCCAGCATTGGCGACACCCGCAGCGTCACACGTGGCGAAGTGCTGGCCTTGAAGCTCGCCCAACGTGCCGGCATCCAGGTCGCCGAATCGAGAGTCGTGCAGCTGGCAGACATTCCCGTCGCCCTCATCTACCGCTTCGACAGACAGCCGGATGGCGGGCGCATTCCCTACCAGTCGGCTGCCACCATGCTGCAGGCATCGCGGGATGATGAAAGAAGCTATCTGGAAATCGCCGAAGTCATTCGCCGCCATGCGCTTGACCCCACCGCCGACCTGCAGCAACTGTGGCGACGCCTCATCTTCAATCTGCTCATCACCAATGTGGATGACCACCTGCAGAACCACGGCTTTCTGCATGCCACGAACGGCCATTGGCGTCTCTCGCCGGCATTCGACATCAACCCCTTTCCTGACAAGGACAGAGAATCCAAAGTGTGGCTTTCGGAAGAGGACGGCCCCATCACCAACACCCGCATGTTGCTGGCTCGCTCCCGGGAATTCGCGCTGACGCCGGAGGCTGCGCAGAAGGTACTGGATGAAGTGCGCGCAGCAGTAGCCGGGTGGCGTGAGGTGGCACTGTCACCAGAGGTGGGATTGACGCAGAAGGAGTTGCGGGGGTTTGAGGGGGCGTTTGTGGCGGAATAGGGGTGTGGGTGGGGAGACTGCCGTACAAGAAGGGAAAGCTGCCGCGCATGACCTGAAATCGACCGCCTGTCGGAGAGGCGAGAGCCGTTTGTCGGGATAAAACAGCAATATCCAGGCAGCGGTGGACACACAATATTGCGTTTCGTATCGCAGTGGCAGTGTCCATCTGCACCTGAATGTAGACTTCTCTCGTCCAGTTGGCGGGTTGAATACCTTGGCAGCCATCGCAGGAGACAAGGCATCCAAGGCAGAGTCGTTGGAGGAGGGGGCTGACGCAGAGGGCTGTTCATATGCGCCAAAAAAAGGGCTCGGAATGGCTGAATCGTACTTTTTCTACTGGGGTAAAGCCTCTTCTCAGGACAAGGGGGAAGACGCCTATCACCTGCTGCCATTCCACGCTCTGGACGTGGCGGCATGCGCCAGAAAGCTTCTGGACCTCCCTCATTTTTCTCTGCGTCTGCTTGCAGAAGAACTGGGCTGGCCTCAGCGGCAGGTCGAAGCCCTGTTCGTCTTTTTCATGGCCCTGCATGATCAGGGAAAGTTCGCCCGTGCCTTTCAAGGGGTGCTGCCTGAGCCCATCCCGGGACTGGTTCCTCCCAATTCCGCCAAAAGCTACGAGCCATGCCATGACACGCTCGGGTGGTGGCTGTGGATGGAGCTTGTCGATACGGAGGCTGTCCCTGAGGGAATACCGTCGCCAGACCATGGTTTCTGGGAGATCTGGATGCGGGCAACAGCTGGGCACCACGGCAGGCCGCCGCTGGACAGTGAGGGGGGAGGGATTGTCGGAGCGAATGTGGAAAAAGCCTTCATGGCCGAAGACCTGGAGGCTGCACGGCGCTTCATGTCGGATGTGAAGGACCTGATCCTGCAAGATGTCCTTCCCCTGCCGAAACCCGGCAGTTCGCATACAAAGATACTGAAGAAGCACTCGTGGCGCCTGGCCGGTCTGGGCGTTCTGGCAGACTGGCTGGGCTCCAACCAGAGCTTCTTCCCTTATCGCAGTCAGCCCCTGGTACTGTCCGAGTACTGGCCAAAGGCGCTTGAGTTTGCAGACAAGGCAGTTGCCAGTACGGGCCTGGCCTGGAGTCCAGTCAAGAATTGGGATGATCCCACCAAGCTGTTCGACTATCTGAAGTCACCCACGCCCTTGCAGAACTACGCTGCAACCGTCGAACTGGAGGACGGGCCACAGCTCTTCCTGCTTGAAGACGTGACCGGTGCGGGCAAGACCGAAGCAGCGTTGATTCTGACCCAGCGGCTGATGCAGGCCGGTCTCGCGCAGGGCCTGTACTTTGCCTTGCCCAGCATGGCAACCTCCAACCAGATGTACAGGCGGGTGGGAGAGGTCTATCGGCGTCTCTACAGGGAAGGCAGCAATCCATCGCTGGTGCTCTCTCACGGTGCCCGGCAGCTGGTCAAGGAGTTCAAGGAAAGCGTACTGCAATCCGAGGATCAACCCGGCGACCGTAGCTACCAGCCGGATGAAAGCAGCGCCAGTGCGCAATGCAACGCCTGGTTGGCGGACAATCGCAAGAAAGCGCTGCTGGCAGAGGTGGGCGTCGGTACGCTGGACCAGGCCTTATTGGCTGTTCTGCCTGCTCGTCACCAGTCGTTGCGCCTTATAGGCCTGAGCGGCAAAGTGCTGTTGGTGGACGAGGTGCATGCCTACGACGACTACATGATGTCGTTGCTGCGGAAGTTGCTGATGGCCCATGCCAGTCAGGGCGGCAGTGTCATCCTGCTGTCTGCCACCCTTCCGCTGGAGACACGGGAGAGGCTCATCGACGCCTATCGGCGCGGCTTGGGAATCGACGAAGACTGTGAACTGGATGACAACAGGTATCCCCTGGCAACGCAGATCGGCAAGGAGATTCGGGTCCATGCGTGCGAGACGCGTCCACAGTTGAAGCGTCGCGTGCAGGTCAGCATGGTTCATGACGAGAACGCCGTACTGGCAAGGATCTCGGAAGTTACCCAAAAGGGTGGATGTGTCGCCTGGATAAGAAACACGGTGGCTGATGCGCGCAAGGCGTACAGCCTCCTTCAGGATGCGTCGCCCGACCAGAAGCTCATGCTGTTCCATAGCCGCTATGCCATGGGCGACCGGCTGGAGATCGAAGAGCGTGTGCTGGACAGGTTTGGAAAGCGATCAGGCAGCCAGGATCGCGCAGGCTGGGTGCTGGTAGGTACGCAGGTGCTGGAGCAGAGTCTGGACTTCGATGTCGATCTGATGATCTCCGATCTGGCGCCCATCGATCTGATCATCCAGCGGGCTGGCCGTCTGCATCGCCACCTCCGCCAGGCAAATGGGGATCTCTCCCTGGACGGCCGGGAAGGCAGATCAGAGCCCGAGCTGATCATTCTCTCCCCTTCACTGGAGGGAAGTCCGGATGCCTCCTGGTACAAAACGCTCTTCCCGACGGCGGCCTATGTGTATCCCGATGCCGGCAAGCTTTGGCTGGGGGCGAATGCGCTGAAGGAAGCCGGAAGCATCACTACACCGGGTGAGCAAGGTGAGCCCGGTGCTGTGCGCCATCTGGTGGAGGCGGTCTATGGTGCCGATCTGGACCGTATTCCGGACGAACTGCGAGCGTTGAGCCTGAAACAGATCGGTCAGTACATGGCCATGCAGAGCCAGGCCAACTTCAATGCCCTGGAAATCGGGAAGGGCTACTGCATGGGAAGCAGCGCCCGCTGGTACGAGGACGACCAGGTGCCGACCCGATTCGGCGACGAGACCCTGAACATCTACCTGGCAGTATGGCAGGACGGTGTGCTGCGCCCCCTGCGCGCTGAAGACGACAACCCCTGGGAACAGTCCGCCGTCCGCGTTCGGGCAAGCGTTGCCCAAAGGCTTGCTGATTCCTGGCAGACAAGATTTGCCAGCGCCATCGAGACATTGAGGGAGAAGACCTCGTTGCTACGGGATCATTCGTTCATCCTTCCCTTGGTTTCTGAGCGCGAAGAGCTTGTTGGCAGGGTGGTCGATGAAAGGGGGAAAGAGCTGATCATGAAATACAGCGCTGAGTCCGGTATGGCCTGGTAGTAATGGTCATGCGTACATGAGTGAACAAGGTAATGCTGTTCTGGAAAGGGCATGTGGTTGAAAATTTCTTCTTTCTCCAATCACTTTGTGCTGAAATGATTGATGGGGAGGAGGCGAAGTGAATATGAATCTGATTACAGAAGGCTGGCTAAAAGGGGTTTCGAGCAAGGGGGGTCGTGAAACCATATCGCCTCTGGATATCACGGGTAATTGGATTGATATCGCTGAACCACGTCCGGACTTTCGTGGGGCGATATACCAATTCCTGATTGGGCTTCTGCAGCTTTCCATAGCGCCTGAAGACGAGGATGAGTGGAAGGAGCTTTACCAAGATCCTCCAAGTCGAGATGACCTTGCCGAGGCGTTCTGCACGTATCAGAGCGCTTTCGATCTGGAGGCAGAAGGTCCTGCTTTCATGCAGGACCTTCTGCTTCTGAAGACAGCCGGTCTGAAGCTGAACCAGAACTCGGTACGCAGTCTTCTGATCGATGCGGGGTCCAGAAGTAACTTGTACTTCAGCGTTCACCAGGAAGACTTCGTGCTATGCGAAAGCTGCCTTGCTAAAGCACTGTTCACGTTGCAAATAAATTCGCCGACGGGGGGGAGGGGAACGAGAACATCACTCCGAGGTGGTGGGCCTCTAACTACCTTAGTTGTTCCTGTCGATGACAATCCTGAAAAGCCGTCCACGCTGTGGCAGAAGCTATGGCTCAATGTGTTGCCAAAGAACGCTCTGAATGACAGCTATTCTGATATCAAGAGGATCGGCGACGTATTGCCATGGATGGTTGCTACCCGGACCAGTGATGGTAGTGATGGCGTAGAGACGACACCGGAATCGGTCCATCCGCTTCAGGCTTACTGGAGCATGCCCCGTCGTATCCGTATCGACAAATCGACCATTGACGACCACGGGAGCTGCTCCATCTGCGCGGCAAAGGGTGTCCGAACGATCCGTCACTATCTGACCCGACATGGTGGGACGAACTATACCGGGAACTGGTTGCATCCCCTGACGCCATACAGTCTTGATCCTGAAGGGCAGAAACCACCCATCTCGTCTAAGGGTAGGCAGGCCGGAAAGGGTTATCGTGATTGGCTTGGGCTGGTGCTGGGGAATGATGATCATCAGCCGGATGCTGCAAGGGTGGTCCGTTACTTCAATGAAAACCGTGCAAGAAAGGAAAGGCGGAAGGGCTGTCGGCTATGGTGCTTCGGTTATGAGATGTCGAACATGGATGCCATGTGCTGGTGTGAAAGTACATTGCCGATTCATGAGGTTGATCTCAGCAAGAGGGCAGTTTTCATTGGTCGGGTGAAGGAAGTTCTGGACTCGGCTGATGGGATGGTTAGGATGCTACATGAGCAAGTCCAGTCGGCATGGTTCAGCAAGCCGGGGAGAGTTGATGAGCCTGCCGTAACAGATAGCTTCTGGGAGGCAACCGAACATTTGTTCTACGAGGTGCTGAACGGTCTGTCGGTTCTTCACAGGAGTTCACCAGAACAAACCGGTGAAGCCAAGGATGAGAAAGAAGAGATAAGTGCGCTTATAGACGTGTATAAGGTTTGGCTCAGAGAAACAAGGTGCATGGTCTTTCGCCTGTTCGATCAATGGGTTCTCAGTGCCCCCATCGAGGAACAGAACATGAGGAGAGTTGTCCAAGCTCGAGCGACTCTTGGAAGGTACTTGAATAGTGATGAGAAGTTGAAGCCGTTGTGGGACATCGTGGATCCGAATCGGGGCAAGAAAGCCGAGGCGAGAGGGAAATCGAAATCATGACACCTAGAAAGTTCAGAATGAGCGAGAAGCAGCGTCAATGGGTTCGAGACTGGTGGAGGTCTCTGCACCGCAGGGATCAGGACAAGGACGCCCTGATTGGTGAACTTCGTGGCCAGGGTCAGGCAGATGGTGCCCGTTTGCGGCGTTGCATGACCGCGGAAGAGTTGCTGTCCAACAGTGCGACGCTACTTTTTGCCAGACGCCTCATTGTCTTGGGTGCGGGAAATAAGTTGTTCTCTGACGAGTCAAGGATTTACGAACAGCTTGCTTGGGTTGCAGGGGCGTTGGCTCATGTCAAAGAAGATCTTGTCGACGGCAAGACATTGGCATCACGTCTCGGGAAAGGCTCTGACGGGGAGCGTCCTGCGATGAGCGAGCTTAGATTCAGGTCCTTGCAAGCCGCTTCCATACCTGAGGACTTTTTTCTGAAGATACGCCGTGCCATTCAATTGGCAGGGAAGAAAACCGACGTTGCACAGCTTGCCGATGATCTGTTTGCTTGGCAGCTGGAACAAGGTAATTTGGCATCACGTGCCGGCAGTGGCGTCAAGTTTCACTGGGCTTATGACTACTACCTGAGCGCTGGCCAACAGGCCGATGCCGATGAACCGGAATCGATAAAGGAGAATCTGAAATGACTCAATTCATCCAACTGCACTTCCTCACCTCCTACCCGCCCGCCAATCTGAACAGGGATGATCTGGGTAACCCCAAGACAGCGCGTCTGGGGGGGGTGGAGCGTCTTCGAGTATCCTCGCAGAGTCTCAAGCGTGCGTGGCGAACCTCAGAGACCTTCCAGCAGGAATTGGCCGGCAGCATCGGAACCCGCACGAAGAGGCTGGGGGTCGAGGTGTTCGAGGCACTGAAGGCAATGGGTGTGTCAGAGGGGGAGTCTAAGGAATGGGCAAGAGCCATTGCGGGTGTTTATGGTGAGTTGAAAGATAAAAAGTCACTTGAGATTCAGCAGTTGGTTCATGTTGCACCTGAAGAGCTCAAGACGCTTGACGAGCTGATCAGTAAGCTGGTCGAGGAGAAGCGTGCCCCCTCCAAGGAAGAGCTTGACTCGCTGCTGCATGATCATACGGCGGTGGACATCGCCATGTTTGGCAGGATGCTGGCATCCAAGACGGAGTTCAACGGGGAGGCTGCCGTCCAGGTAGCGCATGCCATTGGTGTCCATGCCTCGGCTGTGGAAGATGACTACTTCACTGCCGTGGACGATCTGAACCGGAATGAGCCGGGGGCAGCGCACATTGGTGAGGCCGGCTTTGCGGCTGCGGTGTTCTATCAGTACGTCTGTATCGATAGGGATTTGCTCAAGAAGAATCTTGGCAATGATGAAGCGTTGACCGAGAAAGCCATCAAGGCATTGGTCAAGACCGCACTGACGGTCGGACCTACGGGCAAGCAGAACAGCTTTGCCAGCCGTGCCTATGCTCATTACGCCTTGGTCGAGAGAGGCACGCAGCAGCCGCGCTCTCTGTCGCTGGCTTTCGTCAGGCCGGTCAATGGTGAAGACTATGCACAGGAAGCCATTACGGCACTGTCCACGGTACGCAAGAACATGGATACGGTGTATGGCGCGTGCTCGGATGCGCATGAGGAATTCAATGTTCTGACGGGCCAGGGCTCGCTTGAGGTGCTTCTGCAGTTTGCTGCCAAGGAGTAAGCCGTCATGGCTGAATACTTGATGATGAGGCTCTACGGCCCCATGGCCAGCTGGGGGGAGATTGCCGTGGGTAAGACAAGACGATCTTCCGTACAGCCCTCTCGCTCGGCATTGCTTGGTTTACTGGGTGCCGCCTTGGGGGTCGACCGTAATGATGAGAGCAAACAGCAGAGCTTGTCGGGTGCCTATCGTTTTGGTGTGAAGCTTGAGGCGGCGGGAACGCCGCTGCGTGACTTTCACACTACAGAGATTTGTAGACCTTCTCGCAAGATCACGTTTCGGTCCAGGCGTCAGGAGCTGATGTCAGACAAGGATGACCCCATACTTTCATCGCGTGACTATCGGTGCGACAGCTTGGCTATCGTTGCCGTGGAGAGAGTTGATCAGTCAGGCGAAGAGCTGAAGCGTCTGGCTGAAGCGCTGCGTCGACCGGTCTATCCTCTCTACCTGGGAAGGAAGTCCTGCCCGCTGGCCTTGCCCGTCGATCCCAAAGTGGTTCAGGCCAATGGACTTCTGAATGCGTTTCAGAGCGTCCAGTTTCCCTCTTTGGCCGAGATGAGCCGCAGGCATGAGTTCGACAAGCCATGGCCTTCCAAGGGCGACCAATGGATGTTCAGGCTTGGTCAGGTTCGCTACTACTGGGAAGAAGGCATGGAGCCTGGCATGGCGGCCAGCTTTGAAGCAATGCGGACAGACCAGCCGGTGTCCAGGAGCAGGTGGCAGTTCGAGCGTAGAAAGGAGTGGGTGGCACTTGAGGAGAGGCAGGGATGAGCCATTATTTTTCAAAAGTGCGCCTGAGGGCCATGCGAAGCCGGGATCCCTGGCTTATCAGGAATGAGTCGCAGGGGGATGCGTATCGGGATCATCAGATCATCTGGAGATTGTTTGCCTCCGATGGCGGTAAGCGTGATTTCATCTTCAGGCGTCTGGATGACATGCGAACCTACTATGTTGTCTCCGAGCGACCTCCGCATGATGAAGATGGCCGGTTCGACATTCAGAGTAAGGCTTACGATCCGTCCTTCGACGTGGGGAATACCCTACGTTTTGACTTGAGGGCCAATCCCGTGGTCAGCCGCCGTGCTGCTGAAGGAGGAAAGTCCCGGCGACATGACATGCTGATGAATGCCAAGAAAGAGGCGCGTCAGCTGGGGCATGATGCAGCCGTTGCCATGGATGAGGCAGGGCTCAAGTGGATACTGGAGCGCGCTGCTCACTGGGGGCTTCGGGTCGATGAGCGCAGTGTCCTTCAGAAAGGGTACTGCCAACATGCGCTCAGGCCTGGGAGATGGAGAGAGACTGGCGAGAAGCACAAGGCCATTCAGTTCTCCAGTCTTGATTATCAAGGTGTAGCAGAGGTGGTAGACCCAGAAGCCTTGAGGAAAGCACTGTTTGAGGGAGTGGGTCACGCCAAAAGCTTTGGCTGCGGCCTCTTGCTGGTTCGTCCGCTTTGCTGATTCATGGGTACGTCAACGCTGCTTCCGCCCATCAGGCCGCTTCCCATGAAAGATCGTGTATCGATGATCTTTGTCCAGTACGGACAGATCGATGTGCAGGACGGAGCGTTCGTCGTCATTGATCAGAATGGCGTCCGCATGCATATTCCTGTGGGCTCCATCGCGTGCATCATGCTGGAGCCTGGTACCCGGATATCTCATGCGGCCGTACACTTGGCGTCTACTGCGGGAACCCTGCTGGTGTGGGTCGGTGAATCTGGTGTTCGCTTGTACGCCAGTGGTCAACCCGGTGGCGCTCGTGCCGATCGACTGCTCTATCAGGCCAAGCTTGCGTTGGATGATGATCTCCGTCTCAAGGTGGTCCGGAAGATGTACGAGGTCCGCTTTGGAGAGCCTTCCCCAAAGCGGCGTAGCGTCGAGCAGCTGAGAGGCATCGAAGGCGCCAGGGTCAGGGAAACCTACAAGCTTCTGGCACAGCAGTACGGCGTTGACTGGAAATCCAGGAACTACGATCAGAAAACCTGGGATGCGGCCGACATACCCAACAGATGCCTATCAGCGGCCACCTCCTGCCTGTACGGCATCACCGAGGCAGCAGTGCTGGCAGCTGGCTATGCGCCCGCAGTCGGATTCATCCACACAGGAAAACCACTGTCCTTTGTCTATGACATTGCGGACCTGTTCAAGTTCGATACAGTCGTTCCCATAGCTTTCAGAATTGCAGCGCAGTCTCCCGGAAATCCTGAAAGGCAGGTCCGGCTGGCGTGTCGTGACCTTTTTCGTAGCGACAAGCTTCTTGGCAAGATCATTCCCACCATCGAAGAGGTTCTGGCCGCCGGCGAGATCTCTCCACCTGAAGCGCCGCCGGAATCCATCCCGCCCGCAATTCCCAATCCGGTATCCATAGGGGATGCAGGACATCGTTCGTCCTGAAGACTGTAGTGATGAACGCGAGGAATGACCAGTGAGCTTTGTCGTTGTTGTCACCGAAGATGTTCCTCCCAGACTGCGGGGAAGAATGGCCATCTGGCTGCTTGAGGTGCGTGCCGGCGTCTATATCGGAGACGTGTCCAAGAGAACCCGAGAGATGATATGGGAGCATCTTCAGGCGGGGTACGAGCAGGGTAGCGTCGTCATGGCGTGGGCCAGCAGTCATGAATCCGGGTACGAGTTTCAGACCCTTGGCGCCAACCGACGCTTACCCGTAGAGTTTGATGGGCTGCATCTTGTGGCGTTTCATCCCACCGAGCAGTCCCCCGTTCTTTAACAAGCAGAATGTTTGGTAGAATCTGAGGGCTCACTTTTCCTTCGGTAGATCAATAACTTATTGGAAGCGCGTTCCCCGCGCATGCGGGGATGAACCGTATGGGGGGATGGGCGTACGGAGTACCTGGGCGGCGTTCCCCGCGCATGCGGGGATGAACCGCTTCCCTGGCTATCTACGCGATGCAATCGATGGCGTTCCCCGCGCATGCGGGGATGAACCGTTTCATGAAGAGGTTGATAAACTCGATGAGCAGCGTTCCCCGCGCATGCGGGGATGAACCGTGTATCGAGGCATGGTCCATGCGAGATCAACAGCGTTCCCCGCGCATGCGGGGATGAACCGTCTACGTATTCAACGTTTAGGTATGTATTTCCGCGTTCCCCGCGCATGCGGGGATGAACCGACGCTGCGGATCGGAAACGAGCACACGGCCGTGCGTTCCCCGCGCATGCGGGGATGAACCGGCACGAGAGCTGCGGCAGGGGCAAGGGGCGGCGCGTTCCCCGCGCATGCGGGGATGAACCGACGGCCGCGACGCCAGAGAATGCCGCCACCTCGCGTTCCCCGCGCATGCGGGGATGAACCGAATTGATCCGGCTTGTCTATTGGCTGCGAGAGGCGTTCCCCGCACATGCGGGGATGAACCGACTTTGACAGGTTCTGTGTCAGCAAGTTCTACGCGTTCCCCGCACATGCGGGGATGAACCGATGTGCCTGAAGGGGAACACTGCACCCAAGCCGCGTTCCCCGCACATGCGGGGATGAACCGCACCGGATGGGGGCGCGGCTGGCGCTTAAGCAGCGTTCCCCGCACATGCGGGGATGAACCGGATAACATGTCGTGGTTCCCGCCAGGCACCACGCGTTCCCCGCACATGCGGGGATGAACCGCGTGCGATTGCCCCAGAGCCGGTAGCCGTCCTGCGTTCCCCGCACATGCGGGGATGAACCGCATAGGATGGGGGCGCGGCTGGCGCTTAAGCAGCGTTCCCCGCACATGCGGGGATGAACCGAAAAAGAAGGGTAGTGACTTCGATATCCAGAGGCGTTCCCCGCACATGCGGGGATGAACCGCAGAGAATTCGGCGCCGACCACGATGGCCATGGGCGTTCCCCGCACATGCGGGGATGAACCGGTATTAAGGGCGCTCAATTCACGCGCGCAGAAGCGTTCCCCGCACATGCGGGGATGAACCGCCTGTGGCCAAGCCCGCCCACAAGCCCGTCTGGCGTTCCCCGCACATGCGGGGATGAACCGACCCTCATCGGTTTCTTCTGGCAGTCTGCTGAGCGTTCCCCGCACATGCGGGGATGAACCGTTCCGGGCAGCCATCAAGCTCACCCCATACGTGCGTTCCCCGCACATGCGGGGATGAACCGGGGATACGGGCCAGTTTGTTCGGTCCATTGACGCGTTCCCCGCACATGCGGGGATGAACCGACCGGGGACATGATGCCCTCGGCAAACCCTTTGCGTTCCCCGCGCATGCGGGGATGAACCGTTTGTCTGGGTGAACTGCTCCGTCAATAGGCAGCGTTCCCCGCGCATGCGGGGATGAACCGCTGCTGGGGCTGGAATAGGGTAAGAATGGGGTACGTCCCCCGCGCATGCGGGGATGAACCGTAGATGGAGTCCATGGACTGGGGCGTGCCCAGGCGTTCCCCGCATATGCGGGGATGAACCGCCCGACTTTTCTGCGCTGATGCGCCAGTAACCGCGTTCCCCGCGTATGCGAGGATGAACCGAACTTGTCCAGCTTGTTCCGGCCGTTGGCGATGCGTTCCCCGTGCATGCGGGGATGCCCCGATACTCGGCCAGCGAATTGCCCAGGTACAAGAGCGTTCCCCGCGCATGTGGGGATGAACCGTACGGGGCGGATCGGATCATCACCGCCACGGTGCGTTCCCCGCGCATGCGGGGATGAACCGGCGTCGGGCTCACCGTTGGCCGGGTGTTGGCTGCGTTCCCCGCATATGCGGGGATGACCCGTGGTGAAGGTAGGGGAGTCGGTGCGCTGGGGCTCCCACCATGGCTCAAGAGTCCCCAACCTTGCTACGCATCCCTTCCAGAACCCAATAGCGCACGCACGAGAGCGACCTACCTCCCCCCCTCAAACCTCAAATAAAACTCCCGCACGCTCAGGTTCTCCGGCGTGGGCTCGCCGCTGATGCTGGTCAGGTAGTCGGCGGCGTAGCGTCGGGTGGCGGCGTCGAAGCTGCCATTCAGGGGTACGGGGTAGCCCTGGCGGCGCAGTACGCGCTGCATTTCCATGACCTTGTCGGTGATGGTCAGTGCGGGGCCCCGGTTGTGGGCAGGGGCGGTGTCATCGGTTTTGTCTTGCTGCTTGCGTGTTGCGCGTGCTGGGGGCTGGCTGTCGTCCGGGGTCTCTGACTGCCAGAGTCCCTTGATCCACTTGCCGGTTGTGGACAGGTCCGGCAGGGCTTCCTTGGCGCTGTCGACCCAGTGCTGGCCTTGCTGGCGCGCGGCGTCCAGGGTGGGTTGCAGTTTCTGGTGGGTGCCGGTCACCCAGGCGGGGAGGTGCTGTTTGGCCTGGTTGGCCAGTATCTGGGTGGGTGACAGGCTGGCCAGGTAGCTGGCGACAAGGTGGTAGACGCCCAGCGCCACGGCGGCGGTGATCGCCAGTCCCATGATGAGGCGCCGGGGGCGTTTGCTCCGGAAGCGCCGCTGGGCCAGGTTGACCGGTACAGGGGCGGTGTGGGTGGTGGGGCTGGCTTGGCCCGGACGCGGAAACAGTTGGTTGCCCAGTCGTTCTTCCATCTGGCACCAGGGGCAGGAGGTGGATTCGCGGGGGTAGTGATGGCGACGATCTGCGCGGCAGCGACGCAGGTTTTTCTCGAAGTGTTCCAGCGCCGTCACCCATTGCAGGGCGTCGGGGCGTGGGGTGTTGTCCTGGGCGGTGAAGGCGCGGGCAAACAGGTCGGCCAGTGTGCCTGAAAATTCCGTCAGGGCGGGCAGGCCAGGCGGGGGCTGCATGCCGGTGGGGCGTTCCGGAATGTGCGGGTAGAGGCGTCTCTGGATGCGCTCGCCCATGGGCGGGGCTTCGCCGGTGTCGGGGACGCCGTCAAAGGGGTGGCGCCCCATCATCAGCACCTGGAAGAGGATGACGGCCAGGCCAAAGGCGTCGTGCTGCTGGGTGCGCACCACGCCGTGAAAGGAGTGGCCCTGCAGTTCGGGTGGGGTGTAGTCCGGTACACCCACGGCGCACAGGAACTGCTGTCCGCCATGGCTGAACTGGAAGCTGTCGGCATCCACCAGGGCGACGGTGGCGTCGTCTGCCACCAGCATGCCGGAGGGGTTGATGTCACCGATGACGCAGCCGGTGTGGTGGATGGAGGCGACAGCACGCGCAATGTTGGTGGCGGTGCGCGCCAGAAAGCGATAGTCGATGTCCGGAAAATGCTGCTTGCGCGCGCCGGGGGCGTACAGGTCATGCAGGGGGCGACGGTCGCGCACGGCTTTCATCAGAAAGCCGGCAAAAGCGCCGTCTTCGCCGCGCACCACGTCCACGGGAAAGGCTGCAAAGGGCGACTGCCTGGCCAGGCCGGCATCCACCATGGCAGCAATCTTGCTGGCCAGTTGGGGCTTGTCAGGTGCCTTGTAGAGTTTTACCGCATGGTTGCGCCGGTTGGCGGCAGCGTACACGCTGCCTTCGCCGCCGCGGCCCAGCCGTTCACCCAGCTTCAGTCGACGCCCACTGCCCAGACGCAGTTTCAGGCCGTAGGCAGGGTCTTTCTCGCGATCGGCACGGGAGGTCATGGGCGGTGGGGTGTCTCTGGGAGGGGTGGTGTTCTGTGCCGGGAAAGAGCATCTGGCAAGGCTTCAGGACCGGGTGCTGTCGGCAAGGCGGTTTCCTGGTGGCGTCAGTCTGATTCGTTGGCTTATGTTCTGGATGGGGTAGATGGGGGTGAATGCAGTACGGCCATGACTAGCGTCTTGTCATCGTCCGTGCGGCTGTTGACGGCCTCGCTGTCCAGGTAGGCTTTCAGCTGGCCAGACAGGGTGTGCGCCTTGCCGGGTTCTTTGGGCAGCGGGGCGGCCATGGTGGAGAAGAACCGTGCAAACGGGGTCTGCGTGGCCATGTCCAGCACCATGCGTTCTATGCCATCGGAAAAAAGCGCCAGCGCGTCGATGGGCTGTCGGGTGATGTTCGTGCGCAGGGGCGTGGGTGGTTCGTCGGTTATAAAGCGCGTGGTGGACGCGTATTCACCGTGGTCCGGCCAGGAAAGCGCCTGCCAGGTTCCACCGTCGGCCAGGCGTGCCACGATGCCGCCATCACCAATATGGGCCACCAGCGTTTCCTGTCCGTTGGACAGGGCCAGAACCAGCGTGCAGGCAAAGTCGCGTGCAGAAAGCCCGCGTCTTTCTGCGGCCGCACGAATGCGCTGGCGTGCTTCGTCGACCCATGTCCGCACGGTTTCTGCCGAGGGCAGGGCGGATGCGGTCAGCCGGGGTTGTTGCAGGGATGATGCGGTGGGTGTTGATGCCGCCGCCAGGTGGCGGCGCGCGGCCTGGCGAATCGTGCGGCAGGTGATGAGGGCCCCCTGCCGTCCGTGGCTGGCACTGCCGGCGCCATCACATGTAACGGCCACGAACCATTCTGCGTCGCAGGTCTGGCTGTCGCTGTTGACGGGAACAACGGCGCAGGCCTGGGCGTCCTGCAGTGGCAGGTTATGCTTCAGGTGTGAAGTACCTGTGCTGGAGGCCGCTATCCAGGACCAGTGTTTCATGGTCATCGGGCTGGCGTGCGGGAGGCTGGGCAATCGGGTGGGTCAGGCGATGCTGCCCCAGCCTTTTGGGCCGGTGGGGTTTTCCAGCGGCACGGCGTCGCCGGGGTTGGAGCGCGAGACGGAACTCAGCGAGCTGGACAGCCAGGCAAACAGCTCGCGGAAGGCCAGGCCTTTCAGTTTCAGGGGATCACGCACGGCCAGCTGGCGCAGCTGGTCCATGTCGGCGTCGTCTACGCCCACGGCGTAGAAGGCGAATTCCTTGCGTGCTTCGCCGCTGGCAATGGCCTGCGCAGCCTGCCGCCAGCTGTCGGTGGGGGCACCGTCGGTGATGAGGAAGATCCACGGACGGTAGTAGGTGATGCCGCTCTGGCGGTACAGCGCCTTGCGCTGGCGCAGTAGCTCGATGCCTTCCTCGATGGCCTGACCCATGGGAGTGAGGCCCTGTGCCTGCAGCTGGGGGGCCTGGAACTGGCTGGCGCTGGTGAAGTCCTGCGCGACCAGCACGGGTCCGAAGGTGACGATGGCCACTTCCACGCGCTTGGCGCTGAGACTGTCGGACTTCAGCTCTTCCTCGAAGGCCTGCAGGCCGGCGTTGAGTTCCTCGATCTTGCCGCCCGCCATGGAGCCGGAGACATCCAGCAGCAGCAGGCAGGGGCAGCGCGGCTCGGGGTTGTCAGCGAACTCGGCGGCGGCAAAGGGATTGGCGTCGGCGTGCATGGGCGAGGTCCTCGTGGATAAGGATCAATGGATTCTAGCGGCCGTCTCGCCGCAGCAGCAGCCGTGCGACATGGCTGCGAGGGGCGGAGGCGGAACTATTTCCGCCCGGCCGCCATTCTGATCACTGGCAGCTGAAGCTCTCGGCGCTGTTCTCGTCGCCTTCACCGCGATAGGTGGCCACTTGCGGGTACGGGCATAGCGGCTGGGTCTTGCCGGGGAAGGCGCGACCCTGCGCGATGATGCTGGCCGGGGCCTCGCCCTTCTCGGCCCAGTTCTCCAGGGCGGTGAGGGGGTCGAAGTCGTCCAGGGCATTGCCCTCGCCGCAGTGGGTCATGCCGGGCACCATGAAGAGGCGGGCGAAGTCCTGGGTGCCCGGGGTGTCGTGCTGCAGCTGCCGGTACCAGTCACGCAGGTCGTTGGCCGAGAAGACGGGGTCGGAGACACCCTCGAAGATGATCATCTTGCCGCCGCGCGCCTTGAAGGTGGTCAGGTCGGTGGCCACGGCGTCGTTGAGGGCGCCGGTCTGCAGGGTGAGCGGCAGGATGGTGTCGAAGTTCACCTTGAAGGTGTCGAACTCGGCCTGGTAGGGCGTCATGAAGTAGTGCGGCAGCGACATGGCGCCCAGCACGATGTTGCGGGCGTTGGGGGTGGCGGTCTGGGAGTCACCCAGTTTCCAGCCGCGCCAGTTGCCGCTGTTGATGCCGGCATCCCACGGCCAGCTGGCATAGAGGGGCTCACCCTTGCTGGTGCGTGCACCGCCAAAGACGGCTTCCAGCAGGGCCACCTTCTCCTTGCCGATGTCCTTTTCCACCATCCGGGGCTTGAAGTCGCAGCGTTCCCAGGCGTTGACCAGGCCGTCCTTCAGGCCGTCCAGGGCGTCGCAGCGTTCCAGCACGCCGGCCACTACGGCATCCATGTCCTTCTGGGTGAGGGCATTGGCAAAGATCCGCTCGCCCTGTTCGTTGACGGGGGCGGCCTTCAGGAACTGCTGGTTGTCCCATGACTGGGCGATGGCAGCGCGCGAGAGCCGGAAGCCCGGGTTGCCGGCCACCACGCCGTCGAACTGCAGCGGGTAGCGCATGGCGGCCATCATGGCCTCGCGTCCGCCGTTGGAGCAGCCCATGAAGTAGCTGCGCTTCGGGGTGCTGTGGTACATGGCCTGGATGAGCTGGCGGGCGGCCGTGGCTACCTTGCCGGTGGAGGCGTAGGCCAGATCCAGCCGGGCCTGCTGGTCCTTGCCGAAGAGGGTGTCACGGCCCTGGTGGCCGCCGTCCATGCTCACCACGGCATAGCCGCGCAGCAGCGCCGGCTGGGCCGAGCTGCCGCGGGTGGGGATGCGGCCCAGGGCGTCGGCCACGAAGCCATTGGTGCCGCCACCGCCCTGGAACAGGAACTTGTGGTTCCAGCGGGCAGGCAGGCGCAGCTCGAACTGGGTGCCGTAGTGGCGACCATCGGCGCCGGTGCGGGGTTCGATTTCGCCGCGCACCACGCAGTGTTCCTCGGCCTGCAGCGTCTGGCCCGAGGCGCCGGTGAAGGCCGAGTTGGGATCCTGTGCCAGACCGCCGCGCTGCACCCACTTCACGCGCTGGATGACCACATCGGGCAGTTCCACTTCCTTCAGGTCGCTGCAGCGGCTCTGGGCGTCGGCGGCATCGTCGGCGGGCTCGGTGGCAGCCTGGGCGCTGGCGGCCCAGAGCAGGCTGCCGGCAGAAAGACTGCTGGCCAGCAGCGGCAGCAGGGCAGGAAGGCGGTGCAGTTTCATGGCATGGGTTCCGAAAGGGGCCCGAAAGGCAGCATCGGGGAGGCAGCCATCCGGCATGGGCGTTCCGGCCAGACCTTCCCGGGGAATGTCAGAGACAGCAAACCATTTTAACGAATTGGCCCGCAGGGAGGCCGGGCGGGCAAAGGCCACCCGGGAGAGACATCCGACCAGGGACCTCCGGCAGACCCCTGGATCGGATTCAGCCGGCCTTGTAGACCAGCACGGCGGCGGTCAGGTCTTCCAGGGCGCTGCCCACGGCCTTGAAGACGGTGATGGCCTGGTCGCTGCTGCGCCCCGGGTGCTGGCCGCGGCACAGGGCCTGCAGGTCGGCGCGGATGTCGCTGGCGCTGAAGCGGCCGGTGTCGAAGGCCTTGAGCAGGTCGCCGGACTTGGTGGGGGCTTCGTCGGTATCCACGAAGACCTCATTGCCGATGAAGCAGTCGGCAGCGGCCTCGACCATGTTGGGCTTGAAGCTGCCCACCAGGTCCAGGTGGGTGCCGGGGCGCAGCCAGCTGCCCTGGATGAGAGGCTCTTCCGAGAGTGTGGCGCAGCTGATGATGTCGGCCTGGCGGGCGGCCGCTTCCAGCGATGCCGGGGTGCCGTCCAGCGGATGGACGTTGGGCACGCCCTGCTTGCGCAGGGTCTCGGCCAGCACGGCAGCGCGCACCGGACGGGGGTTCCAGATGTCGATGTGCTCGATGTCGCGTACGGCGCGCATGGCCGCAGGCAGCAGTGCCGCGATGCGGCCTGCGCCCACCACGAGCAGTCGCCTGGCATCCTTGCGTGCCAGGAAGTCGGCGCCCAGGGCAGCGGCGCCGGCGGTGCGGCGTGCGGTGATGGCGTCACCGTCGATGAGGGCCAGCGGCACGCCGGTGGTGGCGCTGTACAGCACGTAGGTGGCGTGCAGGCCGGGCAGTCCCTGGGCACCGTTCCCGGGGAAGATGTTGATGGTCTTCACACCGAAGAAGCCCTGTTCGTTCCAGGCGGGCATGATGAGCGTGGTGCCCTGCACGCCCTGGCTTTCGATGGCGTGGGTGTGGCGCAGCGGCACGGTGGCGCCCTGGGCAAAGGCCTCGCGCAGTGCGGGGATCAGCGTGCGAAAAGGCAGGGCAGCCCGGCATTGTTCGGCGTCGAACTGTTTCATGGTGGTGGTAATGGGATGTGGATCGGATCAGCCGGGGCATCGTGCCCGACCCTGGTGCACGGAGGCGGTCGCGGCCCAGGGTCCCCGGCGGGCGCAGGAAGGATTCAGAGGAAGCGCTGCACCGAATAGGGCGACGGATCGGTGAACGGTTGCTGGCCGGTCATCAGCTCGGCCAGCAGGCGGCCGCTGACGGGCCCCAGCGTGAGGCCGTGGTGGGCATGGCCCACATCGAACCACAGGCCGCGGTGGTGCGGTGCCGGGCCGATGATGGGGCGCATGTCGGGCGTGCAGGGGCGCCGTCCCATCCAGGGCTGGCTTTCCACTTCCTCGCCCAGGGGCCAGAACTGGCGGGCGATGCGGGTGGCCTGACGGGCCTGGCTGTCGTTGGGCGGCGCGTCGGGCAGGGCCAGTTCCACACCGGTGGTCAGGCGCACGCCGTCGTTCATCTCGGCCAGCACGAAGCCCGAGTCCCGGTCGCAGACGGGGAAGGACGGGGCCGGGTGCGCGTCGTCGATGCGGAAATGCAGGTGGTAGCCGCGCTTGGGGCGCAGCGGCAGCCGGTAGCCGAAGCGTTCGGCCAGGGTGCCCGTGTCGGCGCCCAGCGCCAGCACGACGTCGCTGGCATGCAGTTCGGTGCTGTCGGGCAGCGGCAGCCGCCAGCCCTGCTCGGTCTGCTGCAGCGCCATGGCATCGGCGTGGATGAACTGGCCGCCGCGCGAGCGGAAGAGCCCCGCGTAGCCTTCCACCAGCCGCACGGGCGACTGCACGGTCCAGGGATCCTGCCAGTGGATGCCGCCGGTGATGCCGCCTTCCGGACGCAGGCCGGGCAGGCAGGCGCGCAGGGCGTTGTCGGGCAGCACTTCGATGTTCAGGCCCCAGCGGTGGGCGTCGTCCTGCGCCTGGCGCGACAGTTCGGCAAAGGCTTTCTGGCCGCGCACCAGCTCGATCCAGCCGCCGTCGCGGACGATGTCGTGCAGGTTGGCGGCGCTGATGAGCGGCTGGTGCTCGGCCACGCACAGTTCGATGAGCGGGCGCATGTCCTCGGTGGCCTGCGCCAGCCGGGCGGGGGAGGATTCCCGCCAGTAGCGCCACAGCCAGCTGGCGTACCAGGGCAGTGCCCCCCATTGCAGGCGCAGCGCGCTGTGACGGTTGCTGGCGTGGCGCAGCAGTTCGCCGGGCTGGCGCGGGAAGGCGTAGGGCACCAGGCTGGCGCGCTCGATGAGCCCGGCGTTGCCGAAGCTAGTGCCATGGCCGGGTTCCTGTCGGTCCACCAGGCAGACCCGCTTGCCCTGTGCCTGAAGGGCCAGAGCCGCGCTGACGCCGACGATGCCGGCACCCAGGACGATGACATCGACGTTGTGGTGGGATGAAGGGGTGATCATGATGGGGTTGGGATGAGTTCGGGGCAGGCGATGCCGCCCGGGCTCATGCAGTCTAGCCCGACTTTCATTCCGCCGCCTCGGTCACGTGCCTGGACCGAGGCGGATAGGGGATATCCCTGATGCTTCAGGCTTCGGCCAGGGGGCCTGCCCTCCGGAAGCGGCCGGGGCGTCAGCCGTCGATGCCGCCCAGCAGCACGTATTTCACTTCCACATAGTCCTCGATGCCGTACTTGGAACCCTCACGGCCCAGGCCGGACTGCTTGACGCCGCCGAAGGGGGCGGCCTCGTTGGACAGGATGCCGGAGTTGACGGCCACCATGCCGTAGTCCAGCGCCTCGGCCACGCGGATGCTGCGGCCCAGGTCGCGGGTGTAGAAGTAGGCGGCCAGACCGAATTCGGTGTCATTGGCCCAGCGCACCACTTCTTCTTCGGTCTCGAAGCGGAAGACGGGCGCCAGCGGACCGAAGGTCTCTTCGCGGGCCACGCGGGCCTGCTGGGTGACGTGGCTGACGATGGTGGGCTCGAAGAACAGACCGCCCAGGGCATGGGGCTTGCCGCCAGTCACCACCTTGCCGCCTTTTTCCACGGCGTCGGCGATGTGTTCCTGCACCTTGGCGATGGCGTTCTCGTCGATCAGTGGCCCGAAGGTGACGCCGGCATCCAGGCCGTTGCCCACCTTCAGTTCGGCCAGGGCGGCGGTGAACTTCTCGACGAAGCGGTCATGGATGCCGGCCTGCACGTACAGCCGGTTGGCGCAGACGCAGGTCTGGCCGGCGTTGCGGAACTTGGAGATGAGGGCGCCGGTGACGGCCGCATCCAGGTCGGCGTCGTCGAAGACGATGAAGGGCGCGTTGCCGCCCAGTTCCATGGACACCTTCTTGACGGTGCCGGCGCACTGGGCCAGCAGCAGGCGGCCCACTTCGGTGGAGCCGGTGAAGGAGAATTTCTTCACCGTGTCGTTGCCGGTGAGTTCGCCGCCGATGGCGCGCGAGCTGCCGGTGAGCACGTTGAAGACGCCGGGCGGAACGCCGGCGCGCTGGGCCAGCTCACCAATGGCCAGTGCCGACAGCGGGGTCTGTGAGGCCGGACGGATGACGAAGGTGCAGCCGGCGGCCAGGGCGGGCGCGGCCTTGCGGGTGATCATCGCGTTCGGGAAGTTCCAGGGCGTGATGGCGGCACACACGCCGATGGGCTGTTTCATCACCAGCACACGCTGGCTGTTGTTGTTGGAGGGAATGATGTCGCCGTAGATGCGCTTGGCCTCTTCGGCATACCACTCGAAATAGCTGGCGCCGTAGGCGATCTCGCCGCGGGCCTCGGCCAGCGGCTTGCCCTGTTCGGTACTGAGGATGACGGCCAGGTCGTCGGTGTGCTCGGTGATCAGCTCGAACCAGCGGCGCAGGATGGCGGCACGCTGCTTGGCGGTCTTCTTCTGCCAGGCGGCGCGGGCGGCCTCGGCGGCGTCGATGGCGCGGTGCGTCTCGGCGGCGCCCATGTCGGGCACGTGGGCGATGGTCTCGCCAGTGGCCGGGTTGGTGACGGCGATGGTCTTGCCGCTGTCGGCATCCAGCCACTGACCATCGATCAGGCAGCGGGTCTGCAGCAGGCTCGGGTCCTTGAGCTTCATGGTGTCTCCTGGGGTGTTCGTCCGTTCAGCGAACGATGGGGCAGCCTTCTATGCTATCCAATATCCGGGACGCCCCCTTCACTGGGGAAGACCCGGAGGAGGGCGCCGGCTGCCGCTGGTCATGGGGCTGGGAGACAGCAGGGCGCCGTCTGCCGCGGGTCGTTGGGGTGGGAGACACCTGCCGGGATGCCCTGCGCCCGTCGGGACTGTGCCCGACGGGATGGGCGCTTTCCGATCGGAGGCCTTCAGCTTCCCTGGGCGGTGAGCTTTCGCAGCAGCCGCTGCTGGGCGTCGTGCTCGGGCGAGAGCAGCTCGCCCCCCACGTGGTAGTCGCCGTTGCTGTCCATCTTCCAGGCGGCCGTGTCGGGCTGCAGGTAGTTCAGCAGTCCTTCCTCGATGACGCGGCGCTTGAGGGTGGCGTCCTTCAGCGGGAAGGCCACTTCGACGCGGCGGAAGAAGTTGCGTTCCATCCAGTCGGCCGAGGCTAGCCAGAGTTTCTCCTTGCCGTCTGCCCAGAAGTAGTAGATGCGGCTGTGCTCCAGGAAGCGCCCCACCACCGAAGTGACGCGGATGTTCTCGGACAGCCCGGGGATGCCGGGGCGCAATGCGCAGACGCCGCGCACGATCAGGTCGATCTGCACGCCGGCGCAGCTGGCTTCATACAGGGCCTCGATGATGCGCTCTTCCAGCAGCGCATTCAGCTTGGCGATGATGCGTGCCTTGCGGCCGGCCTGGGCGGCTTCGGTCTCGCGCTGGATGGCCTGCAGCAGGGTGCCGTGCAGCCGGAAGGGCGCCTGCAGCAGCGCCTTCAGGCCGCCGGCGGTACCCAGGCCGGTCAGGCGGCGAAAGACCTCGTGAACGTCGGCGCAGATCTCCTCGTCGGCGGTGAAGAGTCCGAAGTCCTCATACAGGCGCGCCGTGCGCGGGTGGTAGTTGCCGGTGCCCAGGTGGGCATAGCGTCGCAGCCCTTCGGCCTCGCGTCGCAGCACCAGGGCCAGCTTGGCGTGGGTCTTGTGACCCACCACGCCATAGACCACGTGCACGCCCACTTCTTCCAGCTTGGCGGCCCAGTTGATGTTGGTCTCTTCGTCGAAGCGGGCCATCAGTTCCAGCACGACGGTGACTTCCTTGCCGGCGCGGGCGGCTTCCATCAGCGATTCCATCAGCACCGAATCGGCGCCGGTGCGGTAGATGGTCTGCTTGATGGACACCACCTGCGGATCGCGTGCGGCGCTGCGCAGGAAGTCCTTCACCGGATTGAAGGATTCGTAGGGGTGGTGCAGCAGCACGTCGCCGGCGGCGATGACGCTGAACAGGTCGTCCTTCTGCAGGGCGGCGGGCTGGCTGGGCGTGAACGGCGGGAAGAGCAGGTCAGGGCGCTCGACCAGCTCGATGATCTTGGCATAGCGCCCCAGGTTGACCGAGCCGTGGACCCGGTAGCAGTCCTCTTCGTTCAGGTCGAATTCCTTGCGCAGGCGCTCGGCCACTTCGGGGCTGATGTCGGCGGTCATTTCCAGCCGCACGCCATGGCCCCAGGGGCGCTGACCCAGCTCGTCGCTGAGGGCGCTGCGCAGGTTGGTCATTTCTTCCTCGTCCACGAACAGGTCGCTGTTGCGGGTGAGGCGGAACGAGCACTGCGTGCAGACGGTGAGCCCGGGGAACAGCTCGCTCATGAAGCCCTTGATGATGGACGACAGCAGCACGATGCCGTGCGGCACGCCCGCCACTTCGGGAGGCACCTTGAAGGCGATGGGCAGCACGCGCGGCGCCTGCACGATGGCCAGGCCCGGGCGGCGGCCGAAGGCGTCGCGGCCGTCCAGCTCCACGGCGAAGTTGAGCGTCTTGCTGGAGATGCGCGGGAACGGATGGGCCGGGTCCAGGGCGATGGGGGTGAGCAGCGGCTCGATCTCGCTCATGAAGACCTGGTAGGCCCAGTTGCGCAGGGCGTCGTCCCACTGGGCGGGAAAGAAGACCTTCACGCCTTCGGCTTCCAGCGCAGGCAGGATGTCGCCGCGCAGCACCTGGTACTGGCGCTCGACCAGCTCGCGGGCGCTGACGGCCAGCGTGGCGATGCTGGCGCGTGCCGTGGCCGCCAGCGGGGTGTTGCTTCGGGCGATTTCCTTCAGCTCGGCCACGCGGATCTCGAACAGCTCGTCGAGGTTGCTGGAAACGATGGTGATGTAGCGCAGCCGCTCCAGCAGGGGGGCGTTGGGGGATTCGGCCAGCGCCAGCACGCGGCGGTTGAAGGCGATGATGCCCTGCTCGCGGTCCAGCGGCGGGGGCAGGGGGGGAGTGGCGGTGTCGTTCACGCGGGATCCTCGGGATTGCCGCCAGTTTAGCCCAGCCGCCTGCCGGCTTGGCGGAGGCTGACTTCGGGCTGTGGTCTGGAGGCCGCCTTTTCAGTCTGTTGCGTCGGGCAGGGAAACATCAGGATGATGTCGGGCTTGGGTGTCCTGTGTAGCCGTTTTGTTGCAGAATGCCGATCGATCCAATCAAGAGATGATTCGATGAGCGATTCCCTGCCGCGACGGCCCCTGGCTGCCGTTGACCTGGGTTCCAACAGTTTCCGGCTGCTGCTGGCCGAAATCGACCAGTCCTCGGCCGGTCCCCAGCTGCGCATCCTCGACCAGATCAAGGAAGCGGTCCGGCTGGGCGCCGGCCTGGACCGGCAGTTCGAGCTGTCCGAAGAGGCGCGCCAGCGGGCACTGCAGGCGCTGGGACGCTTTGCCGAGCGGCTGGAGGGCCTGGAGCTGGAAGCCTTCCGGGCGGTGGCCACCAACACCTTCCGGGTGGCGCACAACATCGGCGCCTTCCTGAAGGAAGCCAGCGCGGTGCTGGGGCGCCCCATCGAGGTGGTGGCCGGGCGCGAGGAAGCACGCCTCATCTACCTGGGGGCCGCCCACAGCCTGCCGCTCGACCATCAGCTGCGGCTGGTGGTGGACATCGGCGGCGGTTCCACCGAGTGCATCATCGGGGTGGACGAGCAGCCCCGGCGGCGCGAGTCGCTGCAGATTGGCTGCGTGGCCCTCACGCAGCAGTTCTTCAGCAGTGGCAAGCTCACCCGGGCGGCCATGCGCAAGGCACGGCTGCACTGCGGCGAGCAGCTGGCGGCGCATGTGCACGGCTTCAAGCGGCTGGGCTGGCAGTACGCGGTGGGCACGTCCGGCACGGCCAAGGCGCTGCTGGCGCTGGTCAGCGCCAATTTCGGCCATACGGCCATCACCCGCGAAGGGCTCTCGCTGCTGGAGGACCTGTGCGTGGCAGCCGGCCATGTGGATGCACTGGCCGATCTGCCGGGTCTGCGCGTCGACCGGCAGCCGGTCATCGCCGGCGGCCTGGCCGCCATGCAGTCGGTGTTCGACGAGTTCGGCATTGAGGCGATGGGCTACTGCGACTCGGCCCTGCGTGAGGGCATCCTCTACGACCTGCTGGGCCGCGAGCTGGGCGCCGACCAGCGCGAGATCACCATCAGCCATCTGGTGGAACGCTACCGGATGGACGATCAGCACGGCCGCCAGGTGGCCGACGTGGCCTGCCAGCTGCTGCGCGAGCTGAAGGCTTCGCGGCAGGACGGGGCGGCCCCGGATGCGGGGCAGACCGTCGCGGCGCAGGCCGGGTCGGACGCGGCCTCTTCCGGACAGGAGGCTGGCGTGCCGGGCTACGGACGACCCACCCCGTCGGGATGCAAGCCCGAGAGCCTGATCTGGGCGGCCCGCATCCGCGAGATCGGTTCCTTCATCGCCCACGACAACGCGCATCGGCACGGGGCCTACATCCTGGCCAATGCGGACCTGCCGGGTTTCTCGGCCATGGAGCAGCAGGAGCTGTCGCTGTTCGTGCTGGCCCAGAGCGGCGGGCTCAAGAAGGTGCGTGCGCTGGAGCCCACCATGACGCAATGGCAGCAGATCCTGTGTCTGCGGCTGGCCGTCATCCTGCAGCGCCGGCGCGACGGTCGGGAAACGCCCATCACCATTCGTGCGCTGCCAGGCGGGCCCGAGGCGGGCTGGGTGATCGCGTTGCCGGCCGCCTGGGCCGAGCAGCATCCGCTTACCGACCAGTCGCTGCGTCAGGAGATCGAGGAATGGGGGCGCGTGGGCGTCTTCCGTGATGTGAGCTATGTGCTGCTGGATGGTGAACAACCCGGGGAATGACGAAGATGAGCGACATGAACGACGCAGCACCGGCCGATGACGACGCACACGAAGCCGATCAGGCCACGGGGGCCGAGACCGGCACCGGGAAGGGACGCAGCCGGGCCGCACGGTCGGCCGGTGGCATGGATGCCCGCTACCTGAAGGAGCTTCAGGCCTTTCTGGAGGCCGAGGCCGAGATGGAGCGGCAGGGCGTGGACCTGCTGGCCGACCCCGAATACCGGTCGCTGCGTGAGCTGTACATCGATGGGGACATCGACCAGCAGGAATTCGTGGCGCGGGTGGAGGCGCTGGCCGAGTCGCGTCCGGAAGAGGGCACGGTGAGCTTCACGGCACTGGATGAAGCCGAGGCAGCGCTGGCCGGCATCGACGACGATGAAGAGGCCGATGACGAGGACGACGATGATGAGGTCGTGGACGTGGTGCCGCGGCCGCGTCATCACTGAGCGTTTCAGGCAAGAGGGCTGACGGCCCCCTTGGGCGCGCAGGGCATGCACAACCTGGCGGCGGACATCCGGGGCGGTTCAGACGGATACGGTGAGGGCTCGGCCCTGAGTGTCGGCCCTGAACCGCTGACCCCATGAAAAAGGGCTGTTGCAATTTCGGTTGCAACAGCCCTTTGGCTTTTCTGGACGGTGTCCGTCGTGGCCGGCGGCGTGTGCAGCTGCCGCCGGTTCGGGCGCCGGCCGGACGACCGGGCGCCCTTCAGGACCTCAGACCAGGAAGAAGTACGCCCACAGCGTGACCAGGATGATGCACAGCACGTTGAGCAGCATGCCCACCTGCATCATCTCGCGCTGCTTGATGAGGCCCGTGCCGAACACGATGGCGTTGGGCGGCGTGGCCACCGGCAGCATGAAGGCGCAGGAGGCGCCGATGCCGATCACCATGACCAGCGCTTCCTTGGGCAGGTTGAGCTGGGTGGCAATGCTGGCGAACACGGGCACCAGCAGGGCGGCCGAGGCCGTGTTGCTGGTGAACTCGGTCAGCATGATGATGAACGCGGCCACCGCCAGGATGACGATGAACGGGTGCGTGGTGACGAACTGCGAGGCCAGCGCCTGACCCAGGGCCAGCGAGGCGCCGGACTTGTCGAGCAGGCTGCTGAGCGCGATGCCGCCGCCGAACAGCAGCAGCACACCCCAGTCGGTGTTGGCGGCCACATCACGCCAGGTGACCAGACCCAGCACCACCACGGTGACGGCAGCGGCCAGTGCCACCACGGTGTCGGGGCTGTCGATGCCGAAGGTGGTCTTGATCTGGGCGCCCAGGATCCAGGCAATGGCCGTGACGATGAACACCAGCAGCGTGAGCAGACGCGGCAGGTTCCAGGGAATCGGTTCGCTGTCACCGATATCCACCTTGCGGCTGAAGTCGGGGCGCAGCACCACGTACATCGAGAAGAGCACGAGCGGCATCAGGGCCAGCATCATGGGCAGGCCGTAGTTCATCCAGCCGCGGAAATCCAGGCCGAGAGCCTTGGCGGCGATGGCGTTGGGAGGCGAGCCCACCAGCGAACCCAGGCCGCCCACGCTGGACGCGTAGGCAATGCCCAGCAGCACGAAGACGAAGGTCTTGCGGTCCTTTTCGGGGTCCAGGTGCGACATCATGCCCATGGCCAGCGGCAGCATCATGGCCGTGGTGGCGGTGTTGCTGATCCACATCGACAGGAAGGCGGTGACGGCAAAGAGTGCCAGCACAGACACCAGCATGTTGCCGCGTGACAGCGAGATCAGCCACAGGGCGATCTTGCGGTCGAGCTTCTGGACGTGCAGTGCGGTGGCCAGGGCGAAGCCGCCGAAGAAGATGTAGATGATCGGGTCGGCGAAGCCGGCCAGGGCCTGTTTGGTTCCCATGCCCGGCACGCCGCTGACGGCGGCCAGCACCGGCACGATGAGTGCGGTGACCGTGATGTGCAGGGCCTCGGTGAACCACAGGATGGCCACGAACAGCAGGATGGCCAGACCCTTGTTGGCGGGGATGTCGTAGGGAAGCACCGAGTACACCACCCACGAGATGACGGCAGCCGCGACCACGGTGAGCAGCGACTTGTGGGTGCCCTGCGGGAACAGGGACGGGTTGTTCAGCGGGGCTTCAGCAGCCGAGTTGGGCATGATGTCTCCATGAATGCGGGGGCGGGCGCCAGGCACGGAGCGTACCGGACGCCGCCGGAAGTATAGAGCGTGTCGGGTGCTTCCGGATCACGTGCACGACATGCGCCGATGCACGGCAGGGCGTGTCCTCTGCCGTGCAGGCCCAGCTCGGGAAAGGGGTCAGCGGTGCGGGTCGGTGCCCAGCATGCAGATGGCCCTCACCACGAAGGTGCTGGGCACCCGGGCGTCGATGGGAATGCGCTGGGTGGAGAACTGCGACAGCGAGCTGATGGGGTCCTTGGCGCGCTTGATGCGGTAGCTGCCGTCACTGTTCTCGCTGCCCTCGCCACGCAGCGAGGTGGCGGGGGCGATGGGGGCGCCTTCGCACAGCACGGCCAGCTCCTGGATGCGGGCGCCGCTGAAGGCAGGCCGCACCTCGCGGGTGGTGGCCGTGAAGTAGGTGAGCTTGTCCAGCTTGTGCTCGCGCAGGCTGCGGCGATCCACATAGATCAGCTGCTGCTCGCGGTAGCGGGTGCCGGGAGGCGTCTCGTAGACGGCAGCCCAGTCAGGCTTGCCGTCACCACGCACGGTTTCCGACTTGCCGGGGGCGGCGTCCATCTCCGTGCTGCTCGTTGCGCCGGACATCTGGGCGGGACTGCGGCCCTCGTGCATCGGTGCGTGGGGGTCGTCGGAGTCGATGCCGGTGCTGGCACAGCCGGCCAGCAGGCCGGCCATCGACAGGGCAAGAGCAAGCGGGGTCAGAAGGCGCATGGGTATGTCCAGTGTAGGATGACGGATCCGGCAATCGTAGCGTGTCCTGACCGATCAATGACGGCAAAGCATGGATGTTCTTTTGCGAATGGGGCGTGTTGGTTGCTATTTGTATGAATGCGTAAACTTGTCGGACAGGGTTCCGGGGGAAGGGACGATGGAGTGGGCAACGCTGGCCGGGCCGGTGGAATCGGAACTGCTGATCAAGAAAAGCCGTTTCCTGGGGCGGGTGATGCCGGTGAGCGGGCGGGCCGAGGCCTATGCGGAAGTGGCACGCCTGAAGGCGCTGCATCCCGGGGCCGTCCATGTCTGCTGGGCCCTGCTGGCGGGCGGGCAGTCGGCGGCGGTCGATGACGGCGAGCCCAGCGGCACCGCCGGCCGCCCCATGCTGGACGTGCTGCGTCACCAGCAGCTGGAAGGCGTGCTGGCCACCGTGGTGCGCTACTTTGGCGGCATCAAGCTGGGAGCTGGAGGGTTGGTGCGGGCCTACACCGACACGGTGGCCACGGCGCTTCAGCAGGCCGAGCGGGTGCCCATCATTCGTCAGGTGGTGCTGGGCTGCCGGGTGGGCTATGAACTGGAAGGGGCCCTGCGGCGCGAACTTGCCGCCCGCGAGGGCGTGCTGCTGGACGTGGCGCACGCGGCCGATGTCAGCGTGCAGCTGCAGCTGCCCGAACCGCAGGTCGAGGCGTTCCGCACCTGGCTGGACGATGCCGGCCATGGCCGCGTGCAGTGGTTCGAGCCGGAGAAGGCAGACGAGGCGTAGGGTCGGCTTTCCGCGGCACCAGGACGGAAATTAAACTAAAGTAACAGTTTCTGTCCGGCTTGGCGTGTTCGGGCCGGTTCCTGTGTCGATCGAGGAGTCATGCTCTATGAAGATCTCTGCCATCGCTCTGGGTGCGGGCGCCATGCTGGCCGCAAGCCCTGCTCTTGCCCGGGATCATGTCCTGCTGGATGCCGGCAAGGCGCCTGCCAATCAGACCATCACCAGCAAGTCGCTGGGGGTGAAGAGCGCCACGCCCTTCACCGTCACCACGAAGACGCTGCATGGCGGACGGCAGGAAGGTGTCATGCTGGTCGAGATCGACACCGGCGCCATGAAGATCACCGTCGTGCCCACCCGCGGCATGAACGTGCTGCAGGCCGTGGCCGGTGACGTGCGGCTGGGCTGGCATTCTCCGGTGAAGGAAGTGGTCAACCCGTCCTTCATCGAGCTGACGGGCCGCAATGGCCTGGGCTGGCTGGAGGGCTTCAACGAGCTGGTCACCCGCTGCGGTTATGAATGGGTGGGTCACCCGGGCAAGGACACCGACGGCACGCTGCTGACGCTGCATGGCCTGGCCGCCAACATCCCGGCCTCGAAGGTGGTGCTGAGCGTCGACGAGAAGCCGCCCTACACCATCCGCCTGAAGGGTCTGCTGCGCGAGCAGGCCTTCAAGAAGGTCGATTACGTGATCGAGACCGAGCTGAACACCGTGCCGGGCGCCACCGCCTTCACCGTGCATGACAAGCTCACCAACCAGGGCGACTATCCGAAGGAATACCAGGCGCTCTATCACAGCAACTTCGGTGCGCCGCTGCTGGAAAAGGATGCGAAGTTTGCCGCGCCGGTGCGCGAGGTCTCGCCCTTCAACGACTATGCCAAGCAGGATCTGGCCACCTGGCAGACCTATCGCGGCCCCACCAGCGGCTATGACGAGACCGTCTACAACGTCTTCCCGTATGGCGATGCCGACGGCAACACGCTGGCCGTGCTGCACAACGCCGCCGGCCAGCTGGGCGTGAGCCTGGCCTTCAACGTCAACCAGCTGCCCGCGTTCTCGCTCTGGAAGAACACCGATACCGAGAAGCAGGGCTATGTGACGGGGCTGGAACCGGGAACCAGTTTCTCGTACAACCGCAAGTACCAGCGTGACCTGAAGCTGGTGCCCACCATCGGGCCGAAGGAAAGCCGCGAGTTCCAGATCACCTACACGCTGCTCGACAGCAAGGCCAAGGTGGACGCAGCGCTCAAGCGCGTCGAGACCATCCAGGACGGTCGCAAGACCACGGTGCGCGAAACGCCGCTGGCCGTGCCGAAGCCGGAGTGATCGACAGCTGACCGTTGCTGCCGCCCCTGCTGGCTTTCCGCTTCGGGGCGGCTGCCGGTAGGGCGCGGCGTGCGCGCAGCGCGAGCGCGCCAGACCAGGCCGGCTTTGTGCCGGCCTGCGTGCGTCCGGGGACTGCCGCCACGAACGTGGTTTTTTCGGCTATCTTTCCGGCTGCTGCGGGCTGCGCTGCGTGGCCTGCGCCTTCCTCCTTCCCGTCCTTTACCTTCTGCCTGCCGGCAAGCGCCAGGGACCGCTGTCGGGTCATCGATCCGCAGCGTTCGGGCCAGCCGGCATGCGCCGTTCAGGCCATCGTCCGCGATGGAGCCCCCATGCCCACTCTTCTAGACAGAACCTTCAAGCTGAACGAACACGGCACCTCGGTCAAGACCGAGATCCTGGCCGGCGTCACCACCTTCCTGACGATGGCCTACATCCTGTTCGTCAACCCGACCATCCTGAGCAGCACTGGCATGCCCAAGGATGCGGTGTTCGTGGCCACCTGTGTGGTGTCGGCGCTGGGCACGATCGTCATGGCGCTCTACGCCAACTATCCCATCGCGGTCGCCCCGGGCATGGGCCTCAACGCCTACTTCGCCTACACCGTGGTGGGCTCCATGGGCTACAGCTGGCAGGCGGCGCTGGGCGCCGTGTTCCTGTCGGGCTGCCTGTTCCTGCTCATCTCCGCGCTGGGGCTGCGCTCGCTGCTCATCACCGGCATTCCGCAGACCTTGCGGGCTGGCACCTCGGCGGGCATCGGGCTCTTTTTGGCCATCATCGGCCTGAGCAACGCCGGCATCGTGGTGGCTTCGCCCAAGACCCTGGTCACGCTGGGCGACATGCACTCCATTCCCGTGCTGCTGGCCTGGTTGGGCTTCTTCCTCATCGTGGCGCTTGATTACCTGAAAGTGACGGGCTCGGTGCTCATCGGCATTCTCGTGGTCAGCGCGCTGTCCTTCCTGGTGGGCGGCAACCACTTCGAGGGTGTCGTGTCCATTCCCAGCTCCATCGCGCCCACGTTCCTGGCGCTCGACATCAAGGGCGCGCTGGCCGGTGGTCTCGTCAACGTGGTGCTGGTGCTGTTCCTGGTCGAGCTGTTCGACGCCACCGGCACGCTGATGGGCGTGGCCCGTCGCGCCGGCCTGTATGTGGGTACCCCCACGCCGGACCAGGACCGTCGCCTGCGCCGTGCGCTGATGGCCGACAGTACGGCCATCGTGGCCGGCTCGGTGCTGGGTACCTCCAGTGCCACCGCCTACGTGGAAAGCGCTGCCGGCGTGCAGGCCGGCGGCCGCACGGGCCTGACCGCGCTCACCGTGGCCGCACTATTCCTGCTCGCGCTCTTCTTCTCGCCGCTGGCTGCCGTGGTGCCGCCCTATGCCACAGCCCCCGCGCTGATGTTCGTGGCCTGCCTGATGGTGCGCGACCTGGCCGATCTGGACTGGCGTGACAGCACCGAAACGGTGCCGGCCGTCATCACCACGCTCGCCATGCCGTTCACCTACTCGGTGGCCAACGGTCTGGCCTTCGGCTTCATCTCCTATGTGGCGCTCAAGACCCTCACGGGCCGCTGGCGCGACGTTCACCCGCTGACCTGGATCATCGCGCTGCTGTTCCTCGTGCGCTTTGCCTGGCTGACCGGCCACTGACAACCATGGACGCTTCTTCCCATACCGCAGAGGCACACCGGACGTCGGAAGTGCCCCCCGTGCCCAAAACGCCACTGCCCGGCCTGTTCGTTTCGCACGGATCCCCGATGTTTGCCGTGCGCCCCAGCAAGGCAGGTCCGCTGCTGACCGAGCTGGGACGCCGTCTGCCGCCGCTGCTGGCCGTGCTCGTGCTATCGCCCCACTGGTCGACGGATTTCGAGGTCGAGATCACGGCTGGCCCGCAACCCGAGACCATTCATGACTTCGGCGGGTTCCCCGACGAGCTTTACCGCCTGCGTTATCCGGCGCCTGGCGCACCGGAAGTGGCGCGCCTGGCCGCCGAGATCCTGGCGAGTGCCGGGGTGCCCGTGCGCCTGAACACGGAACAGGGGCTGGACCACGGCGCCTGGGTGCCCCTCATGCACCTGCTGCCCGAGGCCAAGGTGCCCGTGGTGCAGATCTCCATGCCGTCCTGGGCCAACCCGGCCGGCGCTTTCGCGCTGGGCCAGACCCTGGCGCCGCTGGCGGCCGAAGGGGTACTGCTGGTGGGCTCCGGCAGCCTCACCCACAACCTGCGCGATGTCTTCGGCAGCATGAGGGGACACGCCGGGGTGGGGGATGCCGGTTATGTCGACACGTTCAGAGGCTGGATCCGCCAGCAGCTGCAGGCGGGCGATGTCGAGGCCATCCTGGACTATCGCCGCCGGGCACCCGATGCAGCCCGGGCCCATCCCACCGAGGAGCACTTTGTGGGTCTGCCCTTTGCGCTGGGCGCCGGCCGCCTGGAAGAAGGGCTGGAGATCCTGGACGGCGGGGTGGACGACGACTTCCTGTCGATGGACGCCTACGTGCTGGGCAAGCTGCCAACCGGGGCCGGGGCCCAGTCATGAATCAGGCACATCCTGTTGTGCAGGGCTGACAGCCCGGCAGCCCGACAGCCCGGCCGTCGAGCCATCGTGCGGAACGGGAGGGCAGGCAGGCGCGGGATGTCGGAGGGCTGAGGGTCAGGGGGCGGTCGCTGGCCGTGTCGGCTCGTCGCCACCGGACTGCTGCCACACCGGCCGCTCCAGCGCGCGGGCCAGGAAGTCCACCAGCCGGCGCACCTTGATGGGCAGCAGCTTGCGGGTGGGGTAGAGCGCATAGATGTTGCGCTCGCCCGTGTTGTATTGCGGCAGGAGCTGCACCAGCTCGCCCCGCCGCAGGTGCTCGTGGATCATGAATTCCGGCTGCAGTGCGATGCCCTGATGATCCAGCGCCACACGCAGGCAGGTGTCGCCGTTGTTGGCGAACAATCGGGTTTCGCTCTGAACGGTCTCGCGCCCGTCGGGCCCCTCGAAGCTCCATTCCCCGGCACGGGCCGAATAGCTGTAGACAATGGCCTGATGGTGGGCCAGATCCTTCAGCACCTTCGGGGTGCCGTGCCGTTCCAGATAGGTAGGGGTGGCGCACAGGATGAGCCGGGTGGTGGCCAGCCGCCGGCTGATGAGCGCGGAATCGGTCAGGACGCCGATCCGCACCGCCATGTCGTAGCCTTCCTCCACCAGATCCACCATCCGGTCCGACAGCACGATGTCCAGCTGCACCTGCGGGTTCTCGGACAGGAAGGTGGACCACAGCGGCGCCAGATGCAGGATGCCGAACGAGTACGGCACGCAGATCCGCAGCCGGCCATAGGCCTCGCCGCTGCGCGAGCGGATCTCGGACTCGGCCTCCTGCACCGCCGCCAGCACTTCCTTGCAGCGCTCGAAGTAGCGCTGGCCCTCGGCCGTGAGTGAAAGGCGCCGCGTGGTGCGCTGCAGCAGACGCGTTTCCAGGTGCTGCTCCAGCTCGGCCACATGCCGCGAGACCGCCGCCTTCGAGATGCCCAGCACCGACATCGCCTTCACGAAGCTGCCGGCTTCCACCACGGCCACGAAAGTGGACATCGCCTGAATCTTGTCCATCCGCCCTGAATCATTTGTACACGTGATGCATGATCATATGCGAAATGTGACGTAACAAACCGTCATCAGGATGGAAGAGACTTGCACAAAACCGCACAACGATGCCAGTATGGGGCCCGTCCATATCTCCAATCTACCTACTGGAACCCGATGATCAAGAAACTTGCCCGCCGCTTGACCGCAGTTGCCGTGCTTTCCCTGGCCGTTGCCGGCGTCCAGGCCGAGACCCTCAGTGTGGCCGCCACCCCGGTTCCGCACGCCGAGCTGCTGGAATTCGTCAAACCCAAGCTGAAGGCCGAAGGCGTGGAGCTTCGGGTTCGCGTCTTCAACGACTACGTGCAGCCCATCCAGGCCACGGTCGACAAGGCGGTTGACGCCAACTTCTTCCTGCATCGCCCGTACCTGGATTCCTTCAACAAGGAACACAAGACCAACATCGTGCCCGTGCCCGAAGCCGCCGTGCACGTCGAGCCCTTCGGTCTGTACTCGCGCAAGATCAAGAGCCTGAACGATCTGCAGGACAGCGCCACCGTCGTGCTGCCCAACGATCCGTCCAACGGCGGCCGTGCGCTGCTGCTGCTGCAGAAGGCCGGCATCATCAAGCTG
The DNA here is from genome assembly GCF_900637555.1 of Lautropia mirabilis. Lineage (NCBI taxonomy): Bacteria > Pseudomonadati > Pseudomonadota > Betaproteobacteria > Burkholderiales > Burkholderiaceae > Lautropia > Lautropia mirabilis. The sequence continues at coordinate 266,820 of NZ_LR134378.1, read as the reverse complement.
AAGGATCCGACCAACATCCTGTCCACCTCGCGTGACCTGGCCGAGAACCCCCACAAGCTGAAGTTCCGCGAACTGGACGCTGCCTTCCTGCCGCGCGCACTGGATGACGCCGACCTGGCGCTGATCAACACCAACTACGCGCTGGCCGCTGGCCTGCAGCCCACCCGTGACGCCCTGCTGCTGGAAGGGGCCGATTCCCCCTACGCCAACATCGTCACGGCACGTCCGGACAACGCCGAGTCGCCGGCCATCGCCAAGCTGATGAAAGCGCTGCGCTCGCCCGAGACCAAGAAGTTCATCGAAGAGAAGTACAAGGGCGCCATCATCCCGGCGTTCTGATCCGCCAGGATCTTGCCCCGTCGGCCCGTCAGGGCCGCGGGGCGGCGCTGGCCCAGGCCAGTGCACAGGACGGCTGGCACCTACAGCCAGCCGACCTTGCGGAAGCGGCGATACAGGATCAGCCCGATGGCCGCCATCAGCAGCAGCGCCACCGGATAGCCCATCTTCCACTTCAGCTCGGGCATGAACTCGAAGTTCATGCCCCAGATGCCGGCCAGCGTGGTCATCATCGCGAAGATGGCTGCCCAGGCCGCCAGCTTCTTGCTCACCTCGCTCTGCTCCAGGCCGATCAGCGACATGTTCACCTGCATGGCCATCAGGATGCCGTCGCGCACCCCGTCCAGCGACAGCGTGATGCGCTGCAGGTGGTCGTGCACGTCGCGGAAGTAGTCCTGAAGCCCCCCGCCGTTCGCCGGGGTGTCGCGGCTGGTGCACAGCCGCAGGAACAGCTCGTCGCGCACGGCCGGCACCGCGTGCCGAAGCTCCGTCACGTCCTGCTTCATCGAATGCAGCCGCAGCATCATCTCGCGCGTGGGCTGCTCGCGGAAGATCTCGGTCTCGACCGATTCCAGCTGTTCTTCCAGGTCGTCCACGATGGGGATGAAGCGGTCCACCACGGCGTCAGTCAGCGCATACAGCACGAAGATCGGCCCCTGCTGCAGCAGCTCCACCTCGCGTTCGGCCCGGGCCCGCACATCCGAGAAACCGCGCCGGACGTTGTTGCGGATGGAGAGCACGAAGCGCGAATTGACGAAGATGTAAAGATCGCCGTAATGGATCTCGCCGTCGTACTGCTCGGCCACCTTCATCGTGACGAACAGCATCCGGTCGTATTCCTCGACCTTGGAGCGCTGGCCGCCGTGCAGCGTGTCCTCCACCGCCAGCTCGGGCAGGTCCAGGATCTCCTGCAGCATCAGGATCTCGGTCGGTACCGGGTCCTTCAGCGCAATCCAGGCGAATCCCTCGCTGTTGGCCAGCACGTGGGGCAGTTCGTCGATGGCGATGTCGGCCTGGCGCTTGCCGTCGGCGTAGACGGCACAGTTGATCATCATGGCGGGCGTGTCCTCGGTATCCCGGAGAGGGGCGGCGTCTGTTTGAGCGATGTCGGCGGAATCGCTATCATTGCGCCATGGTATCCGGTTCACGCCGGAGCATGGGGAAGGCCTGATACATTCCCGCGCCGCCGTCATCGGCGGCGGTCTTTTCGCCGGCATTTTACGTAGTCGCCTCTTGCTGCCGGGCTGCATGTTCGTGACGTTGCCGGCGTTGTCGCCGGGCAGGAAGCCCGTGCTGTCGCATGCGGTGTCGTTTCATCCGTTCGCCGCCCCTGCGGGGGAGGGGCCAGAGTCGCGTCGATGAAGGGCTCTGGCCTTCTGCTGGCGCTTCAGAAACCATTCCCGGCATGAAAACTGCTCACCGCCTGCCCACGTTGCTGCCCCTGCTGGCCATTGCAGGCCTGGCCGCCGGCTGCAACTTGCTCGCGCCTGATGCGTCCGGCCGCGTGGCCCAGCCCGGCAAGGACCTCTTGCTGCCCGTCACGGGGCTGATGCTGCTGGTCATCGTGCCCGTCATCGGCTTGGTGCTGTTCTTTGCCTGGCGCTATCGGGCAGGCAACGTCTCGGCCACTGGTGCACCCGACGCCCGCCGTGCCCCCTGGCCGCAGATCGCCCTGTGGGCCGTTCCGCTGATCATCGTCGTTGCGCTGGCCACCGTCGCTGTCCGCAGCATGCCCACGCCCGATCCTGTCCGCCCGCTCGTGAAGACCCACGCGCACCATGCCGCTCACGCCGGCGTCGAGCCGCTGGAGGTGCAGGTGGTGGCACTCGACTGGAAGTGGCTCTTCATCTATCCCGGGGAAGGCATTGCCACGGTCAACGAGATGGCCGTGCCGGTTGGCCGCCCCATCCACTTCAGGCTGACGGCCTCGTCGGTGATGAACACCTTCCACGTTCCCGTGCTGGCCAGCAGGGTCCGCGTCCTGCCGGGTGCGGAGAGTCAGCTTGATGCCGTCATCAACAGGCCCGGTGTCTACGTCGGCCGCTCGGGCCACTATTCCGGCGCCGGCTTTGCGGGCATGCAGTTCCGGCTTCTGGGGCTGGACGACCAGGCCTACACCGCCTGGGTCGAGAACGTGCGTCGCAGCGGTACCGGTCCGCTCACCCGCGCCGACTACCTCAAGCTGGCCCGGCCCAGCGTCAACGAGAACGTGCGTGAATACGCCAGCGTCGCACCCGACCTGTACCAGCGCATCCGTCTGCGCTGCGTCGAGGAAGACCGGATGTGTTCCGACATGATCCTGGCCATCGACGCGCAGGGCGGTCTGGGTCGCCTGGGCGTCGATGGTGTGGTCCGCGAGGCCATCAACCAGCCCGCCCACCGGGGCGAGATCACGGTCTTTCGCTCCTACGTGTCCGAGGCACTGTGCACGCCCATGATGCACGCCACCGACATGCAGGCCCACAGTCCGCTGCCTCTGCCGAAGCCCGCCATGCCGGCTGTACCCGCAGTCCCTGCTTCCCCTGCCGCCCCGTAACTGCGGTACTCTGCCTGGCCGCCGGCGGTTTCGGCGGTCACCGTGCTTTCTGGACCTCCCAGGCGTCGCCGGGCGCCCGGGCCACCTGGTAAAGATCGAGATGTTCGAGCAAGCCGACACCGTCAAACTCTTGCTGGGCCGCCTGTCTTGGGAGGCCATTCCCTTCCACGAGCCTGTTCTGCTCGCCCTCTTCGTCGCCGTCGCCCTGGGCGGTCTGGTGTGGGTGGGCAGCATGAGCTATTTCGGGATGTGGGGACGCTTCTGGCGCCACTGGGTCACCAGCGTCGATCACAAGCGCGTCGGCCTCATGTACATCGTGCTGGGCCTGGTCATGCTGCTGCCCGGCTTTGCCGGGGCGCTGATGCTGCTCCTGCAGCATGCCCGGTCCGCCGGCGGCGGCCCGGGCTACCTGTCACCGCATCATTACGACCAGATCCTTACGGCCCACGGCGTGATCATGGTCTTCTTCGTGGCCATGCCGCTCATCACGGGCTTCATGAACTACCTCGTGCCGCTGCAGATCGGCGCCCGGGGCACAGCCTTTCCGTTTCTGGGCAACCTGGGCTTCTGGATGAGCGCCTTCGGCGCCGTGCTGGTGGTGCTCTCGCTGTTTGTCGGCGGGTTCTCCCAGGTTGGATGGCTCGCGTATCCGCCGCTCTCGGGTATCGAGTTCAGCCCGGACGTGGGGATGGACTATTACTTATGGGCACTGCTGATCGCCGGAGGCGGGGCCACGCTGTCGGCCATCAACCTCATCGTCACTCTCGTGAAGATGCGCTGCCCCGGCATGGGCCTCATGAAGATGCCGCTCTTCACCTGGAGCGCCCTGTGCGCCAACGTGCTGATCATCGCCATCTTCCCGGTGTTCATGGCCGCGCTGTTCCTGCTGGCGCTGGATCGTTTCGCCGGCACCCACTTCTTCACGAACGATCTGGGCGGAAACGCCATGATCTACGTGAACCTCATCCGGGCCTGGGTCCTTCCCGAGGTCTGCGTGCTGATGCTGCCCGCGTTCGGCATCTTCTCCGAGATCACGACCACCTTCAGCGGCAAGCGCCTCTTCGGCTACACCGCCATGGTGGGGGCCACCTGCAGCGTCACCCTCCTGGCTGTCCTGGTGGGGCTGCTCCACCTTCTGCCCCTGGGTGCCGGAACCCGCACCGATACCTTCCTTGGCCTCTCGACGCTGATCTTCGCCATCCCCGTCGGGGCCATGGTCCTCAACTGGGTCTTCACCCTGTACCGGGGGGCCATCCGCTTCGAGGTGCCCATGATGTGGGTGCTCGGCTTTCTGATCATGGTTGCCATCGGGGCCGTGGCGGGGGTACAGCTGGCCGTGCTGCCGGCCGATTCCGTACTGCACGACAGCCTCTTCGTCACGGCCTTCTTTCACCACGTCATTCTGGGGTGCGTGGTCCATGCCCTGATGGCCGGCATCGCCTACTGGTTCCCGAAGGCCTTCGGCTATCAGCTCATCCCGTTCTGGGGCAGGCTCTCGTTCTGGTGCGAGTTCCTCGGCATCGGGCTCGCCATCACGCCGCTCTACATGCTTGGCCTCATGGGCGTTCCCCCCCGCATGAGCCACGTCGACGATCCGTCGCTGCAGGTCGGGTTCCTCATCGCTGCCAGCGGTGCCGGCCTTATCCTGGTGGGCATCCTGTCCCTCATCGCCCAGCTGGTACACAGCTTCATCCGGCGCCCTGCGCTGCGCGACGAGACGGGCGACCCCTGGGATGCCCGCACGCTGGAATGGTCCACCGCATCGCCGCCGCCGGACTACAACTTCGCGTTCACCCCGGTGGTGCACGAGATCGACGCCTGGTGGGACATGAAGCGCAACGGCTATGTGCGGCCCACACGCGGGTTCATTCCCATCCCCATGCCGAAGAACACGGCGGCCGGCTTCACCATCGCCGCACTCGGCGCGGTCTTCGGCTTCTGCATGATCTGGCAGATATGGCTGTTGGCCGGTGCAAGCTTCATCGTGCTGCTGGGGGCCATCATTGCCCATGCATTCAGCCATGGGCGAGGCTTTCCCATCACGGCAGCCCAGGTCGAGCGCACCGAGGCGGGCCGGACCCGGCTTCTGGCTCGTCACGTCTGAGCATCCGTTCCCGTCCATGATCCGCATTCGCCCCCTCTGACATGAGCGCAACCCTGTCCCGCCAGGGACCGGCCGAAACCGGTACCCGCCAGTTCCACCTGACGGAAGCGCATCCCCCCGAGAACGGGACGATGCTTGGCTTCTGGCTCTTCCTGATCGGTGATTTGCTCCTCTTCGCCTGCCTCTTTGCCGCCTACGCCGTCCTGGGGCGGAGCTACGCAACCGGCTTCTCCGGGGCGGACATCTTCGACCTGAAGCTTGTGGCGCTGAGCACCGCCCTGCTGCTGTGCGCGTCCTTCTCCGGCGGTCATGGCGTCGTGGCCATGCAGGACAGCGAGAAGCACGCCACGCTCGGCTGGCTGGCCCTGACCGGCCTGTTCGGTCTGACCTTCCTGGGCATCGAGATCCACGCGTTCAACCACATGATCGGGATGGGGGCCACGCCCCAGCGCAGCGCCTTCCTGTCCGCGTTCTTCGCGCTGGTGGGCATCCATGGGCTGCACGTCGCTTTCGGCCTGGTCTGGTTGATCACCCTGCTGGTGCAGGTCGGTCAGCACGGCCTCATCCCTGCCAACCGGCGCCGCATCCGGTGTCTGACCCTGTTCTGGCACTTCCTGGACGTGGTCTGGGTTGCCGTGTTCTCCCTCGTCTACCTCATCGGATCCCTGTCATGAGCGCCCCCCGGCATTCCGGCCCGCCAGTTGCGGCAGGTCGGCATCAATCTGGTCCTGACGCCATGGGGCAGCCTCCGCACGTCAGCGGGACGGACTGCAACATCGGCTTCCTCCTGGCCGTCATTCTCACCCTCATCCCCTTCGGGCTGGTGATGACCGGCGCTTTCGAGGACACGGGCACCGCCGCCCTGATCATCATGGGCCTGGGCGTCGTGCAGATCATCGTGCACATGGTCTACTTCCTGCAGCTGAACTGCCGGGCCGAGGGAAGCTGGACCCTCCCGGCGCTCATTGTCACCGTGCTCCTGGTTGCCATCCTGCTGGTGGGAACGCTGTGGGGCATGCCCCCACTTGACGGCAACGTCGTGCCGGGTTCCTAGGGATCCTCTGAACAACTCCCCGCGGCCGTCACATCCCCGTAACGGGCGCATGACTGCGTTGCCATTTGCTGTCAATAGCGGCGCTATTGACAGCAAATGTCGCCTTGTCCTGCATCCCGTTCCGTGGCGCGCCGGTTCGCGGGACTTATTCAGAGGATCCCTAGGGCAATCACCAATCCGGGCAGTCACCGTACTGCAGCAAGCGCCCGGCAAAATTGTCTAAACTCTTGCCCTGGTGCGAATTTGCATCATTCCTCAGGGCAGGGCGTTTCCCGAGCAGGGCAGGAGGCACCCTCACAGAACACATCACACAGGAGCGCAACCCGTGGAGGCACTGCAGAATTTCCTTGAATGGCTGGGCGGCTACGTCTGGGGGGCACCCCTGCTCATCCTGCTGGGCGGCACCGCCATCTACCTGTCGTTTCGCCTGCTCTTCCTGCAGGTCCACATGCTGCCCATGGCGCTGAAGCAGGCCTTCTCGCCTCCCAAGGACCACGAGAAGGACCACGAGGGCGACATCAGCCACTTCGGGGCGCTGATGACGGCGCTCTCGGCCACCATCGGTACCGGCAACATCGCCGGCGTGGCCACGGCCATCGTCTCCGGTGGCCCTGGCGCCGTCTTCTGGATGTGGATCACCGCCTTCTTCGGCATGGCCACCAAGTACGGCGAGGCCGTGCTGGCCGTCAAGTACCGCATCACCAACGACAAGGGGGAGATGAGCGGCGGCCCCATGTACTACATCGAGCGCGGCCTGGGCATCAAGTGGCTGGCCGTGCTGTTTGCCCTGTTCGGCGTGCTGGCTTCCTTCGGCATCGGCAGCTCGGTGCAGGCCAACTCGGTGGCCCAGGCCATCCAGGCCAGCTTCCACGTCGATCCCTGGATCACCGGTGCGGCGCTGACGGTCCTGACTGCCGTCGTGGTTCTGGGCGGCATCCAGAGCATCTCCAAGGCCACCTCGTTCATCGTGCCGTTCATGGCCATCGTCTACGTGCTGGGCGGGCTCGCCATCATCTTCCTCCATTACGACAGGGTCATTCCGGCTGTCGAACTCATCTGCCGTTCGGCCTTCGGGCTGGACGCCGTGGTGGGGGGCGCCATCGGTACCGCCATTCGCTACGGTGTGGCGCGCGGCGTCTTCTCCAACGAGTCCGGCATGGGTTCGGCACCCATTGCGGCTGCCGCGGCCAAGACCGATCACCCCTGCCGGCAGGCGCTGGTCTCCATGACGGGCACCTTCCTCGACACCCTGGTCGTCTGCAGCATCACCGGCATCGTGCTGGTCATCGGGGGCCTCTATGCCACCAGTGGCGACACGGGGGCGGCGCTCACCTCCCACACCTTCAATGACCTGCTCCCGGGGCCCGGTGGCTGGCTCGTCACCTTCGGTCTGGTCTTCTTCGCCTATTCCACCATCCTGGGCTGGTGCTACTACGGCGAGAAGTGCGCCGCGTACCTGGGGGGCGAGAAAGTGGTGCCCATCTACCGCGTCATCTACGTCGTGACGGTGCTGCTGGGGGCCGGTGTCAATCTGGGCCTGGTCTGGGCGGCGGCTGACGTGTTCAACGGCCTGATGGCGGTGCCCAACCTCATCGCGCTGCTGCTGCTGTCCAATGTCATCGTGTCCGAGACCCGGGACTTCATCCAGAAGCGCCGCAGCGGCGAGCTGCACTGACTCGGCAGCGTCTGCCGTCGCTGCCCCTCAAGCCCCGCCTGGCGGGGCTTTTTTGTGCCCTGGTCCGTGATTTACATGTTAATAAGCCATGAAAAATCGACGGCTTCCCGTTTTTTGATCCATGTCAATGCAAAACGGTGCGTGATTATCTCCATGATAATATCTGATAGGCATTATCAGTCTTGCTTGAAAGGTCGGCTTTCGTGGGGTAAAGTGAGGCCGATTTCGAACTGAACGGCTTTCGATCCTGTTTGCATTAGTGTGTTTTCCCAGAAGAGGAAACGAGAAGCCTTCTGCGCCAGTTAACAAGAACGGCTCAACGGATCCAGATCATGACGACCACGCTCCCTCTATCCAAGCTTCACAAAGGGGCGCATGCGCATATCGAGCGCATCGCGCCCAACCCGGTTTTTGGCGATCTGGACCCCATGGTGGGCCGCCGCCTGGCTGACCTCGGATTTTCCGATGGCGTCCCGCTGATGGTCGTTGCCACCGGGCTGCTGGGGCGCGGCCCCTTTGCCGTGCGCCTGGGCAACCAGTCGCAGTTTGCCCTGCGCGAACCCGAGGCCGCCAAGATCCTCTGCCGGGTCGTGCCGCATGGGCATGGCCACACTCTTTCTTCTTCAACCCATGCCGGGGAGGTCCGCTGATCATGGCCGAAGTATCCTCCGCCAGCCTGGCGCAGCCCGTCCATCTGGACACGGCTGCTCAGCCCAGCCGCGGCAAGGCCGCCACCTTTGCACTGCTGGGGGCGCCCAACTGTGGCAAGACCGTCCTCTTCAATGGCCTGACCGGCGCCCATGCCAAGGTGGCCAACTATGCCGGCGTCACCGTGGACCGGCGCGAAGGCCGTTTCATCAGCGACCGTGAGGTGCGCCTCATCGACCTGCCGGGCACCTACAGCCTGCGCACCACCAGCCCCGACGAGGCAGTGGCTCGTGACGTGCTGCTGGGCAAGTACGGGGTCTGTCCGGACGGCATCATCGCCGTGGCCGACGCCACCAACCTGCGCATGACGCTGCGCATGATGCTGGAGCTGAAAACCCTCGGCCTGCCGATGGTCATCTCGCTCAACCTCAGCGACGTGGCCCGCTCCCGTGGCCTGAAGATCGACGCGAAAAAACTCGGCGAACTGCTGGGCGCTACCGTGCTCGAAACCGTGGCCATCAGCAAAAGCGGCGTCATGGCCGTCGAAACCGCGGCGCTGGCGCTGCCCCGCGGTCATGCAGCCAAACTGGACCCGGTCGAGGCCGAACGCAAACTGGAGGCGCTCGACAGCAATGCCCTGTACGAACAGGTCGAGGACATCCTTGCGCAGGTGGTGCAGACCGAACTGAAGCTGCCGCCCTGGCACCGTACGCTCGACAACATCGTCATGCATCCGTTCTGGGGCATGCTGATCCTGCTCACCATCCTGCTGCTGGTCTTTCAGGCCGTCTACACCTGGGCGCAGCCGGTCATGGACAGCATCCAGGGGCTCTTCGATTCGCTGGGCGAATGGGTGGGGGCCACGCTGCCACAGGGGCTGCTGTCTGACCTGCTGGTCAACGGCGTGATTGCCGGTACCGGCAGTGTGCTGGTGTTCCTGCCGCAGATCACCATTCTCTTTGCCTTCATCCTGCTGCTCGAAGACTCGGGCTACCTGCCGCGAGCGGCCTTTCTGCTCGACAACCTGCTGTCGCGCACCGGCCTTTCGGGAAGGGCCTTCATCCCGCTGCTCTCCAGCTTTGCCTGCGCCGTGCCGGCCGTCATGTCCGCCCGCACCATCCAGGATCCGCGCGAGCGGCTGGTCACCATTGCCATTGCGCCGATGCTCACCTGCTCGGCCCGTCTGCCCATCTATGCACTGATCATCGCGGCCGTCATCCCCAACCAGACGGTGTGGGGCGTGTTCAACCTGCAGGGGCTCACGCTGTTTGCGCTGTATCTGGCCGGCATCCTGTCGGCGGCGATCACCGCCTGGGTGCTCAAATGGATGGCACGCAGCAAGGGCAACGTGCAGCAGTTCCCGCTGCTGATGGAGCTGCCCACCTTCCGCATGCCCAATTTCAAACACATCATCACCAGCCTGTGGGACCGTGTGAAGGCATTTCTGGTGCGGGCCGGTACGGTGATCTTCTCGGTAAGCGTGGTGCTGTGGGCGCTGACCAGCTTCCCGTCCGCCCCCGAGGGCGCCACCGGTGCGGCCATCGACTACAGTCTGGCCGGCATGCTGGGCCACCTGATCCAGCCGATCTTTGCCCCGCTGGGCTTTACCTGGCAGATGTGCATAGCCATGGTGCCGGGCATTGCCGCCCGTGAGGTGGTGGTGGCCGCGCTGGGTACTGTGTATGCGGTGGGCGCCGGTTCGGAAGACGCCGTGCACAACGCGCTCATTCCCATCGTGCACGACAGCTGGGGTCTGCCCACGGCCTTTGCCTTCCTGGCCTGGTACGTGTACGCGCCGATGTGTGCCTCCACGCTCGCCGTGATCCGGCGTGAAACCAAATCGGCAAAAACCACCTTCCTGATCACCTTCGGCCTGCTGGCACTTGCCTATGTCATGGCCATGATCGTCTACCAGATCACGTCGAGGATATTCTGATGATCGAGAATCTCATCGTGGCCGTCATCGTCATCGCGGCCTTTGCCTACGTCCTGCGCAAATTCATCTTCAAAAAGAAATCCGCCGCTGGCGGTGACTGCGGCACCTGTGACAAGTGCAGCGGTGGCTCGGGGGGCGGGTGTCACTGATCGTGCAGGACAGCGCCCGGGCACATACGGACGCGTTCGTGTATGCGGACGGGTTTGTGTGTCAGGGCGTACGTCCGCAGTGCCTGTTACCTGAGCATACCGGCCGTTTGATGGTGGTGTCGTGCCCCTCCTGACGTGCCGCTTCTGCATCGGGCCATGGACAACAAAAAACCCGCCTTTGTAAGGGCGGGTTTTTTGTTGAAGGGGGCACTGGTGCGCCGCGGCTGGCGGCGTGCCGCCGGTGCTGCGGTATTCCTGTCAGAGCGACCCCGTCAGCGAAGCCGCCACCAGCTTGCGGAACGGCGTGAAGCGCTGACCCAGGTGCAGCGCGGCATTGCGCAGCAGCTTGGCGGGCGCCGCCTCGGTGGTGTAGAGCGTGGCAATGAGCTTCGTGACCTCATACAGCGGCCGCGTGGCCAGCATGTGCCGCCGCTCGTAGCGGGCAAGCAGGTCGGGGCTGCCGATGTCCTTGCCGGAGGCGTGAGCCGTGCGCAGCTCTTCGGCCAGCGTGTCGATGCTGAGCAGGCCGAAGTTGAAGCCATGCGCCGTGACGGGGTGCATGCCCACCGCCGCATCGCCCACGCAGGCGAAGCGACGCGACACCAGCCGGTGCGGCATCACGCCCACCAGCGGATAGCTGTGGCGCGTGCTGGTGAGCTTCATGCGGCCCAGCCGGCCATGGTAGCGACGTGACATCTCCTCGCCGAAGGCAGCCTCGTCCATGGTCAGCAGCGGCTCGATGCGCTGGTGCGGCAGCGTGAGCACCGTGGAGGCGCGGTGCTCGCCCGTCACCGGGTCGTCGTTCATGGGCAGCAGTGCCAGCGTCTGGCCATAGTCGAACCATTCCCAGGCCACGTGGTTGTGCGGCACCTCGTGTGTCATCTGGCATACCAGCATGGTGCGGCCGAAGTCGTGCATGCTGGCCCCCACGCCCATGGCGCGGCGCGTGGGCGAGAAGCGGCTGTCGGCTGCCACCAGCAGGCGCGCGCGGTGCGTGGTGCCATCAGCCAGCAGCACCTCGGTCATCTCGCCTTCGCCCTGTGCCAGCACGCGCGTGATGGGCTGGCCCGTCATCAGCGTGATGCGGCCGTGCTCCTCGGCGGCGGCCTTCACTTCGGCATAGGCCGCGCGGCGGATGTGATGGTTGGACACCAGCCAGCCCAGCTCGCTGCGGTTGGTCAGCGTGTGGCCAATGAGCATGGCAAAGGGGGAGGAACCGTTGAACACCCGCGCATCGCGCAGCGGCGAGAAGGCCGCGCCGTCCACGTCCTGGATGCGTTTCCATAAGCCCAGCTCGCGCATGAGGGAGGCCGAGCGCTGCGTGAGTGCGATCTCGCGGCCATCGAAGGCTGCCTCGCGCAGCGCCTCTTCCGGCTGCTGCTCCACCAGACCGATGGTGAGGCTCGTATCCGCCAGGGCCCGTGCCAGACAAAGACCGGCCGGACCGGCACCGCTGATGAGGAGATCGAATTCCATGGACAGGCTCCTGAAAAAACGGGACAGGCCAGTTTAATCGACCCGCGCGATTCCTGTCTTGATGGTCATCATCAGGCGCATGGGGATGCGTCCGCCATGCCTGGGTTGCTCAGGGAGCCGCCTGAGCGGGGCATTTTCTGGTCAGCGTGTTTCCTGGATATGGCTTCTTGAGCAGTGAGTGTCCTGCTCGGGGCGTGATGGCGTTACGGCAAGCGCTGATTTTTTATTTATATATTAGTAAATCGCATGACGCTGGCAGCCTCTCCGGGGATGCGACGGCCGCGGGGACTTGTTCAGAGGATCCCTAGGGCCAGCCTCACGACCGGTTCCGCCCGCGCACCTGCGAGGGCAGATGGCCATGCACCGCCCGGAAAGCCTGCGAGAAATGCCCCAGGCTTCTGTAGCCCACGTAATGGGCAATCTCCTTCACCGAATGGCGGCCTTCCTCCAGCAAGGCCAGCGCCACCTTCATTCGCTGAAGGCGCACAAAGGTGGCCACACCCATGCCCAGACGCTCCCGGAAACCCTGCTTCAGATAGCATTCGTTGGTGCCTACCCGCCAGGCCAGTTTGCTGATGGACAGTTCGGTACCGTATTCCGCCTGGATGATGTCGATGGCGTCATCCACCGCGCGTCGCCATTGTCCCTGCCGGCGCTTCAAGGGCTGGGGCGGCAGACCCAGCCATTGGCCCAGCAGCATCAGCACCAGCCCCTCCACCTGAAGCTGCTGCGCCAGCGGCACGGCCATCAGCATGCCGGGCGTGGACAGCAGCGCGTGCAGCTGCTGCATCGGCTGCAGCATGGCGTCGGGCAGACTGCTGATGCGGATGGCCCCCGTGCCCCGGGGGCGTGGCTGCAGACATTGCTCCAGCAGCCGGCGGGCATCGTCGGCCAGGACATCATCGGCCAGCCAGCGCTCCAGCACCGGCGCCTGCATCGACACATGGCAATACGACCACGGCCCGGCGTGGATCGTGCTGTGCTGCCATTCCATCATGCCGGTCTGGAACCACAGCTCCTGAACCCCCGGGTGATGATGCTCATGCCCGCGCAGGTCCGTCCAGCTCATGCCACCACTCATCTTCAGCGTGAGGGCCACATGCGGGGCGTAGTGATGTTCCTCATAGCGTGACCGGTAGGGCAGGGCCAGCGATCCCGTGGCATCGGCGGCCAGAATGCCGCTCTCGAATACCTGAACCCCGATGTGCCCCTGCAGCCAGGGCGTCTGCGTGCCCACGCTGGCACGCCCCGCATGGCCCTCCACCGCCATCACCGGCTCCACCCCCTCGCGGAACCACCACAATAGGTGCTGCAGATAGTGCGTCAGCAGTGGGCCGCTGGAAAACGCCTCATCCTGGGGGATGAGGCCTTCCGGGCCGGGCGGGGCGCCCATGCCATCGTGCCCCATGCCGGTTACTTGTGATGACATGATGCGGTCTCTTTGTCCGATACGCCGGGATTCTGCCAGCCGATCCGGTTACGGGTGTGTGCCATTGTCGCGCAGACCGTAAGTTCGCCGGGTTGTTCTCGTTGGCAAGCTACTGTTATTGTCAGGTGGGTCATGCTCTTTGGGGCCTTCAGACGCACAAAGGCCGCCGGGGACATTCATCCCAGGCGGCCTGTTTCCTGACGGATCAGCAGGAAGGATCACGAAGCGCCGACCCCTGGAGGAGGGGCCGGGACTTCATGGCGTCACTCCGGCTTGGCGTTCTGCATCAGGAACTCACGCACGAGTTTCTTCTCTTCCTCGTTCAGCCCCGCGCGGGGGAACATGCTCTGCGTGATGCCTTGCCACTGGCGCGGCGTGAACTGTGCCGGATCGCGCGGGCCGTGGCAGACCGTGCAGCGCTGGTAGAAGATTTTCTCGCCTGGCGACATCGATGCCAAGGCTTTCTCGCGCAGTGCCGCTGCACGTTCCAGGCCGAACACGTCTTCGTCGATCTTCAGGTCGGTCTTCTGGATGATCTGCGGTGCCTGGTAGGCCTTGCTGCCACCCGGATCGGCGTCGGTGCACTTGCGCAGGCTGGCCAGGCAGGTGTTTGCCGTGGTGGCCTGCGTGAGCCCGCTGGCTGGCCGGCTGGACGTGATGAAGTTCACCAGACCGTTGTTGCAGCGGCCCTTGCTGTCCAGTTGCGGCCAGGCGCCCTCATAGATGCTGACAACCCCGGGCATGATGCGGTCGGACACCCGGGCGCCTACCACCAGCGCGCCCCGCTCGTTGTACAGCTCCACCAGATCGCCATCGCGGATGCCGCGCTTTTTGGCGTCCTGCGTGTTGATGAGCAACGGCTCGCGGGTCTGCACCGCATAGGTCTTGCGCAGCGGCTCGGCGTTGGCCATCTGCGAGTGCAGTCGCATGTACGGGTGCGGGCTGACCACGTGCACCTGCCCCTCCTTCGCGTTGCCCAGGTACTCGCCCGGCTCCAGCCACTTGGGCATCGGCGGGCAGTCCGGCAGATTCATCTTCTCGATGGTGGCCGAATACATCTCGATGCGGCCCGAGGGCGTGTGCAGCGGATTCTTCACCGGATCGGCGCGGAAGTCCCCGTGCCGCACCCAGCTGTGGGCCGCTTCCGGCGTGGGAAGCGTGACCACGCCTTTCTCCCAGAATTCCTCGAAAGGCATGAGCTTCGCGGCCGAACTGTTCTCATAGGCAGCCTGGACATAATCCATCGGCTCCAGCCCTTAGGTGAAGCCCAGCTCCACACCGCACAGCTCGGCCAGCCGCCGGAAGATCTCGAAATCGTCCAGTGCATCACCCTGCGGAGCGATGACCTGCTTCATCGCGTAGAACTTGTTGATGTTGTAGGTGCCGCCCGAGGAAATGTCGTTGCGCTCCACCGTCGTGGTGGCAGGCAGCACGATGTCGGCCCAGCGCGTGGAAGCCGTCCACCAGCAGTCCTGCACCACCACCGTGTCCACCTTCTGCAGCGCACGGATCAGCTCGTTCAGGTCCTGCTGGTGCGACATGAAGTTGTTGCCGGCGTTGTAGATCAGCTTCACCAGCGGATAGGTGTAGCGGCTGCCGTTGTGGGTGAACTCCTTGCCGGGGTTGTTCAGCATCTCGGAAATGCGCGAGGCCGGGCAGATCTTCTTGACCGCATTGCGGCCCTGCGAAAGCCCCGTGGGCGGTGTGGCGCCCGACTGCGGCGTGCCGCCGCCACCATAGTGCCAGGAAAAGCCCACACCCTGGCCCGGCAGGCCAATGTTGCCCAGCATGCAGGCAAAGTTCACGATGGCCCAATACGGCATCTCGCCATGGTGCGCGCGCTGGATGGCCCAGGAGCCCGCAAGCTGCGTACGCTTCGAGGCAAAGAGATCCGCCAGCTGCCGGATGCGCGCGGCCGGAATGCCCGTGATGCGGCTGGCCCATTCCGGCGTCTTGGCCGGCGTGCCGTCTGCGTCCTTGCCTTCCAGATAGGCGCGGAAACGGTCGAAGCCCACCGTGTACTGCTGCACGAAATCACGGTTCCAGCGATTCGTCACCAGCAGATGATGGCTCATGGCCAGGAAGAGTGCCGTGTCCGTGTTCGGAATGATCGGCACCCATTCCGCGTCCATCACCTCATCGGTCGTGGTGCGTTGCGGATTGATGGAAATGCACTTCACGCCGGCCTTGCGGATGGCCTCCCAGTTCGGGAACATCTCGTGATCGGCCACCGTGTATTCGATGCGGTTGTTCTTGTTCGGATCGCTGCCGATGAACACCAGCACCTCGGTGTGCTTGGCCACCTGTTCCCAGCTGGTCTGGGCCGAATACACCTCCAGGTCACCCAGCACCAGCGGCATGATGATTTGGCCTGCACCTGCCGAGTAGTCACCCGACGTCATGGATGAGCCGCCCAGCAGGTTGAAGAAACGCCCCTGCAGCACGTTGGGCCGGAAAATGCCCGCGTGCGACCAGCCGCCATACGAAGAGCTGAAGCAGCCCTCGTTGCCGTGCTTCTCGATCGTGTCCAGAATGGCCTTGGCCGTGAGGCCCAGTGCCACATCCCAGCTCACCTGCACGAACGGTTCCTTGCCTCGCAGCTCCGGCTTCGTCTTGCCCGTGCGAAAACCTTCCAGATACGACTTGCGCACCATGGGGCCCGCAACGCGCGTCTTGTCATACGTGCGGGCAATGACCCCTTCCGTCAGCATCGGGGTAGGGCGCTTGTCCGAGACCTGCGGCACCACCTTTTCCAGCCGGCCGTTCTTCACCGTGCCAATGAACGGGCCATAGTGCGTGGCGTGCGCCACCTCCCCGGTGAAAGTGGCCGAGCCAGGTGCACTTGATGCTGCCTTGGCAGCCGCTTCTGCGCCGGCGGCTCCTTCGGCGGCTTCGGCCGCCATGACATCCTTCAGCGCGCCCGGCAGCAGGCTGCCTGCAGCCAGCCCCGCAGCGCCCGTTGCGCCCGTCTTCAACCATTGCCGTCTTGTGGTGCTCATGGTGCTTGTCCTAATTGTTATGAAAGAGGGAGAGCAGTGCTCACCATAACAAAAGAGCAGGACCGGCAGGAGGTCGTAAAGCAGTGAATCATCTGCAAAAACGCATGGCTCTTGACAAGAATCAACGAAATCAAGGAGGGCGTTGTATAATCGAAAGCTCCGTCTGCAGACGGATTTAAAGGCGCGATTCGTTATTTATTTTGGGTATAGCGCCAGCGGTTGCAGGATGATTCCTGTTCGGGGTTGATAATTAATTTTTGGCTTGGCTTGGCTTGGCTTGGCTTGGCTTGGCTTGGCTTGCGGCAGGGGCAGGGGCAGGGGCAGGGGCTTGAGGGGCTACCCTGATACGGCCGGATTGCTGGCCGATGTTCTCTTACTGAATCCGGAAGACTTCTTCCAGCGTCTGGGCGGTGAGCACGTTCCGTGTCCAGCGCTTCAGGGTTTCGTCGTCGGCGGCGTGCATGAGGGCCTGGGTGGTCGCGTCCATGGGCCCGAAGCGCATCGATACCAGGTCGGCCAATGTTTCCAGGCGCCCTTCCAGCCTGCCTTCCAGCAGGCCTTCCTGCCGACCTTCGTTCTTGACCCGCTCTGTCCATTGCATCATCTGGGCGTCCTCCGCTTTGTAAAGTTCTCTATACCGCTGTTTCTCAGTATCGTCAAGTGTGCAGTAGTTGTCGATAAAGTTCATGTATTTCAAGTGCTTAGATGGATTGCTTTCCAGTGTCATCAACCCGCGGATGGAGTGGCCGTAGGCGTGTATGCGTTGGCTGGGGCTGTACTGCATGTTCACGAGATTCAGCCGAGCCACCAGGTTGTCGCTGTCCAGGTGTTCGTGTAGCGGGATCTCGGGCAGAACGCAGGCGATGTATCGGAAGTCCAGGTAGCTGCCCTGTTCACTGCCCAGATGCAGGTCGCGCGGAATGTCTGTGCTGCCGCGCAGGAAGATGACCACCGGAACCACGCGCTCCGTCTTTGAGAATTCAGCCAGCGTGAGACAGTAGATGGCCAGTCGATGGATGGAGAAGAGGCCGGGTTTCGTTTCCTCTTCGACGATGAAGAGCAGGGCCTCACGCTGGCCGTTGGGCCATTCCACCAGAAGCGGAACATCCATCTCGAAGAAACGATCGCCCAGTCGGTCCTTGGGTAGCTCTTGCCGGATGTAGGTGATCTTCACGTCGGGCGGCAGGCTGGCAGCCTCGGTGGGGGCGAAGAAAGCCAGCGCCTGACGGGGGTAATCGATGATCAGATTCTTGAAGTTCTGATCGTGGGATGTGGACATGAGATGAGCTCTGAAGCAGGTGCTTTCATGCAAAGCCGCAGGGAAGAAGGGCTGTGAGCTGATGCCCCATGGCATCAAGCCGTGGCTTAAGGGCACAATCGCAGAATACTGATTTTTTATACAGTTATCAAGAGGGAACAGTAGCTATCTTGGAATGTGTCCAATGCAGCGACATGCTGTGGACGTTCAGATCTGCCCACCTCTAACCTGCCCCTCTGCGTCACCCCCTGACGCAATACGTCACCCCACGGCACCTGTGGCTGCCCAACAACGACCGACCACGACAGGCCGGACGGCAAGCTGCGTCCGCTGACCGTGGACTCCGTCACGGGCCGGAACAGGGTCCGCCACTTGTCGGGCCAGAGATGCCGTTGCCATGCGCTGGCACGGCACTCGCTACAGGGTGGGTGTCGAAGTGAAAAGCGACCGGGCCAGCCACCAGGCGAAACCCGAACACATCCTCACCTCATTGGACAAGGAGTCCAAACATGATGCTGAAACAGGTTCAAAAAGGTTTCACCCTGATCGAGCTGATGATCGTCGTGGCGATCATCGGTATTCTGGCCGCCGTGGCCATCCCGGCTTACCAGGACTACACGATCCGCGCTCGCGTGTCGGAAGGCCTGTCGCTGGCTGCTGCTGCCAAGCTGAACGTGGCAGAGCTTGCTGCTGGTGGTCAGAATGATGCCGTGACGACCGGGTATGGCACGGGCTATAACCCGCCCAGCAAGTCCACCAACGTTGATCAGGTGACGATTACGCCGGCTACCGGCGAAATCTCGATCACGTATCGTACTCGTGTCGCCGCCAAGACCGAGAACCTTCTGGTTCTGACTCCGTTTGCTGGTGCGAATGGTCTGCCGGACGGTACTAAAGCATTCAGCCCGGTTCAGGATGCCATCCAATGGCGTTGCCGTGCTAACGGTGTAGCGTCTCCTGTTACGATTACCGGAGCCCTGTCTCCGACGCTGCCGACGCGCTTTGCCCCTGCCGAGTGCCGCTAATCAGACAGTAGTCTGATTGAGATCCGGGTTGTGGTATGACTCGGATGGGCTGAAAAAGAACGAACACCCGCTGGCGTGAGTTGGCGGGTGTTTCTACAAGCAGGGTCAGAAGTTGCAGAATATCCCGATGTCTGCCTTTGAATACAGGGCTGACCGGGAAAAACAGGAATGCCAAGATGTACTTCGAAAAAGGGGCAGCTTCCTGTAGATGAATCTGAATCTTGTGTGATGACGTGGTGGCATAAGCGCCAGTCATCATGTTGCCGACCAGGGAGACGGTGGCTCATCCATGCAATGAGCTTTGAAAGGCAATCATCACAAGGGAAGGTCATCATGAAGACCGAAGTCAGAAAGATTGTTGGTGGGCAATGGGATGATGGTTACGCCATGGATCAATATAGCCAGGTGCTCTGGAGACCAGGCGTCAATAGCGCAAAGAAGTTCTGGGGGAAAACGCGCACACAGGCTGGTGATCTCATCTATCGACTGAAGTACAGTCACGAAAGAGAGGCAGCTATGCCCATTGCGGAGCAGTTGGCAGGTTCAATTCTGTCCAGGTTTGGTGGCAGTACGCCTTACGTTGTGCCAATGCCTCCCTCCATGGCGCGAGACTGGCAGCCAGTAACGGAGATCTCTCGCCATCTGGCCAAGGTAAAGGGCTTCAAGTTGCTGCAGGGATTTCTGGGGAAGAGATGTGATGGCAATCAAATAAAGAACATCGACACCAAGAAGGCGAAACTTGACTTCCTTCGTGACTCATTCTGGGTCGACGAGTCACGTATTCCGCGAGGCAGGCATGACGTGATCCTTGTCGACGACGTGTGCCGTAGCCGTGCCACGCTGGAGGTGGCATGCGAATGGCTGCGCAGCAGTCGATATGTCGGACGGATCTTCGTTGCCGTGGTGGCTACATGTGGATTTGTCGATGATCGTCCGGATTGGAGTTCCATTCCCGAGAGTTTCGATCTGGTCAGATCAGACCGACATGCTGCCGACCTTGAGTTTTCTCTGAGATCGCAGGGCGCGTGAACGTGCCGACAACGTAGAATCGGAAAACCTCGTCATGGGGTCCTTCAGGGGCTGCGAAGGACTCCATGGCTAAATAGAATAGACTTAATTACTTGAGAACGTAGGCGGTCGGGTTTTTTCGCTTCTCTATCAAACCTTCGTCCGAGAGACGTTGTAGCCAAGATCTAGCCTGGGCTTTTGAAACATTTAGTGCGGAGGCAACCTCTGTATCCTTCATCGGTGATTTCAGTATTGACTGAAGCACTCCCCGGACCGTAGTGAACAATGTGTCTGCTGGTGTCGGGGGATTTGTTGCGATCTGGTGGCTTGCGTCAGATTCTGCCTCCGTGTGGGAGAGCTGAGTCGACGCAGCCTCTGCCATTTCTTCAGAAAAAAGCGGAAGACTTGCTTGTTGAGAAACTCGCAGACAGGACGGAGCTGTCGCGAGAATGGCGTTAAACGCGTCAGTGTCTTGCGGATTTGGCCATGGGAGCGCTCCCTTGTTTCGCAATGTATCAAGCCCAGTTGAAGTGCTCCCTGTGGATCGAACGTATATGGGAACAAACTTGAGTTTCTCCAGTTGTTCGATGGCGCCAGCCCAGGTTCCGCCTTTCTTTAGATCGGAGCTGACAACCAGGGCTGCGTCTGATAGTGCATAGATCAGCTTGTTACGCTGCATGGCGTTGCCGATATTGAACCCCGCATTGGGATCGTAGGGGGAGATCAGAACTAGATTCCCTTCACGAAGCATGTTGTGGCTATCGCAATCTACTACCTTTCTTTCCAGGCTGTCCGCGAGTACTCCAATGACCTTTCCCCCTGCATTGATTGCACCAAGCATGGCTGATTTGTCAATACCCCTGGCTCCGCCTGATACGAGCGTCTTTCTCGCGTTAGCTGCCAAGCGGCCAACCTTGGTCGCGTACTCTGTCAATTCGTCGTCCGCATGACGAGAGCCAACTACTGCGAGCCCCCCGGAGTCCAGTAAGGGTATGTCTCCACAGCCATAGATGATTGCTGGTGCGTCCTCTCGCAGTCGCTTCTTCAGTCGACGGGGATACGCTCCGTCTGCGCGACTGATTACCCAGATGTCGTGAGCTTGCCACCGTTCGATAGCCTGATTCAGAAGAGAGGTGCGTCCCAGAAGGCTTTTCAATCGTGCTTCCTCGATGACAGATCCGCAGGCCTGTATGAGATTGTCCGCAATGGGCGCCATTAGATCCGCTGGCTCGTGTTGGATCTCTATCAGACGGCGGGCAAGGCGTTTGTACTCACGAGGAGCCAGTAGATCCGGGGATGTCGTACTACGCCCGACGATGAGCGGGGCTGTCAATAGCAGAATTGCTCGGGTGTTGGCAGAGAGGGAGTGGAGCATTCGTCAGGTCCTGTTCAGGAGAGCGTCATGGAGGAGTCCTAAGCACTTCTACCCTTGCTAAGCGGTCATACGGCTTCGATCAGTGTACAGCGTTAACCTTATTATCGACCGGGTTAGTTGGGGCGCATGTGGTGTTGGGGCGTGAGAACTGGCAATTTGCTGGTGCTATGCGCCTGAAGAGTACCGTTTCCCATTGCTCTATGCTCTGATCTTTTCTAGGTGTCATGATGACATCCTGGACGGAATGATCATAGTGGCAGATAAGCTATTCGCTGAGTATGAAGTAGACATGAGTGACGTGGTCTAGGCCAAGGGTCATGAAGTGGGTGATACGGAGACATCCATCCCAGCATCATCATGGAGAAGTCCTAAACCAGATCGTCAGAAAAGCTGATGTCTTTGTTCCTTGATTGAAGGGATAGCCTTCCGGTAATAGTCTACTTCTGATAAGGTCATGGCGTATATTTATTTACTTTATCATCCGGGCTTGTGGAGTGTCTAATTAGATAGAGTCTTTCCTGGTCCGTGTTGAATGAGGGTTTGTCGATTCTAGATGTTTTTGGGTCAACGTGGTTTGCGATTTGTGTTTGCTGCTTGCGCAATGACCTAGTTTAGGGTGGCATTTTATGAACTGGATCTTGGCTCTATTGTATTCGTTGGTTGTTCTGTGCTGGCACTGATCTGGTTGACGACAACCCCTTACGTGAGGGGTTGTCATTAATGAGATTTGTGCTTTCCAGGTTGGGTTTTTAATCAGAGAATTGTCAATTCCCAGTGGGCCTTGAATGCATCAAGTAGGCGTTTCTGTCGCCTTTCAAGAACTTTTGGTGTCCAGATTCGGGAGCGTCCGACTTCTTGGGTCAGTACAAACGGGGTTGCGCCGCCCTTGCCTTGGAGGTAGATCTTTTTCTTCTTTGAGAAATCGAAGTTTCCTGCTGCAGGGTTCTTTCTTGTGTGAAGCGGGACGAGATTGGCCAGTCGATGCGTCCAGTACTCGCGCTCACTTTCGCTTGGGAAGTACTTGTCCCAGTCACTCCCTTTTCCGGGGTTTTGGGGCAAGACATGTTCCAGAGTAAGGTGGTTAAAGACGAGTTTCTTGCTGCCGTCGCTGACCAGTGATTCTAGCCGTAGCATGATGCTCATTCTATCTGGAGCTAATTTTCGATAGATGTCTCCGTTCAGATGGTCAATGAAGTCCCGCTTTTGTGCGTTATCCAGACTAAGTGTGGATAGCTTGTCGGGGTCTCCATCAAAGCCTTTTGCTTCGATCTCCTTGCTGAGGGCGGCGAAGCTTTCTATGCGTTCATAGATGTTGACTCGGGTGACAATCATGAAATAGGTGAGTCGCTCCACAAGAAGAAGGAATCTTTCAAGAAACTCAGCGTTTTGTTCAAAGGTCTTGAAGTACAGCAAGGTTGGTGGAACCCAGTCCTTGAAGTTTGCGCGATTTAGGTAGCTCAGGTACTCGTTGATCTTGTCGGCATTTCTTTTTGATTCAAATTCTGAGCTGCGAACAAATTCCCATATCCTTGCATAAGGTATGATGACGTTGTCTATAAGCTCCTGTGGGTTATTGCTTTCCGTGACGTGTTCTAGGAATTCCTTGATCAGGGTTTGCTTTTGCTTTCTTTTTGCGTAGATGCTTCGGATGTGACTGAAGAGTTCTCCGAATGCCTCTCGTCCAAGTGCCAGTTCTATTCCGCTCCATTTCTTGGCGTACTCTCTTCTCAGTGCCTCATTCTTTGTCTTTCGAATTTGGCCAAGAATGTTGGCTTTCAGGATGTCAATGGGTGCAAGGTCAAGGCCTCGATTGTTTAGTACCGAGAAGATTCGATAAGCGGAGTCAAGATCTGGCGTGGAAATAACAACCAATGAGCAATGGTTTGCGATGAATCGCCATAGTTCATTGCGCTCTTGGTCGGGCAGGGCGAAGATCTTTTCTCGCAGAAGAGCGGCATTTTCTCGGTAGCGAAGTCGGCTGTCTCGGAGGATGTCACTGGTTTGTATGAGTTTTGTTATGCCGCCAGGCTCCTGAATGTAGGTTCTGAAGAAGTCGGCGTCTTCCTCGCGTGCAGTGAGGCGATATTGGTTCTTCTCTCCAAGGCTTATTTTCCCTTTTTTGTACAGAAATTCGGTTATATCGTCCGTTGCGTCCGGCATGGCATCACGGAGAACGGCAAGCATGATGGTCAATGTGGATAGTCGCTGTTGGCCGTCCACAACAGATGATTTTGGATCTCTGTCGTTCTTGATTAGAACAATGCTGCCAAGGAAGTACTGTATTGCTGCGTTTGATGAACGGGAATCCACCATCGCGGCGTAGAGATCATCGAAGAGCTCTGTGGTTTGGTCGGTGGTCCATGCATATGGACGTTGATACTCCGGGATCTCAAACTGGTAGTTCCCTTCAAATATTTCCCGAATTAATTTGTCTTGGGCTTCAAGAGTCTTTGGCATTTTATATCCTTTGAGATGGGAGTGTCGGGACTTGACGAACCATGTTGGGCAGGGCGCCTGGGTCTTGGGCCAAACGCTGTTAGAGCTCATGTTGACGTTGTTTAACCTATCACGCATAGACCGTGTATAGCATCTTTGATGACAGACGGTCGAACTGTGGTTATGAAAGGCATGCTAGGCCGCCGCGATAGCTCACTGGCCTTTCCAGGTAGTAGAGCTTTTCATGAGGCTTAGATCTTGGGGCTCGTGCATGTATGAAGACAAAACGTCAGGTCACCCGGGGGGGGATCATCAAGCTTTTTGTAATAGCAAAGTGGTAATAACAAGAGTCTTCTTGGTCTTTGATTTCGGTGTATATATTTTGCTTTTTGGAGGGTAAGAATCTTATGTCTCCGAGTGTCTCGCGCTCATGGTGTATCCATGCACTCATCGTCGGTGGCGAAGTTAACCGAACTAATCACAACCAAGGATCATAAGGCCTGTTGAAAAAGATCCGCAGCACCGTCTCGACCAGGACGCTGAGTGCTGCTAAGGGCAACATGATGATGGCGATCAGGTAGAGTAGCGGCTGAATGCATAGCGCGATAAAGAACATGCCCCCGATGCCGATCAGGGACAGGCCGGCGGTCAGGATCATTTCTGTTGTGCCTATATCGCGGATATGGCTTATTGCATGAAGCGTGTATCCCCATATGCCCAGGGCAAGAAGGGCGACCCATAGCTGGGTGTGATCCCCGATCCGTTCATCAAAGAACCGTCCGGGACTCATGCCAAGCCGTTTTTCAACCGGGGACTGGAGGGGCTGATGGCTGTGGCTTTCCTGCGGGGTCCGGCGGATCTGCGCACTGGGGGGATGGATGCGGACCAGCACGAAGTTCAGTGTGGTCTTCAGTGCTGTGGCGAGGTTCTGGTTACGAGATCCGCCCAGAGTGCAGATGTAGAGGAGCAGGATGAAGCGACCCAGGACGTTCATGGACGGGTTCAATTCATCGTTCTTGATGGGTAGAGCGGTGGTGGCGCCAATGAGGAAAATGCCCAAGGCAGCGACAGCGCCCAGGATGATGCCGATGAGGTGGGTGTGAAGGGCGGGTTCGTCTGCGTCTGCTCTTCGGTTGACGATGATGTTCCACACGCAGACCCATGCCACCAGGGTGTAGAGCAGTACCAGGATGGAAGCTACGGGCAGGTTCATGGCAGCGTGATTGCCGGGGCGGCGGATTAGCCCCTTGGGAAGAGGCTTGGGAAGAGGCTTTGGTGCTGGACGGATCGGGCCTTGGGGGCGATGCTGTCATGCCGCTGGTTGCGGGTGTGCAGGCATGCGGCTAGCCGGGCGAGCTCTGCCGATCACCGGCTGCTCTACACACGCCGGGTAGGGCGCTGTTCTTGTCGCAGGTCCGGGTCCATGTTCCTTCTGTCGGCAGTCATGCACAACCTGGACCCATTGTTTCAGAATGCTTCGCCATAGAGGCTGGCCTGACATGGAGGAGCGATCTCATGGCTGTTGCACTCGAATGCATCAATTTCATTGTTCCGTTCAGCGTGATCCGAAAGAAGTATCCGGGCGGGCTGGTGCAGTGCCTGCTGGATCACCGGGGCGCCGTGGGCAGTGGCCCCATCTGGTTTGACGAACATCTGTTTCGGGATGGGGCGATGAATGATCTGGACATCATGCTCATCCTGTCACGGTGGGAGCGGTATGGTGTTCAGCCCGTGGTGAAACGCCGGGGGAAGAAGGTCTGGAAGGACTGTTGTATCCCGTCGTTGGGAGGATCATCCACGCCGTGTGACTGGATTGAGTACTCTGATCAGAAAGGGATTGTGTGGCTGAAGGGCACGGAGCCGGGCGAGACCATGTACTGTCAGAACTGCACGAAAGAGTACATGTTCAAGCTGATAGAGAGGGAAGAGGAAAGGCTTCGATCGATTGAGGAGCAGAAGGCACATGACAGGCGGGAGGGCGTCTTGCATGTGCCCGATTTCCTTCTGTTCACGGATAGGGATCCTTGTCCAGGAAGTGTTGGCGTCGTGCTGGAGTTCATGGATCGTCCCGGAAACTCACGACGCCGGTACATGAATGAGCAGCTGCTTAAGCAGATGGAACATGCGGTGTACAGCAATAACCTACACTTCATGTCCTTTCGTGGCCGGCTCATGCGGGTTGTGGACATTGCTCTGGCGTATGGTGAGCCGCAAGCGGTCATCCGGCTTCGGGGCGTGACGGCTGAAGATGAGCGACCGAACAAGTGGCGAGGGGTGGAGCCTGAGTGGATTCCCTGGCTTGGTTGATGCGCTTTTGATGGCTGGGGTGCTTTACCGGCTCCGTGTGGCGTTGAACGAGGCATGGGGCCGCCGGTGTTCTTGACAGCTTCTTGGAAAGTTTGGCGCGATGGTTGAGTGCTGTATGTAATGACAGTATTATGGCGTGGCCGTAGCGCTTGCGCATGCCTTCGCTGAAGGGGCGTGGGTCGGCGGTACGGGGACAATCTCTCGGGGTTTCCATCATGCCCATGAGCCATGACCAGAACTTCAAGAACCTGATTCTTGACTATCCCTTGCAGGCGTTGGCCTTTTCTGCGCCGGAAGAGGCAAAGGCCTTGCCGCCTGATGTTGTCATCCGCTCGGTGCGGGAAGAGTTGCCCAAGGACAGACTAGGAGATCGCTTCTTCGAGCTGGATGTGCCACTGCTGGCCGAATGGCCAGATGGCAGGCGAGAGGCGCTGCTGTTCGTGGTGGAAGAGCAGACGGATCCGGCACGTTTTTCCATCCGCAAGCTGGCGTCCTACTGTCTGGCCATTGGCGAGTTCTATGACACCGACCGGGTGGTACCGGTGGTCATCTTCCTGCGTAGTGGGGCTTCGATTGCTCGCCAGCTGCGCATGGGCAGTGATCAGCAGTGCTATCTGGATTTTCACTACATTGCCTGTGTGCTGCCGGAGATCCCGGTGGAAGACCATCTGAACAGCCAGAACATTGTGGCTCGCCTTAACCTGGTGAACATGCGCTTGGGGAAGGGCCAGCGAATACACGCCTATGGCCATGCCGTGCGCGGGCTCATGACGCTGGAGTCCAGCTGGGAAAGGCAGCGGAAGTACATCGACTTCGTGGAAGCTTATGGTGCGCTTGACGAGGATGAGAGGCGGCGGTATAGAGAACTTTACGTAACGGAGGATGCGCAGATGATGCAGTGGAGCGAGCGACTGCTGGATCAGGGTGAGCAGCGGGGCGTGCAGAAGGGGTTGCAGCAGGGCTTGCAGCAAGGGCTGCAGAAGGGGCTTCGGCAAGGACAGCTCGGGCTTCTGGCCGATCTGCTGGCCGAGCGCTTCGGTGCTCTGGATGAGGCCGTGCAGGCGCGCCTGGAGCAGGCCGATGAGGAGACGCTGAAGCGCTGGGGCCGCAACCTGCTGTCGGCCCGGAGTATGGATGAGGTGTTTCGGACGCAGTAACGGAAAAGGGGCATCCCGTCACGAACCCCTGATGGCTTCGTGGGGGCTACCCCTTTCCTTTGATGGCAGCTTCCGCCCAAGCTACCTGGCTTTTAAGTAGCCCTTTCATGGTCGCAGAAGCTACCTTCCTGAACTCATCGGCTCAAGGTTTTCCAGCGTCATCAGCGTGGGCTGAGGCATGGCGTCAATGCGTTGCCAGCCACTCGCGCAGTATGTGCTCAATGCGGTTCCGCCAGTCGGGGCCGGCGGCACGGAATCCGTCAATGACATCCGATGAAAGCTGGATGGACTCCATGAATGGTCCATGCGCACCTGTCGGGGGGGTGTTCTCTGGTGTGGGAGCTTTGCCATTCAGCCATGAGACCATGTCGCTTCCAAGGATGTCCTTGGCAGGAACAGCCCGCTGGAAGAACGATTCTTCCAGTTCCGGACTCTCTTCATCAAGGGCGGCGCTTATCTGGGCGTCTTCTTCAAGGCTGGGTAGCTGAAGGGTCAGTCCTGATTTAGTGGTGATCTGCATAGTGCTTGGCCTCCCGACGGTTTGCTTTTCTCAAGCTGATGATCCGTACAGAGGTTTCACGGAGAGTGAAAACCATGACGTGTAGACGGCTGCCTATGGGGGCAATGGCAACGAAACGCGATTCTCCATAGGCGCGGCGGTTGTCTGGATGCAGTAGAGCCTTTTCCCAGTCGAATGCTATGGCCTCAGAGAAGAAAATTCCATGCTTGGCAACGTTGATGGCTTGCTTGGCGGGGTCAAAGGAATAGTTCATCTCTCATGAACGGCTGCCGTCGCTGGGGTGTTATGGACGGGCGCACGATAGAACGTCCTGACTGACTTTAGATACAGGTTATTGAAAAGTCAAGGGAAATCGAGAGAAGCAAGAAGGGGCATCCCGTCACGAACCCCTGATGGCTTCGCGGGGGCTACCCCTTGGGTGGCGGCTACCGTCCGGGCCACCCGGTTATCCAGGCAGCCCTGTCATGAGATCTGAAGCGGCTTACTGATTGCGCGCCGCGCCCACCACGGTGCTGCCACTCAGACGGATCGTGGTGTCGCTGGGGTTGCCGCCGGGCACACCTTTGTCAAAGGTGCTGGAGGCCGGGTCGATCTTGTAGTCGGCCGTCGCGCCGGCGGGCAGGCTGATGTTGGTGGCGACGTGTCGGCCACTGACGCTGATGAGCGAGATGGGCAGCTGCTGGACCCGGATTCTGGCTGTGGCGACGCCGGCTGCTCTCAGCTCCAGGCTGTCGGCGCGGCCCTGGAAGGTGATGCCCATGTGTTCGGCGTGGGTGCTGATCTTGCCGAAGTTGCCCTTGGCATCAATCGACGGTGTGCGCTGGGTGAATCTCACCGAGCTCTTTTCAGTAAGGTTGACAACGACGACGGCCTTGCAAGGCTGGGTGTTGTCGGCACGCTTGATGGTGAGGGTGTCGTTCCCGTTCTCGTTGGCGGTGGTGAGGCCGATGGGGCACGGCGCCTCTTCATTCTGTTCGACGTGTACGCCTGGCAGCAGCGACACGTTGGTCGTGAGGTTGACCGTCACGTCGTCACCCTGCACGGTGAGCGACATGGGGTTGTTGGTGGCGAAGGCGATGGCTTCGTCCTGGAAGGTGGCGGCGTGGGCGCCGTGGCTGGCTGCCAGAGCCAGGGTGAGCAGGGCGGCTTTCAGCGGGATGTTCTTGGGCAAGTGCACGTGCGTGTTCTCCGGGTGAGTGAATCCACGGCAGCGTAGCACTGCGACATGACAGGCCGTCCATCACTATTCATGGGCCTGACGTGTTACGGACATGTGTCGGGCGTAAGTTGGATTGCTGTTGTTGGAACGTTGTACGGATGTATTGAAATGGGCGCTCATTCGGTATCGTCATCGCCCCATGCGCTTCCTGTCCACGCTCCCAGTGCAAGCGCCAGGAGGATGTCCGTGCTGTGGTCCGGATGGTTTTCCCATCTTGACGGGGTGTGATGGATGCCGGTTACGGGCGAGGCCGGCTGTCGTGCTGAAGCAGGGCCTTACTGCTTCTCCGTGGGTGGGGGCGGGGTGGCTCGGCCTTCTCTGTAGATACGGCCTTGTTGCTGGATATCCTGAAGCAGGCCGGCACGGTATCTGTCGAGATCCCATTTTTCCTTGCAGACATAGATCTCGAACAGGTCGGCCTGGTGGTCCTTGGCCCACCAGCGCACGCCGGTCTGGATGATCTGGTGCTGCATGACGGTGGAGGCGGCACGGAGGTCCACCAGATCCACGTCGCAGCCTGCCAGATCTGCCAGGTCGCTGGAGAGATTGAACAGGGTGATGATGTCGGCATGGCCCGCGACCAGCACGGCCAGGTCGAGATCGCTGTCCGGGGTGGTGTTTCCGGTGATGCGACTGCCAAAGGCGTAGATGGCCAGCAGGCCGGGCAGGTGGCTGCGCAGGTGCTGGACGATGGGATCGCGGGCCGTGGAGTGCATCTTGGCATGGTACCAGCGGCCTGCGCAGCTGAGCCGGAAGCGGCTGATGCCTGCCGACTGTCGGTGATCAGGTGGTGGTCTGATGAAGAGGTGGGCCAGCGCTCTGGCACGCCGGCCCCGGTGACTACGCGAGGGTACGGTCTTTATTTGCCCGACTTCTCGTGCTGATGCCCCTTGGCATGGTCGTGTTTCTTGCCGTGATGGTGGTGGTCATGCTTCTTGGCGCTGTGGGGGTTGATGGCGGTGATCTGCAGGACGACGGGTTCGTTGCCGGTCTTGGCAAAGTGCTGCTGGCCCGCGGGGTGGGTGAAGATGCTGCCGGGGGGCAGGGTCTGCAGCTTGCTGGCGTCGTAGGTGTTGCCGAAGCCCAGTTGCAGGGTGCCGCTGATGACGTTGACGAAGAAGTAGCCTTCCTTGGGGCCGTGAGGTTGCAGTTCCTTGTTGGCGGGGATCTGGATGCGCAGGATGCGGACGTTGTAGTGGTCGTTGGCGTCCAGGATGGCCTTGCCGGAGGAAAGGTCGATCTGGTCGGGGGTGAGGACCTTGTCGACGCCCTGGGGCACCTGCGCATGTGCGTCGGTGCCGTGGTCGTGCTTGGCGTTGTCTTCGTGGGCGCTGGCCGCCAGGGGCAGGGTGGCCAGGGCGGCGGTGGCCAGCAGGGTGGCGAGGGGGCGGATGGCGTTCATGGTGTTCTCCTTGGGAGGGTGTTCTGGTTGATGCCGATGGTGGTGGCCATGCTGTCTTTCGCAGGCCATGTGTCTCTCTAGCCAGATGTAATGAATGCTAGTTCTATTGATACTTATTATTGTTGAGAGTTGTCAATGGGCTTTGGGCACGATGGGGCCGGGGTGATGGGACCGGGACGTTGTGGAAGGGATCAGGGAGGATCCGCCGAAGGGAGGGGCAGACGAGAGGGCACTACTGACCCTGAGGGTGGTGCCCGGGTATTCCCCCGCATGGTGCGCTGCCGGGGGCGTGGTAGGGTAGGATTTGCGGTTTCGATGTGCTGACGGGGAGGTTTTTTCATGAAGCGCCGTGCGTTTACGGGGGCTGCGCTGGGGCTGGCCGGCGGGATGGTGGTGTCTGGTCGGGCCGGTGTGTCGGGCTGGATGACAGAGGCGGTGGCGCAGGAGCCTGCGGCCGGTGCGCTGGTGCGCAAGCCGCTGGTGCTGGGCATGGTGCTGGAGCCGCCGGCGCTGGATCCGACGGCGGGTGCCGCTGCTGCCATTGCCGAGGTGGTGCTGTACAACGTGTTCGAGACGCTGGTGCATGTGGGGCCAAAGGGGGCGCTGTCGCCGCTGCTGGCCGAGCGCTGGTCGGGGTCGGAGGATGGGCTGACGTGGACGTTTCATCTGCGGCCGGGGGTGAAATTCCAGAACGGAAAGCCCTGTGATGCGGCGGCGGTGAAGTTCAGTTTCGAGCGGGCCGGCCGTGCGGACAGTGTGAACAAGGACCGGGCGTTCTTTGCGGCGATGTCGTCGGTGGACGCGAAGGATGCGCAGACGGTGGTGATCCGGCTGGCGCGTCCGGATGCGGATTTCCTGTTCATGCTGGGGCAGGCCACTGCGGTGATCGTGGAGCCTTCGAGTGCGGCGGGCAACGGGGCGCAGCCGGTGGGAACGGGGCCGTATCGTCTGGGAAGCTGGCGGCGGGGTACGTCGCTGACGCTGCAGGCGTGGCCGGAGTTCCGGGATGCGGCTTCGGTGTCATTCCCGCAGGTGACGTTCCGTTTCATCAGTGAGCCGGCGGCGCAGATGGCGGCGCTGATGGCCAATGAGGTGGATGTGTTTCCGCGGGTGACGGAGCGGGCCGTGGCGCGGCTGAAGGCGAATCCGGCCTGGCAGGTGGTGGTGTCGGGTTCGCGGGCGAAGACGCTGGTGGCTATCAACCATCGGCGCAAGGTGCTGGCGGATGTGCGGGTGCGGCGGGCGATCGCGGCGGCGATCGATCGGCAGGCGGTGCTGAAGGCGGGGCAGCTGGGGCATGGCACGCCGATCGGCAGCCATTACACGCCGGATGCGCCGGGTTACGTGGATATGACGGCGGTGAATGCGCATGATCCGGAGCGGGCCCGGGCGTTGCTGAAGGAGGCCGGGGTGACGCTGCCGCTGTCGTTGTCGCTGACGGTGCCGCCGCCGCCCTATGCGCGGCAGGCCGCGCAGGTGGTGATGGCGCAGCTGGCGAAGGTGGGCATCCAGTGCCGTGTGCAGCAGGTGGAGTGGGCGCAGTGGCTGGAAGGCACGTACCGCAACCACGACTACGATCTGAGCATCATTTCTCATGTGGAGCCGCTGGATCTGGGCAATTTCACGAAGCCGGACTATTACTGGGGCTATCGGTCGCCGCGCTTCGATGCGCTCTATCGGCAGCTGGTGACGGCGGTGAACGAGAAGGAGCGGCTGGATCTGCTGGCGCAGGTGCAGAAGCTGCTGGCCGAGGACTGTGTGCTGGCGTGGCTGTATCAGCCGCACTGGGTGTCGGTGGCCCGCAAGTCGCTGGTGGGGTTGTGGGATGACATGCCGATGCTGGTGAACGATCTGCGGTCGATGCGCTGGGTGAGCTGAGATGAAGGCTGTCGTCTCATGACGCGTTTCCTGCTGGGCCGGTGCCTGGGACTGGTGCTGACGCTGCTGGCGGCCAGTGCCGTGGTGTTCCTGGTGCTGGATGTGCTGCCGGGAGATGTGGCGCAGGTGATGCTGGGTCCGGATGCGGATCCGCAAGCGGTGCAGGCGCTGGCGGTGCAGCTGGGGCTGGATCGGCCGGCCTGGGTGCGCTATGGGCAGTGGCTCTTGGGGCTGTTGCAGGGCGAGCTGGGCATGAGTCAGGCCTACGGGGTGCCAGTGGCGGGGCTGCTGGCCGAGCGGCTGGTGCTGACGGTGCCGCTGACGCTGCTGGCGATGGGGCTGGCCGGCGGCATGGCGCTGCTGGCCGGGGTGTATGCGGCGCTGCATCATCGTCGCTGGGGCGATGTGGGGCTGATGGCGCTGGCGCAGCTGGGCATGGCCACGCCCGGGTTCTGGCTGGGGATGCTGCTGATCGTGGTGTTCTCGGTGCAGCTGGGCTGGCTGCCGTCGGGAGGCTTTGAGGGCTGGGAAGTCGGGCTGTGGCAGGGGCTGCGCTTCCTGTGGCTGCCGGCACTGGCGCTGGCCTGTGTGCAGGGTGCCATTCTGGCGCGCTTCGTGCGCACGTCGATGCTGGAGGTGCAGGGTGAGCCCTTCGTGCGGACGGCGCGTGCCAAGGGGCT
Organism: Lautropia mirabilis; assembly: GCF_900637555.1. NCBI lineage: Bacteria > Pseudomonadati > Pseudomonadota > Betaproteobacteria > Burkholderiales > Burkholderiaceae > Lautropia > Lautropia mirabilis. Next base: position 234,213 of record NZ_LR134378.1, on the reverse strand, counting down.
GTCGATGCGTCAGGTGCTGTGGGGGCACGTGTTTCGCAATGCCTCCATTCCGGTGCTGACGGTGGCGGGGATGCAGTTTGCGGAGCTGCTGGGGGGCGCGGTGGTGATCGAGAACGTGTTTTCGCTGCCGGGGCTGGGGCGATTGCTGTTCCAGAGCATTGCCAACCGTGACCTGCCGGTGGTGCGCAATGGGGTGCTGCTGCTGGTGGCGATGGTGGTGGTGATCAATTTCCTGGTCGATGTGCTGGCGGCGTGGATCGATCCGCGTCTGCGGGCGCGTGTGCGCTGAGCGGGCGGGCGGATGGTGCCGGTGAACGAGGATCTTCAGACCAGTGCGCCCCGCCGGGATGGCGGGGCAGGGCATGTGGCGGAGTCTGCGGCAGGGCGCCTGTCGGAGGACCGTGGTGCGCGGCAAGGGGAAGACATGCCGCAGCAGGGGCACGTTGTCGCGGAGGCGAGGGCGACCGGTTTCTGGCGGCGGGCGCTGCGGCACCCGGGCTTTGTGGTCGGTGCGCTGCTAGTGCTGGCGCTGGTGCTGATGGCGGGGGTGTCGGCGTTCTGGACACCTTACGGGCCGGAAGATCTGGACATGGAGGCGGTGCTGGAGCCGTCTTCGGCGGCGCACTGGCTGGGCACGGATGCCTTTGGGCGCGATGTGGCTTCGCTGCTGCTCTTGGGCGCGCAGGCGTCGCTGCTGGCCGGGGTGATTGCGGTGGGTATCGGGCTGGGGGCAGGGCTGCTGCTGGGGCTTCTGGCCGCGGCCAGGCCGGGGCACGTGCAGGGGCTGATCATGCGCACGGCGGATTTCATGCTGGCCTTTCCGGCGATCCTGACGGCGATCATGCTGACGGCGGTGTTCGGGGCCGGACTGGGCAATGCCATCGTGGCGGTGGGCATCTACAACATTCCGTCTTTCGTGCGCATCACGCGCGCGGCCGCCGCCGGGGTGTGGTCGCGTGAGTATGCGATGGCGGCGCGGGCCTGCGGGCTGGGGCCATGGCAGATCACGTGGCGGCATGTGCTGCCCAACATCCTGCCGCTCTTGCTGGTGCAGGCAACGGTGCGCTTTGCGGTGGCGATCCTGGCGGAGGCGGCGCTGTCGTTCCTGGGATTTGGGGTGCAGCCGCCGCAACCTTCCTGGGGGCGGATGCTGGCCGATGCGCAGTCGGTGCTGTTCGAGGCGCCGCTGCAGGCGTTGTGGCCGGGGCTGGCCATCATGCTGGCGGTGCTGGGGCTGAACCTGCTGGGGGACGGGCTGCGGGATCTGCTGGATCCGAAGCTGCGCCGACGTTGAGGAGCAAGGGATGAGGCTGGGACTGACCAATCTGGCGTGGGATCCGTCTCGGGACGAGGCGGTGGCCGGGCTGCTGGCGCGGCTTGGGGTGGATGCCATCGACGTGGCGCCCACCAAGTATTTTGCGGATGTGGCGGCGGTGCGTGAGGCCGAGGTGCGCCGGGTGCGCGACTGGTGGGCGGATCGGGGCATCGAGATCACGGGCATGCAGTCGCTGCTGTATGGCACGCAGGGGCTGAACCTGTTCGGTCCGCCGGACGTTCAACAGCGGATGCTGGCGTATCTGGCAGCGGTGTGTCGGGTGGGGGCCTGGCTGGGTGCGACGCGGCTGGTGTTCGGGTCGCCGGCCAATCGCAACCGGACGGGGCTGACCGATGCCGAGGCATGGACGCGGGCGCTGGAGTTCTTCGGGCGGCTGGTGGAGGTGGCGGCCGACGCAGGCGTGACGATCTGCCTGGAGGGCGTGCATCCGCACTATGGCGCGAACTTCATGACGGACACGGCGTCCAGCCTGCGCATGGCCCGGACGCTGAGCCATCCGTCCGTGGGTATCGTGCTGGACACGGCGGTGGTGCAGCTCAATGGCGAGGACATCGAGGCGCTGCTGGCCGAGGGCGCGGCCTGGGTGCGGCATATCCATGCCAGCGAGAAGGACCTGGTGCCGCTGGGGCAGCCTGCCGGCGTGCGGCAGCCGGGAGTGCAGTCAGGAGTGCCGCCGGGGCATCTTCCAGAGGCGGTCGATCATGCCACCATGGCGGCGGCGATCCGTCGCTGGGTGCCGGACCGGGTGGTGTGCGTGGAGATTCTTGCAAGAGAGAATGATTTGCATTTTGCAAATATCGAGCAGTCGCTGGCATTTGCGCGGCGACATTACTGATCGGCAGCACTAGTTAATAAGATTGATTATTGTTATTTAATGCGATATGGGTATTTGGAAGCCGCCAAGTCATTGATTTCTGACGCTTCTCTGAAAGAATGGTGAAACGGACGTGCTTATGGGTTAATATGCCCCCGTTCCTCTTTGGGGAGTAGCCTGCTTCCGCAATGGAAGTGCTTCCGTCAACAGACTCGGCTGTCGGTATATAGGACGTGTTTTACAGGGCGCGTCCTTGCTTCGACGCTGTGGCGGAAGCGGCCCGGGATGTTTCTGGACAGGGGCGCTGACGCCATGCGTGGCGTTTTGGTAGCCCGTTCCGCACTTCCCGGCAGCCGGTCCACCTGGACCGGGCCTGGCGAGACCGACGAGCGACACGCCGCGCAGGCATCGGTCGGATGCGTGGTGTGTTGTGTCGTGCCGGCCGCAGGTAATCCCTTTTCCCCATGAGTGCCCTTTCCATTGTTGCGCTTGGCATGGCCATGTCCACCGACGCTTTTGCGGCGGCGCTGGCCAGAGGCGCCTGCATGTCACGACCCCGCCTGTCTCAGGCGCTGGGCATCGGCATCCTTTTTGGCGTTGTCGAGGCCACCACGCCGCTGATTGGCTGGCTGCTGGGATCGGCAGCCTCGCGCTTCGTGGCCAGCATCGACCACTGGGTGGCTTTTGTGCTGCTGGCGGGGCTGGGCATTCACATGGTCTGGAAGTCGTTCCAGCCTCTGGAGCCCGACTGTGATGATCAGACGGATGCACCGTACGACACGGGGGTACAGCTGGGTGCAGATGGCAGTGCCCTGCGGACGGGACGTCTGTTGCCGGCCGGCCTGCTGTCGATGCTGCTGACCAGCGTGGCCACCAGCATCGACGCGATGGCGGTGGGCGTGACGCTGGCCTTCGTGGACGTGCCCATCGGCCAGGTGGCGTTGGTGATCGGCCTGTGCACCACGATGATGGTGACACTTGGCGTGATGCTGGGCCGGCTGCTGGGCACGCTGGTGGGCCGGCGCGCCGAGATGCTGGGCGGCATCGTGCTGATCGTGATCGGGACGGTGATCCTGTACGAGCACCTGGCCGAAGGGCCCGCGCTGGCGTTGCTGCGCAGCGGGGCCCTGGGCTGAGGGAGCAGGGGCGTCACCACTTCAGGTCGAGGCGTACCCAGGCGGTGCGGCCGGGCTCGTTGATGCGGGTGCTGGAGCCGGCGTTGGGGTTGACCCGCCTCACACCCAGAAATAGCGCACCACGTGGAAGAAGATGGGTGCGGAGAAGCACAGCGAATCCAGGCGGTCGAGCATGCCGCCATGGCCTTCGATCATGGCGCCCCAGTCCTTGACGCCGCGGTCACGCTTGATGGCGGACATCACCAGGCCACCCGCAAAGCCCATGAGGTTGACGAGGATGGCGATGAGCGCGGCCTGCCACCAGGCAAAGGGTGTGATCCAGCAGAGAGCCATGCCCAGGCACGAGGCCAACAGCACCCCGCCCACAAAACCTTCCACGGTCTTGGAGGGGGAGAGTACCGGTGCAATCCGGTGTCTGCCGGCCAGCTTGCCGCACACGTACTGCAGCACGTCCGAACTCTGCACCACCAGAATCAGCCAGTTGATCAGCAGCAGGTTGCTGTCGCGATAATCCGGAATGTCCAACACCATCAGCGCCGGCACGCAGGAAATGCAGTAGACCGCAACCATCAGCCCCCATTGCACGGTGGATGCGCGCGTCAGGAACTGCTGCGTGTCGTTGCCCAGCGTGGCCAGAATGGGCAGCAGCAGAAAACCATAGACCGGGATGAACACCGAGAAGAGCCCATACCAGCCAATGGCAATCAGGTAATACTGCAGAGGCAGCACCAGATAGAACGCGGCGATCAGCGCCAGATGGTCTCCCCGCCGGGTGGGGGCGATGGTGAGAAACTCGCGCAGTGCAAAGAAGGAAATGCCGGCGAACAGCAGGATCACCGCCCAGTGACCGATGGCCAGCGTGCCACTCATCACCACGGCCATCACCCACCACGCCTTGATGCGTGCGTTGAGGTTGTCGATGACGGCGTGCGGCGTGTCGAAACCCACGCGCCATTTGAGCAGGGCACCGATGAGCGAGGCCACCACCAGCATGCCGAGGATGAGGCCGTTGAGGAGCAGGGTGTGATGCGTCATGGTTCAGGGGCGGCCTGCGGCGGAGCAGGCATATGCCGTGACAGGGTGGGGGAGAAGGGCAGAACCGGCAGAAGCCGGTGGAGGCAGGCCGGGGACATGGCAGCAGGGGGCTGTGCCGGGATCGGTGGTTTCGGCATGCCTGCTCCCGGTCAGTCCCGCTGGGGCCTGAGTGCCAGCAGGGCGGCACGGGCGCGGGCGAGGTAGTCGTCCTTGGGGGAGTGCGGCATGTTCTGCGCCGCCTCTGGTTTTGCCCCGTCGTTCAGGGGAACCGGTGCACCGAAGGTCACGGTGCACAGCAGCGGCAGCGGAATGACCTGCCCCTTGGGCATGACCCGGTTCAGGTTCTCCAGCCAGACCGGCACGAACTCGACCTGCGGCCAGGCCCGGGCCAGGTGGTAGATGCCGGATTTGAAGGGCAGCAGTCCGTCTCCCAGGTTGCGGGTGCCTTCGGGAAAAATAATCAGTGAATGCCCCCTGGCCAGCGCATCGTGCAGAGGCTGCATGGCGCGCGCGGCGGCCTCGGCGCGGGCGGTGTCGGTTGGGGTGCCGGCATCGGCCGGCGCTGTGCTGCTGCTGCGTTCGACCAGTACGCCATGGAACACGTCATGGATGATGAAGCGCTTCAGCGTGGAGCCGTTCCAGTAATCGGCGCCGGCCACGGGCCGGGTCACGGCACGCAGCGCGGGTGGCAGCGAGGCCCAGAGCAGCAGGAAGTCGGTGTGGCTGCTGTGGTTGGCAAAGTAGACGCGCTGACGCGGTTCCGGCGCACAGCCGCTCCAGAAACTGCGCACCCCCGTCAGGGCACGTGCCAGCGTCATCAGGCCAAGGCCGGCCATGCGGGCCAGCGGGCGCGTGGGCAGGCGGACGGTCTCCGGCGGGTGGGCGGTGGACGGGGAATCGGGCTGCGGCGTGGTGCCCATGGCGGAGTCTCCGGGGCGGTGCAGACAGAAGTGTTGACGGGCCGGCGCCATGGTGCGTCACCGGGCCGGGGATGTCGTGCCGAAGGGGCGGGGCGGTTGGCGGGAGGGGGTGGGCGGGGGTCATGCCCCGGTGTCGCCCTCCCCGGACGTGCCCAGTTCCCGTTCGAGCTGTTCGATGGCTTTCGAGGCGTACCATCGGCGGGAACGTGGGGTATCGAGCTTGTCCAGCATGACCTGGTTGTGTCCCCAGGGCAATTGTGCAGCAAGCTGCTGCACAAATTCGGGTTCCGGCCACGACTCGGCAAATGCACGCATGTACTTGAGATTGCGCGGCGAAAACCCCTTCATCTCCGGGAAGGCCGTGCGCAGATCCCGTGACAGCCGGTCGATCACTTTCGTTCCCCACCCCTGCTCGGCCTGGCGTTGCAGGATGTCCCGGCTGATCTGCCAGTACAGGCCGATCAGTTCCTGGTTGACGGCCAGTGCGGCGCGCTGCCGGGCGTGGTGGATGCGGCGCTTCAGGCTGGCCAGCCAGTCGGCATAGCCGGCGAGTGAGGTTGGGGTGGGAGTGTCTTTCATGCTCATGCCGTCAGCCACACGGCCTCCTGTTCGAGGGCCAGACCATTCAGCTCCATCTGCGTGAGCAGGGGGGCCAGATGGCTGGGCAGGTCGGGCCGGACACGCAGAAACGGGTCCAGCGTTCTGAGCCACAGTGCATGGCTGCCATAGCGCTGCAGGCTGTCTGCCCAGCCGGGCATCAGCCAGAAGTGGCAGGCATCGCCCAGCTGCGCGTGCAGGCGGGCAAAGTTGGCCAGCCCGATGCCATCGTAGTCGGGGAAATGGATCAGCCGGCTGCCCCGTGGGCGTGCTGCCAGCCAGCGGACCAGCAGGTCGGAGAGCTGGCCGTTGTAGTAGAGCAGCGTGACGGCAGGCCCCGGGGGCAGCCAGTCGGTGCGGTCGAAGAGCGCCTGGTTCTCGATGAGCCAGAGGGGGGCGTCGGTATGCCAGTCGTCGTCCGGGGTGATGCGCAGGCAGGCTGCCCCGAAGTCGCGGGTGTGTGCTGCCAGGGGCAGGTGCAGGTTTCTGGTGGGGGCATGCCAGTCGAGGGGGGCGCTCGATGTGCCCTGTCCGGCTGGGACGCTGTCCGGCACCGTCATGGCGATGTGGCTGGCACCCCAGGGTGAGTCAGAACCACTTTCCGGTTGCCCCGAAGAAGGAGGCATGACGCTGTTCCGACGGGGGAAGGCTGCCTTCAGCAGGACATAGCCAGCGTCGTGTGCATGCCGGCCGGCCTTGCTGTCACGGCGGTGGCCGATGTTGTGGGCGCGGATGGGAGGCGCGCCTGCAGCGGCTGATGTGCCCGTGGTGAGGGGCGTGTCTGTATCAGGTGGCGCGCAGGGCGTGCCTGTCGAATCTGCAACGGGCGGTGCACCTTTGGCGGGAGACGGTACCCAGGAACGGGGGTGAGGTGCCGGTGCTGCCTCGGGAGAGGCAGGCACTGGCGGGATGGGGGCCAGCGGCGACAGGGTGCGCAGATGCAGCGCGAAGACGGCGGGGTTGCTGATGCGGTAACTGCCGCCGCTGCCCCGGGCCAGAAACTGTACGGCGCCCGTCTGCTGGCCGAACCGTTCCAGTGCCCGGCGCTGGGCAGGGGTGAATGCGCTGACGGGCAGTGGGTTCTGGCCGTTGAGTCTGAGCAGGGCGGCTCGCAATGCGTTTTCGTGTTTGCTCATGCTTCTTCCAGCGGCTCGATGATCTGCCAGCTCAGGCGGCTGATCTGGTTGTGCCCGTCGTGATGCTGGATGGGCACGATGTAGCGGGCGGTGACGAGTGGCGCCGGTGAGGCAAAGATCAGCGAAAAGCCGAAATCGGCGGCCGTGTCGATCAGGCTGCGCTGGTTGCGGGCATCCAGTGCCAGTGCCTCGTCCAGATAGCAGATGCCCTGAATGGGACGGCGCTGGTCCTGCATCAGATGCAGCATGGCCAGGCCGGTGATGAGCTTGGCCATCAGCACGGTGCCGTTGGAGGCGGCGCTGTCCAGATCATTGAAGGCTTCGGCCGTCTGCCCCTCCTTGCCCACCCAGAAACGCAGCTCGAACAGGTCGGCCACGCGCAGCCCCTGGCGGGCGTTGCCTTCCTCGATCAGCAGGGTCTTGGCGCGGTCGAGCTGGTCGTCATCCAGCACGCTCTGCTGGTTGAACAGATCGAAGGTTTCGCCGCTGTCCACCGTGGCTGCGGTGCTGATCAGCAGTTCGATGGCCTCGACCAGCGGGGTGTTGTCTTCGGGCTCGATTTTGAACACGCTCAGGTCGGACAGGCGGCGGCCACCGATCTTGCGGTTGAATTCGCGCATCCGGCCTTTGAAGGCATTGAGCCCATCGCGCAGTTCGCGCAGGCTGGCTGCCACATTGACCACGGCCGAGCGGGATTTCTTTTCCAGGGCCTCGAATTCCTGCGGCAGGTGATGCGCAAAAGTGATGAGGCGGCTCACCTCCGTTTCCGGATTTTCGCTCAGGTGGTACTTGGTCAGACCGCCGGTGTTCAGGTCGATGAGCAGCCGGCGAATCTGCTCGTCCAGTTCCGGTAGCTGCCGGCAGTCGGCCAGATAGTGCTGCAGGTGGTCGGCCAGCTTGTCCATGGCCAGGTCCGGCTGGGCCAGCCAGGGGTGATGGGGCAGTTCGGGCAGCCAGGTGAAGGGTGGCTGGTGATCCTGCCGTTGGTTGCGGCGCTGCTCGATGCGCCGGTGCTGCTCCTGCAGCGTGTGCAGATCCTGCTGCAGCTGCTGGCGCTGCCGGTCCAGGGCCTGCTGTCTTTCAGCGGCCTTTGCCAGCGTTTCGGTGAGTGTGGCCAGCATCTGCTGCAGTTCCGTCAGCCGCTGCTGGCGTGCCGGTTCGGCGGTTTGCAGGGTCTGCATCTCGGCCCAGGCGCGGATGTCCTCGTCGAGCTGCTTCAGCTGCGCATCCAGTGCCTGACGCTGGGCCCTGACCGTTTCCAGCGTGCGGGCCGTGTCGAGCTGTTCATGCAGCTGTTTCAGCTGTGCCTGCAACTCCTGCTGCAGGGTGGTGAGTTCGGCCAGGCTGCGCTGTTCGTGCTGGGCCGTCAGTGCGTCCAGATTGAGTTTCAGCCCCGGCAGGCCGGAGGGCTGCGAGGTCAGGATTGACGCAAGCGCCGCTGCATCCAGCGTGAAATCATCTGCGCCCAGGGTGAGCACGGAGCGGGCCAGTGTCCTGTTGAGGACGGTCAGCTGTTCCGGCGCGAGCTGGCTGGCCAGCTGCTGGTAGAGGTTGTTGCCCTGCGTGCGGATTTCCTGTTCCAGCTGGGCCAGTTCCCGTTGCAGGCGCTGGATTTCGCGCTCGATGGCGGCCGGCTCGCGGCTTTGCGCCTGACCGATGCGCACGACGATGGCATCGATGTCCTGCTGCAGCGCGGCGCGCTGCTGGTCCAGCAGCTGCCGTTCCGGAATGAGGGCAAAGCGGCGCTGCAGCGCCTGCAGCTGGTCGGTCTGCTGGCGCAGCTGTTTTTCTTCCTGTTCGGCCAGGCTCTGCTGGCGGGCCAGCTGGATGTCCTCGTCCCGCAGGCGTTTCATCTCGGTGTCGTGCTGGCCCAGCTCCCGCGTCAGTGCCTGGTGGCGTGTGTCGTAATGCTGCTGCCAGTGGGCGAGGGCGTCGTCGATCAGCGGCTTCATGCACAGCAGCCGGCCGCGCAATTCCAGTCGCGCCTCGTGTTTCTGTTCCAGTGTTTCCAGCAACACTTTCTGGGCAACGGCCGCACGATACTGGCTCCATTCCCCATTCAGATCGGCAAAGGCACGGTCCCATTCGGCCTTGAAATCGATGCCCGCATCGGGCAGATCGCGCCGGAATATCTGCAGCAGGTTTTTCTTGACGTCGGCCGAGGTGAGACGGTCGAGCTTCAGTGTGTGCGTCAGCACCCGCTGGAAGCTGGCCGCATCACTGGCATGTTCCAGCCGGAACACACACAGGTCCAGCTCGCTGGTGGCCTTGCGGTTGCGACCGCCGTAGATCATGTCGGCAAATTCGCTGCCCGAATAGCTGAATACCCGCCGCTCGTGCGTAGCCAGATGGGCCGCCAGCTGCGGCTGGGCCACCAGTTCGCCACCAGGCAGCCGGTATTCGTCCACATTCAGTGGCCCCGCATAGGCAAAATACTCGTAATCGAAACTCACGCCCTTGCCCACGCAACCGAGCACCACGGTGCCGGTTTCGGGCAGCGTGACCTCCAGCAGGATGTAGGCGCTGTTGTGCGGAAAATAGAAACGCCGGCTCTTGTCGGCATCGTGTGCGCCGAAATTCATCACCCGCCGGTCGATGATCAGCAGATACTGCAGCGCGTTGATGAGACTGGTCTTGCCCGTGTTGTTGGGTGCCACCAGCGACACCGAACCATCGAGCGGCAGCTCGGCGCGGGAATAGCCGGCACTGTTGAGCAGCACCAGACGCTGGAAACCGTATTGCATCAGGGAGCCTCTCCGGTGTCGGTATCAGGGGCGTCGCTGGACGGGGCGTCCTCACTGGCTGGGTTGTCGTCAATGGACAGGTCGTCTTCACCGGTCATGACTTCGTTGCCGTTGCCTATCGCATCGCCGGATGGGCAGGGGGCATCCCCGCCGGCATTGTCATCATCGATGGGGGAGGGCCTTCTCCGGGGGCTGATCCTGCCGGAAAGACCGTCCGCTTCGCTGGAGGCCGCGCCCCCTGCGCCTGCCTGCATACCATCTGCATCGTCGGACGGACCGAACCCGGCGTCTGTGGTGTCGCGTTCGTCGGCGGCCAGCGCCTGAAAATGGTCCAGGTAGCGATACACCGCCGGCAGCAGCCGCCAGCCGGCGCCATCACGCTGCGCAAAACCCAGACCAGCGGCCCGGTCGAAGAGTTCCCGCAGCCCTTCGGTGTCCAGCCCCTCGGCCTCCAGCATGTCCTGATGCTGCTTGTGCGTCTCGGCCAGCAGCTCGCGCGTGACCAGCCAGTCGGCAAACCGCTGCAGTGTCTGCCCTGCATTGGCCTGCGTATCGAAAATGACCATGAACAGCAGGGCCAGCTGCCGGCTGATCCGGTTGATGGGGGCACTGGCCGACGGCGTGTGGAACCACGCAAATCCCCGGTGATCCACGCGCAGCGTGTAGCCCAGCGACGAGAACAGCAGCGTGTAATCGGCCTCGTGCCTTTCCAGCTCGGCCCACAGCGCCGGATCGGCCACGCGGTTCAGGTGCCGGCCCGCCAGAAAGAGCCGGAACAGCGCGTCCAGCGAGGCGAGTGGCCCCAGCGCGGAGGCCAGGGGAGAAGATGCGGATCCGTTCATGGTTTCGATGATGGCGCAATGGCCACGGCTTCATGGGGGTGATGCAGCACACGGATGGCATGCAGGTCGAGCTGCCGGGTGGTGCTGGCTGGCGTGGTCTGCCAGGGCACGTCACCATGCTGCAGGTCATGAAACAGCCGCATCAGCGTGGCATCCTGCAGGTGGCCGTAGCTGGCCTTCAGCCAGGCCAGCAGGTCCGTCACGGGCAGGCTGGCGGCCAGATGGCTGCGCAGCGCGGCCTCGTCCACCACGTCGGGCAGGGGTACCGTTTCGGAAGCAGGCAGGTCCTGCGGAAAGGCAACCGCCTGCGGCCGGTAGTGCCGGGCTGCCGCCATGATGTCGCGCACTTCGTCTCCGGCCTGGATTTTCAGGCCGCGGCCATTGCGCCAGACCGGCAAGCGGCTGTCTCTGGCCGGACGGGAAAGCACCCGGTGCAGCCCCTTCTTGCGTACCGATTGCAGCAGGGAGGCGATGGCACTGGTGAGTGCGTTGTGCTGCAGCGCCTCCTCGCGCAGCGGCAGCAGGATGTCTGCGCACTGCTGTGCCACGATCCGCCCGAACCGGCGCAGCTCCTTGGCCTGATAGGACACCTGCCGCAACTGCAGCCGGTGCGAATACAGGCTGCCCTGGATGGTGAACTGCTCCAGCGCCTGGTCCAGCGTGCGCTCGGCGGCCTCCAGATGCTGGTAGAAACTGCCTTCCGGCCCCGTGTCCATCATGCTGTTCATGGGTTCGACATACTGGTCGTACGCCTGCAGGACGCGCTGGTAGCGCTGGCTGGCCGGCATGTGGGCGTCGGCACTGCGGGCATTTTCGGCCAGCTCCTGAATGGCATGCCGGTCCTGCTCCAGCTGCAGGCCGATCTGCCGGAACAGCTCGGCCAGCTGGCTGGCGGGCCAGCGCACGCGGTCGATGTCGTGCCGGACGATGCCCTCGGCCAGTGCTTCCGTGGCATCGCGGATGGCGGCGACACGGGCCTGCAGGACGGCGGTCAGGCCCAGCTCGTGCTCGCGGGTCAGGCCACGCACGAAGGTGAGGACATGCGGATCGAGCTGCAGATCATCGCTGCGCGGCACGGTTTGCAGCAACATACTGTTGACCATCTGGCGCAGAAGGGCACCCTGCTGTTCGGCGTTCAGCCCGGGGTTGCTCCGTGCGATGCAGGCACGCACCTGTTCGGTCGTGAAGATGGGAAACTCACGTGACAGGCGTGCCAGCACCTCGATGGTGTCCCAGTGGGTGTGGAGGGCATGGACCAGGGCGCGGGGGGTGATCATGGGGGGATTCTAGAATGTGCCATGGGGCCGGAGCGTGTCGGGGGGCCGTTCATTCCTGTGCTGGCCCTGGTCGTGTGTGGCCCTGGCCGTGTGCCGGCAAGACGCCATCTGCAGGGGTGGTCTCCGTGCCAGGCAGGGTAACGCCGGCCGTGCACGGATTCGGGGTTTGCCCTCATCGGGGGGCGTCCGGCGAGGGCCTCTGTCGAAGCTCCTTCTCGAGCAGCTCCTGCAGGGCTCTCATCACGTCTCCGGCGTCCTGCCGGGCAGAAGTTACCGGCGGTGAGGGCGGGTTGTTCCGGCTGCCATTGAGGGAGCTGCCGGCATAGGTATGGTCGGCATCGGTGTGGCTGGTATGGGCGTGGCTGGTGTCGCTCCAGTTGACAGGTGCCTGGCTGGCATGGGAGCTGCCGGCCGGTGAAGCGCCGTTGCAAGAGGCGTTGATGTGTGAGGTGCCGTTGCGGGAGGTGCCGTTGTGGGTGGCGTTGATGTGGGTGTTGCCGGCATGGGCGGAACCTGCCGGGTGACCGTCCCTGGTCAGGGCTTCGATGGCACGGTCGGCGAAGGCCGGTGCACCGGGCTGGCCGTTCGGGGGCAGCGGACTTGCCGGGTGTGACCGGCCTGGCGGATGCGAGGCGGCGTGCCGGTCGATGTGGCCCAGGTTTCGGGTTGGGTCTATCTGGTCACGGACCCGCTGTTTCAGCACCTTGGCATCGGGAAAGCCGCCGTCGGTCTTGCAGTCCCAGATGGGCACGCCGTTGCAATGGATCTGGAAGACGCCTCCGGTGTCGGGGATCAGCGTGATGCCACCGGCCAGATCGGTGCCAAAGGTGGAGAGCAGTTCCTGCGCCATCCAGCCGGCGCGGAGCATCCAGTTGCAGAGGGTGCAGTAGCGGATGGTTATGGTGTGGGCGGCCATGATGTCTCCTTGGGGGCGCGCATGCGGGCTGCCCCCGTCAGGGCGTCTTCCCTGGAGATGTCCATGCCAGACTCCCTGATGATAGTCTGCCTCACCTGGGTGGCGGATGGCCAGAAGGGTTACATGTCCGTGGGGGGAGCAGGGGGCGTGTCATGTCCTGCGGTGCCCGGTCGTGTTTCATGGATGACCGGGTTGCCGGGCGGCACATCAGTGTCCCATCCTGTCCCACTCGCTGCACAGTTTGCGGAACGAGCGGCTGCGGTCGTGGGCCAGCTGCAGATCGAAACGTGCAGAGAATGCAGGCTGGTCGGTTGTTTCACCGTATCCCCTGGGCATTCTGCTTCCCATCCAGTCTTTGGCACTGCGCGGCGACTCGGGGTCGGCATCATGGTCGGATGGCCGCAGCGCAAATCCCCTTTCGCCATCGAGGGATGCGGCGGCGGCGATGAACCAGGCTTCGTATTCCCGGTTGGCCAGCACGACGGAGACATGCCGGTGCGGAATATAGTCCTGCGCCCGATGCAGGATGGTGGTGCCGAGTTGGGCAGGGCAGTCATCGTCTGCGTCCAGCAGGATGAGTACGCATCCCTCATCTCCCGCCTTGCCGGCAGCCAGCTGCAGGTAGCGGTGGAACTCCTGTTCCCTGTTGAGGAACTGGTTGCGCTTGACGAGAATGGGGCGCAGCACCTCGGAATATCGCGCGGGTGTGCGCCATTGGGCGATCCGGCGCAGCAGGATGGGCAGTGAGGCGACTTCGCCATGGCCTTCGACAATGGCAGCGATTTTCATGAATGAGACTCCCCGCCGTCATGAAGGAAGTTCATTGAACAAGGAGGCCTGATGCCTTGTCTGATGTTCCAGTTCATTCGGGTCGGGCTGCAGCTGGTCGAGCCGCAGCAGTTCTCCGGCAGAAAACAGGTGTTTCTGCATGCTGTCCCGGGAGGCTTCATCCAGCGAGGCAATGTGTGTGTTGCCCTGGTCGGCCACCACGGCAAGAACGGTGTCGGCCGGTATGCTGGTGTCGTCCAGTAGGTCGGGGCTGTGGCTGGTCACAATGATCTGGGTTTGCTTGGAGGCACGGGTCAGCGCCTCACGCAGTGCCGCGCTGGCAGCTGGGTGCAGTGCGGTCTCGGGCTCTTCAATACCTACCAGAGAGGGGGCGAAGTCCCGGTTGCCCTGGAAGAGGGCGGTCAGCACGCCGAGCGCGCGCAGTGTGCCATCGGACATGTTCTGGGCTTCGAAACGCCACGGCGTGCTGTCTCCTACGTCCTGCCGGAATTCCAGGGTCTCCTTGCTGCTGATCTGCTTGCGCTGAACACCGTGAATCATCGGCACCACAATGCGCAGATACTCCTGGATGGCATCCAGTTGTCCATCACCGACACGCTGCAGGTGACCTATGACACTGGCAATGTTCTCGCCCTCTTCCTTGAGGAGCTTTCCGTCCTGTGGGGTTTGCAGGTCACGCATCAACCGGGGGTTGAGGTTGTAGAAGCGCATGGAGGCCAGTGCGTCGAACACCGGACGAAATGCGGCCGTACCGGAAACAGCGACCAGGGCCAGACGGTCTGAGGTGATGGCGGGGAAGGTGGGCTCGCTGCTGTGCTTCAGGGTTCCCCGTTCGACCTGGTAGGCCGGCCCCCGGCCGATGCCCCCGATGATGCATTCCTCGTTCTGTACTTCGTATCCGCCGTTTTTCAGGGCGCCGATCCGGAATGCGAAGTGTCCCTCCCTGCCATCCGGCAGGTGGAATTCCAGCCGGATGCCGAAGTGGGTGGGGTGGCCGCGGGAGCGGCGCCGGACTTCGTTGATCCCGCCGCGCTCGTTCAGTGCATTGTCCAGTGAGCCGTTGAGGGCATCGCTGACCAGCTGGAGCGCGTCCAGAAAGTTGCTCTTGCCGGCACCATTGCCGCCGACCAGCCAGGTCAGGGGATGGAGGCGGACATCGCAGTGGCCGATGCTTTTGTAGTTTTGCAGGATGACCCGCTGCAGAAAGACGGGGATGCTCATGGCATGGGCTCCGGGCTGGAGGCTGGGCTGGTGGTGGGGGTATTGTGCCTGATTGCGCGGGTCTGCTGTGCTTGCAGGTATGGGCAGATCCGCGCCCAGTTTCCCGCAAAGTGAGGTGAACGAAGCGTTATTTCATGCCTTTCTTGCCGCAGTTCGGCGCGTGCGTTCCTCGTCGCGCAGGGCACGCAGGCCATCCAGGACTTCGTCGGCAGAACGGTACCGTCCAGTGGCACGTGCCCGGTCCCGCGAGGCCAGCGCCTTCTGATGGAGTGCTCCGCCGATATCTTCGGCGTGGAGATCCAGTGCCGGCAGAAGGTCCATGACATCGCAGAAGAGCGCACGGCGCTGCCAGTCGTTGCGATCGCCAATCACATAGAAACGCCGTTTGGCGCGGGTGGCGGCTACGTTCAGCAGGTTGGGTTCCGACACAGCCCAGTCGCGGGCGCCTGGAGAGGCGGTGTTGCCGCCCAGTACCATGATCACCACGGGAGCCTCCTTGCCTTGCATGGTATGGATTGTGCCGCAGTTGATTTTTCCTGTTTTGCCCTTGCCCCGATAGGGGCGGACGAGGGCGGGAATTTTCTTGAGGACGCCGCGGAACGGGGTGACGATGGCGATATCGCCGGGTGCGACACCGTCGCTGCGCAGTGCCGCCAGCAGGGCCTGCAGCATTCTGCCCTCTTCCGCTACCCAGTTGCCCTGCGATGTTCCCGTGGCATGCAACCACCCGGTGGGAAGGTGGGCCGGCGTTTCACGATCCGGTCTGGGGGCAATGGTGCCGTAGACCATGTTGCCGTCGTAGGCAATGCGGTTGGCCAGCTCAAACATTGGCCTGTCGCAGCGACGGTGTACCACCAGCGGCAGACCCACCCAGGACTGGTGGTCATCGGGGCCGGTTGTGCGTCCCCATGGCGTGGCCTGGTCTGCCAGTGTCTGGGCTGAGTGGCGGTTGGGCAACCAATGATTGTCGACCCCAAAGTGGGTACGCATGTGCTCCAGTGCCGCATCTGATACGGTCATGATGGGTTTGAGCTGCAGTGGGTCGCCCACGAACACGGCACGGCGGGCGCGCCAGAGGGCACCCACGGCCGCCTGTGGAGTGGCCTGTCCGGCTTCGTCGACCAATAGCCAGCCGATTTCCTCGCAACCAAGCGATCCAAAGGAGCGGTCGAAGGAGGCAAAGGTGCTGCTGAGTACCGGTACCACCATGAACAGGGATGCCCAGGCGGAGCGGATGGCGTCTCGGGAATAGCCGCTGAAGGACTGGCCCTGGATCAGGGCATTGGCCAGATCCAGGTTGGCACGGATACGTGTGGCTTCGAGCGCCAGGAAGGTCTGGTGCAGCCGCAGCGCCTCCAGGAAGACACGAGCACGGGCCTGTCGCCAGTGGGGTAGGGGCCAGGGCTCGTGCAGTTCATTCTGCCGGTCTCCGGTGGTATGTCCCGTCTGCAGCCACGAAACGATATGCTGGGCCTGCAGCCTGGTGGCATCCTGGATGGCGTTCTGCACATCGGTGGCTGTCTGGTTCTGATGGTGCTGAAGGAGCTGCCATTGTGCCACGGCCTGTTCGGCCCTGAGCTGGGTGGCCTGCAGAGATGCCTGGTTGGCTTGCCACGCGCGGCTGGCGCTCCAGAGTGTGGCGAGGTTCTGCCAGAGGCCGGGCTTGCGTGTCTGGTGCTGCAGTACCTCCGCCGCACATGCTTTTTGCCGGCTTTGAGCAGCAAGCAGACCGGAGTCGGCATCCCTCTCCAATACGGCAATGGGGTCAGGGAGGCTGTTTTCCAGTGTCTGCAGCGTCGAGAGCAGCACAGGAAGCTGGTTGCGCTGTGACTGGATATGCTGGATTTTCGTGAGAAATGCATCCACACTGTGGCGGATGGACGATTCGGCTGCCTTGGCTTCGTTGTAGGATTCCACTGCCTGCTGCCAGCGCTGTTGCCGATTTGCCGACGCATTGGACATGGATTTGTACTGGTTTGCGTGCCCACTCAGCCAGCCTTGCAGCCCATGCGGATATTGCAGTTTCCCGGTGATCGCTACCAGCTCTTCCCTGGTGCGGTTGCCAAAGAAATAGTGATCGATGAACTTGCTTCGTCGTGACTTGCTGCCCAGCGCGGCAGAGATCAAGGCCCATGAGGGGGCGCCGGAGGTCAGTGTTCCCAGTTCGCCGAAATAATCGGCTTCTGGCAGCCAGCTGCCATCGATCTTGCTGCGTTGTGGAAGCTCCCGGGTGATGTTCTCGACAGCGCCATTGTTGGAGGAGGCAACGATGATCTCGTAACCGAACAGGTCAGGCTGCAGGGGGTGGGCGTTTTGTTTCTTGCCACTGGCATTGCCGGTTTCTTTCGCGTTTTTCTGGAATGCATCCGAGGCGCGCGGGAGTTGCGCCAGGGCATCGGCTCGCTGCGTGACGATGGCGGCCACCAGATCCCTCAGTAGGGTAGTCTTGCCGGTTCCTGGGGGGCCATTGATACCCAGAATACCGGCTCCTTCCCCCAGCTGCTCCAGAATGAAATTGATGGCCAGTTGCTGCGCGTGCACCAGTCCGCGATGCTCCTCGGCAGGCCAGCAGCCGGTGGGGTGCTTGTGGGGAAGGAGATGGTCGACAATGGCGCTTTCCAGTTCCGCGCTGCCGATGGTGTGGCGGGTGATGCTCGCGTTCGGATCCAGATATTGTGACAGGGCCTTGCTGGTATTGCCGGTGGCAACTGCTTCTGCAACCTGGATCAGATCGTCCAGCAGAAAGCTGTTGAGGGGGAGATCGCTTTGGCGGGGTTGGGGGCGTGTTATAGATTCTCCCGTCGCCGTGCCTCCCCCTTTGGACGTGTCTGCAACAACGTGGGCAGAGGGCCTGGATGTGGGGGCTGCCTTTGCAGGGATGACCCCGACTGCTGTGTCGCTGATTGTGTCGTGCTGTTGTCCCTTGACTTCAACGGGCCGGCTACAGGAGCGCAGCACGGCTTTTTCCGGGTTGGACAACACAGTCTGCAGCCCACACTGCTGGATGACGAATGTCGTGAGTTCGTCCAGGGCTTGCCGGTTGACCGACCCAGTCAGGCGGGCTTCGGCCTGCTGCCTGATGGAAGTCTGGTCCTGGTTGAAATCCTTCGACCAGTCACTGCCACTGGTCAGTCGTCCGAGGAACCAGGCTTCGCTGGACAGGGTGAAGCTGCCCGGGACGAGCTGGCCGTCATGGGTGAATTCGGCGGCATACAGCGCTGA
The DNA here is from genome assembly GCF_900637555.1 of Lautropia mirabilis. Classification (NCBI taxonomy): domain Bacteria; kingdom Pseudomonadati; phylum Pseudomonadota; class Betaproteobacteria; order Burkholderiales; family Burkholderiaceae; genus Lautropia; species Lautropia mirabilis. The sequence continues at coordinate 216,228 of NZ_LR134378.1, read as the reverse complement.
ATATTCCCGTTCTGCGGGGTCGCGATAGCCTTGGTCGGCGCCGAATGCCCTGTCCAGTGCATCGGTGATGGTCTTTGTCGGGAAGATCTGAACGTAGAGCGTGTGGAACCATGTGTAGACTTTGGGCTTTCCGGTACGTTTGTCTATCTCATCAAGGGGCAAAGGCTGCCGGCTGGCCTCGCTGCCCGGTTCCCAGGGGAATGGCTCGTTACTGGATTGAATATCATGGACGAATTCGTCCTTTGGTGAACGGCCGGCACTGTCCTCGGGCTTCTTGAGCTGGGACGGTTGCAGCAGCTCGACGGCATGCCAGTAACGGATGATGCGTTCCTGTGCGTTCACGTGGTTCTCCCCTCCAGCGGTATGAATGGAGGAGATTTTACGAAAAGTGACAGGCTGCCGATGATGCTGAAGATGACCTATAATCCCTTCAACACGGCCCCTCCCGTCCGCCTGCTCGTGAAGCGGACGCTGAGGGGTTCTTTTTGGCTGTTCCAGATGTGCCCTGGCCATGGCACGTCGGTGCTGTCTGGCGTCTCCCGCAAGGGGGCGCGGAGGCGCTCCGTGGGGGGCTTTACTGAAGCCTGACTGGATTCAGGGTAAAGAAAACATATAAATCAACAAGTTGGCCGTAATCCCTTTACTAGCCTCTGCTTCCATGAGACACCGTAGTAAAGGGCAGGCCAAGGCTACTCGTCGCCAGATTTGTCCGTGACTTCCCAGTAGCCGCCTTTGGCAGGGCCATGGCGAACCAGCTTGCCGGTGCGTTTGAGCTGGTTGATGTTGTACTTGATGCCATCCTGGCTCAATCCGGTCATCTGGGCCAGCTCGCTTGTACTCAGGTGTGGCTGTTGCCGAAGTATCTGAAGCAGGGTTTCTCCCGTCTTCTGGCGCCGCCGGACCTGCTGTTCTGGTGCAGTTTTCGGGGTAGTTTTCGAGGGGGCGCTTTCTGCCCCGGCATGCCGGGCCGACGGCCGTGCAAAGCTGGCGATGAAAAGCCCGGCCACCTCCCGGAAAGTGACATCGGGAGCGTTTGCAAGGATCAGCGGCACGCCACGGCCCCAGGCTTCCACCAGATGGATACGGCGCAGCAGGTCGGCAATCAGCGGGTTGCGCCGGCGTGATACGCCGCCCCGACGGAGTTCTTCCAGCGTCAGGTTCTCGTACAGTTCGCCGGGGTTGCGGATCTCGACCCGGTCACGATAAACGGCGACCTGTACATAGTCCGGGTCGCGCCAGTCGCGGTGGCAGAAGGCGTTGATGATGGCTTCCCGCAGTGCCGGGACGGCAATTTCGGGGACATCGACCCGGCGCATGCCATCCAGTCGCATGCCGATGTGGATGTTCTTCAGGACGAACTTCTGGGCCTCATTGATCAGTTCCAGCAGCGTGCCGTGGAAGTCGTGGCGGTCGAGAATGGTTGCGCTGGTCTGGGTGGCGAACACGGCACAGCGAAGCTCGATGGGTTCATCGGCAAAGAACAGCCGGGCGGCGTTGACGGGACGGCCGTCGCGCAGCAGGCCCAGTTTGTCCAGCGTGTTGGTGATGTTGTCCTAGGAAAGCCCCGCCGTCTGCACGAACTGGCGAATGCGTGCCTCGTTCAGCGTACTCAGGGGCTGATCGATGGGTTCGTTGTCCCAGCGCAGGGCTGCACGGTTCTGGCGCAGGATCAGGGTTTCCAGCTCGCGGGTGCTCATCTTCATAAGGTGATGTGGTCAAGGAGGGGCCGGTGGGCAGAAGAGAAGCATCGGGGCCGAGTTCATAAGGGCAGGGACTATGGATTCAGGGGGCGTTGCGTACCCGATACCCCTGCGGGGAATGCAGGGATGGGCAAGGAACGTTAGCATTGACTTGGGGGGCAAAGTAGGCTAACCTTACTCTCAACACGGCCCCTCTCGTGAACTAGGTTGTACTGTTCACGCTGAGGGGTTCTTTTTTGGCCCATCCCAAATGGCCTGCCAGTCGTCCGGTGCACCCATGCCTCTTAGGTTCAGCCCGACGTGATCCAGTGGAGGGAAGGCGTCCAGATGCGCTTTCATGCGGTCTGGCCAGCTGGAGTTGGGACAGATCGTTGCCAACAAGTGCTTGACAATAATTAACAAAACATAGCAACGTGCCCTGGCGTGTGTGTCCGATTCGAAGTGCTTGACCCACGGAGGATTGCCGAGGTGCTGCTTGGTGTGGCCTTCTCCACCGGTTGACGTTGACAGGTGAGCTTTTGGTCCAGCAGAGCCCCTTTTATTGGGAAGCCTGGGCTGGTCACTGATATTGCGATTCCACAGGCGCCCATGGTGGGCACAGATGTTGCGCAAATGGTTGAGGCTCCTGAGCCAGCTTGCGAATACTCGCCCATTGCCGATGCCGTATTTTTGTGCAATGGCGTCCTGGTCACGTTCACGCATGCCGCCAAAAAGCTTGGACAGCGTACCGAAGTCCCATACTTCGCAGGCAACCCATATGGCGATCGGCAGGCCATACCTTTCTTTGTTGTGGTCGATGAAATGTTCTTTTGAGCGGCTAATCAGTTGGGCATGCTTGCCCAGCCAGGTATGGTGCTCGGTAACTCCTCGGGTACTGTCGAGCTTGATGCTGAAGTCTTCGTGAAGCAGCTCTGGCTTCAGGTACGCAAACGGATCAAGCTTGCCGAGCGTATGGGAAATATCGACACGCAGTGCAATCTCAATGCGCTCCATCGCGTCCATCACCAGCATTCGGAGCTTCTTGTCAAAGATGTACAGGGCAACCGCATCATGAAAGGATGCCCCAGGGATGAAGCTGTCCAGGGTAATACGTGTTTCAGTGACCTTACTGGGTTTCCTGAGGTTGTTGTCGAGTGGGCACGCCACAGCACTTCTTTCACGGAATGCATACCAGTACCCACTCAGCCGGTAATAACCAATTCTCTCCAGATGCTGCAAGGCAAGGTTGGGGTCAGTCACAAGCAAACCTCTGGATACGAGTAGGTCAAGCTGTTCCTGATAGCTTTTCCAGGCCTTGGTGTAAATCATATCGAGTGTGTTGGCGAATTATGGCGCCACATCGTGATTACTTGTTGCCAGTATAAACTGATTGCGATGCCAGTGAAGGTATGGAAGGTGTTGTTTTTCTACCCAGCGCAGCTTCATGCCCTGGGTCAGTCCAAGTTTTTGCATTTCTACGGCAGACAATCGTGGACTGACCATCAGCTTGCCTTGATCATCAAAGCTGACCAGAAAACGGTCGAACAGGGCATCGAGATTGGCCACCAGCAGAAAACCATTGAATACATCCAGTCGCTCCGCGTCGCGGGTGCATTCCGCCCAAGGCTTGGCATGACTGGCGCGCAGTACCTCGGGCAGCGTGATTCCAGTGACAGCGCAGGCGCCTCGCCAGTATTCCATGAGTGCTTTGCGATAGATGTTCTGGCCAATTCGTTCCCGACGGATGCGCTCGATCTCCGTTTCTGCGGAAAGCGTGGGTGATTGGCTGTTAATGTCTGGGGGCGCTTCTGGTTGGGGGGCCGGGATGGCATCGGAAGTTGAAGAATGGCCAATGTGCATGGCCGCTCCCTGCTGTTTACGGAATGCCATTGAGAGCTGGGTCGTTCTTCGTAAAAATGCCGCCAGTTGCTCCAGATCTGCCAGATGGAACTGGTCGTTTCTGGATGGCCAGGGAGGTACGCTGCGGGCAAGTTCTGCCACCAGGTTGGGGTATGGCGACTGAATGATGACCCCTATCCCCGTAAGCCACGGGCTTATGACGGCCCGGGTTTCATGTCGTGCCGTGGTCAGCGTGATGCTACCGTTTCCTGCCGGGGTGGCCATGTCGAACCCGTTGTTCGTGGCTACGTGGGCAATCAGGGTTTCGTTCATGGTGATGCGTCTGTCAGGTATGCTGTCTGTCCCAGGCCTCCAGCACCAGCCTTTGGGTGCGGTATTCCCCATACTCCCGGATTTCCCTGTCTTTCAGCACGCGGAAGGTTTCGCTGGGGTAGTCGTTGCCCATCACGTCTTCCGGGTCCAGGATGTAGCGCAGCTCGTTGCGGTCCAGGCCATAGAGGCGGGCGTAGTATGCATCGAGTTCTGCACGCAAGATGGCGCGTCGTGCAGGGTCGAAAGGGAAGGGAGCCAAGGGTGATCGACGGATGGGCTCCGGGGTGCCTGGCTTCCAGTTGCCATTGTCCAGCTTCCATCCGCTGATAAGGGCCGTGGCCCAAGGAGCCATGTCCTTGGTGGTATAGGTCAGCTCAAGAATGCGGGGCGTGATGAAATCAAGATCGGGTTCAGTGTAGCGTTCGGGTGGGATGACCGGAAACTGCTTCAGATAGCTGTAGGTAAGGTGTGTGCCGCCGATCTTCACTCGCGCGCAGAAATCCAGTACAAGGGAGCACAGGTTGCCAAGAAGCGCGGATGTTTGGCGGGCATCCCAAACCGTTGTTAGCAGAGGCATGGTGTGACCCACACCCACCGCCGGCAAAACCGAAGCAATCACCGTCCGTTCATCCGTTGCCCGGCAGATATCCCGCCACCCCATCAACCATTTCGGGCAGCTTTCCTCCAGCCAGCGCTCCGCCAGTCGTTGTGCGCTTTCTTCGCTGCTCAGCCCTGCGGGTGGCATGGGAAGGTTACTGGCTTCATCGGCCAGGCGCAGCAGTTGCTGTTCGGCCAGGGGTAGACCTTCGTCCAGCAGGCCGCCTGCGTTTTTCTTGAGCGGTTTGACTCCCAGCTCTTCGGGGTCGATATCCTTGGCATAAGCGTGCAGGTCAACAAAGCTTTCCCAGGCGGCCAGTGCTGCTGTGCCCGGAGCCTCCTCGTGCAGAGCGGTCAGGTGGCGCCCAAACAGCACTTTGGTGACGGCAAGTACGGTGGCGTGCCCATCGTCTGCCTTGAGGGCGCGCATCAGTTCGTCCGGCAGATCTGCCGGTCGCAGCCAGACTTCACGGGCAGGCACCCAGTACCGGGGCGTGATGCTGAAGGACGTATCCTGTTTTTCCTGCAGGGTCACATCCCGGCTGGCTACGGTGCCAGTATTTGGGTCGGTTGTGTAAGTGGCCCAGCGGTGATCGAAATGATGAATCAGTTTTGCCTCGTACAGGGGCAGGCGCTTCGTGTCTGTTGCGCTGCTGCCCGGTTCCGGGTTGTTCTGGTATTCGAACAGATGGCTGTCGTTTGCCATATCCAGCATTCGCTGGAACGTAATGCCCCATGGATTCTGCGCTGGAACCTCCCTGGCATGCTTGCCCTTACCTTCGACGTAGGCATCACGTATCAGGACCGGTGCTGCCCGGTAGAGCTTTTTGGTCAGTTCGGCATCGCGTTTGCTGCGAAACACCGGGCAGGTCAGCGTGTTGGGGTTGATCAGCCGGAAGTCTTCCGGTGTCAGCGTGAACCGCCGGCGCTCGTCCGCCAGCTGGCTGACCTGGGTGGCAAAGCAGACAAATTCGGCCTGTTCGGAAGCACCCAGCGTGAGCAGGCAGAATTTGTAGCTGCGGTGCACAGAAGGGAATACCGCTTCGCGGTTTTCGATGTCGTACAGGCTGACCAGCCGCTTCGACTGCGTGATGTGGCCAAAGTAGGCCTTGGTACTGTCGTCGGTGGCAATGCCTGTGGGCACGATGAAGCCGGCCCGGCCGTCCCGGGCGTGAATTTGCAGGATGGTTTCGGCAAACAGGGCATAGGTGTTTACATCGCCCACGCCGGTGAGCGGGTAGCGTCCCCCCTCGCTTCCGCTTACATGGGCGAAAAGGCTCGTGGCCTCAGCTGTGCGGCGGGCAGTGACAAACTCCCGGTACAGGCGCCTCTCGGCCTCGTCAGGGCCATTTGCGTGTTGCAGCTGTGGTGCGCCGTCTGGTGCAGGTGTGCGGCCGAAGTGCAGGTTCTGCGCCAGCCGGCCTTCGCTGAGCCACTGGATACGCTGGCTGCGCTCTGCCTTGTTGCGTGCCGCTGCCACGTCGGCGTTGCGGGTGGCAAAGAACTCTTCTTCCTGCAGTTTGATGCGCTCCCACGGTGGGTTGCCCAGCACACAGTCAAAGCCCCGGTGGCCCTCGGTGCCGCGGGGAGTAAACACTTGCGGAAACGCCAGGGGCCAGTGGAGTACGCGTGCCTCGGCACAGGCGGCGCGGGCTGCTGCCACCGCATCGGCGGCAGGACCCGTGATGTCGTTGGGGGTGGTCAGCAGGGTATGCAGCGTGGCGCTGGTCGGTACGGTTGCGCCCCTGTCCGTGGTCTTGGGCAGCAGGAAGGCGCCCACCAGCACATCTGCGGCTTGTGCCAGCGGACTTTGTGCGGCAGTCTGCATGAATTCCAGCCAGCGGGTCTCCTTGATACTGACCTGCTCCGGCGTGTTGGTGGGCATGTCTTCGATGGCGCGCATGGCCTGCAGGCCGGACGTGTTGTCCATACCCAGCAGCATCTGCTGGCTCTGCAAGTCTCTGGTCAGCTGTTTGAGGGCGACAGCATTGGTTTTGGTCAGTGCCTTGCACACTTCCCGGTCATCACCGCTCAGGGGCTTGAAAGCGTCTTTGGAAATACCTCGGGTCAGGGCATCCAGATTGGTCAGGCCCAGCAGGGCGTCGCCCACCTGCAGGTGGTGGTCCAGAAAGTCCAGCGGGCGCCCTTCTTCAAACCCTTCCAGCCACAGTGCCATGCGGGCCAGCTCGACGGCCATGGGGTTGCGGTCCACGCCATAGATGCAGTGTGCCACGACCTCACGCAGGGCGTGACGGTAGTCCTTCGGCCGGATGGCCCCCTCGTACCCGCTGGCCACACTGCGCAGCAGCGCCAGCCTTTCCGCCAGACGCCGGGCAGCGGCCAGCAGAAAGTGCCCACTGCCACAGGCCGGGTCGATGACGCGGATGGCCAGCAGGGCTGCTTCCGGTGCTGCGGGGCTGGAAGCAAGCCGCTGCTCGATGACGGGTTCGAGTGCACTGCGGATCAGTTCCTGCACCAGACTGTCGGGGGTGTAGTAGCTGCCGGTCAGTTTGCGGGCATTACCTGCCGTACTGGCTGCGTCGGTTCTGCCCACGAAGTCGAATGAGCGGGCATGGACATCCACCGTGGGGACCAGCTCCAGCAGGCTTTCATATACACTGCCCAGCTCTTCTGGCCCCATGTTGCGGTAGTCTACGGGCACCAGGCTGTCTGAGCCAGGGGGGCGTGCCCAGCGTAAATCTTTCAGGGCTTCGAGCAGGTGAGCATTGTCCAGACTGGCGGCGTCCAGGTCCTTGCACTGGCTGGCGGCAAACAGGCCGCCCAGTGCGGGCAGGGCCAGCCGGGGCTCGCCCTGGTCCAGCCCCCGGAAGACGATGCGAATGGCCTGCCACTGGTCATCGTGCCGGTTGCGGGGGCGACGTTTGAGGCTGAAGTTGCGGAGTCGGGCCAGTGCGTAGCCTTCGGCGTAGGCGCGGCGGGCAGCCTTCGTCTCGGGGTCATTCCACTGCGGGTGCAGAACCCCGCGTTCTTCCACGGTGAACACGAAAATCAGCCGGTACACCAGCCGCAGCAGTTGCTGGAAGTAGGCGTCGCGACCCAGTTGACCACTGTCCAGCGCAGCACGCAGGTTGTCGTTGGATGGATGCTGCAGAAAACCCTCACCCAGCGTGAGCAATGCCTTTTCGACGCCGTTGCGCAGGCCATCCCGTACCCGGGTACCTTCCTGTTGACCCTCGTGGCGCCATCGTTCCCAGATGCAGGACGTATTCTGGGTATCTGTAAGTGCCCGGCTGGCATGCAGCAGCCGCCATGCATTGGCAAACTCGGCGTAGTGTTTGCTGCCCAGCAGGTCGACCAGGTCGATTTCCAGAAAACTCGGGCGGGTAAGCGACGCGGCATCACGCAGCAGCCGCAGCTGCCTGCCGTTGCTGACGATGCCCCACAGCAGCGATTCGCTGGCATTGAGCAGTTCCTGCATGGCCTGGAAAGGGGTCTTGCGGCGGCTGCCGCTGCCTTCGATGGCCATGCTGGCGTCGGCGTCGTCCAGCCCCAGTGTGTGGGGCGCCACCAGAATGGGCAGATTACCTGCCAGGAAGCTGACCGGGTAACGCCGTCCATCCACTTCCAGTGGCCGTGCCGGACGCAGGTTGTAGCCAAAGGCGTCGCGCAGCAGCTCCTGCACAAAGCGGGTGGTGAGTTGGGTAGCGTCGATGTCCCGCCGTTCCAGCTGCTGGGCAAAGTCCTGCCATTGGGCGCAGGCAATCTGGAAGGCGCGGCTGTATTCATCCTTGGCCTTGAGGCCCTTGGGCAGCCGGTAGTCAGCATCCTGCTGGGCGCTGGCAAGGCCCTGCGTGGCCTTTTGAACCTGATCGGGCAGGAAAAGTCCACCTTCCAGTGTCAGCGTGGCAGGAAGGGAGAGGGCAGCCTCGGTCTTGCGGGTGCGTTTCATGTCAGGGCTTGTCCTTGCCAGTGGTGTCTGTGGCTTTCCGGTAGCTGCCTTTGGTTGGGCCAGGGATACGGGTTTTCGCATTCATGGTGCGTCTGGTGGCCATCAGAGTGAATCCGGCAGCAGAACATACACACCCATGACATCCACGGGCAGACAGGGAGAAACCTTGTACTGCCCCACATCCCTGGCTGCCTCGCGGACGCGCTGGTGATCGGCCAGCAGGGTATTGGCGCGTTCGTGGGCCAGTTTTTCCAGCTGTTCCGGATGGTCTGTCAGGAACTGCAGGGCGGCGTGAATTTCCCGATGAATGGTTTCGACGGGCAGGTTGCCGCTGGGCTTGCATGCCAGCAGCTGGCTGGTGCTGTCGCCAGACTCCCATGTCGGGTTGACACGGCCGCGCACTGCCAGGGTGATGGTTTCTTCGGCCATCATCTGGAAGGGTTCACGACGTCGCACATAGCTGAGCTGATGACGCAGGCGCAGCAGGTAGAGGGTAGTTACCACCTCTACATTTTCGGTGAGTGTTACAGCACAGCGGGCTGCCACTGGGTTCTCGCTGTCGAGCGCGTTTTCCAGCAGGTACTGCGCCAGCAACCCTACCAAAGGGTGGCTGCGGTGCAGTTCGTTCAGGTTGAGGGACAGTGTTTGTGCCTGTTTGCTGTTGTCTTTCAGGATGCTTTCATCCTTCAGGCGAAGTGTCAGTGCTTCCGGCAGGTTGCTGGCGATGAAAACAGCGGATCCACTGTTGCGTCCCTTTTCCAGCGGGGAACCCAATCGCACACAGGCACTTTCCAGAAAGCGCTGCACATCCTGCTGGGTGCCCAGTGCCTGCTGCTGCTTTTGCCATTCAGGCAATACTTCCTCGGGGCGGATGGTGCGCTGGGCAAAGATGGTACGGTTGGTCCTGGCTCTGTCCAGGGCGTCCCGCCATTTGACCTGCAGGGGGGCAAGCTCTTCTTCGGTATCGCCAAAGTCCAGGCTGGCCTGGGGGGAGTGCATGTGCTCCCGCCGCTTCATCAGGGCTGCACGGATCATGGCCTGTTTGATGGACGTATCATCCTCGGGCATGGGGACCAGCACGCCCAGCTCCCTGCGGATGGCCTCGGCCTTGCGCAGAATGACGTTGAGCACAAAGCCGTCCACCGGGTTGTCTTCGCCGTACAGCATGGTGCAGCGTACTTCTTCTGCCTGCTGCCCGAAGCGGTCAATCCGGCCTTCGCGTTGTTCGTGGCGGGTGGGGTTCCAGGTCAGGTCATAGTGCACGACCGCCGTGAACAGATGCTGCAGGTTGATGCCTTCGGACAGGCAGTCGGTGGTAACCAGAATGCGGGACTCGGCCTCTTCCAGGCTCCCGACGCGCTCGCGGCGTTCTTCGGGTGTGAGTTCACCTGTGACCGCTTCAACGCCCACCCTGGGGAAAGCTTTTTTCAGGTGCTCAGCCACATAATGGGCTGTGGCTACGTAACGGCAGAATATCACCGGCCGAAAACCGTCCTTCAGCAACTGCCCGATATGCTGGATGAGCGTGGCCAGTTTGGGGTCGCCAGCTTTGCCGGACAGGCGTTCGGCGTCACGGATCAGGGCCTGTAGCCGTGGCTTGGCCTCCTGTAGCAAGGCAGGTGGCTCCTGGTCGTCGGCGGACAGGTCATCAGCCTGGCCGTCGTCGAGGCGGGCATCCTGCAGCAGATCCTCCGGTAACAGCTCATCCGTTGTCATATGGCCGTCCAGACGCCGGCTCAGTGCCCGGATGGCCGCGGCAGGAGATGATGCCACGCAGCGCAGCAGTGCCAGAGTTACATACCAGACCAGACGGGGGCCGCCGGGGTTGCCGTTCTGGCTTTCCTGTTGTTCCGCGGCCTCTGCCAGGTCGCGGCAATAGTCCTGCACGGCATCGAAAAATTCTCCCCAGCCGCCGCTGAGGCGGTAGGTCAGCTCGGTGGTCATGCGGCGGGGGAGGCCTTTGCCATCATGGGTTTCGGACTGCCATTCGGCGATGTCCTTGCGGCGGCGCTGTACGAAGTGTCGTGCCAGTTCCTGGCGCAGTGGATCTTCGGCCCGGTTATGCCCCTGCAGCTCCACAAAACGGGGGTTGAGCAGTGACAGCAGGTTGTAGAAGGCAGATTCGTCGCCTGAATGTGGGGTGGCGGAGAGCAGGATCAGGTGGCGGTGCTCATCCTTTGCCAGTCGTTTGAGCAGCTCGAAACGCAGCTGCTTGCCAGCGCCATTGCTGGCGCAGGTATGTGCCTCATCGACGATGATGCATTCGGGGGCTGCTGCCAGAAACTGTTCACGGTGCCGCTCGCTCTTGATGTAGTCCAGGCTGACCACAACCACTGGGTGATGGTCGAACAGCCGGACACCATGAGGCAGATTGCGTTCGATGCGTGCTGCCGTGGCTGAGGTCAGGGCGATGGCCTGCAGGTTGAAGCGGGTTTCCAGTTCGGACTGCCACTGTTCGACCAGATGTGGCGGGCAGAGAATGGCCTGCCGGGCAATTTCGCCGCGGTCCAGCAGTTCACGGACGATCAGGCCGGCCTCAATGGTTTTGCCCACCCCCACGTCATCGGCAATCAGAAGACGTACGGTGGACAGGCGCAGGGCCATCAGCAGCGGGACCAGCTGGTAGCTGCGGGGTTCCACGGCAATGTTGCCGAATGACCGGAAAGGCCCTGCTCCGGCACGCAGGGTCAGGCGCAGAGCGTCGCGCAGCAGCAGCGCACCTGCGTGGTTGCCGGCCAGGGCAGGCCTGGGCCAGGCGAAGGTGGCGGGTTCGACGGGCTGCAGCTCAAGTTCCGGAATCAGTGCAATGCTTTCATCATCGGCGCCGCTGAGTGGACGCAAGCGAAGCCAGTCCGGGCGAGATTCGGATTGCACCACCCATTCGCGACCGCGGGCACGGACGAGGCTGCCGGGCTGAAAACTGTGTTCGAGCGCGTTCATGGTGCTTATTCCTTGATAGGGGTGCCAAACACCTCGGGGTGGGTTGCAAACTGTTCATGCCATCGTGCCGGGTCAGTAAACAGCAGTATCTGCCAGCCGCGGTCGAGCAGGCTGTTTCGCACCTCTTCATCCATGGCTGCCAGGAATACCAGTGTGCGGGCTGCCTTGTACTGGGCTGCTGCCATGGCCTTGCCATCGCTGACAGGCACATTGCAGGCATCGGGTTGCCGGTATCCGCCATGCTGGAGTGCCGTCAGCCAGGCTTCCGTCAGGTTATCCGTTGGTGGGGTACCGTTTGGCGCCGTACCCGTGAGCGGGCTGCTGACTGGTTCGGGTATTGTGGCCGGGGCTGGTGCGACTCGGGCGTTGGCCAGGGCCACGAGCAGGGCCAGTGCCTGCTGGTTGCGGCGGTTGATGTGCTGATGCTCGGGCTGGTTGTAGTACGACAGCAGGCACTGGTAACAGCCGGCTTCGCAGGGGCGCTGGCCGTCAACTGTGGTTTTTTCCAGTTGGGCCAGTCCTTCCAGCGTCCAGATGCCGCTGGCGGGTTCATGGTAGTGAATGACCTTCAGCGCAGCACGGGCCACGGTGGCCAGATCTGCCGGATTGCTGGCCAACCGGGTCAGTACGCCGGCGCCCCCTTCGGCTGCCTCGTAGAATAGAATGGCACGACGCGCATCGGCCTTGGGTAGAGGTTCGGCCACGAGTTCGGATTCTTCAATCTGGAAAACCATCTCGATGCCGCGTTTGAGCGCAGCCTGCACTGTCGCCATGGCCTCCGGGTCCAGTTCCTGCGCTGGTGTGAAGATCAGCAGGTTGCGGAAGTCCTCGACGTAGGGAACGATGCGCTGGGGAGGGATTTTGTCTTCCTTGCCATCTTTCTCGTCGTCGGCATTGTCAGTGTCATCACCGTCGGGGGATTCCTCCGGGCTCCATCTGCCTGTGAGGGGGTTGATCAGGAAGCCGAGCTGCTGCTTGAAGCGGCGGCGACGCCAGCCACGGTTGATCCGCCAGATCTGTGCGGCGGGGGCGTAGGTCAATGTGCCAAGCTCCTCGGTCTGTTCGTCCGGGCTCTCGATCTGGATGCTGGCTTCCCTTTTTTGGATACGGCCATCCGGGCCAGGCAGAAAGCGGTAGGTGGTTTGAAGCTCGAATCCCTGATGCTGTCGCTCTTCATCATCGGTGGAAATGCGCTGGGTGGCCCTGGTTTCCACTGTTTCGATACGGTAGAGTTCGCGTACCCAGTTGTCTTCACTCAGTGGTGTGCCACAGCTTTCGCAGATATCGACAGGCGCCTGCTGCGAAGCAGGATCGCTGGCATGGCCGTAACCGCAGCGACCGCACACAAGGGAGGCCAGTGTGGTGAGTGTGACGGAGCCGGAAATGTGGCTGCGGTTGCTTGCGCTGAGCTTGGCACGTACCACGCGGAACATCCTGCCCTGGTGGTAGATGAGGCTGCGTGGTCCGAACTCTGACAGGCCCAGGAAGCGCGGGCGGCTGACCATGGCACCGTGGTCGTTGGCACTCGTGGCCGATTTGCGGCCGCCACCGGGAACCCAGGCCATCAGTGGAAGGCGTGGAAAATTGTAGCCGGGAAGAAAGCCCTGGCTGGCCAGATAGCGGTAGGTGTAGAAGTCGCTGTTCTGGCTGTTGCCGGGTTTCAGAAGCAGGTTGAATTGCTGCTGGGCATCAGATGCGCGTCGTTCGGCACTCTTGCGTTCCTGTTCGGTGACGGCGTGGCTGCTCGAGATGCTTTGGGCCATCTTGAGCTGCTCCTGTGTTGCCTCGAACAGGGTGCGCCAGCGCTCGAGTGCCCGGGAAAACGCCTGGGGAGCATCTGCGATGACATTCTGTACGTAGTCAGGTGTGAACCACGTGCTGTCATCCAGCTCTCCAGCCAGCTGTTCAATGACCCGTGCGGCTCCGAGCTGCGCGCGTGCCTGTGCGTCAGGCGCCCGCAGTGCTGCCATGAGCTCAGGTTTGGGTGGTTTTCCTGGCGCGTTCATGTCGAGCAGCTCGGCAATGCTGTCGTCCAGTGAGTGTCTTGTACACGCCAGCCAGACTGCCTGCAGGTGGCTCTGTACCAGATCGCGGTTGGCCAGATCCAGGGTGGGAGCCCTTACCACGCCATGCACCATGTCCTGTGCCCGGTGGAAGAACCATTGATCGTGTGGGCTCAGGGCCGCGCAATAGGTGACAACCAGCGCCTGCTGGCCGGAGCGCCCGGCACGGCCACTGCGCTGTGCGTAGTTTGCCGGCGTTGGGGGGACGTTGCGCAGGTATACCGTGTTGAGCGCAGAAATGTCCACACCCAGCTCCATGGTGGGAGAGCAGAACATCAGGGGCAGCCGTTCAAGTGGCGCCCTGTTGTGAGACTTCCATTCGTCCTGGTCTTTCTGGCTGTATCGAAAGCGCTGCTCGAGAACCTGTCTGGTCTGGGCGTCGACTTGCGCCGTGTGCTCCTGTGCCTCGAATTCGAACAGCGGGTGCGAGATGGTTCCCAGCAGTTTGGCCGTGCTCTCGTAGAGTGCACGGAAGTAGGCATTTGGCTGACCTGGCTGCTCTTCGGGCAGGGCAGGTGCCAGGCACCAGTCTATGAGCGATGCGTTGAGGCGCCAGCCGAACAGGCTCTTGTCGATGGGCTGCCGTTGTACATACCCGTAGTTCTCGGCAGCACGCAACATGTCTCGCACCAGCGCAGCCCATTTTTCACCTCGCCATTTGCTGCTCCGGTCTCTGAGGTGGTCAGGGCCGCTCGAGAGCTTTCGCTTGATGGAGCGGACAAGACCGGACCGTTCCGATCCGGATATGAGGTCATATCGCCGCTTGCGTTTGCTGGCCAGGTAATTCTCCAGAACCAGATAGCGTCCGGTTTCAAGACGCTCGTCCTGAGCGATGGCCCAGCGATCATTCAGGCTTGCGTAACTTCTGGTTATGATCTTGTCCTGTTCGATATCGTCCAGGTAGCGGCTTTCGATGCACAGTTCCGTACGCATCCGGTTGAACAGAACCTCATACAGCTCGACCCGCTGTGCCGGGGGAAGATCCCGTAGTTCGTTGAAGTCAGCAAAGCAGCTTTCGTCCTCACAGAACGCCTGCAGGTCACGGTAACGAATGTCCAGCAGCTTCAGCTGTTCCAGATTCGGGTTGTTGAAGCGCCAGCCACGACGCAAGTCCCGGATAAGTCGATAGCCGAGTATGAAGCGGAGGTCGGCCTGTGCGGTTCTGAGATTGGGGCCACGAAGTCCGGGGTCGCGCAAATACTCGGCCCGCACCGAGTCTTCCGGACGGTCAAAGCCAAGTGCGTTGAAAACCTCGGCCGTCAGGGTGTCTTCAGTGAGTATGCCATTGTTGTGTTTCAGGGCACCGATGAGACCGCCGCGCAGTGTGAGCAGAAAAATGAAATCGTTGAAATGACCTGCCTGGAGGGCGGCGTCCTGGCGGTTGTCGGTAAAGGCCAGCAGCTTGCGTGGATCTGGCTGTCCCGGTTGAGGGTCAGGCAGTTTGAACAGGTACTCCAGTGCGGCCAGTGTGATCATGGTCGTGGCGGAGGAGCGGCCTTCGCCAGACAGGCTGGACAGACGGTTGGCGTCCTTGCCGACCGCAGGGTAATTTCGTCCGCAGCTCAGGCAGAAGCGCAGCTTTCCGGGAATGAACCAGAATGCCTGGCCTTTTTGTCCCTGGGGTTCCTCTGACTCGGGCTGTGCCTGGGAGAACGCCGTCAGTTTCCCCGCGCACAATGTTCCTTCTCCCTGCGGCGTCACGGCAACAAGATCAGGAACGGCATTTCTATAGTTTGGGCGGATTTTCGGAGTGTCTCCGCTGACATCGATCCAGTCTTCGGGGAGATCTTCCGGCCTGGTGTAGTTCAGCCCGGGTGTTCGTATGCACAGGAGACCACGCTGTGCGGTCTCATCGTCGATGGTGGAGCCATCGAGCTCCCGGGGAAAAAACCGGCCCTTGTCTGGCAGATGCCAGACCGGCATGTATTCATGGCCGCAGTCCCGGCAGAAATGAACAGGGTACAGCTGGACGTTTTCTTCCTGTCTGCCCGGTGCGAAGCGTTGAGCATCCAGGGTGATGTGCCGTACATCGCGTGGCTCCAGCGTGGTCAGCACCATGCCGGGGCCGCTGATGAACTGGTGAAGCTTGAAGGCAAAGGGTGGGCGCCCCTGTGGGGTGCGGACGTCGTTGGCGGCCAGCAGAAAGCGCGCCAGGGCGCTCTGGGCCTCGTCAGGGCTGCAGCCGGCATCGCTGGCAAGTCGCTGGCCTGCTTCTTTCAGGGCTATGGGGCGGGCGCGGCGAATGGGGCTGGTGTCGTCCGGAATGGTGACGCCCAGCGTCAGTTCCACCCAGATGGCGAGCGGGTCGTTCTGAAATGCCTGGTAATCGGGCCATGCGTACTGTTCGCACCGGACAGCCGCGAGCAGGTGATGGCGTATGGCGTCGATATCCCGGTTTGCGTCTGTGACCCTTTCCAGCGTTTCTCCGATGACCTCGTGTTCGGTGATGCGTGTGCCAAACAGCTTGCTGGCGACTTCTGCCACGACCCGGTTGCGCTCCGATTCACTGGCTGCGCTGGACATGGTGGCTGAGGTACCGATGCACACCAGTCTGTCGGCATTCAGCCGTTCGCGCAGACGGCGCACCAGCAGGGCGACATCGGCGCCCTGACGGCCCCGGTAGGTATGCAGTTCATCCAGCACCAGAAACTCCAGCCCAGCGCAATGCTCGATGACTTGCCGGTCAGTCTCCGTATAGCGCGTCAGGATGTATTCCAGCATCATGAAGTTGGTGAGCAGGATGTCCGGGGCACATTTGGCGATGCGCTCCCGTTCTGCTGTGCTCTCCTGGCCGGTGTAGCGGGCCACGGTGATGGGGCGGTCCAGATCGTCGTAGCCGTGAAGGAACTTGTCCAGCTCTTCAAGCTGGCTGTTGGCCAGGGCATTCATCGGGTAGATGACGATGGCCCGGGTGCGCGCCGTACTGTCCGATTCCCGCGCCTTGAGGATGCGGTCGATGATGGGTATGAAGAACGAAAGCGACTTGCCCGATCCTGTGCCTGTGGTGACGACGTAGCTTTTGCGTTGCTGGGCAATGTGTAACGCGACCTTCTGGTGCGTGTACAGCGAGAGGGGGGTAGGGGTGCCCTCTGTCTTGCCTGTCTGGAAAATGCCCAGACAGCCTGGATGGAGCGTCCCGGCGTCCACCAGTTCCCGGATCGTGCCGCTGCGCTGGTAGTGTGGGTTGATCTGGACGAGCGGTTCGGGCCAGTAACGG
This sequence comes from Lautropia mirabilis, assembly GCF_900637555.1. Taxonomy (NCBI): domain Bacteria; kingdom Pseudomonadati; phylum Pseudomonadota; class Betaproteobacteria; order Burkholderiales; family Burkholderiaceae; genus Lautropia; species Lautropia mirabilis. The sequence goes on along the minus strand of NZ_LR134378.1, from coordinate 199,650 downwards.
CCGTTGGCGTACTCTTCCTCTACCTTGTTCCTGATGTCGGGGGCTGCGATCTGGACGAAGCTGCGGGAGAAACGTGCATACTCCTGAATGAGTTTGTCTCGAAACTGGAAGACGTCGTCCATGGCCGGTATGTCTCTGGTGGTTCGGTGTCGGGTTTTTGTGCAGGGGACTCGGGCCGACTGATGTCCAGAGGCCTGTCTCCCTGGTGATGGTGACAGCCCCTATAATAGGCAGGCTGCCTTGTGTCTGCACCTCTTCCGGATGGGACGCTGATGATGGCGTCAGGTATGAACCACAGGCGCTTTCCGCCACCTTCGCCATTCTCTGAGTGTGGCGGAGAGGCTCTGCTCTGTGGGCGTCGGGGAGGCGATCTCGTGGGCGTCAGCGAGGCGACCGCTTTCCGATATGGGCAGCGCGTTCAGCAGGGGCACAGGGGTGTCCAGCAGCCCAGCCATTGTCTGGCCGGGCTGCGCCGTTGCAGCCCTTCTTCAGTGCACTCAGATTCGGCTTTGGCTTGCCTGTTCACACATTGAACAAAAAGTTCAGCACATCCCCGTCCTGGACGACGTAGTCCTTGCCTTCGGCGCGCATCTTGCCGGCTTCCTTGGCGCCCTGTTCGCCCTTGTACTGGATGAAGTCGTCGAAGGCGATGGTCTGGGCGCGGATGAAGCCGCGTTCGAAGTCGGTGTGGATGACGCCGGCGGCTTTGGGGGCGGTGTCGCCTTTGTGGATGGTCCAGGCGCGGACTTCCTTGACGCCAGCGGTGAAGTAGGTCTGCAGGCCCAGGAGGTCGTAGCCGGCGCGGATGAGGCGGTTGAGGCCGGGTTCTTCGAGGCCGAGGTCGGCGAGGAAGGCGAGTTTGTCTTCGTCGTCGAGGTCGGCCAGTTCGGCTTCGATCTGGGCGCAGAGGGCGACGACGGGGGCGCCTTCCTTGGCGGCGTGTTCACGCAGTCTGTCGAGGTACGGGTTGTTCTGGAAGCCGTCCTCGGAGACGTTGGCGACGTACATGGCGGGCTTGAGGGTCATGAGGCCGTAGGGCTTGAGGAGGGCCTTGTCTTCGGCGCTCAGGTCCAGCGAGCGGGCGGGTTTGCCTTCGTTGAGGTGGGGCTGGAGTTTTTCGAGCAGGGTGGTGAGGCGCAGGGCTTCCTTGTCACCGGCGCGGGCTTTCTTGATTTCGCGGGCGTGGACGCGCTCGATGGTGGCGAGGTCGGCCAGGGCGAGTTCGGTGACGATGGTCTCGATGTCGGCGATGGGGTCGACGCGGCCATTGACGTGGACGACGTTGGGGTCGTCGAAGCAGCGGACGACGTTGACGATGGCGTCGGTTTCGCGGATGTTGGCGAGAAACTGGTTGCCGAGGCCTTCGCCTTTGCTGGCGCCAGCGACGAGGCCGGCGATGTCGACGAATTCGACGATGGCGGGCTGGATCTTCTGGGGCTGGACGATTTCAGCGAGCTTGGCGAGGCGGGGGTCAGGGACTTCGACGATGCCGACGTTGGGCTCGATGGTGCAGAAGGGGTAGTTGGCAGCTTCGATGCCGGCTTTGGTCAGCGCGTTGAAGAGGGTGGATTTGCCGACGTTGGGCAGGCCGACGATGCCGCATTGGAGTGCCATGGGGTGTCCTTCTTGCTGGGCGGTGTAGGGGGGGGTGTTCCGGCAGGGCAGGGGTGTCAGCTCAGGGGGATCTGTGCCGTGGATGCCCTGGGTATGCCGGATCGGGATGCCGGGATTCTAGAGCGAGTCGGTGGGTTTGGCTTCGGGGCTGCCTTTGCGGGCGGCCTTGGCTTGCTGCATGGCGGGGTCGGCGCCGTGCAGTTGCTGGGTGGCGATTTCCCAGCCGTCACGCATGAGGATGGGCAGGTGGTCGACGCTGCGGTCGGTGGCCTGGTCGATGAGCTGCTGGTCGCTCTGGCTGGGTTTGCCTAGGACGAAGTCGACGACGGATTTGTTGAGGTTGAGGCTGCGGGGATGGCCGATGCCCAGGCGCAGGCGCCAGTAGCGAGGGGTGCCAAGGTGGGCGGTGATGTCGCGCAGGCCGTTGTGGGTGCTGGAGCCGCCCAGTTTGAGGCGTGCGGAGCCGGGCATGAGGTCGAGCTCGTCGTAGGCGACAAGGATGTCGGCAGGTTCCAGGCGGTAGAAGCGCGCCAGCGCACCGACGGACTGGCCGGAGCGGTTCATGTAGGTCATGGGCTTGAGCAGCCGCACGACCTGGGTGCCGATGCGGACTTCGCCGACATCGCCCAGGAACTTGGCGTCGGGGCGCATCTGGCCGGGGTAGTGGCGCAGCAGGGCGTCGATGAACCAGAAGCCGGCGTTGTGCCGGTCGTGGGCGTGCTGGTCGGTGGGGTTGCCCAGGCCGACGATGAGGCGGGGGGCGTTCATGCGGGCGTGGCTTGTATGTGCGGGATGTCAGGCAGCTGATGCGCCGAAGGAGGGGCTGGTGCTGCCGTGAGGGCCTTCGGGACATGCCCGATGGCCGTGACCCGATCCTTATGAAAAACGGGCCGACTGGCGGCCCGTTGGGGTGGACATCCTGTCGCTGCCGGGGCCCGCATCGGGGGAGGTCCGGCAGCGACGGATGTCCGTCTTGGCCGCGAGGGCCTTATTTCTTGTCGGCGTCGCCAGCAGCCGGAGCAGCTGCCGGGGCGGCATCGGCCACGGCGCTTTCGGCTTCGGCATCGATGTCGGAGCCGCCAACCAGCGAGGCGGAGGCCAGGACAGGATCGGTGCCCGGGGCAACGACGGCGGTAACACCCTTGGGCAGCTTGATGCTGCTGAGGTGGATGGAGTGCTCCATGGCCAGTTCGGCCAGGTCGACTTCGATGAACTCGGGCAGGTCCTTGGGCAGAACCTGGACTTCGATCTCGGTCATGACATGGTTGACGACAGCCTTGGTCTGCTTGACGGCCGGCGAGTTCTCACCGTTGATGAAGTGCAGCGGCACTTTGACGGTGATCTTCTGGTTGGCGGCCACGCGCTGGAAGTCGACGTGCAGGACCTGTTGCTTGTACGGGTGCCATTGCACGTTGCGCAGCAGCACGCGCTGCTTCTTGCCGTCGATGTCCATGTCCAGGATGGACGAGTGGAAGGCTTCGACGCGCAGGGCGTGATAGAGCGTGTTGTGGTCCAGGGCGACCTGGATGGGGGCGGCTTCGCCACCGTAGACGATACCGGGTACCTGATTGGCGCGACGGAGGCGGCGGCTCGCACTCGTCCCCACGTCCTTGCGTTCTTGGGCACTGATCTGCATTGGGCAGTTCCTTGGATATGTCTGCCGGTCCGCGACCAGATCCGGCAGGGGTTGAGAAAGCGGAAGATGATAACCGATGTCGGCGCCGACGGGCCAAGGAGGCGGGCATCCGGCATTCGGTGCAGGCCGGTGGCCGATTCGGTGTCGGCTCATGGCTGCAGAAGCCGCTGAGGGGAGGGGGCTGAGGCCGTCGGCCCCTCAGGGGCTGTATGGCCAGCGGTGGTGCGCTGGCCGGGGAGGATACGTGGGAAGCGCGTCTGACTGAGCCGCACTCACTCCATGAACAGCATGGAGACGGAGTCGGAGCGGTTGATGCGCAGGATGGTTTCACCGATGAGCTGGCCGCAACCCAGGACACGGATCTTGCCGCAGGCGCGGCCTTCGTCCGTGAGCGGGATGGTGTCGGTGACGACGAGTTCGTCCAGCGGGGATTCGGTGATGCGCTCGATGGCCTTGCCGGAGAGCACGGGGTGGGTGCAGTAGGCGGAGACGCGCACGGCACCGTGTTTCTTCAGGGCTTCGGCAGCACGGCACAGGGTGCCGGCGGTGTCGACCATGTCGTCCATCAGCAGGCAGCTGCGGCCGGAAACCTCACCGATGATGTTCATCACCTCGGAGACGTTGGCCTTCTGGCGGCGCTTGTCGATGATGGCCAGTTCGCAGTCCAGCCGTTTGGCCAGGGCGCGGGCACGGACGACACCACCAACGTCCGGGGACACCACCATGGTGTTTTCCAGCTTGCGCTTGGTGATGTCGGACAGCAGGATGGGGGCAGCGTAGATGTTGTCGACGGGGATGTCGAAGAAGCCCTGGATCTGGTCGGCGTGCAGGTCCATGGTGAGGACGCGGTCGACACCGGCGACCTGCAGCATGTTGGCCACGACCTTGGCGCTGATGGCCACGCGCGAGGAGCGCACGCGGCGGTCCTGGCGGGCATAGCCGAAATAGGGAACGACGGCGGTGATGCGGCCTGCCGAGGCGCGACGCAGGGCGTCGACGAGGATCAGCAGCTCCATCAGGTGGTCGTTGGTGGGCGCACAGGTGGACTGGATGACGAAGGCATCCTTGCCACGGACGTTTTCCAGGATCTCGACGTTGACTTCGCCGTCGGAGAAACGACCGACGATGGCCTTGCCCAGGGGGATACCCAGGTGGGCGGCGACGTCTGAAGCGAGAGCGGGGTTGGCATTGCCCGTGAAGAGTACCGGTCCTTCGGACCAGAGGGCGGGCATGGTGACAGGGCTGGGGCGGTAGGAGCTGCGATGCACGAGAGTCTGACCTGTCTGGGCGCTGGTCCGGAAACCGTATGGCTGCTGCCGAAAGAATCAGGCCGGCGATGCCGACCTGATGAAAGAGTGGCTGGGGAGGAAGGATTCGAACCCTCGAATGCCGGAATCAAAATCCGGTGCCTTAACCAACTTGGCGACTCCCCAACGGGTGACTGGCAAGCCCTCTGATCAGGTAGAGGGTGCCGGCTTCGGTACGCATTGTAATACGTTCAGAACCCGACGTTTGCCTGGCGACAACAATTTTTTTGCTGACCCGCTGAACTTCCTGGAGCAGAGCCAGGGCAGTGGCATGACTTTGTGTGGCAGCAAACACACATGCACCGGAGCCCGTCATGCGGACGGTGATGGTGTTTTCTGCCTCACGGCCATTGCCTGACACAACCTGATCTGCTGCCTGCTGAAGAAGTTGAACGGCCTGCCTGACGGCGGGCTGTCTGGCTTCCACAACCGGTTGCAGGTCGTTGCGTCCTGCCATTGCTGTGAAGCCATGAATTCTGATGGGTTTCGTGTTGCGTGTCAATTCGGGTGCGGAAAAAATTCCAGCGGTGGCCACATGAACGTTGGGCATGAACAACACGAACCAGCGATCGGGCAGGGAAATGGGCTCAAAGATGTCGCCGATGCCAGTGGCGTAGGCGTTCTGGCCGTAGACGAAGATGGGGACATCGGCGCCCAGCGGACGGGCGATGTCGATGAGGCGTTCACGCGACAGGCCAAGCTGCCAGAGCTGGTTGAGACCCAGCAGGACGGTGGCGGCGTCGGAGCTTCCGCCGCCCAGGCCGGCGCCCATGGGGATCTGCTTGTCGAGGGTGACACGCACGCCCAGCGGGCAGCCGGTGGCTTCCTTCAGGGCGCGGGCTGCGCGCAGGGTGAGGTCGTCGTCGGCAGAGAAGCCTTCGGGGTCATGCGTGCGGCCGATGTGGCCGGAAGGATCCAGCTCCAGGGTGACGTGGTCTTCCAGGTCGATGAACTGGAAGACGGTTTCCAGCAGGTGCAGGCCGTCGGCGCGGCGGCCGGTGACGTGCAGGAAGAGGTTGAGCTTGGCAGGGGCCGGCAGGTGCAGGCGGGTGGGGCTGTTCATGGCTGTTCTGCGGGCTGGGCCGTCGGGTCGACGACGAGCCGGATCTCGATGCGCTGGGGGTTCTGGTGCCAGGTGAGGAACCAGCGGCTGTCGTTGCGTTCGATCTGCCAGCCGGCATCGCGGGCACGGATGCTGTGGCCGTCGGCCGAGCGTTCCTCGACGTTCTGGAAGCGGTCGGTGAGCCAGTCGGGCAGGCGGCTGACGGGCACGGGGATGCCGATGGCGTCCTGCAGGACGGCTTCCAGGGTGGGGCCGGTGTAGCGCTGGTGCTGGGCGGTTTCCAGCCAGGCAGCTTCACCCTGGCGCTGGGCAGCGCGCACGAGGGTCTGGCCGAAGGGCGAGGACAGTTCGATGGAGAGGTTTTCGCCTTCCCGGTTCAGCTGGAAGCGGCCGCTGCTGTGCTGAGGACGGCTTTGCGGCAGGTTGCTGGTGCTGGTGAACGAGAAGCGGCCGGTGAGGTGCAGGGGCTCGGCGGGGTTGTGGGCCGCAGGCGGCGGGCTGGGCGGGGTGGTGGCGCAGCCGGCCATGAATGCGGCACCCAGCAGGCCGGTCAGCAGCGGCGCGTGCAACAGGTGGCGCCGCCGGGGGCTGTGAGGGAAGGAGGTATGGCGCGGTGCGCCACTTTGCCGGGTGGTACGTCGCAGGATCAGGGGCATGGGCACGGCGGACAGGGCATGCCCTGTCCGCGATGGAGTTCGTGGTGGGATGAGCGCGTCAGGGCTGCAGCGTCACGCCCAGGCGCTTGAGGGTGTCGCGCAGCAGCTCGTTGTTGGGGTCTTGCTGCCGGCACTGGCGCCAGATGTCGCGGGCACCATCCTGCTGGCCGGCGTGCCAGAGGACTTCGCCGTAGTGGGTGCCGACCTCGGTATCCGGGGATTTCTGCCAGAGTGCGCGGAACACGTCGAGTGCGTCCTGGGTGCGCCCCAGGCGGAAGTAGACCCAGCCCAGGCTGTCCTGGATGTGCGGGTCGCCGGGGTTGAGCTGGTTGGCCTTCTCGATGAGGGTGAGGGCTTCGAGCAGGCGCTGGTTGTGATCGGCCAGGGTGTAGCCCAGGGCGTTGTAGGCGTTGCCGTCATCGGGGCGCAGCTTGATGAGGCGGCGAAGGTCCTTTTCCAGGACATCCAGGCGACCCACCTTCTCGGCGGCAATGGCGCGGTCGTAGAGCAGGTCGATGGTGTCCTTGTCATCCTTGCGCTGCCGGATGGCGCGATCGAGCACGTCGAAGGCGGCCTGGTAGCGGCCAGCTTCGCGCAGGATCTGGGCGCGGGTGACGGTCTGCAGCTGGGTTTCGCGCAGGTTGCGGGGCTTGAGCGAGGACAGGGCGGCCAGGCCGGCTTCGGGGCGGCTCTGGCGCGCCAGCAGGCTGGCCCGGGTCAGCTGGGCCTCGAAGTGGACGCGGCTGTTGGTGGGCACGCGCTCCAGCCACTGGATGGCGCCGGCCTGGTCGTTCTGCTTCTGGGCGATCTCGGACAGGAACAGGAAGGCGTTGCCGTTGTCGCGCTCGATGTCTTCCGGCAGGGCGACGTAGCGCTGCAGGGCTTCGGTGGCGCGGGCGTAGTCGTGTTTCTGGTGATGGAGCTGGGCCAGGGTGTAGAGGGTGGCGGGGTTGTCCGGCTCCAGCGACTGCACGCGCGAGAGCGTGGCGATGGCGGCGTCGTTCTGTTCGCTGGCGATCTGCAGCAGGCCCTGGGCCTTGAGGGCGCGCAGGTCGTCGGGGTGTTTCTGCAGGTAGTTGCCCAGCAGGACGGCGGCACGCTGGCGGCCGCCGGGCCGGGACTGCAGCAGCTGGACGCTGGCCAGCACGGCCTCGATGTTGTCGGGCGCCAGCTGCTGGGCGGCCAGGGCCTCGTCGGTGGCGGCCTGCTGCTGGCCGGCTTCATGGGCCAGGCGGGCGCGCATCAGGCGGGCCTGGATGTTGTCGAGGTCGGAGGCGCTGAGCCGCTGGGCCAGTGCCCAGGCGGCACGGCGGTCGGGCAGGTTCAGGAGCTTTTCCTGCAGCTGCGGGTAGGCGGTGTCGAGTGTGCCGGCCTGGCGGGCCTGGGTGAGCTGGCGGGTGAGGGCCGGTTCGACCTCGGTCACGCGGCCGTTGGCCAGCAGCAGGGTATCCAGCGCCTTGCGGGCATTGGGGTAGGTGGGGTCAAGGCGCACCCACAGGCGGGCGCTGTCCAGCGCGTCGGACAGTGAGCCGGTGACGATGGCGATCTCGGTGGCGCGACGGGCCAGGCGAGCGTCGCCGGTCTGGGCGGCCAGTGAATGGTAGGTGGCGTAGGCGGCACCGGGCTGTTCGCGCTGCAGGGCGATCTCGGCGGCCAGTATCTCGTAGATCAGCGGCGGGGTGAGGGCCAGTTCGGGCAGGTTGGCCGGGCGGTAGGTGCCGGAGAGCGCGCTGCCCGTGTCACTTTCAGCGTCAGGAGCGACGACGGTATTGGTGTCGTCGCTGGGCTGGGCCCCGCCGGTGGCCTGCTCCTGGGTTGCAAGGCTGCCGGGGGAGGGGCTGTTGCCTGTAGCCTGGTTGCCCGGCTCGGTGGGGCTGTGTGGCGCCTGGGAGTCCGGGGCGGCCTTGGCCGTGACGTGGGGGGGGGTGACGGCCGCGCTGGCCGATGGCTGGAAGGCGCTGCATCCGCCCAGTGCCAGCAGGCCCAGGGCCAGGGCAAGCCGGGTGCTGAGGGGGCGGCGTGCCAAAGTGGGCACGGCAGGGGTACGGGCGGACAGGCGGGATGAATTCATCGGGGCATGGTAGAACGAGCGGGACGCTTTGTCAGCAGCCGCGGCGATGGCCGGACGGTGGCGGGTGGTGGTGGGACTGATGGGCCTCCGGAGCGTGGGATCTTCGGGGGGCCGGATGGGGGGCGGATGGGGGTGGCAGAAGGGGGGCTCAAGGGGGGAGATCAAGGGACGCGGATGGGGGCCCGGTCGCTGCCGTGGAGGTGGGCGAGGTTCGTCCGTCAGGCGATGTCGGATGCAATTGCGGCAGGTGGTAGTTCTTTGAAGGATTTTGTAGACAGTACGGGGAAGGTGGTTACGGACCGTTTCAGCATCGGGCCTTCGGTCATGCGACCCTTCCCTGTTTTGTTTTGAGGGAATCCCATCGAACAGTTGCGGCAGCAGGGCAGGAGTTCCTTCTTCTGTCCACGGTGACAACCACTGATCGGGTAGCACTACCCGGTTGCTGGCTGGGCAAGGGGAAGCGGATGGCATGGGCAACGGGCTTGTGTACACTGCCGACATGGCAAAGAAAGGCATCAGCGAGCAAATCGAGGCGTATGGCCGGTGGCGGTCCGATCTCCAGTCGGCGATCGAGCGCTACCGTGACTGGTTGGCGCAGTCGGATGCGGCTGATGCCAGCCTGAACGTCAAGCTTTCGCAGATCATCGAACGGCTGCACGACACCCTGCTGAAGGTGGCATTCGTGGCCGAGTTCTCCCGTGGCAAGTCGGAGCTGATCAACGCGATCTTCTTCGCACAGTATGGCCAGCGGGTGGTTCCGTCGTCGGCCGGGCGCACCACGATGTGCCCGACCGAGCTGCTGTATGACGCGTCGATGCCGGTGGGCATCCGGCTGCTTCCCATCGACACGCGGCTGATGCCGGTGCCGCTGGCCGAGCTGCGCAATCAGGACGAGCACTGGCGCTTCATTCCGGTGGACATGACGGATGTGAAGTCGCTGCGCCAGGCCTTCGACTCGGTACGCGAGACGCTGCTGGTGCCGACCGAGCAGGCCCGCGAGATGGGCTTGTACGACGACGAGCAGCCGGTGGGCCGGTCGGTGACGCCGGGGCAGGTGGAAATTCCCGCCTGGCGGCACGCCATTGTCAACATTCCGCACCCGCTCCTGGAGCTGGGGCTGGTGATCATCGACACCCCGGGTCTGAACGCCATCGGCGCCGAGCCGGAGCTGACGCTGAACGTGATTCCGAATGCGCACGCGGTACTGTTCGTGCTGGCGGCCGATGCCGGGGTGACGCGCAGCGACATCGACGTGTGGCAGTCCAACATCAGCAAGGCGCACCGCACCGGGCGCTTCGTGGTGCTGAACAAGATCGACGGGCTGTGGGACGAGCTGCGGTCCGATGCCGAGAACGACCTGGAGATTGCACGCCAGGTGGTGTCGGTGAGCAATTTCCTGGATCTGCCCACGGCACGGGTCTATCCGGTGTCGGCGCAGAAGGGCCTGGTGGCCAAGATCCAGGGCAATCAGGCACTGCTGCGACGCAGCCGGCTCAAGGAGCTGGAGCATGCGCTGTCGGAAGAGATGATTCCGCAGCAGCAGGTGATCATCAGCGAGCAGGTGCGGCGTGAGTTCGAGGAAGCCTCGGCGGTGACGTTGAACCTGCTGACGGTGCGCCGGCGCAACCAGGTCGAGCAGGCCTTCGAGCTGAACGGGCTGCGTGGCAAGAACCAGGCAATGATCCGGCAGATGTCGCGCCGGGTGCGCGACGAGCGCACGGAGTTCGATGACAGCCTGCGGCACCTGGCGGCACTGCGCTCGGTGTTCACCAAGCATTCGCAGACGATGTTCACGCATCTGAGCCAGGACAGCCTGCGCCGGCACGTGGACCGTACCCGCCAGATGATGATGGCCAGCCAGCTGTCGTCGCAGCTCAAGGACGGCATGAACGCGCTGCTGACGGCGGTGCGACTGGACTTCGAGGAAGCCGACCGCCTGGTGGGCGAGATCTCGCAGATGATGACGGCGATGTATCAGCGCTTCTCGCGCGATTACGGGCTGTCGCTGGGCATGCCGCTGCGCTTTTCCACGAAGCGCTATTTCACCGAGATCGAGCAGGTGGCGCAGACGCACCAGCGTCAGTTCAGCCTGCTGAAGCTGCTGACGGTGAACAAGGCGGTGCTGACGCAGCGCTTCTTCGATTCGGCCGCGGTCAGCCTGAAGAAGATCTACACGGTGGCCATCCGCGAGCTGGAAGGCTGGCTGCGGTCACTGATGACGCCGCTGGAGAGTCAGGTGCGCGAGCATCAGGCGCAGCTGCGGCGGCGCATGGAGTCGGTGCAGCGGGTGATGGATGCCGGCGATTCGCTGGAAGAGCGCCTGCAGGAGATCGACGAGGCCCGTGCGCGCATCGAGCGCCAGCTGGCGCAGATGAAGACGCTGGTGGAAGGGGTTCAGGCAGCGATCGACCGGCGGCCGGTGCGCCCGGTGGTGGTCGAGGAGCTGGAGGCCGCGCCGGATCTGCGCGGCGAACCGGCAGCTGCGGGCGATGCTTCCGCGGGCACGGCTGCGCAGGGCAAGCCTGCCGCGCTGGAGAATGTGCCCGCCGGGACCGATGAACAGGCGCCTGCGGTGCAGCCGGCTGCGGCGAATCAGGCAGGGAGTGCGGATGCCGTATGATGCGGCATCCATGGCACACGACAACACCCTGAACCTTGCGCCAGCACTGATCCGCTGGCAGCGCCGGCATGGTCGGCACCATCTTCCCTGGCAGAAGACTCGCCTTGAGCTGGGCACACCGGCGGGCGGCGCAGCCGTGCTGCGTGATCCCTATCGCGTCTGGCTATCGGAAGTGATGCTGCAGCAGACGCAGGTGGCCACCGTCATTCCGTATTTCGAGGCCTTCCTGCGCGCTTTCCCCACGGTGAACGACCTGGCGGCAGCCGATGCCGAGCAGGTGATGGGCCTGTGGGCGGGGCTGGGTTACTACAGTCGGGCGCGCAATCTGCACGCGGCGGCGCGCCAGGTGGCAGAGGCGGGCGGCGCCTTTCCGCAGACGGCCCAGGGGCTGGAGGCCCTGCCCGGTGTGGGGCGCTCGACGGCAGCGGCTATTGCGGTGTTCGCCTTCGGCGAGCGGGCTGCCATTCTGGATGGCAACGTGAAGCGCGTGCTGAGCCGGGTGTTTGCCGTGGAGGGCGACCCGGCCGGCAGTGCAACGCTGGCACGGCTGTGGGCGCATGCCGAAGCCGAGCTGCCGCCCGAGGGCGCGCCGGCGGCGGACCTGATCGACTACACGCAGGGCCTGATGGACCTGGGGGCGATGGTCTGCACCCGAAGCAGGCCGGACTGTGGGCAGTGCCCGCTGGCGGCACTGTGCCAGGCCCGGCAGCAGGGAGAGCCCGAGCGTTATCCGCAGGCGCGCCGGAAAAAGACGGTTCCGGTGCGGGCCGTGAACCTGCTGTGGGTGGAGGATGCCCAGCGGCAGGTACTGCTGCAGGCTCGGCCCGACAGCGGGTTGTGGGGCGGGCTCTGGAGCCTGCCGGAATGGCCGGGCGAGGTACCCGAGGGCTGGCAGGCCGTGGGCAGCTTCAGCCATGTCTTCACACATTTCCGGATGGAGGCCACGGTGTGGGCGCCGCCGGTGGACGTGGTGCGCCGGGCCATGGCTGATCAGGCGCCGGCGAGCGGTGCGGAAGGGGGTATCAAGGCCGAGCCGGATGCACTGGCCAAGGCCCTGCCACTGCCCGAGCAGCAGCGCTGGCTGGTGCCGTCGGCGCTGGAGGGGGCGCCGTTGCCCAGCCCGATCCGACGCTGGCTGCAGGGGCAGGTCCTGCAGCCGGAGCTGATCAGCGCGTCTGCGTGACGGTGACGCCGGTGCCGCTGGGGCGGCTGTCCAGGGCGCGGTGGCGCACCAGCACGCGCTCGGTGCGGGCGAAGTGCTCGGCCAGTGTCTGGGCGACATAGACGGAGCGGTGCTGGCCGCCCGTACAGCCGATGGCGATGGTGAGATAGTGGCGGTTGTCCTGCACGTAGCTGGGCAGCCATTCGGTGATGAAGCGCGTGATGTCGCCGATCATCTTCTGCACCGGGGGCAGGTCGACCAGGAAGTCCTTGACCGGCTGGTCCAGCCCGGTGAGGGTGCGCAGCTCCACGTCGTAGTAGGGGTTGGGCAGGCAGCGCACGTCGAACACCAGGTCGGCATCCAGCGGCACGCCCTGCTTGAAGGCGAAGGACTCGAAGAGCAGCGTCATCGAGGCGCGGTCGGTGCGCACCAGGTCACGCACCCACTGGCGCAGGGTGTTGGGGTGCAGGTCGCTGGTGTCGATGGAGGTGCCGATGTCCTCGATCTCGGCCATCAGCTCGCGCTCGCGCTCGATGGATTCTTCCAGCGTGGGCGCCAGCTTGGGATCGGCGCCGTGGCTGGTGTTGTTGCTGCGTCCGGGCAGGGTGAGCGGGTGGCGGCGGCGGGTCTCGGAATAGCGCTGCACCAGGGAATCGGTGCGGGCGTTGAGGAACAGCACCTTCACGTCGTGGCCCTGGGCGCGCAGCTGGCGCACGGCGTCGCGCAGGCCGGTGAGGCGCGTGCCCACGCGCACGTCGATGGACATGGCGACCTTGGCGTGACCTTCCTGTTCCAGGGACAGGGCGACTTCGAGAACGTAGCGTACCGGCAGGTTGTCGATGCAGAAGTAGCCGGCGTCTTCCAGCACATGAATGGCCAGCGATTTGCCGGAGCCGGAGATGCCGGTGACGATGATCAGTTGCATGGTGGGGTAGAAGGCGGGATAGGCGAAAGGGAGGGCGTATCGGTCGTGTCGGGGCCGGCCGGAGCCTGTGGCGCCGTGGCCAGGCCGGTGACAGGGCGCGTGCACGACGGCGTCTCGACAGGGGACAGGGGGGATTCCTCGGCGGTGTCGTTGGGCATCATTGTGAGCGTGAAGCTCTCGGGGGCCCAGTCGGGATAGGCGGCATCGCCGGGGCTGGGGTCGGCCAGGTGGGTGTCCATCTGGCCGATGGGCAGCGAGGAGGCGTTCCCGGCGGGCCCCAAGGCGTCCGGTGCGTGGCTGGACGGGTGATGGGGCGTTTCGCTCTGGTCGAGGATCAGGGCCTGCTGGCGCCGGGCGAATTCGCGCGTGGTGTCGATGCCGCGCAGCAGCAGCACCGTGGTGCGCACGGCGGTCTCGGTGAGCACGGCGATGTTGCGGCCGGCCGCCACCGGGATGGCAACCTTGCGCACCGGGATGCCCAGGATGGTCTCGGTGAGCGCCTGCAGCGGCAGGCGCTCGTAGCTGTCTTCCATCGTGCGGCGGCCCACCAGGTGGACGATGAGCTTGATGGGCATGCGGCGGCGCACGGCGCTTTCGCCGAAGATGGTGCGGATGTCGATGAGACCCAGGCCGCGGACTTCCAGCAGGCCCTGCAGCAGCGCCGGGCAGCGACCGACGATGGCGTGCTGGCTGACGCGCTCGATGTCGACCACGTCATCGGCCACCAGACCATGCCCGCGGCTGATGAGTTCCAGGGCCAGCTCGCTCTTGCCCAGGCCCGAGTCGCCGGTGATGAGCACGCCCATGCCCAGCACGTCCATCAGCACGCCGTGCATGGAGGTGTGGTCCTTGTGGGCCAGCGCCTGTTCCAGGGTCTCGATGAGCGGGCCGGCGGCCAGTCGGCAGCCCAGCAGCGGCAGGTGGTTCCGGTTGCAGAAATCCACCAGGGCGCTGGGCGCTTCCTGACCGTCGGAGATGATCAGTGCCGGGGGACGGGCGGCAAGAAGGGTCTGGTGCAGCCTGTCGCGCCGATGACGATCCAGCTTGCGGTAGTAGTCCAGCTCGCGCAGACCGAGCACGGCGATGCGCTCGGCGTGCATCAGGTTCAGGTAGCCGATCTGGTCGACGGCGTGGACGCCGGTGCCGTGCAGGGGGCGGTCACCGCCGGACTGGCCGGCCAGCCATCGCAGGTTGGAGCGTGCCTGTTGCGAGGTGACCAGGTTCTGGACCGTCATGGCCATGGGCGGTGTCTCCGGAGGGAAGGGGCGCTGCCGGTGGCCGTGGGCAGGCCGTCAGGCAGCGGGGCGGACCGGCTCCCAGGTGGCCAGCGTGCGGTAGACCTGGGCGGGGTCGGTGGCGGTGAGCAGGGTTTCGCGCAGGGCGTCGTCCGACAGCAGCTCGGCCAGCTCGGAGAGGATTTCCAGGTGTTCCTCGGTGGCGTGCTCGGGGACCAGCAGCACGACCAGCAGCCGGACAGGTTCACCGTCGGGGGCGTCGAAGGGGATGCCGTTCTCGCAGCGCAGCACCGCCACCAGCGGTGTCTTGAGGTTGCGGATGCGGCCGTGCGGAATGGCCACGGCCTTGCCCAGGCCGGTGGAGCCCAGCCGCTCGCGGGCGAACAGTGAATCGAAGACCTTCTGCCGCTCCAGGCGATGCTCGTTCTCGAACAGCAGGGCGGCGTGCTCGAACAGCCGCTTCTTGCTGGTGGCAGGGACGTCGAGCAGGATGTCGCGTGCTGTGAGCAGCTTCGAGATGCGGTTCATCCGGAATTACCTGTATCTGGTGCAGCGGGACTGTGATAGAACTTTGCAGTGGTTGGCACAGGGGCGAACCGGCGGGAGTCGGTCCCGCGATGCCGTCATTATAGGCGGCTTCGCCGGGTGGGGGCAGCCTGGGCGAGTGCGGCCCTGGGGTGTGCGCCGGCCTCCATGGTGCGGAAAAGGATGGGCATGCAAGCGGTTTCCGTTTGGATTCAGCGGCTTGCGTTGTTTCCGGGAGGGGGCGGGTGATAGGTGCTGGAGAGGGCTTGGGGCCGTGCAGCCAGGGCGCGCCAGAGGCGCGCCGGGGTGAAAGCGGCATGCATCGACCGGAGCCGACCCATGCCGCAGCGCCTGTCAGGCGGGTTCAGGTATGCGCTTCAGCGCGCTTCCGCTGTAGTTCTGCCGCTTCTGCTTGTGCTTGATGACCTGCCGGTCGAGCTTGTCGATGAGGGTGTCGACGGCGGCATAGAGGTCGGTGTGGGTGGCTTCGGCAAAGATCTCGCGCCCGGCGACCAGCAGCTTCATTTCGGCGCGCTGCACCAGCTTCTCGACCGAGAGGATGACGTTGACGTCGATGACCTGATCGAAGTGGTGGCGGATCCGGCGCAGCTTGGTGGTGACGTACTCGCGCAGGGCGGGGGTGACTTCCACATGGTGTCCACTGATGGAGAGGTTCATGCCTGGTACTCCTTGGGAGAGGGTTCCACACACGGCCAGTGGGCGGTCATCGGCTTCGTCGTTGCGCGGCAGGAAGTATCTTGAGGGATTCCCGATATTTGGCAACGGTTCGGCGCGCGACCTGGATGCCTTTCTGGCCAAGCAGTTCAGTGAGTTGGCTGTCTGACAAGGGCTGGTTGGTATCCTCCTGCTCGATGAGCTTCTGGATGAGTGCGCAGACGGCGGTGCTGGATGCGGCGCCGCCGCTGTCGGTAGCCACCTGGCTGCCGAAGAAATACTTCAGCTCGAAGGTGCCGAACGGGGTCCGGATGTACTTCTGGCTGGTGGCGCGGGAAATGGTGGATTCGTGGCGGCCGACGACTTCGGCGATGTCGCGCAGGACCAGGGGGCGAAGCGCCTCGGGGCCGTGATTGAAGAACGCCTTCTGGCGATCGACGATGGCCTGGGCCACGAGCACGATGGTGTCGCCGCGCTGCTGGACGTTGCGTGCCAGCGTGCGGGCTTCCTGCAGCTGATGCAGCAGGTTGTGTTCGGGAGCGGAAGGTGACTCGGCATGGCTGTCTTCCGTGACCTGTTGCTCCCATTCTGCCCCAGATCTGCCGGTTTGTGCGGGCGATGGCGCGGCTTTTCGGTGGTTTTTCAACAGCGCCTCGTACTCGTCGTGCACGCGCAGTGAAAGTCGGGTTGAGGGGTTGGGTTCGGCGCGCCAGCCGTGCGCGGTCCGGCGCACGATGATGTCGGGAATGATGTAGCGGGAGGGCTCCGCGTCGAAGCGGTTGCCGGGGTGCGGATCCAGTGACTGGATGAGGGTCCGGGCGGCCCGAAGCTCGGCCGGTGAGCAGGACAGGCGCTTGCAGAGCAGGGCGTCCTCGTGTTTTGCCAGCAGCGGCAGGCAGTCGTCGCTCACCAGCTGCAGGGCCAGGGCGATGAGGTCGGCGGGTTCGGTGACGGGGCTTCCGGATGGGGCGCCGTGGGCTGAGGCCGTTCGGAGGGAGGCATCGGCGCGGTCCTGCTGCAGGTGCAGCAGCTGCAGGCGCAGGCATTCACCGGGCGTGCGCGCAGCCACGCCGGGCGGATCGAAACTCTGCAAGGTCTGCAGGGCGGCTTGCAGCTCGGCCGAGAGATCGGCGGGGGCAAGCCTTTCGGTGGTGTCGCCGCTGTCCTGGCTGCCGGGAGTGCCGGCCATGAATTCGTCGGCCAGGGCGTCCAGCGAGAATCCGGCAGGCAGGTAGCCGTCGTCGCCCACTTCCCAGATGAGCAGGTGGATGAGGGCGCGCTGGCGGGCATCACAGTGGATCTCGGCCAGCTGGTCCAGCAGGTGTTCGCGCAGTGAGGGCGATGCGGTCAGCGTGCTGCCGTAGGGTTCGTCGTCGTCTCCCTCGGGGGCCGGTCCGGCGCTGCGCGCGATGCCCCAGGTGTCGTCGCCATCCGGGCCGCTGTCGAGCAGGGTGACGTTGGGCTGGTCGTCAGACGAGGTGACGGCAGGTTCATGCTCGCCGAAGGCATCGGCGCCATGGCTGGCCAGGTCGCCGTCCTGCCGGGCGGTGCCTGCGTTGTAGGCATCCGCGCCGATGTCCTGTGTGGAGGCTGCCGAGCTGCCGACGGGCGGCCAGGCGTCGGTGCCAGATATCCGTTCATGGCGCAGGCTGCCGTCGGCGTGCAGGCTGACGGTGTCGTGGCGGGGAGGCTCGACCCGTTCCAGGAAAGGGTTCTGCTCGACGGCGCGCTCGATCTCCTGCTCCAGGTCGGCCGTGGACAGCTGCAGCAGGCGGATGGCCTGTTGCAGTTGTGGGGTCAGCAGCAGCTGCTGACTCTGGCGTGTCTGAAGCGAAGGCTTCATCGGGGCATCGGGTCCGGCAGAAAGGGCAGGGCAAGTGGGGTCCTGCCGCGTTTGTACCATCGGATGCCCGGCTTGCGCGCACCTGGCTGACCAGTGGTTTCCCGGATGCCGGCTGCGTCGGGCCGACGGCAGGCGCGTGGAGGCGGATGCGACAGCGCGTGGAAGGGGCACCATGCCCACCCATGCGGCAAGTGCGCCGCGGGTTACATCCGGAAGTCTTCGCCCAGGTAGGCCTTGCGCACGCGCTCGTCCTGGATGATCTGGTCGGGGCTGCCCGAGGCCAGCACGACGCCTTCGTTGATGATGTAGGCGCGGTCGCAGATGCCCAGCGTCTCGCGGACGTTGTGGTCGGTGATGAGCACGCCGATGCGCCGGTTCTTCAGCAGGTTGACGATGCGCTGGATCTCGATGACGGCGATGGGGTCGACGCCGGCGAAGGGCTCATCCAGCAGGATGAAGCGGGGTGAGCTGGCCAGCGCCCGCGCGATCTCCACCCGCCGGCGCTCGCCACCGGACAGCGAGATGGAGGTGTTGGAGCGGATGTGCTCGATCTGCAGCTCCTTCAGCAGCGATTCCAGCCGTGCCTTCTGCTCGGCACGGCTGATGCCGCGGCCACGCTTGTCCACCTGCAGCTCCAGCACGGCCAGGATGTTCTCCTCGACGCTGAGCTTGCGGAAGACCGAGGCTTCCTGCGGCAGGTAGGACAGTCCCAGTCGGGCGCGGCGGTGGATGGGCAGGTGGCTGATGGAGTGCTCGTCCAGGACGATGTTGCCGCCGTCGGTGGCCACCAGGCCGGCGATCATGTAGAAGCAGGTGGTCTTGCCGGCGCCGTTACGGCCCAAAAGCCCCACCACCTGGCCGCTGGAGACTTCCATGGACACGTCCTTGACCACCACGCGGCCGTTGTAGGCCTTCATCAGGTGCTCGGCCTTCAGGCGGCTGATGGGTTCGTGCTCGTGGTGCAGGATGTCGCTCATCGGTCGAAATGCGGATCAGGGTTTCCGGGAGGTCGGCTGGGCAGGGGTGGGCCTGGACAGGCTCTTCTCGGGCTGCAGGGGCAGGGGCGAGCCGGGCTTGCAGGGCTGGTTGGCGGCCTTTCCGCCTTCCTGGGTGCTCTGGGGCTGGATGACGATGCGCACGCGCCCCGGGCGTTCGCCGCGCTGCTGGCCGTCCACCGAGAAGGTCTCGGTGCTGGCGCTGTAGACGATGTGGCCGCCGGTGATCTCGTCAACCGGCTGGTTGCAGTTCTGGCGCTGCAGCCGTGCGCGGCCGGTGAGCGTGACCTGCTCGGTGCGGGTGTCGTAGAAGATCTGGTCGGCCACCCCGTGGATGTACTGCTCCATGCCGTCACGCTTCTGACGGAAGCTGGCCTGATTGCCGTTGACCCGGGCTGTCTGCGCGTTGCGGCCCACCTGGGTGAGCACCATCCGGTCGCCCGTGATGCGGATGGTGCCCTTGGTGAGCACGACGTTGCCGATGAAGGTGGAGACCTTGGTGGCGTCGTTGTATTCCAGCCGGTTGGATTCGATGTTGATCGGCTTGTCGCGGTCGGCTTTCTCGGCGTGGGCGGCGGGGGCAAGCAGCAGGGCCGACAGGGCCAGCGCCAGGGGCAGAAGGGACGGGTGGCCGGACAGCGGACGGGCGGGGATCATGCGGGTCTCGATCGGAATCCAGAAAGGGCGGGCAGTGGGGCGCAGGCCGGGCAGCGGCCGACGGCCTGTGCCGCCAGGGTCGGTTTGCAGCGTGCGGGTTTTCTACTGCCCAGGCTCCCAGGGTGATCCTGCAAGTTTAGCGGGTTTTGGTGTCATCGCCGCGTGTGGTGGCGGGGAAATGACCGCGTACCCGGCTCTTCAGCTCAAGCTGGTGATCCTGGTCGCGGATTTCCATGCCCACGCCCTCCAGCCGGTTGTCGCCGGCCTGCATCTGCACCGGGGCGGCGGTGGAGATGAGGTTGTGCACCATGTCCACGCGGGCGGTTTCGGTGGTCAGCTGCATGGGAGGCGCATCGGCCGTGGCCGTGCGCAGCACCCGCACGTCCTCCTGCAGGTCGGCGTAGTCGCCGCTGTCCGGGGCCGACCCCTTGCGGGAGGTGATGGTGGTGAGCGGCTGGGTCTCATCCAGCGAGATGATGCGGGGCCGGGTGAAGGCCATCCGCTGGTCCAGCGGGTAGTGCAGCATGTGGTCGGCCTCGACCCGCACCGAGGGGTTGCCGTTGGCGTCGGCGCGCATCAGCGTCATCTGCTCGACGAAGAAGTCGGGGTCGGGCCGTCCTTCGACGGCGGGGGCGCCATGGTTCTGCTCGGCCTTCTTGGCGAAGTAGTAGCTGACCATGCCCAGGCCGATGAGGATCAGCACCGAAGCGGCGGCGGCCAGGCGGTCGAAGAGGCGTGGGCTCATGAAGCGGGCAGTACAGGCGGGACGGTGGATTCATGGGGACGGCCCGGCGGGCCGTCAGGACAGGCGATGCGGCAGGTTCAGGGAAGGAGAAGGATCATGCCGTCGCATCGGGCCGGGCGGGGGCCAGCCGGTAGCGGGCCAGAAGTCCGTCGCGCTCGCCACGGCTGGCCAGCAGGAAATCGGCCAGCTCGCGCAGGGCGCCGTTGCCGGCACGGGACGGGGCCACCCAGCGGGCAACGGCCAGCACCTCGGGCACGGCGTCGGCGGGCGCCGCCGGCAGCACACAGGCCTGCATGGCGGCCAGGTCGGGCCAGTCGTCGCCGATGAAGGCCATTTCCTGCAGGCCGATGCCCAGCCGGGCGCCCAGTTCCTTCAGCACGACCAGCTTGTCGGGCACGTCCTGGAAGACGTGCTGGATACCCAGTTCCTCGGCGCGTCGGGCCACGATCTCGGAGCGGCGGCCGGTGATGATGGCCAGCTCGATGCCGGCCTTCTGCAGCAGCTTGATGCCGAAGCCGTCACGCACCGAGAAGCGCTTGGCGCATTCACCCTGCGGACCGATCCAGATGCTGCCGTCGGTGAGGGTGCCGTCGATGTCCATGGCCAGCAGGCGTACCTGCCGGGCAGCGGCGAGTAGGTCCATAGCGCTCTCCTTCAGAGGGGGATGGGCTCACACCACCTTGGCGGCCAGCAGATCGTGGAAATGCAGCGCGCCCACCAGGTGGCGCTGCCGGTCGGTGACCAGGATCTGGGTGATGCGACGTGATTCCATGATGCGCACGGCCTCCACGGCCAGCGCCTCGGCCCCGATGGTGATCGGGTTGGCGGTCATGACCTCGCCGATGGTGAGGCGGGTCAGGTCAGGCTGGCTGCCGCTGAACACCCGGCGCAGATCGCCGTCGGTGAAGATGCCGGCCACACGGTTCTCGTCATCCAGCACCGCAACCATCCCCATGCGCTTGTGGCTGATCTCCAGCAGCGCGTCGGTGAACAGTGTCTGCGGCCGGCAGGTGGGCAGCTCATCGCCCTGACGCATGATGTCCGAGACGTGGGTGAGCAGCCGGCGGCCCAGCGCGCCACCGGGGTGCGAGCGGGCAAAGTCCTCGCTGCCGAAGCCGCGTGCCTCCAGCAGGGCCACGGCCAGCGCATCGCCCAGGGCCAGGGCGGCGGTGGTGCTGGCGGTGGGGGCCAGGTTCAGCGGACAGGCTTCCTTCTGCGCGCCGGCATACAGGTGGATGTCGGCGTACTGGGCCAGCGGCGATTCGGCATCACCTGTCAGGGCGATGAGGGCTGCCCCCACGCGCTTGACCTGCGGCACGATGGTCATCAGCTCGTCGGTGCGACCGGAATTGGACAGTGCGATGAACACGTCCTGTGCCGTGACCATGCCCAGATCGCCGTGGCTGGCCTCGGCCGGGTGCACGAAGAAGGCCGGTGTGCCGGTGGAGGCCAGCGTGGCGGCGATCTTGCGGGCGATGTGCCCTGACTTGCCCATGCCGCTGACGATGACGCGCCCCTGGCAGGCCAGCACCTGGCGACAGGCACGGCAGAAACCCTCGTCCAGCGTATCGCGCAGGTGCTGCACCGCATCGGCCTCGATGGCCAGCACCTGGCGGGCGCGGTCGAGCAGGGCGTTGTCGTCGATCTGGGCGGGATGCAGGGAAGTCATGCGCGGACAGGGAAATGAAACGGGTGATGGAGCTACCGACAGTTGGCTTTCAGTATAGAGCGAGTGGTGACGTTTGGGGTCTGGCGGCGGCGGTGCGATTCCATGTGCGGCATATGGCAACGTGCAGCGTCAGGGGCGGGCCGCCGATGCTGTGTGGGGCATGTGCCGTCAAGAGCGCCCCGTGCGGCCGCACCGCCGTGACGTTCTTGCGGAGTGTGTGGCAGGAACGGGGGGCTGGAAGGTGGGGAAGGGTGTCGCAGGATGGGGCATCTGGGTTATACTGACCCGCCGTTCATTAAGAGCGACGCAGATGCAGGGGGCGGCCCTGTTGCAGGCGGCGCAAATGAGCGCGGGGCGCTCCCCGACAGAGGGGCGATTCAGCATCAATGAATGGCGAATCGGGCGCCCGAATGTGTGTTTTTGCGGTTGGCGGGGTTTTTTCGTGTTAGCTTGCCAGCTGCCTCTTCCCCTGACAGGATTGACTTGGATAAAGATACCCTTCTGTCCATCGAATCGCTGAGCTTTGGCTATACACGCGATCGACTGATCCTGAACGACATCTCGATGTCGTTCAAGCGCGGGTCGGTGGTGGCCCTGATGGGTGGCTCGGGGTCTGGCAAGACCACGGTGCTGCGCCTCATTGGCGCCCAGGAACGCCCGCAGAAAGGCCGCGTCCTGCTCAATGGCGTGGATGTCCACAGCCTGTCCAAGCGGGAGCTCTACCGGATGCGTCGCAACATGGGCATGCTGTTCCAGTTCGGCGCGCTGTTCACCGATCTCAGCATCTTCGACAACGTGGCCTTCCCGCTGCGCGAGCAGACCGATCTGCCCGAATCGATGATCCGCGACCTGGTGCTGATGAAGCTGCACGCCGTGGGTCTGCGTGGTGCGGCGCACCTGATGCCTTCGGAGATTTCTGGCGGCATGGCGCGCCGGGTGGCGCTGGCCCGCTCGGTGGCGCTGGATCCGCCGCTGCTGATGTATGACGAGCCGTTTGCCGGGCTGGATCCGATCTCGCTGGGCACCATTGCCCACCTGATCCGCACGCTGAACGAGGCGCTCAACGCCACCAGCATCCTGGTCACGCACGACGTGCAGGAAACCTTCGAGATCGTCGACTACGCCTATGTGATGAGCCGCGGCCGGATCATTGCCCAGGGCACGCCCGACGAGCTGCGTGCTTCCACCGATCCGCAGGTGGTGCAGTTCCTGAATGGTCGCCGGGACGGCCCCGTGGCCTTCCACTATCCGGCCGGCCCCATCGAGAAGGAGCTCGGACTATGATCGGCATGCTGGCTCGACTGGGGCGCTGGGCACGCCACGTCATCAACGACCTGGGCTTTGCCGGGCGTTTCCTCATGCAGCTGCTGTGGGCATCGCTGCTCTCGCTCAAGCGGCCCCGCCTCATCAGCGAGCAGGTCTACTTCGTGGGCAACCGCTCGCTGTCCATCATCCTCATCTCGGGCCTGTTCGTGGGCTTCGTGCTGGGGCTGCAGGGCTACTACAACCTGGAGCGCTACGGCGCCGAGTCCTCGCTGGGCCTGCTGGTGGCGCTGTCGCTGCTGCGCGAGCTGGGACCGGTGGTATCGGCGCTGCTGTTTGCCGGCCGCGCCTGCACGTCCATCACGGCGGGTATCGGCCTCATGAAGAGCGGCGAGCAGCTCATCGCCATGGAGATGATGGGCGTGGACCCGATGAAACGGGTGCTGGCGCCGCGCTTCATGGCCGTGATGATCGCGCTGCCGCTGCTGGCGCTGCTCTTTTCGGCCGTGGGCATTGTGGGTGCCTGGGTCGTCGGGGTGCAGATGATCGGGGTTGATCCCGGCTCGTTCTGGTCCCAGATGCAGGGCGGTGTCAGTTTCCGGGCGGATGTGCTGAACGGCGTGATCAAGAGCTTCGTGTTCGCGCTGCTCTGCGGTTTCATTGCGCTGGTTGTCGGCCATGAATCCGACGCGACGCCCGAAGGTGTGGCCCGCGCCACCACCACCACCGTGGTGATTTCCTCGCTGGCCGTGCTGGCCAGTGACGTGCTGATGACCGCGCTGATGTTCGGCGGTCTGTGATCCAAGACAGGTTACTTCGATGGCAATGCAACGCAAATCAATGGACGCGCTGGTGGGCTGCTTCGTGCTGGCGGGCATCCTGGCGCTGGTCTTCCTGGCCGTGCGCGCTTCCGATCCCAACTCCACCAACATCCGCGGTGGCTATGAGCTGGAAGCCAACTTCGACAACATCGGTGGTCTGAAGGCCAAGGCGGCCGTGCGCAGCGCCGGCGTGGTGGTCGGCCGCGTGACCGACATCACACTGGATCCGCAGACCTACCAGGCCAAGGTGATCCTGCGCATGGACCCGCGCTATCACTTCCCCAAGGATTCCTCGCTGAAGATCATGACGGCCGGCCTGCTGGGTGAGCAGTACCTGGGCATGGAACCGGGCGCCGACACCGAGGAGCTGGAAGACGGCGGCAAGATCGAGATGACCCAGTCGGCCATCGTGCTGGAGAACCTGATCAGCCAGTTCCTGTATGGCCAGGCCGGCAAGGGCCAGGAGAAAGGGGAAGGGGGTGCGCAATGACGGGTGAGACGCGGCCGGACGGCATGATGGCACCCGTGCATCTGCGGCTGGCCGGCGTGGCGCTGGCGCTGAGCCAGGCAGGCTGCGCATCGGTCTCGGGTACGAACGGTGGCGATGCCGCCGGTACGGGTGCTGCGGCCGGCAAGGACGCGGCGTCTTCGGCTGCCTCGGCATCTGCAGCCACCTCCGCTGCCACCGACGCGGCCACGTCCGCTGCCGGCGATGCGCTGAAGGCGGCGGGTGTGCCGACCGATCTGTCGGTGGACAACGTGACGGGCGGCGTGAAGCTTTCGCACCTGACCACCTATGATCCGAAGGATCCGCTGCAGGCCTACAACCGGGTGATGTTTGCCTTCAACGAGCGGGCCGACCAGTACGCGCTCAAGCCGGTGGCCAAGGCGTACCGCTTCATCACGCCCAAGCCGGTGCAGTTCGTCGTGGGCAACTTCTTCTCGAACCTGGGCGACCTGTGGACGGGCTTCAACAACCTGTTGCAGGGCAAGGGCAAGGCAGCCGCATCCGATACGGCGCGCTTCTTCGTCAACTCCACGCTGGGCTTCCTGGGCTTTGCGGACGTGGCCACCGAGATGGGGCTGGAGAAGCACAACGAGGACTTCGGCCAGACGCTGGGCTGGTGGGGTGTGCCCTCGGGACCGTATTTCGTGATCCCGCTGCTGGGGCCGTCCACCATTCGTGACGCCGCCAGCCGCCCGGTGGATACCTACGGGCAGCCCTACATGTGGCAGGACGGTCACGATGCATTGAAGTGGTCGCTGTGGACGGTGGACAAGGTCCACACCCGCGCCAGCCTGCTGGATGCCGAGGGAGCGCTCAACGATGCGGCGCTGGACAAGTACACGCTGATGCGTGATGGCTGGCTGGCCCGCCGTCGCAACCAGGTGTATGACGGCGATCCGCCGGATGAGGACGATGCGGCCGATCCCTACGGTGATGACCCGTATGCGGACGACCCCTATGCCGACGATCCGACGCAGGATGAATCGGACAGCGGCGCCGCCGATGACGCATCCGCCCAGAGCGCGGCCGACAAGGCGTCTGATGCGGCTTCCGATGTTTCGGACAAGGCGTCTGATGTGGTCGACAAGGTGAAGGAAGTCACGAAGAAGAAGGCTGGCAAGGCAGCCGGCAGCGGCTCCTGAGTGCACCCGGCAAGGCCGGTGACCGTTGATGGACACTGGCTCCGCTCCGACCGGACGGCCCCTTGCCCGTGAGGCGGGCAGGCCGTCGGGGCCGGGGTTTCGATGAACATTGATTGGCGGGGCCATGCAGGTGCCCCCGATCTTTCCAAGAAAGGATTTCTCATGAAACTGAAACTGATTTCGCTGGTCTCGGGCCTGTTCCTGGCGGGTGCGGTCTGGGCGCAGACGGTGCCGAACGACTTCGTGGAGAAACTCTCCAACGAGGTGCTGACCGAGGTGCGCAATGACGCGCAGATGAAGCAGGGTGACATCGGCCGCATTTCGCAGCTGGTGGACCAGAAGCTGATGCCGCACGTCAACTTCGAGCGCATGACGGCACTGACCGTGGGGCGTCCGTGGCGTCAGGCCACTCCGGCCCAGAAGGAAGCCATCATGAAGGAGTTCCGCACGCTGCTGATCCGCACGTATGCGAACGCTTTCGCCACCGTCAAGGACCAGAAGATCCAGATGCGCCCGTTCCGTGGCGAGGCCGACCAGAAGGACGTGGTGGTGCGCAGCCAGGTGGTGCAGCCCGGTGGCGATCCCATCCAGCTGGACTACCGTCTGGAGAAGCACGGCGACGACTGGCGCATCTATGACGTGAACGTGCTGGGCGTGTGGCTGGTGCAGACCTACCGCAACCAGTTCGGTCAGGAAATCTCGGCCGGCGGTCTGGACGGGCTGATCAAGAACCTGGCGGCCAAGAACGCCCAGGTGGCCAAGGGCGCCAAGAGCTGAGCAGACCATGGCTGAAGCAAGCATCGAGGCCGGCAAAGGGAAGGTGCCCGATGGGCCGATGATGGCGGATGTCGGTGACGGCACCACCGCCATCACGCTGCCCGAACGGGTGGACAACAGCAATGTGCTGGCCGTGCTGAAGTCGCTGGAGGCCGAATGCAAGGCACGCCGGCTGACCAAGGAAAGCCGCGTGCTGGTCGATCTGGTTCGGCTGAAGGAATTCGATTCCACCGTGCTGTCGGCGCTGCTGGAAATGGGGCGCTACGCCGGCAAGCCGCTGGCGGTGCACAACCCGCCCACGAAGCTGGTGTCGCTGGCCGAACTGTACGGCGTGGCGGATTTCCTGCTGGACGACCATCCTGAGCTGCGTCGCATGCGTCAGGAAAGGGAAGCGCAGGCGCAGTGACCGCAGCAGGCAGCAGGGCGGTGTCCGGGGCGGAGGGTGCAGCAGACGCAGCCGCCCGGCACGGGATATCGTCCCCATCGGGTGTGGATCCCATCGTCGTCGAGGGCGTGACCAAGCGCTTCGGTGATTTCCGGGCGCTGGACGGCATTGACCTGCGCATCCGTCAGGGCGATTTCTTCGCCCTGCTGGGCCCCAACGGGGCCGGCAAGACCACGCTCATCTCGATCATCGCCGGGCTGGCACATGCCAGCAGCGGTCGCGTGTCGGTGATGGGACACGACGTGGTGAAGGACTACCGGCGTGCCCGCGCCTCGCTGGGCGTGGTGCCGCAGGAGCTGGTATTCGATCCGTTCTTCACCGTGCGCGAGACGCTGAGAATCACGGCGGGCTACTACGGCGTGCGCGGGGCCGATGCCTGGATCGACGAGGTGCTGGAAGGGCTGGGCCTGACCGACAAGGCAGAGTCCAACATGCGGGCGCTGTCGGGCGGCATGAAGCGGCGGGTGATGGTGGCGCAGGCGCTGATCCACCGTCCGCCGGTGATCGTGCTGGACGAGCCCACGGCCGGGGTGGACATTGAGCTGCGCCAGTCGCTGTGGCGCTTCGTGCGCAAGCTCAACCACGATGGCCACACCATCGTGCTGACCACGCATTATCTGGAAGAGGCGCAGGCGCTGTGCAACCGGGTGGCGGTGATGAAGGCCGGGCGCATCGTGGCGATGGACGATACCGAGGCGCTGCTGAAACGCTTTTCGGCCGGGGCGCTGCTGCTGCGGATCTCGGGCGGAACGCTGCCGGCATCCCTGCAGGCACGTCGGCTGCCGCCGCTGCCGGAGGATGATCGCTACCGGCTGTCGCTGGACGATTACGCCGAGATCGGCCCGATCATGGCGGCCATCCAGGCCGAAGGGGGCGTCATTCAGGACATGGAAGTCACCCAGCCCGACCTGGAAGACGTGTTCCTGCGGCTGATGCAGGAGAACTGATGCAAGGCTTCCTGACGCTCTTTCGCAAGGAGCTGATGCGCTTCTGCAAGGTGGGTCTGCAGACCATTGCGGCGCCGATGCTGTCGGCGCTGCTGTATCTGCTGATCTTCTCGCATGCGCTCAGCGGCCATGTGGCCATCTATCCGGGTGTGGCCTACACCAGCTTTCTGGTGCCGGGGCTGGTGATGATGGCACTGATGCAGAACGCTTTCGGCAATTCGTCGTCCTCGCTCATCCAGAGCAAGGTGAGCGGCAATCTGGTGTTCGTGCTGCTGGCGCCGCTCACGCCGCTGGCGATGTATGGCGGCTACGTGCTGTCGGCCATGGTGCGCGGGATCGTGGTGGGCGCCGGCGTGCTGCTGGTGGCGTGCTGCTTCGTGGATGTGCCGATGCGGCATCCGCTGTGGATACTGGTCTTTGCGCTGGGAGCCAGCGGCATTCTGGGCACGCTGGGGCTGGTGGCGGCCATCTGGGCCGAGAAGTTCGACCAGATCGCGTCGTTCCAGAATTTCCTGGTGGTGCCGCTCACCTTCCTGTCGGGCGTGTTCTATTCGGTGCATTCGCTGCCGCCGTTCTGGCAGGTGGCCTCGCACGCCAATCCGTTCTTCTACATGGTGGACGGCTTCCGCTATGCCTTCTTCGGGCAGGCCGACATCGATCCGTGGCTGTCGCTGGGCATCGTGGCGACGGCGTGGCTGCTGCTGGCGCTGCTGGCCATGCGGCTGCTGCATCGCGGATATCACCTGCGTTACTGAACACTCGGTGAACGGGGCAGGGGATTTCGTCGCCCCGGTACAATACGATGTCCTGCAGGCGTCCGGCCTGCGGCATGCGCAGACGGGCTCCCTCGTGAGGGGCGGCGTTTCTGTCCGGCTCATCCGGCGTGCCGTCAACATCCTTTCCTGGTGTGTGCAGACCCCTGACGGGCACCTGGCCGGACGTCCCGCCTGTCCTCATTCCCCTCTGGAGAACCATCCGTGCAATCACCCGAAGTCGTTCAGTCCTACATTGCCGCAGGCATTGCGTGCAGCTTCCTGCAGGTGGAGGGCGATGGCCGCCATTTCGACGCCATCATCGTTTCGGACGCCTTCGAGGGCAAACGCCCGGTGCAGCGTCACCAGCTGGTGTATGGCGTGCTGGGCGACCGCATGAAGGAAGAGATCCACGCGCTGTCCATCAAGGCACTGACGCCGGCCGAATGGCAGGCCCTGCAGGAACTGTGAGCGGCCTGTCGTCATGGACAAGCTGAAGATCCTGGGGGGGCTGCCCCTGGTGGGCGAGGTTCAGGCCGCCGGCGCCAAGAACGCGGCACTGCCCATCCTGTGCGCCAGCCTGCTGACGGCAGACCCGCTGGAACTGTCCAATGTGCCGCAGCTGCAGGACATTGCCACCACCATCCGGCTGCTGAAGCTGCTGGGGGTGAAGACCGAGCGCGACGAGGAGCGTCTGACGCTGCAGGCTGACAGTCTGGTCAGCACCGAGGCGCCCTATGAGCTGGTCAAGACGATGCGCGCGTCCATCCTGGTGCTGGGGCCGCTCTTGGCGCGCTTCGGTGAGGCCCGCGTGTCGCTGCCCGGGGGCTGTGCCATTGGCCAGCGGCCGGTCGATCAGCACATCAAGGGCCTGCAGGCGATGGGCGCACAGATCGAGATCGAGCAGGGCTTCGTGGTGGCGCGTGCCGCACGGCTGAAGGGCGCTCGCATCGTGACCGACATGGTGACGGTGACGGGCACCGAGAACCTGATGATGGCGGCCTGTCTGGCCGAGGGCGAGACCATCCTGGAGAACGCCGCGCGCGAGCCGGAGGTGGTGGACCTGGCCAAGGTGCTGGTGGCCATGGGCGCGCAGATCGAGGGGGCGGGTACCGACCGCCTGGTGATCCGGGGGGTGGAGCGCCTGCACGGCGCCAGCCACCGCATCATGGCCGATCGCATCGAGACCGGCACCTTCCTGTGCGCGGCAGCCGCCTGCGGCGGCGACGTGACGGTGCGCGCCACCGACCCCTGGTCGATGGACGTGACCATCGACCGGCTGCGCGAGACGGGCGCCACGCTGACGTCCGGACCGGACTGGGTGCGGCTGCAGGCAAACGGCCGGCCGCGTGCGGTCAGCGTGCGCACGGCGCCGTATCCGGGCTTTGCCACCGACATGCAGGCGCAGTTCATGGCGCTGGACGCGGTGGCCGAAGGCACGGCCACGGTGGTGGAAACCATCTTCGAGAACCGCTTCATGCACGTGCAGGAGCTGCGACGGCTGGGCGCGAACATCCGCATCGAGGGCAACACCGCCATCGTGCAGGGCGTGCCGGCACTGTCGGGGGCCACGGTCATGGCAACCGACCTGCGGGCCTCGGCCAGTCTGGTGATCGCCGGCCTGGCTGCACGGGGTGAAACCACGGTCGAGCGCATCTACCACCTGGACCGGGGCTATGCGCGGATGGAAGCGCGGCTGCAGGCCCTGGGGGCTCGGATCGAGCGCGTGAGTTCGCGGCCGGCAGGCCAGTAGGACGGGCGCGGGGCGTGGGCGGCATGACGGTCCTGTGGTCCTGTCGCTGCCGTTGGCCGTCCCATGCGTTTCGTGCCCTCTGCCTGCCCCTTCCCGGGTATGTCCCGATGGCCAGGGGGCGGGCGGCTTGCCACACTACGACGTTGATCAAACAGGAAGGAAGAAGATGTTGACGCTGGCCCTGTCCAAGGGACGGATCCTGGAAGACACGGCCGGACTGCTGGCGCAGTGCGGCATTCGCTTGGATTCTTCGGCGGTGGACAGCCGCCAGCTCATCCTGCCCACCGACGATCCGGGCCTGCGCCTGCTGATCGTGCGGGCCAGCGACGTGCCCACCTACGTGCAGCATGGTGCGGCCGATCTGGGCATCGCCGGGCGCGACGTGATGCTGGAGCACGGCGGCGAGGGCGTCTTCCAGCCGGTGGACCTGGGCATTGCCTGCTGCCGGCTGGCCGTGGCCACGCGCCAGGGCTTCGACTACCCCCGGGCGGCCGTGCCCGGCAAGCGCCTGCGGGTGGCCACCAAGTACGTCAACACCACCCGCCGTCACTTCGCCCGCAAGGGCGTGCACGTCGACATCATCAAGCTCTACGGCTCGATGGAGCTGGCTCCGCTGGTGGGGCTGGCCGATGCCATCGTGGACGTGGTGTCCACCGGCAACACGCTGCGCGCCAATGGCCTTGTCGAGGTCGAGAGCATCATGCCCATCTCGGCGCGGCTGATCGTCAACCAGGCGGCGCTGAAGACACAGCAGCGGACGCTGGCCCCGCTGGTGGCGGCGCTGGAGCGCGCGGCACGGGCGACATCGGGAGGACAGGCATGAGCTCGCAGAACCTGATCAACCGGCTGGATACGGCCGAAGCGGATTTCGAGGCGCGTTTCACGCGGCTGCTGCACTGGAGCCCGGAACAGGATCAGGGCATTGAGCAGGCGGTCTCGGCCATTCTGGCGGACGTGCAGGCGCGTGGCGACGAGGCACTGATGGACTACACCCGGCGCTTTGACCGGCTGGAGGTCCGCGAGGCGGCGGGGCTGCGGCTGTCGCAGGCCGAGCTGCAGGCGGCGCTTGACGGGCTGCCGGCGGCCGAGCGCCAGGCGCTGGAGCGGGCGGCCGAGCGCATCCGCCGCTATCACGAGCATCAGCGGACGTCCTCCTGGATGTACACGGAGGCCGATGGCACCCGGTTGGGGCAGCGCGTGCTGCCGCTGGACCGGGTGGGGCTCTACGTGCCCGGTGGCAAGGCGGCCTATCCGTCGTCGGTGCTGATGAATGCCATTCCCGCCCAGGTGGCGGGCGTGAAGGAACTGGTGATGGTGGTGCCCACGCCCGACGGCGTGCGCAACCCGGCCGTGCTGGCCGCGGCCTGTCTGGCCGGCATCCAGGAGGTCTACACCATCGGCGGTGCGCAGGCGGTGGCGGCGCTGGCCCATGGCACCCGCTCCATCCGTCCGGTGGACAAGATCGTCGGCCCCGGCAATGCCTATGTGGCCGAGGCCAAGCGCCGGGTGTTCGGGACCGTCGGCATCGACATGATTGCCGGCCCGTCCGAGATCCTGGTGGTGTCGGATGGTTCGGTGCCGGCCGACTGGGTGGCGGTGGACCTGTTCTCGCAGGCCGAGCACGACGAGATGGCACAGGCCATCCTCATTTCCTCGGACGCTGCCTTCCTGGACGCGGTGGCCGAGGCCATTGCCCGCCTGCTGCCCGGCCAGCCGCGTCGTGCGGTCATCGGCAAGTCGCTGGCGGATCGGGGCGCGCTCATCCATGTGCGTTCGATGCAGGAGGCGGCCGAGCTGGTGAACCGCGTGGCACCCGAGCACCTGGAGCTGGCAGTGCGCGATGTGGATGGGCTGCTGGCCGACATCCGCCATGCGGGCGCGATCTTCATGGGCCGCTGGGGCTGCGAGGCGCTGGGCGACTACTGCGCCGGACCCAGCCACGTGCTGCCCACCATGCGCACGCCACGCTTCTCGTCGCCGCTGGGGGTCTATGACTTCCAGAAGCGCAGCAGCCTGATCGAGCCGTCGGCCACGGGCGCCGACCACCTGGCGAAGGTGGCGGCCACGCTGGCCCGCGCCGAAGGGCTGGAGGCCCACGCGCAGAGTGCCGAGTATCGCTTGGCCACGCCGGGTGGGAAGGTGCCCGGGACGCAGCCGGCGCAGGGTGCCGCTGGTGCCGAGGGCGGGGCCTCAGCGGCCGCGCAGGTGGCTTCGGGCGGAGATGTGGGCTCGGCAGCGGCCGGTACGGTCTCGTCTGCCCAAATTGCAGCCCGGGTTGAACGCCATGTGCGTCCGGACGTGCAGCGCATGGCTGCCTACCACGTGGCCGATGCCACCGACGCCATCAAGCTGGATGCGATGGAGAACCCCTGGCGGCTGCCCGGGGCGCTGCAGGCCGAGCTGGCCCAGCGTCTGGCGGCGCTGGCCATCAACCGCTATCCGTCCGGCAACACCTATACGGCGCTCAAGCAGGCCATCGCCCGGCATGACGTGCTGGACGGCATTGACGGGCTGGTGCTGGGCAACGGTTCGGATGAGCTGATCAGCCTGCTGTGCCAGCTGGTGGCCCAGCCTGGGGCCACGATCATGGCGCCTGCGCCCTCGTTCGTGATGTACGAGATGGGTGCACGGCTGGCCGGCGTTGGTTTCGTGCCGGTGCCGCTGCGGCCCGATTTCAGTCTGGACCGCGAGGCGATGCTGCAGGCCATCGAGACGCACCGTCCGGCGCTGGTCTTCCTGGCCTATCCGAACAACCCCACGGGCAACCTGTTCGATGCGGACGACGTGCGCGCCATCCTGCAAGCCACCGACGGTCTGGTGGTGCTGGACGAGGCCTATGCGCCTTTTGCCGGCGGTGCCAGCTGGCTGTCCCAGCTGCAGGCCTGGCCGAACCTGGCGGTGATGCGCACCTGCTCCAAGTGGGGGCTGGCGGGCGCCCGCATCGGCTATCTGGCCAGTGCGCCGGCCTGGGCCGCGCAGCTCGACAAGATCCGCCCGCCCTACAACATCAGCGTGCTGGATGCCGAGACGGCGTGCTTTGCGTTCCAGCATCACGCGGATTTCGACCAGCAGACCC
The DNA here is from genome assembly GCF_900637555.1 of Lautropia mirabilis. Lineage (NCBI taxonomy): Bacteria > Pseudomonadati > Pseudomonadota > Betaproteobacteria > Burkholderiales > Burkholderiaceae > Lautropia > Lautropia mirabilis. The sequence continues at coordinate 166,768 of NZ_LR134378.1, read as the reverse complement.
AGGCGCTCTGCACCGAGCGCCAGACGCTGGTGCAGCGGCTGCAGGCATTGCTGGGTCCGCAGGGGCTGTCGCATGTGTACCCGACGGCGGCCAACTTCGTGCTGGTGCGGCTGGCCGGGGGGCAGGGCGATGGTGCCGGGCCTTCGCGCGCCACCCGCGTGGCCGCCGCCATGCGGGCTGCCGGTGTGCTGATCAAGGACGCCAGCCGGATGCACCCGGCGCTGGCCGAGTGCCTGCGGCTGACCGTGGGCGCCCCTGAAGAGAACGAAGCGATGTTGCAGGCGCTGGCGGCGGCCCTGGACGCCGTGCCGGCAGCCTCGGCTGGGCAGGTCGACGGGGCGAGCCGGACGGCTGACGCGAACGGCCGGGCAAACGCAGAACGGACATCATCATGAGCGACGCATCTTCCATCCCCGCTACGGGCGCAGCCCGCACGGCTGAAGTCACCCGCAACACGCTGGAGACCCGCATCCGCGTCCGGGTGAATCTGGACGGTACCGGCAAGGCTCGGCTGAAGACGGGTGTGCCTTTCTTCGAGCACATGCTGGACCAGATTGCCCGCCACGGGCTGGTGGATCTGGACATCGAGGCCGAGGGCGATACCCACATCGATGACCACCACACGGTGGAGGACGTGGGCATTGCGCTGGGCCAGGCGCTGGCGCAGGCGCTGGGCGACAAGCGCGGCATCCGCCGCTACGGCCATGCCTACGTGCCGCTGGACGAGGCGCTGTCGCGCGTGGTGATCGATTTCTCGGGCCGCCCCGGGCTGGTCTGGGAGGTTCCGTTCACCCGGGCGCTGATCGGGCGCTTTGACGTGGATCTGGCCCGCGAGTTCTTCCAGGGGCTGGTCAACCACGCCAAGATGACGCTGCATGTCGACAACCTGCGTGGCATCAACGCCCATCACCAGTGCGAGACGGTCTTCAAGGCCTTCGGCCGGGCGCTGCGCATGGCGGCGGAACCCGATCCGCGCACGGCGGGTCAGGTGCCTTCCACCAAGGGGAGCCTGGTCGGCTGATGAACACGCAGTCCACGGCGAGCATCGCCATCGTCGATTTCGGGATGGGCAACCTGCATTCGGTGGCGCGGGCGCTGGCCCATGTCAGCCCGAAGACCCGCATCGAGATCACGGCCGATCCGGCCGTCATCCACCGCGCGGCCCGGGTGGTCTTTCCGGGGCAGGGCGCCATGCCCGATGCCATGCGCAGCCTGGCGGCCCGCCCGGGTCTGGCCGAGGCCGTGCGCGAGGCCTGTGGTACCAAGCCCACGCTGGGCATCTGCCTGGGCGAGCAGATGCTGCTGGATGAAAGTGACGAGGGCGCCGACGTGCACGGCGCGCCCACGCCGGGTCTGGGGCTGGTGCCCGGTCGGGTGGTGCGCTTCGATCCTGCGCGGATGAAGGCGGCCGGCAACCTGAAGGTGCCGCACATGGGCTGGAACCGGGTGCATCCCACCCGGCCGCATCCGCTCTGGGAAGGCATCGAGCCGGGGGCCTTCTTCTACTTCGTGCACAGCTTCCATGCCGAGCCGACCGACCCGGCAAACGTGGCGGCCATCAGTGTCTACGGAGAGCCCTTTACCTGTGCCGTGACACAAAATAATATGTTCGCCACCCAGTTTCACCCCGAAAAGAGTGCGGCAAGCGGCCTGCGTCTCTTTCGGAATTTCATCCACTGGCGGCCCTGAGCCGCTCTGCTGTTGCTGCCATGCTGCTGATTCCTGCGATCGATCTGAAGGACGGCCGTTGCGTCCGTCTCAAACAAGGCAAACTCGACGAGGAGACGATCTTTTCCGAAGACCCGGCCGAAGTGGCCCGACGCTGGCGCGACGAGGGCGCCGAGCGCATCCACCTGGTGGACCTGAATGGCGCCTTTGCCGGCAAGCCGCAGAATGCAAGCGTGGTCCGAGCCATCATTGATGCCGTGGGGGCCGAGGTGCCTGTGCAGCTGGGCGGTGGCATCCGCTCGCTGGACACCATCGAGCGCTACCTGGACGTGGGCGTGAGCTACGTGGTGGTCGGTACCGCCGCCGTGAAGAACCCGGGCTTCCTGCATGATGCCTGCACCGCCTTCCCCGGCCAGGTGCTGGTGGGGCTGGACGCGCGTGACGGCAAAGTGGCCACCGACGGCTGGAGCAAGCTTACCCGTCACGACGTGGTGGATCTGGCCCGCAAGTTCGTCGGCTATGGCGTCGAGGGCATCATCTACACCGACATCGGCCGTGACGGCATGCTGAGCGGCGTCAACATCGAGGCCACCCAGCGGCTGGCGCAGGCTGTCAGCGTGCCGGTCTTTGCCTCTGGCGGCGTGACCGACCTGTCCGACATCGACCGGCTGCTGGAGATCGAGGACGACGGTGTGGGTGGCGTCATCCTGGGTCGCTCCATCTACGAGGGCACGCTGGACTTCGGCGCGGCCCTGGAACGGGCCAATGGCAACTGAGTACCGCAGCGAGCTGACCCGACGCGTCATTCCCTGCCTGGACGTGACCGACGGCCGGGTGGTGAAGGGCGTCAACTTCGTGGACCTGCGCGACGCAGGCGACCCGGTGGAGGTGGCGCGCCGCTATGACGCCGAGGGGGCTGACGAGCTGACCTTTCTCGATATCACCGCCTCGTCCGACCAGCGAGACACCATCCTGCACGTCATCGAGGCGGTGGCGCAGCAGGTCTTCATTCCGCTGACGGTGGGCGGCGGCATCCGCAGCGTGGATGACATCCGCCGACTGCTGAACGTCGGCGCCGACAAGGTGTCGGTCAACACGGCCGCCATCCACAATCCGCAGCTGGTGGCCGATGCCGCCCGCTACTACGGATCGCAGTGTCTGGTGGTGGCCATCGACGCCAAGCGCCAGCCCGAAGGCGGCTGGCATGTCTATACCCACGGCGGTCGCAACGACACCGGGCTGGATGCCCTGGAATGGGCGCGCCGCGTGGCCGACCTGGGGGCGGGCGAGATCCTGCTGACCAGCATGGACCGGGACGGCACCCGCATCGGCTTCGATCTGGAGCTGACCCGTGCCGTCTGCGATGCGGTGCCCATTCCCGTCATCGCATCCGGCGGCGTGGGCAACCTGCAGCATCTGGTCGATGGCGTCACCCTGGGGGGCGCCGATGCCGTGCTGGCGGCCAGCATCTTCCATTTTGGCGAGCACACCATTGCCGAGGCCAAGGCCCTGATGGCCAGCCAGGGTGTGCCGGTGCGGCTGGACGCCACCCTGGCGGAGGCCTGACGGATGAGCCATGACGCTGGTCATGTACATGGCCCAACCTGCGGGGGCACCTCGGACGCTGGCTGGCTCGACCGCATCCGCTGGGACGAGAACGGCCTGGTGCCTGCCATCGCGCAGGATGCCACCAGCCATCGCGTGCTGATGATGGCTTGGATGAACCGCGAGGCGCTGGCCGAGACGCTGCGCACCGGCCATGCCGTCTACTGGTCGCGCTCGCGTCAGCGGCTCTGGCGCAAGGGCGAAGAGTCCGGTAACCAGCAGCGGGTCCACGAGATCCGGACCGACTGCGACGCCGACGTGATCCTGCTGTTCATCGATCAGGTGGGCGGCGTGGCCTGCCATACCGGGCGTGAGTCCTGCTTCTTCCGGCGGCTGGAAGGCGGCCGGCTGGGGCAGGGTGCAGCGGCTGCCGAGGCCGGAGCACGTTCGTCACCTGCAGGTGGCGCGGGCGAGGTCATGACTCCGTCGCAGGCGCAGCCGGCGCCTGAGCCGGTCTGGCGCGACGTGGATCCGGTGAAGGTCGAGCCCGAAAAGCTGTACGGCGCGTCTGGGGTGGTGCATTCGCATTCCTGATGCCTGTTGTTCCCGGACGTTGCCATGGCGGATTCCAGGGGGGCCACCTGCGCAGGCCTCCCGCCATGTGTCACCGGCCAGGGTCACCTTCTGCCAGTAGCCAGGCCACGGTCCGGTTCGGCCGATAGTGGGGCAGGCAGGTTTCCGCGCATCAGGATCCGCTGGAACGACTGAATTCATGATTCATGATGACACCTCGGGCTGTCATCAGCAGATTGCAAGGAGTTTCCCTTGGCAGAGAGAGATCAAGCAGGCATGGCAGTACAGGCATCCGCTGTCCCTACGTCGGGCAGTGCCGACATTCTGGCCCGGCTTGCCGAGGTCATCGAATCCCGTCGGGGCGCTGATCCCAGCCGCAGCTACGTGGCCAAGCTACTGGCCGGCGGTGACGATCGCATCCTGAAGAAGGTGGGTGAGGAAGCCACCGAGGTGGTCATCGCCGCCATGCAGGGCGAGAAGGCGCGCATCGTGTCCGAGACGGCCGACCTGTGGTTCCATACGCTGGTGATGCTCGCGCATCATGAATTACGGCCGCAGGACGTGCTGGCCGAGCTGATGCGGCGTGAGGGCTTGTCCGGCATCGACGAGAAGGCGAGCCGCACGGCAGGCTGAAAGCGTCTGTATTCCGCCAAGGCCATGACGCCCGGTGGGATCGTGCATCCTGTCGGGTCGTGTGTCCTGTCGGATCGCGTGCCCGGCTGTCCTACGCTCAGCCCCTGCACTGGTCAGGATGCCTGTCGCCGCTGTTACACTCGGCGTCGTTGCATGCCGTGTCCGGCCGCCCCTTGAATGTGGCGGATGCGCCGTCATGTGAATGAGGTTGCCCCGGGGATGGACGCATCCAGGGCATCCCGCCTTTCGTCATTCTGAATCATGGAGTCTCTCATGAACGATCAAGCCACCGCACCGGCCAAGGCCGATCACGCCGACTGCATCTTCTGCAAGATTGCCGACGGCCAGATCCCGGCTCGCAAGATCCATGAAGACGACAAGGCCGTGGTCTTCCATGACATCAATCCGTCGGCTCCGGTGCACTTCCTCATCATTCCGAAGCAGCACGTCGTCAATCTTTACGATGGTGCCGAGAACCCCGAGCTGCTGGGGCACCTGATGTCGCTGTGTGGCCCCCTGGCGCGTGAGCAAGGTCTGCAGGACGGCTTCAAGGTGCAGATCAACAACGGGCGGAAGGGTGGACAGGAGGTGTATCATCTGCACATTCATGTCCTGGGCAGCAAGTAAAAGTCACTGAACGGCTGCCCTGGCGGCCTGCCCCTTGCCAGGGGCCGGATGCCCACGGCACGCCTCATCCTCCCGGCGTCGCAGCATCGGGCTTCCGTCCTGCCGCCTCCTTTCCCTCTTCAGGAGTCAAAACCCATGGGTACCATGAGTATCTGGCACTGGCTGATCGTGCTGATCATCGTCATGCTGCTGTTCGGCACCAAGAAGATCAAGAACATCGGCACCGACCTGGGCGCCGCCATCAAGGGTTTCAAGGAAGGCGTGCGTGAAGGCACGGCCGAGACCCCGGCCGCGGGCAACCCGCCTGCTGCCAATCCGCCGGGCGTCACCAACAGCACGGCGCAGGCTGACCCCAATACCATCGATGTCGAGGCAAAGACCAAGAGCTGAGCCGATCGTGCGCATGGCCCTTGTCCGTTCCACACGTTCCTTCTACCGGCTGCCTGATCCGCTGACGACCTCCGATGTTTGACATCAGCTTCATGGAAATGCTGATCGTGGCCATCGCCGCCCTGGTGGTCATCGGTCCGGAGCGCCTGCCCACGGTGGCCCGTCAGGCCGGGCAGTGGATGTCGCGCATGCGTCGCTACATCGAGGACGTGAAGTCCGACTTCAGCCACCAGATCGATCTGGCCGAGCTGAAGGGCATCAAGAGCGAGGTCGAGGACTCGGCCCGCAGTCTGGAGCGCGGTCTGAACGATGCGCGCTCCTCCTTCGACACCCTGCAGTCGTCGTTCGACACCAGCACGGCCGAAAGCCTGCCGGGTGCCGAGGGGCACGGCACGGCCGATGGACACGTCGGATCGCTGGAGCACGGCGGTGCTGGCTCGGCAGGGCAGGGCGCCACGCAGGCCGCCCTGGATCATGACACGGCCGACAGCGAGAGCTGGGCCTACGAGAGCGTGCCCGACGACGCCGTGGCCCCCGCACCCGAGCGCCTGTCGCCCACCGACTGGGACAAGGTGTACGAAGACCGTCGCACACGCCAGCGACTGAAGGATCGCCGCATCGAGCGTGAGCTGGAGCGCGGCTTCAAACGTCCCCGTTTCCGCGTGGAGCGCTGATGGCCTGGTTTGGCAAGAAGAAGGCGCAGACGCCGCCCGAAGAAGAAAACTTCATCTCCCACCTCACCGAGCTGCGCGACCGCGTCATCCGCTCGCTGCTGGTCATCCTCATCCTGTTCGGGGCGTGCTTCTATGTGGCCCCCGAGCTGATGAAGTTCCTGGCCCAGCCGTTGCAGCATGCGCTGCCGCCGGGCTCCCATGCAGTCTTCATCGCGGGTGAAGGTGCCTTCTTCACCCTCACCAAGATGTCGCTGCTGGCGGCCGTGCTGCTGTCGCTGCCGTGGGTGCTGTACCAGGCCTGGGCCTTCGTGGCGCCGGGGCTTTACGCGCATGAACGCCGCTTCGTCGGCCCGCTGATCATCCTGTCGGTGGTCTTCCTGCTGGTGGGCATCGGCTTTGCCTACAGCTTCGTGCTGCCGGTCGCCTACAAGTTCTTCTTCTCGTTTGCCGAGAAGACGGGCGCCGACGTGATGCAGGACCTGCAGCGTTACTGGGACTTCACCCTGTCCATCTTCTTCGGCTTCGGCCTGGCCTTCCAGGTGCCGGTGGTCGAAATGCTGATGATCAAGCTGGGCATGGTGTCGGTCGATGACCTGCGTCAGGCCCGCCGCTACGTGCTGGTGGGGGCCTTCATCGTGGCCGCCGTGCTCACCCCGCCGGACGTGCTGTCGCAGTTCATGCTGGCCATCCCGCTCATGCTGCTGTATGAGCTGGGCATCTTCCTGGGCGGCTTCCTGTCGGCCCATTCGCAGGCCCCCGAAGACCTGCCCGACGATCCTTCCGAAGAGAGCGGCGCCATCGTGCCGGCTGCGGATTCACAGGTCCAGCAGGCCGGGAACGACCCGTCGCGCTGATACGGCGGCCGGGCGTCAGTGGGCGCTTGTTGAGGAGCGCGTCTTCCGGCCTGGCCTGTCCGCTCAGTCCCGATCCAGTCCGTCAGGCATGACTTTTTGGGCGCCATCAGGCGGGCTGATGACTGCGTGCCATTGAGGCTGACATCTCAGGCATGGCCCGATTCCGAGGGCGCCCGCTTTCAGTGCTGCGGGCGCTGCCCGCCCGGTGTCCTTCCTTCCTGCTCCAGGCGTTCCCGCCGCGTTGTCAGGTCCGGGCGCATGCCGATGCTGATCGGCAGCTCGATCTCCTCGCCGTTGCGCAGGAAGTGGAATTGCGCCGTGGAGCCCGGCGCCAGTCGGGCGATGGTGTTCAGTACCTGCGTGGTGTCGTGCACCGGTGTCTCGTCGATGCTCACCAGCACGTCGCCGGTATGCACGCCGGCCTTCTCGGCCGGGCCGTTGCGCATCACGCCGGCAATGATGGCGCCTTTCTGCTGCGTCGGCAGCTGCAGCGCCTCGGTCAGCTCGGGGGTCAGGTCCTGCGGCTCCACGCCGATGTAGCCCCGGATCACCCGTCCCTGGCGGATGATCTGGTTCATGACCTCCTGCACGATGGAGATGGGGATGGCAAAGCCAATGCCCAGTGAACCACCGCTGCGCGAATAGATGGCCGTGTTGATGCCCAGAAGCTGGCCGCGTGCATCCACCAGCGCGCCGCCCGAGTTGCCCGGATTGATGGCTGCGTCGGTCTGGATGAAGTTCTCGAAGGTGTTGATGCCCAGCTGCGTGCGACCCAGCGCCGAGATGATGCCCATCGTCACCGTCTGGCCCACGCCGAACGGGTTGCCGATGGCCAGCACCACGTCGCCGACCGCGATGTCGTTGCGGTGCGCGAACTCGATGGTGGGCAGGTTCTGACGATCCACCTTCAGTACCGCCAGGTCGGTGTCCGGGTCGCTGCCGATCAGGCGTGCCTTCAGGCGTTCGCCGCTGACCAGAATGACCTCGATCTGGGTGCCGTCGCCCAGCACGTGATGATTGGTGAGGATGTAGCCGTCCTGCGTGGCGATCACGCCCGAGCCCATGTTGTCGTCGGGGTTCTCGTCCTCTTCCTCGTCACCATAGGCGCGCGGCGGCTTGCGGCGGCTGGCCGGGGCGCATCGCTGTTGCCGTCATCCACCGTGGCTGCCATGCCGTCGTTATGGGCGGCGATGCTGACCACGGCTGGTGTGGCGCGGCGGGCTGCCTCGGCATAGGACAGGGCGGCCACCGGCATGGTCAGGCCCGACAGTCCGCTGGCGCCCTGGCGCTCGCCCGTGCCCGGACGGTCCCCGTCCTTGCTCCACAGGCTGGCGGATGCACTGTCTGCAAGCGGTCCGGAGACCTGGCTGCCGCCGTTGCTCTGGTCTGGCTGCGCATTGCGATCCTTGTCTTCCGCAGCCGCTGCGCTGCTGCCTGCGGCATGGCCAGCGCTGGCGTCCTGGCGTGCGCCATTGCCGGTTCTGCCTGTTGCGCCGGGTGTCAGGCCTTGTCCCTGTGTGCCGGCGCCTGAGGTGGCCGGGGGCAGGGAGGCGCTTTCCGGGCCAGGTGGCACCAGCCCGTCACCGATAGCCTCCAGGGCGGCACCGAGCTGCGACGGGTGGGTGCCCGCCTGCCGTGCCTGCCCAACGCTCGGCAGCCAGCCCGGCCTGAAGGTGCTGATGGCGAAGATGGCCGCCACGAACACCGTCACGCATTGCGCAAACAGCAGCCAGAGTCGCTTCAGCATGGTGTCTGGCCCGTTCTGTTATGCTGGTGTGGCATACACAAACCGATGTCGAGTCCGTGCGGCTCGTGGGAGAGGAATGAATGGCGCATGTGCCGGGAACAGTTTCCACGCGGGAACTGCTGGGTCATCTGGATGATCTGTTGCGTCCGTCCGTCATCAAGGATTATTCCCCAAACGGGCTGCAGGTGGAAGGCAAGGCCGTGGTTTCCCGCATCATCTGCGCCGTTACTGCAACCCAGAATGTGATCGACGCGGCCGTGGCCGAAGGGGCCGATGCGCTGCTGGTACATCATGGCTACTTCTGGAAGGGCGAGGACCCGCGCGTCATCGGCATCCGTCGCCGTCGCTTGGCAAGCTTGCTTGGTGCCGACATCAACCTGCTGGCCTATCACCTGCCGCTGGACGTGCATCCGGTCTACGGCAACAACGTCCAGCTGGGCGAGCTGCTGGGCTGGCCCGTGCAGGGGTGGGGAGGGGAGATCGTCGGCAGCCAGGGCATCATCGGCTGGCATGATCTGGCAGAAGAGAGTGCGCTGGATGCCGTGGCCGTGGCCGAGCGGCTGACCGAGCGCCTGCACCGCGAACCGTTGCTGGTGGGTGACCTGTCGCGGCCCATCCGTCGCATTGCCTGGTGCAGTGGGGGTGCGCAGGATTTCCTGCAGGATGCCATCGACCTGGGGGCTGACTGCTACATCAGCGGCGAGATTTCCGAGCGTACCACCCATCTGGCCCGGGAGGCTGGCGTGGTCTATGCCGCTGCAGGCCACCACGCCACCGAGCGCTGCGGTGTCCAGGCCCTGGGGCGCCACCTGGCCGAGACCTTTGGCATCGAGGTGACGTTCGTGGATGACCCGAACCCGGTGTGAATTCCGGTGCGACTGCTTTCGGAGAGAGGCCCGCCGCAAGGCGGGTCTTTTTTTGCCGGTTTGCTTTGCGGCCCATTGTCTGTTCGCCGCGCGGCCAAAAAAGAAGCCGACCATGCTGGCCGGATGGACCGGGCAGCGGGGTCGGCTTGCAAAACAGGTGACAGCGGTGCGTTGGGGGCTTCTGCCGCCACCTGCCTGGAAGGGAGGGGCGCTGGCCTGGGGGCTGCGCCGCCGTCCCTTCCCGGGGACAACGGAAAATCGGATCAGTGACCTTTCTTCAGCTCGTCGCGGATCTCGCGCAGCAGCACGACGTCTTCCGGTGGAGCGGCCGGCTTGGAGGCTTCCGCCTTGATGAGCGCAGTCTTGGCCTTGTTGAACACGTTCACCATCTGGAAGATGATGAAGGCCAAGATCAAGAAGTTCAGGAAGATGGTGAGGAAGTTGCCGTAGGCTAGGATGGCCACGCCAGCCTTGGTGTAGGCTTCGTAGGTGTGGGGCAAGCCCTCGGGAATCTTGGTGGTCAGCGGGATGAAGTAGCTGGAGAAATCCAGACCACCGAAGATGGCGCCGACGATCGGCATGATGATGTCCTTGACCATTGAATCGACGATCTTGCCGAAGGCACCACCGATGATCACACCGACAGCGAGGTCGACGACGTTGCCCTTCAGGGCAAAGTCTCTGAATTCAGTCAGCATGGACATGTTCTTTTTTCTCCTGGCGAACGTGGAAGGGTATCTGTTGAAGGGGGAGGAACTGGACGCGACGCCCCTGGGGCGAGGCCCCGGCAGGCACCGCCGCACCGGCGAATTCCTTCCAGGGCGTCGCCGGGCATCCAATGAAGATTATCCCCGTTCGGCCACGGGGGGCGCAAGACGTTCGGCCTGTAGAAACGCCGTAAACGGCCGATCGCGACCCGAATATCTTTAAGGATGGTCAGTTAGTGTTGCGTCGCGTGAACGCGCGACCCGCAACTCGCCGCCCGTTCCCGCCCTTCCTCCGTCCGTCTTCTGGCGGCACGCCTCGTCTGTTTTAGATCAGGGGTATCCGCGGCCTTTCTGATTTTGATCAAAGCAGGGGTGGGCGCGCTGCCTATACTCGGCCGAAACACGCTCCCTGCCTGTCGGCGGGGAGGGCGTGCCCGGCACCCTTGCGTGCCTTATCCGAACGATGCTTCACACGAGGTTCCCCCTGATGGCCGATACGCTGCCCAAGACAAGCATGGATCCCTCCCGGCGCGCTGCGCTGGTTTCCACCTGCGTGGTCGGGTGTGCGGGGGCTGCAGGCGTGGCCATCCCGCTGGTCAGCACCTTCCAGCCTTCCGAGCGGGCCAAGGCGGCCGGCGCTCCGGTCGAGGCCGACATCGCCGGCATGGCGCCGGGCGAACTGCGTCGGGTGGAATGGCGTGGCAAGCCGGTCTGGCTGATTCGCCGCACTCCCAAGATGCTCGAATCCCTCAACGAGACCCAGTCCCAGGTGCTGGATCCGGATTCCGACGGCTACTACCAGATCCCCACGCCTGAGTACGCCAAGAACCAGCATCGTTCCATCAAACCCGAATACCTGGTGGTGGTCGGCATCTGTTCGCACCTGGGGTGTTCCCCCAGCGAACGCTTTGCTCCCGGGGCTCAGCCCTCGCTGCCCGACAACTGGGCCGGCGGCTTCCTGTGCCCCTGCCATGGCTCCACCTTCGACATGGCGGGTCGGGTCTTCAAGAACAAGCCGGCCAACGCCAACCTCGACGTTCCCCCCCACAAGTACACGTCGGACACCACACTGTTGATCGGTGCTGACGACACCACCGGCTGATCGTCGCACGGCGCCCGCCATCCGGCGGGCAAGCAGGCAGGAGGAGGCAGGCCGCGCACGGGCTGCCTTTGTCCAGGATTTCGAATCGAAAGCAGGATAGCTTCATGGCAGCAGAGAAAAAGGTCGACACGACGGGGCTCCTCGGGTGGATAGACCACCGCTTCCCGGCCACCGTCCTCTGGAAGCGCGACGTCGCTGAGTACTACGCGCCCAAGAACTTCAACTTCTGGTACATCTTTGGCTCGCTGGCCATGCTGGTGCTGGTCATCCAGATCGTCACCGGCATCTTCCTGGTCATGCACTACAAGCCGGATGCCGAGAAGGCGTTCGCCTCGGTCGAGTACATCATGCGGGATGTCCCCTGGGGCTGGCTGGTGCGCTACATGCACTCCACCGGCGCCTCGGCGTTCTTCATCGTGGTGTACCTGCACATGTTCCGTGGCCTGCTGTACGGTTCGTACCGCAAGCCGCGCGAGCTGGTCTGGCTGTTCGGCTGCATGATCTTCATGGCGCTGATGGCCGAGGCCTTCTTCGGCTACCTGCTCCCCTGGGGCCAGATGTCGTACTGGGGCGCCCAGGTGATCGTCAACCTGTTCTCCGCCATCCCGGTCATCGGTGAGGATCTCTCCATCTGGATCCGCGGCGACTACGTGGTGGGCGACGCAACGCTGAACCGCTTCTTCTCGTTCCACGTCATTGCCATCCCCCTCGTCCTGCTGGGTCTGGCTGTGGCGCACATCATCGCGCTGCACGAAGTGGGTTCCAACAACCCCGACGGCATCGAGATCAAGGCCAAGAAGGACGCCAATGGCGTGCCGCTCGACGGCATCCCGTTCCACCCGTACTACTCGGTGCATGACGCCTACGGTGTGGCCATCTTCCTGTTCATCTTCTCGGCGGTCATCTTCTTCGCTCCCGAGATGGGCGGCTACTTCCTGGAGTACAACAACTTCATCCCGGCCGACCCGCTGAAGACCCCTCCGCACATTGCGCCGGTCTGGTACTTCACCCCGTTCTATTCCATCCTGCGGGCAACCACCACCGAGTTCCTCACCTACGGCTTGCTGCCCTTCCTGCTGGTGCTGCTGGTCTTCATCCTGAAGTCCGCACGCTACACGGTCTCCAAGCTCATCGGTGCCGTGGTCATCCTGGGCATGTGTGGCGGCTTCTTCCTGCTGGATGCCAAGTTCTGGGGCGTGGTTGCCATGGGCGCCTCCACCCTGATCTTCTTCTCGCTGCCCTGGATCGATCAGAGCCCCGTGAAGTCCATCCGCTACCGTCCGCTGTGGCACAAGGCGTTCTACGCCGTGTTCGTGGTGGCCTTCCTGGTGCTGGGCTACTTCGGCGTGCAGCCGCCGTCGCCCACCGCCGAGCGCCTGTCGCAGCTGTGCACCCTCATCTACTTCGGCTTCTTCCTGTTCATGCCGTGGTGGACGCAGGCGGGCACCTTCAAGCAGCCGCCCGAGCGCGTCAACTTCAAGCCCCACCACTGAACAGACAGGTAGCGAGAAACGTATGAACATTCCCGTCTATATCCGTCGCCGCTTCGGCCTGGTGGCCACCGTCATCGCCTGTGCCGTGTCGGCACCGGTGCTGGCCTCGGAAAGCGTGCACCTGGACAAGTTCCCCACCGAGAAAATGCAGAGCATGCCTGCCCTGCAGGACGGTGCCCGCACCTTCGTCAACTACTGCCTGAACTGTCACTCGGCGTCCATGATGCGGTTCAACCGCCTGCAGGACATCGGTCTGACCGATGAGCAGATCAGCGGCAGTCTGCAGTTCACCGAAGGCCGTGTGGGTGATCTGATGAAGGTCGCCATGCGCCACGAGGACGGCAAGGCCTGGTTTGGCGCTGCGCCCCCGGACCTCTCCGTCGAGGCCCGTGCCCGCGCTTCCGAGTCCGGTTCGGGCGCTGACTGGATCTACACCTATCTGCGCAGCTACTACCGCGATGGCTCGCGTGAGACCGGCTGGAACAACGCGATCTTCCCGAACGTGGGCATGCCCAACCCGCTGTGGCAATGGCAGGGCATGCGCGGTGCCGTGGAAGAGCGCGTCGCGCCCGTGACGGACGAAGCCACCGGCAAGGTGACTGGCTGGACGAAGACCACCATCACCTATGACCGCGAGGGCAACAAGTCCGAGAAGGTCGAGAAAGTCGACGGTGATGGCCTGCATGAGGGTACCCACTTCACGCTGGGCACGCCCGAAGGTGGCACGCTGTCTCAGGCCGAGTTCGACGACAAGGTGGCCAACCTGGTTGCCTTCATGAAGTTCATGTCCGATCCCTCGGCGTCCACCCGCGGCCGCCTGGGCATCTGGGTGCTGCTGTTCATCGCCCTGTTCGTGGGCTGCACCTGGTGGCTCAACCGCGAGTACTGGAAGGACATCAAGTGATGGTCTGAACGACCGAACGCCAACGCCGGTTCTTGCGTTTCACGATGCGCAATTTTCTGGGCTTTTGGCGTTCCACATGATATCTTGCAGGGCCGGGCCTTCATGTCCGGCCCTTTTTGTGTCTTCAGGAGATCCCACCCATGATGGTGCTCTATTCCGGCACGACCTGCCCGTTCAGTCAGCGTTGTCGTTTCGTGCTGTTCGAAAAAGGCATGGATTTCGAGATTCGGGACGTTGACCTCTACAACAAGCCCGAAGACATCTCGATCATGAACCCCTATGGTCAGGTGCCGGTGCTGGTTGAGCGGGACCTGATCCTGTACGAATCGAACATCATCAACGAGTACATCGACGAGCGCTTCCCGCATCCGCAGCTGATGCCGGCCGACCCGGTCATGCGCGCCCGCACGAGGCTCTTCCTGTTCAATTTCGAGCGTGAGCTGTTCGTGCACGTGCAGACGCTGGAGCGGCGTGATCACGACAAGGACACCGCCCGCACGATGGAGCGCGCCCGTACCCAGATCCGCGAGCGCCTCACCCAGCTCACCCCCATCTTCGTGAAGAACCGCTTCATGCTGGGCGACGAGTTCTCGATGCTGGACGTGGCCATGGCCCCGCTGCTGTGGCGCTTGGACCATTACTCTATCGAGATGCCCAAGACGGCGGCACCGCTCATGAAGTATGCCGAACGCATCTTCTCGCGGCCTGCCTACATCGAGGCGCTCACCCCGTCCGAAAAGGTCATGCGGCGCTGATCGACGCCCGTCGATCACCTGCGTCGTGCCGTCCTGATCGGCACACACCATCGTTCACCCACCGACGGACCCCCGATGGCCGAGATTTCCACCAAGCCCTACCTGATCCGCGCTATTTACGAATGGTGCTGCGACAACGGCTATACGCCTCATCTGGTGGTGAAGGCCGGTGGTCGCGCACGGTTGCCCATGGCTTACGTGCGCAATGGCGAGATCGTGCTCAACGTCTCGCCCACAGCCACCAATGGTCTGCAGATGGGCAATGACGTGATCGAGTTTCAGGCACGGTTCAACGGCGTGCCTGAATACGTCGTCGTGCCGGTCGACAATGTCCTGGCCATCTTCGCCCGCGAAACCGGCTTCGTCGTGCCCTTCAACATCGGGCCGGCCGCTGGCGCGGATGCGGACGCCTCCGATGCTGGCTCGGCAAGCGCGGAAGGGGGCGCGGCTGGCGGTCCGGCGGATGCCGGCGCGCAACCTGCACGCCCCGGCCAGGAAGGTCAGGGAACCTCCCAGGGCGGCCAGGCAGGCGGGGGCGCATCCGCACCTGCCGGCGGGGGCGATGTGGTGGATTTTCGGGCGGCGCGTGCAGCCCGTCCTGGTCTGAAGGCTGTGCCCAAGCCGGGCGACAAGGACACTTCCGACGCTTCGCGTCCTGCCGATGAGGAAGGGCCCAAGGGGCATGGCACCCCGGCTGATACCGCGAAAGGGGGCGCCAGGGAGGGCGCTTCGGAGAAGGGCCGTGGCCGTTCTTCCAGTGGATCGTCCGTGTCGTCCGCGGGTGATGCCTCCGCATCGACCGAGGGCGATGTCGCGCCGGAATCAGATGAAGGTGGCAGCACCCCAAGCGGCCGGCGCAAGCCCGCTTCCCGCACGACCAGCCCACGTCGCAAGACGCCGGCGGCCACCGATGGGGGGGCAGCTGATGCGCCCGCCGCTGATGCGCCCGACGCACCCGCCAAGCCCAAGGCCACCCGCAGTCGCAAGTCCACGGCCAGCCCGGTCGAGGCCGATGCCGCCGCACCGACCTCCGCTGGCGCACCCAGCCAGGCTGGAACGTCTACCCCGACTAGCGCGCCAGCTCCATCAGGGGAAGATGGCAAGGGGGCTGGCACCGAGAAAGAGCGCAAGGCCCGTCCTGGCCCGCAACAGGCGCCGGCCGGCACGCGTGCGCCCGTTCCCGGCGCGCCGACCACGGATGGCCCGCCGGATACGCCACCGCCCACGCCGCCTGCGGGTGGTCGTCCCCGGCTGGTACGCATCAAGTAGTACGGGACTCGGCAGCCTTGCACGGCCACGTGCATTGCCTGCTAGAATCGCCCCGCGTGCATTGGCACGCCATGGTTTCCATGGCCGCTTTAGCTCAGTTGGTAGAGCAACCGCCTTGTAAGCGGTAGGTCGTCAGTTCGAATCCGACAAGCGGCACCACCTTTTCTTCTACAGGCAGGCAGTTCCGGGCAGCGCAGCCTGCACACGGTCGGTCGGGCAGCACGCTTCCCTCTGATGTCGCGTCTGCGCGTTCGGGGCAGCCAACCCCCACGAGACAGACCCGATGAGCAGCTCAGCGCCCGCCACCCCGCCGTCACCGCCTGGCCAGTCCACGGCGTCCTCCCCTTCGTCCGGCAACGGGCTGCGCCGCTCGCTCAAGGCGCGTCACCTGTCGATGATCGCCATCGGCGGCTCCATCGGCACGGGCCTGTTCGTGGCCTCGGGAGCCACCATCTCGCAAGCCGGCCCCGGCGGGGCGCTGCTGGCCTACGGCCTCATTGGCCTGATGGTCTACTTCCTGATGACCAGCCTGGGCGAACTGGCTGCCTACATGCCGGTCTCCGGCTCGTTTGCCACCTATGGCGCCCGTTACGTGGACGAAGGCTTCGGCTTCGCGCTGGGCTGGAACTACTGGTACAACTGGGCCATCACCATCGCGGTGGACCTGGTGGCGGCCCAGCTTGTCATGGGCTACTGGATGCCCGAGGTGCCCGGCGTGCTCTGGAGTGCCCTGTTCTTGGGCATCATGTTCCTGCTGAACGTCATTTCGGTGAAGGGCTTCGGGGAGGCCGAGTACTGGTTCGCCGCCATCAAGGTCATCACCGTCGTCATCTTCATCGCCGTGGGCCTGATGATGATCGTCGGCATCCTGCATGGCAGCGAGCGTGCCCATACCTTCTCCGAGCACCTGGCCAACTGGTCCATCGGTGAGGCGCCGTTCGCGGGGGGCTTTGCGGCCCTCATCGGCGTGGCGATGATCGTCGGCTTCTCCTTCCAGGGCACCGAGCTGATCGGTATTGCCGCGGGTGAATCGGCCGATCCGGGCCGCAACATCCCGCGTGCCGTGCGGCAGGTCTTCTGGCGGATCCTGCTCTTCTACATCCTGGCCATCCTCGTCATCAGCCTGCTCATCCCCTACACCGACCCGCGCCTGCTGCGCAATGAAGTGGGTGATGTCAGCGTCAGCCCGTTCACGCTGGTGTTCGAGCGGGCCGGCCTGCTGTCGGCAGCCGCGCTGATGAACGCCGTCGTGCTCACCTCGGTGCTTTCGGCCGGCAACTCTGGCATGTATGCCTCCACCCGCATGCTCTACACGCTGGCCTGCCGGGGCATGGCGCCGCGCATCTTCGCGCGCGTCTCCACCCGCGGCGTGCCGGTCTACGCACTGCTGGCCACCACCGTCGTGGCGGCGCTGTGTTTTGCCACCTATCTGGCCAGCGCCGAGGTCATCTACATCTGGCTGCTGAATCTCTCGGGCATGACGGGCTTCATCGCCTGGCTGGGCATCGCGGTCAGCCACTACCGCTTCCGCAAGGGCTACCTGGCCCAGGGGGGCAAGCTCTCCGATCTGCCCTATCGGGCCTCGTTCTTCCCGTTCGGCCCGCTGTTCGCCTTCGTGCTGTGCCTCATCATCACGCTGGGCCAGAACTATCAGGCGTTCATGGAAGAGCGCATCGATTGGGGCGGCGTGGTGGCCACCTACATCGGCCTGCCGGTCTTCCTGGGCATCTGGCTGGCCTATCGCCTCATCAAGCGCTCGCACTTCATCCGCTATCAGGACATGAAGTTCGATTCGGAAGAGTGACGGGAACCTGCCGTTGACGCGACAACAAGGGGCCAGCGATGGCCCCTTGTGCGTTCATGAGCCCTGCGAGGTCGTCTTTTCCCTTGAAACTCATCCTGATCCGTTGAATACCGCCCGGATGTTGCCGTAAACCACCGGACGTGTCGCCGGAGACACGAAAACGTTGCCTCATGACAATGCTTCCCATTGAAACCTGTACCTGGGGGCTGGATCGTGTTAGGCGGCAAGACATGGGGCCGGGGAACGACGCCCGTGCTCGTATCGGCCCTGCTGGGCCTGACGGTGGGGGCGTGCGGTGGCGCGGGTGATGCTCCCGATGGGGGGCTGGAGCCGTCGCTGGGGCAGGGCAATGCAGCGGCGATCCGCACCGAGTACCTGGCGCTAGGGCTGCCGCTGGCTTCTCAGGATACGGGCTCGCTCGTTGCGTCGGTGTTGCCGCACGGCGCAGCCGTGGCCGGCACGACCGTGTCAGCTGCTCCTGTGGTGGCCGACCGTGTGGTCCGTGCCGAGGTGGGGCGCATCGACTGGACGCGGGCATCCGGTGCCGCGGCAGACAAGGCGGCCCAGGACAAGGCGAATCAGGACAAGGCGGCCCAGGCGCGGGCGGATGCAGCGCGTTATCACGTGCTGGCGCAGCAGGTGGTGCAGGCGGTGAACGAGGCGCGCGCCCAGCCGCGCACCTGCGGGGATGTGGCCCTGCCGGCCGCGCCGCCGCTGCGCTGGAATGCCCAGGTGGCCTATGCGGCGCTGCTGGAATCCGAATGGATGCTGCGCACGAACAAGTTCAGCCACGGTTGGGATGATGGCAAGTACGTCTGGCACCGCTTCGAGATGGTGAAGTACGACTGGGCGCAGGCGGACGAGAACATTGCGGCCGGCTTCCGGACGCTGGCCGAGGCGATGCAGGCCTGGATCGACAGCCCGTCGCACTGCAAGGCGCTGATGCGCGGCGACATCCGGGAAGTGGGGCTGGCGGTGGTGCCTGGCGCGGCCCAGAGCAAGTACGGTTCGTACTGGACGATGGCGCTGGGGACCGCGCGCTGAGGCAGGAGAACGGTCGAGCTTCGGGTGGGAGGCTCGTCTCAGTCGGCGCGCTGCTGCTCACCCAGCAGCACCAGGCTGATGAAGCTGCTGATGACGCTGTAGATGACGGCTGCCAGCACGGCCCACCAGAAACCGGTGATGGTGAAGTTGTCCACCAGGCGGGACGTGACCCAGAACATCAGGCCATTGAGCACCAGCGTGAAGAGCCCCAGCGTGAGCACGTTGACCGGCAGCGTGAGCACGAACAGTACCGGCCGGATGAAGGTGTTGAGCAGGCCGATGACCAGTGCGACCAGCATGGCGGTGCCGAAATCCTTGATGTGCACGGCGGCCAGGATGTAGGGCAGCAGGAAGATGGCGGCAGCATTGATGAGCCACACCAGGATCAGTCTCATAGCGTCGTCCTCTTGAACGGGAAAGCGTCTTGATGCCTGTCATGATAGCGTGGCGGCTTGGTGGCAGCGGGCGCTGCCGCCGGACATGGCGGGGCATTCGCGCACTGTTCGATGTATCCGGTGTCGGCCACGGCGCGCAGGGAGATGTTGCGGCCCGGGCTCCGGCAGTCCGCGTCGGAGACCGACTGCCAGAGCCCGCCATGGATCAGTTGAAGTAGTACCGCAGACCCACCGACACCTCGTGGGCGTTCAGGTCGGAATCCATGTGGTTGTAGCGGTACCCGGCGTCCAGCGTCATCTCGTTGGACAGCTTGTAGCCAAACCCCAGCAGCAGGCCATAGCCGGCCTTGGTCTTGCTCTTGCTGGTCGAGAAGCGCTGGCCGGCGGCGGCGTAGCCTGCCGAGTATTTCAGCTTGTTGGCTGCGAGACGGGCGCCCACGTAGGGAACGAAGTCGCTGCCGTAGTCGAAGTCATAGATGGCCGACACACCGAAGCCATTGGCCTTGACGCCGGCATTCTGCGTGGCGCCGTTGGCTGCATCGTAGCTTTCCTTCATCTCCTTGTAGTGGGTGAAGTCGCCCGCGACACGCAGACCGTTGCCCAGGGCATAGCCGACCGACAGGCGCGGCATGAAGCCCGATTCGTGGTACGAGTCCTTGATCTTCCTGCCGACGTTGCTGACGCGCAGCTTCTCGTTGTCGTCGACCTTCAGGTGACCCAGGCCGATGTCGCCCTGGATGTAGGCCCCTTCCTCGGCCACGGCAGCGGCGGAAAAGGACAGGGCTGCAAAGGCGGACATCGCCAGGAAAACGGATTGGGCACTCTTTCTCATGGTCTTGCTTCCTTCCTTGAGTTTGAACACGCAGACAGCGCCGCGGGTCGGGGGTGTTCCGAAGAGGGCATTCAGCAGGGCTGCGGTGCGTCCCTGTGTGTCGGGCTGCGCAGCCGGGGCCTGTACCGCACGTATCGGGACCCTGTCTCCGGATGGGGGCTACAGAGGCGTGAGCCCGTTCATGAGTTTTGTGAATGACGAGCCACGCCAGCCCGCCCGTTCTCGCGGTGCCTTCGGCAGATTCAGGTTAGCACGCTTGTAGCGCGTTTTGATGCGATATCGTGGATTTTTGGGCGGTTTTGTTAGCGCAATGTTGCGCCATATTATGAATTATAAGAATTCATATCGAATCCTGTCTCGATGTGACCGTATGGACGTATCGTGAATATATTAATTGGGTGAATTGCTGGCGCGTCGCAGTGATCTTGCCCAGTGATGCAGCACGTCCGGGCTGCGCGGGGTGGCCGTCTGCACCCACCCCTGCATCAAGGAGGACGGGCCTTTCCGTCACCCGTTCTCGTCGAAGGCCTTTCTGGCAGCCTCGGTGCATTGCTGGGTCGCGTAGACACCGCATTGGTCGATGACGGCCCGATCGCGCGATGTCCAGTACACGAACGCGTAGGCCATGTAGTACACGGCGGCTGCGATCAACCCGTGAAAGATCCGCACCATCCATGCCTCGCTGGGCACCAGCCGCCAGAGCCAGGCGCGGAAAGCGTATCCCTTGCGATTGTCATGATGCCTTCGCATGGCTGACCTCCTTTCATCGAGAGGGCAGTATCTCCTTGAATGTGCGAAGGAGATGTGCGCGATTGCGCTTTGCGCTGGCTATGGATTCTCTTCGCCCTGTCTGGGCTGTCCTCGCCGGGCAGGAGGATCCCACGGCGGATTGAGCCCCTGCTCGATGTTGAACAGGTCCAGCACCCGTCCCACCATGTGGTCGATCATCGTGGCCAGGTCGGCCGGACGCTGGTAGAAGGCTGGTACCGGTGGGCAGATGATGCCGCCCATTTCCGTCACGGCCGTCATGTTGCGCAGGTGGGCCAGGTTCAGCGGCGTCTCGCGCGTGAGCAGAACCAGACGGCGGCGCTCCTTCAGCACCACGTCGGCGGCGCGGCTGATCAGGTTGTCCGACAGCCCCATGGCGATGGCCGCCAGTGTGCGCATCGAACAGGGGGCCACGACCATTCCCTCGGTGGCGAAGGAGCCCGATGCGATGCTGGCGCCGATGTCCTTGACCGGATGGACATGGTCGGCCAGCGCCTCCACCTCGGCCCGACTGCGGTCCAGCTCCGTCACCACGGTCTGCCAGCCAGCCGACGAGACCAGCAGGTGCGTCTCGATGTCGGGCTGCAGGCGCAGGTATTCCAGCAGGCGCACGCCCAAGATGGCGCCACTGGCACCGGTGATGGCGATGATGAGACGACGGGGCATGACGGAGAGGGAAGAAGGAGGAAGGAGTGAGTGTGCAGCGCCGGGCATCGGGATGCAAATCGGCAGCAGGCGTCCCGGTCATGGATGGGGCGCGCTCAGGTAAAGTCAGGCTCAGGTAAAGCCAGGCCATCGCTCTGGCATGGAGGCCGTTGTCTGGGAAAGGCCATTCCTCACTTGGGAAAGGCCGCTACCGGGAGGGAGCGAAAACCGGGTGGAAACGGCATCCCCCCCGGGTTGTGACACACTATCGGGGCACCCGCCATGGACGTGCGCGAAACCCGTTCGGAATCAGCAAGCTGCCTGCTTCCGGCCGTTGCCAGGCCGCATGGCATGACCCAGGAATGATGAAAAGATGAGTGTTCACAAGGTCTTTGTAGATGGACAGGAAGGAACGACCGGTCTGCAGATCGACGAGTATCTGCGCCGGCGCAGCGATGTCACGGTGCTGCGCATCGACCCGGCGCTGCGCAAGGACCCGGCCGAGCGGGCGCGACTGCTGAACGCGGCCGATGTCGCCTTCCTGTGCCTGCCCGACGCAGCTGCCCGCGAATCGGTGGCGCTGGTCGACAACCCCGCCACCTGCGTCATCGACACCAGCACGGCCCACCGGGTGGACCCGGCCTGGACCTACGGCCTGCCCGAGCTGGACGCGGAGCAGCGCCAGCGCATCCGCGACAGCAAGCGCATTGCCAACCCTGGCTGCCACGCCACGGCCTTCATTCTGGCCGTGCGGCCGCTGATGGATGCCGGGCTGCTGCCAGCCGAGCATCCGCTGTCGGCCACCTCGCATACCGGCTATTCGGGGGGCGGCAAGAAGATGATCGCCCAGTACCGGGCCGCGCTGGCAGCCTTGGGGATGAGCGACGACGGGCGCGGCGCTTCAGTCACCGAAGGCGGCGCGACTGCCGAGGCCGAGGTGTCGGCGGAAGAGGCTCGCAAGCTGCTGGCACCGCGCCCCTATGCGCTGGGGCTCACCCACAAGCACCTGCCCGAGATGATGCGCTATGCCCGCCTGGCGCAGGCGCCCGTGTTCCTGCCGGTGGTAGCACCGTATTACAAGGGGCTGGCGGTGTCCGTGCCGCTGGATCTGGTGCGGATTCGCGCTGCCGGCCAGCGGGACGTGAACCGGGCAGCCATTCATGCCGCACTGGCAGCCCGTTATGCGGGCGAGCGCTTCGTGCAGGTGGCGGCGCTGGATGCGGCACCCGAAGGCGGCTTCTTCGACGTGCAGGGGAGCAACGACACCAATCGCGCCGATCTCTTTGTCTTTGGCAATGACGATCAGTGCATGCTGGTGGCACGCATCGACAACCTGGGCAAGGGCGCCAGTGGCGCGGCCGTGCAGGCCATGAACATCCACCTGGGTCTGGACGAGGCGACCGGGCTGGCCTGATCGAGCACGAAAAAGACGGCGGGTCCGCGGCTGAGCAGGCCTTCGGGTCTGCGTGTCTTCGCCCACGCAAGTCTGCAGGTCTAGCGTGTTTGCAGGTCTGCGGGCCTTCGGGCCGCACCCGGCGGCCCTGCTGCTCTGGTCTTCTGCTGTTTCAGCGCGACGGCAGAGGCGTGGACGCGCAGGAGGGAAGGGGAAACCCGGCCGGTGCCGGGCTCCCTTCGGGCGACTTTTCAGTCGGCCTTGCTGGCTCAGGCGGCCTTGTTGCCTTCCGGAATCAGCTTCTGCAGCTCGCCCGATTCGGCCATCTCGGCCATGATGTCCACGCCGCCGATGAACTCGCCATTGATGTAGAGCTGCGGAATGGTGGGCCAGTTGGAGTAGTCCTTGACGGCCTGGCGGACCTCGGCGTCTTCCAGCACGTTGATGGTGACCAGCTGCTTGATGCCGGCGTTCTTCAGCACCTGAATGGCCTTGCCGGAGAAGCCACATTGGGGAAACTGCGCCGTGCCCTTCATGAACAGGACGACGGGGTGCTCGGTAACGGTCTGGTGAATGAATTCCTTGGCGTCCATGGGGGACCTCCACACGATGGAAAAGGGGGGCCGCCAGAATACTGGTCGGGTAAAGACAGCGGATGTTATCCTGCCTGTGGCCGCGAGGAAACACGGCGGCCCGGTTTTCAATCCGGCACTGGCGTCTGCACGGGTGCCTGGTCGGCTGGCGTGCGGCCGATTGCCTATCCCTCATGACAGTGAACAAGAATACTTTCGTCATCGGCTTCATGCTGTTCGCCATCTTCTTTGGCGCCGGGAACCTCATCTTCCCCTCGGCACTGGGCCTGGAAAGCGGACAGACGTTCTGGCCGGCACTGCTGGGCTTCGTGTCCACGGGCGTGGGCTTGCCGCTGCTGGGCATCATCGTCAGTGCCTATTACCAGGACGGATACCGCACCGCGCTCGACCGCATCCACCCGTGGTTCTCGCTGCTCTTTCTGGCGGTCGTCTATCTCACCATCGGGCCCTTCTTCGCCATCCCGCGCACCGGTGCCACCTCGTATGAAATGGCCGTGGTGCCCTTCCTGGGCGAACCGGGCAGCACCTCGCTGCTGATCTTCAGCCTGGTCTATTACGGCATCACGCTGTGGCTCAGCCTCAATCCCTCCAAGATGGTCGAGCGCATCGGCGCCATCCTCACGCCCGTGCTGCTGGTGTGCATCCTGGCGCTCATCGGCAAGGCGGCCTGGTGGCTCTGGGGCCGTCCGCCGACGCTGACGGATGTCCAGTCCACCGGCGCTGCCGCCTACCTGAACGGCTTCGTCAACGGCTACCTCACCATGGATGTGCTGGCCTCAGTCGCGTTCTCGGTCATCGTCATCACCGCCATCCGGGCCCGCATGCTGACCCGGAGTGCCCAGGGTGACGGCAGCGTGGCCGCCCTGAATGAAGCCGTGCTCACCCCGGCCCAGCGGCGCCAGCTCATCGTGCAGACCTCGCTGGCCGGCATCGTGGCCGCCACCGCGCTGGCCATCATCTACGTGGGTCTGGGCTGGTTCAGCAACCGCCTGCCCGTGGATCCCGCCGTCCTTGCCGATCTGAAGGAGCGGGGCCAGGACCTGGGGACCTACCTGCTCACCACCGCCGCCTACAGCACCTTTGGTGAATTCGGCCGCGTGCTGTTCGGTGTCATCGTCACGCTGGCGTGCCTGACCACCTCGGTGGGCCTCGTGACCGCCGTGTCCGAATTCTTCAACGACATCTTCCCGCGCATCAGCTATGTCACCTATGCCGTGATCTGCTCGCTCATCGGCTTTCTGCTGGCCAACCAGGGCCTGAGTGCCGTCATCGACAAGTCCGTGCCCGTGCTGATGGTGCTGTACCCGGTCGTGATGACGATCCTGATCATCATGCTCATCGAGACCTTCGTCACGCCCCTGCCGCTGCAGGCCCAGCGCTTGGCCGTCGGCTTGGTCATGGTCGTGTCCATCCTGTCGGTGGCCGGCACCGACTTCTCGCAGCACCTGCCGCTGAAGGCCTATTCGCTGGAATGGCTGCCGTTTGCGGCCGTGGCCATCGTGCTGGGCGTGGTGGTGGCGTGGATGCGGCGCGGGGCGGCGCGGGAAGAGGGGTGAGGGGGACGGGCCCCGTTGCCGGAGGGGCTGCACGGCGGGAGATGTCGTGGGCCTGTCGGGCAGAGCAGCGCGTTGTCCTGAACGAAGCCGATCAGGCACCCGCCGCCAGCGCGGCGGTCGTTCTCTCGCCGGAGGAATCGCGCTGCTTTCTGGATGGGCTGGACAAGCCGTTCCAGCCCAATGCCAGGTTGAAGAAGGCGATGGAGGAGGCGGAGAACTTGCTGAAGCCCCTCAAACGTTGAAAACCTACTCCTTGAAATTGCGCACCATGGCCAGGTCGGTGTGGTGGATGATCTGGCTCTTGCTTCTCATGATCCCTGCGCTGTGTTCGGGGAAATCAACTGCGCCACGACAAGCGCACCGGAAATGGCCAGCAGCAGGAAGGGGCCGGGTTTGGGATAAACGATGCAGATGGTAGCCGCCAGCAGGAACAGCCCCAGGATGGGCGGCCAGCCCAGCAGCCCCGCATTGGCCAGCTGCCAGAAGGTGGTACCGATGAGCATCAACGCAAACCCGGCCACCAGGAACCACAGCAGGGCGTAACTCGCATCGTTTATCTGCACGCTGGCGACGAGGCCTTCCCGCCACATCCGGTGCAGGGTGTCGTGCATGGTGGCGATGCCGAGGATGTTGTGCAGAATGCCGGTGAGGATCAAGGCGATGGAGAGGTACTTCTGCATGATGGCCTCCTTGTGCAGGAGATGACATCGACCTTACCGGATTTGCCGAGATCGCAGCCTGGGTAGCCATGCGCCGACAGAAGGAAATCCATGGGCATGGTGGATGCCGGCGATCTACGAAGACGATGAAGAGCCATCCGCCGAATGTCGCCATCTCGCAGCGCGCCCCTTGCCCTCCGGCGTGATGAGTCCCTCATCCTTCATGGTGCGCAACACATGTCGGACCATGTCCCGACTGACGCCAGGACAGGCCTCCTCGATATCCGAGATGGCGAAGGGGTGCTGGCGTCTTAGAACTTCTGCACGGACACGCTCGCCCTTGGCGCCATGGCCATGTTCCAGCGTCCCGACGCGTGTCTCGAATTCTCGGTAGGCGCGCAGCAGGACGCCCCAGAAGTAGTTGAGCCAGGGCATGCTGTCGTGCTGGCCGTCGTGCCAGCCCTGGGAGCTGGCTTCCAGGGTCTCGTAGTAGGTTTCCTTGGATTCCTCGAAGAGCCGTTCAAGGCTGATGAAGCGCCCGACAGCGTAGTCGAAGTGGTAGAGCAGCTGCAGGGTCAGCAGGCGTGCCATGCGGCCATTGCCGTCGGGGAAGGGGTGGATGCAGAGAAAGTCCAGGATGGCCAGGGGCACCAGCACGAGGGGATCGGCCAGGTGCTGATCCAGGGCAGATCGGTAGTGGGCGATCAGGTCCGCCATGGCCATCGGGGTGAGGTGGGCGGACACGGGGGCGAAGCGGACGCGGGAACGTCCGTCCGGCTGACGCTCGATGATGTCGTTGTTGGTGGCTTTCCACTGTCCGCCGGGCTGGGGCATGTAGCGGTACATGATGCCGTGCAGCTGCCGGATGGTGCCTTCCGAGAAAGGCATCTCCTTGCCGCTTTCATGGATCAGGTTCAGGGCGTCGCGGTAGCCGGCGATCTCCTGTTCGGAACGGCTTCGGGGCGTGGCGTCCTTCAGCATCAGGGCGTGCAGGCGCTGGGTGGAGATGATGACGCCTTCCAGACGGTTGGAGGACTCGGTGGATTCGATGGTGGCCGCTTTCTGCAGTCCCTTCAGCACTTCGGGCAGCTGGACACGGTAGAGCTGCTGCTTGCCCTGGAACTCACCGAGTGCGCGCAGGGTGGCCAGCTGCGAGTGGGTGAAGCGGAGCCTGTCCAGATAGTCGGCGGTGAGGGATCGCATCGGAAGGGGGCAGTGAGGAGAATAGGGGTAATGATAGTCCTCTAAATGGGTAATTTCGGCCTAAATTACCCATTTATGCGATCCATTACCCCATTGTTCTGCCATTCAGAGCCTGTTTTGGCGTGAATTTCAGCCAAAATGAGGCGAAATGGAGGCAAGAAAGGGGGTAAAGCAGTCCGTAAATGGGTAATTTCAGCGTGAAATTACCTCTATTTGAGGATCCATTACCTCTATTGGCGCTAGGCACCCGTCATGGCGCCTATCCTCGCCGCACAGCCAGATTACGGCGAGGGGACTGTCGTCTGGCCCTGTTCGGCCCGGGCGCGATCGGACCCGATGTCTGCCCTGTTTGGGGCCGATTGGCTTGGCGTGGCCCGGCCTGCTTGGTAGCGCCTACTTGGCCAGGCCTGACGGTTGGATGGGCCTACCTGCGCCCGTCCCCCAGCCACCGCCCCCCGCTCACGCGCGGCTGCCCGGCCAGGTCGCGTCGGGTGAACACCTCGGCAAAGCCTGCGTCGCGCAGCAGGGCCTGCACAGGGGCCTCCTGGTCGTAGCCGTGTTCCAGCAGCAGCCAGCCGCCGGGGCTCAGGTGGGCGGGGGCGCCGCCGATGATGATGCGCAGGTCATCCAGCCCGTCGGGACCGGCCGCCAGGGCCTGAGGCGGCTCGAAGCGCAGGTCGCCCTGCTGCAGGTGGTGGTCACCGGCGGCGATGTAGGGGGGATTGGAGACGATCAGGTCGAAGTGTCGGGGGCTGGCCAGCGCCTGCCACCAGCTGCCCGCGTGCCAGTGGATGCGGTCGGCGCCCAGGGCCTTTGCATTCTGCTGCGCCATGGCCAGGGCCTCGGGGGAACGCTCGACGGCATGCACCTCGGTGTCCGGAGCCTCCAGCGCCAGGGTGATGGCGATGATGCCGCTGCCGGTGCCCAGTTCCAGCAGGGACAGAGGGACGGCGCGCCGTTGCTGGCGCAGCAGCGTGAGCTGCTCCAGCGCGGTTTCCACCAGGGTTTCGGTGTCGGCCCGGGGAATGAGCACGGCGGGCGAGACGGCAAAGGGGCGGCCGTAGAACTCCTGCTGGCCCAGCAGATAGGCCAGGGGTTCGCCGGCGCGGCGGCGTTCGGCCAGGGCTTGGAAGCGGGCGGCGATGTCCGGGTCGGCGGGATCGTCACCGTGGGCCATGAACCAGGTCAGCGGCTGGCCGGTGAGGCAGGCCAGCAGGCGGCGTGCCTCGGCCCGGGGCAGCTGGCTGTGGCGGATGAGGTCGTCGATGGAGGGGGCGGTATCGACAGCGGGCTCGCCTGGAAGCAGGGGGGAAGTCATCGCGTGATCAGGGGGTCATCTTTGGGCGCGCCCGCTGCGTGATTGAACATGAGGGCAGAGACGGGAAGACGGCATGAGCCGCCAGGGAACGCCGGTAGATCGCTCGCACAGCCCGACCGGGGCCGTGCGAGGTCTCACCCCTCAGCCCGCTCCGCTGCCAGTTCGGCCAGCCGGGCCTTCATCAGGGCGTCGGTCAGTTCGTCCAGGTCGCCGTCGATGATGGTCTGCAGCTTGTAGAGGGTGAGGTTGATGCGGTGGTCGGTGAGCCGCCCTTGGGGGAAGTTGTAGGTGCGGATGCGCTCGGAGCGGTCGCCCGAGCCCACGAGACTCTTGCGGTGGGCGGAGGTCTCGGCGGCGCGCTCGCGCTCGCGGGCGTCGCGCAGGCGGGTGAGCAGCACGGTCATGGCCTTGTCGCGGTTGCGGTGCTGCGAGCGGTCGTCCTGGCATTCCGCCACGATGCCGGTGGGCAGGTGGGTGATGCGCACGGCGGATTCGGTCTTGTTGACGTGCTGGCCGCCGGCGCCGGAGGCACGGAACACGTCGATGCGCAGGTCGTCGGGGCTGATCTCGATGTCGCCGGTGGGCTCGGCTTCAGCCATGACGGCCACGGTGCAGGCGGAGGTGTGGATGCGCCCCTGGGATTCGGTGACGGGCACGCGCTGCACGCGGTGCGCACCGGATTCGTAGCGCAGCCGTCCGTAGACCTGCTGGCCGCTGACCTGCACGATGACTTCGCGGTAGCCGCCCAGTTCGGATTCGCTGGCCGACAGGATCTCGGTCTGCCAGCCGCGATGTTCGGCGTAGCGCAGGTACATGCGCAGCAGGTCGCCGGCAAAGAGGGCGCTTTCGTCACCGCCGGTGCCGGCCCGGATCTCCAGGATGGCGTTGCGGGCATCGTCGGGGTCGCGTGGCAGCAGCAGGTACTCGATGCGCTCCTGGGTAGCCTGCAGGCGGGTCTCGGCGTCGGCGATCTCCTCGTCGGCGAACTCGCGCATGTCGGGCTCTTCGCGCATCTGGCGGGCGGCCTCCAGGTCGGCGCCGGCCTGTTTCCACAGGGCGTAGGTGTCCAGCACCTCGCTGGTCTCGGCGTGCTCCTGGTTGAGCTTTTTCAGCAGGCTGATGTCCTTGCCGATGTCTTCGCTGGCCAGCTGGGCGTTGAGTTCTTCCAGCCGGTTCTGCATGCGGTCCAGCTGCGCCCGCAGGGATTCTTTCATGGCGATGCGTGAAGGGGTTCGGCGGGCATTCTAACCAACGCGCCGCCGATCTCCCTTCCCGTTACCGTCCGCCCCGGGGAACCGGCAGCAGGCCGGACAGCATGTTGGCCAGTTCGGGATCCTTGCCGGCGTGATGGGACAGCAGGGTGGTGGGGCCGTGCATGAACTTGGCGGTAAGCGCCCTGGAAAGCGCTTCCAGCACGACGGCAGGGTCTTCGCCCTTGGCCAGCATCTTGCGAGCGCGCTCCACTTCCTGCTGGCGCACGGCGTCGCCGCGGGCGTGCAGTTCCTGGATGAGGGGCACGCTCTGGCGCTGCACCATCCAGTTCATGAAGGCGTTGACCTGGGTGTCGATGATGCTCTCGGCCTCGGCCACGGCCAGGCGACGGCCTTCCAGGCCGGCATCGACCACTTCGCGCAGGTCGTCGACGGTGTAGAGGAACACATCGTCCAGGCGCGAGACTTCGTCCTCGATGTCGCGCGGGACCGCCAGGTCGATCATCAGCACCGGGCGGTGACGGCGCTGGCGCACGCTGCGCTCCACCATGCCCAGCCCGATGATGGGCAGGCTGCTGGCGGTGCAGGAGATCACCACATCGAAGTTCTCGAGCTGCTGGGGCAGGTCGGACAGCGCCATGGTGGTGGCGCCAAAGCGCTCGGCCAGGGGGCGGGCGCGCTCCAGCGTGCGGTTGGCAATGACCATCCGCCGGGGGTGGGGCGCCCAGTGCGCGGCGCACAGTTCGATCATCTCGCCGGCGCCGATGAGCAGCACCGAGCAGTCGGCCAGGTTCTCGAAGATCTGCTCGCCCAGGCGCACGCTGGCGGCCGACATCGAGACTGACTGGGCGCCGATGGCCGTCTGGGTGCGCACTTCCTTGGCCACCGAGAACGAGCGCTGGAACAGCTGGTGCAGGTGGCTGCCCAGCATGTTGGAATCCTGTGCCACGCGCGCAGCCGTCTTCATCTGGCCCAGGATCTGGGGTTCGCCCAGCACCATGGAGTCCAGCCCGCTGGCCACGCGGAAGGCGTGGCGCACGGCGCCCTGGTTGGGCAGCAGGTACAGGTGCTCGGCCAGGTTGCCTTCACCGTCCACGCCCTTGTGGCGGCCGATCCACTCGGTCAGTGCCTGACCGGCCTCGTCGGGGGCGTCGGTCTTGCAGTAGATCTCGGTGCGGTTGCAGGTGGACAGGATGGCGGCTTCCGGGGCCAGCGACTTCAGGTGGCCACGCAGATCGGACAGGGCCGTGCCGATCGCCTCCTTGGTGGGGAAGGCGAGCTTCTCACGCAGCGCCACGGGCGCCGTGTTGTGGTTGAGTCCGAGCGTCAGCAACGCCATGTCGAATGCATCTATACGTCCTGCATGCTTTGCGGCAGGCAGATTTCAAAACATGCGCCCCCGGTGGGGTGATTGAATACACGGATGGTACCGCCGTGGCGCGCAATGGCTTTGTGAACCATGGCAAGGCCCAGCCCGGCACTGCCCTGGGACGACTTCTTGCCGGTGGTCTCGGAACCTGCCGACTGCCAGAAGGGCTTGAAGATGAGCGCCTGCTTGTCGGGCGGCACGCCGGGGCCGTGGTCTCGGATGGTAATGCGGAAATGCGGTGCCTGATTGATCAATGTCACTTCGATGCTGCTGTCGATGGGACTGTGGCGGATTCCGTTCTCCACCAGATTGGAGAAGGCGCGGCGCAGCAGGTCGGCGTCGCAGCGCAGGATGGCCGCGTCCACCGGGTTGAAGGTCAGGCGGACCTTCTTGGCGTTGGCCGAGAACCAGGCCAGGTCGATCACTTCGGTGAGCAGGTCGTTGAGGTCGTGCTCCTCGGGCTGGATGGGCTTGATCTCGGCGCGGGTGTAGGCCAGGAAGCCGTCGGTGAGTTCCAGCGCGCGGCGCGACTGGCGGGCCAGCTCGTCCAGACCGGCGCCACGCTCGGTGCTGTCGGTGGTGGTGCGCAGTTTCTCGATGATGGCCAGGATGGTGGCCTGGGGCGAGCGCAGGTCATGCGACAGGAAGGAGAGGGTCTCCTCGCGCTCGCGGTCGGCCAGGCGGCGGGCCGTCAGGTCCACGAACTGGATCATCCAGCGGCGCTCGTCGGCGCTGGCACCGGTGGCCGCCACGTCCACCCGCCAGTGGCGGCCCTGCGTGTCCTGGTATTCACCGGCCAGCTGGCAGGGCTCGTCCTGGAAATTGCGTGGCAGCTTGCCGAAGATGGTCCGGAAGCAGTCCGACAGGGTGGTGCAGCATTCGCCCACGTTGCCGAAGGCGTTGAGAAAGCGCTGGTTGCGCAGCAGCGGCCGCTGTTCGTGGTCGGCCACCAGGACCGGGTGGGGCAGGCTCTGCAGGCTGTCCGACAGGAAGCGGTTGAGCTTGGCCACCTGCTGGGCGGCCATTTGCACGCGGTTGAGCTGGGCCGAGATGGGCTCGTGCGAGACAGGTTCTGCACTGCGGGCGCCGAAGACGCCGCCAAACAGCTCCAGGGAGCGGGCCTGGCGCAGCAGGCCTGTCGAGGCAACCGACAGCCGTCGCCAGCTCCAGAGCGGGTAGCCCAGGCAGATGGAGATGAGCATGTCGCCCGGGGCCAGCCACCAGCCGGCGCGGAAGGCCAGCCAGCTGGCCAGCAGGATCAGGCAGCTGGCCACCACCACGATGATGAGGCCCAGGAACGGGCTGGTGCGGTAGAGCAGCAGCATGGTGAGCAGCACCACCAGGACTTCGATGCTGCCCTGCAGGGGGGCCGACAGCGGCTGCTTGAAGTGATGGATGATCTGCGCTTCGGCGGCGACGGCATGCAGCTCCAGCCCCGAGATGCGCCGGGGCCGGGCATCTTCCAGAGGGCTCACAAAGAAGTCGCCCGAGCCGATGGCCGTGCTGCCCAGCAGGACCTTGCGCCCCTTCAGCTGGTCGGGCGAGATGTCACCGCGCAGCAGGGCGGCGGCCGAGAGGGTCGGCGGCAGCTGCTTCAGCGCGCCGGGCAGCATGGGATCCTGCACGTCCCAGCGCCGCTCGAGCAGCATGTTCAGCGTCTCGTTGCGGTTGCTCTGGGCCGTGCGGTCCACCAGGGCCCAGGACAGCGCCGGCAGGTGGCCTTCTTCCATGTACAGGCCGCGCACCAGGCCGTCGCGGCCGGAATGGAAGGTGATGTGTCCCAGCGTGTTGCCCGCCGCGATGAGGTCCAGCGGGTAGAGCGGCAGGTAGTTGTTGGTGCCTTCTTCCTTGCCCACGGCCAGAATGATGCGGGTTCCCTGGCGTGCGGCATTCTGCAGCGCGGTGCGCAGCAGCTGGTCGTCGTTTGGGCGGGACGAGACCTCGGCAAACAGGATGTCGATGGCCAGCGCTTCAGGGCGGCCTTCGGCGATGCGGTTGATCAGCGCGGCCAGTACCGGACGCGGCCAGGGCCAGCGTCCCACCTGCAGCATGCTGATGTCGTCGATGTCCACGATCACCACCTGACCGGAGGGGGGCCGGGCATCGTAGCCCAGCGCCAGGTCGTACAGGCGCAGGCTCAGGTAGTCGGGCGGCGAGGCATGGTCCGTGCCGTTGGTGGGGTCGGGAATGCGCTGGTCGCTGGTCAGGTACTGCGGCCAGGGCCCGAACCAGATGGTGCCCGCCAGCAGCAGGGTCGTCAGCAGGCTCCATTCCAGCAGGGGCCGGTCGCGCGGGGCAGAGCGGGCCATCCTGCCCAGCAGGCGCCGAAGGAAGCGGATCATCGGCGCGGGTCAGCGAGGAGAGAGCAGGAGGAAGTCACCGTGGCCGGTACGCACGGGCTCATCGCTGCCCGTACGCACGGCCGGCAGAGGGCGGGCCTCGATGATGGGCGCCCCCACACGCAGCCGGAATTTCTGGGGTTCGCTCCATGGGCCCTGTCGCCCCTTCTCGACGCAGGCCACCCGCCACCAGCGCTCCAGCGGTTTGCGGGTGTCCAGACGGATGAGATCCTCGGGGTGGATGGCCACCTCGTCGTGCAGCACCTGGGCAAACTCGGCGTCGCCAGCGACCTGGATGCGGTAGGTGCGGTCTGCCGCGCTGGACGTCTTGCCGCCCGCCTCGGTCGTGCCGCCCGCAGCAGACGTGTCGGGCGTGTCCAGCCACCGGAATCGGACAGGCCGGTCGTCGACCTGCACCTCGTCAGGCTGCGGCTGCAGCCGGGGCGGGAGCGGACGGGCCAGGACCTGCACCTCGGTGGTGCCGACATAGCCCTCGATGCCCGTGCGCGAGATGGCGCTGACGCGCACATAGTGGGGGCCGTCCTGCCGCGACGGCAGCACGAAGCCGGGTTCCCGGGTGCGGGTGTCCAGCAGCACGGCGCTGAAGTCGGGCCGGGTGGAGACTTCCACGTGGTAGGCCGCGGCATCGCCCGCGAGAGCGGGCAGTGGCAGGTGCGGGGCGGTCTGCGTCCAGGTGCGGCCCTGGATGCCGCCCAGATCGGGGGCGGGCAGCAGCTGGGCCACCACGGGCTTGCTCTTGGCCGTGAACCAGGCGCCCTTGCCCGCGTCCACGTCGGCCGTGGACTTGCGGTTGCCGGCGGCCACCCGGCCGCGCAGCACTTCCACCGTGCTGCGCTGGCCTTCGGCATGCACGCGGAAGTGCGTGCCGCGCACGGCGGCGTTGCCCGAAGGCGTCCTGATGTTGAGTGGGCGGCTGCGCTTACCCGGAGAGTCGGGCTCGATGCTGCCGTGCCGGAGCAGGAAGCCGGCGTCCAGATGGCGTTCGCCGTGGTAGGCGCGCAGCCGCTCCAGCCGCACCTCGGTGGCCGACGGAATGCGCAGCCGCGTGCCGTCGGGCAGGGTGATGACGGCGGCGCTGTCCGGGCCGGTCTGTACCGTGGTGCCTTCGGGAATGGCGGCGCCATCATGCGCCGGCTTTCCGTTCAGCTTCACCTGGTTGGAGGCTGATTCCAGCAGGGCCTGGGCCACCTTGGGCTTGAGCCAGCCGGGCAGCATCCTGAGCGTGGTGCCTGGCTGCAGATGGCGCGGGTTGCCGATGTGGTTGAGCTTCTGCACGTCGCGCCAGCGCTCGGGGGTGTCGAGCTTTTCGCGCGACAGGCCCAGCAGCGTGTCGCCGGGCTGGACGTGGTAGAGGAGGATTTCGTTGTCGGCGGGCTTGGCCGTTGCCGACGGGGCGGCCGGCGTGCCGCCCGTTGATGTGGATGTGCCTTCTGCCAGGGTGAGGCCCGCCGGCAGGGTAGTCAGCAGGGCAAGCAGCCACACGCCGCCATGACGTGCCGGACAGCAAAGGCGGCCGGCGTCGGGCCGTTCCATGGGGGTCACGCCATTTCCTTCAGGTTGGGCTTCTTTCAGCTGTTTTCCGCGGGCGCAGGGGCGCCGCCATCGGCATCCTCGCCCTCGTCGCGCAGCCGCTCAAGCCGATAGCCGTAGCTGTAGACCGGCGCCAGCAGGTAGCCGCTTTCCGGCCGCAGCGTGAGCTTGCTGCGCACGCGCGAGACGTGGGTGTCCATGGTACGCGAAGGCACCTCGGAATCACGCCCCCAGACGGCCTCGCGGATGTGCCCGCGCGACAGCGGCTTGCCGATGTTGTTCAGGAACAGCAGCGCCAGCTGGAATTCCTTTTGTGTCAGTTCGACGATACGGCCGCTGTCCTGCGCGGTCTGGCGCTGCAGGTCGAAACGGAAACGATCGTATTCGAAGATGGTGCCGTGGATGTCGCCCAGGCCGGCGCGGCGCACCAAGGCCTTCAGGCGGGCACGCAGCTCGCCGGCGCGGGCAGGCTTGACCACGAAGTCGTCGGCACCGGCATCCAGCGCGCTGATGACCTCGCTCTCGGCGTCCTGCGAGGTGAGCACCATGACCGGCAGCGGGTTCTTGCGTTCGCGCAGCAGTCGCACCAGCGCCTTGCCGTCCATGCCCGGCAGCATGAGGTCGACGATGCAGGCATCGAAGCTCTCACGCGGCAGGGCCGCCAGGAAGGACGCGGCCTCGTTGAAAAGATGGCAAGTGTCCCCTTCCACGCTGAGCGAATGGACCAGCTGCGAAGCCACTGCCTTGTCGTCTTCAATGATCGCTATTCTCATCGCCGTATTCTATCGCACGTCCCCGGGCGATATGTGCATCGTTTCATTCTGGGGACGAAATTTGTGTAAAAGGTTGTCCTGACAGTCCGGCAGTGTCGGACAGGTTGTTTTCCGCTGTCAAGAACAGGCGGTAGGCGGGATGTTCCGATTCGTTCCGGTACGGGTACCCCAGAGCAGCCAGCACCTGTTCATAGCGGGGCCGGTCCTCCAACGGTACCTGAATACCGGCCAGGGCGCGCCCAAAGTCCGACCCGTGATTGCGATAATGGAACAGCGAGATGTTCCAGTCGGCGGGCAGGGCCTCCAGGAAGCGCAGCAGCGCCCCGGGGCGCTCGGGGAACTCGAAGCGGTACAGCACCTCGTCGCGGGCCAGCAGCGAGCGTCCGCCCACCAGGTGGCGCAGGTGCGACTTGGCCAGATCGTCGTCGGTCAGGTCCAGGGTCTCGAAGCCGGCCGTGCGCAGCCGGTTGGCGATCCGCCCGGCTTCCTCGCGGCCGCTGACCTGGATGCCCACGTAGATATGGGCCTTGTCGGAATCGGCAATGCGATAGTTGAACTCGGTGACGGAATGACGGCCCACCAGTCGGCAGAACTGCAGGAAGCTGCCGCGCCGCTCGGGGATGGTCACGGCAAACACCGCCTCGCGGGATTCACCGATCTCGGCGCGTTCGGACACGAAGCGCAGGCGGTCGAAGTTCATGTTGGCGCCGCTGGCCACGGCCACCAGGGTGCGGTCCTGCACCTGCTCGCGCTTGGCCCAGGCCTTCAGGCCGGCCAGTGCCAGCGCACCTGATGGCTCCAGAATGGCCCGGGTGTCCTCGAAGGCGTCCTTGAGCGCCGCGCAGATCTGGTCGGTATCCACCAGGATGATGTCGTCGACGTACTCCCTGCACAGCGCGAAGGTCTCGTCGCCCACGCGCTTGACCGCCGTGCCGTCGGCAAACAGTCCCACGTCGTCCAGCGTCACCGGCTGGCCGGCTGCCAGCGACTGGCGCATCGCGTCGGCATCGTAGGTCTCCACCCCGATGATCCTGATGCCGGGGCGGATGGCCTTCACGTAGGCGGCGATGCCCGCGATCAGCCCGCCGCCCCCGATGGCCACGAAGATGGCGTCCACGGGCGCCCGGTGCTGGCGCAGGATCTCCATGGCGATGGTGCCCTGGCCGGCGATCACGTCCGGGTCATCGAACGGATGCACGAAGGTGAGGCCCTGTTCGGCCTGCAGTTTCAGGGCGTGCTGGTAGGCGTCGCTGAAGGATTCGCCCTGCAGCACCACCTCGCCACCGCGGGCGCGAACCGCATCCACCTTCAGGGTGGGGGTGGTGACGGGCATGACGATGACCGCCCGACAGCCCAGCTTGCGTGCCGACAGTGCCACACCCTGGGCATGGTTGCCGGCCGAGGCGCAGATCACGCCCCGGGCACGTTCCTCGGCGCTGAGGTTGGCCATCTTGTTGTAGGCGCCGCGCAGCTTGAACGAGAAAACGGGCTGCATGTCCTCACGCTTGAGCAGTACCCGGTTGCCCAGACGGGCCGACAGTGCCGGTGCGGGATCCAGCGGCGTTTCTTCCGCCACTTCGTAGACGCGGGCGTTCAGGATCCGTTTCAGGTACTCGATGGACATGGGCAGAGGAACAGGCTGGGATAAAGGAATGCGGTCCCTATAATACGGCGCTTTTGCTGCACTCCTTTCGGGCGGCGTGAGACCCTGCCATGGTCCCGCTGCCCGGCCGCCGGGCCATTTCAATGCTCCAGACACTTCTCGACCAGGCGCTGACCTGGTTTGCGCTGCCCAAGAACGGGCTGGCCACCGTCTTCGTGGTGGCGCTCGTCTCGGCCACCTTGCTGCCGCTGGGTTCCGAACCCGCCGTTTTTGCTTACGTCAGCATGCGGCCCGACCTCTTCTGGCTGGCCATGGTGGTGGCTACCGCCGGCAACACGCTGGGGGGCGTCATCAACTACTGGATGGGGCGTGGTGCCAAGCATGTCATGGCGCCCGACCGTCAGACCCATTACCTGAAGTGGTTCGAGCGCCTGGGCCCGCGTGCGCTGCTGTTTTCCTTCCTGCCCGCGGTGGGTGATCCGCTGTGTGCCGTGGCCGGCTGGCTGCGCCTGCCGCTGGCTCCTTCCATCCTGTGGATGGCACTGGGCAAGTTCCTGCGCTACGTGTTCATGACCGGCATGCTGATGTGGGTGCCCGACAGCTGGTGGGCCTCGCTGAAGGGACTTTTCTGAGACTGAATCATGAATGCCCGGTGTTCATGTGATGAATGAAGGCCGTTTTTGCGGTGCACCCCGTTCGGGTGTCTCTTTCATCCGACAGACGGGGGCTGGCAGGGGATCGGTGCAGCCCCGGGCTTGCTGCATTGCAGGGACGACAAACGGCTTCATTCGGGGAAGAAGCGGCGTCTGACGCACGGTCTGCGGGCCTTTTTCACGGATTTTCCGGGGCCGACTTCAGGGCTTTGCTGCGTTGCAGCATGTTATTTGATTCGTGAATATGGGTTATTGATAGGCGGGGGTTGTCGTTGTCGGGGCGATACAGCATTCTCTGCGCTGAGCCCCTTTCTTGCACGTCCTTTCCGTTTCGGAGCTTCCGGAAATGCCCCCCCACACGTCGGCCACGCTGCCCGCAGATGCAGCTGTGGTTCAATCCGCCCCGACAACCCCGTCTGCATCGTACAACGCAGAGCGCTTGGCCATCGTCAAGCTCATGGCGGTGATGACTGCCCTGGCCGTTGCCCTCATCGTCGTGGTCACCACCTGGTTCACCGAGCTGAATGCCATCTCGGGCATGATGGATGACTTCTGGGCCCATGCCCGCACCAAGGTCATCGGCGGTGGCATCGGCATCGGCGTATTGGCCATTGCCATGGTCTCCACCTGGGTGAAGCTCGTCAAGCGTCTGGCGCGCGTCGACTGGATCGACTGATCGACGGTCGGCGCGCCTGCCGCCTGTTTCCTGAGGGACGGCGTGCCTGTCGTTCCCGTCCGACCTGACACAACCTGCCATCTCTGTCACGCTTCTTGCGTTTTGTGTTGGGCTGTGCGGCATGGGCGCAACGTTTCCATGAAAGAATGCTGCAGCAAGCCTTTCCATTGCGCGCAGCATCATGACTGAATTTCGCTCGTTCCTCGCCCGCCGCGTTCGCGTCGGGCAGTCTGCTGCCACGTCCGTGGTGGCCCATCCCGCAAGAATCCCTGTTTCCAGTCACCCTGGCTTCGCCCGGCCCGGTCCACGGCGCGCCGGCTGGCTGGTGCTGTCTGCCGCCATGCTAATGCTGGGCTGTTCGGCCGCCGGCAGTGGTGACGCCGGCACGGTTGGCGCTGCTGGCGGAGGCGGAGCAGGGAGCAGTGGTGGAGACTCTTCCATCTCCGCCGTCACCGGTACCAAGGGTTGCACCACGCTCCTGGCCAAGCACAAGCAGCG
This sequence comes from Lautropia mirabilis, assembly GCF_900637555.1. Lineage (NCBI taxonomy): Bacteria > Pseudomonadati > Pseudomonadota > Betaproteobacteria > Burkholderiales > Burkholderiaceae > Lautropia > Lautropia mirabilis. Next base: position 128,078 of record NZ_LR134378.1, on the reverse strand, counting down.
TCGGCTCAAGTCCATCGACACCCAGGCGGGCGCGGGGCAGGGCGTGCCCGATCTGCCCCGGCCGAAGAAAGGCCTGCCGGAGGCCGATCCGGCCTACGGCAACTGCGTGGTGCGCGTCACCGATCATGCCGAGGAGAAGCTGGCGCGCTTTGCCCGGCACGACTACTCCCGCCGCCAGGCCTTCAATGCCGATGGCAGCCGCATCCTCATCGGTGCCAACGACGGCACCTGGCACCTGTACGACGGCAACACGCTGGAGTATGTGGAAAGGCTCTCCAAGCCGGCTGGCGATGCTGAGTTGCAGTGGCACCCCACCGATCCCGACCTGCTGTACTTCATGCCCGCCAACGGCCTGGGCATGATGCTCTACGAGCTGAACGTGAAAAACGGCTCGGTACGCGAGGTGGCAGACTTCGGCGACCGCCTGAAGAAGATCTGGCCCGGCGCGGCCGCGGCCTGGACCAAGGCCGAAGGGGCGCCTTCGGCCGACGGTCGCTACTGGTGCTTCATGGTGGACGATGCCGAGTGGCACTCGCTGGGTGTCTTTGCCTGGGACCTGAAGGAAGACCGCATTCTGGGCAAGATGGACACCAAGGGTGACCGGCCTGACCACGTGAGCATGAGCCCCGGCGGCAAGCGCTGCGTGGTCTCGGGCGACACCGAGGGCGTGGGCACTCGCGCCTGGACGCTGGACTTCAAGAACTATACCCAGCTGCACCACAAGTCCGAGCACTCCGACATTGCCGTGGACGGGAAAGGGCGCGATGTCTATGTCTCCATCGACTATCAGAGCCCCGACGGTGACGTCTTCATGACCGACCTGGAAACCGGCAAGCGCACGACGCTCTTCAAGACCTACCTGGATCACAGCGCCACCGCGCTGCACTTCTCGGGGCGGGCCTTCAAGAAACCGGGCTGGGTGCTGGTCTCCACCTACGCGGCCGATGGCAAGCGTCAGTGGCTGCACGAGAAGCTGATGGCTGTGAGCCTGACGCCCAATCCGCAGGTGAAGGGGCTGGCCTACCACCATGGCGCCTACAATGGCTACTGGACCGAGCCGCAGGCCACCGTCAATCCCGATTTCACTCGTGTGCTGTTCAACTCCAACTGGGGCTCGCGCAGCGACACCGACATCGACAACTACATGGTGGTGCTGCCCAAGGACGCCCTGGACTGACCTGCCTTTGCCGGATCAAGCATGACTGACACTCGCCCCCTGGAAGCCCCCGATTGCCCGCTCTGCCATCCGGCGGGGGAAGACGTTCTCTGGCAGGACGAGCGGTTGCGCGTCATTCACGTGGGAACCGAAGCGGGGCAGCCTGCCTATTTCCGGGTCATCTGGCAGCAGCATCTGCCCGAGATGACGGATCTGTCCGATGCCGACAGGCTGTATCTGTGGCGCGTGCTGTCGGTGCTTGAAGACGGCGTGCGCCTTCATTTCCGGCCCGCCAAGGTGAATCTGGCCAGCTTTGGCAACCAGGTGCCGCATCTGCACTGGCACATCATCGGTCGCTGGCCGTCCGACCCACAGTTTCCGGGATCGGTCTGGTCGCCGGTCTTGCGCCCGGCTGATAGTGAAGAGCACCGTGCCGTGGCGGAACGGGTCTCGGCAGCGCTGCCGGCCTTCCGAAGCTGGCTGGCCGGCGCGCTTTCTGCGTGAAGATCTTCATCCGGGCCCGGCCTTCGGCGCGGGCCCTTCAGGATCAGTTGGCTTCCAGGCAGCGATAGAGCAGCGGGCCGTCCACCACTTCGTTCACGCCGCTGGCGGGCACCAGGCCGGCAATGATGGCCTCATTGCGCTTGCTGTGCCACGAGAAACCCTGGTGACGCGGCGACAGGGCGTCGGACGTGACATAGCGCGAGCCCGAGGCGGCGGGGCCTTCGTGCAGCGTGTATTCCTTGTTGCCGAACTTCAGCTCCACCACGGCATCGCCGGGCTGGTTGTCGGCCGGCATCTTGTAGACGGCCTGCACTTCCTCGGTGCGCACCAGACCCAGTGCCTGGGCTTCCTTGGTCGGCACGCAGCTCATCGTCATCGTGGCGGTCACTTCCAGGTTGCTGGCCGGGGCCGGGGCGGTCTGGGCAGCAGCCGGTGCGGCAGCCTCTTTCGTGGTGGTCGAGGCGCTGTCCTTCGACGAGGGCAGGTGGCTGCAGGCAGCCAGCGCCAGGCCGGCCAGCAGGGCAGCAGCCTGCAGCGGCAGGCGGGACAAGGCCGGCTGGCTGCCGGCGGCGGAAACGTGTTTCGACATGGAATGCAACTCCTGGTGAGTGCTGGCGAAGGAAGGAACCCTGGCGGCTGCGTGACGCGCCACTGGGCACACAATATCGAGGCCGCCGCAAAACAGCAACGGCCGACGGTCTGCCGCCGATGACCGACGGGCGAGAACGTATCGGCCCGCGCCAATCGGGTACCATCACAGGATCGGCGTGGGCCTGGCCCCGTCTGAAGATTATCAGAGTCTGCCCGGCAGGCACTGTTCAACAACCCGGTGTTGCAATCCCGTCATCATGGCTGGCCTGGCCCAGAATACCCCGCTTCCCACCAACATCGTTGTCCACCAGCGCTCGCGCGAGCTGGGTGTGGACTTCAGTGACGGCTCCGCCTTCCGCTTCAGCTTCGAGTTCCTGCGCGTCAATTCGCCCTCGGCCGAGGTGCAGGGCCATTCGCCCGACCAGGCCGTGCTGCAGTACGGCAAGCGTGAAGTCCTGATCACCGAGATCGAGCAGGTGGGCAATTACGCCATCCGCCCGGTCTTCAGCGATGGCCACGGTTCCGGCATCTATTCCTGGGACTATCTCTACCAGCTGGGCAAGGACCAGGACGTCCTCTGGAAGGACTACCTGGCGCAGCTTGAGGCCCGGGGGCTCAGCCGCGACGGCAACGCCGAACCTCCCCCACCCAAGCACCACGGCGGCTGTGGGGGTGGCGGCGGCTGTGGCAGTGGCGGCTGCGGCGGCTGATCCTGTACTCGCTCCCTCTTGCGTCCGGCCGCTGCCGGGGCAATCTCAGGCCCCGCGGCGTGCCGTTTCCGGGTGAAGGCACGCTTCTCACCCGCAGACAAAAACACCATTCACGGAGGCTTTCATGCCCGACACCCACGAGAAAACCCACTTTGGCTACCAGCAGGTCGATGCCACCGAGAAGGCTGGCCGGGTGCGTGGCGTGTTCGATTCGGTGGCCAGCCGCTATGACCTGATGAACGACCTGATGTCGGGCGGTCTGCACCGGCTCTGGAAGCACTTCACCGTGGGGCAGGCAGCCCTGCGCCCCGGCATGAAGGTGCTGGATCTGGCCACTGGCAGTGGCGACCTGGCCCGTGCCATGGCCAAAAAGCCTGGCGTCGAGGTCTGGATGACCGACATCAACGCCGCCATGCTGGCCGTGGGGCGTGACCGGGCGCTGGATGACGGCTTGACCGTCCCCACCGTGCAGTGCGACGCCGAGAAACTGCCGTTCCCCGACAAGAGCTTCGATCGTGTGACGCTGGCCTTCGGCCTGCGCAACATGACCCACAAGGAAGAGGCCCTGAAGGAGATCCACCGCGTCCTCAAGACCGGCGGCAAGGCACTGGTGCTGGAATTTTCCAAGGTCTGGGAGCCGCTGCGTCGCCCCTACGACGCCTTCTCCTTCGGTGTGCTGCCCCTCATCGGCAAGGTCGTGGCCCACGACGCCGAGAGCTATCGCTACCTGGCCGAATCCATCCGCATGCACCCCGACCAGGAAACCCTGGCCCAGATGTTCCGTGACGCCGGCTTCGGTCAGGTGCGCTACTTCAACATGACCGCCGGCGTGGTGGCCCTGCACCAAGGCGTGCGGCTGGACTGATTCCGGGCCTGACCTGATCCCTTGCCCCGATCTCGCCGGGGCGGCCTGCGGTACGCTGCATGTCGGGCCTGCCGCCCGCTGGTTCGGGGGGCTGCGCAAACGGGCATTGTGGTTTTCCGCATCCTGTTGTATTTTGGCGGACCGCCCCCATCTACGGCGGAGGTCACACCACACACCGTGTTTTCGTGCACGTTGGGTGGTCGATCCGGGCAGATGCCCGGTAGATGACCGAAAAAGCCTGGCCGAGCCCTCGGCCCCCGGGAAGGCGCCCATTTTCGGCCTTCCCCAGTTTCCCCGTTGCCCAACCACACATTCGCTTGGACAGAGGAACTCACATGAAAAAATTCCTGATGATGCTGATGGTCGTGCTGGCCAGCTCGGTCATGTTCATTACCGACAGCGCCGAAGCCGCCCGGATCGGTGGCGGCCGCAGCATCGGTCGCCAGAACAGCACCATTCAACGTACCGCGCCGGCTCAGCAGAACAACGCCATGGCCAACAACCGGCAGCAGCAGGCTGCCCAGGCCAACAACGGCCGTCGGCCCGGCTTCGGCATGGGCCTGCTGGGCGGTCTGGCCGCCGGCCTGGGCCTCAGCGCCCTGGCCTCGGCCTTCGGCCTGGGTGAAGGCTCCGGCATCTTCTTGCTGATGATCCTGCTGGCCGGCCTGGCCATCTTTGCCTTCCGCATGTTCGGCAAGCGTCTGCAGCAACAGCAGCAGGCACAGGCGGCCGGCAGCGGGGCCCCGTTTGCCGGCAACCTGCGTGACGCCTTCAACAACAGCGGCAAGCAGGGCCAGAACGACATGTTCCGCCAGAACAGCAACGCCGGTGGCCTGTTCAGCCAGACGCCGGCCGCCGGTGCGGCTCAGGCGCCTGCTGCTGACTCGACCGTCAGCGGCTACACCGCCGCCATGCAGGTGCCCGGTGGTTTCGATACCGAAGCCTTCGTGCGCCAGGCCAAGGTCCAGTTCGTCCGCCTGCAGGCGGCCTTCGATGCCCGCAACGCCGACGACCTGCGCGAGTTCACCTCGCCCGAGATGTTCGGCGAGCTGAACATCGACATGATGCAGCGCGGCAGCGCCCCGCAGACCACCGAAGTGGTCGAGCTGAACGCCGAACTGACCGGCATGCACCAGGAAGGCCCCATCCTGGTGGCCAGCGTGCTCTTCAGCGGCCTCATCCGCGAAGAGCCCAACAGCCCGGCCGAGCCGTTCTCCGAGATCTGGAACTTCACCCGCCCCGCCTCCGGCGCTTCCGGCTGGGTGCTGGCCGGCATCCAGCAGCCCAACTGATCGGCTGATCGGCACCCAGGCCACGGCGCTGCCTGCCGGCGCCGGGCAGGTCGGGGGCGGCACCTTCACGGAGGTTGCGCCCCTGGTCTCGCCAGACACACACCCGCCCCACGCGTGCATGCGTCGGGGCGGGTTTTTGTTTCAAGGGTGCCTCGTCATGAATCACACCGCGGGGGGCCTCCCTGGCTAAATGCCTGCAGTGTCAACGGGTAATTCCGTCCGCTCGTTCGTATCCGTGTCAGGCTGTGCCTTCAAGCTGGGCGCATGCCACCGACAGGAGCCAACAATGAGCAAAACCCCCGACATCCTGAAGAATCCTCTCACCAACAAGGGCACGGCCTTCACCCTGGAAGAGCGCGCCCGGTATGGACTGACCGGCCGGCTGCCGGTGGCCGTGGAGACGCTGGAGCAGCAGGCCGCGCGCGCTTACCGCCAGTACTCCGGCTATGAAAGCGACATCGAGAAGTACGTCTACCTGGACCAGCTGCACAACCGCAACGAGGTGCTCTACTACCGGTTGCTGACTGATCACCTGGTGGAAATGCTGCCCATCGTTTACGACCCCACCGTCGGTGAGGCCATCAAGAAATGGAGCCGGGACTACCGTCGTTCGCGCGCCGTGTACCTGGATGTGAATCATCCCGAGAACGTTCGAGCATCCTTCGAAACGCTGGGTCTGGGGCCCGATGACGTGGACCTGCTGGTGGTCTCGGATGCAGAGGAGATTCTGGGCATCGGTGACTGGGGCGTGAACGGTACCGATATCTCCGTTGGCAAGCTGGCTGTCTACACGGCCGCCGCGGGTATCCACCCTGACCGGGTGATCGCCGTGAATCTGGATGTGGGCACCGACAACGAGCAGCTGCTCAACGATCCCGCCTACCTGGGCAATCGCCATGCCCGTGTGCGTGGCGAACGCTACGAGCGCCTCATCGATACCTATCTGCAGGTGGCCAGTGAAATGTTTCCCCGGGCGCTGCTGCACTTCGAGGACTTCGGACCGGGCAACGCTCGCCGCATCCTGGTGAAGAACCGCGAGCGCTACCGCATCTTCAACGATGACATGCAAGGAACCGGCGCCATCGTCATGGCGGCCGTGATCTCCGGGCTGAAGGTGACGAAACAGGGCTTTGCCGATCAGCGGCTGGTGGTGTACGGCGCGGGTACCGCCGGCACCGGCATGGCCGACCAGATCAGCGCCGCCATGGAACGTGACGGCCTGAGCCGTGAAGAAGCCAGGAAGCGTGTCTGGCTGATCGACATCAACGGTCTGGTGACCGATGACATGCAGGGGTTGCCCGACTACCAGCAGGAATACGCCCGCCCGGCTGCCGAGGTTTCCAGCTGGAAACGGCAGGACGGCAAGATTGGCCTGCTGGAGGTCGTGAAGCAGGTCAAGCCCAGCATCCTCATCGGAACCTCCACCGATCACGGTGCCTTCACCAAGGAGGTGATCGAGGCTCTGTGCGCCGGCGTGGAGCGCCCCATTCTGCTGCCTCTGTCCAACCCCACCGAACGCATCGAGGTCCTCCCGTCGGACGCCATCCCCTGGTCCGGCGGCAAGGCACTGGTGGCCACGGGCATTCCCGTCGAGCCCGTCAGCTACCAGGGAACGAAGTTCCATATTGGCCAGGGCAACAATGCGCTGCTCTACCCCGGTCTGGGCCTGGGTGTCATCGTTTCGGGGGCGCGGCACGTCACCGACGGCATGCTGCTGGCCGCAGCCCAGGCGGTGGCCGGACAGGTCAACCCGCAGGAGCTGGGGGCCTCGCTGCTCCCGCCCGTGGACAATCTGCGCGCCTCGTCCGCCACTGTGGCGGTTGCCGTGGCCAAGCAGGCTGTGGCCGAGGGTGTGGCCACCCGCCAGCATGACAACTGGGTGCAGGCCGTGCAGGATGCCATGTGGCAGCCGGCCTATCCGGCCGCTTCATGACAGGTGCGGTCCTGGAGCATGCCTCGTTATCTCCGGATGCCTATAATGGCCGCCAGTTCCGCCCGAGATATCACCATGTTCCAGATCCCGCTACCCGTTGCCCAGCTGGTGCTGTCGGCCATCAACCACATCACCGGCCAGCAGCCCTGGCTGCGTGAACTGCTGGCCAGCCATGCTGGCCACGTGGTGCGCATCCGGGCCTTGCCGCCCACCGCGGGCGGGCAGGGGGGCAAGGCAGCGCCTCGTCCCGCGAAGGCGGGCACTGCTCCGCGTTCGGCCGCGGCCCCGAGGGTCAGCGCCGAACCGGCATCCGACGAGGGCTTTCTGCGCCTGCCCACCCTGCAGGCCGATGCCCGTATCGGTGTCGACGGCATGCTGACTGCTGTGTCCGGCGAAGAACCGGCCGTGGTGCTGACGGCGCGCCCCACCGTGGATGCGCTCTTTCGGGTGCTGCGCGAAGGCCCGCTGGCCTTGGGCGCCACGCTGCGCATCGAAGGCGATGTGATGCTGGCCCAGGCCCTGGGCGATGTGGCCAAGGCCCTGCACTGGGACGTGGAGGAAGACCTCAGCCAGGTGGTGGGCGACGTGGCGGCTCATCGTGCTGGCCAGTTCTGGCGTGATGCCCGCGTGCACGCCGCAGAGGTTGGCGGCCGGCTGCAGGACGCCCTGGCCGATCACCTGGCTTCAGGAACCGGCGTGCTGGTCTCGCGGCCCGAGTTCGAGGAATGGTCCGATGGCGTGCGCAGCCTGGCCCAGCGCCTAGATTGGCTGGAGGGAGCACGCGGGCGTTGAGCGGGGACGGCCAGGTCAGTCCGGGAAAGGCCGCCTCACGGTGAACAACGCTCGAAGAGCGCCTGAATCTCCCGGGCGTTACCCATCTTTGCTGCCAGGCAGAGCTGCAGCAGAATGCGCGCCTTGCGGGCGTCCAGCCAGCCGGCTGCAATGAAATCCAGCGCATCGTCGCCGTCTTCCGGCCTGGCTTCCGTATTGCGCCCCACATAACCTTCCGGTACCCGACTGGCACGCACCACCAGACAGCCCGCCTGGCGCGCCTGGGCCAGCGCCGCCCGCATGGGCACCGGCATGGTGCCGACGCCCGTGCCGGCCAGCACCAGCCCCTGACAGCCCCGTGACCGCAGCCAGGCCACCATGGCCGGGTCAGCATCCACGTGCTGGGGCACGATGCCCACCGGGGGCAGCGTCATCGATGCGGCATCGCCTTCCGCCGTGGCAGCCGTATCCTCCAGCCCCAGCGTTGCAAACTGCCCCTGCAACCCTCCGGCCGCCAGCGCCGGCTGCCAGCACGGCCGGTCCGCCTCCAGCCAGGCCACCGGCTGACCGAAGCGTTGCGCAAAGGCATCCGTCCGGTTTGCGTGCTGCTTGTACACCGCATCCGCACGCAGCACCCGGCCGCCAAAGCTCACGAACACCCCGCCGATGCCGGCCTGTCGTGCCGCCAGCGCAAAGCGGCAAGCATCGTACAGATTGCCCGGCCCATCGGCACTGAGCGCGCTGGCCGGTCGCATTGCCCCCGTCAGCAGCGCCGGCCGCGTGGCCGGCAGCACCAGCGACAGGAAGAACGCCGTCTCCTCCAGCGTGTCGGTGCCGTGCGTGATGACAATGGCATCGGGCGCCTCGTCACCGCTCAGCCACGTCCGCAGCCGGCCCGCAAGCTGCAGCCAGTGCGCCCCGCTCATCTGTTCACTGGGGATCGAGAAGACCTGCTCGGTGGCCAGCCGCCCCTCCGGCACCAGGCCCGACAACCCCGGCACGGAATCCAGAATCTGCCCGATGGGCAGCGCCCCCGCCTGGTAGCCGGCTGTGCTGCCCGCCGACGGGGCCACACCGGCAATGGTGCCGCCCGTGCCGATGATCAGGAGCGAAGGGGGAGAGGATGTGGAGGAGGAGGCCATGGCAGAGAGACCGGGGTGAATCGGGGGAAACGGCAGACAGGGGGCGGTCGGTGCGTGGGTACGGCTCGCATGCGGAAACGGCTCCCGTGCGGAAATGGCCGGTACCGACCGCACGGCAAGTGTAGCCCATGGGGTGTGCACTCATTCAGCACCCCTGGCATGGCCGGCGCCGCAAGGATGGCCGGGTAAAACCAGGGGGCAAAGCGCCGGAAGGAGGCGTTTGCTGGATACACTCGAAGAACCTGGCATCGGGCAGGCAGCGGCAGGACAGGGCCGCCTTTTCAGACCCGGATGACCCGGTACACATGAGCAGCCCGTAAAGATGCTGCCACCGAGGAAGACAGCGGCCACCCGCGCGGCCGACTGCCTGCCCGTAAAGCCACAGACAGGGGGCGACACCATGCGACAAGACCAGACCGACACCCGCGCCGAAACCGCCGTATCGGCCAGCAGGGCACGTTCCCCGCTGGGCGGCTGGTGGATATCCCTCGTCTACGGCCTGGTGCCCTCGGTCCTGGTCCTGACCCCCATCGACGGACGCCTGGGCCAGGTCAGCACTACCTCCATCGCCGGCGTGCTGGTCTATCTCGCCTTCACCCTGCTGCTGCTGCGCCAGTCGGCCCGCAACCGCATCGATGAACCCATCTGGTTCATCGTGCTGCTCTTTGTCTTTGCGGCTGCCATCCTGCTGTTTGGTAGGGGGGTGGCGGAGTGGTTGGGGGTGTGAGGAAGGATCAGACCTTCGGCTGGTCCATGGAGATCGGGTGCTCCAGAACGTTCTCATCCCACACGCTTGCAATGCCGTTCACGGCCGTCGACTTGAAAGCATACCGCTGGTCTCAGGTCATCGTGCTGGGGCAGCAAAGGAGATGAGCGGCTTCTCTGCCGGAGCGAGTGGCACATGGCGTTGCGAAAATATGACTGGCATCCAGATCCTTTGTTGTGCAAACGATACGGTTGGATGAGGGAAGTCCCTCAATAATTTACACGCTGCTGGGCGTTATTTACTGCGTGATAGCATCAGACAAAAATCATAAATGGCTTTCATTGCAGTATGGAAGACGTGGCGTGGAGTAGCGGCGGAGGGCTGGGGGTGCATGCCTTCGCTTTTTTTGGCAGGACATATTCTGTTGTTTCGATGATGCGTGCTGCGGAAGGCGCAGTGGGCAGCCTTGGCACATCCGCCGACAGTCTGCCGGTAACGTCGGGGCAGGCAGAACAAGGGCAGGTGCATCCCGGTGATCTATCCGGGCAGAGGCACGCCGTTGTCATGCGAGCTGCTTATCTGGAGGTGCGCGCATGAACGTGCCGCTTGAAAGACTTATGTCCTTTCCTACTCCCCTGCTGGTGGTCGGGGGTGTTCTTCTTTTCCTTGTCGCTACTTTTCTTGTCTTCTTTCTGGTTCGTGGAGGATTTGTCTGGTGGCGCCTGTTTCAGCTTCAGCGTGCGTTCGCCAGGCTTAAGTCTGGGGGAGGTTCTTCTACGGGCCCCGATTCGTGCAGGGCCGTGTCCGAACTGGACAAGGCCTTTGCCAGGGATAGGCATCTGCTTCATCTCTGGAAGGAGTACCGCGAGTCCCTGCATGAGCAGAGGGCTGTGCAGGATGGCCAGGATGTGGTTACGGCGCTTCGAGCGACGATGCTGGCAGAGATGTACTTCAATGGCCAGTCCGTGGTCGATGGTCGTCTTCGCACAGAGTTCTTCAAGCATCTGCCCGGGCTCCTGACAGGTATCGGGATCATTGGTACCTTCACTGGCCTCATCGGGGGTCTTGAGAGCTTTCATGTCAGCGAGGATGCCGATACGGTACGTGGCAGCCTCAGTGGGCTGATGAATGAGGTGGGAGAGGCGTTTCTCGTATCGGCGTCGGCCATTGGCGCTGCGATGCTGGTGACGTTCCTTGAAAAACTGCTTCTGTCATCGCTCTATCGTCGGATAGAGAAGATTGCTCAGGACATTGATGCTTGCTTTGTGGCCGGTGCGGGTGAAGAGTATCTTTCTCGCCTGGTTCGGGCCTCGGAAGACTCTGCCAGTCAGTCCAAGATCCTGAAGGATGCGCTGGTCAACGAACTGGGCACTCTCCTGCGAGAGCTGACCAAGCAACAGATTGAGTCCTCCCAGCAGCAGCAGCAGCGTCTTCTGGAGGACATGAAGGCCTCTGCCAGGGAGAACAACCAGGCGTTGGGTGACGCCATCAACGGTGTCTTCCGGGAGCCCCTGGAGAAGATCGCGGGTGCTGTACAGGTCGCCAGTGGTGAGCAAAGCGCGATGACCACCACCATGCTGCAGGATGTGATGAGTCAGTTCAGCGCGCGGCTCAATGAGCTGTTCGGTGGCCAGATTTCGGGTTTGAACGAGCTGAACCAGCAGACGGCACGCAGCATGCAGGAGGCAGTCTCCACACTTCAGGCGCTGGTGCAGAACATCGAAGCGACCAGTGGCCGAGCCAGTGATGACATGGCGAAGCGCTTTGCCGAGGCCATTGCCCAGATGGAAAAGCGCCAGCAGGCCATGAACGAGCAGTCGGAAGCCTTTATCGGGCAGATACGTGCGCTTGTGTCCCAGTCGACGGCTGAGACGAACGAAAAGCTTCGCGAAACCTTGGCGGCCATTGGCACGACGATGCGCGAAGTAATGAACTCCCTCAGCGAAAGTCAGGACCAGGTGGCAGAGAGCGTCAGAAAGCGGGAAGAGACGATGGTCTCTCGCACCGAATCGGCGGTCAGAAGCCTCTCCGATTCGGTGGATTCTGTCATTCAGAAGATGGCAGAGATCAGTACCCAGATAGCGCAGAGTATCAATAAACTGGAAGGGGTCACAACTACATCCATTGGCAAGATGGAGAGCAGCGCCGGGTTGCTTGCGGCTGCATCGTTGGATTTTGCCAAGGCGGGGAGCGGTGTGGCAGGTGTTCTGGAAAAGGCAACCACGGCAAGCTCTGGGCTGACGGAGGCGTCCTCCGCTTTCCAGGACAGCGCGGCTTCGGTCAAGAGCGCACTGCAGGACTACCGGCTGCAGCGTGATGCCATGGCTGCAATGACGACCGAATTGAAAGCCACGGTGGAGGCTGCTCGGCGAGAAGCGTCTCTGACCACGGATATCGTTTCGCGCATCGAGCAATCAGCGCAAGGGCTGGGCAGAGCGCAACTGGCGGCGAACGAGTACCTCAATGGCCTCAACGAGGTGCTGGGCGGAGCGCAAGGGGCCTTTGCCGCTTCCATTCGGAAGACGTTGGACACCGCCAATGTGGACTTTCACAAGAAGCTTTCCGATGCCGTCAACCTGCTGAGTGCCGCGGTGAGTGAGCTGGAGGCGTCATTGGCGTCCGTTGGGGCGTCCACGCCCCCCGGCAAATCGGTTGGACGGAGTTGATCCATGCTGGGGGCGCGTCTGGTTATGAACCGTTCACGGCGTGACGAGGCCGAGAAACCGTTCTGGATCTCCTTCGCCGACATGATGACGGCGTTGATGGTGCTGTTTCTGGTGGTAATGAGCGTTGCACTGCTGGCAGTTACCAAGAAGGTCAGCGAGCAGGAGCGGGCAGAGACGGAGCACCGGCAGGATATCGCCGAGATCATGAGACGCTTCGAGCAGGCAGCCGACCGTTATGAAGGCATCCGGATTGATCTGTCCCGTGCCGTCATTGACTTTGGCGACCGTGCCCGGTTTGCCTTTGGAAAATGGAACCTTTCACCAGAGCAGGAAAGCGTGTTGCGCCAGTTCGTACCGGATATCCTTACGCTGGCCAATGATGAGCTGGGACGCCGCGTCATGAAGCGCATCGTGGTGGAAGGTTATACCGACAGGACAGGTTCCTATCTCAGCAATCTGAACCTGAGCCTGCTGCGCAGCCAGCGGGTGTTGTGCGCCATGTTCGCGCGCTCTGGTGCTCATCTGTTGACGGAAGACCAGAAAGCCGATGTCCGCAATCTGTTCCTGGTTGGGGGGTATTCCTTCAATGCCTCGCGCGAGAGTGCGGAGGAAAGCCGTCGGGTGGAGATGCGCATTGAGTTCCTGGGCATTGGGGAGCGTCGGGCGGACCCGGTACCTCTTTCCAATGATTTTGGCGAGTGTGCTTTGCGATGAATGCCCTTCAGCAGCTGGAACACCGGCTGGCGCGATCCACCCAGGATGCCTTTGCCCACAGCCCCCAGTTGCCTGACCGGGGGGCGTGGGAGCCGATACTTGATGCAGTCATCAAACGGATCAGAGAATCAAATCCGGGCCTGAAACCCGGCAACCTTCCGGAAGATCGGATGCAGGATGCGCTGGGCAGGTTCTGGGAGGGCATGGAGGTCAGGGACTTTCGTGATGCCTACCTGCTTTCGCATGCCCTGAGTACCCCGTATCGGGGGACAAACACCTGCGCCATGGATGATGCCGGACGATTCGACAGGATCCTGGCGGGGGCAGACTCCTGGGTCGGGCGGCCGAACCTGTACCGGAGGTGCTACCGAGGGCTGGTGCATAACTACTTCAGCTATGGTTCGTTTCCCGATCGTGTCAGCGAGACGGGCAGGAAGAACTGGAGTGCCTTGCGCCAGTACCTGTACGACAGGAATGGTGTCATCCAGGCTGAGCGTTTCAACCCGCCGTGGGTGCAGGTGGCATTGGACAATCGTCAGCTGTTCACGGCAGATCCGGTTGGCCCCTATGTTGCCAAGGTCATGCAAGGGGACTACGCCACGATAGACAGCCTGAAGGAGCACCTTGGCATCGAACAGTCTTCCTGGTTCTTCAGACAGCTCATTCTGTCGCAGATCAGGCAGGCGGTGGGCTATGAAGATCAGCGGTTCCGGAACAGCCTTGACAGCATGTTGCAGCTGATCCGTGGCAACCTGATCCTGAGAAATGAGGCGCTGGCCATGTTGCTGGAGCGCTACAAGGAAATAAAGGGGCATCCCATCCATATCGGCCTGCGAGACCATTCCGTGACGTGGTGGGAGAACCCATGGCTACCCTCCAACAAGACGGCCTGGCAGAGGGTGTCCGAAGATGCACGCCAGATGGTCTCGAACTGGCTGAAAGGGGAGTTCATCGAGGCGTTCTTCACGAAACTTGCGCAGGACGGAACCAGCGATCGGCGTCGTGTCAATTTCTGGAAGCGCTACGTGAAGGCCATCGACCATGTGGATTTCGCTCTGGGGCCTACAGCGCGCAACTCAAGGGATCCGGACTTCAAGGTGTTGAAGGAGAAGATGAAGGGTCTACTCTGGTACCTTGATGCCTCCGGCAACAACAATGCCTTCATCATGAGAATGGGCAAACTGGTTGTCGTTGAGTTCAGCGACATGGGGAATGCCTTGTACGCTTATCGTGATGACCAAGGGCTGCCGTTTGATCTGACAAAGCCATTGGCCTTGCCAGTAAACGCTCGGAACTCCCTGAAGAATTCGGCCAGGCGTAACAAGCTGACTCACAAAGACGGGATATACGGCTACAGTGAGTGGGAAGACCACTTTGAGAACTGGCTGCGCAGTGAGGGCGTGTCGCCGGAAGGCCGGGGTGATGGTGCGCCCGCTCGACCTGGCCGGCAGGGAGAAGGTCGTTCCACGGAACATGTTCCGGAGCGGCCTTCACCACCGCCGGGACAGCCCGTTTACTACCCACCGCTGTACAACGTTCTTGATATCGCCAGAAGGCATGGTCTGAAGACAAGTGATCTTCGGAAGCAAGGTGGATACTTCTGGGTCTTGACGGATGACTCTGATCCGCAGATTGGTAACGCTCTGAGCATGCAGGGGTTGCGCTATAGGCCCGGTAAAGGTTGGTACACATAGGAGAGTGTCGTCGTGTTCAATCTGCGCAAGGCTTTCCGGGCAAAGCAGACTGCATGCTGGTACCGTCGTCTGGATGCTGTTGGCATCCGAATCTCGCGGGATGCGTCTTCAGGCGGGATGCCCATTGAGTCTCCCCTGCTGGGAGGCTATCTGGAGCAGCTGCTGGATGACGGCTGGCTGACCGAGACGAGTGATGGCGGTTTCCTGGAGTGGGAGGGTTTTTATGGCAGCCTTTCCACGGCCATGGCCGAGATGCGCTCGATGGATGATCTTGCTGGGGCGTTACAGCTTCCCGAGGAGACATCGGCCCAAATCGTCCTGCGCAGTGAAGGGACGCTGATCGACGCAGGCTTCTCGATCATCATTGCAGGCTGGCGTTATCCTGATGGCATCGTTCGAAGCGCTCGTCTGGAGGGAGCGATCCTGCAGCTGGATGATGTTATGGAGCGTCTGACCGTTGAGCAATGGCAGTTGGTCCAGGCCATACGGGCATTCAGCCGCAGGCCAGACGCGGAGCGCGATGATCTGTCCAACCGGAGGGCGTGGGGCCATATCCGTTCTCTGGCCTTGGCAGCCCATGCCAATCTGGACGATTTCCTGACACGTTCCGTCGTTGTGACGCCGGAGCACATGCTGCTGGCGTTTCGCCGCTCTGCCATCGTGTCCGATGGCCCGGTCGTCGAGATCATTCCCGGGTTTGATGGCGTGCCGGATGTCTGGCTGGCTGCCTTCGATCGGAACTCCACTGTTCTGCCACGGTATGACCTTTCTATGCCGGAAGGGATAATTCAGGTGCTGATCACGCCTCAGGTTCGTACCGTACTGGAGTCGATCAAGCGGATGCCAGGGCGGCGTGTGGCTGGCGCAAGGGCAGAGGCCATCCTCCGGAATCCCATGGCGGCTCTGGGAGAGGATGCCCAGGAGGTGCTTGATCCGAAACAGATTGAAGAGGTCTTGGCCGGTGCCGGCGTGCTCTTTGAGCGCTTCACCCCCCGAGTCGTATGGGATGCAGAGGGAAGGTTGCTGCACATCGGCTTGCTTATTGAACCAGAGGGTGCAGAGGGGCTTCAGTCATCCGAGATTCATTGGCTGTCTGACGAGCAGGTCGAGAATTTCATCGAACGGGTGGAGCGTGCCATTCAGGCGCAGCGCCAGCTGGTTGCCTGGAATGGACACGATCTGGCGATCAGGGGTGAAACACCTGAACATCTTCATGTCTTGCGTGAAGCGCTCAGAGCCAAGCATGCGCAGATGGAAGGCATTGGCTATGAGAGGGTCCATGACCTGGGCATCTATAGCGAACGTATCGCAGGCATTGGGCAGGACACGGTCCTGCATGTGTCGGCGGTGGGGCGGGATAAGGAAGGTGACGTCTGGTTTCCAGAGCAGATTCCTGAATTCATCGTCTATACCCCTGAGGGGCGGGAGCTACCAGTCCGGATTCCGACCGATCCTGAAAATTTGGCCAAGCTTGAAAAGAGCGCATGGGAGGCAAAGTCCAGGGGAGAGACGGATGTTCAGGTCCCGGGGACATCTGACAAGCTGCCCGTGGATGAGGTGCTTCGCCTGGTCGGGCGCCTGAAGGTACCGATGGGTGAGGCGGGTAACCCCAAGAGCCCCGACTCCGGTCTTGAGAAACCCAAGGACAAAGAGCGCGATAGCACGCCTCGGCAGTCGGGTTCCAAGACCCTGATACTGCTGGACAACATCGATCAGGTCGACTACGAGGAGAAGAGAAGGATAGCTTTGAGCGGAGAGAGGACGGCAGCCCGGGTACCCGCATGTATCAGGTCTGGGCTTTCATTGCTCCCTCATCAACGGGAGGGGGTGGCATGGTTGCAGCACCTTTATGGCCTGAGATCGGATTTCCAGGTTCGGGGGGCCATTCTGGCGGATGATATGGGGCTGGGAAAGACCTTCCAGCTGCTGGCCTTCATGGCATCACTCATCGAAGAGAATCCCTCCATCGAGCCGATGCTGGTGGTTGCTCCAGTGTCTCTGCTGGAGAACTGGGCGGAAGAGGCGGACAAGTTCTTCGTCCCCGGCGTGCTGACCCTGCTGACGGCCTATGGGGATGCACTTGCGCCATTGCGCGTTCCCAGGCATCTCATTGATGAACGTCTGAGGAACGAGGATGGGCTGGTGAGGTTCCTGAAGCCGGGCTGGATCGGCAATGCCCGGGTGGTGCTGACAACCTACGAGACGTTGCGGGATTTCGAGTTCTCTTTTGCCGCCGAGAAGTGGTCAGTGATGGTGTGTGACGAAGCACAACGGATCAAGAACCCGGCTGCGATGGTGACACGTGCTGCCAAGAAGCAGCAGGCCGGTTTCCGGGTTGCCTGCACCGGGACGCCTGTCGAGAACAATCTGGCGGATATCTGGTGTCTGTTCGATTACATCCAGCCTGGTCTACTGGGGGCGCTCAGTGATTTCACCAGGCGCTATCGGAAGCCGATCGAGGCATGTACCGATCAGGAGAGGCAGCGGGTTGGGGAGCTGCGCGCACGCATTCAGCCGCAGGTACTGCGGCGGCTGAAGCAGGATGTGGCGAAGGACCTGCCCCAAAAGATCGTCGATGAGGGCTGCCGCCGCCTTCCATTGTCCCCTTTTCAGCGCAGCCTCTATTCCCAGACTCTGGAGGGATACAGAGCGTCCAGGGAGGGCCTTGGGAAGTCTCCGTTCAAAAACCAGCTTGGGGTGCTGCATTACCTGCGGTTGCTCTGTACCGACCCCCAGGAGTTCAACATGAAGGGTAGCCAGCGCGACCGGTTGGATGTCTACCGAGCAAAGGCACCCAAGATGGACTGGCTGCTGACGCAGCTGAAACGCATCCAGCGCTGGAACGAGAAAGTCATCGTCTTCTGCGAGTTCCGCGAGGTGCAGCGGCTGTTGCAGTCCTGTATCGAGGTAGAGCTTGGCTATTCGGCGACCATCATCAATGGAGACACCAGTGCTTCATCCCGGAACGTCGATAGTCGGCAGAAGCGCATCCGGGCATTTCAGGAGAAGCCGGGTTTCGGTGTGCTGATTCTTTCGCCAGTCGCGGTAGGGTTTGGGGTCAACATCCAGGCGGCCAATCACGTTGTGCACTATATGCGAACCTGGAATCCCGCCAAGGAGGATCAGGCAACCGACCGTGCCTATCGCATTGGTCAGACGAAGGATGTCCACGTTTACTATCCCACCGTGGCCGCCGATGATTTCGTGACCTTTGATGTCAGGCTGGACCAGCTGCTGACCAAGAAGCGGGAGCTGGCCGGCGACATGCTGAATGGCTCCGGGGACATCAGTGGCGCTGAATTCGACACCATGCTCAATGAACAGGTGGGAGCGGCCTCATGAATGGTTCGGGAGGGGGCATTCCTTGCCCAGTTCTCGGGCTGCTGCAGGGTCGAATTCAATCTTCCAGACCATGGTGCTTCATCACGTCTTCCTGTGACAGGGTCTGGGTCTGGGTCTTGCCGCTGCGGATGTCGATCAGACGTTGTTCGGCCAGTGACAGGTCTTCCAGGTCATCTAGGCGTTCGAGGCAGGTGGCCTCAGGCCGCTCACGCCCGGATTGCCCCCGCGCCAGCTCCACAAACCCCCGCAGGTAATCCACCTCATCCTCGCCCTCCCGGAAGCCCAGGAAGATCTGCTTGGCCACGCCGTGAGGGCCCAGGCGCAGCGGCACCACGGCAAAGCGCTGCATGTTCTCTTTGACCAGCCAGCGAGGCAGGGCGGTCACGCCCCGGCCGCTTTCCACCATCTGCAGCATGATGTCGGTGGTCTCGATCTGTCGGTGATGTCGGGGAGCGATGCCGGCGGGGGTCAGGAACTGGGTGTAGATGTCCAGGCGGTCAATGCCGACGGGGTAGGTGATCAGGGTCTCGTTCGCCAGCTGTTCGGGTTGCACGTCGACCTGAAGGGCCAGCGGGTGGCTCTGTGCCACCACCAGCACCTGTTCGTAGTCGAAGACGGCTTCGTAGCGCAGGCCGGGGCGGTACAGGGGGTCGGGGGTCACCAGCAGGTCGATCTCGTCATTGAACAGGGCCCCGATGCCGCCGAACTGGAACTTCTGCTTCACGTCCACGTCCACGGCAGGCCAGGTGCGCAGGTAGGGGGCCACCACCTTCAGCAGCCATTGGTAGCACGGGTGGCATTCCATGCCGATGCGCAGGGTGCCTCGTTCGCCAAGGGCAAACTGGCGCAGGCGTTCTTCGGCGTGCTGCAGTTGGGGCAGCAATCGGTTGGCAACGCCCAGCAGGTAGAGGCCGGCCTGGGTGGGACGCAGGTTGCGGCCTTCGCGGTGCCAGATGGGGGTGCCCAGTTGGTCCTCCAGCTTGCGGATGCAATGGCTGAGGGCCGGCTGGGTGAGGTGCAGGCGTTCGGCGGCGGCGGTCAGTGAGCCGTGCCGGTCAACGGCCTGGATGATTTCCAGGTGGATGCGTTCCAGGAAGGTGGCCATGTGCCAATCCATGAAAATTATTGATCGACCGATGAAAGAATAGCATTTCCATTCATGGATGAGGCTTCCTACCATGCAGTCCTGCTCATCGGCAACGCATGGAGAAGATCATGGCAAGCACGCATTCCCTGGGGTTTCCGCGCATCGGTGCGCGGCGGGAACTGAAATTCGCGCTGGAGGCCTATTGGCGGGGCGAGTCCTCGCGCGAGGCGCTGCAGCAGGTCGGCGCAGAGCTGCGCAGCCGTCACTGGCAGGATCAGTCGGGTCTGGACTGGGTGCCGGTGGGGGATTTCTCGTTCTACGACCAGGTGCTGGACATGAGCTTCACGCTGGGCAACCTGCCGGCGCGGGTGCGTGGCTATGCCGGCGATGACCTGGACAACTACTTCCGGGTGGCGCGGGGGCGTTCGGCGCCGGGTACCGAGCCGGCGGGGCAGGAAAGCCAGGCCGTAGTCCCTGCGTCGGGACAGGATTCCACGCTGGCGGAAGGTTCCGTCGACAAGGCCGCCTGTGGCTGTGAGCCCGGCACGCATGATGTCGAGGCCGGTGTGGCCGCGGGCGAGATGACCAAGTGGTTCGACACCAACTATCACTACATCGTGCCGGAGTTTGGCGCCGACACGACCTTCCGGCTGGATCCGTCGCGGATTCTGGCGCAGCTGGCCGAGGCCCGGGCGCAGGGCGTGGCAGCCAAGCCGGTGCTGCTGGGGCCGGTCAGCTATCTGGCGCTGGGCAAGGTGCGTGATGCGGCGCATCCCGATCTGGACCGTCTGTCACTGCTGCCGCGGCTGCTGCCGGTGTACACCGAGCTGCTGCAGGCGCTGGCCGATGCGGGGGTGGAGTGGGTGCAGGTCGACGAGCCGATTCTGGTGACCGAGCTGTCGCCGGACTGGCAGCACGCGCTGAACCTGGCCTATCACCACCTCAAGAGCGTGCGCATCAAGGTGTTGCTGGCCACGTATTTCGGGCCGCTGAAAGAGAATGCCTGGCTGGCGGCGAATCTGCCGGTGGCGGGGCTGCATCTGGACGCCATCCGTGGCCGCGAGGATGCGAAGCCCCTGCTGAACCTGCTGCCGACGCACAAGGTGCTGTCGCTGGGCGTCATTGATGGTCGCAACATCTGGAAGACTGATCTGGAGGCGGTGCTGGACTGGCTGGAGCCGGTGGCGGCACGGCTGGGTGACCGGCTGTGGCTGGCGCCGTCGTGCTCGCTGCTGCATGTGCCGGTGGATCTGGCCAGCGAGGACGGGCTGGATGCCGAGCTGAAATCGTGGCTGGCCTTTGCACGCCAGAAGCTGGATGAACTGCGCGTGCTGGCCCGGGCCATCAATGAAGGGCGTGACGCCGTGCGGGACGAGCTGGCGGCCAATCGACAGGCGATCGAGTCGCGTCGTCGTTCACCGCGTGTCCACAACCCGGCCGTGCAGGCGGCGCTGGCCCAATGCGCCACGGAGGCCGCAACGACGCGCCAGAGCCCCTACGCGGTGCGGGCGCAGCGCCAGCGGGCCCGTTTCCAGCTGCCGATGTTTCCCACCACCACCATTGGTTCCTTCCCGCAGACGGCCGAGATCCGCCAGGCACGTCGTCAGTTCAAGGCCGGCGAGATTGATGCGGCGGCCTACGAGCAGGCCATGCGGGCCGAGGTGGCCTGCTGTGTGCGCGAGCAGGAAACGCTGGGGCTGGACGTGCTGGTGCATGGCGAGCCCGAGCGCAACGACATGGTGGAGTACTTTGGCGAGCAGCTGGAAGGCTATGCGTTCAGCCGCTTCGGCTGGGTGCAGTCCTATGGGTCGCGCTGCGTGAAGCCGCCCATCCTGTTCGGCGACATCAGCCGTCCAGATCCGATGACGGTGGCCTGGGCGCAGTACGCACAGTTGCTCACGAAGCGCCCGATGAAGGGCATGCTTACCGGTCCGGTAACGATGCTGAACTGGTCGTTCGTGCGGGATGATCAGCCGCGTGCCACGACCTGTCGGCAACTGGCGCTGGCCATTCGCCAGGAGGTGCTGGATCTGGAAAAGGCCGGTATCGGCATCATCCAGATCGACGAGGCGGCGCTGCGCGAGGGGCTGCCGCTGCGTCGGGCGCAATGGCAGGAGTACCTGGGCTGGGCGGTGGAGTGCTTCTGCATCACGGCCAATGGTGTGGCCGACGACACCCAGATCCACACCCACATGTGCTATTCGGAGTTCAACGACATCATGCCCGCCATTGCAGCCATGGATGCGGACGTGATCACCATCGAGACCTCGCGCTCCGACATGGAGCTTCTGGATGCCTTCGATGACTTCAGCTATCCGAACGAGATTGGACCTGGCGTCTACGATATCCATTCGCCCAACGTGCCCACGGTGCAGCACATGGTGGACCTGATGGAGAAGGCGGCGCAGCGCATCCCGGCGGAGCGGCTCTGGGTGAATCCGGACTGCGGCCTGAAGACGCGCCAATGGCTGGAGGTGCTGCCGGCGCTGGCCGGCATGGTGCAGGCCGCCCGCCGGCTGCGGGAGCAGCATGCGGGTTGATCAGGGTTTTCCCTGAACCCTCCCTTTCCGGGGCTCTTCCTGACCGCCAAAGCCGCAGCAGCACTCTCAGTCCGTAGTACATTCAACACACTTTTCAACCTTTCGGTGCGCCTGGCGCGCCGGGGCTGAAAGGGCCGGGCGTCCGAGCAGGTCTTCCGGTCAGAACCACGAGACCTGTTCCGGGTGTGTTGCGTTGCCGTCCCTTCGTGCCGCCCGGGCGCGCAAGGAGAGGCACATGCCACGTCACGTCCCGGATACTTTCTTCGGCCATCCCCGGCCGCTGTCCACGCTCTTTCACATTGAGCTGTGGGAGCGTTTCTCCTATTACGGGATGCAGAGCATCCTGCTCATCTATCTCTACTATGAGGTCACCCGGGGAGGGCTGGGCATCGATCAGGGGCTGGCGGGCGGCATCGTCGGCATCTACGGCGGCAGCGTCTATCTGGCCACCATCCTGGGCGGCTGGCTGGCCGACCGGGTGCTGGGAGCCGAGCGCACGCTGTTCTATTCCGGCATCGTGGTGATGCTGGGGCACATCGCGCTGGCGCTGCTGCCGGGCATCTCCGGGCTGGTGGTGGGTCTGGTGTGCATCGCGCTGGGCAGTGGCGGGGTGAAGTCCTCGGCCAGTTCCATGGTGGGGGCGCTCTATGAGGATCCGCAGTGGCATGCGCTGCGTGATGCAGGCTTTTCCATCTTCTATCTGGCCGTGAACATCGGCGGCTTCTTCGGGCCGCTGCTGACCGGCGTGCTGCAGACCGAGATGGGCTTCCACTATGGTTTTGGTGCCGCGGCGCTGGGCATGGCCTTCGGGCTGTGGCGCTATGCGCGCGGTCGGGCAGGACTGCCGCAGCTGCCGGTGCCCAATCCGCTGTCGCCGGCACAGCGCGTGCGCGTGCAGCTTGCTGCTGTTGCCGTGATCGCGGTGGTCGGTGCGCTCTTCGGGGCGAATATCATCCACACGGGCAACTTCTCGTCGGTGGTGCTGGGCATCAACATCGTGGCCGTGCTGGGCTACTTCGGGCGCATGCTGCTGGGCCCCAGTTTCTCGGCCAGCGAGAAGCGCCACGTGCTGGCCTATGTGCCGCTTTTCCTGGCGGCCTGCGTGTTCTGGATGCTGTGGTTCCAGGTGTTCACGTCGGTGGTGGTGTACTTTGACGAGACGGTGGTGCGCCGCATCGGGGACTGGGAGGCACCGGTGTCCTGGTCGGCTTCGGCCCAGAGCATGTGGGTGATCATCCTGGCGGGCACGATGGCCACGCTGTGGACGAAGCTGGGTGACAAGCAGCCCCGTACGCCGATGAAGTTCGTGCTCTCGCTCTTCGTGCTGGCGGCGGGCTACTATTGCTTCGTGCCTTACATCAAGGCGGGCGAGCCGATGTCAATGCTGGTGTTCGTGGGCGTGCTCTTCCTGGTCACGGTGGCCGAGCTGCTCATTTCGCCCATCGCCATCTCGCTGGCCACCAAGATCGCACCGGCCTCGTTCCGCACGCAGATGGTGGCGGTGAACTTCCTGTCGCTGTCGCTGGGCTTCACCGCAGGTGGCGTGCTGTTCGACGCCCACTACAGCAAGGAAGCCGCCGCAGACTTCTATGTCGAGCTGACGGTGATCAGTCTGGTGTGTGCGGTCGCGCTGTTGGTGCTGGTGCCGGTGCTCAACCGCATGCTGAAGGACGTGGATTGAGGGGGCGATGCATCCGCCCGGGCAGGCCGTCCTGAAGGGCACGGTCTGCCGGCTCCTGTGGTCGGCCTGCACTTCTTGTAGCCTGCTGCAGGCTTCTCCCGTCTTTCTCCTGTTTCTTCGGTCATCCAGGATCCTATTTTTTTCGTCATGAACGCTGTCTCTTCTTCCTCCGCCCTGCAGGGCCCCGTCCAACGTCTGGCCGCACTGCGCCAGACCATGCAGAAACAGGGCATTGATGCCTGGATCATTCCGTCGGCCGATCCGCACCTCTCTGAATACCTGCCCGAGCACTGGCAGGGCCGGCGCTGGGTGTCGGGCTTCACGGGCTCGGTGGGCACGCTGGTGGTCACGGCTGCCACGGCCGACCTGTGGGCCGACAGCCGCTACTGGGAGCAGGCCACGGCGCAGCTGGCCGGCACCGGCATCCAGCTGCAGAAGCTGGGCCGGGGGCGCACGCACGTGGAAGCCCTGGCCGAGGCCCTGGGCCAAGGGGCCGTGGTGGGGGTGGCGCCCGACATGCTGTCGCGTGCGGCCAAGCGCCAGCTGGAGCAGGCCTTCGTGGCCAAGGGCATCCAGCTGCGGGCCGATGGCGACCTGCTGGCCGGTATCTGGACGGAGCGCCCGGCGCTGCCGGCCGAGCCGGTGGTGGTGCATGCAGCGGAATTCGTGTCGGAATCTGCCGCCGAGAAGCTGGCCCGCGTGCGTGCCGCCATGCAGGAAAAGGGCGCGGCCCATCACCTGATCTCGTCGCTGGATGACATCGCCTGGCTCACCAATCTGCGTGGCAATGATGTCTCCTACAACCCGGTCTTCCTGGCGCACCTGCTCATCGGGGCGTCCAGCGCCACGCTGTACGTGGACGACTCGCGCCTGACGGAACCTGCGCGTGAGGCGCTGGCGGCGGCCGGCATTTCGGTGGCACCGTATGAGAAGGCGGCAGACGACATCGCCCGGCTGTCCGACAGCCTGCTGGTGGACCCGGCCAAGGTGGCCGCCAGCACGCTGCAATCGCTCAAGGGCACGGTGCCGGTCATCGAGTCGGTCAATCCCAGCACGCTCTTCAAGTCCGTCAAGTCGCCGGCCGATGTGGCCCACACCCGTGAGGCGATGATCGAGGACGGCGTGGCGCTCTGCCATTTCTTTGCCGATTTCGAGACCCGTCTGGCCCGGGGCGAAGTGCTCAACGAGCTGGACATCGACCGGATGCTGCTGGAATTCCGCAGCCAGCGGCCGAATTTCGTCTCGCCCAGTTTCGGCACCATTGCCGGCTTCAACGCCAATGCCGCGCTGCCCCATTATTCGGCCACGCCCGAGGCATTCAGCGAGATCCGTGGGGATGGCCTCCTGCTGATTGATTCCGGCGGCCAGTACCTGAACGGCACCACCGACATCACCCGCGTGGTGCCGGTGGGGACGCCCAGCGCCGCGCACAAGCGCGACAACACGCTGGTGCTGAAGGCGCACATCGCACTGGCCGAGACGATCTTCCCGGAAGGCATCGCCGGCCCGCTGCTGGATGCCATCTGCCGCAAGCCCATGTGGCAGCAGCAGTGTGACTACGGCCATGGCACCGGCCATGGCGTGGGCTACTTCATGAACGTGCACGAAGGCCCGCAGGTGATTTCCTGGCACGCGCCGGTGCTGCCGCAGGGCGCCCTGAAGGTGGGCATGATCACGTCCATCGAGCCCGGCATCTACCGGCCCGGCAAGTGGGGCATCCGCATCGAGAACCTGGTGGTGAACCAGCCGGTGGCAAACCCGAAGGAAACGGAATTCGGCCAGTTCCTCCACTTCGAGCCGCTCACGCTGTGCCCGATCGACACGCGGCTGATGGACACGGCGCTGATGACCCCCACGGAAATCCAGTGGGTGAATGCCTATCACGCGCTGGTGCGCGAGAAGCTGGCGCCGCGCCTGCAGGGCGCTGCGCTGGCGTGGCTGGAGGCGCGGACGCAGCCGCTGGCCAAAAGCTGAGGTCGGCTCAGCCCAGGCAGGCCGGTTCCCATCCTGCGGGCCGGCCACGCGCATGCATTTCAGGCAACGCAGTGCGCTCAGGACTGAGGGCCCGCATCCATGAGGGGCCGGGTGCTTTCTGCCGCCCAAGCTCCTAGAATCCCGGAAGTGTCTTTCTGCGCTTGCCCGGTTGGCGGTCGTCCCGCCAGCGGTGTGCGCGGCTCCCAACTCTTCGGGCCTGCCCATCTACAGGCGGGGCCCGGGAGCCATCGACACTGACCTGAGCCCCTCCACCTGCAACGAGATCCCTTCCGTGAGTGTCCTCTTCAGCCTGATCGATGCCGGCCTGGCCTTTGGTGCCCATCCCCTGCTGGATGGGGCGGCCTTCACTCTGACTGCCGGCGAGCGGCTTGGGCTGATCGGTCGCAACGGCACCGGTAAGTCCAGTCTGCTCAACGTCATTGCCGGCCGCATCCAGCTTGATGACGGGCGTGCAGTGGTGCGCGACGGCCTGCGCATCGTGCTGGTGGAGCAGGAGCCGGTGCTGCCGCCGGCCGGTACGCTTTTCGAGAGCCTGCTGGCGCGCGGCACGGCGGCCGGGCTGGTGGACGAGCGGGATGAACGGCGCTACTGGGCGCTGCAGGCGCGGCTGCGCGCCGAGCTGGACCGCTTCGGTGTCGACCCGGAGGTTGATCCCGAAGGGCTTTCGGGCGGGCAGAACAAGCGGGCGGCGCTGGCGCTGGCCTTTGCGCTGGAACCGGACCTGCTGCTGCTGGACGAGCCCACCAACCATCTCGATATCGAGGCCATCGAGGCGCTGGAGGCCATCGTCAACGCAGGGCCGGCGGCCATCATCATCACGCACGACCGGCGGTTCCTCGACCAGGTGGCCACCCGCATCATCGAGCTGGATCGCGGGCTGGTGCGCAGTTTCCCCGGCAACTTCGCCACCTACGAGAAGGTGCGCGGCGAGCAGCTGGAAGCCGAGGCGGTGGCCAACCGCAAGTTCGACAAGTTCTGGGCGCAGGAAGAGGTCTGGATCCGCAAGGGCATCGAGGCGCGCCGCACCCGCAACGAAGGCCGTGTGCGGCGGCTGGAGGCACTGCGCGAGGCGCGGGCCGCCCGGCGCGAGCGCACCGGCCAGATCCGGCTGGAGGTGGATGCAGGCGAACGCTCCGGCAAGCTGGTCTGCGAGACCCGTCAGGCCGGCATCAGCCTGGGCGGGCGTTGCCTGGTGCGCGACCTGGACCTCACCATCATGCGCGGCGACCGCATCGGCCTGATTGGGCCCAACGGCATCGGCAAGTCCACGCTGCTCAAGCTCATTCTGGGCGAGTACCCGCCCGACACCGGCTCGGTGCGGCTGGGCTCCAACCTGCAGATTGCCTATTTCGATCAGCTGCGCGAGCAGCTCGACCCCGAGCAGAGTGTGGCCAACACGGTCAGCCCCGGCTCGGAATACGTCGAGATCAATGGCGCGCGTCGCCACATCATGAGCTATCTGCAGGACTTCCTGTTCCCGTCCAACCGCGCCAACTCGCCGGTGCGCACCCTGTCGGGCGGTGAGCGCAACCGCCTGCTGCTGGCGCGCCTGTTTGCCCGCCCGGCCAACCTGCTGGTGCTGGACGAGCCCACCAACGACCTGGACCTGGAATCCATCGACCTGCTGGAAAGCATGCTGCAGTCCTACCCGGGCACGCTGCTGCTGGTCAGCCACGACCGGCGCTTCCTCGACAACGTGGTCACGTCGGTGCTGGTGGCCCAGGGCGATGGCCACTGGCTGGAGCTGGTGGGCGGCTATTCCGACTGGCTGGCCTGGCGTCAGACCCAGCCGAACCAGGCGCCGTCGGGCTTCGGCGCGGCGGTCATCGCGTCGTCAGCCGGGCAGGCAGGCGCGGAGGGTGGTGACACGGCCAACCGCGCGGCAAGCGCTTCCGGCGCGCAGGCGGCGGATGCGGCCGGCTCTGCGTCCAGTCCGGCAGGGGCTTCCTCCGCTTCCTCCGAGGCGGCCAGGCCCCGGGGCGGGCGCCTCACCCTCAGCAACCGCGAGGTGCGCGACCTGGCCAACCTGCCCGGCGAGATCGAGACGCTGGAGGCCGAGATTGCCGCCGATCAGGCCCGCATGAACGAGCCCGACTTCTTCCGGCAGCCGCCCGAGCAGATCAAGGACTTCCAGACCGCCCTGGCCGACAAGGAACAGAAGGTGCTGGACATGATGACCCGCTGGGAAGAGCTGCTCGAGAAGGAAGCGCAGGTCAACGCCAGCCGGGGCCGGTAAGGTCCAGGGGGAAGGCTGCGCTTTGCGCAGCTTGCGTGCTCACTCGTGGGGGTGCGGCTCTGGCAGGGGCGCCGTATGCGGCGCCACCGGCGCGTTGTTGAAGCGCGTCCAGAGCCGGGCAATCTCACGCTTGAAGAACGGGTAGAGCAGGGGTGCCGTCACCAGGCCCGGCACGCCGAACAGCGACTCGCCGGTCAGCATCGCCGCCAGGATTTCCCACGAGTTCATCGAGATCTTCGAGCCCACCGTGCGGGCGTTGATCACGTATTCCAGCTTGTGGATCAGCACCAGGAAGACCAGCGAGCTGACGGCTACCCACGGCGAGACCGCAAACGAGATCAGCGACAGCACCGTGTTCGCCATCAGGTTGCCCAGCACCGGCAGCACGCCCGTCAGCAGCGTGAACATGCACAGCAGCCCGCGGAAGGGTAGCTGGACCTGGAAGAGCGGCAGCACCACGAACAGGTAAAGGGCCGTCATCGTGGTGTTGAAGAGTGCAATGCGCATCTGGGCGATGGCCACCCGCTCCAGCACCACCAGCAGCCGCGCGATGAACAGCCGGTCCGATCGCAGCCGGTGCGGCTGCCACGTGGAGACCGCCGCCAGCGCGCCCACCAGAATGGCGAACAGCGACTGCACGATGGTGTGCACCACCACGCCGCCCACGCTGCCCAGCACGGCCGCCTTGCTGCGCACGACGTTGAAGAGCTGCGCCTTCAGGTCCGCCCAGTTCTCGGGGATCACCTTGGCAGCCGCCTCGGGCAGCGCCTGGCGCAGCACCTCCAGCGAATCCTCGATGCGCACCAGGAAGATGCGCAGGTCATTGGATGAGGCCAGATGGATGGTCCAGTACGTCAGGAAGACGAAGGCCGTGATGACCAGCACCGAAACGACGGTTCCGCTGATGACGGCCGGCCAGCGCTTGGGGTAGTAGCCCAGGGACAGGGCCGACGGCTTGTGCGCCTGCACGATGCGGTCGGCCAGCAGGCAGCTCCAGGCGTACACCAGCAGGGCCAGCAGCACCGGGATCACCAGCCCTTTCAGGATGATGACGAAGGCGGCGACCGCAGTGGCCAGCAGGCCCAGCACGGGCATGAGGGTGGGAATGTTCGGCATTCGGATCGGGCGGACGGTTCCGGTTCTGTCCGAATATACAGGCAATTGCCCGCTGACTGCTGCAGAAAGCAGACAGGCGAGCGGCCGTGGCAGCCGCTCGCCTGTCAGGGATCCTCTGGATAAGTCGCGGTGACTTGTTCAGAGGATCCCCAGGGGAGTCCGTTTGGGGGGTGGGATCAGTACTCGTTCAGCGAGGCGCCCAGCAGCGCGATGTTCGAGCTGGCCATCACCGAGGCCAGTTGCGCGATCTCGGTGGCCTTCGTCTTGTTGCGACGACCGACGATGAGCGCAGCGCCGGCGCGCTGGCCGATCACCATGGCGTCCGACGCTTCCTGGGCCGACGGGGTGTCGATCAGGATCACGTCATAGTGGCCCGCCAGCGTCTGCAGCAGGTCCATGAAGATGTCGCGGCCCAGCAGTTCCTGCGGGTTCGGGGGTTGCGGGCCCGACGGCAGCACGGCCAGGTTGGGCAGGGTGGGGAACTCCATCACCTCTTCCAGACCGGCGCGACCGCTGAGGATGCCCGACAGGCCCATCTGGTTGCGCAGGCCGAAGTTCAGGTGCTGGGTGGGATGGCGCAGGTCACCGTCGATGACCAGGGTGCGCTGGCCGATCTGCGAGAAGGCCACGCCCAGGTTGGCGCAGACGAAGCTCTTGCCGTCGCCGCGGTCCACGCTGGTGATGGCCAGCGTGCGGCGGTCGGGCGAGCCGTCGAACCAGCGCGTCATCAGCTGGCTGCGCAGGCCGCGCAGCGCTTCGGCGAACGGCGAGTAGGGGTTGACCGCGCTGGTGACCTTGTCGGGCAGCGCCAGGGCCGAGGCCCGCGACGACGAATAGCCGAACTGGATGGCCAGCGCCTCTTCCACATCGGCGTGGGAGACCAGGCGCATGCGCATGGCGGTCTCGCCGAAGCGCAGGTTGGTGACACGCTGCTCGTTGAGCACCAGGTCGATCTGGTCCTGACGCAGCTTGCCGTTGGCGACCAGGATGCCACCCATCATCAGGGTCTTGCGGTTGGCCTGATTGAAGTCGGGCAGCCGGGTGCCGTCATCCCGGACCAGGGCGGTGCCAGTTGCCTGGCGGCCACCGGAGTAGTTCGAGGAAGAGCCTGCCGGCGCTTGGTCGATCGGGTTGTTCATGTTGGCAAAATGGTGTCTGAGGAATCGGGTGAAACAGAAGGCGTTGCCGGCCATGGCCGGCAGGCAGCAGGGCGATGACGGCCCGGCGGCTCGCCAATCCGCGGAATGTGCCCGCGGCACGGCAGGGCATCCATGTCGGCATTGTCCCTGATTCTGCGGCGGCGCGCAGCCTCCGACGTGGGCCGGACAGGGAAATTGCCCGGCCACCGGACGCCTTCGCGCCGGATCGGGACCCCGTGACGGGGGCCCGTATCGGCGGATCGGTCCATCATGCCGCGTGCCGGGCAGCGGGGCGAGGCATTTGTGCACGGCCGCGGCATCTGCCGGGGCTGGAGGCCCGTTTGCGTCAGTGTGGCGCAGGAGCTGCGGCCTGCGGCATGGACGCGCCACAGTATGTCGGCAATCGGCATGGCTTTTACATGCGCATTACGTGCCGGCTACGAACCCGCATCATGGGACCGGAAATTTCATAATCCCCGGGGGCGATCCTTGCGATAATACCGCCCCGGCCCTGGTATCGCTTCAGGCCGGTCCGTCATCGGCCGCAGGCCCTGGGCCGTTGTTCCAAGGGCAGCGCACGGGCTTTCATGCCACATCTGGCGCGCATTCGCGCCGTTTGGGCTGTCGGCATGCGTGACATCCAGCCCCATACATAGCCGGATACTGGGATAATACCGGGTGTCGAGGAAGTCGATGCCCAGCCGTCCGGCGCCGGCGCGGAGCCGCCGCGCGGTCGGTCGACCGTGTGTTTCCGTGGCCGGCACCATCGAATCTCCATGCGACCCGCGGTCCCGCGCCGCGGACGATGTGCAGTTTCTCACCGCCTCGAACCGTCGCTCCATTCACAATCGGCACTTCCGTGCCAACTCCAGGTAGTCCTATGCGTTTCGACTTGCTTTTTGGAATTCTCCGATCGCGATTCTGGCTGGTCGCGTCGATCGTGGCCATCACCACGCTCATGGCCATCACCGGCAGCCTGCTGATGAGCAAGCGCTACAGCGCCGCCACCACGGTCTACGTCGATGCCAACACGGTCGACCAGGTGTCCGGTATGGCGGCGCCCACCCGTGAGACCATCCGCAACATGCTGGCCAGCCAGACCGAGCTGATCCAGAGCAGCCAGGTGGTCGATCGGGTCATCAAGGACCTGAAGCTTGCCCAGGACGAGGACGTCCAGACCGACTGGCAGAAGGCCACCAAGGGTCGGGGCAACATCGATGACTGGCTGGCCACCGTGCTGCTGAAGTCCATCAAGGTCACCTCGTCCACCGACGGTACCACCATCGCCATCGGTGCCGAATGGTCCAGCGCCGAGCGTGCTGCCGAGATCGCCAATGGCTTCGCCAACGCCTACAAGGCAGCCGCCCTCGATCTGCGCACCAAGCCGGCTCAGGAATACGCCGAGCGTTTTGCCTCGCAGGTCAAGGAGTACAAGGCCAAGGTCGAGGCCGCCCAGAACAAGCTGACCAGCTATCAGCGTGAAAGCGGCATCATCACCAGCGACGAGCGGATCGACGTCGAGAACCAGCGCCTGCAGGAGCTGTCCTCGCAGCTGGTGCAGGTCCAGTCGGCCCTATCCGAGAGCCGCTCGCGCAGCGCCGTGGTGGGCCGTGGCGGTGACATGGCCATCCCCGAAGTGGTGGCCAACGAGCTCATCCAGACGCTGACCACTGACCTGGGCCGTGCCGAGGCCAAGCTGGGTCAAGTGTCGTCGCAGTACGGTGCCAACCACCCCATCCGCCTGCAGGCGCAGGCCGAGGTGCAGGAGCTGCGCACCCGCCTCAACACCGAGATCAGCCGCGTCAAGAACAGTATCCGCACCGCCAACTCGGTGAACCTGCAGCGCGAGCGCGAGCTCTCGGCTGCCGTGGATGCCCAGAAGGCCAAGGTGCTGTCGCTGCGCAGCAAGCGTGACCAGATCGCCATCCTGCAGCAGGATCTGGCCAGCGCCCAGAAGGCCTATGACCTGGTCGAGCGTCGTCTGACCGAGACCCAGGTGGCCATGAGCGCCGGTCTGTCCAACATCAGCATCATCACCCCGGCCGTCGTGCCGCTGCTGCCCAGCCGGCCCAACCTCATCCTCAACACGGCGGTGGGTCTGTTCCTGGGTCTGTTCCTGGGCCTGATGGCTGCCTTCACCCTGGAAGCTGCCCAGAAGCCGCTGCGCAGCGCCGACGATCTGCTGCAGGCTTCCGGCATCCCGGTCCTGGCCGTGCTGCCGCCGTCGCAGTCCACCCGTGCCCAGCGCCTCATTGGCGGTACGGGCCCGACGGTGACGCCGCCCAACCTGCGTCTCGGCAACTAAGCTCCTAAGCACCTCGCATGGCTGTCTCCTCCATCCTGAATCGCCTGCCGCGCCTGGCAGGCAACCACTCCTGGACCCCGCTGCTCATCGGCGGGCTGTTCCTGGGCGTGGGGGCGCTGGTCGGGCTGGTCGTCGCCACCGGCAACCTGATCCTCATCGCCCTGGTGCTGGGCGGCATCGCCGGCGTGCTGCTGCTCAACGCGCTGCCGATTGCCGTCTGGCTGATCCTCATCGGCGTGTTCCTGATCAACGGCCCGGTCGGGTACTTCTCGCCCGGCATGGCCAAGATCTCCTGGCTCTTCTCGCTGCTGGGCATCTTCATGGCCGGGGCGGCCATGCTCTACACGGTGGCGGGCAGCAAGCATTTCCAGCGGCCCATGCCCCCGTTCATCTACACGAGCCTCGCCTTCATCGTGCTGGCGGTGGCCTCGGGTCTGATGTCCGATGGTCCCATCACCGAGGTGGCGGCCGGTGCCAAGCGCTACTTCCAGTTCTGGGGCGTGATGTTCCTGATGGCGGTGGTGCCGTTCAGCGAGAAGCAGGTCCGCAACTGGCTGCTCTTCATCCTGGGCGTGGGCCTGATGCAGCTGCCGTTCACGCTCTATCAGCGCGTGGTGCTGGTGCCGGGCGTGATGGGCTACGACAAGCCTGGCTTCGTGCCCTTCGACATCATCGTCGGTACCTTCGAGGGCTCGATGACCGGCGGTGGCGCCAGCTCCATCATGGCCATGCTGCAGGTGATGGTGCTGTTTGCCGTCTTCTATGCCTGGCGCGAGAAGCTGCTCAACGGCTTCTGGACGCTGCTGCTGACGGTGGCCCTGCTGGTGCCGCTGGGCCTGGGTGAAACCAAGGTCGTGCTGATCATGATGCCGGTGGTGCTGTTTGCCGCCTACTTCGACCTGGTGGCCAAGCGGCCGCTGGCGTTCCTGGGCATCGTGGTGGCTACGCTCTTCTTCGGGGCCATCCTGGGCTACTTCTACTTCGTGGTGCAGACCTCGGGCGACATTGCCAACATGTCGTTCGACGAGAACCTGCGTGACACCATCGAGTACAACTTCGGTAACCGCGGCTACTACGCGACCGGGGTGAACCGTCTCACGGCGGTGCCCTACTGGTTCGAGTCGCAGTCCTGGAACGACCCGATCGAGACGCTGTTCGGTACTGGCGTCGGCTCTTCCTACGGTGTCGACGGTCTGGTGCCAGATCCGGGTCACATGTTCCTGGCACACCCGGGCATGTACATCGACCTGCTCACGACGTCCACCGTGCTATGGGACTTTGGTATCGTCGGCTTCATCCTGTACTTCATGATCCTCTTTGGTGCCATGCGTACGGTGGCAAAGTGCTTCGCGGAAGCCACCACGGCCTGGGATCGTCTGCTGTGCCGGATGCTGATGTCCAGTCTGGCGGTCACGCTGCTGATGGCGGTTTACTCGAACAGCGCCGTGGTGCTGGTCAGTCATGCCTTCATCGTGTCGCTGACGCTGGGTCTGGTGGCATGGCGCTATCGGCATGGCCCGATGTCGCCCACCCGCGCCGATCTGCTCAAGGCTGGCAAGCCGTCACGCTTCAAGCCCGACTTCCGCCATACCAAGGTCATCTTCCCGACCGAAGGTGTGCTGGCACCGCAGGAACTGGCCTGGCAGCAGCAGCGCCTTCTGGCGAGCAAGGCCGCCGAGGCCGGTGAACAGCCTGCTCAGGAGGCGCGCCACCTGGGGTACTCGGCGCCTGCTGGGGAGCAGGGGCAGCAAGGTCAGGGTGCGGCTGCGGATTCGAGTCATGCCGTGCACGGCCAGCAGGCCACGTCGGCCTTTGCAGCCGGGGCGCCCATCGGCGGTGCGGCGGCCCCTGCGCAGACCGGCGCTGCGGATCAGTCCCATGCGGCGCATGGCCAGCAGGCCAAACCTGCCTTTGCGGCCGGCACGAGCATCTCAGGCACACAGGCCCAGGCCTCCCGTCCGCAGGCGGGTCCGGTACCGGGCCAGCCGTCTGCGCCAGCCCAGGCCGTGGCATCGGCGCAGGCAGGGCAGGCCGGTCAGTCGGCGGCATATTCGGCTGGGTACACCGCAGCTGCGCCGTCAGCCCAGGCTGGCCAGACGGCCACCCAGCAGCCCATGAATCCGCAGGCGGCCTCAAGCGCTGCAGCGGCTACCCCGGGCAGCACCGAGATGACGGCGGCCCAGGCCATGGCCAACCTGGCCACGGCTGGCCAGACGGCACGTTCGGCCTTCCCGAAAGCACAGGGGGCCCAAGCTCAGGCTGAAGCGGCGCCCCGGCAGCCGGCATCGGCGCCGGTCGCCCAAGGGCCGGTCGCTCAGGGACCTGCCGGCCAGGCGCCGGCGGGACAGGGCATGCCGGCGGCGGCTGCGTCGTCTCCGGCCGCACCCCGCATGCAGCCCCCTGGTGGCATGGGGGCGGCTGCACCGCGGCGCACGGGAGTCGGCCAGCCCGGGCCGCAGATTCCGCCTTCGTCGGCCGTTTCCCGCGGGCCGCAATCAGGGACTGCGCAGCGTGCTCCGTCGCAGGTGGCTCAGCCCCCGCAGCAGCGGCAGGTTGCTCAACCCCAGGCCACGCAGCAGACCATGCAGCAGCAGGTCACGCAGCCGCAGGGTCCGGTGTCTGTGCCGTCGCAGCCTCGCTTCCCGCAGGCGCCGGCCGCACCGCAGGAACCCATGATGACGCAGCCGCAGCCGCCGTATTCGTCGCCGGTGCAGCCTTCGCACGTGGCGCCGGATGCAGGCATGCCGTCGCAGCCCGCTTTCGGGGAAGGCGCGCAGCATCATCGCCGCGCTCGCCACACCGGGCACTTCGGCCCTCGGCCGCAGCATCTGGATCTGGCCAACCCCTCGGCCTGGGGAGCGCCCGAGCAGGGGGCGGACCTGCCGCCCGCCGTCGGTACCCGCCGGCCCAGTCCGCGCCAGGGCATGCCCGGTGAGCCGACCATCGACGATGTGGCCGGTCCGCGCACGTTGCCGATGTTTGCCGACGATGACGAGCCCGACAACGGCAAGGACCTGTCGTCGCGGCGCTCCGGCTGGCTCGATACGCGCGATTCCAGCCGTCGTCGCTGATTTCGGGGGCATCCGGCAGAGGCCGGGAATCCGGAGGCATGAGAGCCTCTCGGGTTCCCGGCCTTTTTCTTGCACGGTCGCAACCGGTCAATGAAGAGGGGGAGACCGTTGCCGGCCTCCCCCGTTACCACACGCACACAACGATGATTGTCAGAGTCCCGCGCGTGTTTACTGCCTTGTCATGTCAGGAGTGGTTTTGGTGGTGCATCACTCCAGCGGCGGGGGGTTGTTGATCAGTTCCTGGGTCGAGATCGAGCCACCCGGTTCCGGTTTGCCGGCGTCGATAGTCGAGAAGTTGAAGGCTCGCCATTCGTTGCGGACATACTTGGCGCGGGAGACACCGACACCCGGGAAGTAGTAGGCCGGTGCCGTGGCGGCTACACGCGTGCTCGTCTCGGGGTAGTAGTCGGCGCCCACGTGGATCAGGAACTTCGCACGGGAGCGGTCGTCCGGACGGGCCGGGTTGTCCACCACCAGGCGGGCCTGAACCGTGGTCACCAGCGCTTTCAGATCCCAGGCATCGAAGTTGATCGGACTGCCCCAGCCGTGGAACACGCGGTTCCGGCCGTTGGGCTTGAGCGAGCGGGAGCCGTCGGCTTCGTAGCGGATGTCGGCGCGGGTCGTCTGGTCACCCTGCAGCGATTTCGGGTAGTCCTCGCCCGAGATGGGCTGGTTGATGATGACTTCCCAGCGGTTGGTGGACTTGCGCTTCATGTACAGCTTGATGTTGCGCATCTGCACCCGGGTGTTGGTGGCACCGTTGCCCACACCGTCGAACACCACCAGCCAGGGAATGACGGCGTTCCAGGTGGCGCTGCTCTTGAAGTGGGTGTTGGCCGGTCTCCAGTAGCTCGGGGTGTTGGTGCCACGGGGGATGTTGCCCATGATCACGTAGCCCGGACCCGAGGCCCAGCCGTTGCCCTTGTCCACACCGGCCAGTTCGCCCTCGTTGTACAGCTTCATGTCGTTGATGATTTCCTGCACCGAGTTCACGGTGCCGCCGCGGTTCTGCTGGGCGACGGGGGCAGGAGCCGACACAGGTGCGGGGGCAGGACGTGCCGCGCTGGCCGAGGCAACCACCTTCACGGCCGGGGCCGTGAAGTTCACGATGTCGCCGGAGCGGCCCAGGACTTCCTCGGTGTAGACGATCGACTTGCCGACGTCAGCCGAGGTCGGGACATATTCCGGACCCCAGCCCTTGTCCTCACCGTTCACCTTCCAGATGGCGTTGGTCACGTAGCCGTTGGTGTAGGAACCCATCGTGCGAACCAGCCGCTGGCCAACCACCGCGTTGGCGGTGCCGATCGAGATGGTGGGCATCGTGCTGGCCGTCGGATACCCGGGCTTGGCAGCCTGGGTCGGCTGCTGGGGGGCCGTTGCCGGGGCACCGGCCGAGGCCACCACCCGCACGGCAGGGGCCGTGAATTCCTTGACGGTGCCGTCGCTGCCCCGAACTTCTTCGGTGTAGACGATCGACTTGCCAATGTCCTCGCGGCTCGGGGTGTATTCCGGACCCCAGCCCTTGTCCTGCCCGTTCACGCGCCAGATGGCGTTCATGATGTAGCCGTTCTGGTAGGCGCCCAGCTTGCGTTCCAGCGTCTGCCCTACCACGGCGTCGCGCGTGCCGGTGGTCAGCGAGGGTTGGGTGGTAACTTCCAGGCTGTTGGCGGCCACCACCGTCACCGGCGTGCTGTGGAAGGTGGCGCTCTTGCCGTTGGACGGGTTACGCACCACTTCCGAATAGCTCACCTTCTTGCCGGCGTCGGCAGACACGGTGGAGTAGCTCATCTGGGTGGCGCCGCTGATCGGCTGGCCGTCACGCAGCCACTGGCGCGAGGCGGTCTGGCCATTGCGATAGCTGCCGGCCACGGCGTTCAGGCGCTCGCCAGCCTTCACCTGGGCATTGCCCGAGATGCGCGGTGCCGTCACCTGAGCGGGCGAGGCGGCATCGACCACCGTCACTTCCGCACTGTAGAAGGTCTTGACCTCGCCGGTACGCGGGTTGTGCACGCGTTCGCCGTAGATGATCTTCTGGCCGACGTCCGCTTCCACCGGGGTGTAGCTGGCGGCATAGCCGTTGCTGATCTCGACGCCGTTGCGCAGGCGGAAGCCTTCGAAGGCCACGCCGTTCTGATAGGTACCCGAGACGCGGGTGACGGGTACGCCGACCATCAGCGGCTGGTCGGCCGGCGCAAAGCGCGGTGCCACCGTCATCGTGGGGGCCGTGGCCGTGGCCGTGGCCGTGGCCGGAGCCGGTTGCTCGGCAGCCGGGGCGGGGCGCGGAGCCGTCACCACGGGCTTGGCGGCCTGAGCGCCGGCAGCGACCACCGTCACTTCGGCACTGTAGACGGTGATCACTTCACCGGTGCGCGGGTTGCGCACACGCTCGCCATACA
Source organism: Lautropia mirabilis (assembly GCF_900637555.1). Classification (NCBI taxonomy): domain Bacteria; kingdom Pseudomonadati; phylum Pseudomonadota; class Betaproteobacteria; order Burkholderiales; family Burkholderiaceae; genus Lautropia; species Lautropia mirabilis. Next base: position 90,426 of record NZ_LR134378.1, on the reverse strand, counting down.
CCAGCACCTGGCCGATGTCGGCGGCCACTGGCGTATAGGCGGCCTGCTGGCCGTTCTCGACCGGCTTGCCGTTACGCAGACGGAAGCCTTCGAAGGCCTCGCCGCCATCATATTCACCCGTCACGCGGGTGACGGGTTCGCCCACACGGATCGTGCGACCGGCGGGGCCGAAGGTCGGCGCCTTGCGGGCGACGGGCGCCGTGGAGCTGACCACCGTCACCGGGGCGCTCTCGGCCCAGATCTCTTCGCGGGTGCGGGGGTTGACGACACGCTCGCGGTAGATCAGCTGCTTGCCGATATCGGCAGCCGTCGGGGTGTAGGCAGCCTGCTGGCCATTGGCGACTTCCTTGCCGCCGACGTAGAGGCGCTGGCCTTCCACGGGCTCACCGTTGCGATACTGACCCATCACGCGGGTGACCGCCTTGCCGACGCGGATCGTCTCGCCGGCCGGGCCGAAGGACGGGGCCTTCAGGATGGCAGGCTGGGTGGCCGTGGCCTTGACGGCCTTGGCCACCTTGTCGGCGTGAAACTGAGGAACGTGGCCTTCGGCCGGCTGACCCACGCCAGCAGCCGGTTCATTGGCCGCGTCGAAGAATGCGCCCGCCAGGCTTTCTTCCTGCTGGCTGCTCGATGTCGGAGCACCGCTCTGCTGGCCCTCGCCGCCGCTGCCACCGCAGGCAGCCAGCAGGCCAGCGCTCAGGAACAGCGCGGCCAGCGTCCGCGGCTGGGAGGAGAGCATGCCGTTCAAGAGAGGTAAGTCTTCGGCGGGCGGGATCTGGAATTGCTTTTTCATGGTCTGACGTTCATCGTGTGGTTGGTGAACCCGGCAGGTACCTGGGCAACTGCCGTCGTTGTGCGCTTGCATGTGTGCGTCATGCGGGACGTACTCTACGAACGACAGTTTTGGTTGTTAAACAACACAGGATGGACGGTTGCTGCCATGGGACGGGCAGGCGAATGAAAAGAAAAGCCACTCTTTGGCGGCCTTTTTTCAATGACTTTGTGGGAAACGCCCGCTGGCAGCCGTGACCGGTTTCCTGGGAGAGCAATTCCGCGGCTGAGACGCCCCGGTGAGCCGTATCGTGGCCATCCCGTGAATCCATGACGAGGTGGGAGAGCTTGCACGTCAGGCCGCGAGGTCGTCATATGGGCGAAACGACCCGTGCGGCATGGGGCTCATGCGCATCCATGGCCGCTTCCGCGCAGGACAAACCCGTTTTGGCAAGTGAAAAATGGCGCGGCGGCACCTATCGCCTTACAATTGGAGGCTGTTCGTGTCCCGGAGCCATCCGGGACAGGACACTGCCGGAAAGCCTCCCTGTGCATTTCTTCACGGGCGAGGGCATCGCTGCATGGCAGCATCCGGCCTTTCGACACGGGGCGCATGCGCCCATCGTGTCCATGCCCGCGTCGTCATCCGGGCTTCGTCGCCGGCCGGTCCGCCCGGACCGCCGACCTCTCGAACCCCCTTCGCCCCTCGGGTCATCGTCATGCCAAAACCTGATGTCAAATCCCTGTGCAGGCTTCCCCTGGCCCTGATGCTCGGGCTGGCCCTTGTCGGCTGCAAGTCCACCGTAGCGCCCAGCGGCGACTGCAAGCCGGTGGCGGTCAACAAGGGTTCCGAGGGGCTTTCGCTCACGATTTCCGACAAGGTCGTCAAGAGCATGGGGCCCGAGTATTTCGGCTTCAACCTGGAAAACAGCGAGTTCCAGCTCTCGCTCTGGGATGCCGAGCGGCAGCAGGTGCGCCCCGAGGTCACGCGCTTCCTGAAGCAGCACTTCCCGGGGGCGGTCTATCGATATCCCGGTGGCACCACCGCCAACTACCACCGCTGGAAGACCTCGGTGGGCAAGGTCGCCACGCGCAAGTCGGTCCGCATCAACGACTGGATCGAGCTGCCGCGCATCGAGTTCGGGGTCGATGAGTACCTGGATTTCGTGGGCGAGATCAATGGCCAGGTCTGGTACGTGCTCAACCTGAAGGGTGACATCGACAGGCTGGCCGACATCGACAAGCTCTCCGGCGAGGCTGCCGACCTGGTCCGGCACATCGGCGAGCGCAAGGTGCCGGTCGTGCGCTGGGAACTGGGCAACGAGCTGGACCGCTTCGAGGAGAAGTGGACTTCCGACCTGTACGTGAACCGCGCCCAGACCGTCATGGAGGCCGTGCGCAAGGTCGATCCCAAGGCGCGTTTCGTGGCCATGATGGCCGACTTCGACGCCCAGTCCGACCGGGGCATCAACGCCTCGCAGTACAACACGGCGCTGGCCAAGGGGCTGAAGGACAGTGGCATCACCGAATTCGCCCAGCATCTCTACTATGACGGCGAGCCCGATGGCCCGCCGGTCACCAACCGCATCGACCACCTCTGCCAGTCCATTGCCGATGCCGAGAAGGGCGGCGTCCCGGCCAAGGATGTCGGCTTCTGGGTCACCGAGCACGCCCGCTGGCCCGAAGGGCAGGGCGAGGCCTGGAACAGGAACTGGCGCCAGTCGGGTGATCTGGGGGCCAGCATCGGTCTGGCCGACCTGATCATCACCACCACGCAGCTGCCCCAGGTCAAGGGCACCGATCTGCATGCCCTGCATGGCAGCACCGGCCCGTGGCCCATGTTCCATCAGCCCGAGGGTGCATCCGCCTACCATCCGTCGGTGCCGTTGCATGCCTATGCGCTGCTGCGCGAGACGCTGCTGCCCCAGGTGCTGGAAACGAAGACCAGCAGCGGCAACCCGTCCAGCTACGGCGGCGGCTATTCGGCGCGCGGCACGGTCATGACCAACCAGGACCGCAGCCGCTACAGCGTCTGGGCCGTCAACCGCGACAAGGCGGCTACCGAGATCACCCTCAACATGCCGGCGCTGGCCGGCAAGACGCTGAAGGCCAATCTGGCCAGCATCAGTGGCGGCGTCACCCAGATCAACAACTACGACCGTCAGATCATCGATGGTCCCAAGCGGCAGAGCATCCAGCTCTCCTTCGACGCCCAGGGGGTGGCGCGCTACACCGTCGCGCCCAACTCGGTGTCGGGGCTCAGTTTCGCAGGAACGACACGCTGAGCGCTTCCTTGATCCTTCTCTCCGTCAGAACAGGCAACAGATCCCATGTCGGAACACGCCGATCACAACCCCTATAGTGCGCGGCGTATCGCTGCCGGCATGAAACACTTCCTGATGGGCAAGGCGCTGACCTCCGTGGCCGGCGTCGGTGCCCTGCTGCTCACCGTCCGGCATCTGCCGGTCGAGGAGTTCGCGGCCTACTCCGTGCTGCTGGGCCTGACCGAGGTGCTGCTCACCCTCACGTCGGTCGGTACCGGGCAGATCCTCACCCGTTTCGTGCCCGAGATCTTCAACCTGCGCTACGCCTGGGCGCTGCGCCGGCTCATCGGCTATTCCATGGGCCTGCGCCTGCTGCTGATCCTGCTCACGGTCATCGTGCTGATGATCTTCCCGCTGTGGCTGGCCGACTGGGTAAGCCTGGAGCGGTGGGTGGTGCCCCTGCAGCTCTACATGCTGGTCGTGCTGTTCCGCACCACCTCCAACTCCGAGTTCCAGATCCTGGAGGCGATGCTGGAGCAGAAGCGCGGTCAGACGGCCTTCGCCGCCGTCACCGTCGGCAAGTTCATCGGTGTGGTAGGTCTGGTCTGGGCGCAGCAGATGACGCTGACCAACCTGATCCTCGTCGAAATCGTCAACGAGGCCATTGGTGCCCTCGTGATGACCTGGGGCGTCTACAAGGCCAGCCGCAATCGCCCCGGTGACAACACCGACGTTCCGCTTCAGCGTGAATGGCTGAACAACAACATGCGCCGGATGATCGACTTCGGCATCAAGGGCTACACCCAGGGCCTCATCATCCTGCCTTACGGCGGCATGGTGAACCGTCTGGTGGCCGGTAACCAGTTCACCGCCATCCAGGTGGCTCTCTTCGGTTTTGCGCAGTCCATCTTCGACCAGCTGCAGCGCTACCTGCCGGCCCAGCTCTTCAACGGCATGATCCGTCCGGTGATGGCAGCGCGCTATTCGGCCAACGGCTCCTACCAGGAGGCCGAGACCGTCGCCAACGCGGCGCTCACCGTCAACCTGGTTCTGATCGGCCTGGCCGCCACCTTCTTCGCGGCGGGCGGTGGTGACTTGTACCTGTGGCTGTCCAAGGGCAAGTACGGTTCCGATGCCAACCTGCTCATCCTGATGATGTGTCTGGTGATGGCGCTGGAGTCCTGGCGGCATTCGCTGGAGAACCTCTCGCACACGGTCGAGCGCTACGGCTTCCTCGTCTTCAGCAACCTGTTCCTGGGGCTTTCGCTTCTGCTGGGCGTGGCCCTGGCCCCGCAATTCGGCATCGTGGCCCTGCCGGCCGCCAACTGCGTCGGCCTGGTGCTGGCCAACATCATGGTTGCCTACTGGCTGCGGCGCACGGGCTTCCCGTATCAGGTCAACCTGGAGCACATCCTGGCCTGCACGTTTGCCAGCTGCATCGGGCTCATCGCAGCCACCTTGCTCTATCACGTCTTCCCGCAATGGTGGTGGCGCGTCGTGCTGGCCTCGCTGGTCTACCTGGTGGTGCTGGGCCTGGTGCTGCGTCCGCGTCAGGAAGAAGTTCGCATCTTCCAGGCCGTCCTCAAGCGCAAGCGCGGCGGCGGCCAGCCCGAGGCCACACCTCCGGCCGACGGTGGAGCCGCGCCGACGGTCTGAGTCTGCAGGCATCAACAAGCATCGGCCACCCCCTCACTGGTTGGGTGGCCGATGCACTCCGAAAGGCGCCCTTTAAAGGGCGCCTTCTTTTTTGGCATGATGATCCTGGGCATGACAATCGGGGAATGTCGATCAGGCATGACGACCGGGCATGACGACCGGGCATGACGACCGGGCATGAAAAAAGCGCCCAGGCTTCAGCAGCAAGGGCGCTTTGGGGATGATGTCCGGACCGGCTTCAAGGACCGAAGGCGATCCCTGACGAGGTACCGTCCGGCCTTCGCGGCCTCAGGCCGCAGGTTTTTCCGTGCTTTCCGTGCCTTCCGGGGCGGGTGGCCTGGTCTGGCCATCTTTCCACACGGGGTTCGGGTACTCGGCCACCGTGTAGTGGATGTCCTTGTTGTCGATGTGGTGCGGATAGAAGAACGGCACACCGATCAGGAAGCCCGAGCTGCGGGCTGCCGTGCCTGCCAGATCCTGCAGGAAGCTCACGCCAGGGCGGCGGATGTTCTTGGCCACGATGTAGCCGATGAACAGCAGCAGCCACCAGGGGCTCACGAAGATGGCCAGCAACAGGGACAGGGCAAACACCGCGGTGGGGCGCTGGTGCGAGATGAGCAGCGGCCAGTAGTGGCGGTTCATCCAGTGACGGCGGAACACCACGCCCGGATAGCACATGCTGCCGTCCAGCAGCATGCGGCCCAGCCGGTGCCACTGGAAGTAGTCCACCGTGTGGTGCGTGGCCATGACCGTGGCATAACCATAGATGCCATAGCCCGCCTTGCACAGCCGCAGGCCCAGTTCCTGGTCTTCGTTGACGCGCATTTCGGTCATGAAGCCGCCGACCTTCTCGAAGGCCTCGCGGCGGATGAGCGAGATGCCGCCCAGTTCCACCCGATAGCCGTCGGCCCGCACCTTGTAGCGGTCCGGGCCGTCGGTCAGGAACTTGCCGGTCGGTGAATAGAACTTCTCGGGCAGCTGCCCGGAGGTGACGTTGTGGTGCGGCAGACCATCGGGGCCGAGCGCGACCTTCAGGAAATCGGGACCGATTTCCATGTCACCGTCGATGAAGAAGAATGCGTCACCCTTGGCCACGGCAGTGCCTGCGTTGCGGGCAATGGCGGCGTTGGTGTGGCCGGACAGATGGACGATGGTCACGTCCTTGCCCAGGCGTTCGCGGACACGCTCCGGCGTGCCGTCCGTGGACTTTGAATCGACGAAAACGACCTCGTAGCGGTCCAGCCCGGCAGCCTTGGTGGCCACCTGAACACTGGTCAGGCACCTGTCGATCGTTTCGATCTGATTGCGGGAGATGATGATGATGGAGAGCAGGGTCGTCTCCTGTACGAGTCTGGGGTTCGGGCAGGACACGGCAGCAAATGTTGCGTTTGCGCAACTCTGCTGCCCGATGTCTCTCACTCAAAGCACGTCGATGATACTACCGATACCCGAGACAATACGGTAAAACCATGCCTCATGTCTGTGTGAGGCCGATTTGTCCCGATGAACGGTTGGCGTCAGGACAACGGGCGATGCGGCGAGTTAAAGTTTCTTTACCCGCATTTGCCGGTTGTGTGGCGCTTTTCGACGGAATGGACGGCTAGTATTCCAGCCGCATGGGGCATCCTGCCGCACCCATGCCTGAGCATGGCGTGCAGCGCAACCCTGTACTTCCCCCCGCTTGCATGAAGAAAGCGGCCCGCACAGGGGCCGCCAGGGGAAAGCAGGGAGCGGTTGGAAGCCGGTTGCCGTTTTCAGGCGGCTGCCACGGCACGGGCCGGGGCCACCGTCACCGGTGCGTCGTCTTCCGGCGGGACGACCTGTTCCGGCGTCAGGCCCACCAGCTCGGTCAGCACGCGGCGACGGATGGGCGTGTGGATGTCATCCGGGAACTTGCGGCCGAAGAAGGCCGGCGACTTCTGCAGGAACTCGAAGTCGGCATCGGTCAGCCAGGCCGGGTTGGCCTCGATGAAGGTGACGATGCAGTGGTTCATCGGACCGGACTTGAAGCCCTTCTTCTTCACGCCCTGCATGATCATCGACGGAATCAGGAACTCGTCGGCGATGCAAAGCTTGGGGAAGTGCGTCTGGATGTCCTTCTGCGCAAAGCGCTCCAGCATCCAGCCCACGACCTCACGCCGGGCCCCGAACCAGGTCGAGCCGTAGAAGGGCGGGAAGTCCTTGGTGAACACGTGGCCGCCCAGCGTTGGATTCACCAGCAGGCGGGTCACGAAACGTGCCAGCCGGGCCACAGGACGGAGCTTCCCGTTGGCATCCAGGTTGCCGCCGGTACGCAGCTGCACGCCGGCCAGGTCGCGCCGTTCGGCCGTATTGTTGAAATACAGCACCATCATCCGGCGCAGCAGCCGGTGGCGGAAGCTCTCCTCGCCCGCAAAGCCGCGGTACGACACCGACATCAGCGCGTCGTCGTCGGCCAGCATGTCGATCCAGGCGAAGTCCACATCCGTCTTGCCCGAGGCCACATGCTCTTCCAGGGCCTTCACCGGCTTGATCGGCAGGCAGGTCGGGCTCAGGATCTGGAGATAGTCGAACTCCAGGTTCTCATAGGCATAGCGCATGGCATGGAAGATGCCTTCCGAGAAGCCCCAGATGGCCCAGCCAGTCCGCTTCGGCTCGGGCACGAAGCGCACGTTGGGCTCGTTCACCGAGAAATCGGGCGTCTGGCTGAAGTCGTGGTGCACCACCACCGTGTGGGGGGCAAGCGCGCGCGCCAGCTGGGCCACCGACTCAGGGCTGTGGATGGCCGACATCACGACAAAAACGATCTTGGGTTTCATGGCTGCTGCAAGAACTGCTCAATGAGGTTCATCGGGATTGCCGCCCGGATCCGGCTGCCGGTTCAGCCGTCCTGTCCGGTCATCATGTTCGCGTCGTCGGGAGTAAGTCCGACTTCCGGCCTATGCTACCGGCCGGCAGGGCGGGGCGCCGAAATCGTTCCCGGAGGTAACGGTCCTGAAACAGAATTTGCGATTGATCATGACTGGGCGTCGCGGATTGTCCGGGAAAAATGCCGTCAATACGTTGATTTTGTTGGCGTTCATCCCAAAAATCCACAAAACGTGCGGCAAGAACGTTACGTTGCCATATTGCAACGCTTGGGACGCCGCCCGGAGGGCCGCTCTGACGGACGGGCCACCGCTGGCGCCGGAACGGCGCTTCCTGTGGGGCGGGCGCACACTACCGCACTGCGCAACCCGGGAGGCCCCTATAGAATGGCTGCCTCATGAAAACGACACCCCCCCGCCTTCTTTCCCTGAACTCCTACCACTATCGCCGTGGTGGGTCCGACGTCGTCTACCTGGAACATGACGCGCTCTTCCAGGAACTCGGCTGGGAAACGGCCGTCATGTCCATGCATCACCCGAAGAACATGCCCTCGCGCTGGAGCGAGTACTTCGTGGAGGAGCTGGAATTCGGCAACGCGCACGGCATCAAGGACAAGCTGGTCAAGGCGTCCAAGGCCATCTATTCCTTCGAGGCCCAGGACAAGCTGCGCAAGCTGCTCAAGGTCTTCCCGGCCGACGTGGCGCACCTGCACTGTATCTACCACCACCTTTCGCCCTCGGTGCTGCCCGTGCTGCACGAGGCCGGCATCCCGTCGGTGCTCACCGCACACGACCTGAAGATCGCCTGCCCGGCCTACAAGATGCTCAACAGCACCGGGGTCTGCGAGCGCTGCAAGGACGGTTCGGTCATCAACGTGCTGCGCCACCGCTGCGTGCGCAACTCGCTCGGCGCCAGCGCCATCGTCATGCTGGAATCGGGCCTGAGCCGCACCATGAACACCTGGCAGAAGTATCTGGGGCGCGTGGTTGCGCCCTCGCACTTCTACCGCAACAAGCTGATCGAATGGGGCTGGCCCGAGTGGCAGGTTACCTACGTCCCCAACTACGTCGACGTCAACGCCTTCACCCCCTCCTACGAGCCGGGTGACTACGTGCTGTTTGCCGGTCGCCTGGCCCCCGAGAAGGGCGTGGCCACCCTGGCCAGGGCGGCTGCCCAGGCTGGCGTCAAGCTGCGCGTGGCCGGCACAGGCCCCCTGGAAGAAGAACTCAAGGCCATGCCGGGCGCAGACCGGATCGAATGGCTGGGCTTCTGTTCGGGAGATGCCCTCTGGAACCAGATCAAGGGCGCGCGGGCGCTGGTGCTGCCCAGTGAGTGGTACGAGAACGCCCCCATGAGCGTGCTCGAGGCCTTTGCCAGCGGCAAGCCCGTCGTCGGCGCCGACATCGGCGGCATTCCCGAGATGATCACCCCCGAGATCGGCTGGGTCTTTCCCAGTGGCAATGTCGACGCCCTGGCCGGCGTGCTGACCGAGGTCTTTGCCCGTTCCGACGCCGACATCGCCGAAATGGGGCGCAAGGCCCGCGTTCATTGCGCCACCCATTTCAACCGCACGCGGTATATTGAAGGCATCGAAACCGTCTATCGAGAGCTGGGAGTCAAGTTTTGAGCAACGTGCCCAACACTGCGGCCGCGTCTTCGGCCGTGTCCGCCCATTCCGCGCCTGCGCTTCGCATCCTCGGCATCCGTGGCGTGCCGGCAGCGCATGGCGGGTTCGAGACCTTTGCCGAATACCTGGCGCTCTATCTGGTGAAGAAGGGCTGGAAGGTCACCGTCTACTGCCAGATCGACGGGACCGGCCCCATCACCGAAGACACCTGGGAAGGTGTCCACCGCATCAACATCCCCGTTGACCGTGCTGGCCCGGCAGGCACCATCCAGTTCGACTGGATCGCCACCCGCCACGCCCAGAAGGCCGGTGAACCCTGCCTCACGCTCGGCTACAACACCGCCATCTTCTGCACGCTGCTGCGCATGGCACGCCTGCCCAACGTCATCAACATGGACGGCATCGAGTGGCAGCGCGCCAAGTGGGGCGCCGGTCCCAAGGCCTGGTTCTATCTGAACGAATGGGCGGGCGCCTGGCTGGGCAACCACCTGGTGGCAGATCACCCCGAGATCAAGGTCCACCTGTCCCGGCGTACCAGCCCCGAGCGCATCACCGTCATTCCCTATGGCGCCGAGGACATCCGCTCGGCCGACACCGCCCCGGTGACGGCCCTGGGCCTGGAGCCCGGCCGCTACCTCAGCGTCATTGCCCGGGCCGAGCCCGAGAACTCGCTGCTGGAAATCGTCGAGGGCTTCTCGCGCAAGCCGCGCGGCATGAAGCTGGCCGTGCTGGGCAAGTATGAAGACAGCAATGCCTATCATCAGGCCGTCAAGGCAGCTGCCGGCAACGAAGTGATGTTCCTGGGCGCCATCTACGACAAGAAGGTGGTTCAGGCGCTGCGCTTTCATTCCGCGGCCTACGTGCACGGTCACCAGGTGGGCGGCACCAACCCGTCGCTGGTCGAGGCCCTGGGCGCCGGCAATGCTGTCATCGCCCACGACAATCGCTTCAACCGCTGGGTGGCCGGCCCCGGTGCCGCCTTCTTCGACGGCGCAGCCGGCTTTGCCACGCAGCTCGACGCCATCCTGGCCGATCCCACCCGTCTCGACAGCATGCGCAAGGCCTCGCGCGAGCGCTTCCTGGCCGAGTTCCAGTGGGAGAAGATCCTCTCGGAATACGAGACCCTGCTTCTGAAGTACCAGAAGTGACAGGGCAGGGCGGTGGGCCGTTCCAGGGCATCCAGGCCATCACGCTGGACCTGGACGATACGCTGTGGCCGGTACTGCCCGTACTGGCCCAGGCCGAGCGCGAGCTGGTCGAGTGGCTCGCGCCCCGCGCGCCCCTGACAGCGCAGACGCTGGCTGCAGGTCGCAGCGTCCTGGCCCTCAAGTCCCAATACCCCGAGCATGCCCATGACATGAGCTGGCTGCGACGCCGGCTCCTGCATGACCTGCTGACCGAACACCACGAAGACCCGGCGCTTGCCGACCCCGCCTTTGCCGTCTTTCTGGAAGCACGGCAGCGGGTGACACCCTGGCCCGAAGTGGAAGGTATCCTGGCTGCCTGGGCCAGCCGCTACCGCATTGCCGCCATCACCAATGGCAATGCCGATGTCCATCGCACCCCGCTGGGCCGATATTTCAGCGCCAGCATCAGCGCGCCCGCCTTCGGCGCCGCCAAGCCCGACCCCCGTATCTTCCACGCCGCCTGTGACGCCCTGGGCGTCGAGCCGGGGGCAACCCTGCATATCGGCGACGATCTGGAGCTGGATGTGCTGGCAGCCCGTCGGGCAGGCCTGCATGCCGCCTGGCTGCTCAGACCCGAGCTTGGTCGGCCAAGTGTTGTAAATAACACAGAAAGGCGCGGAGCTTTACAACCTTACTTCTTTAGTTTGTTGTCTATAGACAACGCTGTGCAACGATAGTACGATCCGACGTAATGTCTTGTTTTGGTTGTGTGCATTACGTCAAGGTTTGAAGCAAAGTCGGCGTCGCGTTACAAGGCGGCGGGGCTTATACTGCAAAAAACTGCCAAAACAGTCCCAGGGTGCCTGACATTCGCGCCAGACGCGCGCCGCCCCTCATCCAGAGGATGACAGACATTTTCCTTTCAATGTCAGGTGCTTGCCTTCGCAACACTGCGTCCCCAGAAGGAACCATCCATGCTGATCGACACCAACGAATTGGCCTCGGGCTCCGTCATTCAAACCCAGATCTGTATCGTCGGCGGCGGCGCTGCAGGCATCTCCATGGCGCTGGAGCTGGAGAAAGCCGGCATCGACACCGTCGTGCTCGAGAGTGGCGGCCTTTCCCGTGATGAAGCCACTGCTGACCTTTACCGGGGGCCCAGTGTGGGTATCCCCTACGATTTCTCCGACGGCACCCGCAGCCGTTTCCTGGGGGGCAGCAGCAACTGTTGGGGCGGCTTCTGCCGTCCGTGGGACCAGAGCGCCTTCGAGAACCGCTCCTGGATCAAGGCCAGCGGCTGGCCCATCGGCCGTGCAGACCTGGAGCCCTTCTACCAGCGCTCGCATGCCATCCTGCAGGTCCCGTCCAACGATTACGACCCTGCCCACTGGGTGGGCAAGACCGGCGAGGCCACCCATGGTCCTTCCAAGGGACTGTCGGCCAAGGCGGCCAGCTACCCCTTCGACCCCAAGAAGGTCGAGGAGATCATCTCCCAGTACAGCCCCCCGCTGAAGATGGGCGAAGCCTATCGCAGCGAGCTCAAGGCGGCCAAGCACGTCAAGGTCTACATCAAGGCCAACGTCGTCGAGCTGCAGTGCAACCCGTGGGGCGGTGCGGTGGAAAGCGCCAAGATCCGCACCCTGAAAGGCGTGTCGGCTACGGTCCAGGCCAAGGTCTTCGTGCTGGCCTCCGGTGGTATCGAGAACGCCCGCCTGCTGCTGGCTTCCAACCGTCAGCAGAGCGCCGGCATCGGCAACCGCTATGACCTGGTCGGTCGCTACTTCCAGGATCACCCGCGTTTCCTGAACGGTATCGTCGACTTTGCCGAGCCGTACCGCAACAACCCGCTGTTCGACATCAAGTTCCACTGCATCGTCAACAAGGTCAAGATCGGTGGCGTGGACATCTCCGGCCAGATGCGCATCCCCTTCGAGGTCCAGAAGGAGCGCGGCATCCTCGACGCCCAGATGTGGTTCCGCTCGCTGTACGCGGGTGAGGGCACCGATGTGGTCCGGGCGCTGTATCGCATGCGTCAGCGTGTTCGCGGCAAGTGGTCGCCGTTCGTGGGCCTGGGCACCGACCTCGGCCACATCTTCTCGCACCCGATGGACTCGCTCACCTACTCGGTGGCGCACACCACGGGCTCGCTCAAGCTGGTGCGTTACGTCACCATGGAGCTGATCGCCGAGCCGGAACCGGATCCGAACAGCCGTGTCATGCTGAGCGACGACGTCGATGCTCTGGGCATGCGCCGCACCAAGATCGACTGGCGCCTCAACCAGCGGGTCAAGGATACGGTCGACACCTCCTTCGAGCTGCTGGCACGCGAGCTGGAAGACAAGAAGATCGCCAAGGTCACCCTGGGGCCGCGCATCAACGACGTGGGCTGGCCGGCCGACATGGAAGGTACCTACCACCACATGGGTACCACCCGCATGGCCGATTCGCCGCGCGAAGGCGTGGTCGACCGCAACTGCCTGGTTCATGGCATGGAGAACCTCTACATCGCAGGTTCGTCGGTCTTCCCCACCTCGTCGTCCAACAACCCGACCATGACGCTGGTTGCCCTGGCGCTGCGCCTGACCGACCGTCTGGTCGACGAGTTCCGTGCCGGCACACGCTTCAGCCCGGAGGCCAAGGCCGCCGAGCCTGCCAAGGCTGAAGATCAGCCCAAGGCTGCTGCCTGATGGCGCGCTGATCGCGTTCTTCCTTTCGGAGCCCCTGTCAGTCCCGGGGCTCCCACAGGGCCAACTGCCTGTTGCAAGGCGTTGGCCCTTTTTTTGTGCTGCATGTCAGGTCTCGGCCTGCGTCAGGCATGCCCATGGCACACCAGGAGGAAATGGTCGCCTGCCAGATCGATGCAAACGTGAAATTTTCGAGCGTGAAAAAGCCGGCGCTGGAGGATGATGCCGACAGTCTCCGATGCGCAGTGTCGGTGCAGGCTGCCACACAGCACCCGCACCCCGCGCATGTCCGCGACAGGGAGTCCAGCGTTTTCCGGGGTCATCCCGGATTTTCCGACGGACGTCTTTCACTCGTTTGGATTGATCGCCATGAGAGTCTCTACGCCTTCCTTCAAGCTTGCCTCGCTTGCCGTGCTGACCGTACTGGCTGCATGCGGCGGTGGCGGCAGTGATTCCGGTGCGGCCGCCCCTGGCCCCACCGCTACCGGCACGGGTACCCAAGGCGGTGCTGGCAACACCATCGCCTCGACGGATACCACCACGCAGTCGGGCAGCAACGCCTCGGCCAATACCTCCACCTCGTCGGGCAACCAGGCTTCGACCGATGCCGCTGCAACCCGTCCGGCTGCCGATACCAAGCCGACCACGCCTGCTACCAACGGCACCTCGGGTACCGGTACCGCCGCTGCGCCGGTTGCTCCCGTGCGCCCCGTGCCGCCGGTGATTCAGCCTGCGCCTCAAACCGCACCTGAAGTTCCCAAGCCGCCCGTCGCGCCGGTTGCCCCGGTCACGCCTGCCGAGCCGGTCAAGCCTGTCACGCCCACCACGTCTGCCGAACAGCAGGCACGCAAGACCCGGGGTGAATGGCTGCCCAAGGTGAACTGGCCGGTGGTTTCCATTCATGCCGCCATCACGGCCGACGGTCGGGTGCTCACCTACGGTACGGACTACAACGTCCGGCAGGACAGCCAGTTCCGCTACGACGTGTGGGATCCCGAGCTGGGCACGGACGATGCGTCCCACATGCTGCTGCTCAACTCCACCAAGACCTTCCTGTTCTGTTCGGCGCAGATCCTGCTGCAGGACGGCCGGATGATGATCCTGGGCGGTGACCTGCTGAAGGATGGTCGCGTCACCAACCGTGGCGTGAAGGATGTCAACATCTTCGATCCGAGCAGCAACCTGCTGACCCCCGCGCGCAACGACATGACGCTGCCGCGCTGGTACGGCACGGCCACCACGCTGCCCACCGGTGAGGTCTACATCCAGGGCGGTACCGACGGCGAGAAGCACCCCGAGATCCGCAAGGCCGACGGCACCTTCAAGGCGCTGACCATCGACACGATGGCCAAGATCAAGGTTGGTCCCAACGAGATGGCCGCGTTCGAGAACAACTATCCGCGCAACTTCGTTGCCCCGAACGGCAAGATCTTCGGCTTCGACCCGCACTTCATGTACGAGATCGATCCGTATGGCAATGCCGGCAAGGGTTCGGTGAAGATGCTGGGTGCCCACTGGGACTATCCGCGCATCACCGAAGACGGCAAGGAAGACTGGGAGTTCTACCGCGGCTGGCAGGCCACCTCCACGGCCGTCATGGTTCGCCCGGGCCTGATCTTCCAGTTCGGTGGCGGTGACATGACCGGCAACATGAACAACGGCGGTCCGTCCAAGGCCACGCTGATCGACATCAACGGAGATCGTCCCAAGCTGTTCGACATGCCGGCCCTGGACAAGACCTACCACTGGAGCAATGCCACGGTCCTGGCCGACGGCAACGTGCTGGTCTCGGGTGGTTCGACCAAGAACCTGCTGGTCGACGTCGAAGAGCCCATCAACGAGGATGCGGGCGATATCAACTACGCCACGATGCTCTTCAACCCCGACACCCGTCAGTGGACGCCGGGCGCCAACATCAGCGAGAAACGCCTCTATCACAGCGTGACCCTGCTGCTGCCGGATGCCACGGTCCTGTCCACCGGTGGTGGTCAGCCGGGTCCGGTCGACAACCTGAACGCCCAGATCTACCGTCCGCCGTACCTGTTCAATGCCGACGGTACGCTGGCGAAGCGTCCGGTGCTGAAGGGTGAGGTTGGCAGCGGTGCGGTGGCGATGGTGGCCGAGCCGGCCAGCACCTTCCACATCGAGACCGCCGATGCCAACGACATCGCTCGGGTCACGCTGGTCAAGACGGGCGCCGTCACGCACTCGTTCGACATGGAACAGCGCTTCAACGAAGTGAAGTTCCGCGTCAACGGCAACGGTCTGGACATCGAACTGCCGAAGAACAAGTACCTGACGCCTCCGGGCTTCTACCACGTGTTTGCCTTCAACAAGGCGGGTGTGCCGTCCAAGTCCCGGATGATCCGCATCAACCCCTCGGAGAAGGCTCCGTTCTGATCGGGTAGTTCGCTCCCCGCCCGGCTCACCGGCCGGGCAGGGGGCATCGGTCCATCGAACCCCGTGCCGGGATGTGTCCCGGCACGGGGTTCGTCTTTCTGGCGCATATCCGGACCAGTGAGAGCTCAGGTCTGGATGTCGCACCCAGGCAGCGAGCATCCGGCCATCTCCACCAGCATGTCGGGCCTTGTGGCCCACCTGTCGGGGCGGGCGAGAGGGGGAAAAAGGCGTGTCTTAACCTTGTGCCATCAGTCCAACCACAGGAACAGGATGGGTCATGCCGATGCATGCCGAGCGCGCTGCGACGCTGCCGGGGCTTTGCGCCTGACCGCTGCTTACACCATGAAGTCACGCCGACATTGCGCACCTGCCACCATCTTGCTGTCGCTGATGCTGGGAGCCTGCGCCGGTACGCACGGAGAGGCCAACAAGGACCTGGATGCAGGTGCACAGGTTTCCGGGTCGATGGCGGGCCAGGAAATGACTGCCGACACGGGCTCCTACACGCCGTTCCAGAAGATGGAAGATGCGCAGATTGCCCGTGACCAGGGCATCTATCGGGACACGCAGGCGCGCATCGCGGAACTCAACGCCCGGAAAGGTGTCCGCTTGGGCAGCTATGCGTTGGCCAAGGCCCAGTGCTGGCTGGACGTGAGCTTCCACGAATACACGCGCAATGATCGTGGCGGGTTCCCCCGGGCTTCGCTTGCGCAGGCCCAGGGCATCCTGGACCAGCTGGAGGCCGGTCAGAATCCGGACGTCAGCGAAACGCCGCTGGTCAATGATGCACGCCGCCTGCGCGACGATCTCTGGGCGCGTCATGACCGCCTGCGTCAGGACACCGAAGGCATGCAGTGTGCTGCCCAACGTCTGGCGTGCGCCGAAGTCGAGCTGGTGCATGCCGGCAACGAGATTCGCCAGGGTGGCTGGCGCCATGCCAGCCCCTATATCCAGATTGCTGAAGATCTGACGGAAGAGGCGGAAAAACTGGCCGCCCAGTGCAAGCCCAAGCAGGTCGTTTCCGCTCCCGTCGAGAAGCCGGCTGTCCCTGCGCCGGTGATCGAGGCGCCCGCCATGCCGACACTGGATGTGCGTTTCCGCTTCGACCGTTCGGGCGTGGCCGACATCCTGCCCGAAGATCGTCAGAAGCTGATGGACTTTGCCGAGGTGCTGAAGGGCCATGGACCGAACGAACATCAGGTCCTGAAACTGATGGGGCATACCGACCGCCTGGGCAACCGTGCCTACAACGAGCGCCTGTCCATGCGACGTGCCGTGACGGTGCGTGATGAGCTGCAGCGACTGGGTGTGCGTCTGCCCATGGAAGTTCGCGCCATGGGGGCCACGGAAGATTTCTCCCGTGGTTGCCACCAGGACACTGCGGGTGCAGAAAAGACCGTGCAGTGCCTGCAGCCGGACCGTCGGGTTTCGGTCGAGCTGCTCGATGAAAGCGCAGCGACTGTCGCCGGTCAGTAATTTCGGACGCACAAAAAAACTGCCCGCATCTCGAAGGAGAGGCGGGCAGCAATCGCCGGGAAGATAATTATTGTTGTTTTAACGTTTGGGCTTGATGACGTCCAGAAGGTGGTTGCTTCCGTCGTGGATGGGCAGCCCCCATGGCGTCATTCCATGCCTTCATGAAATATCCGTATCGCACAGTGTTGTTTGCCGTTTGTTTGGTCACTGCCGATTCGGATGATTATAAAAAAGCTTTTCTCGCCTTTGGGTTGACTTTTATCAAGAAGCCTTGGGCTCAGGGTCGAGCCCCTGTGAATCAGATGTCGAGATTCTGATAATGATGAATAGCTGAACGAAATTCATCATGAGCAACGGCCTTCATTCTGGCACGTCGCAGTTTCTCATGGCGGTATTCATCGCCCCTTGTCTGCGGGAATTATTTCGCGGAATCGCTTTCCGGAAACTCGTTCACAAGGTAACGATTTCCAGACGGACATCTCGTTCGTACAAGGGGTTGGCGTGAAGTGACGCCAAACCCATTCGGGCTGGTGGTGGCATGTTCCGCTTCGAAGGACCGATCCTGAACCCCGCCTTGGCCTTGCGCCCCATCTTGGGCTTGCGCCCCGTCCTGGCATCCGCGTTGTACGCCTGCGTCAGGCAGCCCCCCAAGAGCGCCCGCCCCTTGTGTGCTGCGCTGAGCATGCCAGCGAGTCCTGCCGCAGCGACGCTCCTGTGCTTCGCAGCCCCTGCACGCATGAGCCGTGCTGCATCCACGCATGCGGGCAAGGTCCGGAGGCGGGCCGTGCGCGTCTGGCCCAGGCAATCCCGTGGAGGGATCTTTCCCATGGAAACGATATTTCAACAAAAATAAATTTCGTTACTAGCGTAATGTTTCCGGGAATCCGGCGACCATACGGAAGTCGGCGCAGCGCGGTGCTGCCCGCGTCCTTTCCAACTTTGCGTTCCATGTCTGGAACTTTGGAGATCTCATGAGCAAGAAATTTGCAGCGCTTCTTTCCGGTGCAGTGGCCACGGGTGCCGTCATGGCTTCGACGCCGGTGTTTGCCGCGCAGAGCCTGTCCCAGGGCTATCAGGTCGCTGCTGCCGACCAGAAGGCGCCGGAAGGTTCCTGCGGTGGCAACGCCAAGAGCCAGGAAGGCTCCTGCGGCGCCAATGCCAAGAGCCAGGAAGGTTCCTGCGGCAGCAACAATGCCAAGACCAAGGAAGGTTCGTGCGGCGCCGAGAAGGCCAACAAGCCTGCCAAGACCGAGAAGCCTGCCAAGGCCAGCAAGGGCATGGAAGGCCGGTGCGGTGAGGGCAAATGCGGCGGCAACCGCAAGATGAAGTAAGCCATTGAGCCATCCATCGTGGGGCGGTCGCCGTTGCCGACCGCCTTGCACGATGGGACGGCTCTGTCACGCCCGGCGCGGTCCGGGCGTGTTCCGAATCGTTCAGCCCTGGGCCAGGCTGCCGGCTATGGGGGTCGCAGGCCGGGTCATGCGGGGTGAAGGGTGAGGCATGAAAAGGGGAGAAGGAGTCATGACGAGAGATTCCCGGGATGTTCGGTTGCTGCATCGTGCCGGGCTGGGCCTGCGGCGGAGCCTGCTGGCCGACACGCTGGCCATGCTGGAAGCAGGCACGATGGACGTGGTGGCCTTCTTCGAGGTGGCGCCCGAGAACTGGAGCCGACTGGGCGGACGCTTTTCGCGGGATCTGTCGGCGATCAGCGAGCACCGGCCGCTGGCTTGTCATGGCCTGTCGCTGAACCTGGGGGGCAGTGACGGTCTGGACATGCGGCTTCTGGCCGAAGTGAAGGCCTTCATGCGCACCTACCGGATCTCCCTCTACACCGAGCACCTGTCGTGGTGCGGGCACGAAGGGCAGCTCTATGACCTGTTGCCGCTGCCGGCCACCTACGAGACGGTGCGCCATGTGGCGCAGCGCATTGCCCAGGTGCAGGACTACATGGGCGAGCAGATCGGCATCGAGAATGCCAGCTACTATGCGGCGCCCGAAGGCGCCGAGATGGATGACGCCACCTTCGTGCGCGAGGTGGTGAAGGAAGCGGGCTGCCTGCTGCACCTGGACGTGAACAACGTCTACGTGAACAGCTGCAACCACGGCTTCGACCCCTACGAATACATGCGACAGCTGCCGCTGGAGCGTACCTGCTACATGCACGTTGCGGGCCATCACGTCGAAGACGATGGGCTGATCATCGACACGCACGGCATGCCGGTGATCGATCCGGTCTGGCAGCTGCTGGAATTTACCTACGACCGGCTGGTCGACGCCGGGCTGGACCCGGTGGCCATTCCCAGCTGTCTGGAACGGGACTTCAACTTCCCGCCGCTGGCCGAGCTGGTGGATGAAGTGGGCACCATCGACCGGATGCAGCGTGAGGCCTCGGCGCGTCGTGCGGCGCGAATGCAGGCCGAGGCCGGGAAGGCTGGCATGGAGAAGACCGGCGTCGAGGTGCCTGGATCGTCCGATGCTGCCAAGGTCTCGGCGGAAACGGAACGGGGTGCCCCGCAGGACCGGGGAGTGCTGGTGCCATGACTGCCAACCAGGGGCCGAACAAGGGCCAGCAAGCGGATACTGCACCTGCACCGGCGGCACGCCAGACAGGCGCGGGTCAGGCGTCGTCAGCCCCCGGCCTGGCCCGCATGCAGGGCGACTGGTCGAGCTATTTCCGGCAACCCGGCGTCGCACCGCGACCGACAGGCACGGAGCCGCGCCGCATCGATGTCTACGCCTCGCTGCTGCGCAACAACATCGGGAGCTTCATCCATCAGTGCTTCCCCCTGTGTGAGGCGCTGATCGGCACGTCACACCTGGAAGCGCTCATTGACCGCTTCTTTGCAGAAGGGCGCTGGCACACCTCGCCGTTCTTTCACGAGATCCCGAAGGCCTTCGTGGACTTCCTGCAGGCAGAGGACGCGCCTGCCGATGAATCCTTGCCCCCCTGGCTGGCCGAGCTGGCGCACTACGAGTGGCTGGAGCTGGCCGTGGAGACGGCACCGGACGTACCGCTTCGCGTCGGTCCGCAGGGGCTGGCGCTGTGCCCGGCCCTGCAGCTGGGCGGATACGCCTACCCTGTCCACACCATTGGCGCCGAGGACGCCGAGGTGGTGCCGACCACCACCTTCGTGGCGGTATACCGGGACCGCCAGCACCAGGTGCGCTTCAACGTGCTGACCCCGGCGGCCGCGCAGTTGCTGGATGCCCTGCAGGACAACGGCTGTGACTGGCAGGCCGCCTGTGAGCAGCTGGCCTCCCATTGGGGGCTGGCAGCGGATGAATTGGCCGAACAGATTGTGCCGTTGCAACAGCAGTGGCTGGCTGACGAGCTGCTGCTGCGCCCAGGCACCGCTCAGCCCGCGGCAGCCGGCTGATCCCCCTTTTTCGACATTCACCTGGAGATGATCATGCATGTTTCCTGTTCCAATGCCGCCGGTTCTGGCCTGGAGGGCGAAGGCGGGAGCGGACGCTGCGGGCTGTCGCGGCCACCTTGCCGTATCCGTCGTGCGCTCGACAGCCTTGCCCCCTGGGCGGGCCTCCTGTTCCTGCGCCTGCTGATCGGCTGGGAGTTCCTGGAGTCCGGCCTGGAGAAGCTGGGCGGCGAGAACTGGTTTGCCGACATCCAGGAGCAGTTCCTGTTCCCGTTCAACCATCTGCCGGCCGAGCTGAACTGGCAGCTGGCCATGTGGTTCGAGATTGTCGGGGGCCTGGCGCTGATGCTGGGGCTGGGCACGCGCTTCTTTGCCCTGGCGCTACTGGTGGTCACGATCGTGGCCACGGCTGCCGTGCACTGGCCGGCCGAATGGCATTCACTGGCTGAGCTGGCGCAGGGCTATGTCATCACCGACGACGGCCATGGCAACTTCAAGCTGCCGCTGATCTTCATGGTCATGCTGTGGCCGCTCATGTTCTTCGGGGCTGGCCGGATCAGCCTGGATGCACTGCTGGGAGCCGTGCTGCGTCGCAAGACGCACTGAGCCTGCGCTCAGACCGAAAAGGGCCTCGTCACGAGGCCCTTTGTCGTTTCAGGGGGCTGGCTTGCGCGGTGCGTCGCCGGCATCCTCGGGCGCAGCGTCGCTGCCCGCCTCTTGGCCGTCCTCGTTGATGTCGGCATAGCGCTTCATGATCTGGTGGAGCGCCTCGGTGTTGTGTTTGAAATGGCGGCAATCGGCGCAGAGCAGCAGATGCAGCCGAACTCTCAGCCGTTCTGCCAGCGTGAGCGCATCGTCCTGGTCCTGGGCTTCGGAAATCAGCCGGGTCACGCGCAGGCATTTCCGGTTGTCGGGGGCTTCGTACTTCATGCGGCGTGACCATCCGTCTTGCGGGTTCGCGGGGAGCGGGCGGCGTCATCGCCCAGCCAGTTCTGCTGCAGGCACTTCTGCAGCTTCAGGCGTGCCCGATAGAGCATCACGTTGATGTTGTTGCCGGTGAGTTGGGTCTGGGTGCTGATTTCCTGGGTGCTCAGCCCCAGGTGCTCGCGCATCATGAAGACCTGGGCCTGGATGCCGGGCAGCCTGTCCAGACAGCGCTGCAGCACCTGCCAGAACTCACGATCGGTGCACAGCTGCTCGGGCGAGCCCAGGGTGCCGGGGCCGGCGTCCTGTTCCCAGTGGCCATCCGCCCGGAATAGCAGGGCTTCCAGATCGTCGCCCTCCGGATCCTCGTCATGCGCGTAGCTGACCTCGCGTGACTGACGGCGATAGCGGCCGCGCAGGGCATCGGCAATCTTGTTCTTGAGAATGGCAAAGACCCAGGTCTTGAGCGCGGCCTCGCCCCGAAAGGCATCGGCCCGGTCGAAGGCTGCCACGAAGGCATCCTGCACCACGTCCTCGGCCAGCTCGTCATCACCCAGCTGACGTGTCGCATAGG
This sequence comes from Lautropia mirabilis, assembly GCF_900637555.1. Taxonomy (NCBI): domain Bacteria; kingdom Pseudomonadati; phylum Pseudomonadota; class Betaproteobacteria; order Burkholderiales; family Burkholderiaceae; genus Lautropia; species Lautropia mirabilis. The sequence goes on along the minus strand of NZ_LR134378.1, from coordinate 68,702 downwards.
ACAGCATCTGGGGGCGGAAGGCAGCCATCTGTTGCGTCGCGTTCATGGCGGGCAAGAAAGTGGGGATTCCTCTGAACAGGTTCTTCTGGAAGGCTGGCCACGAAACAGGAGGAGGTGGCCGCCAGGGCTTGCTCCTGAAGGATCCCGACGGGTCCCGGAGCATGAGACCGGGATTATGCAGTGATGTGCAGGGACGGTGGGACAGAACATGTCGTGTGCCGGCCTAAACGCCGGCAACTGTCCGGAGCCCTGGGAGGCGGGAGGACGGAAATTGCCGTGAATGTTGGCCAATTTGTACCAAAGGGATGGCAATTTTCGGGTTTTCCGGCATCATCACGGCGTACCTTCATGTTGGGACAGAGGCAGGAAAGAGGCTTCGATGCTGTGTTTCTCGATCAGGGGTTGGCGGGCGGCCAGCACCAGGATGGCGGACGACGACGCCTGGCGGGCGTGGGCGGCGGATCCGTCGATCGCCCAGGACCTGCCGCCTCAGCGTCCGGCCCTGGAGTTCCTGGGGGCCATGCAGCGTCGTCGCCTCAGCGGGGTGGCGCGCCTGATGGTCGATGCAGCCTGGCCGCTGGTGCAGGACGACGAACACCTGCCCGTGGTGTACGTGTCGCATGATGGCGAGATCAACCGAAGCTTCGAGCTGTGGCTGACGCTCCTGAAAGAAGGGACCGTCTCGCCCACCTCGTTCGGGCTATCCGTCCACAACGCCCTGGTGGGGCAATGGTCGATGCTGCGGCGGGACGGCAGTGAGAGCACCGCCCTGTGTGCGCGCTCGGCGCAGCTGGAAACCGGCGTGGTCGAAGCCTGCGGCATGCTGGCCGACGGTGCGCCCGCCGTGCTGTTGGTCGTGGCGGATGATCCGCTGTCTTCCGAATACCCGGTGACGGCCCAGCGGGCGCCGTTTCCCTATGCGCTGGCCATGGTTCTCGTGCCGGGGGACGACTGGAGGCTTTCCTGGACGAGGGAAGGGGGGCCGATGGAACACCTTCCCGAAGGACAGGGCGGCCGCGTGCCCGGACAGGAGGGCGGCCGGTCGTCGGAGGTGCCTTACTGGGGCGCGCTTGACTGGATCGCCCATCGTTTGCAGGACAGGCGCGCCTTTTCCATCCCGGGCGTCCGACAACGCTGGCATTGGCAGCGGCAGACATGAGCATTCCGCCGTCGATGCCACCGCTCCGGCCCTGGCAGCATGTCCTGAATGGGGGCGTGATCGCCTGGCGTTTCGTGGCGGTGGTGGCCGCCTTTGCGCTGTTCGGTTCGGTGGGGATCCTGTTCCTGCTGGCGCTCTGGCCGCTGCGCGATCCTCCGCCCCACAAGGCCATGCAGCGCCAGCTCCTGGCGCGACGCATCGTGGCCGCCAGCTGGCGGACGCTGCTGGGCTGGCTGCGCCTGACGGGCGTGATCTCCGTTCGCATGGAGGGCTTCGAACGTCTGGGGCGGCCGGGGCAGCTGGTGCTGGCCAACCACCCGTCGCTGCTGGATGTGCTTTTCCTGGTGGGGTACGTGCCGGGCATCAACTGCGTGGTCAAGGCGTCGCTGCTCGACAATCCGACCATGCGCGCCCCCATCCTGGCCTGCGGCTACGTGCTCAACGATGTCTCGGAGCGGATCCTTGCCGATTCTGATGCTGCGCTCCGTCAGGGGCAGACGCTGCTGGTCTTTCCGGAGGGCACGCGCACCGGTCCGGACGGGGTCATTCGCCTCAATCGGGGGGCCGTATCGATCGGCCTTCGAAGTGCTTCCGTCATCACGCCGGTCACCGTCCGGATGACGCCCCGCGGGCTGGGGAAAGGGGAGCCCTGGTATAGAATTCCGTTTTCAAGATATCGTTATGAGCTGCGTGTGGGCGCAGACATCGATCCTCGGGACTGGCTGGCTGAAAAGCCGCTGCCAATCGCCTCCCGGCGTCTGAACGATCATCTGCAGGATTATTTTGCGCGGGAGCAAGCACATGGATGACCTGAGGCAGTCCATCAAGGTTCTGATCATCGAAAGCCTGAACCTGGAGGACATCACGCCGGCCGACATCGACGATGACGCCCCCCTGTTCGGCACGGACGGCCTGGGGCTGGATTCGGTGGACGCCCTGGAACTGGGCCTGGCCCTGCAGAAGAAGTTCTCCTTCCGTCTGGATGGGGAGAACACGGCATTGCGCGAGCACTTTCACAGTGTCGCCACGCTGGCGGATTTCATCGGCAAAATGAAGACTGAGGCGAAGGGGTGAGCCATGCTGAACAGGGAGCAGGTCCAGGAGATTCTGAGCAACGCGCTCGTCGAACTGTTTGAAATCGACTCGTCGAAAATCACCCTCACGGCCAACCTCTATGAGGACCTTGAAATCGACAGCATCGATGCCATCGATCTGATCGACCATATCAAGCGCAAGACGGGCCATCGCCTGGTGGCCGATGATTTCCGCTCGGTCCGCACGGTGGGTGACGTGGTCGAAGCCGTCATGAAGAAGATGGAAGAGAACGGCGGGTGAGACTGTCGTGGCAGGTTCTTGTCGCCGTTCTCAGCCTGGCCTATCCACTGGCATGGTACTGGGGGCGTGAGGCTGGCCTGTTCAGCTGGCTGGCCGGCGGTATGGCCGTGCTCTGGGGGGTAAGGGCTCTCCTGCAGCGAACGCGCGGGCAGCGTGTGCTTTCCTGGGGGCTGGCCGCCTTCTTCGTGCTGGTGCTGCTCTTCGAGCGCCAGCACGCCATGTACTGGTACCCGGTGCTGGTCAACCTCCTGATGCTGGCGCTTTTCGGGGGCAGCCTGCTGACGGGGCAGAGCATTGTCGAACGGCTTGCCCGGATGCAGCACCCGGATCTTCCGCCCCGTGGTGTACGCTACACGCGACGGGTCACGCAGGTCTGGTGCGGTTTCTTCCTCTTCAACATCGCGGTCATCCTCGCGTTGATCGCCAGCAGCTCCTGGCGTGCGTGGGCGCTGTACACGGGAGTCATTGCCTACGGCCTCATGGCGCTCCTCTTTTCCATCGAATGGCTGTATCGACGCCGGGTCATGCGCCTCGATGCTCAATCATGATGCGCGACGCCGTCGTCATGGCGCCTGCATTCGGCTTTCCGATTCCTGAATCCTGACAGCGAGGGTCTTTCGCGAACATGTGGTGCCCGTTGCAGAGACTGCTGCTTGATCCCCAGATGCAGCCTGCCCGCGTGGGGGTGGCGCCCGAGTGGACGCGCGCCGATTTTGTCGCGCAGGCACTGCGCGTGGCCGCACGTCTGCGTGAAACCAGGCCTCGGGCCGTTGCACTGCATTTTTCCGATGCAGCGCGCATGGCGTGCACCTTCCTGGCGTGCGCGCATGAAGGGGTTGCCATGGTGCTGCCTCCCAACCTGGCGGCGGACAACCTGGTCTGGGCTTGTGAACAGGCCGATGTCTGGATGACCGATGGCCACACGCCGGATCTGGCACAGGATGTGGCGAATGCAGCGCAGGCCGTTGCTGATGCTCAGGTGGGAAGGGGCAACATCGAGGTCTGGCAAATCACCGACGATGCGATCCTCGTGGAGGCGCGTCATGGCAGCCTGCCTGCCCAGACAGCCCAGAGGGCAGAGAAGCGTGCGCCGTGCCCTGCAAACCGTGCCGAGGGTCATGAGGGCGCCGGGCAGGTCCCTGCGCATCTCCTGAAGCTGGACACGGAAGTCTGGCTCAAGACATCCGGCTCCACTGGGCAGCCGCAAATCATCTGCAAGACGGTGGCCCAGTTTCAGGCCGAGGCAGAGGCGCTGGCCCAGTGTTGGGGCTTGGTTGATGAGGCGCCCGTGGATGCGGTCGTGGGAAGCGTCTCGCCGCAGCACCTGTACGGTCTGAGCTTCCGTGTTGTCCTGGCGCTGTGCGCGGGCTGGCCCATCCATCGGATGCAGTGTGTCTACCCGGAAAGTCTGCTGGCCGCGGCGCTCCCGATGCGCCGAAGCGTCTGGATCTCCAGTCCGATGCTGCTTGATGCGCTGGGTGAAGACCGGGTGGGCCCGCGCCTGCGCGGCAGCGTGAGCCGGCTGGTGTCGTCCGCGGGCAGTCTTTCGGCGGCCACCCGTGAGCGTCTGCATCGGCAGCTGGGCATCCTGCCCGACGAGATCTACGGCAGTACCGAAACCGGCGTCATTGCCCATCGTCAGGGAAGCGGTCCCTGGCAGCCCCTGCCTTCGGTGCAGCATGGTACAGACGCCGAAGAGGCCCTGTGGGTCGATTCGCCATGGTCGGGCGGGCGTCGTCAGCTGGCGGACCTGGTATCGCCGCAGGGAAAGGGTTTCGTGCTCGAAGGGCGACGTGATCGCATCATCAAGCTGGCGGACAAGCGTGTTTCCCTGGCGCACGTGGAGGCGACGTTGAAGGAACATGCCTGGGTGGCGGACGGGGCCTGCGGGCTGAGCCCTGTCCACAAGCGCCTGGCTGTGGCCCTGGTCCTGTCCCCTGAAGGGGCCACGGCGTGGCGAGAGCAAGGGCGTGCAAGCGTCCTGAACGTGCTGCGTGATCATCTGCGTGGCAGCCTGGATGTCGTTGCATTGCCGCGCAGCTGGCGCGTCGTGCATCGCCTGCCTCGTGATGCGCAAGGCAAGCTCCCGCTGGCGGCCTGGCAGCGCCTGTTTGAGGCCCGACCGCTCGCGCCCGAGTGGGCACGCCTGCGGGACGGTGCGGAGGATCGGCAAGTCCGGTTCTCCGGGCAGGTTCCCTGGGATCTCGTCCACTTCGGGGGCCACTTTGCCGAGTTCCCGCTGGTGCCTGGCGTGGTGGAGCTGGATTGGGCCATCACGCAGGCCAGGACAGCCTTCACGCTGCCGCCACACCTGATCCGCACCGAGGCGCTCAAGTTCCGGCAGTTCGTGCGGCCCGGCGATGCTCTGGAACTGACGTTGGACTGGCAGCCTGACAAGGGGCGACTCGTGTTCGAACTGAAGGGGCCGGACGGCATCTGCGCTTCCGGGCGACTGGTGCTGGCGGCCCATCGTGAATCATGAAAGTTGCAGCGCTGATACCCCATTACGATCATGCCGGGACACTGCCGACCGTGGTGTCGGCCATGCGCGCGCAGGGCCTTCCGGTCCTGATCGTCGATGACGCCTCCCCCGAACGCTGCCGCCCGGTGCTGGACGAGCTGGCCAGGCAGGACGAGGTTCTGGTTCGTCACCTGCCCGTGAACCGGGGCAAGGGAGGCGCCGTGAAGGTGGGGATGGCCTGGGCGCACGACCTGGGTTACGACCATGTACTGCAGGTCGATGCTGATGCCCAGCACGCGCTGGGTGACGCAGCCCGCCTGCTGGAGGTGGCCCGTGCGCAACCCGAGGTAGTGGTCTGCGCCGAACCGGTCTACGGAGACGACGCACCGCGTGCGCGCCTGTATGGGCGCAAGCTGACCAATTTCTGGGCGGCGATCAATACGGGCTCCCGCCAGATCCGTGACGGCATGTGCGGTTTCCGCATCTACCCGCTGGGTCCGGTCCTGAAGCTTCTGAAAGCGCACCGGACGGGCGATCGCATGGATTTCGACATCGAGGTGCTGGTTCTTCTGGTGTGGGCGGGCGTCCCTCTGGCGTGGGTCCGTACCCCGGTGAAATACGAGCCGGGAGGTGTTTCGCATTTCCAGCCGTGGCGTGACAACATGCTCATCAGCCTGATGCACGCCCGGCTGTTCTTCCGGATGCTGGGCCGCAGGGTGTCGACATGGCTGCGGAGGCCACGATGAGCGCGGATCCTGCCGGACACTGGTCCCGACAGCAGGAGCGGGGTGTTCCCGGGCTTCTCACGCTGTCGGTCTGGCTGTGCAGGCATTGCCCCCAATGGCTGCTGCGTCCGATCGTCGCCGGGGTGGTGGGGTATTTCTTCCTGACCGCGCCCGGGCCGCGTCGCTGTATCCGCACCTACCACACCCGCTTGCGCAGCACCTATCCCGACGTGGTGCTGCCGTCATGGGCACCGGTCTGGCGGCAGTTCCTGGCCTTCGGGCAGGCCATCGTCGATCGCTTTGCAGTCTGGCAGGGGCGCATCAGCTACCAGGACCTCGTGGTGGAGGATCCGGACGGGCTCTACCCGGATATCCAGCGAAGTGCCCTGGGGGGCGGTAACGGGCAGCTGCTGGTGTGCTCGCACCTGGGCAACATCGAGATCTGTCGGGCGCTGGTGTCGCACAACGAGGGCTTCGTGCTGAACGTCCTCGTGCACAGCAAGCATGCCGAGAGTTTCAACCGGGCGCTACGGCAGGCAGGCGCCAGCGAGATCCGTCTCATCCAGGTCGTGGAGCTTGATCTGCCCCTGATGATGCAGCTGAAGGAGCGCATCGAGGCCGGCGAATGGCTGGCCATCGCCGCAGACCGCACCCCGGTGCGGGGCGAGAAGACGGTGAAGGTCGATTTTCTGGGGAAGCCGGCCCTGATGCCTCAGGGGCCCTGGCTGCTGGCCGGGCTTCTGGGAGTTCCAGTGAATCTGGTGTTCTGCAGTCGCCATGGCGAGCGCTACCGGCTGCGTCTGGAAAGGTTTTCCGAAGCACCGCGCTGGTCACGCGCCGAGCGCCCCGCCATGGTGGCATCGCTGGCACAGCGCTTTGCCCATCGGCTGGCCGAGGAATGCCGTCAGGTCCCTTTGCAGTGGTTCAATTTCTACGACTTTTGGGCGCAGGGTGATGATCAAGGAAACACGTGAGCTGTCATCGGTACGGCATCCGGGCGGTCCGGAGAGCGGGCATCGTCGTGCCTGGAAAGGCATCTGCACGGGAATGAGACAAGCGCTTCGCCTCCTGCTGGTGGCGGCGCTGCTGTTCGTGGCGCCGTCGGCCATGGCTTTCGATGTTGGTGCGTTGCAGAAACTCCTGCAGAAGGAAGAGCAGGTGCAGGGGCAGTTCAGCCAGGCGCGCTATCTCCGCGGGTTGCCTGATCCCCTTCGCAGCAGTGGCGATTTCAACATCGTGCCCGGCCAGTCGCTGTTGTGGCATGTGCGCAGCCCCTTTGAATACAAGGTGCGCATGGATGCGGAGGGGCTGGAGCACTGGGCCGATGGCCGCTGGCAGCGCGACAGGCAGACCGGCACGGGTGACCGGGCGCAGCTCGCGTTCTTCCGGGACATCATCGGTGGGCGTTTCGAGAGCTTGAGCCAGCATTTCTCGATGCAGCTGAGCGGTGACGAAAAGCGCTGGCAGTTGCATCTGACACCCTCCAGCGTCCTGATGAAACAGATCTTTGCGACCATCGACATCACGGGCGATGCCTATGTGCGCACCGTGAAGATCGCTGAGGCGCAGGGGGATCGCATGGAGCTTGAGTTCTCGGCGTTGAGCCATGGCCAATAGGGGCTGGCTTCGCTGCGGGCAGTGGCTGCTGGCCGCGCTGGTACTGACAGCTGCGGCGTTGCTGCTTCAGGCTTCGCGTACTGGCGCGCTTGTCGAGACCGGCATGCAGAGCCTGGTGCCGGCCTCTCACGCCGTGGATGAGGCTGAGCTGCGAGCAGAAGCGCAGGGGGAGCGCCTGCTCAACCAGCAGATGGTGCTGCTGGTGGGGGCGCCCGATGCCCGGCAGGCGGCAGCGGCAGCTGAGGAGCTTGCCCAGCGCTGGCGTGCCAGTGGCCTGTTTGCCGAGGTGCGAGAGAAACTTCTGCCGGACCTGTCGGTGCTGCAGAAACAGCTGGCACCGCTGCAGCTGGCCTTGATGCCGACCGACGTGCTGGATCAGTTGCGCACGGACCCGGCCGCGTATTTTCTGCAGCGCGCCCAGGATCTGGGCAACCCGTTCGGCCGACCCTCCCTGTTTCCGGTGGGAGACGACTGGCTGGGGCTGGGACGTTTCCTGCTGGGGCGGATGCCCGGTGACAACCGGCTGCGTTGGGATGCGTCGGCCGGAACCCTGCAAAGCGAGGACGCGGGACTGACCTGGGTCTGGGTGCTGGCCAAACTGAACGGGGACGGCGGCATTGCCGGCGCACCGGTGAATCTGTTGCCATTGCTGGACGAAACCCGGGCAGCTGCGGATGGACTGGGTGTGAAGGTCCTGACAGCCGGAGGCGCGATATTCGCTGCCGAGGGCAGGGCCCAGGGAGAACTCGAATCACGCTGGATGAGTGGTGTGGGCATTGGGCTTACGCTGACGCTGTTGCTGGTCATCGTGCGCAGCCTGCGGGTGCTTTTCATCCTGCTGCCCCTGGGGGTCGGTTTCCTGCTCGGGCTTGCAGGCTGTGTGCTGGCATTCGGTCAGGTGCACGTCCTCACGCTGGTGGTGGGCAGCAGCCTGGTCGGGGTGATGGTGGATCTGCCCATGCACTGGCTGGCTCCCGCATTGCTGCAGACGGAATGGCGTCCCTGGCCGACCATGCGACGCGTGCTTCCGTCCTTCGGGGTCAGCATCGCCATCACGGTGGCGGGGTATCTGGCCCTGGGGGTGGCGCCTTTGCCCGTCCTTCAGGAGACAGCGCTCTTTTCTACGCTGGCGCTGTGTGGCGCGAGTGCCGCCAGTGCATTGTGGCTGCCGGCCTCCTTCGAGGGGTGGAAGCCGGTTCCACGTCCCCAGGTGGCTCGTGCCATGGCAACCCTGCAACGAGCCATGCTCGGTCTGCGGAGCAAGCCGTGGTTCTGGGGGGTGGCGTTGCTCGTGGTGGTTTCCGGTTGCTGGCGTGCAGACTGGCGTGATGACATCCGTCAGTGGGTCAGTACCTCGCCAACGACGCTCGAACAGATGCAGGCGGTCGGCCGTTTGGGGGGAAGCATGGCTTCCGGGCGCTATCTGCTGGTGCAGGCGCCTGATGACGATACCCTGCTCATGCGGGATGCCGAGCTGGCCAGACACCTGTCGGCGCTCCAGTCGAAGGGGGATATCCAGGGCTTTCTGGCGCTCAGCCAATGGGTTCAGCCCGTGGGGCGCCAGCAGGAGATTCGCACGCTGCTGAATGATCTGGCCGCAAATGCATCGGCCTGGCAGCCGATGCGGGCATTGGGCGTGCCCGACGAGCGGATGCGTCAGGCCATCGACAGCCTGGTGGCCCTGCCGCCGGTGGGGCTGGAACAAAGCCTGCAGAACGATCTGGCCATTCCCTGGCAGCCCCTGTACCTCGGGGCGGGGGCTGACGGTCAGGTTGCAGCCTTGCTCCAGATTCGCGGCGTGCAGGACATGGACGCCCTTCAGAACGTGCTGAAGGGGCTGCCATGGGCACGCCTCATCGACCGGCCGGCACGGCTCAACGAGCTCTTCCAGGATACCCGGGGCTCCGTCATCTGGCTTAAACTCCTGTCGTGGCTGGGGGCTGCCGTACTGCTGTCGGTGCTGTTCGGCTGGCGGCGGGCCGTGCTTGTGTTGGCGGTGCCCACAGCGGCGGTGCTGGCCACGGTGGCCACGCTGGGCTGGGTGGGGCTGCCTGTTTCCCTGTTTGCAGTGTTCGGGCTTCTGCTGGCCTCGGCAATCGGTATCGACTATGCGGTCTATGCCCAAGGCGCGCGGCAGGGCGAGGGGCCCGAGCGATTTGCAGGCATCCTGCTGGCGGCGCTCACCTCCATGATTTCCTTTGCCCTGCTGGGCCTGAGCCATACGCCGGCTGTGTCCGGTTTTGGTATCTGTGTCACCCTGGGCATTGCATTCAACCTGGTGTTTTCCGCATGGCTGCCAGGTACGGCCGATGATGCCTCCGGTCTTCCGAAGGTCTGACGCGTGGCCGGGGCACCACACCATCTTCAAGAAGGAACAACATGAACGACGTTGCGGATTTCGATGTGGCCATTATTGGTGCGGGGCCTTCAGGGTCCGTGTCGGCGGCCTTGTTGCATCAGCAGGGTTTCCGGGTCTGCGTGATCGAGCGCACGCATTTCCCCCGTTTCGTCATCGGTGAAAGCCTGCTGCCCTACAGCATGGACATCCTGGAAGAGGCCGATCTGGTTCGGGTCGTTCAGGCGCAGCAGGGGTTCCAGTACAAGAACGGCGCGGCCTTCACGTGGGGCGAGCGCTACACCTGGTTCGACTTCACCGACAAGTTCAGCAAGGGCCCCGGCACCACCTTCCAGGTGCAGCGTGCCGTGTTCGACAAGATCCTGATTGACGAGGTCGAGCGTCGTGGCGTGACTGTCCGCTACGGACAGAACGTGACCGGCTACGAGGAAGTCGAGGGCGCATCAGGAGAGCACCTTGCCCGTCTCAGGATCGAGGCGCCCGAAGGGGCATACACCCTGCAGGCCCGCTTCGTGCTGGATGCCAGCGGTTACGGCCGTGTGCTGCCCCGTCTGCTGGGACTGGAGAGGCCCTCCGTGTTGTCGCCGCGCAAGGCCATCTTCACGCATATCGATGACCGCATCGTGGGCGACGACTTTGACCGCAACAAGATCCTGATCAGCACCCACCCGGCCGAGCGCGGTGTCTGGAGCTGGCTGATTCCGTTCGGCAACGGCCGTTCCTCCATCGGCTTCATCGGAGAGCCGGAATGGATCAACCAGCGTGCTGCCGGCCTGAAGGCCGCGGATGAAGGTGCCCTCAATGAAGCGCTGCTTCGGGGCGTGGTTGCCGAGATTCCCCGGCTGTCACGCATTCTCCGGAATGCCGTCTGGGACAACGGTGTCCCGTTCAGCTCGATCTCGAATTACTCGGCCAACGTCACGACGCTGGTGGGACGCAACTTTGCACTGCTGGGCAATGCGGCGGAGTTCCTCGATCCCGTGTTCTCTTCGGGCGTCACGGTGGCACTGCAATCGGCGCGTCTGGCCAGCCGCGTGCTGGGACGGCAGCTGCGTGGCGAGGCCGTTGAATGGGAGCGGGACTTTGTCGCCCCCCTGAAGGTCGGTGTGGAAGCCTTCCGCACCTATGTGATGGGGTGGTACGACGGCAGCTTCCAGGATGTCGTGTATTGCCGCCCTGAACAGGTCAATCCGGAGATCCGGGCGATGATCAGCTCGGTGCTGGCCGGCTATGCCTGGGATGAGGCCAATCCCTTCGTGGCGCGTTCGGCCCAGCGGCTGAAGGCCCTGGCCGAGATCTGCGGGCCGGCCAGTCGTGAATGATCGGGGGCGGGGGCACCTGCACTCTGGTGCGGTGTGCCTGGTGACGAACGAGGCCACCCGGGAGCCGACATGAAGGGGTTTCAGCGCTTCATGAGGTGGCTGCACGCAGGCAAGCGTGCAGCACTGGCATCGGGCATGGCGTTGCTGGCGGGGTGCGCGTCGCTGCAAGGCGTGCCCCCGGCACCCTCGACCCTGCCGCCCCTGGACGGGGCGCGGCAGTTTCGTGCCATGACCTGTGGTGAGAACGCGGACGGCCGGCAGAGTCTGGTGGTGGTTCAGCCCCTGGGGCCGACTGCCTGGCGCTGGTTGCAGCTGGATGCCTTCGGGGCGCCTCGCGCGCGGCAGATCATCGAGAATGGGCAGTGGCGCAATGACGGTTTCCTGCCCCCCAATCCGTCTGCCAGTCTGCTGTTTGCGGGACTGATGACCCGCCTGGTGCCCAGCGGCGCCATGGGCCGCGTGTTCCCCCAGCTGCAGGTGCAGCACCAGGGTGAGACCGAGCGCTTCATGCAGGGCAACACATTGCGTTGGCAAATTCGTACACTTGGCGCTGCGGAGCCGGGGTGGGAGCTTATGCTACCGGGGGCTGAAACTTGGTGCATCCACCCCCTGTCGCCCTGAGCAGCCCGTGGTGGCGACAGCGCTTTCGCCCGCTCCTTTCTCCATCGTTTTCTGTCCACTCTGCCTGGCGTTGCGGCTGGTGCTGCGGTCTGTCGGTGCGGGGTGGTCTTGTCCGGCCATTCATCGCTTCTCATCGAGCAGACTTCCGATGACCTCTGCACCGTCTTCCATGCACCTTTACCGTCCGGGCGTCCTCAGTGCGCTGGGAAGCGGCATGGAAGTCACCGTCGAACGGCTGCTGGATCCTGCGCCGTCCTCGCTGACGCTGTCCGATCAGTGGGTGGCGGGACGCACGCTGCCGCTCGGACAGGTCACCGCGCTGCTGCGGCCATTCGATGCCGCGTTGCCGGATGAGCACCGCAGCCGCAACAATCAGCTGCTATGGCACGCCATGGCGCAGGTGGAGCCAGCCTTGTCTGCTGCCTGCCGCTGCTTCGGGCCGGACCGGATCGGGGTGGTGCTGGGCACCTCCACGTCCGGGGTGGACGAGAACCTGCCTGCCTTTCGGCATATGGTCGATCACGGTCAGTGGCAGGAAGGCGCCTTCAGTCAGGCGCATCAGCTGCTGTGCTCGCCAGTGGACTTCATTCAGGCGCAGTATGGCCTCTCGGGCATCGGTTACGCCATTTCCACGGCCTGCACGTCCGGTGCGCGGGCCCTGGCCAGTGCAGCCAGACTTCTGAAGCTTGGGCTGTGTGATGCGGTGCTGTGTGGCGGCGTCGACAGTCTTTCGCTGCTCACCATCAACGGCTTCGCGTCGCTGGAGGTCGTGTCCGCGCGTGTGGCCAAGCCCTTTGCGGCGGACAGGGATGGCATCAACATCGGCGAGGCGGCAGCGGTCTTCCTGATGACTCGCGTGCCCATGCCCGGTTTCCCGGAAGGGGAGCCCATCGGCCTGTTGGGGTACGGCGCCAGCAGTGATGCCTGGCACATGTCGTCACCCCGTCCGGATGGAGAAGGGGCCCTGCAGGCCATTCAGGCCGCCCTGCAGGGGGCGGGGCTTTCTGCGGGGGATCTGGGCTGGATCAACCTGCATGGCACCGGTACGGCCCAGAATGACGCCATGGAGAGTCTGGCTGTTGTTCAGACCCTCGGTGTGGATGTGCCTGGCACCAGCACCAAGCCGCATACCGGCCATACGCTGGGGGCGGCAGGGGCTCTGGAGGCGGCCATTGTCTGGGGCCTTGTCAGTCGGCAGCTGAATCCCTCGGGGGCGTTGCCGGCTCAGGGGAATGAGCGGGATCCGTCGCTGGCGCCCTTGCGCCTGACACGGCCGGGAGACCGCTGGCCTTCGGGCCGGCGCCTGGGGCTCAGCACATCCTTTGCCTTTGGCGGAAACAACATGGCCCTGATCATGGGAGACACGGCATGAACGCGACGTTCCGCCCCGTTTCAGGAGAGGCACCGTGAGCGGCAGGTTGACGTGTCCGATTGTCGATGTGGCGCCTCTGCTGCCGCACTCCGGCAACATGGTGTTGCTCGACGAGATTCTTGACTATGATGAGGAGAGCCTGCAGGGGCGGGCCACCATCAGGGAAGATCACGTATTCCTGCGGCCGGAAGGCGTGGTGCCCGCGTGGATGGCCATGGAGATCCTGGCGCAGGGCATTGCTGCCTTCGATGGCTGTCATGCGGCTCAGGCCGGCCGGGGGCCGCAGCTGGGCTTCCTGCTGGGATCACGCAAGTTCTCGCTGTACGTGGACAGCCTGCCGGTCGGCGCCGACCTGCAGGTGAATGTGCGCATTTCGACCAGTAGCGGACAGGGGTTCGGGGTGTTCGACGGTGAGCTTCACTGGATGAACGCGCCGGAGGATATCCAGGCTTCCTTGCCCCAGGGCTCATTGGTGGCGGCAGGGGCGCTGAACGTCTATCAACCGGGGGAGGCTGGTGGCCTGGCCGGATTGGTGGGAATCCAGGGGAGCTGAAAGATGACCGTTGCAGATTCATCAACCATGCCGGCGCAGGGTTCCGGCGGGACCGTGCTGGTCACCGGGTCCTCCCGCGGCATCGGTCGGGCCATTGCGCTGGCTGCCGCAGCCGCGGGCTGGGATGTCGTCGTGCATGGACGCAGTCGCCAGAGCGAGGCCGAGTCCACCGCGGCCCAGATCCGCAGCATGGGGCGGCAGGCACGCGTCCTGATGTTCGATGTGGCCAACCGGGCCGAGGCTCGGCAAGCTCTCGAAGCCGACATGCAGGATCATGGTGCCTACTATGGTGTGGTGCTCAACGCAGGCCTGACCCGCGACAACGCATTCCCGGCCCTGTCCGACGATGACTGGGATCAGGTGCTGCGTACCAATCTGGACGGGTTCTACAACGTGCTGCACCCGGTGATGATGCCGATGATCCGTCGGCGTGCCCCGGGCCGCATCGTCTGCGTGGCATCGGTGTCCGGGCTGGTCGGAAATCGGGGGCAGGTCAATTACAGCGCCTCCAAGGCAGGGCTGATCGGGGCCGCCAAGGCGCTGGCCATCGAGCTGGCCCGTCGCCGGATCACCGTCAACTGCGTGGCGCCCGGCCTGATCGAGACCGAGATGATCGATGAGCGGGTGCCGGTGGACGAGATCCTGAAGGCAATTCCAATGCAGCGCATGGGGCAGGCCGATGAGGTCGCCCATGCCGTCGCTTTCCTGCTGTCCGAACGGGCAGCCTACATCACGCGCCAGGTGCTGGCTGTCAACGGGGGACTGTGTTGAAAAGGGTTGTCGTTACCGGGGTCGGGGGCATCAGCCCGCTTGGCCGGGATTGGCCGACCATTCAGGCTCGGCTGGCGAGTTACCGCAACGCAGTGCGCTACATGCCGGAATGGGATCGCTATCCGGATCTGAATACCCGTCTGGGGGCGCCAGTCACGGATTTCGAGACGCCGGCTCACTGGACCCGCAAACAGCTGCGCAGCCTGGGAAGGGTATCCCGGCTGTGTGTGGCTGCTGCTGAGGATGCACTGTCCGACGCCGGGCTTCTGGATGATCCGTCCATACGCGATGGTCGCATGGGGGTGGCGTGCGGTTCATCCACCGGCAGCACGGCCGATGTCAGTGACATGGCCAAGCTGCTCATCGATGGGGTGTCTCCCGGCTTCAATGCCAACACCTATGTGCGGATGATGCCCCACACCACGGCAGCCAACATTGCCATCTTCTTTGGCCTGACCGGACGGGTGATCCCCACGTCCTGCGCGTGCGCCTCGGGGAGTCAGGGGATCGGTTATGCCTATGAGTCCATCAAGTACGGCATGATCGACATGATGCTGGCGGGGGGCGGCGAGGAGCTTTGCCCGTCGGAGGCCTACGTCTTTGACTCCCTGTATGCCACCAGTCTGAAGAACGATCGGCCCGAGGCATCGCCGTCACCCTACGACAGCGGGCGTGATGGCCTGGTCATCGGAGAAGGGGCGGGGATTCTGGTGCTGGAGTCGCTGGAGCATGCACGTGCGCGGGGTGCGCGGATCTATGCCGAGGTGGCCGGTTATGCCAGCAACTGCGATGGTTCGCACGTCACGCGTCCGGAGCAGGCCACGATGCATGCGTGCATGCAGGCTGCGCTGCGCGATGCGGGCATTGCGCCTTCAGCGGTGGGATACGTCAATGGGCATGGCACGGCCACGGAGCATGGCGACATTGCCGAGACGCTTGCCACGGAAGCGCTGTTCGGCGATGCCATGCCGCTCAGCTCGCTCAAGAGTTACATGGGCCATACGCTCGGCGCCTGTGGTGCGTTGGAGAGCTGGTTTTCGATCGAGATGATGCGCCAGCAGTGGTTTGCGCCCACGTTGAATCTGGTGGATGTCGATCCACGTTGCGGCCAGCTGGACTATATCCGGGGTGAGGCGCGCCACATCGATACCGAGTATGTGGTCAACAACAACTTCGCATTCGGTGGACTCAACACGTCGCTGGTCTTTCGCCGGTTGGACTGAGTCTGCCTGATAGCGTTGTCATGCGTCAGGGTGGCTGCTGAAGTGCATGACGCCTGAAGCTTCCGGGGGCCAGTTTCCATGGCGCACCCAGCGCAGCGTTGTGCCCACGGTCGGTGAGGTGTGCGAGGTCTCATCCAGCACGCTGTCCGTGGGGAATGGCGCACGCTCGACGGATGAAACCCAGACGCAGGCCAGCATCCGGTCGGGGGACAGCATGGCGCTGATGCCCCGCCAGTCCCGCTCATCCGGGCCCTGAAGACGCCACGCCTGTCCTGTTGCAACGGGGCGACGAAGGCCGAGCGCCATCAGCCCCTTGGGTTCGGCATCTGCAGACTGTGCCTTGAAAAGCGCTTCTTTCAGCGTCCAGAGCCGGTAGAAGGCCTGGCAAGGATCAGGGCTCTGTTGCCACCACGCCTCTTCCTCGGGGCGGGCAAAGGCAGGTAGCAGATCCGCAAAAGGACGCGGCCGCGCATGTTCCAGGTCCACGCCCAGCGCATCCACTTCCCATCCTATGGCCAGTGCGGCGTGTCCGGCACTGTGGCTCATTGACCATCGGGTTCCCGATGCCAGCTCGGCAGCTGCCTGCTGCTTCAGGAAACGGCTGGTGCGCCAGTCGGCCCGCTCATGCAGGCGAGGGTTGCGCCTGCAGCGTTCGCGATCAGCGGCATCCAGGGCCGTGCTCAGGTAGTGATGCTGGCAGCTGACATCGGCCAACAGGATTGAAATTACAGGGCTTTGTTGCACAGCTTCTGGTTGCTCAGTCGATGGGCTTGTGCGTATCATGCCCGGGAGCCCTTCAATGACAAGAGGTATGGAGCTGTGAACAAGATCGTAACATCGCTGGCCGTGGGCCTGACCGTCCTGTGCAGCGCTGCAGGTGTGCAGGCGCGTGACACCAAGCTGCTGCTGCCCATCAAGGACGCACTGAACTACGTCGGCAAGAAGGGCTCGGCCAAGGAAATCCTCGATCCCAGCATCGCCCTGGTCTTTGGTCGTGGGGGTGGCAACATCATCCAGGCCGACCTGGTCAGCAACAAGAAGACCAACGGCTTCGGCAAGAGCGACGTGGATGCCTGCCATTGGGCCTTCCTGTCGGCCGTCAAGCAGTTCCAGCAATCGGCCAAGGATGTCGGGGCCAAGAAAGTGGTCAACCTCGTCAGCTACTACAAGAAGCACGAGTTCAAGAGCACGACCGAGTATGAATGCCATGCCGGTGCATTCATCGTCGGTGTGGCGCTGAAGGGCGACATCGCGCGCTGATCTGACCGTTTCATGACTTCCGGCCTGTCGGAGTGCCTGGCAGGCCGTCATCCGCTTCATTTCCCCTTCCTGTCGCAGTCTGCGCCTGACTGGCGAGCCCGATGGGCCGCCGTCCGGGCGCATCTGCCTGTTCATGCCTTCCTCATTCATCATCCGCCCGGCGCGTCCTGATGATCTGCCGGCCATTCTGGCTATCTTCAACGATCTGATTGCCACGTCCACGGCGGTCTATACCGAGACGCCGGTTGATCTGGCCGAGCGCATGGCCTGGTTCCGGGCGCGTCAGGAAGGTGGCTTTCCGGTGCTGGTGGCAGAAGAGACGGGGACGCCCGACGATCGTGCCGACGACGCTGCGCAGGCCGTAGCCGATCAGGGGCCAGAGGCTGCATCCATGGCTGGCGGCCCGCAGGGGGCGAACGCTGGTTCCCGCGTACTGGGCTATGCCACCTTCGGTCCTTTCCGTGGGTCCTGGCCGGGCTATCGGCACACGGTGGAGCACAGTGTGCATGTCCGACAGGATCAGCGAGGGCGCGGGCTGGGCACGGCGCTCATTCAGGCGCTCTTTCCGCTGGCGCAGGCGCAGGGCGTTCATGTGATGGTTGGCGCCATTGATGCCAGCAACACCGGCTCGCTGCGGCTGCACGCGCGATTGGGCTTCGTCCAGACCGGGCTCATGCCGCAGGTGGGGCGCAAGTTTGGCCGCTGGCTGGATCTGGCATTGGTGCAGCGGACTTTCCCTGAACGCGCAGAAGACGATGCCACGGACCCGGGCCGGGAATGATGGCGAGACGGGGAGTGGCGTTGCCCCGATAGCCGGGGAACGCGTGGGACAGGTGAGCCTGTGAGCAGGGAGGCAGGACGCCGGGAGCTGGTACTACAACCATGACTGAGACATCGCATCACGGCACACCGTTCGGCAACATCCGGCTCCGTTACTGGCCGGCAGCCGGGGCCTCAGGCGAGGCTGGGAGCAGGGGCAGGAACCAGGCCGAAGACAAGGCGGAAGCGTGGCCCACGGTCGTGCTGGTGCACGGCATGTTCGGTGATGTCGATGTCTGGTCGGCCACCGCATTGAATCTGTCCCGTGCCGGGCTATCGGTGCTGGCTGCTGACCTGCCGGGGCATGGGGAGAGCACGGCCGAGGTGGATTCCGCCGAACAGGCGGCCCAGGCCATTGGAGCGGCGCTTGATGCCTGGGAGGATGCCGCAACACAGGCCGAGGTGACGCAGGATGGACAGCGCCTGCTGCTGGTGGGCCACTCCTTCGGGGCGCTGGTGGCCTCGACGCTGGCGGCATCGCTGGAAAAGATGGGCCGGCTGGCCGGGCTGGTTCTGCTCTCGCCCAGCGGGCTGGGCGAGGAGGTCAACCGCGATTTCCTGCTGTCGGTCATCGAGGCGGCGGATGACGGCGCGTTGGCCCGTGCGCTGGAAGTGCTCACCGTGAAGCACTATCGCAGCTCGGCGGCCTATGTGCGGGCCATGCGAGCGCGCCTGCTGGCGGCGCAGGCCCAGCTCTATCGGCTGGTGGATGACGTGGTGGACATCACGGGCCGCCAGAGCCGCTCCATCGTCGAGACGCTGGCCAGCCTGAGCGCACCCGTCACGCTGGTGCATGGCCGCGAGGATGCCGTCATTCCCTGGCAGCATGCGCTCAATGCGCCGCCGGCCACCGCCCTGCACCTGCTGCCCGGCATTGGCCACATGCCGCATTGGGAGGCAGCCGCGCTGACCACGAACATCATCATCCGCGCGGCTGCTGAAGCGGAAGGACTGCGCTTGGCCGGGTGACACCTTTCCGGTTGCCGACCGGTCAGCGTCAAGCCCGGCCCTCAAGCGCTCAGCGACCGATCACCTGCGCGCCGGAGGTCACCAGCGGTGTTTCGCGCACGGTGGTCTTGCGGCCGTTCTGGATGTTGTCGATGCGCTTGAGCGCTGCATCCACCTTGTCCTTGCCGTCCAGCAGCGAGTAGGTGAGGATGAAGTCGCGGTGCTCCTTCGGGCCGATGGTGGGCACCAGCTTCAGGTCACGCTGGTACTTGCGGTTGTACGAGAAGCTGGTTCCCGGTTCCATGCCCGTCACGTAGCCCTGGGCATCGGTGTCCATGTTCTTCCACAGCGAGAAGGCGGGCAGCGCATTCACGTTGTAGGCAATGGACGCACCCAGCGTGCCGGCGGCGTTATGCACCATGGTCAGGGTGTTGCCGTTCTCGTCGCCATACGGGAAGACGTTGTAGACCACCTCGTCGAAGTCCTTGGTGCGGTCCTGGTACGTCTGCCAGGTGGACAGCAGCTTGCCGGCATAGTCGTTGAAGGGCGAGACTTCACGCACCGGCGCGGCGAACTTCGCGTCCTTCTCCATCAGCGGGGGACCGAAGTTGCTGTGATAGAGCGCCTGGTATTCCTTCGGATAGTCACCGTTGTTGGTCAGCCGGTCGTTGATGGTGAAGCTCTTGGCGCCCGGCACCGTGTTCAGCTCGGTGGCGATGGTGAAGTCCACCTTCTTGAAGGCCTGCTCGCGCAGCAGACCCTTCAGGCGGATGGTGTAGGGCGGCTTCTCATCGACGCTCAGGATGACGTTGGAGGCCGGGATGTTGGCTGCCAGACCGTGCAGCGTCAGCATCGTGCCGTCCTCGTCGGCACCGGCATGGCCTACCCATTCATAGCCGCAGCGGGTCAGCAGGTCGTTGAAGCCCTCCAGCCAGCCGATGCCGTTGCGGGCCCCCTGATCCAGGAAGGCCGGGTTGACGATCTCGTGGACCGGAGACTTCCAGCCCAGACGCACCTTGCCCGAGACGGCCTGCGCCACGTTCATGCCCCGGTTGGGGACGACGGTGATCTTCATGGCGCCGGTGTCGATGGTCACCAGCATGACGCCTTCCTGGCGTCCGCCGTGCAGCAGCTGCACCTTGATGGAAAAGGGTGAAGCGGCCTTGATGCCCAGCTGCTTGCTGGTGATCGTCTGCTCCCTGGCAGGCGTGTTGGTATCCAGCAGCGTGGTTTCCCATGCGCTGGCAGAGCCGGAAGCCAGGGCGGCGGCTATCCCCAGGGCGATTGCGGAAGTCCTCATCGGGTTCTCCTTCATCAGCGGTCAAGAGATGCATCTGCCGGGGAAGGAGCGGGAGGAGGGGCCGGGGCGATGTTCACATTGTTGGCGCCCGTTCGGGGAGGGCCGGGAAGCGATCCCGGCACACCTCCCGCAAGGTGGCAAATGTGACTTTATTTTAAATTGATGAGGGGCCGCAGCCCCTCAATGTCGACTCGCCTGTGCAGCCATGTCACGGCCAGATTTCAGAGCTTGCCGAAACCACCGTCTTTCAGTCGTGCCTCGGCATTCTGCAGGTGGGGCTCGTCGCCAAACACCAGGTCGCCACGGCCCACGATGGGCTCGTCCAGCGGTTCGCAGCACAGCAGGATGAGGTGGGTGTCTTCCTTCACCGTGAAGGTGGTGCCGTCGCCGTAGGCGTCCAGCAGCACCAGCTGCGGCGAACCGATCTCGTCGGGCCAGAAGTCGATGGTGATCTTGCCGGTGAGCATCAGCAGCTGTGCGTACCACTTGTGCGGCAGCGGCAGCGTCACCGTGTGACCGGCCTTCACGTGCACGTCCCAGAGCTGCAACGGCCCCACGGTCTCGGCCGGACCCAGGTCGTTGTGCCACTGGCCGGCGATCACTCGCAGCGTGCCGGCGCTCTCGGGCAGCACGAAGGAAGGGATCTGCGCCGCTGGCAGGTACTGTTGGTGCGGAGCGGAGAGCTTGTAGGCGGCCGGCAGGTTCACCCACAGCGTGACGGCCGATACGGTACCGCCTTTCTGCGTCAGTTGCGGACCCGCCAGCGTCTCGGTGAGCACGCCGTGCCCCACGCCGTTCCAGAGCACATCACCTGCGCCCAGCACGACGGGCGGCTGGCCTTCCGGTAGCGAGGTGCGTACTTCCAGGTCGCCTTCCAGCAGCAGGGTCACGGACTCGAAGCCGGCCTGCGGCTGGACGCCCGTGCTGCGGGGGCTGGCAGGATCGTCGGCCGCCGCCACGTGTTGCGGTTCGATCAGCGTGGCGTGAATGGCCGGATTGGCCTGGCGACCCAGACCCGAGTAGGTGAAGAACTGGCGTGCCTGCCAGAGGTTGCCGATACCCTCGGCAGTCAGGGGGCGCGTTACGCCGACGACGGGTTTTTTCATGTTACATGCTGTGGTCCATGTTGGCGCCGCCGCGCAGGTCCACCATTTCGGGGGTGATGTCCTTCATGTGCAGCAGCTTGCCGCCATACTTGGCGATGAAGGCCTTGGCGTCTTCCTCGTTGCTGAAGCTGCCGAAGGTGGGGCCCATCGAACCGAGCCGGCTGCTGCCCTCCACGTAGATGGCGGTGCGAGCGTCGATCCAGTGGCCTTCCGGGTGGTCCCAATCCGCCTTGCCCATGTCCTGCACGTAGACGGCGGTGATCTTTCGGACTTCCTCGGGGTGCATCAGCGTGTTCAGCACCTCCATCGTGTCGCAATAGAAGGCGGGCTCCGGTGTGTCGGCAAAATGGATCTGCCCCTTCGGGCCGGGGTAGTCGACCAGCAGCATGCCATCCAGCTCGCAGGCCGTGTCCTGGGAGATCTCCACAGGAGCCACGCTGGCGGCCTTCTCGCCTTCCTTGTCGCAGGCGCCCAGCACGGGGAGGGCGGCCAGGGCCATCAGGCCCATCATCAGCTGGCGGCGATCATGTCGGAGGGCATCCCCTGCGGACTGCGGGTTGCAGCAGCGGCAACGATAGCGCATCGACGGTTTCTTCATGGTCGGAATCTCCAGTTGGCAAAGGCAAGGGGAACCACGATCCAGCCCAGCATCACGGTGGTGAGCACGCCGATGTTCGACATCAGCGGCGGCACCATGTTGACGAGGCCATAGGCACTGCGCACGTCTTCGGTGGAGAAGACGTTCAGGATACGGAAGACGTCGGTGGGGTTCAGGAGCAGCAGGTACGGGAAGATGTCGCCGCCGTAATGGCCGGCGGTGGCCACCAGCACGCCCAGCAGCACCAGGTCGAACACCAGCACGAACAGGAACCATAACACGATGGCAGCGCCCGAGGCTCGGGTGCGGTCACGCGCCACCACCGAGACCAGCACGGCCAGGCTGAGGAAGGACATGCCCATCAGCAGTGCGCTCAGCACGAAGCCGGCATAGTGAAAGAGTGCCTTGGAGCCAAACTGGTAGACGAGCATCACGCCCACGGCTGCAAGGCCGGCCAGCATGGCCAGCGCCAGCGCCAGCGACAGGCCCAGGTATTTGCCCAGCAGCAGCTCGCCGCGCGTGATGGGGTAGGCCAGCAGCAGATCCAGCGAGCCGCGTTCGCGCTCGCCCACGATGGCATCGAACCCCAGCAGCAGCGCGATCAGCGGCACCAGGTAGATGACGAGACTGACCAGGCTGGTGACGGTGAATTCCAGCGAGCGCAGCCCCACCGTGCCCTGCTGGGCGCCGCCGGCGTAGGCGATGACCAGCGAGAACACCGCGAACACCAGTGCCACGGCCAGCACCCAGCGGTTGCGCAGCCGGTCGCGGAATTCCTTGGCGGCCACGGTGCCCACCTGCGAGAGCTGAATCATGCCTGTCCTCCTGTCGAGGTCTTTGGTGTCGATGGTTGTTGGTCGAGGGTTCCGGCAGATGCCGGCGTGTTCGGGGCTGCACGGTCATCCGGGCTGGCGAAGAACATGTCTTCCAGCGAAGGTTCCTGCACCTGGATGTCGGCCACGTATTCCTGTGCCGAGAGCAGGTGCTGCAGCAGGCGCATCTTGTGCCGGTGGGGCACGTCGATCACCACCGTGCCGGTGGCAGGATGTTCGCGCACCGGCAGGGTGGCCAGTTCGTCGGGCAGGGCCTGCAGCCAGCGGATCATGGCCGCAGCGTCGGTGCCGGGCTTGAGCTGGATCTGCATGTGCAGCGGCAGATCGAAGCCGGCACGCAGTTCGGTCAGCGAACCCAGCGCCTGGATGCGGCCATTGGCCATCACGGCCACCCGATCCACCCGGTTCTGCAGTTCAGCCAGGATGTGCGAGGTGAGCACGATGGTCAGGCCCCGGTCACGCAGCTCGGCCAGCGTGTCCCAGAAGAAGTGGATGGCGCGCGGGTCCAGGCCCGTGGTGGGCTCGTCCAGGAACAGCACCTGCGGGTTGCCCTGCAGCGCCTGCGCAAAGCCCAGTCGCTGGCGCATGCCCTTGGAGTAGGCGCGCACGGGGCGGTCGCCCGCGTGCTCCAGGCCCACCTTGGTCAGCAGTGCGGCACAGCCGGCCGTGTCCAGCCCCTTCAGGCGGGCAAAGAACTTCAGGGTTTCCAGCCCGCTCAGGTTGTCCCACAGCGCCACGTTCTCGGGCAGGTAGCCGATGCGGCGGCGCACCTGCAGGGCGCTGGCCTGTCCGACCGGCTCGCCCGCGATGTGGATGCTGCCCGACGCGGGGGCCAGCAGCCCCAGCATGATCTTGAAGAGCGTGCTCTTGCCGGCGCCGTTGTGGCCGATGAGGCCGAACACCTCGCCAGGGCGCACGTCGAGTGTCACGTCATCGACCGCGGTGAAGGCGCCGAAGCGGCGGGTTACCCCCTGAAGCCGGATGATGGCCTCGGAAGCCCCGGCCGCGGATGCCTGTCCGGGACGATCGGTGGGCGATGGGACAGGGCGTTCAGCGGCCATGACGCAGGTTCTCCGGTGCGTTGTAGAGGTTGTTGCGGGTTTTCGCCAGCCAGGGGGCCCATTCGGCAGCCAGCGGGTTCATGCGCGGGCGCTGCTCCACGACGCTGGGGACCCGTAGGATGGGAAACTGCTGGCCCACCATGCGCAGTGCCTGAACGGCCGGGCTGGCCATCAGCAGGCGCACGCCCGGGTAGCGCCAGGTCAGGCGGTCCACCATGTCGTTGGCTTCGTAGGGGATGTCGCCTCGGCCGTCGTCGTTGCGGTCCCAGCCCCGGTAGTTGCTCCAGAAGTTGCCCTTCTTGCCGCCCCAGGCCAGGTCCCGTGTGCCGGCATACTTGACCTGCTGCTGGTTGTCCACGAAGTCGTTGCCGTCCACCTCGTTGCGGGGAGAACCCGACAGGTGCACGCCGATGCGGTTGTTGGCCACCACGTTGTCGCGCAGCTTGATGTATTCCACGTCGTAGACGAAGAACCCGCGGCCGTTGTTGGCCACCCAGTTGCCGTCCACTTCCGAATCCTGCAGCGTGCGCAGCATGATGCCGTGGTCGGAGTTCTTCCAGGCGCGGTTGTTGCGGATGGTCTGATCACGAACCTCCATCAGCGCCAGACCGCCCCGGTTGTGCCAGGTATCGTTGTCTTCCCACAGGTTGTAGTAGGAATTCATGTAGTGCGTGCCGTAGCGGCTGTGGTGCAGCCGGTTGCGCTGGAAGACGGCATGGTGCGACACGTCGATGTAGAGGGCGTCACGCACGAAGCTGATCTCGTTGCCGATGATGCGAGCACCCTTGGTGTTGTAGAGCTCGACGCCATTGCCGCGCTTGGCGCTGTCGTAGTTGCGCTTGCCGGTGATGTTGTTGTTCAGCACCTGCACGTCGTTGGCCTTTTCGATCCAGAGCCCGAACAGGTTGTAGCTGAGGAAGCAGTTGCGCACGATGGCACGGTGTGCGCCGGGCTGGATGTAGATGCCGGCGTTCTGCTTCAGCAGGCTGTCGCCCGAATCCGTCACGATCAGCCCCTCAATGACGACATCGGGGGCGATGACGCGGATGGTGTCTCCCTGGTTGCTGCCGCTGATGGTGGGGCGGTTGATGCCGCGCAGCGTCAGCGTCCGGTCAACCCGAAGGTTTTCCACGTAGCGGCCGCGCTCGATGCGGATCTCGTCACCGGCCGTGGCCCGGTCGATGGCGGCCTGGATCTTCTCGCCCGGGTGGACGGTGATGACCGCGGCCTGCGCCATCGTGCCGCCCAGCAGGCCGGCCAGCAACAGCAGGCCGGCGAGTGGGCGCAGTTTTGTGGCCCGGCGTGCGCCGGGCAGGGTCTCTCTGGATATTGTCATGGATGATCGGGGAGATGCCATCAGAGCACCAGCGCACCGGAGCGGGTCAGCAACCAGAACAGTGCCGCGCCGATCAGCAGGTTCTTGAATGATACATAGCTGATCATGTCCATGACGTTAGCATGGCGGTAGGTTTTGCGCCACCACGGGCCATCCTTCACGTAGCGCTTGCCCTGAAGGCGCACCAGCACCTCGAACACGCTCCAGCCGAACCAGGCACCGATCACGCCCAGCGGCGAGGCGCTGCCGCTGGCGGCCAGGATCCACACCAGGGTGGCAGCCAGGGCCAGGGCAACCCCCACGGCCACGACCAGATGGCTGGCCTGCCAGGCTTCGCGGCTGAACGGCCACAGGTGGTCGATGATCTCGCCCAGCCAGCGGCGGCCGCCCTCCAGACTTTCCACCCGGGGGTGAACCCGTTCGGACGGCCAGCGCGGATCGACGCCCTTGACGGGAAGCTGCGCCGGCGTGGGTGTTTCGGGGATGATCGGGATGTAGTAGCCGTCCTTGCCGATCGGGGTCAGCGGCTGCCCATTGCGC
This sequence comes from Lautropia mirabilis, assembly GCF_900637555.1. Taxonomy (NCBI): domain Bacteria; kingdom Pseudomonadati; phylum Pseudomonadota; class Betaproteobacteria; order Burkholderiales; family Burkholderiaceae; genus Lautropia; species Lautropia mirabilis. The sequence continues at coordinate 43,386 of NZ_LR134378.1, read as the reverse complement.
TCACGCACCTTGCGTTCCTTGGCCAGCGGCGGGCAGGCCTTGTCATCGGTGTACAGGATCAGGCAGTCCAGACAGTGCAGGCACTCGCGGTGGTCGATCTGGCCGTCGGCATTGATGGCCAGCGAGCCGCAGTCCTTGGCGCAGGCCTTGCACTTGTTGCAGTCGGGCTTGCGCTTGAGGCCGAACCAGCGGAACGTGCTGGGCATGGCCAGCGAGGCACCCAGCGGGCAGATGTACTTGCAGTACGGCCGCTCGGTGAAGATGGCCAGTCCCAGGATGGTCAGCACGAACAGCCCGTAGGGCCAGCTGCGGTTGGTGATGCCCACCAGGAAGGTGGTCTTGAAGGGCTCCACCTCGGCCAGCTTCTCGGCCTCGACCATCGAGAACAGCGACACGGCCAGCAGCACGAAGAACACGCCGTACTTCACCCACTTCAGCCGGTTGTGCCATTTCATGGGCAGAAGGAACTGGAAGCGCTTGAGACCAATCTTCTCGCCGATGACGTGCAGGCCTTCCTGCAGCGAGCCGAACGGGCAGGCCCAGCCGCAGAACAGACCGCGTCCGAAGATGAAGACGGTGACGAAGATGAAGATCCAGAACAGGAACAGGAACGGGTCGCTCAGGAACAGCGTCCATTCCCACTTGAAGAGGATGGAATGGAACCAGGTGAGCACCTGCGTGACCGACGGCTGCGCCAGCAGTCCGAAGCCCACCCAGAAGATGCTGAGGATCCAGAACGGATACTTGAAGCCGTTGACCGGCCACTTGTTCTTGTGCGTGGAAAGCCGCGTGAGCCGCTCGCGGAAGGCATAGACCACGGCAATGGCCGTCAGCATGATGCCGAAGAGCACCAGCTGTACCCACTTGGCCTTCCATTGCTTCAGCCAGGCCGGATCGGGGCGAACCACCTTCGGATGCCCGCCCACCAGATACTGGGCCGGCAGCCAGTATTCGCTCTCGAAGGCCGTGAAGGTCTTGGTACCGGTGCTGCGGTCGAGCTTGTTGCCCAGGAAACTCAGTTTCCACGGGTAGGCGGCCGAGAAGCCCTTGGAGCGGATGATGAAGATGCCGGATTCGGAATACGACGGTGCGCCCTTGGCCTTGATGCTGTACAGGTTCTGCGCGTCGGTGTCGCGGAAGGTGAACGAGTCGTTCCCCTGGTGGACCTGGATGCGGTCGTAGATGCCGCCCCGCACGAAGCCCGAGCCCTTGAAGGACGCCTTGCCGTCGGTGCGGATGATGAAGATGGCGTTCTCGCCTTCCTTCAGGTTCTCGCGCAGTTTCTGCCAGGTGTTCTCACCCAGGATGGCGGGGCCCACGATGGGAGAGTTGAGCGAACCATACCACAGCTCGATGAAGGGCGAGCCGGTGGCATCCAGCCCCACCTGCTGGGGCTGCACCACGAGCTTGCCGATGGCGCCCTGCTTGACCAGCGTGTTCCAGTCGGGCAGGGGCTGACCTGCCTTGGGCTGCACATACTGCACCGGCTTGCGCTCGATGGGCTTGAGGATGCCGACCTGGCGCGCCACGGCGGCACCCGAGGTCATGATGACCTGGTTCTGGGCCACCACGGTGACGGTGGCGCCCGAGATGGCGTCCACGCCGATCACGTTGTCTTCGGGGCGGGACTGGCCCACCTCGATGTTGTCCTTGACGGAGCGACCCAGATACTGGTCGTTGAATTTCAGCAGCGCTGATTCAGGAATGCCCAGCAGAAGGATCGGCTCGGAGTGCTTGAGCACCTTCACACCGACATACTTGCCTTCCTTGTCCATCCCGATCAGCGTGACGACAGGCTTTCCGGAATAGGCGGGCGTGTCGGTGATGTCGGTCGACAGCATCACATAGCCCAGCACCTGCTTTCCATCGGGACCGCCCAGCGCCTCCACGTAGGGCGGCTGGCCCTTGCGTTGCGAGAACGACGTGGCGCCCGGGAAGACGTCCTTGCAGGGCACCAGCGCACACATGTCCGGCGCCGTGGCCAGATCGGGGGGCAGATTGGCTTCGTACGCCTGGGAACCGCCGGCCCCTGCTGCGGGCCGGGCCGATGCATTCAGGGACAGCAGGCCGAAGGCGGCAGCCGCCAACAGCCCCCTCCCAAGAGAGGTCCATTTCATGTCTAGCTGAGATCCGGAAAGAATTCATGATCCATCGAAAATGGCCGGGAACCGGGGCTGCTCATCACAGCCCGGCTGCCGGCCATTCGCCTTTGTCTCCAATCAGATCAGGAAGGATCGATCAGGGTTCGACCATCATGCGGCCGCGCATTTCAAGGTGAAGCGCATGGCAGAAGTTGGTGCAGTAGAACCAGAACAGACCCGGCTTGTCGACCTTGAAGGTCACCGAGACGGTTTCCTGCGGGTTCACGATGAACTGGATGTTGTACTCCGGAATCGCAAACCCGTGGGTCAGGTCTTCCACCTTGTCGATGTTGGTCAGGTACCAGGTGACCTCGTCGCCCACCTTCAGCTTCACATCCGAAGGCTCATAGGACGGGGCGAACGACACCATCTTCACCGTGACCTTGTTGCCATTGCGCGTGACGCCGGCTTCCGATGCGTCCTTGGTGGCCATCGGAAAGTCATCCATATTGTAGACCTGCTTCGGATGCAGCCAGTCGCGCGGGAAGATCACGAAGTCGTGCGGCTCCGGACGGACGGCGTTGTCGTGCGCCAGAATCATCTGCTCGCCCGTGATGTCCAGCAGCTGGTCGTTCTCGGCGTGCAGCGGGCCCACCGGCAGGAAGCGGTCCTTCGAGAACTTGTTGCCCACGGCCATCCAGATGCCGTCAGCAGCACGCGTCTCGGCGCAGGTGGCGTTGATGTGGCCAGGCTGGTACATCACGTCGATCTTGTGCACGATCGGGTTGATCGTCTTGTCGCCGGCGTACTTCTTGATGGCCTTCTCGACGTTCCACTTGCAGACCTGGCTGTCCAGGAACAGCGTGGTGTAGGCGTTGCCGCGGCCGTCGAAGGTCGTGTGCAGCGGTCCCAGGCCCACTTCGGGCTCGGCCACGATGGCCTTGTCCGGGTCGTCCAGCTTGCCGTCGAACCAGTCCAGCACCTTCTGCAGCTCGATGACGGTGCAGGTGGGCGAGAGCTTGCCCGAGCACACGAAGTACTTGCCGTCGGGCGAGGCATTCACGCCGTGCGGGTTCTTCGGCACCGACACGCGGCACACCAGCGCCGTCTTCGGATCCTTGTTGAACTCGATGCGGCCTTCGACCACGGGCACCTTGGAGTCGCCGATGGTGGTGAACTTGCCTTCCTTCACGGCCTGCTCGATACGGGCCACGTTGAAGAACAGGCAGGCATCCCGTTCGAACGACATCATGTCGGTGTAGTACTCACCTTCTTCCAGGTTGTACTGGTTGGTGGCAGCCAGCTTGCCGTCGAACGAGGTGGCAACCAGGTCGCAGTTGCCGTCGATGCGTGCCTGCCACTTCACTTCCATCGTCAGGGCGTTCACGCAGGTGAAGAGCGCGCCGTACTTGGTGGCGTCCTCGATGTCCTTGCCGTGGTTGGGCAGCGGAACGCGGAATTCCTGGCCGCAGAACACGCGCGTGGTGTAGTTGATGGCCGGGTCGACCGGGTCGCGCTTGTCGGGGAAGATGCCGTGGAAGCCCTGGACGTTCGGCAGCTTGGTGATCTTGTCGCACACCATGTAGTCCAGGCGGAAGCGGGCCAGGCGGGCGTTGATCTTGTCGTTCACCCAGCAGTACTTGCCGTCGTAGATGCCGTCCTTGTAGGAGGCCTGGATGTGGTGGGTGTCGCCCACGGTGTACTGCAGCGAGCCATCGGGGTTGGTGCCCATGATGGCCTTGGATTCGTTGGTGAGGCCCCAGCCCGTCAGGTGGTCGGTCACGAAGCAGGGCATGCGCGCCAGCTCACGGCCCGACGGGATGCCCAGGATGCGTGCGTCGCCCGAGTGGCCGCTGCTCCAGAGGCCATAGTGGGTGTCGAGCTGGCCCGGCTTGACTTCGGTGGTGCCGGCGCCGCCTACATGAGCGTCATGCTCGGGGGGCGCGCCTGCGGGTGCGCCAGCGGCATCAGCCGGTGCGTTCTTGGGGCTGTCTTCCTTGCATCCGGCCAGCGCCACACTGCCGATGCCCAAGGCCGCTGCAGCGTTCAGGAAGCGCCGTCTGCCGATGCCGGCGGGTTCTTTTTCCCCATGGGAGTCCTGGGCTTTGAGGCTCATGCTGTTCTCTCCTTGCGTCAGACCGTTTTCTAGACCGACTTGTTAACTGACATTTCAAGGATAGAGCAGGGGGGCGTTTCATAGATTGATGCGAGTCAATTCTGTTTGATTTCTGTCAATTCAGACGCTGTTCATCCCTCGCGTCGGGCATGCGACCTGTCGCCCATGAATGGGTGTCTCCGGTATCCATTCTTCAGGGAAAATGCATATGGCAACGATGAGGATCTGTCCTGAAGGGGCCCTTCGCAGGGCTTCGAGGGGACGTTTCCCCAGAGCCAGCGCCTCACAGCCAGCGCTTTTCATGCGCGCAAATGAAAAACGCCCGGCCATGTTGCCATGACCGGGCGTTGAATCTGGTGGCCAAGGGCGGAATCGAACCACCGACACAAGGATTTTCAGTCCTCTGCTCTACCAACTGAGCTACTTGGCCTTTGTCAGGCAGCCGTTGAACAACCGTTGCTGTCTGAGCACGCGATTCTATCCCAGGTATTTTGAAAACACAAATCCTGCGTGTTCGACCCCGGAGCGCATCCAGGGCAAGGTGGCTTCCGGGATGTCGTGGCGCGTGCTACAGCTTGGGGGAAAGGTCACGGTTTCGTGACACGTTCTGCGGCTGCGCGCCGATATACTGGCGGGATGAATACCTGTGATGTGGCCATTGTAGGGGCGGGCAGCGTCGGCGCAGCGGCCGCGCTGGCCTTCGCACGCGCTGGCCGGCGTGTGGCGCTGATCGATCCTCGTCCTGCGGCAGAACCGGGGGGCGGAAAACCTCTCGCGCCGGACGACTGGGACGCGAGGGTGTTCGCGCTGTCGCCTGCCAGCATGCAGCTCCTGCAGTCGCTGGGCGTTTGGGAGCGGCTGGATGCCCTGCGTCTTGCCCCGGTGCATGACATGCGGCTCTTTCATGACCAGGATGGTGGCGATGCGCAGGAAAGCCTGCGACTTGAGGCCTTCCAGGGCAACATCGAGACGCTGGCCACCATTGTCGAGGGCCGCAACCTTCAGCAGGCGCTGGATGCTGCCGTGGCCGAGGCTGCACGTTCGCTGCCGCTGCAGCGGGTGCAGGGCAGCGTGTCGTCGCTGGTGCTGCCGGCCCAGGCCGACGGGCGCACGCCGGCACGACTGACGCTGGCCGATGGCCAGGGCTGGGAGGCAGGGTTGGTGGTGGCGGCCGACGGTGCACGCTCGGCGCTGCGCGAGCTGGCCGGGCTGTCCGTCATGGTGCGTGACTATGGTCAGACGGCGGTCGTGGCCAACTTCGACAGTTCTCTTCCTACGCGGGATGCTGCCTGGCAATGGTTCGATGGCGATCTGGGGGTGATGGCGCTGCTGCCGCTCACCCCCATTGGCCGGCCTGCGGGGCAGGGGAGGGTCAGCCTGGTATGGTCGGCGCCCACTGACTGGGCGCAGGCGCTTCTGGAGATGCCGGCCGATGAGCTGGCGCGCCAGGTGGCGGCGCAGGCGCGCGGTGCGTTGGGAAATCTGCGATGCATCACGCCGGCTGCCAGTTTCCCGCTGCGTTCCGTCAGCTGCGCGCGCGTCATCGCCCCAGCCTTTGCCATGATCGGGGATGCAGCGCACGTCGTGCATCCCATGGCCGGGCAGGGCATGAATCTGGGCTTCGGTGATGTGCAGGCCCTGGCGGATGCCTTGCTGGGGGGCGAGGCCCGGTGGTCGCACGGCCATCCTTCCTGGCTGGCGCTGCGTCGCTATGAAAGGGCGCGTCGTGAGCCGGTGGCCACCATGCAGGCGCTGATGACCGGGCTGCACCAGGTCTTCGGCCCGGCGCTGCCCCCGCCGCTGGCCATGGTGCGCAATCTGGGCTGGAAGGCGGTGGCCACCTCCGGCTGGGCCAGACGTCAACTGATCGCTCACGCGATTCGTTGAGCCGGAATCCCGTTTCTTTTTATAGAGGCCAGGGCTGCCAGTGACCCGCCCGGGAGGGGGTATCGGCAGCGCCCGGCCCGTCATTACCACTCAAAGCGAGATATTCCATGATCGAAAAGATGCGCTCGACGCATGGCCACGGCCGTGCCCTGCGCCGTACCGTTGGCCAGATGCTGGCCGCGGGCATGATGGCAACCTGGCTGGCGGCCCCGCTGTCGGCGGCCGAGACGAAGGCTGACAACGGACAGTCTCCGGCAGAGTCCGTGGCGACGGCTGCCCAGGCCGCATCGGGCAAGGTCGATGATGCCACCCAGACCGCCATCCGCAATGGTCTGCAGCGCCTGATGGCGGGCAACACCGGCATGAAGATCGAGGAGATCCGCCCCACGCCGATCCCGGGCCTCTACGAGGTGCAGGTCGGCCAGATACTGGTCTATGCGGATGGTGCCGGCAAGTACGTGCTGGCCGAGGGGGAGCTGATCGACATCGAGAATCAGCGCAACCTCACGCGTGAGCGTGCCACCGAGCTGTCGCGCATCGACTTCAAGCGTGACCTACCGCTGGACAAGGCCATCAAGCAGGTCCATGGCAATGGCAAGCGCGTGCTGGCCATCTTCGAGGATCCGAACTGCTCGTACTGCCGCCGGATGCGCAGCGTGCTGGCCGGCATCGACGACCTGACCATCTATACCTTCACCTATCCGATCCTGGCGCCGTCGTCGCTGACCAAGTCGCAGAAGGCTTGGTGCGCGAAGGATCCGTCCTCAGCCTGGGCCGATCTGATGAGCAACGGCAAGGAGCCCGACAACGCGGGTGACTGCAAGACGCCGGTGCAGGAAGTGCTGGCCCTGGGCCGCAAGCTCAACGTCACCGGCACGCCCACGCTGTTCTTCCCGGACGGCAACCGTGTGCCGGGCGCCATCTCGCCGGAGCAGCTGGAGCAGCTGCTCGACGCTCAGGGCAAGGCTACGGCCAAGAAGGGCTGATCCCTTCCTATCGGGGCGCCAGCAGCCACATGCGCACCGGCGCCTTCATCAGGCCGGCGTTCAGGCCGGCCTCGTGGCCGAACCCCCAGAAGTAGTCGGCACGGCGCCCGCCCTTGATGGCGCCACCCGTGTCCTGTGCCAGCATCAGCCGCTCCATCGGCTGCTGGCTGACCGGGTGGGTGCTCTGGATGAACACGGCCGAGCCCAGTGGGATGCGGCTGCGGTCCACCGCCAGCGAGCGCCCGGGGGTCAGTGGCACCCCCAGTGCGCCGACGGGGCCTGCTTCGGGATCGGCCGGGTCGGTGGCCAGTTCGCGGAAGAACACCACGCCCGGGTTGGTCTGCATCACCTGGCGCGCCTGCGCCGGATGCTCACGCAGCCATTGTTGAATGGCGGGCGCTGTCACTTCCTCGCGCTTGAGGGCGCCCTGCTGCACCAGCGTCCGGCCGATGGCCTGGTACGGATGCCCGTTCTGGTCGGCGTAGCCCACACGGATCAGCGAGCCGTCGCGCAGCTGAACACGGCCTGAACCCTGGATCTCCAGGAAGAAGGCATCCACCGGATCATCCAGCCAGGCGATCACCGGCTGCGTGGCATAGCCACGCTTCGTCTCGCGGGTCTCGATCTCGCGGCGGTCGGCATAGGGCACCACGCGCTGACCGTCCAAGCGGCCACGCAGCCGCAGGCCCTTCAGCTGGGGCTGCACCGCGCTCAGGTCGATGGTCAGCAGGTCGGTGGGGATGGCCCGAAGGGGGACCTGGTTCGGACGCTCCTGCATCCGGCTGCCGGTCAGCAGCGGCTCGTAATAGCCCGTCAGCAGGCCATCGGGCTGGCCGGCATCCAGCAATTCCCGGGCTACGAAGCGGCTGCCCAGCCACTGGCGCAGTGCAGCGTCGTCACCCAGCAGGGCAAACTCTGCACACAGCGCCGGCCACTTGCCGGGGGGGCGGGGCAGCGCACATTGCCGGCGCACGGCGTCGGCAAAGCCCTGCAGGTCATCGCTGGCCAGGCCCGGCAGGCGACTGACGGGGATTTCAGCGGGCACCGCCGGCGCGGTGGGTTTGGTGGGTGTCGTGCTGCAGGCAGCCAGCGCCAGCAGCACCGCCAGCGAGGCGGCCGGCAGTGCGCGGCGGTGCCGCCGGGAGGGGCGGGCGGCTCCAGACGGCCGGGGCGCTGCTCCGGCAAGGCAGTGGTGCTGCGTTGGCGTCATGCCGATACTGAGCGATGCACCATGGATGTTCACCGCCCGAGCGGCGTTCGTGCTGTCCTGCATGTCCCTGTCGTTCCTCAGTGCAGCGTCCGCGACATGTTCAGCGGAAAACTCGGGATCTCGGCGTCGAAGCGGGCACCGTCCTCGGCCACGAAGAAGTAGCTGCCCTGCATGGTGCCCCCCGGGGTGGGCAGCTGGCTGCCGCTGGTGTACTGGAAGCTCTCTCCGGGCTTGAGCAGCGGCTGATGGCCCACCACGCCCAGCCCTTTCACCTCGCGGCGCTCGCCGGTGTCGTCCTGAATGATCCAGTGCCGGCTGATCAGCTGCGTGCCGACCGTGCCGCGGTTGGTGATGGTGATGGTGTAGGCGAATGCGAACACGCCGTCCATCGGCGCCGACTGCTCCTCCACGTAGCGGCTCTCGACGGTGATGTCCACTGCATACCGGTTTTCCGGGGTCATGGGCGATTCCTGGGAAGAGGGTGAGGGCGGGCGCGGACCGGGTATTGCCGGCAGCGGACCCGGGCGGGTTCCTGAATACAATGTGATGATTCTATTCAACACTCGCTTCAAGGGCAGGGCAAGCCACATGACATACCGGATCGCTCCCAGCATGCTTTCGGCCGACTTCGGCAGGCTGAAGGAAGAAGTGCAGGCCATCGAGGCCGCAGGCGCGGATCTTCTGCATTTCGATGTAATGGACAACCACTATGTTCCCAACCTGACGGTGGGACCCATGGTCTGCAAGGCGCTGCGACCGCACATCCGCATGCCCATCGACGTGCACCTGATGGTCTCGCCGGTGGATTCGCTGGCTGCTGCCTTTGCCGATGCAGGTGCCGACATCATCACCTTCCACCCCGAGGCCAGCCCTCACGTGGACCGGACCCTGCAACTGATCCGCTCGCGTGGCTGCAAGGCGGGTCTGGTGTTCAACCCGGCCACGCCGCTGTCGTGGCTGGACTACACGCTGGACCAGCTCGACATCGTGCTGCTCATGTCGGTCAACCCCGGTTTCGGGGGGCAATCCTTCATCCCCGGAACGCTGGCCAAGCTGCGTGACGCACGGCAGCGCATCGATGCCGAGAAGGCGCGCAGCGGCCGCGACATCTGGCTGGAGGTCGATGGTGGCGTCAAGGTCGACAACATCGCCGAGATCGCCGCCGCAGGGGCCGATACCTTCGTGGCCGGTTCGGCGGTTTTCGGCGCGCCCGATCCGGACGGGGGGTACCATGGAGTCCTGAAGCGCTTCCGCGAGGCGCTGGCCTAGAGCCGCAGATCCGCAGGCCGGCTCTGGCTGCCCCTGGGTACTTCATGGGCCCAGGGGCGAAAGTGAAAGGCGCAAGCCCCTGCCTGCGGGCATCCGCTGCCATTACAGGAGCCAGCCACCATGTCACAAGCCAACGTCCCGTCGTCATCCTCCCTGCCACCCGGGATGCAGCTCCGGCTGGCTGCCGTGCGCGCCCTGTGCTTCGACCTGGACGGCACGCTGCTGGACACCATCCCCGACCTGGCGGCAGCGGCCAACGGCATGCTGGTCGATCTGGGGCTGGCGCCACGCCCTGTGGACGAGGTGGGCACCTACGTGGGCAAGGGGGCCGATCGCCTCATCCTGCGCATGCTGGAGGCGGCCGGGCAACCCACCGAGGAAGGCTCCGACGCCTTCGCGCAGGCGCGCAAGCGCTTCCATGCGCACTACCGGCACTGCAACGGCAAGGAGGCACGCCTCTATCCGGGCGTGGCCAGCGGCCTCAAGCGCATGGCAGACATCGGTCTGCCCATGGCCTGCGTCACCAACAAGCCGCAGGAATACATCCAGCCGCTGCTGCTGCATTTCCATCTGCGCCAGTATTTCGACTTCTTCATTGGCGGCGACACGTTGCCCACCAAGAAGCCGGATCCGGGGCCGTTGCTGGAGGCAGCCCATCGCTGGTACCTGGCTCCCGGTCAGGTGCTGATGGTGGGCGACTCGCTCAACGACGCCCAGGCGGCGCGAGCCGCCCGCATGCCGGTGGTGATGCTGCCCTACGGCTACAACGAGGGGCGTCCGCTGGATTCGGTCGATGCCGACGCCACGGTCGAGGATCTGGATCAGCTGGCGACCTGGCTGGAACTGTCGCGAGGGCTGACACCCACTGCGCCGTCGGCGAAGCCGTAAGGGACGGTTTCCGCCTTGCCGCGTGTCCTGGAAGGGGCGCATGGCGATGTTGTCCGGGAACATGTGTTCCCGGACGATACGTCCATGTGCTGACAGACTGGTATGCTTTTGCCCGTTCTGCAGATCTTTCCCAGGCATCGCAAATGACCGAACTCGAATTCAAGGCGCTGGCAGCACAGGGCTATAACCGCATCCCTGTCATGCTGCAGACGCTGGCCGATCTGGACAGCCCGCTCGGCCTCTATCTCAAGCTGACGGATTCCGCCAACCGTCGAAATTCCTTCCTGCTCGAATCCGTGGTGGGGGGCGAGCGCTTCGGCCGCTATTCCTTCATCGGCCTGCCGGCCCGGACCGCCATTCGTGCCAAGGGTGCCCATATCGAGGTGGTGCGTGACGGCCAGGTGATCGAGGCCGTCGAGGGCGATCCGCTGGCCTTCGTGCAGCAGTACCAGCGCCGCAACCGCGTCCACCTGCTGCCCGGGCTACCGCGCTTCTGCGGTGGTCTGGCCGGCTATTTCGGCTACGACGTGGTGCACTTCATCGAGCCCAAGGTCGGCAATGTCGAGAAACCCGACCCCATCGGCGTGCCCGACCTGCTGTTGCTGGTGGTGGACGAGCTGGCCATTATCGACAACCTCAGCGGCATGATCTATCTCATCGTTTATGCCGATCCGTCCGAGCCCGAAGCCTACGGCAAGGCCCGTGAGCGGCTGCACGAGCTGCGCATGCGGATGCGCAACGCGGCCCTGGCCCCCGAGGACCTGGTGATGGGGGGGGGCGGCCATGCCGCGCATACGCCCATCGAGCGCCCGTTTGCGAAGGAAGACTATCTGGCCACCGTGGCCGTGGCCCGCGAACACATCATTGCCGGTGACCTGATGCAGGTGCAGATCGGCCAGATGTTGCGCAAGCCCTTTGCCCATTCACCGCTGTCCCTGTACCGGGCGCTGCGCTCCATCAACCCGTCCCCCTACATGTACTACTACGACTTCGGGGACTTCCACGTGGCGGGCTCCTCGCCCGAGATCCTGGTGCGTCAGGAGAAGGGGCCCGAGCCGCGTGTCATCCTGCGGCCCATCGCCGGCACCCGCAAGCGGGGACTGACAGAGGCCGATGATGCCCGTGCTGCCGAGGAACTGCTGGCCGACCCGAAGGAGCGTGCCGAGCACCTGATGCTCATCGACCTGGCCCGCAACGACATCGGTCGCTTGGCCCGCACCGGTACCGTCAAGGTTACCGAGCAGATGGCCATCGAGAAATACTCGCACGTCATCCACATCGTCTCCAACGTCCAGGGCCAGCTCGAGAAAGAGATGGACGCCATTGACGTGCTGCGCGCCACCTTCCCGGCCGGCACGCTCACCGGCGCGCCCAAGGTGCGTGCCATGGAACTGATCGAGCAGCTGGAGCCCGTCAAGCGCGGCATCTATGGCGGCGCTTGTGGCTACCTCAGCTATTCGGGCGAGATGGACGTGGCCATCGCCATCCGCACCGGCGTGCTCAAGGACGGCATCCTGAACGTTCAGGCGGCGGCCGGTGTTGTCTATGACTCGGTCCCCGAGAAGGAGTGGCAGGAGACCGAGATGAAGGCTCGTGCGGTGCTGCGCGCCGCCGAGATGGTGGAAAGCGGGCTGGCCAACGGAGGCTGAGGCCAGCGGGCGCCCGGCCGAGCGCCGGGCGCGGTGGCGATCAGCTTGCCGGATTGCTGCAGGCGGGCGCGTTGCGGTAGAGCGCGTTGCGGCTGATCCCGGTGTTGTCGTTCGTCTGATCGGCCAGCGTCGTCATCGTCACCGTCGTCCAGCCGTTGCGCAGCGATTTCGGGGCCGAATTGCCGGCAGCCGGGATCGCCACGCCGCGCATGCTGATGTGGGCCGGCGGGTAGTAGTCGGCACCCACCGTCATCAGCGCACGGCCACCGCTGATCAGTCGTGCCTGCACGCTGACCGAGATGGCCTGCACGTCACCCGGAATGCTCACGAAGTTGAACCAGCCATGCAGCGGGTTCGGCGAGTAGGCCGTGGCCGCCGGCGAGCTGGTCATGCGGCAATCGGTCAGGGCGGTATTGGCCGTGCAGGTGCCGATCTCGGGACGGATGTCCTTGGCCAGCAGTCGCCAGCGCTGCGTGCTGCGCGAGAAATAGAACACCGACATCCGGCCCACCTGGATATGGGCCGGGCTGCGGCTACCCTGCGGCCCCGAGATCACGAACCAGGGCATCAGCCGGTTCCAGGTGCCACCCACGCCGCGGAATTGCGGCAGACGCTGCTTCTCCCACCACGGCCAGTGGCTCCAGCCACCCAGTGCGCTGATCGAGTAGCCTGCGTGCGACCACGTCCAGGCCGGATTGATCCCCGCCAGATAGCCATCTCCCCAGCCCTGGTCCGCGATCATTCGGGCCGGCCGCGCGCATACGGCGTCACCGGTACTCTGTGCCTGAATGGAGGTACTGACGGTCATCAGGGCCAGCAGGCCGATGGCAAGCGAGGACTTTCTGGACGAGGGCTTGTTCATGAGTGTCGACGGGTTAGGAATGAATGGAAATGGACGGAAAGGATCGAAAGAAGGGGCCTCGCGTCCTGTACCCAGGTAGCGGAGCCGGCCGGAAGAGGGCTGAGGTCTATGAGCGTTGTATGAAATTACTTTCAGTTACAACAAAACATGCAAGATCTCCATCCAGGGCGACATGGGCAGCGCGTTCGTCGGCAAGAGGGCCTTGACAAACACAAGAAGATCTGAATCTTCCTGCTGTCCATTCCCGGATCATCGACGATCATCAGCATGACCGGGATTCACAACGACGGGTGTCGGTGTTTTTGAACACGAGGTTCATGCTTCCGTCATCTGTTGTGATCATTCGCTATCTCTATGCCGATGAACGGCGTCGAGCATACGACGACAGCGGATTCATGACGGTATGGACTTCGCTGAATCTTGTTGTGACAGCGTTTCCAGTGTGAATATTCGTGAACAGTGCTAATGTATTCGCTCAATTGCCTGTTTTTTCAGCGGGTGTTGGTTTGAAGTCGACGACATTTATTTAAATTTAGTCAAATTTAACTATTGTTATAGAACTGTTGCCTGTCTTGGACGTTTTGTATCTGAGAAAGCTCTCCGCTCGCTTGCGTCTCCTCACGTATTGCTCGCTATTTCAGCAGGAGGGGCTCCTGGCTGCTCTCGCGACCGCTCTTCGCTTCATGGCTCGAAAGCAGTCGATTTGTCAGTCGCAGGCCTCAAATAGCGGAAGATGCGCCACTGATCATGCATATTTTGGATGGCGAAAGATCGCTGGCTTTTCTCTGGGGAAACTCTCAGGGAAAAGTCAACAGGATTGGGGCTGCAGCGTCGAAGGTGTAACCGAATTGTTCCTTCATGAGGGGGGCCACGCCCGGCATTCACGCCCAGCGCGACACCCTGCGCGCATATGCGAAAACCGCATATGCTTCCTTGTTCGTCGCCGCTCGGAGGGGCGTGCCTCTCTATCTGCCGACCGTGAAATGCGGCATTCTTGCAACCCCTGCAAGGGCCGCTGGCCGAACGAAGGACCAAGATGATCAAGAAACTGCTTGTCGCTTCCCTGCTGTCCACCACGCTGCTGCCGCTGGCGGCCACCCAGGCCACGCCCGTGCGCTGGGCGCGTTCGGCAGATCCCGCCACGCTTGACCCGCACGCCGTCAACGTCGGCCTCAATTTCAACCTGCTGCATCAGATGTACGAGCCGCTGGTGATCCGGCTGGCTGACAACTCGCTGCAGGGTGCGCTGGCCGAAAGCTGGAAGCAGACCGATGATCCCTCCGTCTGGGCGTTCAAGCTGCGTCCGGGCGTCAAGTTCCATGACGGAACCCCGCTGACGGCTGCTGACGTGGTGTTCTCGCTCAAGCGAGCCCAGGCGCCGTCCTCGCAGATGAAGTCGTTGCTGTCGTCGGTCCGTGAGGTGGTGGCGGTCGATCCGCTCACCGTCCACATCAGGACCCAGGGGCCGGACCTGGTGCTGCCCGACAACCTCACCAATCTCTTCATCATGAGTGAGGCCTGGACACGCGCTCACCAGGCGGAGGCGCCCCAGGACACGGCGTCAAAAACCGAGAACTACGCCACGCGCCACGTGAACGGTACCGGCCCGTACACGCTTGTCTCGCGTGAGGTGGATTCGCGCACGGTCATGAAGCTCAACCCCACCTACTGGGGCAAGGGCCAGTTCCCGCTGCAGGTCACCGAGCTCACCTATGTGCCCATCAAGTCGCCCGCGACCCGGGTGGCGGCCCTGCTGTCCGGCGAGATCGACTTCCTGCAGGACGTGCCTGTCCAGGACGTGGCCCGCCTCAAGTCCAACGCCAACCTGAAGGTGGCCAGCGGGCTCGAGAACCGCACCATCTTCCTGGGGCTCGACGTGGGATCGGCCAAGCTGCGCCATTCCTCGGTCACCGACCGCAACCCGCTGGCCGATGCCCGGGTGCGCGAGGCGCTGGCGCTGGCCATCGACCGTGATGCCATCCAGAAAGCCGTGATGCGTGGGCTCTCCAGCCCCACCGGCATGCTGGCGGCTCCCTTCGTCAATGGCTACACCAAGGCGCTGGCCGCCTATCCCAAGGCAGATCCGGCGCGCGCTCGCAAGCTGCTGACCGAAGCCGGCTACCCCGAGGGCTTCACGCTCACGCTGGATGCACCCAATGATCGCTACGTGAACGACGAGGCCATCGCCACTGCCGTGGCGGGTTTCCTGGCGCGCATCGGCGTCAAGGTCACGGTCCAGGCGCGGCCGTTTGCCCTGCACAATGCGCTGCTCACCAAGGGCGACAGCGACTTCTACCTGTATGGCTGGGGTGTGCCCACCCACGACTCGGCCTATGTCTTCGACTACCTGGTCCACACCCGGGGCAAGAATCGTCTGGGCACCTGGAACATCACGGGTTACAGCAACCCGCAGCTGGATGCCCAGATCGAGTCGCTGTCCTCCGAAGGCAACCGCGACAAGCGCAACGCCACCATCCAGAGCATCTGGGAGGCCACTCGCCAGGCGGGCTTCTACATTCCGCTGCATGACCAGATGATCAGCAACGCCTCCATTCCCAGTCTGGATGTGCCGATCCATCCCAACAACATCACCTACTTCAAGCTGGTGAAGGTCAAGAAGCCCTGATCCATGCTTGCCCGTCTGCTCGGCCGCCTTGGCCAATCGGTGCTGGTGCTGCTGGTGGTGTCGATGGTCTCGTTCCTCGTGTTCCGCTACATCGGCGATCCCACCGTCAGCCTGCTGGGTGAGGATGCCTCGGTGGCCGAGCGCGAGGCCCTGCTGCATGAACTGGGCTTTGACCAGTCGGTGCCGGTGCAGTACGCCGGCTATCTGAAGCAGGTCCTCAGCGGCCACTTCGGCATCTCCTATCGCTTCCGCCAGCCGGTCACCGAGGTGATTGCTTCGCGCGTGCCGGCCACCGTCGAGCTGTCGCTGGCCGCCGCGCTCTTTGCGGTAGTGGGCGGCATCGGCCTGGGCGTCTACACCGCCATGCGCCGGCAGTCGCTCGTGTCGCGCACCATCATGGGCGTCTCGCTGGTCGGCGTCTCGCTGCCCACCTTCCTCATCGGCATCGGCCTCATCTACCTGTTCTCCGTTGAACTGAAGTGGCTGCCGGCCTTCGGGCGGGGAACTCTGGTCGATGTCGGCGGCTGGCAGACCGGGTTGCTCACTGTCTCCGGACTGTCGGCGCTGGTGCTGCCTGCCATCACGCTGGGCTTCTTCAAGCTCACGCTCATCATGCGGCTGGTGCGCACCGAGATGCTCGACGTGCTGCGCAGCGACTACATCCGCTTTGCACGCGCCCGGGGTCTGCGCAACGCCACGCTGTATGGTCGGCATGCGCTGCGCAACACCCTCATCCCCGTCATCACCATCATCGGCCTGCAGCTGGGCTCGCTCATTGCCTTTGCCATCGTCACCGAGACCGTCTTCCAGTGGCCGGGACTGGGGCTCCTGTTCATCACTTCCATCCAGGGGGTGGACGTGCCGGTGATCGCCGCCTACCTGCTGATGATCGGGCTGCTCTATGTCGGCATCAATCTGGTGGTGGACCTGCTCTACGCCTGGGCCGACCCGCGCCTGCGCCGGCGTTGAGACCACGCAGCCCATGCTTCTTTCCCTCCTGCCCCATGAAAGCCGTTCCCTCTGAATCCCGGCGGGATGCAGCAGCCCCCTCGGGGGACGCACTGGTTTCCCCGGTTGATGCTTCGGACGCCATGGTGAATGGCTCCGATGGCCCGGATGCGCCACCGACACGTCGCAGCTGGCGCCAGTCGGACTCGCTGCTGGTGCGCAGCCTGGCCGGGTCGCGCCTGACCCAGGCTGCCCTGCTGGTGCTGCTGACCTGCATCGGCCTGGCCATTGCCGCCCCCTGGGTCGCATCGCAGAATCCCTTCGATCCTGCTGCGCTCGATCTGCTCGATGCCTTCACGCCGCCGGGTGGGGAGGGCATCTCGGGGCACAGTTACTGGCTGGGCGCCGACGACCAGGGGCGTGATGTCTGGTCCGCCATTCTGTATGGGCTGCGCATGTCGGTGCTGGTCGGCGGCCTGTCCGTGCTGCTGTCCATGCTCATCGGCGTCACGCTCGGCGTGCTGGCCGGTTATCGCGGTGGCTGGCTGGATGTGCTCATCATGCGCATTGCCGACGTGCAGCTCACCTTCCCGGTGCTGCTGGTGGCACTGCTCATCTTCGGCATTGCCCGGGGCGTCCTGCCCAGCGGTCTGGGGGACGACGTGGCCGTCTACGTCATCATCGTCGCCATTGCGCTGTCCGACTGGGTGCAGTACGCCCGCACCGTGCGCGGTGCCGTGATGGTCGAGAAGCAGAAGGACTACGTTGCCGCTGCCCGCATGTTGGGGCGCTCCTCGCCGGGCATCCTGTTCTTCCACGTGCTGCCCAACGTGCTGGCGCCCGTGCTCGTCATCGGCACCATCAGTCTGGCGCTGGCCATCGTCGCCGAATCCACGCTGTCCTATCTCGGCGTGGGGCTGCCGCCGACTCAGCCCTCGCTGGGTACGCTCATCCGCATCGGCCAGGGGTTCCTGTTCTCCGGCGAATGGTGGATCCTGCTCTTTCCGTCGCTGATGCTGCTGGCCCTCGCGCTGTCGGTCAACCTGGTGGGTGACTGGCTGCGCGACGCCCTCGATCCCCGCCTGCACTGAGGTGCCCGTGACAGACACCCCGAAACCCCTGCTGGTCGCCGATGCGCTTGATGTCATCTTCGACACCTACCGCGGCCCGCACCAGGTGCTGCACCAGGTCTCGTTCCATATTGCACCGGGCGAAATTCTCGGTGTGGTCGGTGAATCCGGTGCCGGAAAATCGATGACCGGTCTGGCCGTTGCCGGACTCATCGAGGCGCCGGGCCGGCTGGCGCACGGTAGCGTCACGCTGGAAGGTGTGCGCATCGATACGCTGCAGGGAGATGCCATCCGTCGCCTGCGTGGCCGACGCATCGGCATGGTGTTTCAGGATCCGCTCACCAGCCTCAACCCGGTGCTCACCATCGGGCAGCAGCTCACCGAGACCATTCGCACCCACCTGCCGCTGTCCGAGAGGCAGGCCACCGAACGGGCGCTTGCCCTGCTGGCCGAAGTCGAGATTCCGCAGCCCGAGTGGCGGCTCTCCCAGTATCCGCACCAGCTCTCCGGCGGCATGCGTCAGCGTGTGGCCATTGCCCTGGCGCTGTGTGCCGACCCCTGCCTGCTGATTGCCGACGAACCCACCACCGCACTGGATGTTTCCGTGCAGGCGCAGATCATTGCGCTGCTGCGGCGTCTCTGCCGTCAGCGGGGCCTGTCGGCCATGCTCATCACCCAC
Source organism: Lautropia mirabilis (assembly GCF_900637555.1). Classification (NCBI taxonomy): domain Bacteria; kingdom Pseudomonadati; phylum Pseudomonadota; class Betaproteobacteria; order Burkholderiales; family Burkholderiaceae; genus Lautropia; species Lautropia mirabilis. The sequence goes on along the minus strand of NZ_LR134378.1, from coordinate 25,115 downwards.
GACATGGGCGTCATTGCCGAGACCGCGGACCGCGTGATGGTGATGTACGGTGGTCGTGTCCTGGAAACGGGCCCGGTCCGCCAGGTGCTGCAGCACCCCCGTCACCGCTATACCCGGGCGTTGATGGCCGCCATCCCTTCCGTCACCCGACGCCAGCACCGCCTGCCTGTGCCAGGTGTCGCAACGTCGTCGTCCGAGATGGATGATGGCAACGTGCCGCAATCATTGTCTGAGGTGGATGACGGCGCCCCGCAATGGCAGGCCCAGCCCCCGAAGGCTGTCGAAAGTGCGTCAGCCGCTGATCAATCCGAGGAAGCGGATGCCGGCACGCCACTGCTCGCTGTCGAGAACCTCTCTCGTCGCTTCGATCTGTCCTCGGGCTGGTTGCAGCGCCTGCTCTCGCGTGAGCCCCGGCGCATCCTGCAGGCCGTCGACAATGTGGGCTTCACCATCACGCGCGGCCGCACCTTCGGTCTGGTCGGTGAGTCCGGTTCGGGCAAGTCCACCGTTGCCCGCATGGTGGCCGGGCTGCTGAAACCGGACAGTGGGCGCATCGTCTTCGAGGGCATCGATCGCTGGAGTCGTGACGCCGCGCGCTTGCCGGCCGAACGACGGCTCGCCTTGCGCCGCCGCTGCCAGATGATCTTTCAGGATCCCTACGCCAGCCTGAATCCGCGCTGGCGTGTGGCCCGGCTCATCGCCGAACCCTTGCACGTGCTGGGGCTGGCCACGGATCACGATGAAATCGAGGCACGCGTCATCGACATGCTGCGCCATGTACGCATGTCGCCGGATGATGCACGCAAGTATCCACACCAGTTCTCCGGCGGACAGCGCCAGCGCATCGCCATTGCCCGTGCCCTCATCAGTCAGCCGGATTTCATCATCTGCGACGAGCCCACCTCGGCCCTGGATGTTTCGGTGCAGGCCCAGGTACTCAACCTCATGCGTGACCTGCAGGACGAGTATGGCCTGACCTATCTGCTCATCAGCCATGACCTCGCTGTCATCCGCTTCATGTGTGATGACATTGGTGTCATGCAGCAGGGACGGATGGTGGAGCAGGGCAGGGCGCAGGCCGTGCTGGACGACCCGCAGGATCCCTACACCCGTCAGTTGCTGGCCGCCATCCCGTCCCTGGGCGTCTGATCGGCCAGCATTGCGTGGTCGGGGTTCAGAGCCCCAGCTTGCTGGCCACGTAGTCGGCGTCCTTGTCACCCCGGCCCGACAGGTTCACCAGGATGTGCTCGTCGGGCGAGTGCTTTGGCGCCTCGCGAATTGCCCAGGCCACGGCGTGGGCGCTTTCCAGCGCAGGGATGATGCCTTCCACCCGGGACAGTGTCAGGAAGGCGTCCAGCGTTTCCTTGTCGCTGGCCGTCGTGTATTCCACGCGGCCCACGTCCTTCAGGTAGCTGTGCTCCGGTCCCACGCCCGGATAGTCCAGGCCCGAAGCAATGCTGTGTACGGCAGCCGGCGACCCGTCTGCGTTTTCCAGCACATAGCAGCTCATGCCATGGATCTCGCCCGGCTTGCCCCAGGTCAGCGTCGCCGCATGGCGCCCTGGGTTGTCCACGCCCTCGCCAGCAGGCTCCACACCCACCAGATGCACATCCGCGTCATCCAGGAAGGCCGTGAACATGCCGATGGCGTTCGATCCGCCGCCCACGCAGGCCGCGACGTGCTGGGGCAGCCGGCCGTGCCGTTCCAGGAACTGTGCGCGTGCCTCGCGCCCGATGATCGCCTGGAAGTCCCGCACCATCTTCGGGAACGGGTGCGGCCCCACAACAGATCCGATCGCATACAGGTAATCGGTCGGGTTTGTCAGGTACTCCTCGAAGGCACTGTCCACGGCTTCCTTCAGCGTGGCCGCCCCCCGCGTCACCGCCACCAGCCGGCACCCCAGAATGCGCATCTTCGTGACGTTGGGGTGCTCTTTCTCGATGTCCACCTGGCCCATGTGGATCTCGCAGGGAATACCCACCAGTGCACAGGCGGTTGCCAGTGCCACCCCGTGCTGACCGGCTCCGGTTTCGGCAATCACCTTCTTCTTGCCCATGAAGCGGGCCAGCAGTGCTTCGCCCAGGCAGTGGTTGATCTTGTGCGCACCCGTATGGTTGAGGTCCTCGCGCTTGAGATGGATCTGCGCGCCGCCCAGCTGCTTCGACAGCCGCCGTGCATGGAAGATCGGGCTCGGACGGCCCACGTAGTCGGCCTGCAGTGCCGCCAGCTCCTCCTGGAAGTCCGCCCGTTGCCGGATTGTCTCGTAGGCGGCGTCGATGTCGTCCATCGCCTGCTTCAGTACAGGCGGCACCAGCTGCCCCCCATAGGGGCCAAAATAGCCCTTGGCATCGGGCAGGTCGGTATCGAAGCGTCGGGCGGGTGTCGTTGACATGATGTCTCCAGGATAGACAATGGCAGGATGAAGGCCGCCATTGTCGCACCGTTGCCGCCGTAGACAAGGCCGTCGCCACGCATCCTGGCCATCTGTCGGATCTGATGATGACTTCTCCCACGCAAGCCCGCACGCTGCCCCTGGTGGCCCACACCTTCGAGACCCCGCTTGGTCCCATGCAGGCCTGTGCCAGCCCGCTGGGCCTGTGCCTGCTGGAGTTCACTGATACCGCCCGTCTGGACCACGAGCGTCAGGACCTCTGCCGCCTGCTCCACACCTGCATTGAGCCCGGGCACAACACTCACACGATGCAGGCCGAACAGGAGATCGCCGAGTATTTTTCCGGCAGTCGCCAGCACTTCGATGTGACGCTCCACACCCCCGGCACGGTCTTCCAGCAGGGAGTCTGGTCCATCCTGCAACGCATCCCCTACGGCCGCACCATCAGCTACCAGCATGAGGCCAAGGCGCTGGGCAACCCGCGCGCCATCCGTGCGGTGGCCACTGCCAATGGGGCCAACCGCATCTCCATCATCATTCCCTGCCACCGCGTCATCGGCAAGGATGGGGGGCTGGTCGGCTATGGCGGGGGGCTGTCGCGCAAGCAGTGGCTCATCGCCCACGAACAGGCGCATCGGCCTTTCGAGCTGCAGGGCGGAGCAGAAGAAGAGATCCCCGCCGGCTGAGCAGCGAGTGTCCGGTCAGGCGCGCGTGCTGTTTGAGCGCAGTCTGCACTCATCATTCACGTCGGAAGCCCAGTCCGCTGCAGTCCTCCGTGGAGGACCGTCGGTCCCTGCGAGGTGAAACGCTTGTCTGTGACCGCAGTTCAGCGTCGCGCCGGCCACAGCGAAGCCGTTGCCATGGCCATCGTCACCGCGGCCAGCATCGGCAGAATCGCGGCTGAATGCTGCCCCGTGAAGCCCAGGACCAGCGCAAAGGCCGTCAGCGGCGCGTTCATCGACACCGCCAGGAACCCGACCGACCCTGCCAGTGCCGAGAGCAGCAGGTCCATCTGTGACAGTGCGCCCAGCCCGGGCACCACCACATCCGGCACCCACCCCGTCTGCGGCAGCAGACGCGCCAGCAGTGCCAGCAGAAGCCCCGCCAGCGCGCCGATCGACAGCCCGGGGGTTAGCGTGCCGCCAAAGGCGCCGGCCCGCAGCGTCATCAGCACCACGGCCGTCTTGCCCACCAGCAGTGCCGCACACAGTGCCAGCGTCGTTCCGTCATAGGCCGCCTGTGCGGCAGAGCGGCCGTTGCCCAGCACCTGCGGCAGCCACATGGCCACCACACCGGTGACAAGGCACGCCAGTGGCAGCGCCCACAGGACCTCCCAGCCCCGGGCCCGGCGGCTTTCCACCTGCTGCACGGCCCGACGGAACGCTGCGCCAGGCAGCCCAACCAGCGCCCCCACCAGCGCCGCCCACAGCACCATGACGGTGCCGCCTTCTACCTGGCCTACCAGATAGAAGGTTTCCGTCGATACATCCATGCGCGCCACCAGTGTTGCAATGACCGACACAGCCAGGGCCAACACCCCGGCACGGATCGAGAATGCGCCCAGGAGGATCTCCAGCGCGAAGATCGTGCCCGCAAGCGGCACCTGATAAACCCCGGCCAGTCCAGCCGCCGCACCACTGGCCACCAGAATCCGGCGCATCTCGTCGTCCAGCCGGAAACTGTCGGCGATCCGTCCGGCAAACAGTACCCCCAGCTCACGGGGGGCCACCTCACGCCCGATTGGCGCACCGGAGCCCACCGCCACGATCTGCAGCACGGCGTGCAGCACGTTCTCCAGAAACGGTGGCCGTCGCCGTGCCGGTGTGTCGGCCGCGACTGCCCCATTGACGCCCACCACCGGCCGGCCCTTCAGCTGCAGGCAGGTCCAGCCCAGCGCCACCACCAGTCCGCCCGCCAGCAATGCCCACAACCGGTGATCCGACGTTGTTCCGTCGGTCACTATCCGCATCTGCGCTTCGCTGTGCCCGTAGGCCAGGTGCTGCACCATGTGGATCAGCCATGACAGCGCCGCAGCACCCAGGCCTGCGGCCACTCCGGTCAATGCCACGGCGGCCACCAGGTGCAGCCGGGAGGAGGGCGGGGGGGAGGCGTCAGCGGATGGCATGATGATGGACTCGAAACAGAACGATGGTCCGACAGGTCGGGGTCATTCTAGTGCTTCATCTCGCACGCGGTAGCCCCGGGAACCGTTTACACTGTCGGGTCTAGCAGGTTGCCGTCCGGCCGGAGGGCGCGGCACCGTCACGTCCGCATTCATATCGAGGAATCCCAAGAGATTGTCATGTCCGCCAAAGTCCTGATGATCGACAACTACGACTCCTTCACCTACAACATCGTCCAGTACCTGGGCGAACTGGGGGCGGACGTCGTCACGCATCGAAGCGATGCCATCAGCCTGGACGACATCCGTCGCCTGGCGCCATCGCACCTGGTGCTTTCGCCCGGCCCCGGAGACCCGGATGGCGCCGGCATCACGCTGGAGGCCATCCGCACCTTTGCCGGCCAGCTGCCCATCCTGGGCGTCTGCCTTGGTCACCAGGCCATCGGGCAGGCCTATGGCGGGAAGGTCGTCCGCGCCAGGCGCGTCATGCACGGCAAGCACGACGATGTCATTCACAAGGGCCAGGGCGTCTTTGCCGGTCTGCCCGAGCGCTTTCGGGTCGTGCGCTACCACTCGCTGGTCATCGGTCCGGACACCGTGCCTGACAGCCTCGAGGTCACGGCCTGGACGGAAGACGGCGAGATCATGGGTCTTCGCCACCGCGAACTCAGCATCGAGGGCGTGCAGTTCCACCCCGAATCCATCGAAAGCGAACATGGCCATGCCATGCTGAAGACCTTCCTGGACCGCCGGGCCTGATATCGCCAGGCAGCCCCTCACCCTGGGGCCGCCGCGGGCATGCCGCCGCAGTCATCTGAACAACCACGAACCAGCCATCATCATGAGCATCACGCCGCAGGACGCCCTCAAGCGCATCATCGACCACCGGGAAATCTTCCATGACGAAATGCTGCACCTGATGCGCATGATCATGCAGGGCGAGGTCTCGCCGGTCATGACGTCGGCCATCCTTGCAGGCCTGCGCGTCAAGAAGGAGTCCATCGGCGAGATCACGGCTGCTGCCGAGGTCATGCGCCAGTTCGCCAACCCGGTCCACGTGGCTGATCGTCGCAATTTCATCGACATCGTGGGGACCGGCGGTGACGGTGCGCACTCCTTCAACATCTCCTCCACCGTCATGTTCGTGGTGGCCGCTGCAGGGGGCACCGTTGCCAAGCACGGCAACCGAAGCGTGTCCTCCAAGTCGGGTGCAGCTGATGTGCTGGAGGCGCTGGGCGCCAACATCATGCTGAACAGTGAGCAGGTCGCTGCCAGCATCGCTCAGTGCGGCATCGGCTTCATGTTCGCGCCCAACCATCATCCTGCCATGAAGAACGTTGCTCCGGTCCGCAAGGAACTCGGCGTGCGCACGATCTTCAACATTCTGGGGCCTCTCACCAATCCTGCTTCGGCGCCAAATAATCTGCTCGGTGTCTTCCATCCCGACCTCGTGGGCATCTTCGTGCGCGTCATGAAGCAGTTGGGGGCCGAACGGGTGCTGGCCGTTCACGGCATGGATGGCATGGACGAGATCTCGCTGGGGGCCGAGACCCTGGTGGGTGAGCTGCGTGATGGCCAGATCCGCGAATACAGCATCCATCCCGAGGACTTTGGCTTCACCATGGCCTCCAACCGCCAGCTTCGTGTCGAGAACCGCGAACAGTCGCGTGACATGCTGCTGAGCGTCCTGGATGATCAGCCCGGCCCGGCACGCGACATCGTCGCACTCAACGCAGGGGCCGCGCTTTACTGCTGTGGCGTGTCCGACTCCATCGCCGATGGCATCCGTCTGGCTCAACAGACCCTGGCTTCCGGTGCTGCACGCCGCAAGCTCGATGAATTCGTCCGCGTCACGCAATCCCTGGCCTGATCACATGACCACCCCGAAGATTCCTACCATCCTGGAGAAGATCCTCCAGACCAAGCGCACGGAAATCACCCATGCCCGTGCCACCATCGGCGAAGCCGCCCTGCAGCGTCAGGCTGCCGAGCGCCTTGCCGAAGATCCGCCGCGCGGCTTTGCCAGGGCCATTCAGGCCAAGGTCGCCCAGGCTGCCGCCGATCTGCAGGCGCCCCCTGCCATCATCGCCGAGGTCAAGAAGGCCAGCCCCAGCAAGGGCGTCATCCGTCCCGACTTCGATCCCGTGGCGTTTGCGCGCAGCTATGAAAAGGGCGGGGCTACCTGCCTGTCAGTGCTGACTGACCAGCAGTATTTCCAGGGCCACGACGACTTCCTGCGCCAGGCACGCGCCGCCGTCTCCCTGCCGGTGCTGCGCAAGGACTTCACCATCGATCCCTGGCAGGTCCTTGAAGCCACTGCCATCGGCGCCGACTGCATCCTGCTTATTGTTGCCGCACTGACCGATGCCCAGATGGCGGATCTCGCTGCCTGCGCCCGAGAGAATCGCCTCGATGTTCTCGTCGAGGTTCATGATGCCGCTGAACTCGATCGTGCCCTGAAGCTCGATACGCCCCTCATCGGCATCAACAACCGCAACCTGCACGACTTCCACGTCAGCCTCGACACCACGCTGGACCTGCAGGACCGCCTGCCTGCCGATCGGGTCACCGTCTCCGAGAGCGGCATCTTCGGTGCCCAGGACATCCGCCAGCTGCGTGCCGGCGGCATCCACGCCTTCCTCATCGGTGAGGCCCTGATGCGAGCTCCTGACCCCGGTCAGGAACTCGCGGGCTGGCTGGCAAGCTGAGAAAGCCCCCGGCAAGCTGCCGGGGCTTCAGAAGCGTCACTTCCCGGCTTTCAACTGCGTCTTGCCGCTGACTGCGCGGGATGTGCGTCGCGATGGGCGGACACTGCTCTTGTTGCCGCCCCGTTTCTGCGCAGTACCCAGCCAGGCTGCCCGCATGGCATGCGCTCCGGGTTGAGCTTCCAGCCGGATCGTCCCCGGTGCCTCCACCAGCGCCACGGTGGCCATCAGCAGCTCGTCGCGCCGGAAGGCCGCCACCAGCACGGTCTCGCCAGGTGCCTTGCGTGCCAGCAGCGTTTTCAGTCGGGCTTCCGTGCAACGCAACCCATCCACCGCCACCAGGCGGTCGCCGGCTGACAGGCCGGCAGCGGCAGCCGGTCCATCACGTTCAGCGGTCAGGATCGTCAGTTCGCCATCACGCACGCCCGTGCGTGCCCCCAGTGATACCCGCACATCCTCCGGACGCTCCGTGACGACGGTCAGTCCCATCGGTTTCAGCAGTCGAGCCAAGGGAAGCTCTTCCGTTCCATAGGCCCAGGCACGGATCTGCCGTCGCAGGTCCAGCCCTGTCGCTTCCTGAATGAGGGCCGGCATGTCGGCTTCGCCCACGCCTCGCCCTGTGGTGCCTTTCTGAACAACATCCAGAGCGGTATCCGGGCTGGCAGTTTCTTCCATCGTGCGGTGCGAGGCACGGGCCGCCGTCTTCGTTGCCACGGACCGGGGGCGCCCCGCAGCGCCTTGCACTCCAGCGGGCTTTCCTGTCCCGGATCCGATCCGTTGCGTATCGGTGTCATAGAAGCCGCGGCCATACCGTTGCCACAGCAGCCGCATCACGTCATCCAGCGAACGCTGGCTCTGGGTCCTCTCCCGGATCAGCAGATCCAGACAGAGCGCCACCAGTGATCCCTTCACGTAATAGCTGGACACCGCGTTCTGCGTATTCTCGTCCGGGCGGTAATACTTGATCCACGCATCGAAGCTGGACTCCGCCACACTCTGCAGTCTGCGTCCCGGGTTCGATGCCACACGCTGCATCGCCTGTGCCAACAGCTTCAGATAGGCCGCCTCGTCGATGGCGCCCGAGCGGACCAGCGTCAGATCGTCGTAATACGACGTGAAGCCCTCGAACACCCACAGCAGATCGGTACATACCTCGCGATCCAGATCGTAGGGGGCGAACCGGGCCGGCTTGATCCGCTTCACATGCCAGGTGTGGAAATATTCGTGGCTCGCCAGCCCCAGGAAAGTCTGGTAGCCGGACGGCGTACCTCGCATGCCGGGCCAGGGCAGGTCATCACGTGAACAGATCAGTGCTGTGCTGGCCCGATGCTCCAAGCCGCCATAACCATCGCCCACCGCCATCACCAGGAACAGATAGCGCTGGACGGGCGCCTTCCTGTGCTCGGGGTCGAACATCGCGATCTCCGTCTCGCAGATCGGCTTCAGGTCGCGTATCAGTCGCTCGAAGTCCACCGAGGCCCGACCCGTCACCACGATCTCGTGCCGGCAGCCACCTGCATCGAAATGCGCAAGCTGGAAGTCGCCCATCTCCACCGGGTGATCAATCAGTGCGTCATAGTCCGGTGCCCGGAAGCGCCCGAACTGGTACAGGGCGTCAGCAGACCCTTTGGCGCTTCTTGAACCACCCGCAGACATCTCGGGGCGGGGCAGCGTCGTTGCCACCTTCCAGTGTGCGAAGGCCTCCCCGTCGGGCGGCAGGATGTCTACCGAACATGGGCTGTGTTCCTGCCCCTGCACGCACAGGAACACGCTGCTGCCATTGAAGAACCCATGCGTCGTATCCAGATGGGCTGCTCGCACGGACAGATCCCACGCATAGACCTGATAGCGGACCACCAGGCCCAGCCCCGTATCCGGCAACGCATCACATAGCCAGGTGTTCTTGTCAATCTTCCGGATACCGACTGTCATCGTGTCGGTGTCGTCCGAAGCAGAGGCCCTGGCAGCAGGACGCTTCGTCGATCTTGCAGCAACAGAAGCCTGCGCTGCAGCAGACTCACCGTGGAACGCCTTGGGCGGACGTCGACAAGCCTGTGCGGAAACACTGTCCAGATGTCGTGCAAACTCCCGCACCAGATAGCTGCCCGGAATCCACACCGGCAAGGACAGCCGCTGCCCCGCCGGGTCCGGCCTGGCCACCCACACCGACACCTCGAACAGATGCGCACCCGGATCCACCGGGAAAATCGAATAATGAACGTCTTCCACTGCCATCCTCATCCTTCCTGAGTCCACCTGATCCAAATGCTCCACCTTCAACGACCACGCTGGCAATAGGGGTGTGCAGCCACCGGCTCGCATGCCCGGCAGTCATGGCTTGGGTAGCACACGTGTCTGCCACGTGCTTTCCCCATCCGGCAGGCCTCGTGACTGTTGGCTGGAGCGACCGAACCATTTTCGCTGAGCACCCAAAATGCTGGCAACCATCATCCGGGACACCGTTGTCAACGCCGCCCATGACGGCAGATCGCCATGATCCGGGTAACCTCCGGGGAGGGTTGTTCCCTATATCGACTGGTGCAGTACCCGCGATGGGGCCTGTACGGCAGAAAGGCTGCGCTATGCTTATCCATCAACGACGACATTCCGACCAGGAGACACCATGAGCCAGTCGCAGCCTGAGACCGCTTGCATCCAGACCGAGACCCATGGCCGCGTGGGGCTCATCCGCCTCGATCGCCCCAAGCAGCTCAACGCCCTGAACGATGCCCTGATGGATCAGCTCGGCGACGCCTTGCTGATGTTCGACCGGAACCCCGATATCGGTGCCATCGTCCTGACGGGGAGCGCTCGCGCCTTTGCCGCTGGCGCCGACATTGCTGCCATGAGCGACTACGACTTCGTGGATGCCTACGGCAACGACTTCATCACCCGCAACTGGGAAACCATCACTCGCATCCGCAAGCCCATCATCGCGGCCGTCGAAGGCGTCGCCCTGGGGGGCGGCTGTGAGCTGGCCATGATGTGCGATCTGATCATCGCCGCAGACAGCGCCCGCTTCGCGCAACCGGAGATCAAGCTCGGCATCATGCCGGGGGCCGGGGGTACCCAGCGCCTGCCGCGCGCCGTCGGCAAGGCCAAGGCCATGGACTGGATGCTCACCGGTCGTCTCATCGATGCCCACGAAGCGGAACGAGCCGGCCTGGTCTCACGTGTCGTGCCTGCCGAAGAAACGCTTCCAACTGCTCTCCAGGTCGCCGCCGAAATCGCCGCCATGCCCCTCATGGCCGTCATCGCCCTCAAGGAATCCGTCCAGCGCGCCTTTGAAGCGCCCCTTGCGGAAGGCCTGCGCTTCGAACGACGCCTCTTCCACGGCCTCTTTGCCACCGAGGACCAGAAAGAAGGCATGCGTGCCTTCCTCGAGAAACGTCCTGCCAGCTTCAAGCACCGCTGACCCCTGGGTATGTGAGCGCAACCCCACCCCACAGGTAAATACAAGCGCTGGCCTCAATCCAGCGCAAACGAATGCAAGGGCACGGAGCACGGTCCTGGGTCCTGGGTCCTGGGTCCTGGGTCCTGGGTCCTGGGTCCTGGGTCCTGGGTCCTGGGTCCTGGGTCCTGGGTCCTGGGTCCTGGGTCCTGGGTCCTGGGTCCTGGGTCCTGGGTCCTGGGTCCTGGGTCCTGGGTCCTGGGTCCTGGGTCCTGGGTCCTGGGTCCTGGGTCCTGGGTCCTGGGTCCTGGGTCCTGGGTCCTGGGTCCTGGGTTCTGGTCCTGGTCCTGGTCCTGGTCCTGGTCCTGGTCCTGGTCCTGGTCCTGGTTGATGCAGGGGGATGGGGGGGGCAGAAGATGGGAGTGGGGTCGGCTTGGGCTCGTGTCACCAGTAGGGTGAGCGGCGAAGGGGTTGCGAACCGCATCAGCATGGGCTCAGAGAACATGTTCTGCGGCCATCCTGTGGTCGTGACGTGTTGCAGCGATGCGACTGAAGCAACTGAAGTGCCGTGCAGGCGACCGGAGCGCGCGCATTGACGGCAGTCTTCAGGCTCCTGCCGCTCTGCTGGACGCGAAAAGAGCACCAGATGCCCGGCGGTTACAAATTATTACAATATGAGTGTTCTGTCGTGGAGATTGGCTTTCTGAGCCGATCTTCGGGCGATATGGATAGGATGAACGGTCGATTTCTGCCACGGGCGGCGCTTCTGAGGGTAGAAAGCAGTTGACATCCATTCGGGGTATCCCCATAATTCCACTTCTTCGCTGCTGACACAGCGACGCGACGAAAGACACAGTCTTCCGATCAGCGTGAAGTCCTAACGGACGAATGGTGTTGGCGGCTCGTTCCTTAAAAATCAGCAGCCGATAAGTGTGGGCGTTTGGGGTAGGTGGCCGACGCTGCATTGCGTAAGCTATGTGGTGTTTGGCAAAGAGAAATACCCTGATGCTCACATGAAATTGATTTTTCCAAGTCAGTTTTGATGAGAGCTTGCAAAGATTGAACTGAAGAGTTTGATCCTGGCTCAGATTGAACGCTGGCGGCATGCTTTACACATGCAAGTCGAACGGCAGCGCGGGCTTCGGCCTGGCGGCGAGTGGCGAACGGGTGAGTAATACATCGGAACGTGCCCAGTAGTGGGGGATAGCTCGGCGAAAGCCGGATTAATACCGCATACGACCTGAGGGTGAAAGCGGGGGATCTTCGGACCTCGCGCTATTGGAGCGGCCGATGGCAGATTAGCTAGTTGGTGGGGTAAAGGCCTACCAAGGCGACGATCTGTAGCTGGTCTGAGAGGACGACCAGCCACACTGGGACTGAGACACGGCCCAGACTCCTACGGGAGGCAGCAGTGGGGAATTTTGGACAATGGGCGAAAGCCTGATCCAGCAATGCCGCGTGTGTGATGAAGGCCTTCGGGTTGTAAAGCACTTTTGGCGGGAACGAAAAGGACTGTGCCAATACCACGGTTCGATGACGGTACCCGCAGAATAAGCACCGGCTAACTACGTGCCAGCAGCCGCGGTAATACGTAGGGTGCAAGCGTTAATCGGAATTACTGGGCGTAAAGAGTGCGCAGGCGGTTTTGCAAGACCGATGTGAAATCCCCGGGCTTAACCTGGGAACTGCATTGGTGACTGCAAGGCTAGAGTGTGTCAGAGGGAGGTGGAATTCCGCATGTAGCAGTGAAATGCGTAGATATGCGGAGGAACACCGATGGCGAAGGCAGCCTCCTGGGATAACACTGACGCTCATGCACGAAAGCGTGGGGAGCAAACAGGATTAGATACCCTGGTAGTCCACGCCCTAAACGATGTCTACTAGTTGTCGGGGATTAATTTCCTTGGTAACGCAGCTAACGCGTGAAGTAGACCGCCTGGGGAGTACGGTCGCAAGATTAAAACTCAAAGGAATTGACGGGGACCCGCACAAGCGGTGGATGATGTGGATTAATTCGATGCAACGCGAAAAACCTTACCTACGCTTGACATGTCCGGAACCCTGAAGAGATTTGGGGGTGCTCGAAAGAGAGCCGGAACACAGGTGCTGCATGGCTGTCGTCAGCTCGTGTCGTGAGATGTTGGGTTAAGTCCCGCAACGAGCGCAACCCTTATCATTAGTTGCTACGCAAGGGCACTCTAATGAGACTGCCGGTGACAAACCGGAGGAAGGTGGGGATGACGTCAAGTCCTCATGGCCCTTATGTGTAGGGCTTCACACGTCATACAATGGTCGGTACAGAGGGTTGCGAAGCCGCGAGGTGGAGCCAATCCCAAAAAACCGATCGTAGTCCGGATTGCAGTCTGCAACTCGACTGCATGAAGTCGGAATCGCTAGTAATCGCGGATCAGCATGCCGCGGTGAATACGTTCCCGGGTCTTGTACACACCGCCCGTCACACCATGGGAGTGGGTTTTACCAGAAGTAGGTAGCTTAACCGCAAGGAGGGCGCTTACCACGGTAGGGCTCATGACTGGGGTGAAGTCGTAACAAGGTAGCCGTACCGGAAGGTGCGGCTGGATCACCTCCTTTCACGAGAAACACCTCGAACAAACGCTCACACTTATCGGCTGTTGGTTGTCGGAGCAAGATTCAACATTCTGGATCTGAGCCAGAAATTGTAGGGTTCACGGGTCTGTAGCTCAGCTGGTTAGAGCACCGTCTTGATAAGGCGGGGGTCGATGGTTCGAGTCCATCTAGACCCACCAATCATCTGGGCATGAGCAAAGAGCTCATGCCGATGAAGGGGGTGTAGCTCAGCTGGGAGAGCACCTGCTTTGCAAGCAGGGGGTCATCGGTTCGATCCCGTTCACCTCCACCATTTTTGTTCAGAACGTCCAGACGGCACAAGCCACGAATTCAAGACAGGCGATCCCGTCCTGGCGCACAAGCACCAGGGCAGAATCGAGTGTCGAATCTTGATCTTTAAAAATTTGATAGAAGTCGACAAGTTGTTCCGTAGCCGGAACAACGATGTGATTGCGTCGAACAAGTCTCAACGAAAGAGTTCCGAGTGAACTGAGAGGCGGCGAAAACGCAGCATGCTTGATCCTGGATTTGAAGAAGTTCAAGTCCGCAAACCTATAGGGTCAAGTGAATAAGTGCATGTGGTGGATGCCTTGGCGATTACAGGCGATGAAGGACGTTGTAGCCTGCGATAAGCCGCGGGGAGCTGGCAAACAAGCTTTGATCCGCGGATGTCCGAATGGGGAAACCCACCCGCAAGGGTATCGCTGACTGAATCCATAGGTCAGCGATGCGAACGTGGCGAACTGAAACATCTAAGTAGCCACAGGAAAAGAAATCAACCGAGATTCCGAAAGTAGTGGCGAGCGAAATCGGAGCAGCCTGTGCGTGATAGTCGATTAGCTAGTGGAACGGTATGGAAAGGCCGGCCATAGAGGGTGATAGCCCCTTACACGAAAGCGAATCGGTGGTACTGAGCGTACGACAAGTAGGGCGGGACACGTGTAATCCTGTCTGAAGATGGGGGGACCATCCTCCAAGGCTAAATACTCGTAATCGACCGATAGTGAACAAGTACTGTGAAGGAAAGGCGAAAAGAACCCCGGGAGGGGAGTGAAATAGATCCTGAAACCGCATGCATACAAACAGTCGGAGCCTCGCAAGGGGTGACGGCGTACCTTTTGTATAATGGGTCAGCGACTTACGTTCAGTGGCAAGCTTAACCAGATAGGGGAGGCGCAGGGAAACCGAGTCCGAATAGGGCGCCATAGTCGCTGGGCGTAGACCCGAAACCAGGTGATCTATCCATGGTCAGGATGAAGGTTGGGTAACACCAGCTGGAGGTCCGAACCGACTAATGTTGCAAAATTAGCGGATGAACTGTGGATAGGGGTGAAAGGCTAATCAAACCTGGAAATAGCTGGTTCTCCCCGAAAACTATTTAGGTAGTGCGTCATGTATTGCTCCAGGGGGTAGAGCACTGTAATGGTTGTGGGGGCCATCGCGGCTTACCACGCCATAGCAAACTCCGAATACCTGGAAGTATGAGCATGGCAGACAGTCGCCGGGTGCTAACGTCCGGCGGCAAGAGGGAAACAACCCAGACCTACAGCTAAGGTCCCAAAGTGTGGCTAAGTGGGAAACGAAGTGGGAAGGCTAAAACAGTCAGGATGTTGGCTTAGAAGCAGCCATCATTTAAAGAAAGCGTAATAGCTCACTGATCGAGTCGTCCTGCGCGGAAGATGTAACGGGGCTAAGCCATGCACCGAAGCTTAGGCTGCACTCTTTGAGTGCGGGGTAGGGGAGCGTTCTGTAAGCCTGTGAAGGTGTCTCGTAAGGGATGCTGGAGGTATCAGAAGTGCGAATGCTGACATGAGTAGCGTTAAAGCGGGTGAAAAGCCCGCTCGCCGTAAGCGCAAGGTTTCCTACGCAACGTTCATCGGCGTAGGGTGAGTCGGCCCCTAAGGTGAGGGCGAAAG